>CAVVPF010000001.1:0-14775 GCA_963750025.1 uncultured Chloroflexia bacterium
TGCCGGTGATCACCGGGCTCACGCTCCTGACGGCGTCGATGATCATCTTCGCGAACCTGGTCGTGGATCTGCTCTACGCGGTGATCGACCCGCGGGTGCGGATCTCATGATCGAGGAGCGCATCGCGCCGGTCATCGGCTCACTCGATCGGCCGTTCCTCTCCGTCACGAACCTCTCGGTGCGTTCCCCACCGAGGACGGCCTCGTCCAGGCCGTCGACGGCGTCTCGCTCTCGTGGAGCGCGGCAAGACGCTCGCGATCGTCGGCGAGTCGGGCTCCGGCAAGAGCGTCACCGCCAGGCGATCATGGGCCTCGTCAACCGGAAGGCCGCGAAGGTCTCGGGCGAGATCTGGCTCGACGGCCAGGAGCTGCTGCGCCTGCCACAGGACGAGGTCCAGGAGCTCATGGGCTCGGAGATCGCCATGATCTTCCAGGATCCGATGTCGAGCCTGCATCCCTTCTATCGAATCGGCGACCAGATCGTCGAGGCGATCCAGGCCCACCGGCCGCTCGGGGCCGCGGCGGCGCGCCGCGAAACGATCGAGATGCTTCGTCGCGTGGGGATCCCGGCGGTCGAGCGGCGGGTCGATGACTACCCGCACCAACTCTCGGGCGGGATGCGTCAACGCGTGATGATCGCCATGGCACTGATCAACTCTCCCGCGCTCCTGATCGCCGACGAGCCGACGACGGCGCTCGACGTCACCGTCCAGGCCCAGATCCTCGAGCTGATCTCGAGCCTGCAGGACGAGTTCGGCACGGCGGTCATCCTCATCACCCACGACCTCGGGATCGTGGCCGACGTCGCCGACGACGTGGCGGTGATGTACGGCGGCCGGATCGTCGAGCTGGCCTCGACCACGACCCTCTACGATCGGCCCGAGATGCCCTACACGCTCGGGCTCCTCTCCTCGGTCCCTCGAATGGACCGCAAGCTGCCTGAGCGGCTCGACCCCATTCGCGGCAATCCGCCGTCGCCGATCAAGCTGCCGAAGGGCTGCGTCTTCCAGCCACGCTGCGACTACTGGGAGCGCGTCCCCGGCGGAGCCTGTTTGACCGTGCGCCCCGACCTCCTGGAGCCGAGCCTGACCACCTCGTCCGCTGCCACCTGCCGGTCGAGGAGCGCCAGCGGATCTCGACCGGACGTGTTGCGCGTCTTGGCCGGAGGCTCTGAGTGACGATCGGGACGAGCGAGATCCTCGCGTCTCCGATCTCGCGCACCTACTTCCCGTTCGGTCACGTGGAAGTCATCCACGCACCATCGGCGCGGTGAAGGCCGTCGACGGCATCGACCTGAGGCTCGCCTCGGGCGAGACCCTTGGGCTCGTCGGCGAGAGCGGGTCGGGCAAGACGACCGCGGCCGGTCGATCCTGATGCTGGTCCGTCCGACCGGGGCCGGATCGAGATCGATGGCCAGGAGATCACGAGCCTCTCGTCGCGGGCGCTGATGCCGTTCGGCGCAAGGCGCAGATGATCTTCCAGGATCCATACAACGCCCTGAACCCGCGCCACACCGTCGGCGGAATCATCAGCGCGCCGTTCCGGGTCCAGGGGGTGGAGCCCGCCGGGCGGGGTCAGGAACGCGGTCCTGGAGCTGATGGAGCGGGTCGGCCTGAACCCGGAGCACTACAACCGCTACCCGAACGAGTTCTCCGGCGGCCAGCGCCAGCGGATCGGGATCGCGAGGGCGATTGCGCTCCGGCCGAAGCTGATCGTCTGCGACGAGCCGGTCTCGGCGCTCGACGTCTCGATCCAGGCCCAGATCCTCAACCTCCTCCGGGACCTCCAGCGGGAGTTCGGGATCGCCTACCTCTTCGTCGCCCACGACCTCGCGGTCGTCCGGCAGATCTCGCATCGCGTCGCAGTCATGTACCTCGGCCACATCGTCGAGACCGCGCCGCGGCAGGTGATCTACTCGACTCCGCTCCACCCTTATACGCACTCCCTGCTCTCGGCCGTGCCGATCCCAGATCCACAGCGACAACGGCATCGGACCCGGATCGTGCTCCAGGGCGACCTTCCGAGCCCGATCGATCCGCCGAGCGGGTGCGTCTTTCGGACTCGCTGCTTCCAGGCGCAGGAGCGCTGCGCGATCGAGGTTCCGCCGCTCGTTGAGGTGGCACCTGGCCATCAGGTCGCGTGCCACTTTCCGATCGCAGGTCGAAGACCTGCCCGCAAGGGTCGAGGTACAGGCGGTCGCCGTGCTGCGCCGGGCAGGGGGCGATGCCGGATGTCGAGCACGTCGCCCGCCCGATGACCTGCCGCGTGGTCTGACCACGACGGCGACCTCGAGACGGACGCTGCCGCCCCGCGCGCATCACCGGCCCGCCGTCGAGTTAGGCTTCCAGCGTGGAGTACCGGATCGCGCTGGCGCAGTTGGCGCCGCGCCTCGGCGAGGTCGACGACAACGTTGAGCTGGCTCGCGGCTGGCTGCGGCGCGGCGTGGCCGAGGGCGCGCAGCTCGTCGCCTTCCCCGAACTGGCGCTGACCGGCTACCTGCTGTCAGACCTCGTGCCGGAGGTGGCCATGCGGCCGGAGGACCCGCGCCTGGCGGCGCTCAGCCGCGAGGCCCCCGGAGTCGTGGTTGCGATCGGCTTCGTCGAGGAGACCGATGCGCACCGCTTCTGCAACAGCGCCGCCCTGCTGCGAGACGGGGAGCTGATCGGGCTGCATCGCAAGGTGTACCTGCCGACCTATGGCATGTTCGACGAGGGGCGCTTCACGCGAGCCGGGGATCAGATCCGCACCCACGCGGTGGGGGAGCCGCTCGACAGGATCGGGGTCAGCATCTGCGAGGACTTCTGGCACGCCAGCCTGCCGATGCTGCAGGCCCAGGACGGTGCCGCGCTGCTGGTCAACCTGGCGGCGGGGCCGGCGCGCGCGCCGGGGAGCTCGGCGGGGCTGGCCGCCATCGCCGGCTGGCACAAGATGCAGGAAACCTACGCGCTGCTCGGCACAGTGGCCATCGCCTTCTGCAATCGGGTCGGCAACGAGGAGGGGCTGACCTTCTGGGGCGGCTCGCGGCTGTTGGCGGTCGATGGCTCGACGATTGCCCAGGCGCCGCTCTACGAGGAAGCGCTGATCGTTGGAGCCCTGGAGACCGACGACCTGCGCATGCAGCGCTACAGCCTGCCGCTGCTCGCCGATGAGCGCCTCGAGCTGGTCCGTCGCGAGCTGGATCGGATCATCGCCGAGCGGGCGGGCCTGCCCGAGCCGGTCCCCGGGGAAGAGGCGTGACCACCGATCAGGCGCCGCTGCCGGAGATCGACGCCGCACGGGTGATCGACATCATCGTGGCCTTCATCCGTTCGCAGCTGGAGCAGACCGGTTTCGAGCGGCTGGTGGTGGGGCTATCGGGAGGCGTGGATTCAGCCACCGTGGCCTACCTGGCCGCCCGCGCCATCGGCGCCGACAACCTGCTCGCGCTGCGGATGCCGTATCAGACCTCGTCGCCAGACTCGGAGACCGATGCGCTCCGCGTGGTCGAGGCGCTGGGCTGCCGCAGCGAGCGGGTCGACATCACGCCAATGGTCGAGCCGATGCTGGCGCTGATCGGCGATGCCGACGACCTGGCGACCCGTGTGCGCCGCGGCAACGTGCTCGCCCGCCAGCGGATGATCGTGCTGTATGACCGATCGGCCGCCTTCGACGCCCTGGTGGCCGGCACCGGCAACAAGACCGAGGCGCTCCTGGGTTATGGAACGCTGTATGGCGACATGGCCTGCGCCATGGCGCCGATCGGCGACCTCTACAAGAGCCAGCTGCGCGCGGTCGCCGGTGCCTTGGGGGTGCCGGACGAGATCCTGGCCAAGCCGCCCAGCGCCGACCTGTGGCCCGGCCAGACCGATGAGGGGGAGCTGGGCGCCACCTACCACGACCTGGACCGGATCCTCTTCGCGCTGGTCGACCGGCGCTGGACGGCGGAGCGCTGCGCGGCCGCCGGCCTGGATCCGCAGCTTGTGACGTGGGTGTCCCAACGCGTCGCCCGGAACGAGTTCAAGCGGCAAGTGCCGCCGGTCGCCAAGCTGAGCCTGCGCACCCCCGGCATCGACCACCTGTACCCGCGGCGGCGCCCCGGCTCGCGGCGGGGGAGCTGACCCCGCCGGTGGCTGGTCGCCTGCTGGTCGTCGGGACCCCCATCGGCAACCTGGGCGACCTCACGCCGCGCGCCGCCGAGGCGCTGCGCGGCGCCGACCTGGTGGTCGCCGAGGACACGCGTATGGCGCAGCGCCTTCTCGCTCACCTGGGCGTGCGACGCTCCACCAGCGCCTTCAACGCCCACAACGCGGCGGAGCGGCTGCCCGCCCTGCTGGCTCGGCTGGCGGCCGGCGAGACGCTGGCGCTGACCACCGACGCTGGGATGCCCGGGGTCAGCGATCCGGGCGCGCGGCTGGTGGCCGCAGCTCGCGGCGCCGGCGTATCGGTGGAGGTGCTGCCGGGACCTTCGGCGGTCACCGCGGCGCTGGCCGCAGCGGGCGTCGAGGCCCTTGGATTTGTGTTCGGCGGCTTCCTGCCGGCGCGGCCGGCCGCGGCCCGGCGGGCGGCGCTGGAACGGCTGCTGGGCGCCGGCGGCGCGACCGGGCTGCCCCTCATCCTGTTCGAGGCACCGCACCGGGTCTCGGCCCTGCTGGCCGAGCTGGCCGGGCAGGTGCCGGAGGCGCGGGTAGCCGTCTGCCGGGAACTGACCAAGCTCCACGAGCAGGTCCTGGTCGGGACCGCGGCCGAGGTGGCAGAGACTCTTGGCGCGCCGCGTGGCGAGTTCACATTGGTGATCTCCGACCTGCCCGCGCCGCGGGTGACCGCCGGCGAAACGCTCGACGTCGGGGCGCTGGCGGCCGCAGCGGGTCGAGTGGGGCTGTCCGATCGGTCGATCGTGGAGCTGCTGCGGGGGGCCGGCGTCGGCCGCCGCGAGGCCTATCGGTTGGTCGCGCAGACGAAGCCGGGCGAGCGGTAAGCGAGGCGTAAGCAGCCGATAAGACCGCCTCGCTAGCGTGATCGCTCACGGCCACCGCCTCGCCCGGCGCGCCGCACGCCCGATCGGGCAAAGAGGAGTGTTCGGCAATGAACAAGGTGTTTCTGGTAGGACGGCTGACGCGTGACCCGGAGCTGCGGACCCTGCCGTCGGGGAAGCCGGTGGCCAACTTCGTGGTCGCCACCAACGAGTACCGCGGCAGCGGGGCCAGCGAGCGCACCGAGTACCACAACCTGGTCGCCTGGGACCGGCTGGCCGAGATCTGCGGTCAGTTCCTGAGCAAGGGGCAGTTGGTCGACATCGAGGGTCGGCTGCAGACCCGCCAATGGGATGACGACGGTGGCCTGCGCCACTGGAAGACCGAGATCGTGATCGGCAACCTGGAGATGCTCTCCGGGCGCGGCAAGAAGGAGTACGCCAAGGAGGCCCAGGCCGTGGCCGCGACCGGCGCCGATGGGCTGCCGGTGGCCATCGTCAGCGAGACCAACGGTGCCGCCGAGGAGGCCCTCGTCGCGATGTAGTCGCGGGAGAGAAGGGCCGCCGAACCGGCCCTTCTCGGCCTCACGGCGCCGGCGCCGAGCGGTCTCAATCGGGCCTGTGGGCTCTTGACAGTCGCGGTGTAATTGGGACAAGGGGGCGCATGGAGAAGAGGAGAGGGCAGTGTCTCTCAAACCCAGCGCTGTTCTGCTGCTCGTCGCGGTTGTCCTGTTCCTGCTTGCCGCGTTCGCGGTCAGGCTCGGGACGTTGGACCTCGTGACGCTGGGCTTCGCCGCCTTCGCGGCGTCATTCCTGGTGGAGGGCTGGAAGCGCTAGCCTGCGGGGCAGCGTCTGAGTTTCCATCATGCGCCGCTAGTCGCCGGGGCCCCCGAGACCCTCAGCAGAGGGTTCGCCGCTGGTCACTTGTTGGCAGGTTCCTCCGCCCCGTCCTCGTTGGTGTCGCCTTCGTCCTTGAGATCCTCTTCCTGCTCGCGCCGCACCTCTTTATCCTCAATCTCGCGGATTTCTTCTTCGGGATAGCGGGCGATGTCCATAGTGGTGCCTCGTCGGAACGGGAATGGTCCCAAGGTTAATGGTCCAGACGGCCGACGGGCCACCGCTCCCACCGTCACTGGCCTGGCTGGGTCGCTCGCGCACCGACATCGGCTCAGGCCGGTGCCTTCACCTCGGCCCGGGGTCGATTCCCGGCCGGTGCCACCGGCTCCGGGGCGGGGGGCGGGTAGACCCCGGACAGGTACGAGGCGATCGAGGCGGCGGCGCGCTTGCCGTCGCCCATCGCCAGGATGACGGTGGCCGCGCCGCGCACGATGTCGCCGCCGGCGAAGACGCCCGGCATGCTGGTCATGCCGTACGGATCGGTCTCGATGTAGCCCCACTGGTTGACCCGCAGGTCGGGGGCGGTGGAGGTCAGCAGCGGGTTGCTGCGGGTGCCGATGGCCACCACCACCATGTCGGCCTCGATGATGAACTCCGAGCCGGGGATCGGCTCGGGGCGGCGGCGGCCCGAGGCGTCAGGCTCACCGAGGGCCATGCGCTGGCAGCGCAGCCCCGTCACCCAGCCGGTCTCGTCGCCGAGCACCTCGATCGGCGCGACCTGGTAATCGAAGCGCACCCCCTCGGCCTCGGCGTGATGCACCTCCTCGGCGCGCGCCGGCAGCTCCTCCCGGCCACGCCGGTAGACGATCGCCGCTTCGCCGGCCCCGAGTCGCCGGGCGGTGCGCACCGAGTCCATGGCCACGTTGCCGCCGCCGACCACCGCCACCCGCTGGCCGTGGAGGACGGGGGTATCGGAGTCGGGGTTCCAGGCGCCCATCAGGTTGACGCGGGTCAGGTACTCGTTGGCCGAGTAGACACCCTTGAGGTTCTCGCCGCGGATGTCCATGAAGACCGGCAGCCCGGCACCGACCGCGATGAAGATCGCGTCGAACTGGGCGCTGAGCTCGGGGAGGGTGTAGGTCTTGCCGATGATCACGTTCGGCTCGATCTTCACGCCCGCCGCCCGCAGTCGGTCCACCTCGGCCTGGACGATGTCCTTCGGCAGCCGGAACTCGGGGATGCCGTAGACCAGCACGCCGCCGGCGGCATGGAAGGCCTCGAAGATGGTGACGTCGTGGCCGAGCTTGGCCAGCTCGCCGGCCGCGGTCAGCCCCGCTGGACCCGAACCGACGATGGCCACCGTCCGCCCGGTCGGGGTCGGCGTGGTGTGGGTGATCCCTTCCGGATGCGCCTGGGCCCAGTCGGCGACGAAGCGCTCCAGGTGCCCGATGGCCACCGGGGTCCCCTTCTTGCCGCGCAGGCAGACCCCCTCGCACTGCGTCTCCTGCGGGCAGACGCGCCCGGTCACGCACGGCAGGGTGTTGTCGTCGAGCAGGGAGTCGGCGGCCCCGGGCAGGTCACCCTCGCGCAGGAGGCGGATGAAGCGGGGGATGTTCACCCGCACCGGGCATCCGTCGATGCAGTACGGCTTGGGGCACATCAGGCAGCGCTCCGCCTCGAGCATGGCGATCTGCTGGGCCAGGCCCAGGTTCACCTCGCGGAAGTTGGCGGCGCGCAGCTCGGCGTCCTGCTCGGGCATCTCCACCCGGTCGATCGCCATCCGTTGCTTTGGGGTGAGCAGCGGTCGCTCGGTCATGAGCCTGTCCCCGCTGCAGCCGTCGGTCGCCGAAGCCCGACCTTGCAGGCCTCGCGGCGCTCCATGGCCTGCTGCTCGAAGGGCCGATAGGTCTGGAGCCGATCCGCCAGCATGCCGAAGTCGACCTGGTGGCCGTCGAACTCGGGCCCCTCGACACAGGCGTAGCGCGTCTCGCCGCCGACCGATACACGGCAGCCGCCGCACATTCCCGTGCCGTCCACCATGATCGCGTTGAGCGAGACCGTGGTCGGCACCCCGTACGGCCTCGTCATCTCGCTGACGGCGCGCATCATCGGGACCGGTCCGACGGCGTACACGGCATCGATTCCGCCGGCGGCCAGGAGGTCTTCGAGCGCCTGGGTCACGAAGCCATGCCTGCCGTAGCTGCCGTCATCGGTGCAGACGACCACCTCGCCGGCCTCGCGGAGCTCCGGCTCCAGGATCACCCACTCGCGCGAGCGCCCACCGATGACGCTGGTCACGCGAACGCCGCGTCGCGCCAGCTCCAGGGCGATCGGCAGGATGACGGCCGTGCCCACGCCCCCGCCGACGCAGACCGCGTGTCCGGCCTCCAGCAGCTCGGTCGGGCGGCCGAGCGGACCGGCGATATCGGTGATGGCCTCGCCGGGCTCCAGCTCGACTAGGTCACTGGTGCTCTTGCCGATGGCCTGGATGATGAGGCTGATCGTGCCGGCTTCCGCATCGGCCGCGGCGATGGTGAGGGGGATGCGCTCGGCGCCGGGGCCGCGCCGCACGATGACGAACTGGCCGGGCTGCCGGATCTCGGCGATCCGCGGCGCTTCGACCACCAGTCGCGTGACGTTGGGGGAGAGGGTCGATTTGGCGATAACAGGATGCATCTACCGTCGCTCGGTACGGGTTCCGCCTTCGATGGTGGCCGGCGCGCGGCGCAGACTCATGCACCAATTCGCACGTTTTTTAGGGGCCAAAGGTCACCTGCGCGCCCAGGCGCAGGTCAGCTCGCGGCAGCGACGCCAGGCTTGCCCTTCGGCCAGTAGAGCTCTTTCTTGACGTGGAACTCGGGGAAGCCGCGGTCCATCAGCACTCGCTCCACGTTGAGGATCATCTCCGGGTTGCCGCAGATGTAGACCACCGTGCGCTCGGGCCGCAGGCCGAGGTCCCTGCACACCGAGCCGACCACCGCCTCGGCACGCCCGGTTCGGCCGGTCCAGCCGGCGTTGCGTGGGTCCTCAGGGCGCGAGATGGTCGGCACGTAGTGGAGCGGGTAGCTGCCGTCGCGCTCCCAGTCCTCGAGCAGCTGGCGATAGCCCAGCTCCTCGACATAGGAGCAGCCGTGGAGCACTACCGTCCGCCGGGGCCGGCCCTCGGCGAGGGTTTGCCGCATCATCGAGATGAAAGGCGCGATGCCGGTGCCGGTCGAGACGAACAGGTGCGTCCGGTTGTCATCGGGCTCCAGCATGAACTTGCCCTTGGGGCCGATCATGCGCATCCCGTGACCGACCGGCAGGCGCCACAGGAGCGAGGTGAAGCGCGGGATCGGCACCAGGCGCACGTAGAACTCGTACCCGTCTGTCCCGGCGTCGCGCGGCGCCGATGCCACCGAGTACGGCCGTTGCACCAGCTTGCCGTCGGCATAGACGCCGATGGTCATGTACTGGCCCGGCTCGAACGGGGTCGGCTCGCCATCGAACTTCACCCAGAAGCAGCCCAGGTCCGGCGTCTCGTCCACGCGCCCCACCAACCGCGCGTTGTAAACGTCCGACTCCAGGCTGATCTCGCGCTCGTCGAGGTGGTGGCCGCTCATCGGGGAGCAGGGTAGCGCACCGGGGCGCTCGGAGGCCGACGCTACAATCGCCCGACCATGCGCGACCGCTACTACCTGACCACCGCCATCTTCTATCCGAGCCCGGCTCCGCCGCTGCACTCGCTCTTCGAGGTGATCGGCGCCGATGCCATCGCCCGCTATCACCGCCTGCTGGGGCAGGAGACCCGCTTCCTGACCGGCATGGACGAGCATTCGGCGCAGGTGGATCGGCTGGCCCAGGAGCGCGGCCAGGATGCTCGTGCGCTGGTCGACGAATGGGCCGCCGCCTGGCGGAGCTCATTCGATCGGTTCGACATCAGCTACGACCGCTTCATCCGAACAACCGATCCCGACCACGTGCGGGCCTCGATCGAAATGGTGCGGCGCGCGCAGGCCAAGGGCGACATCTACAAGGGCACCTATGCGGGCTGGTATTGCATCGGCGACAACGAGTTCAAGACCGATACCCAGCTCGTCGACGGTCGCTGTCCCGACCATCCCACCCTGGAGCTGCAGTGGCTGGAGGAGGAGAACTACTTCTTCGCACTCTCCCGCTACCAGCGGGCGCTGGAGGAGCTGTACGCCACGAACCCGTCCTTCTGCGAGCCGGAGCACTTCCGCAACGAGGTGCTCGGCTGGCTGCGCGACGGCCTCACCGATTTCTCCGTCAGTCGCGCCGGGTCGAGCTGGGGGATCCCGTTCCCCGGCGACGACGCCCATCGCATCTACGTCTGGTTTGACGCGCTCACCAACTACGTGACGGGTGCCGGCTTTCCCGATGACCCCGAATCCTTCGCCCGATTCTGGCCAGCCGATCTGCACGTCATCGGCAAGAACATCACGCGCTTCCACTGCCTCTACTGGCCGGCCATGCTGATGAGCGCCGGGTTGGAGCTGCCTCGCCAGGTCTTCGCTCACGGCTTCATGCTGCTGCGCGGCGAGAAGATGTCCAAGACGCGCGGCAATGTGCTCGATCCGGACGAGGCGGTGCGCCTCTTCGGGGTCGATGGCATCCGCTACCTGGTGCTCCGCGAGATCCCCTTCGACCGCGATGGTGACATCACCTTCGAGGGGCTCGTGCGTCGCTACAACGCGGATCTTGCCAACGACCTCGGCAACCTGGTCAACCGCACCATCAGCATGAGCGCGCGCTACCTCGGGGGTGCGCTGCCTCCGCTGGTTCCCGGCGACGCCCCGGCCGATGCCGAGCTGCGCGCGGCGGCCGAGAGCTCGGTGGCCACCTACCACGCGGCAATGGAGCGGCAGCATCTCGACGAGGCGCTGGCCGCGGTGATCGCGCTGACCCGCAGCGCCAACGGCTATGCCGAGTCGCAGGCGCCATGGTCCCTCCACAAGGCGGGGGAGACGGCACGCGTCGGACAGGTGCTGGCCGCCATGGCCGAGGCGTGCCGCATCCTGGGCCACCTGGTCGCGCCGTTCACCCCGACCGCCTCCCGCGAGTTGCTCGCGCAGCTTGGCGTCCCGGCCCCGTATGACGAGCGCGGCGCCGGCGGCCCGGGCCTCGAGCAGCTGCTCGCCTGGGGAGCGGCCCCCGACGGCTGGCAGAGCGGCGTTGCCAGCCCGCTCTTCCCGCGGATTGAGCTGCCAGCCGACGACGCGGCAGCGGCGGGGGAGGCGCCCTGAGCCGACGCCGCTCCCCGAAGCACCTCGCCGGGCTGGTCGATTCGCACGCCCATCTCCAGGATCCGGCCTTCGACGCCGATCGCGAGGCGGTGCTGGCTCGAGCGGTGATGGCCGGCATCGTGCGCATCCTGGTGCCCGGCTACGACCTGCCTTCTTCACGGGCGGCGGTGGCGCTGGCCGCAGCGCACCCGAAGCTGATCGACGCCGCGGTTGGCATACACCCCCATTTCGCGGCGGAGCCTTCCGAAGCCGACTGGGACGAGTTGGCCGCGCTGGCCGCGGCGCCAGGCGTGGTTGCGGTGGGGGAGATCGGTCTCGACTTTCACCGTAACCTGGCACCGCGAGAGGCGCAACAGGCCGCCCTGGCGCGACAGCTGGGGATTGCGGCCGCGGCCGGCAGACCGGTGCTGATCCATGACCGCGAGGCGCACTCCGAGGTCCGCGCGGCGCTGCTGGCCTGGGGCGGTCCCGCGGGACGCGAGCTGAAGGGCGTGCTGCATTGCTTCTCCGGGGACGCCGCCCTGGCCGGCGAGCTGGCCGCGGCCGGCTACCTCGTCTCGTTCGCGCTGCCGGTCAGCTTCTCCTCGGCTGATGGCCCCCGTGGCGCGGCCGCGGCTCTCCCCGACGGCAGCTTCCTGGTCGAGACCGATTCACCCTGGCTGGCCCCCGGAGAGCCGGGTCGGCGCAACGAGCCGGCCACCACGCTGCGGGTCGCCGCGGAGCTGGCCCGGCTGCGCTCCACGACCCCGCAGGCGATCGCGGCCAGCAGCGCTGAGGCCTACCGCCGCTTGGTAGCTGATCTTTCTTGACACGGCCGGGACGCGGACGGTAGAGTGCTGGCACTCTCGGCGGTCGAGTGCCAACACCGGTCGCATCGGCCGCACCGGCCCTCCCGCCGAACGCAAGACAGCCATCCGGAGGCACCACGCGCAGATGACACCTAAGGCCAGCGCAACGGCGACCAAGCTCAAGCCACTTGGCGATCGGCTCGTCGTCAAGCCCAGCGCTCGCGAAGAGATGACCAAGAGCGGCATCGTCCTTCCCGACACGGTCAAGGAGCGCCCGCAGGAGGGCACCGTCCTGGCGGTCGGCCCGGGACGCATCCTGGACGACGGCTCCCGCGAGGCAATCGACGTCAAGGTCGGGCAGAAGATCCTGTTCCAGAAGTACGCCGGGACCGAGTTCAAGCTGGACGAGGAGGAGCTTCTGATCCTCTCCCAGAAGGACGTCCTGGCCGTCATCGAGTAGCCCACCCCGCACGGCGTAATCCGGCGGAGCATTCAGGAGGACGAAGTAATCGTGGCGAAGCAGATCCTGTTCGACGAGGAGGCACGACGCGCGCTGAAGCGCGGGGTTGACAAGATGGCCGATGCCGTCAAGGTGACCCTGGGCCCGCGCGGCCGCTATGCGCTGCTCGACAAGAAGTACGGCTCGCCGACGATCACCAACGACGGCGTGACCATCGCCCGCGACATCGAGCTGGAGGATCCCTACGAGAACATGGGGGCCCAGCTGCTCGAGGAGGTCGCGGCCAAGACCAACGACGTTGCCGGCGACGGCACCACCACCAGCATCGTGCTCGCCCAGGCGATCATCACCGAGGGCCTGCGCAACGTGACCGCCGGAGCCAACCCGATGGCCCTCAAGCGCGGCATCGAGCGCGGCGTCGCGGCCGTGGTCGAGGAGATCAAGCGGCTCAGCAAGCCGGTCGACAGCAAGGAAGATATCGCGCACATCGCGGCCATCAGCGCCCGCGACAACGAGATCGGCGAGATCATCGCCGAGGTCATGGAGCAGCGTCGGCAAGGACGGCGTGGTCACCGTCGAGGAGAGCCAGGGGCTCAAGCTCGACAAGGAGTACGTCGAGGGGATGCAGCTCGATCGGGGCTACGTCAGCGCCTACATGGTCACCTCCAACGAGGGGGGCCGCATGGAGGCCACCCTGGAGGCTCCCTTCATCCTGGTCACCGACAAGAAGATCTCCGCGGTCGCCGACATCCTGCCGACCCTCGAGAAGGTCGTGCAGCACAGGCAAGCCGCTGCTGATCGTGGCCGAGGACGTCGACGGCGAGGCGCTCGCCACGCTGGTCGTCAACAAGCTGCGCGGCACCATCAACGTGCTGGCCATCAAGGCGCCCGGCTTCGGCGACCGCCGCAAGGCCATGCTCGAGGACATCGCCACCCTGACCGGTGCGCGGGTGATCTCCGAGGAGGTCGGCCGCAAGCTCGACAGCGTGACGGTCGAGGACCTCGGCCAGGCGCGTCGGGTGACCGCCACCAAGGACAACACCACGATCGTGGAGGGCAAGGGCGACGCCAACGCCATCGAGGCGCGCAAGTCGCAGATCAAGCTCCAGATCGAGGACACCACCTCTGACTTCGACCGGGAGAAGCTCCAGGAGCGCCTGGCCAAGCTGTCCGGTGGGGTCGCGGTGCTCAAGGTCGGCGCGGCCACCGAGGTCGAGCTCAAGGAGAAGAAGCACCGCATCGAGGATGCCCTGTCCGCCGCCCGCGCGGGCGTCGAGGAGGGGATGGTCGCCGGTGGCGGCTCGGTCCTGCTCCACGCAGTGCCCTCGCTCGACAAGGTCGAGGCGCTCGGCGACGAGGCGACCGGGGTCAACATCCTGCGCCGCGCGCTCGAGGAGCCGCTCCGCCAGATCGCCGCCAACGGCGGCGAGGAGGGGTCGGTCGATCGTCGAGGCGGTGCGCAAGCTGAAGCCCGGCCACGGCTGGGATGCCCAGAAGGCCGAGTACACGGACATGTTCGCGGCCGGCATCATCGACCCGGCCAAGGTGACCCGCTCGGCGCTCGAGAACGCCGCATCGGTGGCGGCCCTGATGCTCACCACCGAGACGATCGTGACCGACCTGCCCGAGAAGGACAAGGCGCCGATGCCCGGCATGGGCGGCGGCGGGATGGACTACTAGTTCGACCCTTTCAGCACCGATGCAAGAGCCCCGGCTTCGGCCGGGGCTCTTCTCGTTCCGCGGAAGATGCGTGGCCTGCGTCCCGCCGTCGCGCGACGGTGGGACCGTCACTCGGACCAAGCCCTGATCTGCGCTGACGGCCGCACCGGTCGCTGGGTCCACGGCGTGGTCCCGGTGAAGCGCCGAGCCGGAATCCAGGCCGAGTCGTGGTCCCAGTGACGGCCACCCCGGCGCCGCTGCAGGATCTCGCCTCGGATCCTCACAGCACCACCATCCCGTTGGCACCCGGATCACGTCCCTCCCGCAGCGCTCGCATGACATCGGCTGTGCCAAGTGGGAACGTGATACGCAGGGTGGGCAGCACTTCGCGAATGAGCGACCGATTTCGCTTCGACCCGCGGATAAGAAGCACGACCCGGGTCACGCCGCTGCCACGCTGCTTGAGCTGGATCGACCGCAGCAGCGCCTGGAGATCCCCGGGCCGCATTTCGGCCTCGACGCCGATGGAGGTGGGACCATCCAGGCGCAGATCCCAGGCGCGTCGGTCTCCGGCGATGGGCATCGGTGCTTCGTGGGTCACGCGCCAGGTCGGTGACAGCCGTTCGACGAACAGGCTCAGGAGCCGGAGGTGCGCCACGTCGCGGACCGGGGGACCGTACGGATACAGCTTCAGAGACAGATCCTGGCCAAGCGCCGCACTCACGATCGAGGCGCGCAGCAGGCTCACCTGCGCCGTGCGGCCTCGCTCCAGGTCCGCGTAGGTGGAGCGGGCGATGGCGGAGGCCCGGGCAACCGTGGCCTGCGTCAGTCCGGCCGC
>CAVVPF010000002.1:0-119202 GCA_963750025.1 uncultured Chloroflexia bacterium
TCCACCGTCATGCCGAGGTAGAAGCTCGTGCTCATGCGGCAACCCTCCTCGACGTAGATCCTGCGGACGAGCTGGCCGGCCGGGCCGGTCTGGGCGGTGCGCAGCACCATCCCGAGCATCGCCTCCGCGTGATCGCGAGCCTCCTCGGGTGAGCGCGCGAGCTTCACGCCGCCCGCCTTCCCTCGCCCGCCGGCGTGGATCTGCGCCTTGATCGCGCAGATGGGCGTCGCGAGCGCGCTCGCGGCCTCCTCTGCCTCGGCCGGCGACGTCGCGAGCTTTCCTCGCAGGACCGTCACCCCGAAGCCCCGCAGCAGCTCCTTCGCCTGGTACTCGTGGATCCTCACGGTCGGAGCTCCTCTCGATGTTCTCGTCAGCCGCAGCCCCCTGTAGAGCAAGCACCGCGCCACTCCGCCGCAGCCGGGCCCGCGAGCGCCAACCCGCGGGAATCCTTGTTCTCGTGCCGCGAGCGCCGGCGGCGGCTGGCGTTCGATTCGGCGATGGAGCACCATTCTTGGGACACCGTGTCCCGGATTCTGGCTCTGCGTCGCCTCGCGGCGGCGGGCGGCGCGCCGGCCACGCAGAGGAGACGCACGTGCCCTTCCGCAGCGAGCACAAGCCAGTCATCTGGGCGTTCAGCGCGAGCCGCCTGCGCAAGGTCGTCGAGAGCGCCGCCCCGGTGTTCGCCGAGCGCGCCGAGGTGCGCGTGTTCGACCGGAGCTTCGAGGACGCGCTCGAGACGGCGCGCTCCCTCACCGAGGCGGACGAGCGCGTCGACGCGTTCGTCGCCGCCGGCTCGAACGGCGCGTACCTCCGCGACCACGCCCCGGTGCCGGTCGCGCTCGTGGACGTCTCCACGACCGACGCGCTGCAGGCGCTCGCGCACGCGCGGACACTCGGGCACCGCATCGGCGTCGTGAACTTCCGCCGCGTGCTCCCCGGCCTCGAGCGCTGGAAGGACCTCCTGCGCGGCGTCCAGATCGAGCAGCGCTCCTACGTCACTCAGGAGGAGGCCAGCGCCGCCGTCGCGGAGCTCGCGGCGCTCGGCTACGAGGTGGTGGTCGGCCCCGGCCCGGCCTGTGACATGGCCGAGCGCGCCGGCCTCAAGTCGGTGCTCCTGTACTCGTTCGAGTGCGTCTGCGCGACCATCGAGCGCGCGATCGAGATGGCGCAGGTCGCGCGCGCGGAGCGCGAACGGCGCGAGCAGCTCGCGAGCGTCATCGACCACATCGACGAGGCCGTCGTCGCGGTCGACGCGAGCGAGCGGATCGCGATCGTGAACCCCGGCTTCGAGCGGCTGCTCGGCGTGGCGGCGCGGAGCTCCTCGGCAAGCGCCTCTCGGCCGTCACGCCGGAGCTGAGCCTGTCGCGGGTCCTCGAGACCGGCGCTGCGGAGCTCCGGTCCTTCCAGAAGCTCGGCTCGCGCAGCCTCGTCGTGAGCCGCATCCCGGTGCGCGAGCGCGGGGTCCTCTCCGGTGCGGTGCTCACCTGCCAGGACTCGAGGACGCTCCTGCGCGTCGATCGCGATCTCCGCTCCGAGCTCCGCCCCCGGCGCTTCATCGCCCGGTACGAGCTCGCCGGGATCGTCGGGACGTCGGCCGCCATCCGGACGGTGCAGGACCCTCGCCGAGCAGTACGCCGGCACGGAGGGGACGGTGCTCATCACCGGCGAGAGCGGCACCGGGAAGGAGATGGTCGCGCAGGGGATCCACAACGCCGGCCGGCGCCGCGACCGCCCGTTCGTCGCGATCAACTGCGCCGCCTTCCCCGAGGCGCTGCTCGAGTCGGAGCTGTTCGGCTACGAGGAGGGCGCCTTCACCGGCTCGCGGCGCGGCGGACGGGCCGGTCTCTTCGAGGCCGCCCACACCGGGACGATCTTCCTCGACGAGGTCGGGGACGTCCCCATCACGCTGCAGACCCGCCTCCTGCGCGTCCTCCAGGAGCGGCAGGTGCTGCGGCTCGGCAGCAACGATCCGACCCCGATCGACGTCCGCGTCGTCGCCGCGACGAACCGCGATCTCAAGCGGGAGATCGGCGCGGGGCGCGTTCCGCGAGGATCTCTACTACCGGCTCAACATCCTCCCCATCCACGTGCCGCCGCTCCGCGCGCGGCGCGAGGACGTCGCGCCCATCGCCGAGGCGCTCCTGCGCGACGCGCTCGCCCGGCACGGCGTGCCGGACGCGCTCCGGCGGGCGCTCGCGCTGCTCCTCCCGTGGCTCGAGGGCTACGGCTGGCCGGGCAACGTCCGCGAGCTCGAGAACGTGCTCGAGCGCGTCGCGGTGCTCTACTCCCACCGCGCCGCGGCGCGGGCGGCATCGGAGCCGGACGCGCTGCGCGCGGTGCTGCCCGAGCTGTTCCAGGTCGCCGGACGCGCCGGCGCGACGGCGACCTCCGCAGCGCGCGCGGCGCGCAGGAGGCGGCGGTGATCCAGCGCGTGCTCGAGCGAGTGCGGCGGGAACATGACCGAGGCCGCGAAGCGCCTCGGCGTGGGGCGCTCGACGCTCTACCGCAAGCTGAGGGCACCGGGCTGATACGTGCCTGCTCGCCGATGCGCTGCTGGAGCAGCGCGTAGAAGGCGTTCCTCGCGTAGCGGTCCACCGCCCCGGGCGCCGAGTCGTCGGTCTCGTAGATTGAGCCGCTCCCCAATCGCGGACAGCTTCGTGCCCGACAGCCTCGTCAGACGCGCTCCAGCACCGCGGCGACCGCCTCCCCTCCCCCAATGCAGAGGGTCACCACCCCGAACCGTGCGGACCGCCGGTGGAGCTCGCGCACGAGCGTCGCCACGAGGCGCCCGCCGCTCGCGGCGAGCGGATGGCCGAGCGCGACCGCTCCGCCGTTGACGTTGACCCGCTCGAGCGGGAGCTCGAGCTCGCGCATCGCGATGAGGGGCACGAGCGAGAAGGCCTCGTTAATCTCCCAAACGTCGACGTCGCGCGGTGAGACCCCCGCGCTCGCGCAAGCCCGGCGGACCGCGTCCACGGGCGCGTCGGTGAAGCGCTCCGGCGCGGTGCTGCTCGTCGCGTACGCGGCGAGGCGCGCGCGTGGACGGAGGCCGAGCCGGCTCACCGCGCCTTCGCCCGCGAGCAGCGCGAGCGCCGCGCCGTCACTCAGCGAGGAGGCGTTGCCGGCAGTCACGGTCCCTGCGGCGCCGAAGGCCGGGCGCAGCCCGGTGAGACGTTCGACGCTCGAACGGAACGGCTCCTCGTCCCGCGCCACCCGCTCGCCCTTCACCTCGACGGGGACGAGCTCCGGCTCCAGTACGCCGCTCTCGACCGCGCCGCAGGCGAGGGCGTACGAGCGCGCCGCGTACGCGTCCTGCTCCTCGCGGCCGATGCGGTGGCGAGCGGCCGCCGAGTCCGCGATCTGGCCCATGTGCCGGCCGTCGTAGGCGTCGCGCAGCCCGTCGTGGACGAGGCCGTCGAGGAGATCCCCGTTGCCGAGGCGGTAGCCCTGGCGCGCCCTGGCGAGGAGGTACGGCGCGAGCGACATGCTCTCCATTCCGCCGGCGACGGCGACCTCCGCTGCGCCGGTGCGGATCGACATGGCCGCGAGCTGCATGGCGGCGAGACCGCTCCCGCAGACCTTGTTGATGGTCGTCGCGGGAATCTCGTCCGGCAGGCCGGCGAGGCGCATCGCCTGGCGCGCCGGCGCCTGGCCGACGCCGGCCGGGAGGACCTGGCCCACGACGACCTCGTCCACCCGCGCGGCGTCCACGCCCGAGCGCCTCACGAGCGCCTCGATGACGGTGGCCGCCAGGCGCGGCGCCGTGATCGATGCCAGCGCCCCTCCCAGCGATCCGAAGGGAGTTCTGAGCGCCTCGATGACGAACACGTCTTGCATTGCGCCTCCTATCCAGCCCACTGCTCGGACTACCGCCCTGCCGGACTCCGCACCGAATGAAGAAGGCGGCACCCGGCCCGGAGACCTCCGCGCGAGGCTCTGGACCGAGTGCCGCCCGTGGGCCCGCACCCGCACCCGACGAAAGCAACCCGCGCGCCAACCGACCTGCGGGAACCTGCTGGGCCGTCAACCACACGAGATCCCTCGAGGCGCCTGCTCCTCGCCTGGCGACGTCGGGAAGGGATAGCGGTAAAACCGTACCATTTTGTAGACATGTGTCCTGGAAGTGGCGCGCCGCTGCAGCGATCGGACGTCGTCATGATGCCGGCAGGCGGGGCCGTGGAGGTGCCTGGCGGTGCGAGGTCGCAATACCGCCGCACGCACGCCAAGAGGTCGTCCACTCCGATCGGCTTCAGCAGGACCTGCTGGACCTCTTGGCTGAGGTCCCGTGGTCGCGTTCCCGTCGCGAGCACCACCGGGATCCCCGCGAGATCCGCGTCCACGCGCATCGCCGCGAGGAGCTGCCGGCCGTCCATGCGGGGCATGACGAGGTCGAGGATGATGAGCGCCGGACGTGCCTCGCTGCAGACGCACCAGCGCATCCGCACCGTCCACGGCCTCGACCACGTCGTAGCCTTCGAACCGTAGGCACTCGGCGAGCGCCTTGCGCAGGTCGCCGTCGTCCTCGACCACGAGCACACCGGCTGCTGTACTCGCCCCGATCGTGCTCATCTCTCGCAAGCCATCGCCCACGAGCGGCTACGCCCGAGGCCGCGGGAGGCGCCCGGCCACTCGATCCGCGACGAGCTCCGCCACGTCGAGGACGCGGATCTGCTCCTCGCGGCCCGTCTCGGCGATCCCGTCCTTGAGCATCGTGAGGCAGAAGGGGCACCCGACCGCGACCGTCCCTCCCTCCGGGCCGAGCGTCGCCGCCACCTCGTCCACGCGGTTCTGGTTCACGCGGCTGCCGAGCTTCTCCTCGAGCCACATGCGACCGCCGCCGGCGCCACAGCAGAACCCGGTGCGGCCGCTCCGTTCCATCTCGGTCACCGCGAGGCCCGTGGCCGAGAGCGCGAGCCGCGGCGGCTCCACGCAGCCGTTGTGCCGCGCGAGATAGCAGGGGTCATGAAACGTGACTCGCTCCTCGGCGCGCTCGGTCGCGGCAGTCGGCCGGAGCCGCCCCTCCTCGATGAGCTTGGCGATCAGCTCCGTGTGGTGGACCACCTCGTAGTGGCCTCCGAAGTCGGGGTACTCGTTCTTGATCGCGTTGAGGCAGTGCGGGCACTGGGTGAGCACCTTCCGCACGCCATACCGGCCGAACGTCTCCACGTTGGCCTGGGCCTGCAGCTGGAAGAGGTACTCGTTCCCGAGGCGTCGAGCGGCGTCGCCGGTGCAGGTCTCCTCCTCACCGAGGATCGCGAACTTCACGCCGGCCGCGCGCAGGATCTCGACGATGGCGCGTGAGACCTTCTTCTGGCGATCGTCGAACGCCCCGGCGCAGCCGACGAAGAAGAGGTACTCGAAGTCGCGGGTCTCGCTCGCGCGGGGGACGTCGAGCTCCGCGCACCAGTCGGCGCGCCGGTTCGAGCCGATGCCCCACGGATTGCCCTGCGTCTCGAGGTTCTTGAACACGCGGGCCACCTCGTCCGGGCCCGCCGCCTCGACCAGCACCTGGTGCCGGCGCAGGTCCACGAGCCGCGGGACGTTCTCGATGAGCACCGGACAGGCGGTCTCGCACCAGCCGCACGTGGTGCAGGACCAGAACGTCGTCCGGGGGGACGACCTCGGCGAGAGGGGAGAGCTCCGCGAGCGCCACCCTGCGCTGCTCCGCATCCGCCGCCCGCATCGATCGCAAGAGCTTCGGCGCAGCCTCCACGAGCTGCCGCTTCAGGGCGCCATTCACCGCCTTGTGGCTGAGGGGCTTGCCCGTGACGTGCGCGGGACAGTGCGTCTGGCAGCGGCCGCACTCGGTGCAGCTGAGGACGTCGAGGCCCTCCTTCCACGACAAATCCGCCACGGTGGCGGCGCCGTAGCTCGCCTGCTCGGACTCGAGATCGAGCTTCCGAAGGCGCGCCGAGCCGGGAGGCAGGGAGCGCAGGAAGACGTTCGGCAGCGCGGTCACCACGTGGAAGTGCTTCCCGAACGGAAGGAAGTTCAGGAACACCGCGACGAGCAGGAGGTGGCTCCAGAACGCGCTCGTGCCGATGGCGTGCACCGCTCCGGGCGACGCCCCCGAGGCGTGTAGGAGCACGGCCGCGAGCGATCCACCCGGCTCGAGGGCGTCGAACGCCGGGACATCGCCCCGCGCGTACCGGGCGCCGAGCTGCTCGGCGCCGTCGAACAGAAGCTCGGTCACCATCAGCCCGAGGATGAAGCAGAGGATGAGGACCCCCTCCCAGGAGCGCGTCAGCCGCGCCGGGCGGGTGACGAGCCGCCGCCAGAGGAACCCGATGGCGCCCGCGGATGCGCCGAGGACCACGACGTCCTTGAGGAGGAGATAGAAGCGGCCCGCCACGGACCCGGGAGCGAGGCCGGGGAGCTGGAAGTCGCGGTCGAGCCCGATCCCGAACAGCGTCACCGTCCGGAGCGCGAGGACGAGGAAGGCCGCAAAGAGCAGGGCGTGGAGCACGCCCGGCCACCGCTCCTCGCGATTGAGGAGACGCCGCTGTCCGAACCCGAAGCGGAGCAGCGCCGCGAGGCGATCGCCGATCCGGTCGACCCGGCCGTCGCGGCGCAGCGCGGCCAGGGGGAGGAGGCGGCGCGAGGCGTTGAAGGCGAACGCCCCCAGCGCGGCGCCCAGGAGGGCTCCGGTGAGAAGAGGTGCCATTTGCACGCTCCGGGTCAGCGGGAGGCCGCGAGCTTCGCGCGCAGCTCCGGGATCACCTTGAACAGATCGCCGACGACCCCGTAGTCGGCGATCTGGAAGATCGGCGCGTCCGGGTCCTTGTTGACGGCGACGATCACCTTCGCGCCCTTCATCCCCGCCACGTGCTGGATCGCGCCGGAGATCCCCGCCGCGACGTAGAGCTCGGGGGCGACCACCTTGCCCGTCTGCCCGACCTGCCAGTCGTTCGGAGCCCATCCCGGCGTCGACGGCGGCGCGACTCGCGCCGACCGCCGCGCCGAGATTGTCGGCGAGCGCCTCGACGGGCGCGAAGTCGCCCTTCGTGCCGCGCCCGCCCGCCACGACCGCGCGCGCCTCGGTGAGCTCGGGGCGTGCGCTCTTCACCTCCTTGAACCCGGCGTACCGCGTCCTGAGGGAGGCGGGGTCGACGTTCACTTCCGCCGGCCGCACCTCGCCCCTGCCCTCCTTCGCAGCTGGCGCGAACTCCGTCGAACGGACCGTGAATACCTTCACCGGCGTGGTGATCTCGACCTCGGCGAGGACGTTCCCCGCCCACATCGGACGGCGGAACGTCACGCTCGCGCCGTCGCCGCCGAAGCCGAGCACGTCGGTGGCCATCCCCGCGCCCAGTCGAGCCGCGACGCGCGGGAGCAGGTCCTTGCCGAAGGCGGTCGCCGCCGCGCAGACGTAGGTCGCGTTCGCCGCCTCGGCGATCTTGGCCAGGACGGGCGCGTAGGCCTCGGCGGTCGGGTACTCGAGGACCGGCGCGTCGGCGAGGTGGACGTCGGCGCCGTAGCTGGCGAGCTGGTCGGCGACGGTCGCGACCCCCTTGCCGAGCAGCGCAAACGCGACCTTGCCGCCGGTTCGCCGCGCAACCTCGCGCCCTGCGGCGAGCGCATGGAGGGTGGCCTTCCGGACGGAACCCGACGATTGCTCCGCGACGATCAGGACGTTCATGACTCGCTCCCTCGGGCTAGAGGACCTTCGCCTCGTCGTGCAGCTTCTTCCAGAGCTCCTCGACGTCCTGCACCTTCACGCCGCCCTTGCGCGCCGGCGGCTGACGCGAGCCGCTTCACGACCACCCTCGGCGCGAGGTCGACCCCGAGCGACGCCGCGGGGATCTCCCGGACCTCCTTCTTCTTCGCCTTCATGATCCCGGGGAGCGACGCGAAGCGCGGCTTGTTGAGCCGCAGGTCCGTCGTGACGACCGCGGGCAGCTCACCTCGAGGGTCTCGACACCGCCGTCCACCTCGCGCACGACAGCGAGCGACTTCCCGTCCGCGGCGAGCGCGAGGCCGGGCGCCCTCTTCTGCTCCGCCTCGCTCTCGAGGCTCTCGGTCTTCGACGCGAACGTCGCCTGCGGCAGGCCGAGCCGCTCGGCGAGGTACTGGCCGGCCTGGTTCTGGTCGTCGTCGATCGACTGCTTGCCGAGGATGACGAGGTCGGGCTTCTCCGACTCGAACAGCTTCCCGAGGACCGCCGACACGACGGACGCGTCGAGCGGGCCGTCGTGACGGACGAGGATGCCGCGGTCGGCGCCCATCGCCAGCGCGGCGCGGATCTCCGTCATCGACCCGGTCGCCGCCGATCGAGGCGACGACGACCTCGCCGCCGTGCTTCTCCTTGAGGCGCAGCGCCTCCTCGACGGCGATCTCGTCGAAGGGGTTCATCTTGTAGTTGACCCCGTCGGTCACGATCCCGGAGCCGTCCGGCTTCACCCTGATCTTCGACTCCGGGTCCTCCACGCGCTTCGCGGTCACCAGGATCTTGAGGGCCATGCAGCCTCCGCCGTCGGGATCGATCTCACTTCGCGTCGTAGTCGTAG
Organism: uncultured Chloroflexia bacterium; assembly: GCA_963750025.1. Lineage (GTDB taxonomy): Bacteria > Chloroflexota > Limnocylindria > QHBO01 > QHBO01 > CF-167. The sequence goes on from CAVVPF010000002.1 coordinate 8,508, forward strand.
AAGCCGTGCCCCGACTTGCGGCCGTGGAGCCCGGCGATCGTCATCTGCTTGAGGAGCGGGGGCGGCGCGTAATGCAGGTCCTTGAGCTCGTCGAACAGGGTCTCGGCGATGGAGTAGGCCGTGTCGATCCCGATGAAATCGAGGAGCTGGAGCGGACCCATGGGATGCCCGCAGCCGAGCCGCATCCCCTCGTCGATGTCCTCCTTCGTCGCGGCGCCGTGCTCGAGCAGCCGCACCGCGTCGAGCAGGTACGGCACGAGCAGGACGTTCACGACGAAGCCGGCGCGGTCCTTCGCCAGGATCGCCCGCTTGCCGAGCGACTCGCCGAAGGCGCGGGCCGTGCCGACGGCCTCGTCGCTGCTCCGGATCGTCCGGATCACCTCGACGAGCTTCATCACCGGCACGGGGTTGAAGAAGTGCAGCCCCACGACGCGCTCCGGACGGCGGGTCACCGCTGCGAGCTCGATGATCGGGATCGAGGACGTGTTGCTCGCCAGGATCGTGGCCGGCTTGCACGCGCGATCGAGCGCGGCGAATAGCTCCTTCTTGAGCTGAGAGTTCTCGCTGGCCGCCTCCACGACGAGCTCGCAGTCGGCGAGATCCTCGATCCCGGTGGTGAACCGGAGGCGCGCGAGCGCCGCGTCCCGCTCCGCGGCGGCGAGCTTCCCCTTGTCCACCGCGGTCTGCATGCTCCTCTCGATCCGTGATCTCCCCTTCGCGACGAGCTCCGGGCTCACCTCGCGGACGGTGGTGGCGTACCCGGACCGGATCGCGGCCTCCGCGATCCCGCCACCCATCAACCCGCAGCCGACGATCCCGACCTTCTCGATGCCCATCGTGCCTCCTCGCGCGCTGCCGGCGTCAGATGTACTGGCCTGCGTCGACCCGGATGACCTCTCCGGTGATCATCCGCGCGGCGTCCGAGAGCAGGAACAGCACCGCGGCCGCGATGTCCTCCACCTCCGGCAGCCGCTTCAGCACCGTCTCGTCGAGCGCGCGCTGCCGGAACTCCTCGGCGAGCGCGAGCGTCATCTCGGTGAGGACCATGCCGGGGGCGACGGCGTTGACCGTGACGCCCTTCGGCCCGAGCTCCCGGGCGGCGGTCTTCGTGAGGCCGACGAGGCCGGCCTTCGACGCGCTGTAGTTCGCCTGGCCGTACTTTCCGCGCAGGCCGTTGATGGAGACGACGTTGACGACGCGCCCGTACCCCGCTGCCATCATCCCGGGCGCCACCGCCCGGAGCACGTGGAATGCGCCGGTCAGGTTCACGTCGATGACGGACGCCCCACTCGTCGTCGCTCATCTTCACGAGGCTGCGGTCGCGGGTGATGCCCGCGTTGTTCACGAGGAGGAGCGGGGGCGCCGGGAGCGCGGCGACGGCGTCCGTCACTGCCCGGCCGTCGGTGATGTCGACGGCGTGGAAGTGGATCCCCTCCGCCGGCGCCCCGGGCTCGCGGTCCACGACGTGGACCTGCGCGCCGAGCCGGGCGAGCCGCTCGGCGATGCCGCGACCGATCCCGCGCGCGCCGCCGGTGACGAGCGCGGTGCGGCCATCGAAGCGAACGGTCCCGCGTGGAGCTGTGTCGGCCATGGTCGTAGCCTCCCTCGAGGTCAGGCGATCGGCTTGTCGAAGGCGAGCCGCTGCGAGTGGGCGAAGCCGGTCCGCCCCAGGAAGCCCAGGAGCCCGAGGTGGTTCCACTCCAGCTCGGTGACCACGTGCTCCGTGCGGAGGCTCCTCAGGTTGAGCAGGAGCTGCTCGAGGAGGGCGCGCCCGACGTGCTGGCGCGTGTAGTCCGGGTCGACGCCGATCGTGTCGAGCACCGCCGTCGGCTCGGTCCGCCCGAACTCGCCGAAGTCCACCCGCGCCATCAGGAAGCCCGCGAACTGGCCCTGCACCTCCGCCACGAGCGACACCCGTATCGACGAATGCTTCAGCACCTCCTCTGCCTTCCGCGTGAGGTACGCGGTCCTGTTGCGACCGGTGATTCTGCGATCGAGCCGGATGATGGCCGGGAGATCCCGCTCGGTCATCGAGCGCACCGGCAGCTCTTCCCAGGCGAACTCGTCGGCGACGGGGTGCTCGAGCGCCCGCTGCAGCACCACCCTCGGGGAGAGCCGGAACCCGGAGGCCGCGAAGAACGCGGCGATGCCGTGCTCGGTCCAGTCGGCCTGCGTGCGCAGCTCGCGCACGCCACGGTCGGCGAGCTCCCGCTCCACGCCGGAGAGGAGCGCCGTCGCCACCCCTTCCCGCCCCAGTGCCGGGGGGACCCCGATCGCGTCGAGCACGCCGACCGGCGCGGCGCCGCCGAACTCGCCGTCGAGGACGTGCGCGAACGCGAAGCCTACGACGCCCCCCCCTTGCTCCGCCGCCAGCGCGACCACCCACTTCGGATCCTCGGCGAGGTTGCGGAATCGCCTCCCGTAGAACTCGGTCCGGGAGCGGCCGCTCCCCTCGCGATTGATCGTCACGACCGTGTCGAGGTCCGCCTGCCGGAGAGGTCGAATCGTCATTTTCTGTGCCATGTGCTCGTCCTCCTGAGCGGCTACGAAGCCAGCGCGAGTTGCCCCTTCGCGGCGAGCTTCTCGTGCCGGAACGCGCCCCACAGCGCGGCGCCGATCGCGCCCGCGTAGAGGGCGTCCTCGTGGCTCCTCACCACGAGCCGGCTTCCCGCCTCCGCGAGCGCGTCTCGGAGGGCGCCGACGAGGCCGGTGTCGAGGGCGAGGCCTCCCGTCATGAGCACCGTCCCATCGACCGCCGCGATCCCCTTGATGAGGCTGGCGAGGCGCCCGGCCATCGAGACGTGGATGCCGCGGAGGATGTTCGCCGCCGAGATGCCACGCGAGACCATGTTGATGACGTCGGTCTCCGCCAGCACCGCGCAGATCGAGCTCACCTTCTCCGGGTTCGTTCCCTGCAGCGAGAGCGAGCCGATCTCGTCCTGCGCGATGCCGAGGTAGCGCGCGATGTTCTCGAGGAACTGGCCCGAGCCGGAGGCGCACTGGCTCGTCATGCGGTACGTCAGCACCTTGCCGCGGTCGTCGGTGCGGATGGCGCGCCCGTGCAGCGACCCGATGTCGAGCACCGCCCGCGTGGACGCGTCGAGGTGGATCGCGCCGCGCGCGTGCGTGGTCATCGAGTAGAAGTGGCCGGTCGCGAACTGGAGGTGCTCGCCGTCCCCGGTCGTGGCGACGTACGCCACTTCGCTCACGCGGGACGCCGGCTTCGCGGAGGACGGACTCGTACGCCTCCTCCGCGAGCTGGTACGGGTCCCGCTGGCGGATTCGCTCCACCGACCGTCGCGAGCCAGCGGCTCTCGCCCCTCCCCACCTCGAACAGGACCGCCTTCACGCAGCCGGTGCCGACGTCGATGCCTGCAGTGATCGTCATGGCGCTTCTCCTCGGGCCTAGGCCGCGACCGCGCGCCGGGCGAACTCCGCGCCGCCGAGCGCGCCGGTGTAGATCGAGTCCGGGTTGATGTTGATGGCGACGTCTCCGTAGTTCTCCTTCACGAGCGTGCGGAGCTCTCGCACCGCCGCCTCGTTCTTCGCGACGCCGCCCGTGAAGGTGAACTGATCGCGGATGCCGCCGGAGCGCGAGATGATCGACATGGCGCGGAGGATGATGGCGCGGTGGAGCCCGGCGAGGATGTCCTCGCGCTTGTCGCCGAGCGCGAGCCGATCGCGCAGCTCGGCGCCGGCGAACACGGTGCAGGTCGAGTTGATCCGGAGGGTCTTCGTCGCCTGCATCGCCATGGGCCCGAGCTCGTGCAGGCCCATCTTCATCTCGTCCGCGACGTAGCCCAGGTACCGCCCGGTGCCGGCCGCGCAGCGGTCGTTCATCTGGAAGTTCTCGACGATGCCGTCCTTGTCGACCTGGATGCGCCTTGGTGTCCTGGCCGCCGATGTCGAGGACCGTGCGCGTGCCCTCGTACATGATGTGCGCGCCGAGCCCGTGGCAGAGGATCTCGGAGCGGATGTGCTCCTTCGGGAACGGGAGGCGCACGCGGCCGTAGCCCGTGCCGACCACGTACGCCTCCTCGAGCGGGATCTCGAGCGCGGCGCGGACCGGTGGGCGCACCGCGTCCGCCGGGATGGACGCCCCCGCGGCGGCGAGCGCGTTGTCGAGCGCCCTCAGGAACTTCCCCTGCATCTCGGCCGACGGCGGCCGGTTCTCCACCTCGATGATCGACTTGTCGTAGACGTTGAGCATGAGGTCGAACGACAGGCCGGCCTCCTTGCACAGCGGGTCGGCAATCGTCATGAACCGCGATCCGGCGATGTCGCGGAAGAAGTCGGAGCGGCGGCGCGCCCCGGGCGCGAACAGCTCCGCCGACTCGTCTCCGAGCTGGCGGAAGACCTCGCTGAGCGCCTGCGCGAGCGCCTTCTCCTGGCCGGCGAACCGCAGGCCGCGGCTGTTCCGGACGCAGGTCTCCTCGAGGTCGCGCAGCTGCTCCAGGTACTGCACGTGGCGGAAGTGGCGCTCGAGGTCCGCGAGGAGCACATCGACCCGGCCGGCGAGCGCCGGCACGCCCTCGAGCCCACGGCGGAAGAGCGTGAAGCGCGCGTCGACGAGCGCCTCCTGCTTCGACACCGCCGCCGCGGTGTCGTAGTTGGAGCGGGAGTTCGTGATGCCGCGGCCGAGGACCCGGCCGTCGTCGTCCATGACCACCGACTTCGTCGTGGTCGATCCGAGATCGATGCCGATGTAGCACTTCATGGTCCGGTCCTCCTCACGCCGCCGAGGCGACGCTGCGTCGCTTCTGGTCGATCATCTGGAAGTAGCTCTCCAGCCGGTTCTTCACGTTCGCGGCGGAGAAGTAGCGGGGGTCGACGAGATCGGTCTCGATGAACGCGCCGGGCTTGCCCGTGCGCTTCTCGATCTCGCGCATGATCATGAGCTGGCCGGCCGAGAAGCTGTTGCAGCTCTTGATCGAGTTGATGAGGAGGCCGTCGGCCTCGTACTCGTCCATGTACTGCTCGAGCAGGTCGACGCGCTGCGGGAGGTTGCGGTTCGTGTAGACGCCGAGGCAGTAGTCGGCGAGCGACTCGAGCGGGTTCTTGTCGTCGTGGCGGAAGCCGAGGTCGTAGAGGCCGCCGACCTTCGTGTAGCTGGAGGCGACGACGACCGCGCCCTCGTCGTAGAACATCTTCCAGAACTCGCGGAAGCTGGTCCAGTTGGGCGGCCCCTCGACCACGAGCCGGTACTTCTGCTCCTTCATGTCGCCGTCGGGCGTGACCGGCCCGAGCCCGCGCCGCATCCGGTCCTCGATCTCGCGGCGCAGCAGCCGGTAGTACTCGGTCGCCTCCGGCGTCCCGCGGAACGCCGTGAAGATCGGCCCGATGTAGTAGACGCCGCCGAAGTACGCGTCGATGGGCGACGGCTTCGTCTTCGCGCTCTCCAGCAGCCAGACCAGATCGTCCTCGGCCCGGGCGGACTCGCGCATGTACTGGCGCAGCCGGTCGATGTCGAACTTGACGCCCGAGACCTTCTCCAGCGCCGGGATCACCTCGTCCTTCAGCTGCTTGACGATGTAGTCCCGCATGTTCTTCGTCGTCTCGCCGTCGCCCTGGTAGGGCACGTGCAGCATGGCGGTCGGGCACTTGTACTGCTCGCGCAGGAGCTCGAACCACTTCATGAAGGTGAAGCAGCCGGTGTACGAGAGGAGCAGCAGGTCCGGGCGGGGCAGCGGCTTGCCGTTCGGGGCGAGGTTCCCCCTCGCCATCATGCCGAGGTCCGCCTTCACGTACGTGCAGACGTCCTCGGAGTGCCCGCGCTTCTCGGCCTCCTGGATGTAGTCGCCCGAGAGCTTCTTCATCCCGTTCTGGATGGCGTTGATCTCGGGGAGGTTGTTCAGCATGTCGAAGCACATGATCAGCTCGTTCAGGTTGCCCGGGACGAACGTCGAGGCGACCTTCCGGCCGTGCTCCGCGCGTGCTGGTGAGGAGATCGTAGTTCCGCGCGATCATCTCCTTCTGCAGGTTCATCGACGCGTCCTTGGCGACTTCCTTGCCGGTGACGTGCGAGGGCGGCGAGATCTTCGTGGTCATGGCGTGCTCCAGAGCTTGATGGAGTCGGCGAACGTGCCGGCCTGCTCGCGGATCGGCTGCATCTGGCCGGAGTTCTCGGCGTACTTGAAGCCGATGTGCGGGACGTCGGCCCGGTCGAGGGCGCTCTCCAGCATCGGCCGATCGAGCAGCGCCGGATCGCAGAAGCTCGGCGCCGCGAAGATCACGCCCTCCGCGCCGTTGTCCTTCACCGCGTCGAGGAGGAACTTGCCCTTCAGCTCCCGGACCGGCTGGTACTTCGCCGAGGTCTCCATGGAGTGGTGCAGGAACGCCGCCGAGAGCTGCTGGATCGGGTCGCCGCTCGTGCGGGACCGCCTCGAGGAGCCAGCGGTTCACCAGCGTGAAGTCGTCGTCGACGACGTAGCAGCCGGACAGCTCGATCGCCTTGATGAGGTTGAGCGGCGGCTGCTCGCAGAACAGGCCGTTCATCACGACGCGGCAGTTGTCGCGCTTGCGGCCGCGGCTCGGCGCGGGCCGCAGCGAGGTAGTCGCGCAGGAGCTGGTTGTGCTCCTCGACCGGCAGGATCATCCCCGCCCGCAGGAGCAGGTAGACCTCGGAGGCGGGCGCCAGCCAGGGCGACTCGGCCCGGAAGGCGTAGAGCGTCGCGGACCGAGCGCGGCGGTTCTCGTTGTAGAGCGCGATCGAGGCGCGCAGCTCGTCGTCGGTGATCTCGACGCCGCCGAGCTTCTCGAGCCCCTCCCGCAGCTCCTGGAGCTCGCGCACGTAGTACTCGCCGCCCACGCCGTCCGACGAAGTTCTGCGGGACGTCGAAGTAGCGCACGTACACCTTCGGGAAGAGCAGCTTCCAGATGCCCGAGAGGTTCCGGATCACGTCGCAGATCGACGGGAAGAGGAACCCGTCGACGAAGTCGAGGCGCCCGGTGATCCCGAGCTCGAGGGTCGAGCGCGGGATGCGGCAGATGTAGCTCTGGTAGTAGGCGTCGCCGTGGATGACCTCGAGGTTCTCGCCGCCGCCGAGGATGCCGAGCGGCAGCATGCCGGCCGCGTGGATGAGCTCGCGCGGCACGTAGATCGGCATGTAGCGCGACGACGCTTGCCGGTCCGGCGCGGCCGCCTTCCACTCCTTCGCGGAGGTGAAGTCGAGGTCGTCGAACAGCGCCTGGCAGCGTGCGACGATCGCAGCGGTGGTCTTCGTCGAGGCGAGCATGGTCAGCGGTCCTCCCATCGCGCCGGCCGCTTCTCGAGGAAGGCGGTCAGCCCCTCCACGGCGTCCCGGGTCGACATCAGCCCGTCGAGGTACAGCTCTTCGAGGGCGGCGAGCTTCGTGCGGACGCGCTCGACGCAGCGTCCGAGCCGCGCGCGCCCTGCACGGCGAAGCCGAGCGAGCGACGCGGACGCGCTTCGCCAGGTGCTGCGTCGAACCAGGCGAGCGCGGCGGCCTCCGGGTCGTCGGCCACCGCGTGCACGAGCCCGAGGCGGCAGCGCCTCCCGCCCGTCGATCGAGCGGCCGGACAGGAGCAGGTCCTCGGCCGCGGCGGGCCCGATGCGCTCCGGCAGCAGCAGGACGCGGCGGGCGCGAAGACGCCGAGCATGATCTCCGGCTGGCCGAGCTGCGCTCCGGCGCCGCGAAGAGCAGGTGGCCGGCCAGCGCGACCTCGAGCCCGCCGCCGAGGCACTGCCCGCGGATCGCCACCAGGATGGGCACCGGGAACTCGAGCATCCGGCAGCAGAGCGCGTGGAGCGACTGCGAGCATTCCGGCGCAGGTCGCCGGCAGGTGCTCCTCGACGCTGGCGCCGAAGCTGAAGTGCGGGCCTTCGGCGTCGAGCAGGACGCCGCGCAGCGCCGGCGCCTGGCCGCTCGCGCGTCGGCGAGCGCGCGTCGCAGCGCCGCGATCATCTCGGCGTCGACGACGTTGGCCTTGGGCCGGGCGAGCCGGAGCGCGCAGCAGGCGCGCCGTCGCGCTCGCGCCAGACTCGCAGCGGGCGCGGCGCATCACTTGCCTCCCTTCGCGCTGGCTGCGGGCAGGAGGCTCTCGACCAGCTCCGGGCTCCAGGGGGTGCCCGCGGCGAGCGCCTGGCGCAGCGCCACGAAGTCGGCCTCGCGGTCCTCCTTGGTGCCCTCGTTGAACGCGCGGAAGCCGGTCGCTCGCCTCGGTCATCATGTTGAGGGCGAGCCAGGCGCGCGAGTTCTTCCTTGTTGCGCGTTCCAGGCCTCGAGCTTGGGCTTGCGGAGCTCCTCGATCGTCTTGCGTCGTGCAGTCCGGGAAGGTGAGCAGGAGCTTCGCGCAGAGCTGCTCGACCCGCTCGTCGAGCAGCGAGAGGTCCACCTTCCCGCGCTTCAGCAGCGCCTTGCCCTCCGCGAGCGCCGCGCCGGTCTTCGGCTCGCCGTGGACGAAGCGGCCGTACTCGTCGAGCGAGGCGATCGGTCACGACGAGCGGGTTGGCGACGAACTTGCCGTCCACCTTCAGCGCCGGGACCACGTCGGTGATGATCCCCTCGCGGTAGGCGCGGTGCGCCGACCAGGGCTCGCACAGCACGCCGGTCTCCATCGCGCGCTCGACGCCGACGAGCACCGGCAGGAAGTCGGTCGCGCCGCCGATCGGCGCCGAGCCGTGCTTCGGGCCGGCCTGGCCGAAGCGCGCGAGGTCCTGCGCGATCGGTGAAGTCGCAGGCCATGCCGATCTCCTGGCCGCCGCCGATGCGCATGCCGTTCACGCGGCAGATCACCGGCTTGTCGCAGGCGAGGATGGCGCTCACCATGTCGTTGAACAGCCGCATGTACTGCCGGTACTCCTGCGGGTTGCCGGCGTAGTACTCGGCGTACTCCTTGGTGTTGCCGCCGGTGCAGAACGCCTTGTCGCCGGCGCCGGTGAAGACGACCGCGACGACGTCGCGGGCGTTGGACGCCGCGCGGAAGGCGAGGATCACCGCCTTCACCATGTCGGTCGTGTAGGAGTTGAACTGGCTCGGGTTGTCGAGGGTGATCCAGGCGTTGTAGAGGCCCGGCGACCAGCTTGCCGTCGGGGCGCTGCGCCGGGCGCTTCTCGAAGCGCACGCCCTCGCGGTGGATGGGCGGCGGGAGGTCGTGGTCCGACCAGCTCGTGCGGTGGCGGTGGACGCGGACGACGGCTTCGGTCTGCTGGGACATGTTCGGTTCTCCTAGGCGGGGACGAGGATGGCGCGGCGGGTCAGCTTCCGGGCGTGGACGTCCGCGAACACCTGGTTGATCTCCGACGAGCGGGTGACGCTCGACGAAGTCGAGCGAGCTTCACCTGGCCGTCGAGCACGAGGTCGAGGGCGGCGGGGTAGAGCTCGGGCGGGCAGCCCCAGTTCCCGAGGGCGCGCGCGTGGAAGGCCATGAGGTTCGAGAGCCGGACCTCGACCTTGTCCATGGTGTAGCCCACCACCGCGAGGGTGGCGCCGTGGACGAGGAGCCCGAAGGCGGTGGCCTGACCCGCGGCGGTCCCGGAGCACTCGAAGATCATCCACTCGCGCGAGGGGAGGCCCTTCGCCTTCGCGAACGCGCCGATCTCCTTCTTGAGGTTCTTGGGGTCGATCTCGCGGACGTTGATGGTCTTCGCCGCGCCGTGCTCCGCCACCATCTCGAGCTTCTTCGGGTCCACGTCGAGCGCGACCACCGTGGCGCCGAGCGCCGCGGCGATCTGCACGCAGTAGCTCGCCGACGCCGCCGACGCCGTTCACGACCACGAGCTGCCCCGGGCGCGACGCCGGCCTGCGTCACCGCCTGGTACGGGGTCGTCACCGCGTCGGCGACGACCGAGACGTCGGCGAGCGCGAGCCCGGCCTTCGCGAGCCGGGCCTCGTCGACCGCGCACAGGCCGCGCGCCGGCACCTGGACGTGCGTGGCGAAGCCGCCGTGGATGTCGTTGCCCGGCATCTTCTGGGTCGGGCAGATGGTCCCCTTCCCGCGGCGGCACGCGTCGCACTCGCCGCACGGGATCACGGCCGGGACGACGACGGCCTTCCCGACCCAGGCCTCGGCCCCGGCGCCCGCCCGGACGACGCGCCCGCTGATCTCGTGCCCGAGCGCGAGCGGCAGCGGCTGGTTCGTCCGGACCCCGTCGTAGAGGAAGCCGAGATCGGTGTGGCAGACGCCGCAGCCGGCGACCTCCACCAGCACCTCGCCCGGCGGCAGGCGCCTGGAGCTCCAGCGGCTCCCGGATCATCGGCTCACCCACGGCCTTCATCACCCAGCGGTGCGGCGTCACGTCGGCCTCCTCGGTTCCGCCTCGCCTCTCGCGAGAGCTCACGTCTTGACGCTGTTCCATCGAAACTGGTAAAGCAGTACCAGAATCCTGGAAACGACGTCAAGCCCCCTGCCGCCGCCGCGCGCGAACCCTGAGGAGATGCCGATGACGACGAACGAATCCGCCTTCCGGTGGGACGACCCGCTCCTGATCGACGAGGAGCTCACGAGCGAGGAGCGGCTCGTGCGCGACACCGCCCGCGACTACTGCCGGGAGAAGCTCATGCCGCGCGTCCTGACGGCGAACCGCGAGGAGCGGTTCGACCGCGAGATCATGACGGAGCTCGGCGAGCTCGGCCTGCTCGGCCCGACCATCGACGGCTACGGCTGCGCCGGCGCCTCACTACGTCGCCTACGGCCTCATCGCCCGCGAGATCGAGCGGGTGGACTCGCGGCTACCGCTCCGCGATGAGCGTGCAGTCGAGCCTCGTGATGTTCCCGATCCACGCGTACGGCAGCGAGGCGCAGCGCGCAGAAGTACCTGCCGCGGCTCGCGACCGGCGAGCTCGTCGGCTGCTTCGGCCTCACCGAGCCCGACGCCGGCTCCGATCCCGGCAGCATGAAGACGCGGGCGCGAGAAGGTCCCCGGCGGCTGGGTGCTCAACGGCTCCAAGACGTGGATCACCAACTCGCCGATCGCCGACGTCTTCGTCGTCTGGGCCAAGGACGACGAGGGCGCAGGTCCGCGGCTTCGTCCTGGAGAAGGGCATGAAGGGGCTCTCGCGCGCCCAAGATCGAGGGCAAGTTCAGCCTGCGCGCCTCGATCACCGGCGAGATCGTGATGGACGAGGTGCTCGTGCCCGAGGAGCCAGCTCCTGCCCGGGCGTGAGCGGCCTGCAAGGGGCCGTTCAGCTGCCTCAACCGCGCGCGCTACGGCATCGCCTGGGGCGCGCTGGGCGCGGCCGAGTTCTGCTGGCACGCCGCGCGCCAGTACACGCTCGACCGCAAGCAGTTCGGCCGGCCGCTCGCGGCCACCCAGCTCATCCAGCTGAAGCTCGCCGAACATGCAGACCGAGATCACGCTCGGCCTGCAGGCGCTGCCTGCGCGTCGGCCGGCTCATGGACGAGCACCGCGCCGCGCCCGAGATGATCTCGCTCATCAAGCGCAACAACTGCGGCAAGGCGCTCGACATCGCCCGCGTCGCCCGCGACATGCACGGCGGCAACGGCATCACCGACGAGTTCCACGTCATCCGCCACGTGATGAACCTCGAGGCGGTGAACACCTACGAGGGCACGCACGACGTCCACGCGCTGATCCTCGGCCGCGCGCAGACCGGGATCCAGGCGTTCTCGTCGTGACGCGCCGCGGGTGCACGGTGACGTCGCGCAGGGGCTCGGCCCCAGGGCGGACGCGCCGTTCGCCGAGGAGGTGCTGCCCACCCGCCGGCGGGGCCGCGCACCGCGGCCCGGCCCCGCAGAAACCAACCCTCGTATACTGGATTCGACTCCCTGCCTCCGCGCCGCCGGACGGCGCGGCAGGGCAGGCCGCGAGGGGCCCATGAGCACCGTCCATCTCGAGCGGATCTTCCGTCCCCGCTCCGTCGCCGTTGTCGGCGCCAACAACCGGCCGCAGCGCGTCGGCAACGTCATCATGCGCAACCTCCTCGCCGGCGGCTTCGACGGGCCGATCATGCCGGTGAACCCGCGCTACGACGCGGTCGCGGGCGTGCTCACCTATCCCGACGTCGCGAGCCTCCCGCGCACGCCCGATCTCGCGATCCTCTGCACGCCCCCGGACACCGATCCCGGACCTCGTGGACGAGCTCGGGGCGGTCGGCACGCGGGCCGTCATGGTGGTGGCGCGCGGGCTCGGGACGCTGCGCGGCCCGGACGGACGGACCATCGAGGAGCGCACGCTCCTCACCGCCCGCCAGCACGGCATCCGGATCGTGGGCGGCGGCACGCTCGGCATCCTGTCGCCGAACATCGGGCTGAACGCGAGCTTCGCGCGGGTCCCCGCGCTCCCCGGCAACCTCGGCTTCGTCTCGCAATCGGACGCCGTCGGAACGCTCCTGCTCGACTGGGCGCACCCGCGGCGCGTCGGCTTCTCCCACTTCGTCTCGCTCGGCGACGCCGCGGACGTCGGGTTCGGCGAGGTCCTCGACTACCTCGGGAGCGATCCGGACACGCGCGCGATCCTGCTGTACGTCGAGTCCCTGCGCGAGCGCCGGAGCTTCATGGCGGCCGCGCGCGGCGCGGCGCGCAACAAGCCGGTCCTCGCCATCAAGGCCGGCCGCGGCGCCGCGCGGATTGGCGCGCCGTCCGCGATCTCCGCGGACACGCTCTCGCTCGTGGAGCCCGACGACGTCTTCGATGCCGCCCTCCGCCGCGCCGGCATCGTGCGGGTCCGCGACATCGGCGAGCTGTTCGACGCCGTCCAGACGCTCGCGCACGCGCGGCCGCTCTCCGGGGAGCGCCTCGCGGTCGTCAGCAACGGCGGCGGCGTCGGCCTCATCGTCGCGGACGAGCTCGACGCCGGCGGCCTCGGGGTGGCGGGGCTTTCCCCCGCGCTCGTCTCTCGGCTCAGGCCGGTCATGCCTCCCGGCTGGGACGGGCGCGACCCGCTCGACATCCTGGTCGACGCGCCGGCGGACCGCTACGCGCGCCGTCCTCGAGGTCCTCCTCGACGAGCAAGGAGTTCGACGCGGTGCTCGCGATCCACACGCCGAGCACGCTCGCCAGCAGCACCGAGATCGCCCGCGCGGTCATCCGCACGATCGCGGCCGCCCGCGGCGGCAAGCGTCCTCGCCTCGTTCGGCGGCGGCGAGAGCGTCGCGGCCGGCGCGGCAGCTGCTGGTCGAGGCGGGCGTGCCCCTCTTCGACACGCCCGCCGAGGCCGCCCGCGCCTTCCGCACCATCGTGAACCATCGGCGCAGCTCGGAGGCGCTCATCCAGATCCCGCCCTCCGATCCCGGCGGAGTTCCAGGTCGATCGCGAGGCGGCCCGGCGGATCATCCGCGCCGCGCTCGACGAGGGGCGGGACTTCCTCAGGGTGATGGAGACGGTGGGGGTCCTGCGCGCCTACGGCATCCCGGTGTGCGAGATCCAGGTGGTCGAGACGCCGGAGCAGGCCGGGCGCGTCGCACGCACGCTCGGATTCCCCGTGGACCTCGCCATCCGCTCGCCCCAGATCCGGCGCAAGCGCGAGGTCGGCGGGACCGCCCGCTCGCTCGAGAGCGCGGAGGCGGTCGAGGAGGCGCGCGCGCAGCATGGTCGCGCGGGTGACCGAGTGGAGGCCCGACGCCCACGTGACCGGGTTCGCCGTGCAGCGCGTGCAGCCGCGGCGCTATGCCCGGGAGCTCTTCGTCGGCGCCGCCGTGGACCCGCTGTTCGGTCCCGTCATGCTGTTCGGCGAGGGCCGCGACACCGAGCTCCTCCGCGACTTCGCGGTCGGGCTGCCGCCGCTCAACCTGCACCTCGCGCGCGAGCTGGTGTCGCGCACGCGGGTCGCCGCGTTGCTGGAGGCGAGCCCGAACCGGCCGGCCGCCGACGTGGACGCGATCTGCCTCACGCTGATGAAGCTGTCTCAGCTCGTCGCCGACGTCCCCGAGATTGTGCGAGATCGACGTGAACCCGCTCCTCGCCGACGAGCGCGGCGTGCTGGCCGTGGGGGGCTACATGGCGGTCGCCCGGGCGGCCGGGCGCGGCGCCGAGCGGCTCGCGATCCAGCCCTACCCCGAGGGCCTCGAGGAGACGGTGTCGCTCAAGGACGGCACGGCCGTGACGCTGCGCCCGGTCCGGCCCGAGGACGAGCCCGCGCACAGCGAGTTCATCACGCGCCTGTCGCCCGAGGACAGCCGCTTCCGCTTCTTCCACTACGTCCGCTCGATGCCGCACACGCAGCTCGCCCGGCTCACGCAGATCGACTACGACCGCGAGATGGCGTTCGTCGCGACGCGGCGCGGGCCAAAGGGCGAGGAGACGATCGGCGTCGTCCGGACCGTCGCCGACCCGGAGAACGAGACCGCCGAGCTGTCGATCGTGGTCCGCTCCGACCTCAAGCGGCGCGGCCTCGGCTCGCACCTCCTGCGCAAGGCCATCGAGTACTGCCGCAGCCGCGGCACGAAGGAGCTCGCTGGGGACGTCCTCGCCGGGAACGACGCGATGCTCGAGCTGGCGCAAGCGGTTCAAGGGCTTCACCCTGTCCGACTCGGACGAGGAAGGCATCGTCCGCATCTCGCAAAAGCTGTGAGGAGGCACGCCATGGCCGAGGCCTGGATCATCGACGCGGTGCGCACGCCCATCGGGCGCGTGGGCGGGCAGCTCGCCGGGCGTGCGTCCCGACGACCTCGCGGCCGTGCCGCTGCGGGCGGTGCTCGCCCGGTCCGGCGTGCCGGCGAGCGAGGTGGAGGACGTGCTGCTCGGCTGCGCGAACCAGGGCGGCGAGGACAGCCGGAACGTGGCGCGCATGGCGGCGCTCCTGGCCGGCTACCCGGAGTCGGTGCCTGCCGTGACGGTGAACCGGCTGTGCGCCTCGGGGCTCGAGGCGGTCGCGCAGGCGGCGCGCGCGATCGTCGCCGGAGAGGGCCACGTGTTCGTGGCGGGAGGCGTCGAGTCGATGTCCCGCGCTCCGCTGGCGATGGCGAGGCCCGAGCGGGCCTACCCCCGCGGCAACGTCACGCTGTACGACACCGCCCTCGGCTGGCGCTGGACGAACCCTCGCCTCGAGGAGCTCGGGCACACCGACTCCCTCGGGCAGACCGCGGAGAACCTCGCGGTGGAGGGTCACATCGGCCGGGAGCAGCAGGACCGCTTCGCGCTCCAGAGCCACCGGAAGGCGATCGCGGCGCAGGACGCCGGTTCGTTCGAGGGCGAGCTCGTGCCGGTCGAGACCAAGGGCGGCAAGGTGATCGCGGACGAGTGCCCGCGGCGCGACACCACCCTCGAGCGGCTCGGCAAGCTCGAGCCCGCCTTCGCGAAGGGCGGGACCGTCACGGCCGGCAACTCGAGCCCGCTCAACGACGGCGCGGCGGCGCTCCTCCTCACCTCCGACACCTACGCCCGCGCGCACGGGCTCGAGCCGCTCGCACGCGTCCGCGCGAGCGCCGTCGCCGGCGTCCCGCCGCGCATCATGGGCATCGGCCCGGTCCCTGCCGCCAGGAGCGCCCTCGCGCGGGCGCGGCTCGGCTTCGGCGACCTCGGGGTCATCGAGCTGAACGAGGCGTTCGCAGCGCAGTCGCTCGCGGTCCTCGCGGGGTGGGGGCTCACCTCCGACGACGCTCGGGTGAACCCGGACGGCGGCGCCATCGCGCTCGGACACCCGCTCGGTTGCTCGGGCGCACGCATCCTGACGACGCTCATCCAGCTCGAGGTTGCCGACCGACACATGCCGGAACATGCGCTCGGCATAGGTCCGCGCCCGCTTGAGATTGAGGCTCAGGGTGGGGAGCCCGCACAGGATGAGCCGCACGCGCTGATGCTCGCGCTGAACGGCGCCGAGCGCCGCCAGGAGCGTCGATAGCGGGAACCGCTCGCGGCCGCGGTCGTCGGCAAGCAGATGGGCCTCGTCGTACAGCAGGATGGCGCCGGGTCGCTCGGTATGGCTGAGCACCGAGTCGAGCTGACCGAAGGCGTTGCCCATGACGTCGGCCGCTGCGGGCGCGTCGTCGGTATACGACGGATCAATGCTCACTTGGCCGACGCGGATCCGCTTCGGTCGCAGCCAGCGCGCTCCGCGCTCGACCGCCTGTCCGACCGCTGCCAGCGCATCGGCACGCCCGATCAGAGCTTTGCAGTCTTCGGCGATGGCCTCGGCCAAGCGAACGTCATCACGGTGGCGGTCGCCCAGCTCACGCCGCAGGGTCAGCCAGCCGGCACGCTCCGAGCGAGTGGCGAACTCGCCGAGGAGCACCGTCTTGCCAGTGCCGCGCAGGCCGGTCAGCGCCCAGTTGGCATGCAGCGGTGGTTGCTCCAGCAGCCAGTCCTCGAAAGTGGCCAACAGCCAGTCACGGCCCGCCAGGTACGGCGGCGGAACGCCGTTGCCGGGCCGGAACGGGTTGGGCAGCGGATTCGGTTGTCGGGCGAGCGCCGAACCGTTCATCGCATCGTCTCTCTTGTTGATTGGTTGGATCGGCCGGGGAGCGCCGCATGGCGCCTCCCCGGCCTGAGTCCTCACCTCATCGGTAACCGCCCTACGCCGCGGGCTGCCTCTGGCGGAACCACGAGCGCGATCTCATCGCGTTCGCGATCACGTCGAGGTACACCTCGGAGTAGGCCACGCTGCCGCGCTCGAGCACCGCCCACAGGCAGTTGAGCATCGCGCTGGCGACCATCAGGTTGGTGACCACCAGCTGGGGTCGTTCCTCGGCCTGCCGCTCGCAGCCGTTGCGGGCCGCGAACTCGGCTTCGGTGGCCCGGCCGATCTCCACGTGGATCTCGGCCAGGGACCGTCGACGAACTGACCACCCCGGCGGCGGACGAGTTGGACGTTGCCGTCGGTCTCGTCGTTGCCGCCGCTGATGAGGGTCACTTCCTGCAGACCGGCGAGATGCCGGTCGACCAGGAAGCGGCTCCAGTGGTTGTCGACCGCCAGCAGGACCAGGTCGCCGTCACGAATGATCTCCGCGACGTTCTCGTCCGTCAGGTAGTCGGCCACCGCCTGCACCGTCAGCCCCCGATACACCTCGGCCAAGGCCTCGGCCTTGTTCACACCGATGGCGCTCTCGGGGAAGACCTGCCGCGTCCGATTGCCGGGCTCGTAGGCGTCGCCGTCGACGAGCACCAGCAGCGGGCGCGGCTCTGGCCGAATGGCCAGGTAGCGGACCAGGCTCGGCAGCAGCTGAGAGCCGATGCCGCCCAGTCCTACCAGGACGATGCGCTCAGGCATCGTGGGTTCCTCCTTTGGCAGCCGGCGTCGCGATCGGCGTCAGCTGGTACATCAGGGACAGGCCCAGCTCGCTGGCGAGCTCGGTGGCGTCGCTCAGCAGGCCGTCCAGGAAGCCCTGGTCGGACCACCTCCACACCGGACGTGTCTTCGAGGACAACGCCCGGCCATCGGTTGGTCCGTGGCCGTTCGGCTTGGCCTTCGCCTGCTTCGGCTCGGCCACGATCGGCTTCACCCGCTCCAGCCAGTTGGCCGGAGGTGAGGTGAAGCGTCGTGGCCGCTGCAGCACCAGCGCGGTGCGGCAACCGAAGCGCCGGCTGTCGACGACGATCGCGGCCGAGTAGCTCGGCCGCCGCTGGTCGATGTCGCCGACCACGACGTGGATGCCGTCGAAGTCGGCCTCGTCGGCCTCGTCGGTCGCGCTCGCGAAGGCGCTCAGCGCGCCGTGGCTGTGGATCGAGCCGATGAGACGCACCCCGGCGGGCACGTCCTCCGACTTGAGCCGGTGCTTGACGGTGGCCATCCCGGCGCTCTGCTCCGGCACCACGAGTCCGAACGACTCGCCGTCCCAGGTCAGCAGCGCCAGCGCCTCCGAGCGCTGCCGCGACCAGATGGCGCGGAAGAAGCCGACCACCTGGGCCATCAGCGCAGCGGGCACCTTGGGGAGTGCGTACTCCAGGTACTCGCGCGCCGCCGGCAGGTGGGCGACGGTGTCGACGTGCGTTTGGCTCAGCCCCAGCAGGCTGCGCTTGCGCAGGTAGATCCCGTCGCGGGCCACCAGGAAGGCGGGGAGCGCCGGCTCCTCGGCGGCCGACTCGTCGACCGCCACGATCGGGAACAGGCTCATGGCTCCACCTCCCGGTCCGGCAGCCACAGGACCATCCGCTCCAGGTGAGCGAAGCGCCGGAACTCGACCAGCCGCTCGTCGCGGAGGGGAAACCCTCCGTCCCGCAGCAGCTTGGCCGCCACGGCGAAGGCCGCGGAGGCCAGCTCGCCGGGGATCGAGCCATCGGTGGCGTACACCGCCCGGCGTGCGCCGAGCAATGTCGTCACGCGAGTGCTCTCAACCGTCCGGCAGCGGACCATCGGCTCAAGCAGCCGCTGCATGGGAGTCACCTCCTTGCGGTTGCGGCGCCTGCTCCGGCGGCGGTGTCTCCACCGTCGCCTGGCCGCTGCCGATCGGCGCTCCCGGCAGGTCCTCGACCGTCATGCCGGCCGCCGCGGCCACCACTTGGCGCAGGGTGCGCCAGTAGCGGTCGTATGGGGCCGACAGGCCGGCCAGCGGATCCCGTCGCGAGCGCGACGCCCACGACCGGAAGCCACCGCTGAACGGCAGCGGGTGACGCCGGATGTCGGCGTTGAAACGGCTCGACCAAAACGCTCCGATGAGCGCCTCGATCCGTTCGGCGCCGCTGTCGCCGGCCACGTGCACCGACCCCAGGCAGACGATGCCGTCGTCGGAGGTGTTGGGCAGGCAGCTGTGCTCGAGCGGATCGTCGAGCGATCGCAGCGGGCTGGTGCGGAAGAAGTTCATGACGCTCTCGATGCGGTCGGCCACACTCGAGACCACGAACACCACATACGGGAAGCTGAGCCGGTACTCGACCGGCTCTGAGCCGTAGCGTCGTGAGGCGTGGTACTCGATCTGGCGCCGCATCGGGAGCTGTTCGACCACGAACACCTCCCGCCCCTCGGGCGAGCGAACCCAGAAGCGGCAGCCGGCGGGCAGCAGACCGCTGCACGCCGACCGCTGCTCGGCCAGCCGGGACAGAAGGTCGTCGAGCGCGACTTCGCGTTCGGTTACCTCGGTCACCAGCGTGGCCAGGTCGCCCTCCATGCGCAGGTACTTGCGCGAATGCATGGACATCGTTGAGCTCCTCTCCTCTTGGAGCCTCGGGCGACCCGGAGCGCACCGCGTGGTACGCCCTGGATCGCCAGCGGCCCATCGGTCGGCGTCTCAGGCGGCGAGGCCCTTGACTCCGGCCGGCTTGAGGAACTCGATCTCGTCGCCGGCGCGCACGAGGTGGTCATCGGCCACCTTCTGGCCGTTGACGCTGACCGTCGTCTCGCGCGGCAGGTTGAGCACCTGCTCCAGCATCTTCCAGATGCCGCGGATGCTCTTCCCTCCCAGATCGAGGCTGAGCTCGTTGACGCCGTACACGACCTTGCAGGTCGTGTCCTCGTAGGTCTGCACGATTGATCTCCTTGGTGCTTCACGGTGTCGCGAACACGAAGCAGGACCGGGCAGTCCACGAGGTGCGTTCGCACGTGCCACCTCGCTCGCCGATGCCGCACGCCGTGCGGCCGAGCCCGGTCCGGAGCGCGTCCTTGAGGAACGATCAGCGGCGGGCGCTCACCGCCGGTGCCGATCGAGACAGCTGAGGGCATCCCTCCTTTCCTGGCGCGGAGACTTCCGCCGCCGATGGCGGAGCGAGCCCGGCTGTGATCGATCGCACGAGCGAGAGAACGTCCCGATGTCCGAGACGGCCCGACGCACCCGCCCTCATCGAGAGCGAGCGCAGTCGAGCCGAAGCGAGACATCGAAAGGAGCGTTCCTCGCAGACATGCCGATCAGTCGACCGAGCCCGCCCCTGTCGGGGCGGAGGCGCCGTGGTGGTGCGTGCGCATCGCGCGTTCGAGGCGAAGCGCGAATGGCAGCGTGTATGCGGTTGTTAAGGTGAGCTATCGTCTCCCGAGCCCGTATTCAGGCCCGACGCCGACACTGGTGGGATCGCGGCGGTTAGCCGCGGGAGTCCGTGGCGGGAGGCTCCGCCATCCTCGATCTGAGGTGTGGCGGCGGCCGGTCAACCCGCTGCTTTGAGAGAGCCAGCCTTGAGACCGGCCGCCGTGATCGAGGTTAGCCCTCGTGAGCACCAGAATCAAGACCTAGTGTGTGAGGAAGTGTGTGAGGAATGAGCCTTTCGACGGGGAGCTCTCGTCAAGAGGTGTGGCGATTCCCTTCCGCACCTCGCTTGGCTCAAACGGCTGACACCTCCTCCACCGGCGGCACATACTCAGTTTGAGCGTGAAACGCGCGCCCGTAGCTCAGCGGACAGAGCGGGTGGCTTCGGACCAGATACCCCGATGCGCTGTGGCTCCAGCGTGGCTCCCCGACCAAATGTGCCCGAGGTTTCCGCTGTCGGTAAGCTCCTTCGCCTCGCCACCCATCGCAGCCCGTGGCAGGGACGGATGGCGCACCGGGCGGCAGAGGCTCCAGGTGGTTAGTGCTGGGCTGGTAGCGGCTGCTCAGGTCCCGCTGCCCGGGTCGTACAGCTCGGCGGAGGCCAAGAAGGTGCCGTCACCGGGCTCGCCGCCCGCCACGAGCACCTTGCCGTCGGCTAGCAGCGTGGCCGTGTGGAGGGCGCGGGGCGTGACCATGTTCCCGGAGGCGGTCCAGGACCCGCTGTCCTGGTCGTGCAGCTCGGCCGAGACCAGCTCGCTGCCGCCCGCCACCAGCACCTCGCCATCGGGCAGCAGCGTGGCCGTGTGACCTGAACGAGCCGCGGCCATGCTCCCGGTGGCGGTCCAGGACCCGCTGCTGGGGTCGTACAGCTCGGCGGAGGGCAGTAGGCCGCTGCTGGCGGCGCCCGCCACCAGCCCTCGTGGGGGCTACTCCCAGGCTGGTGAGTGTGAAGTCCAGAAATGGGTCTTGACGAGAGCCTGAAATTGGTCTAGACCTTCCCCAACCCATGGTGACGTCCGAGGACCGCTCCCCGCAGCACTCGCCAGATGGCGGCGACCTCGTGTCGAATGGCGCTACGCGTGGTCTTGCAGCGTACCTCCAGATCGAAGATCAGCTGGCCGGTCGCATCGAGAGCGGGACGCTGGGGGTTGGGGAGCGCATCCCGCCTGAGCGCCAGCTGGCCGGGCAGATGGGGGTGAGCCGCATGACCGTTCGGCAGGCGCTGGCTCGTCTTGAGCACCGCGGTCTCGTCGTCCGCCAGCAGGGCCGCGGCACGTTCGTGTCCCAGCCCAAGCTCCACCACCGCGCGACTGTGCTGCGCGGCTTCTTCCAGGAGTCGGTCGGCCAGGGCGTGATGCCGGTGACGCGGACCATCGAACGGGGGCGGGTCTACGCCACCCGCGGACTCGCCGAGTCGCTGGGCCTTCGCCCGGGTGAGGAGACTTACAGGGTCGTGCGCCTGCGCTTCGCGCGCGGCGTGGCCACGGTTCTCGAGACATCGTTTTTCCCCGCCGAGCGGTTCCCCGGCCTGCTGGAGATGGATCTTGACCATGGGTCCATCTATCGGCTCATGGATCGACACTTCCACGCTCGCCCGGTGCGCGGCGTGCAGGCCATGGAATCGGTTGCCGCCGAGCGCGCCGAAGCCGAGCTGTTGGGGGTCCCGCTCGGCAGCCCGCTGATGCTCCTGGAGCGGACTGCCTGGGACGCCGACGGTCGCGCCGTCGAGCACGCGCGAGACCTGTATCGCGGAGATCGGAGCCGTTTCTTGACGGAGCTGAGGCTGTGAACCGGGCGTCCTCCGAGCGGGTCCAGGCGGTTGTCATCGGGGGAGGCGTGGTCGGGTGCGCCGTGCTGCGCGAGCTCGCCCAGCGCGGTGTGGAGGCGCTCCTCCTGGAGGCCGAGCCTTCGCTGTGCGAGGGCACCAGCAAGGCCAACAGTGCGATCGTTCACACCGGCTTCGACGCCCGGCCGGGCACCACCGAGGCGGCCATGCTGCGGCGAGCCGCGGCATTGTGGCCAGCCGTGATCGAGGAGCTGGGCGTGCCGTTCCTGGAGGTCGGCGCGCTGATGCTGGCCCGCGATGCCAGCGAGACCTCTCGACTACGCACGGAGGTCGCGGCGAATGCCACGGCCCTTGGCGTTGAGACCGAGCTGCTCGGACGCGATGAGCTGCGCGAGGTCGCCCCATTCGTCAGCGACGGGGCCGTGGCCGCGCTCTCCGTTCCGGCAGAGGCGGTCATCGATCCCTTCTGGCTAACTCGCCGCTATGCCGAGGCCGGCATCGTGGGCGGAGCCCGTGTTCGGACGGATGCGCCGGTGGTGGGCCTGGAGGTTGGCCCACGGGGCGTGACGGTGCACACGCAAGGTGGCGGTTCGGTGGTCGCGGATCAGGTCTTCAACTGCGCGGGCCTGTGGGCCGACGCGGTGGCCGTCCTGGCCGGAGACGACAGCTTCAGCCTCCGTCCGCGGCGCGGGCAGTTCCTGGTCAGCGAAGAGACCTTCGGCGTGGACCGGATCGTGCTGCCGCTGCCCGGGCCGATGGGCAAGGGGATGCTGGTGACGCCGATCGTCTTCGGCGGCGTACTGCTCGGGCCGACCGCCGAGGACTGCGCCGACAAGCAGGACCGATCGGTCGACCCCGAATCGCGCAGCCGCATCCTGGAGGCGTGTCGGGCGCTCGTGCCGGAGGTCGCGGAGATGATCCCGATCCGGCAGTTCAGCGGCCTGCGAGCGGTCTCCAGCACCGGCGACTACATCCTCCGACCCGCCACCAGCGGCGACCGGCTGTACCACGTCACCGGCATCCGCTCCACCGGGGTGAGCACGTCGCCGGCGGTCGCGGAGCAGGTGGTCGATGAAGCCTCTCGTCTGCGTGGCTGGCAGCGGAGAGCGTCGCCGGCGCGCGTGGCCGAGCCCACCTTCGTCGAGGCGGCGGGCGAGTTGGTGTGTCTGTGCCGCTCCGTCAGCCGAGGTGAGCTGGTCGGCGCCGTGCACGGGGTCGTGGGTGCCACCACGCTGGACGCCGCGAAGCGCGCGTGCGGCGTGACCTTCGGCGACTGCCAGGGCAACCTGTGCGCGGTCGATGTGGTGGAAAGGATCGCGAAGGAGACCGGGCGCACCGCAGATCAGGTTCTCAAGCACCGGGCAGGCTCGTGGCTGCTTGCCCCGGGAGGCCGGGGCGACACCCGTCGGCGTCCTGCAGGAGGCCGGCCAAACACCGTCGGAGCGCTGGACCTCGTCGTCGTCGGTGGTGGTCTGGCCGGCATCGGCGCTGGGCTGGCGGCGATCGAGGCGGGAATGCGGGTCCTGGTCGTCGAGCGCCGCCATCGCTGGGGCGGTGCGCTCGGATCGTGGCCGGCGGGGCTGGAAGACGATGAGCGGCGAGCGCTCGAGACGTTCGTCGCGCAGGTGGCAGCGGGCGAGCTTTCGGGCTGGCTGGAGGCGACCGTGGCCGGCCTCCTGCCGGCGAATGACGGGTGGGCGATCCAGGTCCAGGCCGCGACCGGAGGCATCGAGCTCCAGGCGCGCTCCGTGGTGCTCGCCACCGGGGGCTACGTGGAGCCGCGTGAGCACCTGCCGATTGGGGGGCCCCGTGGGAGCGGGCTGGTCACCGCTGATTTCATCGAGGCGGCATTGGATGCCGGGTGGCTCCCCGGGCGGCGCGCGATCGTCGTGGGGCGGGGCCGGACCGCCGAGCACTCGACGCATCGCCTCCGTGAGGCCGGGGTGGCGGTCAACCACGTGGCCATCGCCGACCCCTCTGTCGTCCAGGCGGTACGTGGCGATCGGCGCCTGGAGGCCGCCCTGGTTGCGGGAGACTGGATCGCGGCCGACACGCTCGTCCTGGCGCACCGGCTCTTGCCGGCGGGATTCCTGCTGCGGTCGCTCGGGTTGCTCGACGGTCGACCCGGCATCGCGCCGCCGGCCGGACGCGACGGCCAGACCGAGCTTGCCGGTCTCTGGGTTGCCGGGACTTGCCGGCGACCCGATATCGATCATCGCGGCTCGCTGGCCGACGGCAGGTTGGTTACCGCGGCGCTGAGCAGCGGTGCTGGGGTGGTGCAGTGAAGCGGCTGCTCGAAGAGGTGCTCGTGGTCGATGCGCCCAGTGACCGGCTATGGGCGCTGCTCCACGATGTCGACGCCCTGAAGCGGATCCTCCCGGGCTGCGAAGAGCTGGTGGAGTTCGCCCCGGATCGCTACCGAGCGGTGATGCGCACCAAGCTGCAGTTCATCACCCTGAGGGTCGAGGGAACTGCGGAGCTGGCCGACCTGCACCCGCCAGATCATGTTCGCCTCGCCATCAGCGGCCGGCCGATTGGCCTGATTGGCTCATTCGTGGTCAGTGTGCCGATCGACGTTGACGAGATCGACGGCAAGACGCGTGGCAGCTACGCGGTTGACCTCCAGCTGACGGGGCGTCTCGCGGCGTTCGGGGCGCCGCTCCTCCGTTTCACCGTCAAGAGCCAGATCCGCGAGATGATGGCGAACCTGCAGCGCGAGCTGACTGGCGAGCGAGCCGGCGCCGAGCAGGCGGTTCCATGAGCGCTGACCTGTTGCTGGCAATCGACCAGGGCACCACCAGCACGCGGGCGATCGCATTCGACCGTGAGCTGCGCGTCGTGGCGACAGCATCGCAGCCGCTGCGCGTGAGCCACCCGCGCCCCGGATGGGTGGAGCAGGACCCCGACGAGATCCTTGAGTCGGTGGTCACCTGCACCGCCGAGGCGCTGGCGGGGTGCGGCGGCGCAGCGCGGATCGCCGGCGTTGGGATCGACAACCAGGGCGAGACGGTGATCGCCTGGGACGGCGAGACCGGAGCGGCGCTGGCGCCGGCCATCGTCTGGCAATGCCGCCGCAGCGGGCCGATCGTCGAGCGCCTCCGGGCGGCTGGGCAGGAGACGCGCATCCGCGGTCTGACCGGGTTGCCGCTGGATCCGTACTTCTCCGCGGGGAAGATGGCCTGGCTGCTGGAAGAGGTCCCGGCGGTACAGACCGCCGCCGACCGCGGGACCCTGCGGATGGGAACGGTTGACGCCTGGCTGACCTGGCATCTGGCCGGCGAGGCGCTGACCGACCCGTCGACGGCGTCGCGCACCCAACTGTTCGGGCTGGGCGCGCTGGCTTGGGATGACAGCCTGCTCGACACCTTTGGGGTTCCGCGCGGGGCGCTTCCGCGCATCGTCCCCAGCGCCGGGCCCGCCGGGGAGCTTCGGCATCGCCGCTGGAAGGGGGGCGCGCTCCCGCTGGCGGCGCTGATCTGTGACCAGCAAGCCGCCCTCCTCGGGCATGGCTGTGTCGAGGCGGGCCAGATGAAGGGCACCTACGGGACGGGGGTCTTCGTGCTGGCAGTGGCCGGCGGCGAGCCGCCGGCACCCAGCGGCGAGCTGCTAGGAACGGTGGGCTGGCAGCTGGCCGATGGCGCGACCACCTACGCCCTCGACGGTGGGGTCTTCACCGCGGGGGCGCTGCTCAACTGGCTGCGCGACGGGCTGGGCGTATTGGCCGACCCGGCCGAGAGCGACGCGCTCGCGAGCAGCGTTCGGGATTCCGCCGGGGTCCGCATCCTGCCGGCCCTTGCCGGCCTCGGCGCTCCGTGGTGGCGTCCGCGGGCCCGCGGGGTGATCGCGGGGCTGACCGCTGCCGCCACGCGCGCCCACGTGGCACGGGCCGCACTGGACGGGATCGCGCACCGGGTCGCCGATGTTGTCGAGGCGATGGCAGCTGCCATGGATCGCCCCCCCACGTTCATGCGAGTCGATGGCGGGCTGACCGGCAACGGTTACCTGATGCAGCGCCAGGCGGATCTGCTAGGAATGCCGCTCGTGGTGGCATCCGCGACGGAGGCGACCGCGTTGGGGGCGGCCGCCCTGGCGGGCATCGGGCTGGGATGGATGGAGCCGCCGCAGATCGCGGCTGCCAATCCTCCCCTCCGCACGGTGCAGCCGACCATGGACGGGATCAACCGACAGAACGAGCGCGCGGCCTGGCGACGCTTCGTCGCGGCCACCGCGGATCTTGGAAAGGAGGGTGAATCACCGGTCATCCCCGGATGAGGGCGCTCGAAGAAGGAGGAGTCATCGGGCGCACAAGGAGGAGGAAGTCTCTATGACAGCCATGTCACCAACTGCTGGAGCGCCGCGCCTGTTCGTGCGGAAGACATCTGGTCTGATTCGCACCATCGGTGTGCGCGGGGCGCTCGTCTTCGGGGTGCACTGCATCTCGCTTTCGTCGTCGGGGATCCTGGTCTTCTACTCGGTGCCCGGCCTGTGGCCGGGCGCAAATATCCTCGTGGTGCTGACCTTGGCGGCGGTCCTGTGCGCCATGCACGCGTACACCTTCAGCCAGATCGGGGCCGCCGCGCCTCGTGCCGGTGCCGACTACACGCTGGCAAGCCGCACGCTGACACCGTGGCTGGCGTTTCCCGCCAGCTTCGCCCTGGTGCTCTTCAGCGGCCTGGTGGCGGGAAGCCTCATCGCCTGGATCCCGACCGTCGCCCTGCCCGCCGTGCTGCGCGCGTCAGGCGTGCTGTACAACGCCGCGTGGGCGACCAGCCTGGCTGACTTCAGCACCAGCACGTCCGGGATCCTGGTCTTCGGCACCGCCGGCGTGCTGATCACGCTGGTGACGCTGTTCTATCCGACCCGCACCGTCGTCAAGATGATGGGTATCGGCTTCGTGCTCGGTCTGGTCGCCTGGGCGGTCATCCTGTTCGCCTTTGCCAGCGGCAGCGAGCACAGCTTCCAGTCGGGCTGGAACCAGTACGTGCCATCGCTGCCGTACGACCAGGTCATCCCGACCGCGCAGTCGAACGGGATGGTGCTGGACACCAGCTTCGGAAACACGGCCATCGCCGGCCTGATCATGGGCTTCTGGATCTTCTACGGCTACTACATCCCGACCTTCTTCGCCGGCGAGGTGAAGGAGGCGCCCCGTACCCTCTTGTTGGGGGCGTGGGGTTCGCTGGCGGTGACCTGGGCCATTTTCGCCGGCGGGATCGTGCTCTTCACCCGCTTCGTCCCGCAGGACTGGATGGCCGCCCAGGGCTACCTGTTCATCAATGGCCAGGAGGGCGCGAACCCGTTCGTGACCTTCTACGCCAGCGTTCTGCAGCCGAACGTCATCCTCTTCCTGCTGATGGCGGTCGGCTTCATCTACACGCTGATCAACCTGGCGCAGACGTACTTCTTCTACGCCAGCCGCATCATGTTCGCGTGGGCCTTCGACCGGATCGTCCCGGAGTGGATCGCCGAGGTCCATCCCGAAACGGGTAGCCCGCGGAACGCGGTGGTGGTCATCGCCCTGCTCGCCGAGCTGGGGGTGCTGGCGTCGGCCTTCTTCAGCGTGCTCTTCGTCCAGCTCAACTTCGTCTTCTACGCGGCCATCACCATGATCGTCCCGATCGTGGCGGCGATCGTCTACCCGTACCGCAAGCGCAGCCTCTGGGAGGCCGGCGCCGGGCACGTGCGGTCGATGATCTTCGGCTTGCCGAGCATGACCGTGGTGGGGATCGGGACGCTGGGCTTCATCCTGCTGCTGGTGGCCTCGCCGTTCATCTGGCCGGCGGTCGGCTTCGGCGAGCAGCAGGGCGCCGCGGTCGCCATCTTCGCGACGATCGTGGTCGTCGGCGTGGTGATCTTCGCGGTTGCGCGCTGGTATCGCCAACGCCAGGAGGGTCTGGACATCATGGCCACCTTTGCGGAGATTCCGCCCGCCTAAGCGGTCAGACCGATGCGGCCGGGGCGAGCCCAGGGCTTGGCCCCGGCCGATTCACTCGCAGTCACGAGATTCACATGCCGCTCTTCTTCAAACGCTCCGAGACCCCGGGCTCCGGGTTCCTGCGCATCATCCAGGCGGCCGACTTCCATGGCTCGACCATGGCCTGGCGCAAGTTCATGGCGGCCGCCAAGCAGCATCGGGTCCAGCATGCCATCGTCTCGGGCGACCTGACCGGCAAGGCGATCGTGCCGATCATTCGCCGCGTCCATGGATACGAAGGCTGGCTCTTCGGCAATCGCGAGCTGGCCGACACGGATGCGGAGCTGGCCGCCCTCAAGGCGAAGATCGAGAAGGTCGGCTTCTACGACCACGTGTGCGATCTCGATGAGGCCCGGGCGCTCGAGGCCGATTCGGATCGCCTGCATCGGCTCTTCGTCGAGAAGATGAACGACCGCTTGCAGTCCTGGCTCGAGTTCGCGAGCGAGTATCTCCAGCCGCTGGACATCCCGCTATGGGTGATCCCGGGCAACGACGATGATCTGAGCGTTGATCCGATCCTGAACGCGGCCCAGTACGCCCGCAACGTCGACCACCAGGTGGTGGAGATCGATGAGCACCACGAGCTGGTCAGCATGGGCGACACCTCGATGACCCCCTGGGAGTGCCCCCGCGACTACCCGGAGGAGCACATGCGGGTGGCGGTTCGCGACCTGGTGGAGCGGATCCGTAATCCGGCGGGTGCGATCTTCAACTTTCACTGTCCGCCGTTCAACACCAAGATCGATCAGGCTCCCGCGCTGAAGCCCAACCTGGAGATCGTCCACGAGGCGGGACAGGTGATGATGACCTCGGCCGGCTCGTCTGCGATCCGCAAGGCGATCGAAGAGGTACAGCCGCTCCTGTCGCTGCACGGCCACATCCACGAGGCGCGCGGAGTCCAGAAGCTGGGTCGCACCGTGGCCCTCAATCCGGGCTCGGAGTACGCTGAGGGGGTCGTGAAGGCGGCCATCGTCAACCTTCGAGCCGGCCCGCGTGAAGGGCTACCTGCTGATCAGCGGATGAGTGGCGAGGAGCCTCGCGGCTTCGAGGAACTCTGGGCCCACGCCGAGAGGCTGCTGTCGGCGGCTGAGCATGCGGGTGCCACGCTGCGGGCAATGGGTGGGATCGCCGTCCGCAGGAGGTCGGCCGACTTGGGAGGCCTCGATCCGGGGCGCCGTGTCTATCATGACATCGACCTGGTCGGGCGGCAGCGGGACATCCGCACGCTCGATGCCACGATCCTCAAGCTGGGCTACGAGCCCGACCGGGCAGTGAACACGCAGTTCGGGACCGTGCGCAGGGTCTACTACCATCCCGACGGCTTCCACCTCGACCTGTTCTTTGAGCGCCTCGAGTTCTGCCACACCATCCTGCTGAATGAGCGCCTGCACCTGGTGGCACGCACCATCCCGGCGGCCGACCTGCTCCTCCAGAAGCTGCAAATCGTGGAGCGCAACGAGAAGGACCTGATCGATGTCTTCTGGCTCCTGCTCAATCACGCGCTGCTCACGGGCGAGCCGGAGCAGATCGAGATCGACCGGGTCGTCTCGCTGACGGGATCGGACTGGGGCTTCCACACCACCGCCACCGATTTCGTGGGCCATGCCCTCCAGCTCCTGCCCGAGCAGAACCTCGTACCCCAGGCTCGCGAGCTCATTGGTTCGCGGCTGATGGAGCTGCAGGCGGCCATCGATGCCGCTCCGAAGTCGCTGCGCTGGCGCGCCCGCGAGCGGGTCGGGCGCCGCGTGCGGTGGTATCGGGTGGTGGAAGAGGTCCTGTGACGGCGCACCACCGAGACGCGCGGTTTGCCCTCGGCCTCGGGCGTCAGGTGAGACGCCGTCGACGAACCTGGCTCCACCGAGGACCAGGGTCATGATCGTGAGGCCGCCGTGCAGCGGGCGCCACGAGTGCTCGAGGCGCTGGGCGATCTTGAAGACAAGGTAGAGCGGGGTCTCCCGGCGGCGCATGCGCTTGGCCATGGCTGAAGCGAGCCTGCGCCAGTCACTGCCCCTGGCCGCATGATCGTCACTCGAGCGCCCCTTCCAGCTCCTCGCCACCACCGGAGGCCAGCAGTTCGAGCCACTCGGGACTGCCGACCGGTGTCCCACACTCCCGGCGGCGCGGATCGCTGAGGATGACCGATAGAGCGGTCGCCGGCTTGTCGCCGGCGATGGGCTGGAGCGGTGCCATCTGGCCGAGTCGGCGCAGCACCGCGAGGTCGACCAGCCACCCGGTCGTCCAGCCCCGCAGCTGCGGGATGCTGTTGGCCCGGCGCCGCAGCCAGCGGAGCCTCGCCAGCGACGGGACCACGAAGAGCACGTGCCAGCCCGGACGCTCGGCGAGTGCTCGTCGGTAGGCGAGCAACTTCTGGCTCATGACGGGGAGATGCTGGGTGGCCTCGTCGGTCTCGATGCAGATCACGCCGGAGCCGGTCGCCAGCTGCAGGACCAGGATGCTGTCGGGCAGCGGCGCGGGTCCCAGCAGGCCGGCGGCCATCGACTCGGTCAGCCAGGCCTGCAGCGGGTAGCGGTCGGGTCCGCACGGACGCGCCAGGGCGCAGACGGCTTCGGCGGTGTCGAGCCGATGTTGCAGCTCGTTGCTACCGGCCACGCGGCGGTCGTGGTAGCCGAGGCGACGGCGGGCGGGCGCCGAGAGTCGGTAGGCGTTCGGGCTACGGCCGCTGGAGGGCGGGGCGAGCGCCGTGCGTTCGAGGTGGCCGGCTTGCCACAGTAGGAGGGTGCGCTGCTGGATCTTGCGCAGGTGGGCGCGGGTCAGTTCGCTGAGCTGGCGGCAGGTGGCGGCCTTGCTGCGATTGAGGAGGCGCAGGATGGCCCGATCACGGGTCGTCAGGCTGCGTCGCTCCGGCCGCGACGGGCGCGGGTAGGTGTGGAAGCGGGTGCTCATGGAGCACCTCCCGCCTGGCGAACATACGGATCACGCTCGCCGCCCGTTCGGATAGCCGTTCGCTGCGGCGAACGCCGAAACGAACACCGAAACGAACGGCTTGGCGAACGATTGCGCGGCGCGCTCATTGGCCGTCCTGGCGGTCCTGCGCGCGAGCCTGCCTCGACGGCCTGGCTCGCGGCTGCTCGCCCGCCTTGGCCGGGAGTGGCGCAGTCCGGCCGGAGATCTCGGCGCGCACCTCAGCCAGTGGCCGGGCATCGCGGCGGTCGCTGTCGGCGATCAGCGCGGCGGCCTGCTGCGGGTCACCCGCCCCTGGCAGCCAGACCCGGCCGCCGTACACGACCGATCGAGACCAGGTGCGGAGACGCCTCACCCGCCGGCTCGAAGCCCTCGGCTACACCGTCTCCTTGGGGTCGGCCGCCTGAGCTATTTACGAGGCAGGCAATCAGATTCCCGGCAGGTGGCCGAGGACCGAGCTCGACCGGGCGTCGGGAACAGCCCGTCTATCAACGCCACTGCTCGTGCTATGCTCATTGCCATGCAGCCTCGAGCCACGCGCGGCATCTATGACACGAGCCCAGCATGCTCGTGTCCCCAGGCGGGAGCCCACCGGCCCGCCTGAGCGCCCTCGCTCGCTCCAGTCGATCCCCAGGTCGGTCTCTCCCGCACTCCCTGATCCGGCGCCGCTGCGCGCCGATTCATGCCCTACCCACGCTCTAGAGACCGACACCATGGCACCCAACGTCCGAACCGCACATCCCTACCGCGACCTCGACGTGATCGACGCGCGGGCGCCGCGCTTCAACCAGGCCAGCATCGGCGTCCTGTCCCTGATGGCGGTCGCCACCGGCTGGTGGCTGATCCTGGGTCTCCTCGCCGCGCAGCTCGCGATCGGGCTGCGCTTCGGCCGTCGCTACTGCCTGGCGTGCGTCGCCTACTTCGAGCTCGTCCAGCCTCGGATCGGCGAGGGCCCCATCGAGGACAGTCGCCCTCCGCGCTTCGCCAACCAGGTCGGCCTGGCCGTCCTTGGCTCCGCCACGGTCGCGTACGCGCTCGGTTGGACCGCGCTCGGCACCGCTCTCGGCCTCCTGGTGGCCGTCCTCGCCCTCCTTGCGGCGATCACCGGCTTCTGCGCCGGCTGCCAGATCTACCGGCTCGGCGCCCGCTTGCGCGGATTCCGCCCGCGGGCGCTGGACCGGATCGAGCTGGCCGAGATGGGCGTCCGCACGCCGCCCGACGGCGAGATGGTGGTGGCCTTCAGCCATCCGCTCTGCACCGATTGCCACCAGCTGCTCGCCAGCCTGGAGGCCGCCGGCCGCCGCTACGTCAGCGTCGACGTGCGCGCGCGGCCCGAGCTCGCCCGCAAGTATGGAATCGCGCTCGTGCCGACCGCGGTCGCCGTCGCCGTCGATGGCACGGTGACCGGCCGGCTCGCCGGGTAAAGGAGGAACCACCCCATGAGCTTCCGTGAGGTCGACGCCGCCGAGGCGGTCGCGCTCGCCCGCCGCGGATACCGCGTCATCGACGTTCGTGAGCGGTCCGAGTGGGACGCCGGGCACGTCGTCGGCGCGACGCTCCTGCCGCTGGCGGACATCGAGCAGCGGGTCCGAGAGGTCGTCCCTGACACGGGCGCGCCGCTCCTGCTCCATTGCGCGGTCGGCGCGCGCTCGGGCCGCGCCGCCGGCCGGCTCGTTCAGCTCGGCTACACCGATGTCGTGAACATGAAGGCGCCCATCAAGGAGTGGAGGGAGAAGGGCGGGGACTGGGAGGAGCCGATTGCGCTGCTGGATCCGGGAGAGCAGCGTCGCTACGCGCGCCAGCTGCTGATCCCCGAGGTCGGGCAGGAGGGCCAGCGCCGCCTGCTTGATGCCAGGGTACTGCTCATCGGCGCCGGCGGCCTCGGGTCGCCGATCGCGCTCTACCTCGCCGCGGCAGGAGTGGGGACGATCGGCCTGGTGGACGACGATGTCGTCGACGAGTCGAACCTCCAGCGCCAGGTGCTCCACGGAGAGGACCGGCTCGGCATGCTCAAGGTCGAGTCGGCCGAGCTCACGCTGCGCGCCCTCAATTCGCGCACGCGGGTCGTGAAGCACGTCGAGCGCCTCGACGCCGACAACGTCGAGCGCCTCATCGCCGGCTACGACGTCATCGTCGACGGCACGGACAACTTCGACACCCGCTACCTGCTCAACGACGCGGCGGTCAAGCTGCGCAGGCCGGTCGTGCACGGCTCGATTTACCGATGGGACGGCCAGCTCACGACCT
This sequence comes from uncultured Chloroflexia bacterium, assembly GCA_963750025.1. Classification (GTDB taxonomy): domain Bacteria; phylum Chloroflexota; class Limnocylindria; order QHBO01; family QHBO01; genus CF-167. The sequence continues at coordinate 41,242 of CAVVPF010000002.1, forward strand.
TCGTGCCGTTCGAGGGGCCGTGCTACCGCTGCATGTACCCGACCCAGCCGCCCGCCGAGCTGGCACCGGCGTGCAGCGTGGCCGGTGTCCTCGGCGTCCTCCCCGGCATCGTCGGCCTGCTCCAGGCGAACGAGGTCCTCAAGCTCGTCCTCGGGGTCGGCGATACGCTTGCCGGGCGGCTGCTCCTGTTCGACGCCATGGGCACCACCCTCGACGAGGTCAGGCTCTGGCGCGACCCGGCCTGCCCCGCCTGCGGCGAGGGCTCGCCGTGCGCATCGGTCCGCGAGCAGCCGGCGCAGCCGGCATCGGTGTAGAGGCGGAGCCGTGAGCACCATTCGGATTCCGCCGGTGCTGCGCGAGAACGTCGGCGGCAGCCGCACGGTGGAGGTCACGGGCAGCACCGTGGCCGAGGCGATCGAGGACCTGCTGGCGAGGCATCCCTCGCTGCGCGACCGCATCACCGACGACGGCAAGCTGTCGGGGTTCATCAATGTCTACGTCAACGAGCGCGACGTGCGCTACCGCGACGGCCTCGAGACGCCGGTCGGCGCCGACGACACGATCGTCCTCCTGCCGGCGATGGCCGGAGGCGCAGGCTAGACCGATGCCGGCGATTGTCGGCGGGGCGACGCACGACATTCTCAGCACGATCGGTGGGACGCCGATGGTCGAGCTGGCGCGGCTGGCTCCGCACCCGGGCGTCCGCCTGTACGCCAAGCTCGAGGGCGCGAACCCGAGCGGCAGCGTTAAGGATCGCATCGCGCTGGCCATGGTCGAGTCGGCGCGCGAGTCGGGCGCTCTGCGGCCCGGGCAGACGATCCTCAGCCGTCGAGCGGTAATACCGGCATCAGCCTGGCCATGATCGGGCGTCTGCTAGGCCATCCGGTGCGGATCGTGCTGCCGGACAACACCACTCGCGAACGGGAGCAGCAGCTCCGCCTCCACGGCGCTGAGATCATCCACTCGCCAGGGGCGGACGGGACGAACGGCGCCATCCGGATGGCGCACTCGCTGGCCGAAGCCGATCCCCAGCTCTTCATGCCGTACCAGTACGGAAACGAGGCCAACCCGCGCGCCCACGAGGCGACGACCGGTCCCGAGATCCTCGAGCAGGTGCCCGACATCGACGCCTTCGTGGCCGGCCTCGGGACGGGCGGGACACTCACCGGGGTGGGTCGCTTCCTGAAGCGCGCGAAGGGCGACGTCCGCGTCGCCGCCGCCGTCCCGCTCCCCGGCGAGCAGGTACAGGGGCTGCGCTCGCTCGAGGATGGCTTCGTACCACCCGTGCTCGACGAGTCGATCCTCGACGATCGGTACCTCGTCAGCAATCGTGATGCGCTGATCGGGGTACGGCGCCTCCTGCGTGAGGAGGCCATCTTCGCCGGCCTGTCGAGCGGCGCGGCGGTCGCGGTGGCGGTACGGGTGGCGCGCGAGATGGCGTCAGGCGCCGTGGTGGTGCTCCTCGCCGATGGTGGTTGGAAGTACCTCTCGGCCGACCTGTGGACCCGCAACCTCGACGAGCTGTCCGACGAGCTCGGAGGCTCTCTGCTGTGGTGAGCGCCGGCCTGACGATCTCGTCCATCCTAGCCGACGAGCTCCTGGCACACGCGCGAGCCGAGGTGCCGAACGAGGCATGCGGTCTCCTCTCCGGGACCTGGCCGGCGTACCGCAACGGCCTACCATCCCACGCGGAAGGAGCAACTACAAGGTCCATTTCGGTTCGGGCCGCCTGATGATCCGATGCAACACGAGGCCGAGCTGCGCACCTCGCGGCGTGGCTTCGTGCGCGTTGCATCGACCGGTGAGCTCCTGGCGGAGCTGGGTCCCGTCGCCGCCTCATTCCCCGGCTCGGGCCGAGCGGTGGACGCCAGTCGTTGAGAGGGGCTTCAGGCACATAGGAGGTGTATTCGTGAGTAGCGAGCGAAGCGGTGTAAAGAACGACTTCCTCAAGACTTATGGCCGGACAGAACAGGATCTTCTGGGGGCCGACCAGCTGCGTGCACCGGGCCTCTTCGCGGGGGAGACCGAGTTCATCGAGTTCGCCAACCGGGATTATGAGCGGGACAGGCACTGGGCGTTTGAACTCAAGCCCGAGGAGTCTGCGCTGATTGTGGTGGACATGCAGGAGGACTTCGTAAACCCGAATAATCCGATGTGCGTCCCCGAAGCGTACCGCCAGGTCCCTCGCATCAAGACCCTCATCGAAGCCTGTCGTGAGATCGGAGTTCGGGTTATCTACTCGGCCCATAACATCGCGGGCGACTGCTGCGCCGACTTCTATGAGTACTGGGACCCGGTCGCGGCCGGGGCCATCAAGGAAGGGAGCGAAGGCGCCGATATCTACCACGAGATCTACCCGAAGCCCGGTGAGCGGGTAATCCGGGTCAAGCACACCTATGACTCGTTCGCGGGGACTGACCTTGATTACGTGCTGAGGGACCAGGACATCAAGACGATCATCATCTGCGGGACGCTCACGAACTTCTGCTGCGAGTCCACAGCCCGCACCGGCTACTTCCTGAACTATCACGTCGTGTTCGGCAGCGATGTCAATGCGTCCGACAACGCCATGGCTCACCACGCGACGATGCGGACCATGCGCCGGGGATTCGCAAGGGTGATGGATCATCAGACGATCATCGATGTGCTCCGCAACGGTGATCGCCTCTACCGGCAGGCGAGGGAGGAGCGGTCGAAGTCGCTGCCGAAGGCCGAGCCCATCGGCGGTAGGTGAGTCGCGAGTGACGGGCCGGCTTGGGGCCCTCCGCTGCCGCGCCGGAGGCCCGAACCGCCCCACCTTGGGAAGCCGGAGGAGCAGCGTGCCGAAGCCGACTCGAGTCTGTCGATCTTGAAGCCACTCCCTGGACGCCGGAGGGAGTCGGGGGCCTGTGCGCGCGCGAGTCAGCACCAAGCGCTCCGGCGTGGGCTACATGGCATAACTGAGCCCGATGCGCTCGTCGCAGGACGAAGGGAAACTCTTGCCCGGGCGGGGCACCTGACTCCCCGGGAACCCGAAGATGCGAAGACCCGGCAGCGGGCCGGTCAGAGCACGATCTCGGCTGCAAGCGGGCCCGCCGGCAGCCATCGGCGACCCTTGACTCTGGATCAGGTTCTCTTTCTACGCCGACTCTCAAGCAGCCCGCACCCACTCGTCGCGGCCGGCGAACGGGATGCGGATCAGGCGCTCACGATGGAGTGCGGTAACGCGGGTTTGAACCCGATCGGGCCCGCCATTCACCCCGAAGATGCTCTCTTCGTCCTGCGAGACGATCGCCTGCTCCAGCCTCGTGCGATCCAGCAGGTCTGGCGTCGCTCTGTAGGTCTCCTCGGCGACGACCTCCGAGCCATCCACCGCTGGGCCTCGTCAGTCGAACCTCTCGGGGCGGACGCCTCGCGTGACCCGGACGTAGTTCCATTGGGATGCGATCCGCCGGGGCAATCCCAGAGTGACGCCCGGAGTCGGCCCGCTCCCACCGTCCGAGGCCGTGCAGAACCGAGGATCCGTTCAGTCGAGGCGCAGCTCGCGCAGGCGCCGGGCGACGTCCTCGATCGTGTTCGTGAACGGCGGTAGCCGTGACGGATCCACCCACGACCCCATCGTCTCGTCCCAGGCCCGCTCGATGGCCTCGAGGTTCAGCCGCCACAGGCCGGACCGCCAGCGGCGGTGACGCGTCAGCGCCAGCTTCGCGTCGACCGCCCGGCGCAGATCAGCCGGATCGAGATGCCAGCCCGACTCGATCAGGTACAGCCGCAGGTCGAAGAGGTCCCGGGGTTGGGCGCGCTGCACGAGCGTGCGCAGCTTCTCGGCGACCAGCTCGACCTCGGCCACGGCGGGCACCGAGAAGGGTGCGATGCCAAGCTCAGAGACGTCGAAGAGCGCATCGCGGACCGCGAAGACGAGGTCTTCGCGCACGCTCACCTCGAGCTTGGCGGTGCCCGCATCGGTGAGCGAATCGAAGTGGAAGTAGACGATCAGACCGCCCGGCGTGCGGTCGGGCTCGCCGTCGAGGCGCACGTTGAACACGCGACCGGCGCGCCGCAGATCGGCGATCACCCGCTCGGGGTCGATGCGGCGCTGGCGGCCGGTCGTCGCGTCGATGTCCGCCGATGACCGCGGGGAACGCAGCTCGCCGGCCATCAGGATGCCGCCCTTGAGCGCGACGCGATGGATGAAGCTGGCTGGCTCGACGGCGAGGCGCTCGAGGATGGCAAGCAGGACGAGGCAGGCCTCCTCGTTCTGAAAGCGACGCATGGCCGCCGCGTCGCTCGCCTCGCGGGCGGCCTGATAGTCGGCCGCGATCGCTTCGCGGCTGCGCGTCTCAGCCATACACCCGCCAGCGGGTGGAGTACGGGCCGCGACGCGTGTCTTTGGGCCGCAGGCGGACGGCGCGCAGCGGCCGCAGCTCCGCCAGCAGCTTCGGCGGTCGGCGTCCGGCCTCCTCGAGCAGGTACCCGAGGCGCTGGCCGGCAGCGGTCGATCGGGCCAGTGCACCGACCGCCGTTCGCTCCAGCTCATCGTCGGCGAAGACAGCCAGCACCTCGGCGAGCAGATCGCCATATACCATCCAGGCGGGCTCGGCCACGGCATCGACGACCGCCTGCTCGCGGCTCGCCAGCCGGACCGCGAAGCCGTCGGCGGTCGTCGCGTAGGCGTCGGCGGCTCGAAGGCGGTCCGCGCTGACGGTGACCGGGCGGACGACGGCCGGCCCGATGTCGATCGCCCGCCGGCTGCGGGAGAGCACGACCGTGATGGTTCGGATCGGCTGGTCGAGGAGGCCGTGGAAGGCGAGGGCCGCGTCGGTGGTCAGGTAGTGCGGCACCTCGCTGAACAGCGCGCTGGCGATCGCGGCGGCGGGGGTCTCGCGCACCGGATCGATCACGACGTAGAGGCCGCGTCCCACGCGCCGCAGGCGCCCTGCTCTGGCGAGCCGGCGCATGCACTGGTCTGGCGCATAGCCGGGCGGGACGACCTCGGCCTGAGCGCGGCGCCAGGCAGCCGACCGCAGGTCGACGACGGCCATCCGATGGCGCAGATACCAGTCGGGAAGATCGGAGCAGCTCATGGTGTCACCCGTTGGCTCAAACCGTACATTCTTGTCGGGTTCAAGTCAATAGATGACACCGCACCCGTTGGGTGCTCGAGCGAGACATTGGGCCGGAGCTTGGTCAGCATCGACGGTGAACGACTCGTCGACGCCCGGCCACCTCGCCTCCGCGCGCTTGATCCCGTCACGTTTGGCTCGGGAGCGACAGGCCCGCAGAGCTACCAGGCGCGCCGGCTCCTCGGATGACGAGACATCCGTCATCCGGTCCGCTCGATAATGCCCGCCGGATCAGTCGTCGCCGGGCGTTCCGAGGAAGGTCGCGAACTCCAGGCGAAGCGCAGGGAGATCGACCGGTTGTCCTGCGATCGTGTCGAGCGCATCAGGCAACGGCCACAGCAAGAGGCGTCCCTGCCGTGCCAGATACAGCCCGACGGACGTGACCTCGAACTCGCCCACCGCGTCGAGCAAGAGGTAGCCCAGCAGCAGCCGGATCCAGGCCCCGTCGATCCGCGGGTTGATCGTCGTCTTGATCTCAAGCAGCGTTCATGGAAATGTTCAACCACTGGACGCCGCGTCCACCGCGCCGTCGATCGCCCAGTGCGAGGCCGCGACCAGGTACTGCGAGCGCCTGCTCAGCCCGCCGCGTAGGGTGCGGCCAGCAGCTCGACGAGCAGCGCCTGCTGCACGTACAGACGGTTCTCCGCCTGGTCGAGCACGATGGACGCCGGCCCGTCGAGCACGCTGCCCGCGATCTCCTGGCCGCGGTGCGCCGGCAGGCAGTGCATCACCCGGGCCCCGGGTGCGGCGGCGAGCAGCTCATCGTTCACCTGGAAGCCGGCGAACGCCGCGCGCCGAGCCTCGGCCTCGGCCTCGGCTCCCATGCTCGTCCACGCGTCGGTGTACACCGCGTCCGCACCTCGCACCGCCGCGCGCGGATCGGTTCCGACCACGATGCGCCCTCCGCTCAGGCGGGCGAGGCGCTGTGCCTGGGCCACGATCTGGGGGTCGGGCGCATAGCCGGCGGGGGTCGCCACCCGCACCTCGAGCCCGCACAGCGCTCCGCTGAGCAGCAGCGAGTGACAGACGTTGTTCCCGTCGCTGATGAAGGCCAGGACGCGGCCGAGCAGCGGTCCGAGATGCTGGCGCAGGGCCAGCATGTCCGCCAGCGCCTGACACGGGTGCTCGCGATCGTCGAGGGCATTCACCACCGGGACCGATGCCGCCGCCGCCATCTCGAGCAGGGTGGCATGGCTGGCCGTCCGCAGCACGATGGCGTCGACCCAGCGGGACAGGTTGCGGCCGACGTCGGCGGCCGTCTCGCGGCGGCCGACCTGCACCTCGTCCGGGCCGAGGTAGACGGCATGCCCGCCGAGGAGCTGGATCCCCACGTCGAAGCTGACGCGGGTCCGCAGGCTCGGTCGCTCGAAGAGCAGCGCGATCTGACGGCCGTCGAGCAGCCGTGGCACGCGGCCGCTTCGGCGGGCGGCACGCAGCGCCTCGGCTCGGGTGAGCAGTCGCTCGATGCCGAGCGGCTCGAAGTCGGCGGCGGACAGAAGGTGGAGAGGCGCCGCGGCAGCATCGTGGGCGGGGCTGCGGGTAGGCGAGGCTGGCCGCTGGGCGAGGGGGGCGGTCACGCCACCGCCTCCAGCGCGCGCCCCAGCCGCGCGAGCGCCTCGTCGACCTCGGCGGCGCTGATGGTGAGCGGTGGGACCAGGCGCAGGGTGGTATCGCCGGTGGCATTCACCAGCAGCCGCTGGTCGTCCCGGGCGACGGCGACCGCGTGCTTGGCCCACGGACCGGCCGTCTCCAGCCCGAGCAGCAGCCCGCGGCCACGAACCTCGGTCGCCAGCCCCTCAGCGACGAAGCGCGCCAGGCCGGCGGCGAGCTGTGCTCCGCGATCCCGGGCGTTCTCGACGAGCCGCTCGGCGTCGATCACCCCGAGCGTCGCCAGCGCGGCGGCGCAGGCCAGCGGGTTGCCACCCAGCGTTGTCCCGTGGTCGCCGAGCTGGAAGGCGGCCGCCGCTTCGCGGACCAGCAGCGCCCCGATGGGCACGCCACCGCCCAGCCCCTTGGCCAGGGTGACGGCATCGGGGGCGACGGGCGTCCCCTCGAAGGCGTAGAAGGTGCCGGTGCGGCCCATGCCGGTCTGCACCTCGTCGAAGATGAGCAGCGCTCCGGATCGGTCACAGGCGGCGCGGGCGGCCGCCAGGTAGGCGTCGTCGAGTGGCCGCACACCGGCCTCGCCCTGGATCGGCTCCAACAGGACGGCGCAGGTCGCGTCGGAGACGGCGGCCTCCAGGGCAGCGATGTCGTTGAGGGGGACGTGCGTGAACCCGCCGGGCAGTGGGGCGAACGGCTCGCTGTACTTCGGCTGGCCGGTGGCGGCCAGCGAGCCCAGGGTCCGGCCGTGGAACGAGCCGAGGAGGGATACCACCTCGGCTGCGTCGCGCGCCCGCCCGTGACGCCGCGCCAGCTTGATGGCGGCCTCGTTCGCCTCGGTCCCCGAGTTGACGAAGAAGGCGCGGTCGAACGGCGAGCGCTCAACCAGCCGCTCGGCCAGCTCGAGCTGCGGGAGGGTGTAGTACAGGTTCGAGACCTGGAGCAGGGTGCGCGCCTGGGCGCTGATCGCCTCGGCCACCCTTGGATGCGCATGACCGAGGACGGCCACCGCGATGCCGGCCACGCAGTCGAGGTAGCGGTTGCCGGCTTCATCCCAGACCCAGCTTCCCACGCCGCGCACGATGGTGAGCGGCTGGCGCGGGTAGACCTGAAGGTGGACCCGGGCCTCGCGGCGCGCCGCATCGGTGCCGGTGCCGGCCGGCGCCATCGGTCCGGTCATGGGTTGAGCAGCATGGCCGTGTTCCAGCGCCGCCGGACGCCGTTCGGCGTTCGATCGGCGTCGAGGACCTCGGGCAGCGTCTCCCAGGCGACCTCGCGGAAGCCGAACAGGGCGAAGTAGCCGGGGTTGGCGGTCAGCGCGTACAGGTCGCCGATCCCGTTCTGGCGGGCCTGCTTGACGACGGCCCGTACCAGCAGCTCGCCGAGCCCCCCGCCCTGGGCGCGCAGCAGCACGCCGAGCGACCGGAGCTCGCCGATCCCGCCGCCGAAGTCCCGCAGCGAGACCGCGCCGACCACCTCGCCGTCGAGCTCGGCGACCCGGATGGTCTCGATCTGCTCGATGATCTCGGCCGGCGTGCGCGGCAGCAGGATGCCGCGACGCGCGTAAGTGTCGATGATGCGCCAGATGGCGTCCACGTCCTGGGGCTTCGCCCTCCGCACGAACGAGGCGCCGCGGTTCAGGACCGGGATCGTGCCGCCGGGGCGAAAGCCCGTGGGCTGAGCGCGCTCCTGGGCCACCGGGGCGGGATGCGCGGCGCCGTCGCGAGTGAGCCGCTCGACCGGGAGGCGATCGAGCAGGGGCTGCTCCGTCTCCGCGGCCAGTGCCCCGCGCACGGCGGCCTGCGTCCGGACCGGCATGCCCCAGACGCTGATGAAGCCGACCGCCGCCTGGTGGTCGAAGCTGTCGCTCGGCCCGTAGCTGGCCAGCGACAGGTCGTAGAGCGACTCCGGCGAGCGGCGTCCGACCACGATCGCCTGTCCCGGCGCCAGCCGCACGCGCACCTCGCCGGTGACGTGGCGCTGGGTGGAGGCCACGAACTCGCGCAGCGCGCCGGCCAGCTCGCTGTACCACAGCCCGTCGTAGGCCAGCGTGGCCAGCCGATCGGCCACCGGGCGCTTGAAGGCCAGCAGCTCGCGCGAGAGGGTGAGCCCCTCGAGCGCGGCGTGCGCGTCGTGGAGCACGGTCGCGGCCGGCGCCTCGTACAGCTCGCGGCTCTTGATCCCCACCAGGCGGTCCTCGACGTGGTCGATGCGCCCCACGCCGTAGCCGCCGGCCAGCCGGTTCAGCTCCTCGACCAGGGCCGGACCGCGAAGCCGGACCCCGTCCAGGCTGACCGGGATGCCGCCGGCAAAGCCGATGACCACCTCCCGCGGCTGGCGCGGCGCGTGCTCCGGGTCGGTCGTCCAGGCGAAGGCGTCGGGCGGTGGGCTGAGCCACGGGTCCTCGAGCCTGCCGGCCTCGATCGAGCGGCCCCACAGGTTGAGATCGATGCTGTACGGGGTGCCATTGCCGGTTTCGATCTCGATCCCGTGGGCCTGCGCGTAGGCGAGCTCCTCGTCGCGGGTCATCCCCATCCCGGCGCGCATCGGCGCGACGACCGTCAGCCTCGGATCGAGCGCGGCCACCGCCACGTCGAAGCGCACCTGGTCGTTGCCCTTGCCGGTGCAGCCGTGGGCCACGTGGCGCGCGCCGACGCGGTGCGCCGTCTCGACCAGCAGGCGCGCGATGAGTGGCCGGGCGACGGCCGTGGCCAGCGGGTAGACGCCCTGGTAGCGGGCGCCGGCCTGCAGGACCGGCCACACGAAGTCGCTGACGAAGATGTCGCGGCCATCGACGGCCAGCGCCTCGACCGCGCCGCCGGCCAGGGCCCGCGCCAGGATCGGTGCCGGATCGCCGCCGCCGCCGACGTCGACGGTCAGGGTCACGACGTCGTAGCCGCACGTCTCGCGCAGCCACGGCACCGCGACGGAGGTGTCCAGCCCGCCGGAGTAGGCGAGCACGACGGTGTCGGTCATGCCGAGGTCCTCATCGGTTCAGCGGGATGCGAGGCGACGCCCCGCAGCGACTCGAACTGGGCGCGGAGCCTGTGGAGGGACGCGAGGTCGCGACAGGCGACGAAGATCGTGTCGTCGCCGGCGACCGTGCCGACCACGCCCGGCAGGAAGCCGAGGTCGATCGCCGAGGCCATGACGTGGGCAGCACCGGGGGCGGTGCGCAGCACCAGCAGCGGCGGCGCCTCGTCGATGATCAGTGGCAGGTCGGCGATCAGGTGCCGCAGCCGGTCGAGGCCCGTCGCCTCCGGCACGCCCAGCACGTCGTCCGGCAGCAGGTAGGCGACCGACCCACCCCGCGTCCCGCGCAGCGCGCCCAGGGCCGCCAGGTCGCGCGAGACGGTGGCCTGGGTGGCGGTGATGCCTCGTTCCGCGAGCGCGGCGACAATTTCGGCCTGGGAGTGGAAGCGACCGGTGGCCACCAGTTGGCGGACCACCTCGCGACGGGTCGAGCTGCTGTTCATGAAACCTCCCTAACAGCGCCGGCGACACCTGGCGCCACGATGGCCGTTCCAACCGACCGGCCGATGAGGGCCGCCTCCACTTGCGCGGTGGACTGCCCATCGATGATGAGGACCTCGCATCCCGCCCGCGCCGCGGCGATGGCGGCGCGCAGCTTGGGGCGCATCCCGGCGTCTGCCTCGCCGCTGTCGAGCATCTGCTGCGCGGCGTCCAGGTCGAGCTCGCTCACCGGCCGGCCTCCGCGCTGGACGGCGGGCACATTGGTACACAGCACCAGCCGCCCGCCGCGCGCGGCGGCGATGGCGCCGGCAACCGCGTCGCCGTTGACGTTGTAGAGGCTCCCAGCGATGGCCCCGATCGGTGCCACCACCGGCGTCAGGCCGCCCTCCAGCAGCGTGTCGAGCGGGCCGCTCTCGACCCGCACAACCTCCGCCACGCGGCCGAGCGAGGGGTCGGCCGGCCGCAGCTCGAGCAGCCCGCCAGCGGCCCCGGTCAGGCCGGCCGCCGGGCGGCCGGCAGCGGCCAGGTGCGCGACCAGGCGTGCGTTCACCAGCCCGGCCAGCACGGCAACGACGACGTCGAGCGTCTCGTCATCGGTCACGCGCAGGCCGTCGTGGAACCGCGGCTCGAGCCCCAGCCGCCGCGACCAGGTCCCGATCTCCTGACCGCCGCCGTGAACGATCACGCAGTCGCGGCCCGCCTGCGAGGCGATCAGGCCCAGCACGTCCAGCTGCCGACCGGCGCTCCCGCCGAGCTTGATGGTCAATGCGCCGCTCATGTCCGGTACTCGCTGTTGATGGCGACATAGGCGGCCGACAGGTCGCAGCCCCAGGCCTCGCCGCGCCCGCTGCCGAGGTGCAGGTCGATCCCCAGCTGCACGACCTCGGCGAGCAGCGCCCGGCTGGCGCGCGCCTCATCGAACGGCTGCGGCTCGCCGTCGTAGACGAGCTGGTCGCCGATGCGGATCGCCAGGAGCTCGGGGTCGAGCCGGGCTCCCGATTGACCGGCGGCCGAGGCGATGCGTCCCCAGTTCGGGTCGCCGCCGTGCACCGCGGCTTTGACGAGGTTCGAGGTGGCCACCGCCCTGGCCAGCAGCCGCGCCTCCTCGTCGCTGGCCGCGCCGTCGACCAGGACGTCGATGCGCGACCGGGCGCCCTCTCCATCGGCGGCGATCTGCCGGGCCAGGCTGCGGCAGACCGCCGCCACGCCGTCACCCAGGGCGTCTGCCGCCTCGCTGACCGGATCGACCGGACTCCCAGGGGCCGCCCCGCTGGCGAGCAGGAAGACCGCATCGTTGGTCGAGGTGTCGCCGTCGACGCTGACCTGGTTGAAGCTGCGGTCGACCGCCTCGCGCAGCAGCTGGCCCAGGAGCGCGGGCGTCGCCTGCGCATCGGTCGTCAGCAGGGCCAGCATGGTGGCCATCCGCGGGTGGATCATGCCGGCCCCCTTCGCCATGCCGCCCACCGTCAGCGTCCGCCCGTCGGCGAGCTCCACCCGGACGGCAGCCTGCTTCGGCCGCGTGTCGGTGGTCATGATCGCCGTCGCGGCGGCCAACCCGGATGCGGCGTCGGCCCCCAGCTCGAGAGCGGGGATGGCCGCCTCGATGCGGTCCACCTGGAGCCGCGACCCGATGAGGCCGGTCGAGGCCGGCAGCACCTGGCCGGGGTCGCAGCCGATGGCCCGCGCTACGGCCGCCGTCACGCACCGCGCGTCGTCGATGCCGGCGCGGGCGGTCCCGGCGTTCGCGCAGCCGGCGTTGATCACCACCGCCCGCGCGCGTCCGGCGCTCTCGGCCAGCACCTCGCGCGCCACGAGCACCGGGGCGGCGGCGAAACGGTTGGTGGTGAAGACGGCGGCGGCCGCGGCGGCGTCGCCGCTGGTGGCAACCACCGCGAGGTCGGGGGCCGGTCGCGTGCGCAGACCGGCGGTGGCGGCCCCCGCCACGAACCCGGCCGCGGCGGTCACGCCGCCCTCGATCGGTGTCACGCTGAACGGCCTCACGCTCATGGGTGCACCGCCACGCCCTCGAGACCGGCCGTCTCCGGCAGGCCCAGGGCCAGGTTCATGTTCTGGATCGCCTGGCCGGCGGCGCCCTTGCCCATGTTGTCGATCGCCGCCAGCACCACCGCCCGTCGCGGCCCGATGCGGACCGCATGGAGGAAGGCGTAATTCGTGCCCCAGGTGAGCTTCGACGAGGGCGAGACGTCGAGGACATGGACGAACGGCGCCTGCGCGTAGGCGTCACACAGGAGTGCGGTCAACGCGTCCGAGCTGGTCTCCTCGGCGAGCTCCACGTGGCAGGTGGCCAGGATCCCGCGCAGCTGCGGCACCAGGTGCGGCACGAACGTGACCGATGGCTCCGCCCCGCCGGCGGCCTGCAGCCCCTGCACGAGCTCGGGCAGGTGCCGATGGCCGTCCAGCCCGTAGGCCCGCGTCCCGCCGTCGAGCTCGGTGAAGAGGAACGCGTCGCCGGCGCCGCGGCCGGCGCCGCTGATCCCGGACTTGGCGTCGACGACCACGTGCCCGCCGATCAGCCCGGCCGCGGCCAGCGGCGCCAGGGCGAGCAGCGCGGCGGTCGGGTAGCAGCCGGGGTTGGCGATCAGCGTCGCCCCCGGCAGCGCGTCGCGCGCCCATTCGCTCAGCCCGTACACGGCGCGCGCCAGCGCGGACGGCGCCGGGTGCTCGAAGCCGTACCAGGTCGGGTAGGCCGATGGGTCGCGCAGCCGGAGGTCGGAGCCGATGTCGACCACCGTCGTGCCGCCGGCCTCCAGCCGCACCGCCAGCTCCGCTGAATGGCCGGCAGGGAGCGCCAGGAAGGCCACCTCCACGCCCGGCGCCGGATCGCCGCCGGAGAACACCAGGCCCAGTGGGGCGAGATGCGGGAATGTGGCGGCCAGCGGCAAGCCCTCGCGGTCACGGGCGTGCAGCGAGGCGATCTCCACCTGCGGGTGGGCCGAGAGCAGGCGGACGAGCTCGCCGCCCGCGTAGCCGCTGGCGCCGACGACCGCAGCCGAGATGCGCCGCGTCATGCCCCCGCTCCGGCCACGACCTCGGATGCGATGGCGAGGCGCTCCGCGGCCGCCTGGACTGCGCCGCGCACCCGCGCTGGCGCCGTCCCGCCGATGAGGTCGGCCGCCGCCAGCGCCTCCTCGACGGTGGGGACGATCGTCGGTCGATCGCCAAGCTCCGGCAGCGCGGCCCGCAGCTCGGCGTCGGGCAGCTCCGCGACGTCGAGCCCACGCGCCTCGGCCTCCGCCACCAGCTCGCCGACCCGCCGGTGCGCGGCCCGGAATGGCACGCCCGCGGCGAGCAGACGCTCGGCGAGGCTTACCGCCAGCCCGTGACCGGCGGTCGCCGCCCGCCGCATGGCCGCCCGGTCGAAGGCGACGTCGGCGAACATGGCGTCCATCGCGGCGACGCTGAGCGCCAGCGAGCTCGCCGCCTCGAGCATCGGCCCGCGCGACTCCTGGAAGTCGCGGTGGTAGGCCAGCGGCAGCCCATCGGTCAGGGCCAGCAGGGAGGTGACGGCTGCCTGGCAGCGGGCCGCCCTGGCGCGCACCAGCTCGGCAGCGTCGGGGTTGCGCTTGTTGGGCAGCATCGAGCTGCCGGAGACGAAGCCATCGGCCAGGCGGGCGAAGCCCAGGTAGGGGGTGACCCACAGCACCAGCTCGCCGGCCAGGCGGGAGAGGTGCCCGGCCGCGATGGCGCAGGCCGCGACCAGCTCGACCGCGTAGTCGCGATCGGCGACCGCGTCGAGCGAGTTGGCGGTCGGGGCGGAGAAGCCCAGGCGCTGGGCGACGCGCTGGCGGTCGATCGGCAGGCCGCTGCCGACGGCCGCCCCGGAGCCGGCCGGACAGCGGTCGGCGCGTGACGCGAGGTCGGCGAGGCGGCCGCGGTCGCGGTCGAGCATCTCGACGTAGGCGAGCAGGTGATGGGCCAGCAGCACGGGCTGCGCCGGCTGCGTATGGGTATGCGCCGGGAGCACGGTCTCCAGCTCCTCCGCCGCCCGGCGCACCAGCGTGCGCTGGAGGGAGAGCAGCAGGCCGTCGAGTTCGGCCACCGCGCCGCGCAGCCAGAGCCGCTCGTCGGTGACGATCTCCTCGTTGCGGCTGCGCCCGGCTTGGAGCTGCCCGGCCAGCTCGGCGCCGACCTCGTCGCGCACGGCCGCCTCGACGTTCATGTGGATGTCCTCGTCGAGAGCGCTCCAGGCGAACGTGCCGCCCGCGATCCGGTCACCGACCGAGCGCAGGGCGCGGTCGAGCGTCTCGCGTCCGCCGGCATCAAGCAGGCCCAGGTGCTCGAGCTCGGCCACGTGCGCCCGCGACGCCTCGATGTCGAATGCGGCGAGCGGCAGGTCGACGCTGGCCGACCCCGAAAGCTGGAGAAGCAGCTCGCTGGGTCCGCCTGGCGTCCGGCCGGCGAGGAGCCCGCGCTGGGAATCTGGCATGGGTGCATACAAATACCATGCCATGCCTATCCATGCAAGCTCGGCGTTGGCCGAATTGAGGGGAGCGCTCATGGCGTGACCGGGCCTGGTGCTCATGCCCAGTTCGGCAGGCGCTGAGCGGTGAGCAGCTCCTCGGGCTCGACGCGTCGGCGGATCAGCTCCGCCCGCCCTGCGCGGACAGCCACCTCGGCCGGGGTGGGGTGCGACAGGAAGGCAGGCATCGCCTCACTGAAGCCGTAAGCGCCCAGGTCGCAGACGGCGACCAGGTCGCCGGGCTCGGGCACGAGGTCGATGCCGCCGGGGAAGACGTCGAGCCCAGTGCACAACGGGCCGGCGACCAGCACCGGGTCACCGGTGGCGGCCGGCCGCCGCCCGGCGCGCAGCAGTCGCAGCCGATGCCCGTCGCCGACCAGGACCGGGCGCAGGGCGTGGTGGATGCCGGCGTCGAGGACGGCGACCTCCCGACCGCCGACCCGCTTGCGGTCGAGCACCCGGGCCAGCAGCAGGCCGCACGGCGCGGTCAGGTAGCGGCCCGGCTCGAGCAGGACCGGCAGCTCGGCGAGGTCGGGGTCGGCCGCCCAGCCGGCGGCCAGGACCGCCAGCCGCTGGCCCAGCCGATCCAGGTCGAGCGGCGGCTCGCCGTCCCGATATGGCACCCCCAGGCCGCCGCCGACGTCGACCAGGCGCAGCCCGAAGCCCACCCGGCGGGCAAGGGCGACGGCGGCATCCATCGTGCGGGCCACGTGGGCCGCGATGGCGTCCGCATCGGTGACGTTCGAGGCGCCGAAGGCGTGCAGCCCGAGCAGGTCGAGCCACGGCGAGGCGCACGCGCGCCGAGCCACGCTCTCCAGCTCGCCCGGGTCGATCCCGAACTTGCGCCACCCCCCGCCCAAGATGGGGGTCGCCTCCGCCCCGCCGTCGACCGCCATCCGCAGCAGGATCGCCACGACCCGGCCGGCGTCCGCCGCAGCGCGCTCGAGCCGGGCCAGCTCGCCGGCCGACTCGACGGTCACGGCCCGCAGCCCGGCAGCGACCGCGGCGGCCAGCTCGGCGTCGCGCTTGCCTGGCCCGGTGAACACGATCCGCCCGGGGGCGATCCCGACGCGCGACGCGGCGTGCAGCTCGCCGCCGGATGCGACGTCGAGCCCCAGGCCCAGCCGGCTCATCAGCGCCAGCACCGCCAGGGCAGGATTGGCCTTGGCGGCGTAAGCCAGCTCGAAGGTCGGCGGCAGCGCGGCGCGCAGCGTGGCCACCCGGGCAGCGACCGCGTCCAGGTCGTAGACGTAGAGCGGGGTGCCGAACTCCGCGGCCAGCGCCTCGGCCTCGAGGCCGGCGATGTGCCCGTCGCCGACGGCGATGACGGTCATCGCAGCGCCGTCTCGAGTGCCACTCGGGCATCGGTCCGTGCATCGCGCCGCTTGGCGATGATGGCGGTGGCCACGCCGAGGCCGTGCTCGGCGGCGAAGCTGCCGGCCAGGGCCCGGGTGCCGGGCACCAGCACCGCGCCGGCCGGCACCACCAGCGGCGCCTCGGGGCTGCCGACCGCGACGCGCTCGGCGACGAGGTCGTACAGGCGGCTGGTGCCGGTCAGCATCACCCCTGCCGCCAGCACCGCCCCGCGCTGGACGAGGACGCCTTCGAACAGCCCGCAGCCGGCGCCGATGAAGGCCTGGTCCTCGACGATCACCGGCCGCGCCCCGGGCGGCTCCAGTACGCCGCCGATCTGGACCCCCGCCGCCAGGTGCACCCGCTCTCCGATCTGGGCGCACGAGCCGACCAGCACGTGCGAGTCGATCATCGTGCCCGCCCCGATCCAGGCCCCGATGTTCACGAACGAGGGTGGCATGACCACCACCTCGCGGCCGAGATGGGCGCCCGCCCGGATGCTGCTGCCACCGGGCACGACCCGCACGCCGTCCAGGCTGGCGCGGGTCGGCAGCGCGGCGCGGTCCCGAAAGCGGAGCAGGCCGCCGAGCTCCCAGTCACGGTGGTCGGGCTGCCCGAATAGGTCGAGGATGGCGCGCTTCACGTCTGGGTCGATCCGCCAGCCGTCCGGCGCGGCGGGGTCCGGCCAGGCCGCCCGGCGGCGGCCCGCCTCGAGCTCGGCCAGCAGCTCGACCCCGCTCATGCCGATCCTCCGGCCACGGCGAGCGCTGGCTGCGGAGCGAGCGCCAGGCCCGCCTCGCGCAGCACGCCGGCCAGGCGCACCCGGTCGCCCTCCTCCAGCGGCAGCAGCGGCAGGCGCAACGTGTCGGTGGCAAGGCCCATCAGCCCCAGGGCGGCCTTGACCGGCACCGGGTTCGGGCCGCCGGCGAAGTTGGCGCGGAAGAGCGGCAACCAGCGGGCGTGGATCGCCCGCGCCCGGTCCCAATCACCGGCGGCGCCGGCGTCGCACAGCGCCACCATCTCGGTCGGGATCTCGTTGCTGGCGACCGACACCACCCCGTCGCCGCCGAGGGCCAGTAGCGGCAGCGTCCAGAGGTCGTCGCCGGCGAGCACCGCGAAGCCCGACGGCCGCTCGCGCAGCACGAGCGCGATCTGGTCGAGGCTGTTCGAGGCCTCCTTGACGCCCACGACGCGCGGGTGCTCGGCGAGCCGCAGCAGGGTCGCCGCCTCGATGTTCGAGGCCGTCCGCGACGGGACGTTGTAGACGACGATCGGCAGGTCGCCCTCGTCGGCGACGGCCCGGTAGTGGGCCTCGAGCATGGCCTGGTTGGGGCGGTTGTAGTAGGGGGCCACGACGAGTGCCGCGTCGGCCCCCAACTCCGCGGCCCGCCGCGTGGCGCGGATGGTGGCGGCGGTATCGTTGGTGCCGGTGCCGGCCAGCACGGTGGGGTGGGCCGCACCACTGCTGGCCGCGGCCAGCTCAACCGTCACGCGGATCAGCCGCTCGCGCTCGGCGGCCGACAGGGTCGGCGACTCGCCGGTGGTGCCGCATGGCACCAGGCCACTGATGCCGGCCGCCACCTGGCGCTCGACCAGGCGCCGGAAGGCCGCCTCGTCGAGCGCGCCGTCGGCGGTGAAGGGCGTCACCAGGGCGGTGAAGGCCCCCGACAGGTGGGTGCCGCCGGGAGTGACCGGCAGGCAGGGGGGATGGATGGTCATCGGTGTCTCCTTTGTGTGCGCCGGCTCAGGCTGAGCCGGTGGCTGTTGCGTCGGTCAGGTCGGACAGAACCGCGTCGAACGGGTGCAGGCCGGGTGAGCGCCGTGCGGCGAGCAGCCATTCCGCGGCGGCGACGGCCCCTGCCGCGTAGGCCGAGCGGTCGCGGGCGGTGAGCCGCAGCTCGAGCGTCTCGCCGGGGGCGTCGAAGCCCACCAGATGCATGCCCGGCGAAGCGCCAGCGCGCAGGCTGACGACCTCGAGCTCGTCGGGCGCGGTCGGCCCGTGGCGCCGCGGATCGCGGGTGCGGCGCTTCCTGGGGTGCGCCGCGGTCAGGCGACGCGAAAGCTCCCGGGCGGTGCCCGACGGGCGGTCGAGCTTGCTGGCCCGATGCCATTCGACGATGAAGGGGTCGTACGCCGCAAGCGGGCCGAAGAGACGGGCCGCCTCCACGACCAGGCGGCCGAAGAGGGCGACGCCGGGGCTGAAGTTGGCCGCCGCCACCCCCGCGGCTCGCTGGGCGCGAAGGAGCCGCTCGACGGCGGGCCGATCGCCGTGCCAGCCGGTGGCGCCGATCACCAGCCGCCGGCAGCCACCGTCGAGCGCCTGCTCGACGTTGCCGGCCACGGCCAGGCCGGTCGAGAAGTCGAACACCACCTCGACGTCGGCGAAAGAGGACGTCGGATGGCGCCCATCGATCGGCCGCCCGAGGCTCGCCACCTCATGGCCCGCCTCGGCCAGGGCAGCGGCCAGCGCGCGACCCATCGGTCCATTGCCCAGCACGAGTGTGCGCATCGGTCTCCCTCTTCGAATCGAGGGGCCCGCAAGGTGGAGAGGCTGCTCGTGGTAACGGAAAGGGCCGCGACACCGGTAGAGGGTGTGCGGCCCGTAGTGAGGAGCCTCCGTGCCAGGAGGCCCCGTCCGTCGGTCGTTGCGACGCGTGGCCTCTAGGCCCGTGCCTCCCGGCAGGGCCGCCCGAGCTTGGACATCCGCTTGAGCTCGATGGCGCCACGCATGGTCAGCACCCTAGCAGGCGTGTCAACCCCGGGGGCAGCAGCCGCCTGCCATGGCCGGCAACAGGATCACCACGTCGTCCGGGCCGACCTTCGTGTCGAAGCCATCCTGGTGCCGGATGTCCTGGTCATTGACGTACACGTTCACGAACGGCGAGAGCCGCCCCTGCTCGCTGAGCCGATCGCGCAGCGCGGGGTGACTGGTGAACAGATCGTCGAGCACCGCCGCCACGGTTGACCCGCGGGCTGCGAGCTCCTTGGATCCGCCCACCACATCGCGCAGGACCGGTGGGATGCGTACCCTGCTCATCGTTCCATCAGTCGTGCCTCGCGGCGCCCACCTCAGGCAGGCCATCGGCCTCAACCTCATACATGAAGGCGCGCGCCCGGTCGAGGTGCGGCAGGAAGGGAATGGCCCGCAGCCGCGCCATCGACTGGCGCAGGTGGGTGATGCGCGCCGCGTAGCCGTTGGGGGAGACGCGCGCCTGGCGGAACAGGTTATCGGTGATCAGCACTTCGCGCCGGCGGCCGCCGAGCCGATGGGGCTCGGTGCTGGGCAGCAGCGGCGGGTTGACCTCCGCCAGGTCAATCGGTGTGGTCGGACGGGCGGGGCTCATCGGGTCTCACCGTCCGGGCGCTCGAGCGTGGCCCAATGGGCCTCGAAGGCGTCGAAGGTGGGGGCGATGACCTCGCTGGGCAGCTCGGCGAGCACGTCGAGCGTCTTGAGCCCGTTGCCGGAGATAACCACCACCACCTCGTCGTCGCCCTCGACCACGCCGCGCCGGATGGCCTGCTGCAGGGCGGCCAGCGTCACGCCGCCGGCGGTCTCGGTGAGGATCCCCTCGGTCGCGGCCAGCAGCCGCACCGCGGCGATCACCTCGGCGTCCTCGACGCCCTCGATGCTGCCGCCGCTCGCGCGCGCCAGCGCCAGCGCCGGACCGCCGTCGGCGGGGCTGCCGATGGCCAGCGAGCGCACGATGGTCGTCGGCTCGCGCACCGGCGTGACTTCGTCGGTCCCGGCGGCGAAGGCGGCCGCGATCGGCCCGCAGCCGGCGGCCTGGCCGCCGACGTAGCGCGTCGTCCGCCGCTCGATGAGGCCGACCTTGGCCAGCTCATCGAAACCCTGGGCGATCTTCGTGTACATCGAGCCCGACGCCAGTGGCGCGACCACCACGTCAGGGCCGCGCCAGCCGAGCTGTTCGGCGATCTCGAAGGCGATCGTCTTCGAGCCCTCGGCATAGAAGGGGCGCAGGTTCACGTTGAGCACGGCCCAGCCGTCGAGCTCATCGGTCAATTCCAGCGACAGGCGGTTGACCGCGTCGTAGGGTCCGTCGACGCGGATGACGCGCGCGCCCAGGGCGACGGCCTGGGCAACCTTGGCCGGCTCTAGGTCGGCCGGCACCAGGACCACCGCGCGCAGGCCGAGGCTCGCGGCCGCGGCAGCCACCGCGGCGGCGAGGTTGCCGGTCGAGGCACAGGCCAGGGTGTGGAAGCCGAAGTCGCGGGCCCGCGCGGCGGCGATGGCCACCACCCGGTCCTTGAAGGAGAGGGTCGGGTTGCGCGAGTCGTCCTTGATCCACACCTGGCGCAGGCCAAGCCGCTCCGCCAGGCGGGGAGCCGCAACGAGCGGCGAATAACCGACGGGCAGGCCGTCAGTCGGCACCCGATCAACCGGCAGCAGCTCGGCGTAGCGCCACATCGTCCGTGGGCGCGCCGCGACCGCTGCGCGCGTCAGTTGCTGCTGCACCGATGCGTAGTCGTATGCCGCCCGCAGCGGGCCGAAGCAGCGCGTACAGACGAAGTTGGGTCCGGTCGGGGCGTCGGCGCCGCAGTGCCCGCAGCGCAGGCCGATGAAGCCGGGGGTGAAGTCAGCGATGCCGTCGGTGGGGGAGCCGGGCACGGTGTCGAGCGTCAGGTTCATGGCGGTCCTTTTCGATGGTTGGTGCGTGGGTCGGATCGGCCGCGTCGCAGAGCGACGGGGCCGCGTTGGTGACCGCGGCCCCGTCGGAGACGAACCCTTGCTCTAGCTGCGCACAGTCTGACGCCTAGGCAGGGCCCTCGCTCCGGCGGGGCCGCCCGGGCATCGCCATGATGAACTCGTGCGCCACGTGCATGGACAGGACCCTAGCAGGCGTGTCAACCACCGATGGAAGGCGTGTTGTTGCTCAACGACTTTGTCACACCCGCCAGGCGCGCATCGGCGCCGCGGAGGCAGGCTTCGCCGGGACCGTGCTGATGGGCTGCCGCTTCGGGACCCGTTCTGGGAGTGGCGCCGGGGGGGTCAGCCCTTCCGCCGCGCAGCCAGGGTCGCCTCCACCTGCTCCAGGCTGATCCCCCGCGCGGTGAGCGCCACCAGCAGGTGGTAGAGGAGGTCGGCCGCCTCGCCGCGCAGCTCGTCGTCATCGCCGGAGAGCGCGGCCCCTAGCACCTCACCAGCCTCCTCGACCACCTTCTCTGCCGGCCGACGCGGACCATCGGCCAGCAGGCGAGCGGTGTAGGAGCGCTCCGGGTCGGCGCCGGCGCGTGATTCGACCAGGCGCGCCAGGGCGCGCAGCGTGAAGACCGATGGAGCGGCGGCATCAGTCTCCACGGCGAAGCAGGAGCGGGCTCCGGTGTGGCAGGCCGGTCCGGACGGGATAACCCGATAGCGGAGCGCGTCGCCATCGCAGTCGGTCGCCAGGTCGACGACGCGCATGACGTTGCCGCTCGTCTCACCCTTGCGCCAGAGCGCGTTCCGGCTGCGCGACCAGAAGTGCGCCTCGCGCGTGCGCTCGGTGGCGGCCAGCGCTTGGCCGTTGGCCCAGGCCAGCATCAGCACCTCGCCGCTCTCGGCGTCCTGGACGATCACCGGTGCCAGCCTGTCTGCGGAGAGCTTCGGCCGACGATCGTTCAGCCAAGCCATGCCGCGACCTGTGCCGGGGTGGGGGGAGTCGTGATCGGCCGGACGGCGACGCCGCGCGCGGCCAGTTGCCGCTTCAGGTCGGGGATGGTCACGAGGCCGCGATGGAGCAGCGAAGCCAGCAGCGCGGCCGACGCCCCGCCGTCCGTCAGGGCCGCGACGACGTCCTCCGCGCTGCCCGCTCCGCCCGAGGCGATCACCGGCACCTGCACCGCTTCGCTCACCGCGCGGGTCAGCGCCAGGTCGTAGCCGGATCGCGTGCCGTCGCGGTCGATGCTGGTCAGGAGCACCTCCCCGGCGCCGCGCTGGACCGCCTCGCGGGCCCAGGCCACGGCGTCACGACCGGTTTGGGCGGTGCCGGCCACGCCGCGCGCGGTCCAGCCCTGACCGTTGCGAGCGGCGTCGATGGCGATCACCAGCGACTGCGAGCCAAGCCTGCTCGCGATCCGGTCGAGCAGCGAGGGGTCGCGCAGGGCCGCGCTGTTGATCGAAACCTTGTCGGCGCCGGCTGCCAGGAAGGCGGCGGCATCGTCCAGCGAGGCCACCCCACCGCCCACCGCCAGCGGCACGTCGAGCGCGGTGGCCGCGTGCGCGATCAGCCCGACCATCGCCGGTCGGCCGCCGCGCGTGGCACCGATGTCGAGGATGACGATCTCGTCCGCGCCCTCGGCCGCGTAGCGGGTTGCCAGCTCGATCGGGTCGCCCGCGTCCTGGAGGTCGACGAAGCGCGTCCCCTTCACGACCCGGCCGTCGGTCACGTCCAGGCAGGCGATCAGCCGCTTGCGCAGGCTCACGCGCTGACCTCCTCGGCGGCGAGTGCCTCCAGCGCCGCCTGCAGCTGTACTGCGCCGGTGAGCAGCGCCAGGCCGACGATCGCGCCGTCGATTCCGGCCCGCCGGAGGGCCAACAGGTCGTCGATCGAGGCGACGCCGCCGGCGGCGAGCAGCCGGGCGTGCGGGAACGTCTCGCGGAAGCGCTCCATCAGCCGCACGTTCGGCCCGACCAACGTCCCGTCGCGTCCGGCGTCGGTCACGATCAGCCCGGCGGCGCCCTCCTTCAGCAGCCGGTTGGCGGCCCGCAGCGGATCTTCGTCGGCGTCCCGCTCCCACCCGCTGACCGCCAGCCGCCCACCGCGCAGGTCGAGCGACGCGAGCACCCGCCCGGGGAACTGCTCGGCGCAGGCGGCCAATGTCCCCGGCGCCTCGAGCGCCGCCGTGCCGAGGATCGCGTGGTCGACGCCGGCGCCCAGCACCGCCGCCACCGCCTCGACGGTGCGCAGCCCGCCGCCGGCCTGAACCCGGATCGCCGGCGCGGCGCCGCGGGCGGCCGCCACGACCCGCTCGATCTGCTCCAGCTGGGTCGGCACCCCGGACCGCGCCCCTGCCAGGTCGACGAGGTGGAGGCGCGGCACGCCGGCCGCTGCCCACTCCCGGGCGAGCGAGACCGGGTCGGGCACCTCCGCCACCGGCCGCTCGTGGTCACCCTGGTGCAGGCGGACCGCACCCTCGCCGTACAGGTCGATCGCCGCGATCAACTCCATGCCGCCACCTTCATGTCCAGCAGGCCACCTGCCCAGGCGGCCAGCAGCGCCCGTCCCGCGGCGCCGCTCTTCTCGAGATGGAACTGCGTCCCGAGCACCGAGCCCGCGCGGAGCAGCGACGGGAAGCGGAAGCCGTCGACCTCGGTCCAGCCAGACACCGCGCCAACGTCCGTCGGGTCGAGCCAGTAGCCGTGGACGAAGTAGGCGTCGAACCCCCCGCCGGCAAGCTCCACCCGGTTCCAGCCGATGTGCGGCACCCGCATGGGTCCGCCGGCCGCGATCGGCGGAAAGCGCCGGCTCATGCCCGCGATCACGCCAAGGCCCGACGCGTCGTCCTCCTCGGATGCGTCGAGCAGCAGCTGCGCCCCCAGGCAGATGCCCAGGAACGGGCGACCGACCGCCACCCACTCCTGCATGGGTGCAACCAGGTCCTGACGCCGCAACGCAGCCATCGCCGAGCCCGCTGCGCCGACGCCGGGCAGCACCAGGCGGTCGGCATCGGTCAGGCCGTCCCGCGTTTGGACCAGGCGGGCGTCCGCGCCCACCGACGCAAGCGCGCGGAGCACCGAGCGGGTGTTGCCGGCCCCGAAGTCGATGACCGCGATCACCGCAGCGTCTCCTTGGTGCTCGGCGAGCCGCCGCCCAAGCGTGGATCCGCCTCGGCGGCCTGGCGAAGCGCGCGGGCGAGCGCTTTCGCACCGCCCTCGACCAGGTGGTGCGTGCTGCGCGCCTTGCGCACCTCGATGTGGATCGCGCAGCGCGCCTCCCGTGCCAGGGTCTCGACGAAATGCGGCCACAGCTCCATCCAAGCGTTCGTGGCGATCATCGGGTCCGGACGTGGCTCGACGTCCGCGAAACCGCGGCCGCCGAGGTCCAGGGCGCACCAGGCGATCGCCTCGTCCATCGGCAGCCGCACGTCGCCGTAGCGGCGGATGCCGGCTCGGTCGCCGAGCGCCTGGTCGAGCGCCTGCCCCAGCACGAGCGCGCTGTCCTCCACGGTGTGGTGCTCGTCCACGTGCAGGTCGCCCTCGGCCTGCAGCTCAAGGTCGAGCAGCGCGTGGCGCGCCAGCAACGTCAGCAGGTGGTCCAGGAAGCCGATCCCGGTCCGCACCTCGGCCGTGCCGCTCCCATCCAGGTCAACCTTCACCCGGACCGATGTCTCCGCCGTGCTCCGCTCGACGGTCGCGACCCGGCTCATGCGAGCAGCTCCTCGAGGGCGGCGATCAGCCGGCCCGTGTCCGCCGCATCGCGCGCACCCGCTCGCAGCCAGCCGGCCATCGGCCCGCGGTCATACTCGCGCAGCACCAGGCCGCGCCCCAGCAGGGCGCCGGCCAGGCCCGTCGCTTTCGGCGGCCTGAAGGCGACGAAGTTGGTGACCGATGGCAGCGTCTCGCACCCGAACCGCCGGAGCGCCTGCTCGAGACGCCGGCGCTGCGCGATCATCTCGCGGCGGCGTGCGACGGCGGCCGGCTCGTCGGCCAGGGCGCCGAGCGCCATCGCCTCGCTGGGCGCCGCCACGGAGAGGGGCAGGCGGATGGCGTCGAAGCGGGCGGCCAGCGGCAGCGGGACGACCAGGTAGCCGATCCGCGTCCCGGCCAGGCCATACGCCTTCGACAGCGATCGAAGCACGAGCACGTTCGACAGCTCGGCCTGCAGGTTGACGGCGGACTCGCTGTTCGGCGGCTCCCCGGTATCGGCCTCGGCGAACTCCAGGTAGACCTCGTCGACGACGACGAGCGCCGGCAGGCCGCTTGCCAGCTCACCGATCTCGGCCAGCGGATAGCGGTCGCCGGTCGGGTTGTTCGGGGTGCAGAGCCAGACCAGGCGGGCGGCCGCCTCCGCCGCCACGGCGCGCAGCTCCGTCACCGTCTGGCGGGTCGCCAGATCATGGCGCGGCAGTTCCACCACCCGGCCGCCGGCCAGACGGGTCTCGACCGCGAACATGCCGAACGTCGGGGTCGGCAGCAGCGCCGCGTCGCCGTCACTCAGCGCAGCGGTGGCCAGCAGCCGAATCAGCTCGTCCGCGCCGGCACCGGGCATGATCTGCTCCGGCGCCACGCCCAGCCGCGCGGCGAGGACGGCGCGCAGCCGGGGATAGGCCATGTCGCCGTACTCGCCGGCTCGACGGAGGTCGTATGCCGCCAACCCCGCCACTGCGCCGGGCAATGGTCCGCCGCCGAGCGTATTTAGGTCGTAGCGAACCACTTCCTCCACCGACAGGCCGATCTGGGCCGCGACGTGCTCGTCGGAGGGCTCCGCCGGATAGGCGAGCACCGGCCCGGCCCGCCGCAGCAGCTCGACCGGGTCGTCCGGGGCGCTATCGCCGGCCCGCTCGACTCGGAGCCGAATCGAGGCCGCATGACCTGGCAGTCCTTCGGCAGAGGCGATCGCCTCGACCACGGGCGCGAGGCCCGGCAGGCCGGCTGCAGCCACGCGCTGGACCTCGATCCAGCGTCCGAACGACTCGACGCTCAGACCGCCGTAGGCGCGCGCCGCGCCGCCGGTGGGCAGGATGTGGTTCGTGCCGCTCGCGTAGTCGCCTATCGCGACGGCCGACCAGGGACCGATGAAGATGGCCCCCGCGTGGCGCACGCGCTCGCTCAGCGCCTCGGCGTCGACGCACTGCAACGAGACGTGCTCGGCGGCCACCGCGTTGACGGCCTCCAGCCCCGCATCGAGGTTGCTCACCAGCACCACGCGACCCCAGGCGCGCAGCGTCTCCAGCGCCCGATTGCCGGTCGCGAGGTCGGTGGCCTGGTCCGGGAGCGCCTCGTCGACCTCGTCCGCCAGCACGAGCGCATCGGTCACCAGGATGGCGAGGGAGTCCGGCCCGTGCTCCGCCTGCGCGAGCAGGTCGGCGGCGACGAGCTGGGGATCGGCCGTCGAATCGGCCAGGATCACGAGCTCGCTCGGGCCGGCGGGGAGGTCGATCGCGGAGTCGGCAGCTACCAGCCGCTTGGCGGCGGTCACCCAGGCGTTGCCGGCTCCAAAGATGCGGTCGACGCGCGGCACGGTATCGGTGCCGTAGGCCAGGGCTGCGATGGCCTGCGCCCCGCCGACCCGCAGGATGCGGGTCACGCCCACCAGGCGGGCGGCCACCAGGACGGCGGGATGCACGGTGCCATCCGGTCGTACTGGGGTGGCGATGATCAGCTCCTCGACCCCGGCCAGCGCCGCCGGGACGCCGAGCATGATCACCGAGCTGGGATAGTTGGCCCTGCCGCCCGGGACGTAGCCGCCGGCCCGCTCGATCGGCGTCCATCGGCGCCAGGCGGTGACGCCGGGGCCGGTCCTGACCTTGCGTCCGGCGCTCAAGGCACCACGCTGCTCCGCGTGGTAGCGCCGGACCGATGCGACGCTCGCCTCCAGGGCGGCCTCCAGCTCCGGCGAGACCTGCGCCTGCGCGATGGCGGACTCGGCCACGAAGAGGTCGTCCAGCTCGACTCCATCGAGCTCGAGGGTCAGCTCGCGAAGCGCCGCGTCACCGTGGCGCCGGACACGGGCCACGATCTCTGCCACGTCGTCGTCGGGCGTGGGTGCCCGCAGCCCGCGCGCCCAGGCGTCGCGGGCGGATCGGTCCAGAGCGGCCCAGTCGTCGCGTCGCAGGAGACGTGAGCCGACGGCCATCAGCGCACCACCTTCTCGATCGGCACCACCAGGATGTCGCGCGCGCCGACCGCCTTGAGGGCCGGGATGAGGCGCCAGAGCGAGGCGCGCTCGACGACCGTGTGGATGGCGATCATGTCCGGGTTGGCGAGCGGCATGACGGTCGGCCCGGAGAGGCCGGGGATGAGCGCCCGGATCTGGTCGAGGGAGGCGGCCGGGGCGTTCATCATCATGTACTCCCTGCCCCGGGCGTCGAGCACGCTGCGGAGCATCCCGACCAGCGGCTGCCACGGCTCGGTCGGCTCCGCGGCGCGCGTGACGAGCACCGCCTGGGACTCCAGGAGGGTGGCGATCGGGCGCAGCCCGTTCAGGCGCAGCGTGGAACCGGTGGCAACCAGGTCGACGACCGCATCGGACACGCCCAGCTGCGGCGTGACCTCGACCGCACCGCGCACCTCGATCACCTGCGCCTCGATCCCTTCCGCCTCGAGGTAGGCGCGGGTCAAGCGGGGGAAGGCGGTCGCGACCCGGCAGCCATTGAGCTGCAGCGGCTCCGTGACCGATCCGCTGCGCGGGACCGCCAGCGTCAGCGTGCAGGCCCCGAAGCCGAGCTCCAGGACCGGGCGAAGCTCGGCCGGGTCCTGGGGTGCGCGCTCGGCGACCAGGTCTTGCCCTGTTACCCCGGCATCGACCAGACCGTCCGCCACGTACTCCGGCACGTCCTCCGCCCGCACGAAGAGGAGGTCGAGCTCGTAGTTGCGCGCCGATGCAGTGAGGCTGTGCTCGCTGACCTCCACCTCGAGCCCGGCGTCGCGCAGGAGCCGCAGGGCGGGCTCGGCCAGCCGCCCCTTGTTCGGCAGCGCCAGGCGCAGGGCGTCACCGCCGTTGAGGCTCATGGCTCCCCTTCGGCCAGGCGATCCAGCAGGAGCCGATAGCCACCGCGCCCGTAGCGCAGCCACTGGTTGACGCGGCTGATCGTGGCGCTCGATGCGCCGGTCTGCTGGCTGATCTCGTGGTAGGGGACGCCGTGCTCGAGGAGGCGCGCGACCTGCCAGCGATGGCCGAACTCCTGGAGCTCACGGATGGTGCACAGGTCACGCAGGAAGCGGAGGGCCTCGTCCTCGTCACGCAGCGCGGCGACCGCACGGGCCAGGTCCGCCGTGTTGGCGGTCATCCAGGCATCGGCTGGTTCAGTCGGAACGGCTGGGTTGAGTGCGGCCTCTTTCATGCTTTAGCACGCTAATGCAGCAGCACGGGTCTGTCAACCGTCATGCGCCGGACTAGGACTGCCGCGCGCGACGGCGACATCGGTCCCGAGGCCGTACAGGAGGTGGGCGAGGTTGTAAGTGAACGAGTCGTAGTTGTCGAGCAGGAAGACCCTCACCTCGTACCTCCCAGCGCGGCGCGCATGGCCTCGGCCTTGGCGTCGACCTCGGCGGCCTCACGCGCGCGCTGCGAGTCCGCGACGATCCCGGCCCCGGCGTGCACGTGGGCCGCCTCCGGACCGATGACGGCGCTGCGGATGGTGATGGCTGCCTCCAGGTCGTCCGGCGCGAAGAAGCCGATGGCGCCGCCGTACGGCCCTCGCCGCTCGCCCTCCAGCCCGGCGATGGCCTGCATGGCCCGCACCTTCGGCGCGCCGCTGACGGTGCCCGCCGGGAAGGCGGCCCTGAGGGCGTCGAAGGCGTCGTGCTGCGGGGCAAGGCGGCCGCGGACCTCGCTGACAAGGTGCATGACGTGGCTGTAGCGCTCCACTGCTCGGAGCGTGGGTACCGTCACGCTGGCCGGCTCCGCGACCCGACCCACGTCGTTACGCGCCAGGTCGACGAGCATGGCGTGCTCGGCCAGCTCCTTCTCGTCGTGTTTCAGCTCCTCCTCGAGCGCGGCGTCCTGGAGCGGCTCGTCGTGGCGCGGCCGGGTGCCGGCGATGGGCCGCGTGACAACCTCGCCGTCGCGCACGCGCACCAGGAGCTCCGGCGACGCCCCAACCAGGGCCGATCCGCCACCCTCGCCGGCGAGGTCGACGTAGAAGAGGTACGGCGAGGGGTTGATGCGCCGCAGCGCGCGGTACACGGCGAACGGGTCGTACCTGCCGGGAAGCGTGAAGCGGCGGGCGAGCACCGCCTGCAGCATTTCGCCGGCCCGGATCTCCTCCACGAACTTCGCGACCCCGGCCTCGAACCGCTCGCGGGCCGCCGGGTCCTCCAGCGAGAGGGCTGGTGCAGCGCGCTGCACCCTTCGCGGGCGCTCGTGGTCGCTCGGTTGCTCCAGGAGCGCCGCCACGGCGTTCAGCCGGCCGGTGGCTTCAGTGCCGTCGCCGGGCTCGCCAAGGGTCGCCAGCCGTGCCACCTGCCCGAGGTGGTCGAAGACGATCATCGCCGCCGGGATGTGGAAGACCGCTTCCGGCAGGCCTACCGGATCGGCCTCGGGCACCGGCAGCCGCTCCCAGCGGGCGGCGACCTCGTACGCCAGGTAGCCGACGCCCGCGGCCAGGGGGATCGGCAGCCGGCCGTCCGGGGCGGCTGGCGGCAGGACAGCGCGCAGCGCCTCGAGGGGATCTGAGGCCTCGAAGCGGCGGAGCTCCGCGCCGTCGGCGTCTCGCAGGACCGCGTGGGAGCCCCGTACAGACAGCACCTGGCCGCGCGCGCCAACCAGCGAATGCCGACCATCGCGCACCCCGCCCTCGACGCTCTCGAGCAGGAAGGCGAGCCGCTCGCCGAGCCGCAGCGCGGCGCCGACCGGGGTCAGGGTATCGGCATTCAGCTCGAACGAGACAACCTCTGCGGTGGCTGCCTGCGGAGCCGGGCTGGTGGCTGTGGGCGGCATCGGTCTGGCCTGGGCGTCCTCGCGGCATGGCAACGCCTCCATCCTGTCAGGGACGGAGGCGTATTCCGCGGTGCCACCCTTGTTCGGACCGATTGGTCCGCACTCGTCACGCACCGGCCCTCGATTGGACCGATGCGCCAGGCCGTGGTAACGGGACCTTCCGTCGCCGCCTACTGCCGCTGCGCCTTCGCGCGAGCGGGTTCGGGGCGAGGCTCGCGGGTCCATTCGCTCGTCGGTGCCACGCCGGCTTGCACCATCCCGGCTCGCTGGAGAGTTGCCTGCTGACGAGGTACTGGTCCCGGTCGACGCCGTCTTCGATTGGAAGCGCATCGTAGGCGGCAGAGGGCGTGGTGGTCAAGCCCGACTCCGTCAACCCAACAGCAGGTCAATCGCCTGCAGGTAGCCCTGCCAGCCCTGCCCGATGACCTGGTGCCCCACGGCCGGTTCCAGCACCGAGGCGTGTCGCCACGCCTCGCGGGAAAAGACGTCGCTGATGTGCACCTCGACCGCGAGGCGCCCACAGGCGACCAGGGCATCGTGCAGCGCGCGGCTGGTGTGCGACAGGGCCCCGGCGTTGATGATCACCGCGTCGTAATCGAGCACCTCCAGCCGGTCGATGAGTGCGCCCTCGTGGTTGGACTGGAGGTGCTCGAGCGTCGACCCGCGCTCCTCCGCGTGGGCGCATGCCGCATCGACGATCTCGGCCAGGGTCATCGTTCCGTAGATCTCGGGCTGGCGACGCCCCAGGGTGCCGAGGTTCGGGCCGTTGAGCAGCAGGATCCGCATCGGTCAATCCTGGGCGACGGCGCGCAGCGCCGTCGCCAGCTCGGCATCCGTCACATCGTCGACCTCAACCGTCTGACCGATCGCCATCGGCAGGATCCAACGCTGGCGGCCGCGCTCGCGCTTCTTGTCGAGATCGAGGGCGGCGCGCACGCGCGCCGGGTCGAGCGCCATTCGCTGACGATAGCCAAGCTGGATCAGGAGCGCATCCAGGCGTGGCGCGAGCTCCTCGTCGCCGCCGCGCCTCGCCGCCAGATTCGCGGCCGCCCGTAGACCGATGGCGACCGCCGCGCCATGCGCCAGGCGGTAGCCGCTCGCCACCTCGAGCGCATGTCCGATCGTGTGGCCCAGGTTGAGGTTGCGTCGCTCGCCGGCCTCGAACGGGTCACGCTCGACGATCGCCAGCTTGACCCGGACGGCGCGTTCAGTGATGGCGTAGCGGACCTCCTCATCGCCGCGCAGCGCCGCCTTGCCGCGTCGCTCGATCAGCCGCCACAGCTCCGGATCGCCGATCATCGCGACCTTGATCGCCTCGGCCATGCCCTCGCGCAGCCGAGGGCGGGGGAGCGTACGCAGGGCGGCGAGATCCTCGACGACCGCGACGGGGGGCCAGAAGGCGCCGACCAGGTTCTTGGCCGCCGACAGGTCGACGGCGACCTTGCCGCCGATCGCCGCGTCGACCTGGGCCAGCCAGCTGGTGGGGACCTGGACGAGGGGCAGGCCCCGCGCGTAGAGGGCCGCCGCCAGCCCAGCGAGGTCGCCCAGCGTGCCGCCCCCGAAGGCCACGAGCGGGGTGCCGCGCTCGGTCCGCTGCCCTGCCAGCCACTCGAGGATGTGCTCAAGGCGACGCAGTCGCTTGCTGCGCTCGCCGGCGGTGAGCTCAAGGCGCGGACCGGCAGGGAGTGCCGCGACGAGGGCCGGCAGCGCCCCGGCTGCCCGCCGGTCGGCCACGATCACGGGCTCACGCTCGACGATTCCGGCGTAGACCCCGTCCGGCAGGTCCACCCCGAGGACGATGCGCGCGGTGGCGGGGCCGATCGGGTGGTGGCGAGGGACCTCTGCGTCGAAGAGCCTCCCGGTCCGGGGCGTCGCCACCAGGCGGGCCGCGAGATCGTCCGCGACCTGCACCATCGGATGAGTGGCATCTACCCACACGTCGGCGGCGCGGTAGAACGGTTCGCGCTGGGTCGCCAGGGCAAGCAGACGAGCGGTGGCGTCGGCGTCGAGCAGCGGGCGGGGCACGCCATCGGTCTCGAGGCGTCGCGCGAGTTCGTCGACCGGCGCCTGGAGCCAGACCAGGCGGCCGTGCCGGCGGAGGGCCCATCGGTTCAGTGGGTCGTTCAGCGCACCCGCTCCGGTCGCGATCACCGAGCCCGGCATGGCGCAGGCGCGGAGCAGCGCGTCGCGCTCGAGCTCTCGGAAGCTCGCCTCGCCGTCATGACGCAAGATCGCGGGGACAGCGCGACCGGTGGCCTGCTCGACCAGCTCGTCCGTGTCGCACAGCTGCCGGCCCAGGCGCTGCGCAAGGACGCGCCCGACCGCTGTCTTCCCGCTTCCGGACAGCCCGACCAGCGCGATCCCGGCGGCCTCAGGCATATGGCGACCCGTGAAGCTCGGCACCCAGCGCCTCGCGCATGACCTCGACCGGCGCGGGTGTGCCGGTCCACAGCTCGAAGCTCGCCGCAGCCTGGCGCAGCAGCATCCCGGCGCCGCCACGGGCCTGCGCGCCGGCCCCCAGCGCATCGCGAACCAGGCGCGTCGGGCTCGGCCGATAGACGAGGTCGAACACGGCGAGGTCGGAGCGGAGCAGCTCCGCGTGGACCGGGGTGGCGTCCGACGCCGTGCCGACCGGCGTCGCGTTGACGAGCAGCTGCGCCTGGGCCAGGAGCGCCGGCATCTCGTCCCATCGGTCGCGGCCGACCAGCGTCACATCCGGGACTCCCGCATCGGTCAGCGCGGAGAGCGCCGCACGAGCCGCGCCCCCGGCGCCCAGCACGATCGCGCGCGTGACCGATGCCTCCCGCTCGGCGAGCAGCTCGCCGAGCAGCTCGCCCAGCTCGGCTGCGAGGGCGGGCATGTCGGTGTTGTGCCCCGCCAGCTTGTCGCCGTCGCGCACGATCGTGTTCACGGCCCCGAGCCGGGCCGCCAGCGGCTCCAGCACATCGAGCAGTGCAGGAACGGCGAGCTTGTGGGGGATCGTCACGTTGGCCCCGTGCCGGTCCGGGCCGCGCAGCTCCGCGACCGCCCCCGACAGGGCATCGGGCGGAACGTCACGCAGGGTGTAGCGCCAGTCGAGGCCCGTCGCTGCGAAGGCGGCATCCTGCATCGCCGGCGACGCCGAATAACCGATCTGGTGGCCGAGCAGCACGACCTCGCCGCTCATGCGTCCACCGCGACAGGCCGGCGCGATCGGCGCGTTCGCCGCCGCAACGCCGCCCGCAGGTCGCCGACCGTGTCGCCGCCGAGCGTCGCCAACAGCTCGTCCGCGAGCACCAGCGCGACCATCGCCTCGCCGACCACGGCGGCCCGCGGCAGGATCGTGATGTCGCTGCGCTCGATGTGCGCCCGCCCCACCTCCCCATCCGCCAGGTCGACGCTTGGCAGCGGCTTGCGCAGCGAGGAGATTGGCTTGACGGCGGCTCTCACCACAACAGGTTCGCCGTTGCTGATGCCGCCCTCGATGCCGCCGGCCCGGTTCGTCAGGCGTCCCCAACCGGCCGCCGCCGGGTCGACGACATCATGCACCTGGCTGCCGCGCCGGTCGACGACGCCGAAGCCCAGGCCGATCTCGACCCCTTTTACGGCTGGGATGGCCATCACCGCGCCTGCCAGCAGCCCGTCCAGCCGGGTGTCCCACTCCGACGACGATCCCAGCCCCGTCGGCAGCCGCTCGGCGACGACCACGAACGAGCCGCCGATGGAGTCGCCCGCCTCGCGGACCGCATCGATCTCAGCCAGCATCGCGCGCTCCGCCTCAGGGTCCGGGCAGCGCAGTGGGGATGGGCGTCGCAGGTCGGCGGCTGGCCAGCCGTCCGGCACGCTGCGCACGACGTCGTCGGCTGCGGGGAAGGCGCGAATCGGCCCAACCTGGTCGACGAAGCTCCAGATGCGCACCCCGGCGACGCGCAGGAGTTGTCGCGCCAGCGAGCCGCCCACCACGCGCACCGCCGTCGAACGCGCCGAGGCACGCTCGAGGACGTCGCGAATGTCGTTGGCGTCGTACTTGATGGCGCCGGCCAGGTCCACGTGGCCCGGGCGTGCCAGGGTGATCGGTCGTGGCCGGTCCTCCGCGGCGGAGGCCTCGACCGCCATGCGGGCCTGCCAGTTCTGCCAGTCGAGGTTGTCGACCCCGAAGCCGATCGGCGAGCCGAGCGTCCGCCCGAACCGGATTCCGCCGGTCCAGCGCACGCGGTCACGCTCGATCTGCATCCGGCGCCCGCTGCCGTAGCCATGCTGCCGGCGGCGCAGGTCGCGGTTCACGATCGCGGTCGAGACCGTGAGCCCGGCCGGCATCCCCTCCAGCACGCCGATCAGCCCCGGCCCATGCGACTCGCCGGCGGTTAGCAGGCGCAGCCGCCTCATCGGTCCATCCCGGTGAGCGCGGCCAGGTCTTCGAAGAAGCCGGGGTAGGAGATGGCCACGCAGTCGGCGTCGTCGAGATGGACCGATGCGGCGACCCCCGTCGCCGCGGCAAGCGCGAAGGCGATCGCGACGCGGTGGTCTCCGTGGGAGCTGATGGCCGCATCTCGCGGCTCGCCACGCTGCACGCGCCAGCCGTCGGGCAGCTCCTCGACGTGCGCGCCGATCGCCGCCAGCCCGGCCACGACGGCCGCGATGCGGTCCGACTCTTTGACGCGCAGCTCGGCAGCGCCGCGCAGCTCGCTGATGCCGTCGGCGGCGGCCATGGCCACCGCCAGCAGCGGCAGCTCGTCGATCAGCCCGGGCACGTCGTCCGCGCCCAGCTGGATGGCGTGCAGCCGGCCACCGCCGCGCACCGTGATCTCTCCGACCGGCTCCGGGCCGTCGGTGGCCACCTCGTGCACCTCGATCCGGGCGCCCATGGCGCGCAGGACATCCACGCTGGCCAGGCGGGTCGGGTTGAGGCAGACGCCCTCCAGCCGCAGCTCGGCGTCGGGGTGGAGTGCCCCGGCCACGAGCCAGGCGGCGGCCGACGACGGATCACCGGGCACCTCGAACGATCGGGCCGTGAGGCGGGTCGGTCCGCGCACGGTGGTCGTCAGCCCGTCGCGCGCGATGTCGGCGCCCATCCACGCCAACAGCCGCTCGGTGTGGTCGCGCACCGCGGCGGGCGAGTGGATGACGGTCATGCCGTTGGCCGAGAGGGCCGCGCAGGCGATCGCGCCGAGCAGCTGGGCGCTGGGCACCGCCAGGTGGTGCTCGAGCGCGGTGAGCGGGGTCCGGCCGCTGATGCGCAGCGGGGCGTGGCCATCATCGGTATCGACCTGGGCGCCCATCGCGCGCAGCGGTGCCGCCACCCGCTCCATCGGGCGCCGACTCAGGGAGGCGTCGCCGTCCAGGATGGCGAAGAGCGGCTGGCCGGCGAGCGCGCCGGCCAGGAGTCGCATGGTGGTGCCGGAGTTTCCGCAGTCGAGCGGCTGGTCCGGCGTACGCCACTCCCCACCCCGGATGTGGGCGACCATCGGCTCACCGTCGAGGACCTGGAGCTGCGCGCCGAGCCCGCGAAGACAGCCGATCGTGCTCCACACATCTAGGCCTGGCCGGTTCAGCCTCACCTCTGCCGTCCCATCTGCCAGGGCATTGGCGAGCAGCGCGCGATGGGTGATCGACTTGTCAGAGGGCAGCCGCAGCCGGCCATCCAGCCGAGCAGCCGGCCGAATCGGATGCGGCTTGACCGTCGCCGTCACGCCCGCCCCTCGATCCCGTTGGCGACACCGGTGCTTGCCTGCCGTCGCTGGGCGGCGCGCGAGACCCGCACCACGGCGCTGAAGACGGTGGTCAGCTCCTCCGGCGTGAGGGGCCCGGCCTCGCCGCGCGCCGCGCGCTCGAGCAGCTCGCGTTCGCGCGCCACGTCGTGGCCGTGGCTGTCCAGCCCGCGAATCCGTTGGACTTGGAGCGCCAGGATGGCCCGTTCCTGGAGCAGGGCGGCCAGGCGTTCGTCCAGCCCATCGATCTGCTCGCGCAGTGCCGTGAGATCGCGACTGCCCGAATTAGCAGGTGCCGGCTGGGCGGCCTCGGCATGGGTGCCATCGCGCACGAACTGGAGGCGACGCAGCTCGTCCATCAGATCGCCGAACTCGTCGAAGCTGAGTGACTGGTCGCCATCGGACTTCGCATTCGGCGGGTCCGGATGGACCTCGATCAGCAGCCCGTCCGCGCCGACGGCGGCGGCGCCCAGTGCCATCGGTCCAACCAGCGAGCGCTGCCCGGTGCCGTGCGAGGGATCGACCACGATCGGCAAGTGCGTCTGACCCCGGAGCACCGGCACCGCCGACAGGTCGAGGGTGTTGCGGGTGGCCGTCTCGAACGTGCGAATCCCGCGCTCGCAGAGGATCACGTTCGGGTTGCCGCTGGACAGGATGTACTCGGCGGCCAGCAGCCACTCGTCGATGGTCGCGCTCAGGCCGCGCTTGAGCAGGGCCGGCTTGCGGCTCTGGCCAACAGCCCGCAGCAGGACGAAGTTGTGCATGTTCCGGGCGCCGACCTGGAGGAGGTCGACGTGCTCGTCGAAGGCCTCCACCTGCGAGGCGTCGACCACCTCGCTGACGACCGGCAGGCCGGTCTCGGCGCGCGCCTCGGACAGCAGCTGGAGGGCCGGCATGCCCAGGCCCTGGAAGGAGTACGGTGAGCTGCGCGGCTTGAAGGCCCCGCCGCGCAGGATGCGGGCGCCTTCGCGTCGCACCCAATGCGCGGTCTGGAGCAGCTGGTCTCTCGACTCGACGGCGCACGGCCCGGCCATGATCACCAGCCCTCCGCCGTTGCCGACGCTGACCTCACCTACGCGGACGCGCGTGCGCTCGTGGTGGTGCTCGACGCTGGCCAGCTTGTACGGCTGCGTGATGCGCACAACCTGCTCGACCCCCTCGAGCGTTCCGAGGTGGGCGACCCGCTCGAGATCGGTCCCGACCACACCGATGACGGTCCGCTCCTCGCCCTCGCTCACGAATGCGTCCAGGCCGTGCTCCTCGACGGCGTGCTGAACCTGCGCGATCTGCTCGCGCGTTGCTCCTGGACGCATGACCACGATCATTGCCGCAATCTCCTGGGGCCCCTGGCGGGGAAACAAAAAACGCAGGGGTCCTGCGACCTCTGCGTTCTGCGGGCACGAGTGCCTTCGCTGGCGAGTACTACTCGCCTGCCTCGTGCCCGCTACGCGTAAAACCAGTTCTGGAACATGGGTTGAGCGGCAGCCTAGCCCGTGCCTCGCACCGTGTCAATGCTGGAGACCCCGTTTCGGCTCGCCGGGGCGCGCCGGGCATGGCAGTCCCGGGCTGACGCGGCTGCCCCGGCGGCGATGCGACCGTCGACGACGGTGATCCCCTGCGTGCCTGTCAGCCATTCCGGAGCGCATCCGCAGCGGCAAAGACGCTCCGACCACCGTCGACGCGGACGACCGAGCCGGTGACGTAGGTGGCGTCTGGACCCAGCAGCCACCCAATCGCGCCGGCCACCTCCTCCGCGCTACCCATGCGGCCCAGTGGAACGTCCGCCCGCGCATCGGGCGGGAGGAGCGGCTCGTCGAAGGTCGTCTCGATCGGTCCGGGTGCAACCACGTTCACGCGCACGCCATCTGGACCGCCGACCAGCGCCGCCGAGCGGGCGAGCCCTTCCAGACCGGCCTTGGCGGCGGCGTAGCCGGCCGAGCGCGGCGAGCCCTCGACGGTGCCAACGATTGAGCCGATGAGGACCACGGAGCCTCTGGCCGCGCGGAGCGCTGGCCAGGCGAGGCGCACGGCGGTGAACGGAGCGGAGAGGTCGACCCGGATGGCCTCCTCCCATCGGGCCGGGTCATCCCACGGGCCGCGTGGGGGGACGCCGGCCGCGCAAATCAGGCCATCGAGCCGGCCGCCGGCCGCCTCGACGGCGCGCGTCAGCAGCGACGGGTCGCCGGCGTCGCCGATGAGAAGCTCACCTCTCGGCAGCGAAGCATCGACCAGGTCGATCCCGATGACCCGCCAGCCATCGGCCATCAGTCGTTCGGAGATCGCCCGACCGATGCCGGAGGCGGCGCCGGTGACGATCGCCGTGCGTTGGGCTTGCTCGGTCGCCATCGGTCAAGGATGGCACATGGTCAGGGCCGCGCCGCATCAGGCGAGGGGAAGGAGCCGAGCAAGCGGACCGCGTGCGCGCGCTGACCCAGGTCCGCCAGGGCGGCACGCGCGGGCTCAGTCGCGGCGTCGCCGTCGAGCTGGACGAGGAAGCGGTACTCCCAGGAGGCGCGCCGTGTCGGACGCGACTCGATCCGGGTGAGGTTGACGCCGGCATCGGCGAAGGCGCCCAGGGCTGCATGGAGGGCGCCGGGGCGGTGCTGGGTCTCGAAGAGCACGAGCGTCGAGCGCGGGGCATTGGCGGGCGGGGCGAGCGGACCGTCGGCCGGAGGCGCGCTCGAACCGGGACGAACCACGATCGCGAAGCGCGTGAGGTTGTCCGCGGCAGCAAGGTCATCGGCCAGGATGGCCAGGCCGTAGCGCTCGGCGGCGCGCGCGGAGGCGATGACTGCCAGCGTCAGGTCATCGGCCTCGGAGAGGGCGCGGGCCGCCCCCGCCGTGTCCTCGGCAGGGACGAGCTGCCAGCCGTGGCTGGCCAGATACGCCTCGCACTGCGCCAGCGCCTGGGGATGGCTGGCCACCCGGCGGATTCCGGCCAGGTCCGCGCCGGCCCGGCCCAGCAGCCGGTGACGCACTGGCAGGAGCAGCTCGCCAATGACGATGAGCTCTGACTCGCCCAGCGCGTCCAGCGCCTCACCCACGCTGCCGGCGAGCGAGTTCTCGGTCGGAATGACCGCGGCGGCGAGCGCACCCGCCTCGACTGCAGCGCAGACGGCGCGGAAGGTCGGCATCGGGTGCGGCTCGACGGCTGGCCCGAAGTAGCCGACCACCGCCTCCTCGCTGTAGGCGCCGATCTCGCCCTGGAAGCCGATTGGTGGCGCATGGCTGATGATCTGCTGCCTCCGCTCCGCTGCGACCTCGTTGCCCATCCGTCAGACTCGCCCGGTGCAACTCTCAGGCGTCGGCGCGCGCCAGCGTCGAGATCGAGCTGGGATGCGAGGCCTCCCAAGCTGAGATCTCCTCCCCGAGCGAGAGGAGGTATCCGAGCTCATCGGCTCCAGATAGCAGCAGCGTGCGCGAAAAGGGATCCAGCGGAAACGGGAGCTTCGCGCCATCCGGCAGGCCAAGTCGCTGCCCATCCAGGTCGACCGTCAACGCGGCGGAGGGATCGGCCGCCAGCACCGCGGCCACCTGCTGGAGCCCTTCAACTCCCAGCTCCACCGGCAACAGCCCGTTCTTCAGGGCGTTGCCGCGGAAGATGTCCGCGAACGACGAGGCGACCACCGCCCGGAAGCCGCCGGCCACCAACGCCCAGGCGGCGTGCTCGCGCGACGACCCGGAGCCGAAGTTCGCTCCTGCCACCATGATCTGCCGCCCGGCCATGTCGGGGTCGTTCAGCACGAACTCGGGCCGCTCGGCGCCGGCGTCGTCGAATCGCCAGTCCGCAAAGAGGCCGACGGCCAACCCATCACGCGAGACCGTCTTCAGGAAGCGCGCCGGGAATGATCTGGTCGGTGTCGACGTCGTCGCGCAACAGGAGCACCGCCGCCGCCGAGAAGACCTCGAACGGCGTCCGCCCGGTCATGCGGGAGCCTCGACTGGGTGGAGCAACCGCGCATCCGCCACGCGGCCGGCGATCGCGGAGGCGGCGGCAGTCGCCGGAGAGGCCAGAAAGGTCCGGCCACCCGGGCCCTGCCGCCCCTCGAAGTTGCGGTTCGAGGTGCTGACCGCGTACTGCCCGGGATCGAGCTGATCGCCGTTCATGGCCAGGCACATCGAGCAGCCCGCCTCGCGCCACTCGGCGCCGGCGGCGCGGAAGACCTCGTCCAGCCCCTCGGCCTCGGCTTGGCGCTTCACCTCGCCCGAGCCTGGCACGACCAGCACCCGCATCCCCTCCTGCACCCGGCGTCCACGCAGCAGGCGCGCAGCCTCGCGGAGATCAGAGAGTCGCGAGTTCGTGCACGAACCGATGAAGACCACGTCGATCGGGTGCCCCAGGATCGGCTCGCCGGGCCGCAGGTCCATGTACGCCAACGCCCGCGACAGGCTGGCGCGCCGGGAGGCGTCGCCGATCGTCGCCGGGTCGGGCACCCGGCCGCTGACCGGGAATCCCATGCCGGGGTTGGTGCCGTAGGTGATCATCGGCTCAAGCTCAGAGGCGTCCAGGCTCACGGACGTGTCGTAGGTGGCGCCGGCTTCGGTGGGCAGCCTGCGCCATCGGTCCAACGCCGCATCCCAGGTTGCGCCGGTCGGCGCATGCGGCCGCCCGGCGAGGTACTCGAAGGTCGTCTCGTCCGGGCCGATCAGGCCCGCCCGCGCGCCGCCCTCGATGCTCATGTTGCAGACCGTCATCCGCTGCTCCATGGCCAGGCCGCGGATCGCCGAGCCGGTGTACTCGAAGACGTGCCCGACGCCCGCGCTGACCCCGATCTTCGACAGCAGCGCCAGGATCAGGTCCTTGGCGCTGACGCCCGGGGCGAGGGTCCCCTCCACCCGCACCTCGAAGGTCTTGGGCCGATGCTGGAGCAGGCACTGGGTCGCCAGCACGTGCTCGACCTCGCTGGTGCCGATGCCGAATGCCAGTGCCCCAAACGCGCCGTGGGTGGCGGTATGGCTGTCGCCGCAGACGATCGTCATCCCCGGCTGGGTCAATCCCAGCTCAGGACCGATGACGTGGACGATGCCTTGGTGCGGGCTTCCCATGCCGTGCAGCGGGATGCCGAACTCGGTGCAGTTCTCCTCGATGCGCCGGATCTGGATGGCGGCCTGCTGGTCGAGGATCGGGAGGGTGCGGTCCGTGGTGGGGATCGAGTGGTCGACGGTGGCCAGGGTCAGGTCGGGGCGCCGAACGCGAAGACCCCGCGCCCGCAGGCCGTCGAACGCCTGCGGCGAGGTGACCTCGTGGATGAGGTGCAGGTCGACCGCCAGCGCGCTCGGCATGCCGAGCGCGACGTGCACCTCGTGCGCGTCCCAGATCTTGTCGACGATGGTTCGTGGTCGGACCGACGGGCTGGTCATGGGCTGGCACCCTAACCCATGCGTCAAGGGCGCGCCGTCGGACGCACGAATGAACCGTGCCGTGGGCTCAGTCGCTGTTCGTCCCTGCGCGCTGGACATCCCGCGTAGACTCGCGGGCACCGTGAGCGAGACCTCGTCGCACGACCCCCGCGAGCACAGCCGCGTCCTCCTCGACGGTCCGGACCGGGCGCCGTCGCGCGCGATGCTCAAGGCCATCGGCTTCACGGACGAGGATCTCTCGCGCCCGCTCATCGGCGTCGCCACGAGCTGGATCGAGACCATGCCGTGCAACTACAACCAGCGCCGCCTGGCCGAGTTCGTCAAGCAGGGCATCCGCGCGGCCGGCGGCACGCCGATGGAGTTCAACACCATCTCCGTCAGCGATGGCGTGAGCATGGGCGTCGAGGGCATGAAGGCCTCGCTGGTCAGCCGCGAGGTGATCGCCGATTCGATCGAGCTCGTCGCCTTTGGCCACCACTTCGACGGGCTCGTGTGTCTCGTCGGCTGCGACAAGACGATCCCGGCCGCGGTCATGGCGTTGGCGCGGCTGGATCGGCCGGGGCTGGTCCTCTACAACGGCACGATCTACCCCGGCGTCTACCGCGGCAAGCGGAACCTGACCGTC
This sequence comes from uncultured Chloroflexia bacterium, assembly GCA_963750025.1. GTDB lineage: Bacteria > Chloroflexota > Limnocylindria > QHBO01 > QHBO01 > CF-167. The sequence continues at coordinate 82,524 of CAVVPF010000002.1, forward strand.
GTGAACGTCTTCGAGGCGGTTGGCGCCTATCGGGCCGGGAAGATCAGTCTGGACGAGCTGCGCGAGATCGAGAACGCCGCCTGCCCAGGCGCGGGCGCCTGCGGCGGGCAGTTTACCGCCAACACCATGAGCACCGCCCTCGAGTTCCTGGGCATCTCGCCGGGCGGGCTGAACGCCATCCCGGCGGAGGATCCGGCCAAGGACGACGCTGCGCGTCTGGCGGGTGAGCTTGCTATGCGACTGGTGACCGATGGAACCCGCCCATCGGCGATCATCGACCGGCGCGCGATCGAGAACGCGATTGCCTCGGTGGCGGCCACCGGCGGCTCGACGAACGCGGTGCTGCACCTGCTGGCCATCGCGCACGAGTTCGGGATCCCGCTCGAGCTCGACGACTTCGAGCGGATCGCCGAACGGACGCCGATCGTCGCCGACCTCTCCCCTGGCGGCCGTTACAACGCGCTCGACATCTACGAGGCGGGAGGCATCGGTCTTGTCGCTCGTGAGCTGCTACGCGGGGGCCTCGTCCATGGCGACACGCCGAATGTCGACGGCCGGACGCTGGCGGCGGTCGCCGCGGCTGCCGTGGAGAAGCCGGGTCAGGATGTGGTGCTGCCGCTCGATCGGCCGCTGAAGCCCACCGGTGGGCTGGCAATCCTGCGCGGCTCGTTGGCGCCCGATGGCTGCGTCGTGAAGCTGGCCGGCCACGAGCGCCGATTCCATCGTGGCCCGGCGCGCGTCTTCGACTCGGAGGCGGCCTGCTTCGAGGCGGTGCGCGCTCAGCAGATCGTCGCCGGCGACGTTGTCGTCATCCGCTATGAGGGCCCGGTCGGCGGTCCCGGCATGCAGGAGATGCTCTCGGTCACCGCCGCGCTGGTCGGGGAGGGTTTGGGGTCGGAGGTGGCCCTGCTCACTGACGGCCGCTTCTCCGGCGGCACGCATGGGCTGATGATCGGGCACGTCGCGCCGGAGGCGGCGCTGGGTGGACCGATCGCCGTGGTCGCAGGAGGGCGACTCGATCGTGATCGACGTCGACGCCCGCCGCCTCGACCTGGACGTCCCGGCCGACGAGGTCGCGCGGCGGCTCTCCTCCTGGAGCGAGCCAGCGCCTCGCTACGCGAGCGGGGTCATGTCCAAATATGCACGACTGGTGTCATCGGCCTCCAAGGGCGCCGTCACCTGAGGCGGCGATATGAAGCGCAAGTTTCACGGGGTGGTCCTAACGACGAACCTTGGCGGGGATTGGGCCGACAGTCGTGGCTGCCATGCCGCGGATAGTCCTGTGGCAGGGGGTTGACACGGCTGGTACGGTCCCGAAACACATGAACCGATCGGTTCGTCACGACCCGGCGCAGCGGCTCGCCCTCGGTGAGTCGCTCGTCGTGCTCGTAATCGGCATTCTCAGCCTCGTCCTCCTAATTGGATGGCGGGATCGCGGGAGTGCCCCCGGCTAGAGCCGACACAGCACAGCAAACCCACGAATCCCGCCGAAGGACCGGCGGGATTCTTGGTTGTACGGAGGATTCGATGAGCGCACTCAGGCTTCCCGATCCGGCGCCCGAGCCCGACCGCCCGCCGGCGGCCGGCGTGGCGCCTCGGATCGGTGCCCGCGCGCTCTGCGAGGCGCTCGTCGCCCGCGGGGTGACGACGATCTTCGGCTATCCTGGCGGCGCGGTCCTGCCCATCTACGACGTGCTCCGTGAGTTCCCGATGCGCCACGTCCTGGTCCGCCACGAGCAGGGCGCGGCCCACGCGGCGGACGGCTACAGCCGAGCCAGTGGCGAGATCGGCGTGGCCTTGGCGACCTCAGGCCCAGGTGCCATCAACCTAGTCACCGGCCTGGCCACGGCGATGATGGACTCGGTGCCGATGCTGGCCATCACTGGCAACGTGGCCCGCCCGCTGCTCGGGCGGGATGCCTTCCAGGAGACCGATATCGTCGGCATCGCGCTGCCGGTGACGAAGTACGCGACCCTGGTGATGGACCCCGACGAGGTGCCGCTGGCGATCGCCGAGGCGATCGAGATCGCCACCACTGGGCGCCCCGGACCGGTGCTCCTCGACTTCCCCAAGGACGTCCTCCAGATCGAGACCGGCGCGCCGGTCCCGGCGCCCGGCGACCTACGCCTGCCAGGCCTGCTGCGCCCGGTGCGCGGCGACGTGCCGGAGGCCGATGACCTGGCGGAGCTGATCGCGGCGGCTGAGCGGCCGCTGATCCTGGCCGGCCATGGCGTGCAGATCGCCGGCGCCACCGAGCTGCTGCGGCTCGTCGCCGAGCGGTCCGAAATCCCGGTGGCGCACACGCTGCTGGGGATCGGGAACATCGACGAGACGCATCGGCTCTCGCTCGGCTACGCCGGCATGCACGGCTGGATGCACGTCAACAAGGCGATCCAGCAGTGCGACCTGCTGATCGGGATCGGGATGCGCTACGACGACCGGATCACCGGCAAGACGAGCACCTTTGCGCCGCGCGCCAAGGTGGTGCACGTCGACGTCGATCGGTCCGAGATCGGGAAGAACGTGCATACCGAGCTGGGCATCGTCGCCGACGCCGGCGACCTCCTGGCCGCGCTACTGCGCCGCCTGCCGCAGTCCGAGCCGCGCACCGATTGGTGGGCGGAGCTCAACGCTTGGCGCGAGGTAAGCAAGCAGCGCTCCTGGCACGGGTCCGGCGGCTGGCGCATTGGGCGGCTTTCGGCCGACTACGTCATCGACCAGATCGGCGAGGCGACCGACCACCAGGCGACCCTGGTCAGCGACGTCGGCCAGAACCAGATGTGGGCCGCGCGCTACTTCGGCTTCCGTCGGCCGTACGCGCACTTGTCGAGCGGCGGCCTGGGGACGATGGGCTACGCCGTGCCGGCGGCCATGGGCGCCGCCCTGGCCGCGCCAGAGCACGAGACCTGGGCGGTCACCGGCGACGGCGGCTTCCAGATGACGATGCAGGAGCTGGCCACCCTGGTCGCCGAGCAGATCCCGATCCGGATCGCGGTCCTCAACAACCGCAAGCTGGGGATGATCCGCCAGTGGCAGGAGATCCTCTACGACTCCAACTTCCACTCCGCCGAGCTGTTCGGGCCGGACCTGGTGGCGCTGTGCGGCGCGTACGGCATGGCCGGCTTCCGGGCGTCGACGATCGACGAGGTTCCGGCCGTGATCGCCGCGGCACGAGCGGCGCACGGCCCGGCGCTCATCGACTTCCGGCTCGATGAGGAGCAGAACATCTACCCGATGATGCTGCCCGGCAAGGGCCTCTCCGACATGCTGGAGGGGGACGCCGGATGACTGGCGCGGACCCGGCAGCCCGGCGCCACGTCGTGAGCGCGCTGGTGGCCGATCGACCGGGCACCCTGAACCGTGTCTCGGGGCTGCTCCGCGCGCGCTCGTTCAACATCGAGTCGCTGACGGTCGGCTCGACCCACGTGCCGGGGCTGTCGCGCATGACGATCGTCATCCGCGGGGACGAGGCGCACATCCACCAGGTGCTCGCGCAGCTGAACCGACTGATCGAGGTGCTCGAGGTCAATGACCTGACCGACTCGCCGCGCGTCGAGCTCGAGCTGGCACTGGTCGAGCTCGACCCACCGACCGATGCCGCGGCCGAGGCCGCCGTTCGCCAGGCCATGAGCCTGGCCGGTGGCGAGCTGCTCGACGTCAATGGCAGCTGGCGCGTCCGTCTGGCGGCCGCACCGGAGGCTGTCGAGGCGGCGCTCACCACCTTCCGCGGCGCCGGCCTACGCAACCTCGTCCGCGCCGGAACGGTGGCGATGGCCACCACGAACCCCCACAACGAAGGAGACCCCGCATGGCGACCATGATCTACGACCGCGACATCGACGCCTCTGCCCTGGCTGGGCAGCGGGTGGCGGTCATCGGCTTCGGCTCGCAGGGCGAGGCCCATGCCCGCAACCTGCACGAGTCGGGCGTCGAGGTGGTGGTCGGCCTGCGCGACGGCTCACGCGCGACCGATGCGGCCCGCGCCGCGGGCCTTCAGGTGACCGATCCTGCGTCGGCCGCCGACGGCGCCGACGTCGTGATGATGCTGGTCCCCGATACGGCCGCGCCAGCGGTCTATCACGAGTCGGTGGAGCCGAACCTGAAGAGCGGCGCGCTTCTGATGTTCGCCCACGGCTTCAACATCCACTTTGGCCAGATCGACCCGCCGGGCGGGATCGACGTCGGCATGGTCGCGCCAAAGGGGCCCGGCCACCTGGTGCGACGGCTCTACGAGGAGGGCGCCGGTGTGCCGGCCCTCTTTGCCGTCGGCCGGGATGCGACCGGGACCGCGCGGGCGCGGACGCTGGCCTACGCCGGCGCCATTGGCGCCGGGCGGGCGGGCGTTCTCGAGACGACCTTCGCCGAGGAGACCGAGACCGACCTGTTCGGCGAGCAGGCGGTGCTGTGCGGCGGCGTCACCTCGCTCGTCAATGCCGCCTTTGAGACACTGGTCGATGCCGGCTACCAGCCGGAGCTCGCCTACTTCGAGACGATGCACGAGCTGAAGCTGATCGTCGACCTGATGTATGCCGGCGGCCTGTCGTACATGCGCTACAGCATCAGCGACACGGCCGAGTTCGGCGACTACGTCTCCGGTCCGCGCATCATCGACGAGCGGGTGCGCGCCGAGATGCGGCGGGTCCTGGACGAGATCCAGGACGGCTCGTTCGCGAAGCGTTGGATCGCTGAGGGGGCGGCCGGTAGCCACGAGTTCCGCCGCCTGCGGGCCGAGAACGCCAATGCGCGGATCGAGCCGGTCGGCAGAGAGTTGCGCGGGCGGATGAGCTTCCTCTCGCCGAAGGAGCCGCCCGCGGGCTGGGCGTCGGCCGAGAAGGACGGCGCGGCACAGGCCGCGTCGCCGGCGGAGGTGGGAGCCTGATGCCGCCCCGCGTCCGCGTCTTCGACACCACCCTGCGCGACGGCGAGCAGGCACCCGGTGCCAGCCTCACCGCCGACGAGAAGCTTCAGGTCGCGCGCCAGCTGGCGCGGCTGCGGGTCGACGTCATCGAGGCCGGCTTCCCGGCCGCCTCGCCAGGCGAGGCGGAGGCGGTGCGGCGCATTGCGGAAGAGGTCGGCCGGGCGAAGGGTGCGCCAGCAATCGCCGCGCTGGCCCGCTGCGTCCCCGCCGACGTCACGGTGGCGGTTGCCGCCATCGCGCCGGCACGCAAGCGTCATCTGCATGTCTTTATCGCCACCAGCGACATCCACATCGTGCACAAGCTGCGCTCCACCCGCGAAGAGGTGCTCAGGGCGATCCGCGCCTGCGTGGCGCAGGGGCGACGGCTGGTCGGACCCGACGCCACGGTCGAGTTCAGCGCCGAGGATGCCAGCCGCACGGAGCTCGACTTCCTGCTGGCCGCCTACGAGAGCGCGGTCGAGGCCGGCGCCACGGTGATCAACGTGCCGGACACGGTTGGCTACGCCGAGCCGGTCGAGTTCGCGACCCTGGTGCGTCGGGTGGTCCGCGCGGTGGGGAGACGGGCGGTGGTGAGCGTGCACTGCCACAACGACCTGGGCTTGGCCAGCGCCAACACGCTGGCCGCCATCCGGGCCGGCGCACGTCAGGTGGAGCTGACCGTCAACGGGATCGGCGAGCGGGCGGGCAACGCCTCGCTGGAGGAGGTGGTCATGGTGCTCCGCACCCGGCCGGGGCGCTTCCGGAACGCCACCGTGGGAGTGGCGACCGAGCAGATCACCGCCGCCAGTCGGCTGGTGAGTTACCTGACCGGGCTGCCGGTGCAGCCCAACAAGAGCGTGGTTGGGGCGAACGCCTTCGCCCACGAGTCGGGGATCCACCAGGACGGCTTCCTGAAGAACCCGCTTACCTACGAGATCATGACCCCCGCCTCGATCGGGCTGGCAGCCTCCAGCCTGACGCTCGGCAAGCTTTCGGGTCGGCGCGGCTTCGACGAGCGGCTGCGGCGGATCGGCATCGAGCTCGAGCCGTCGGATCTCGACACCCTCTACGCGGAGGCGATGGCGCTCGCTGACCACAAGAAGCAGCTGACCGATGCCGACCTGGTCGCCCTCGCCGAGCAGCACGTCGACCCCGTCCCACCGCTCGTGCGGCTGGAGCACTGGGCCGCCGCTAGCCGGCAGGGCGAGTCGAGCAGTGGCAACGTCAGCCTCTTCTTCGAGGGGAACACCTATCGGGCCTTCGCCGGCGGCAACGGGCCGATCGACGCGCTCCTGTCGGCGGTCGACAACGCGCTCGAGAAGATCATCGGCGGCCGGCCCGCGCTACTCGACTACCAGGTCCGCAGTGTCGGCACCGGGGAGGATGCCCAGGGCGAGGCGACGGTGAAGATCAGCCTGCCGACCCCAGCTGCCGACACGCCGCCGCCGACCTACACCGGCCACGGGCTGTCGACCAACGTCGTCGAGGCCAGCGTGCGCGCCTATTTGGCGGCGATCAACAAGTTGCTCGCAGATCACCCCGCCACCGCGGAGGCGATCGAACAGGCCAAGGCCGCCCAGCCGGCTCGGGCCCGCACCGGCCACGTGTCGGCCGCGGAGCTGGCCAAGGGCTCGTCGGGAGCCGGCGCATGACGAGCCGCGCGGCGCCCCAGCCGTACCGCGTCGCCGACCTGCCCGGCGACGGCATCGGGCCCGAGGTGAGCGCCGTCGCGCGCCGCTGCGTCGATGCTGCCGGCGCACGATTCGGCTTCAGCGTGGCGTGGGACGAGCAGCTGGCCGGAGGCGCGGCCATCGACGCCGTGGGTGAGGCCTTGCCGGCCGTCACGCTCCAGGCCTGCCGCGCGGCGGATGCCGCACTGCTCGGCGCGGTCGGCGGGCCGCGTTGGAATGATCCACGGGCGGAGGTGCGACCCGAGCAAGCGCTACTCGGCCTGCGTGCCGGGCTGGGCCTGTTCGCGAACCTTCGACCGATTCGCGCGCACCCCAGCCTGGCGTTCGCCTCACCACTCCGCCCGGAGGTGCGCGCGGGCGCGGACCTGCTCATCGTGCGTGAGCTGACCGGCGGCCTCTACTTCGGGCAGCCGCGCGGCTGGACCGGCGACGAGGCGGTCGACACGCTGCGCTACACCCGTCCCGAGATCGAGCGAGTGGTGCGGCTCGCCTTCGAGCTGGCCGCCGGACGCCGGAACCGTCTGACCAGCGTCGACAAGGCCAACGTGCTCGAGTCGAGCCGGCTCTGGCGCGCGGTCGTGGACGAGGTGGGCAAGGAGTATCCGCAGGTCGCCGTCGAGCACGCCCTGGTCGACTCATTGGCCCTCGCGCTCATCAGTCACCCGTCGCGCTTCGACGTGCTCGTCACGGAGAACCTGTTCGGCGACATCCTCTCCGACGAGGCGGCGGCGATCGCCGGCTCGCTCGGGATTCTGCCGTCGGCCAGCCTGGGCGAGCGCATCACCGCCCACGGCCGCTTCGGGCTGTTCGAGCCGGTGCACGGCAGCGCCCCGGACATCGCGGGACAGGGGATCGCCAACCCGCTCGCCGCCATCGGCTCCGCGGCGCTGATGCTCGCCTGGTCGCTTGGCGAGCCGGCCGCGGCAGAGGCCCTCGAGCGCGGGGTCGAGGCAGCGCTGGCATCGGACATCCGAACGCCGGACCTGGGTGGCACCGCCACGACCGGCATGGTCGAGGCGCTGGTGCTAGCGGTGGTCGGCGATGCGGCAGAGGTGGGCGCATGAGCGACGCGTCCGTCCTGCTCTACGACACCACCCTGCGCGACGGCACCCAGCGCGAAGGGCTGGTTCTCTCGCTCTCGGACAAACTGAAGATCGCGCGCCGCCTGGACGAGGCCGGCTTCCCGTACATCGAGGGTGGCTGGCCAGGCTCGAACCCCAAGGACCACGAGTTCTTCGCGACGGCACGCAGCACGACGTGGCGAAATGCCCGCATCGCCGCCTTCGGCTCGACACGCCATCGGTCCACCCGCGCGGAGGACGACCCGAACCTCGCCGCGCTCATTGCAGCCGCGACGCCGGTGGCGACCATCTTCGGCAAGAGCTGGCTGTTGCACGTCACCGAGGTGCTGGGCGCCACGCCGGACGAGAACCTGGCGATGATCGGCGACTCGGTCGCCCACCTGCGCGCCGCCGGACGCGAGGTGATCTACGACGCCGAGCATTTCTTCGACGGCTACAAGGCCGATGCCGCATACGCCCTGGCCACGCTGCGCACGGCGCACGACGCCGGTGCCACCAGCCTGGTGCTGTGCGACACGAACGGTGGCTGCCTGACCGATGAGGTGGCCGCCATCTGCCGCTCGGTCATCGCAGCGCTGGGCGTGAACACGACCTACGGGATCCACGTTCACGACGACGCCGGGCTGGCGGTCGCCAACTCGCTCGCCGCCGTGCAGGCCGGCGTGCGGCAGGTGCAGGGCACGATCAATGGCTACGGTGAGCGCTGCGGCAATGCCAACCTCCTGACGATCTGGGCCAACCTCGCGCTCAAGCTGCAGCTGCCGACCGTGCCGGCGGGCGACGCCGCCGGGCTGGGCCGGCTGGCGGAGCTGTCGCACTACGTGGCCGAGGTGGCGAACATCGCCCCGGACGGCCATCAGCCGTACGTAGGGACGAGTGCCTTCGCCCACAAAGGCGGGGTGCACGGCGCCGCCACCGCGCGGGTCGAGCATGCCTACCAGCACGTCGATCCGGCGCAGGTCGGGAACGTCACGCGCCTGGTCGTCAGTGAGCTCGGGGGGCGGGCGAACACCCAGTGGCGCGCCGAGCAGCTCGGACATCGGCTCGACGGCCGGACCGATGCGCGCACGCTGAGCCAACTGATCAAGAGGCTTGAGGCCGACGGCGCCTCGTTCGAAGGCGCCGAGGCATCGTTCGAGCTGCTCATCCACCGCGCCGAGATCGGCTACCAGCCGCCGTTTCGCCTTCTCGACTTCACCGTGCTGGTCGAGCAGCGCGAGGGACGCGACGTGCGCGCCGAGGCGAGCGTCAAGGTCGAGGTCGAAGGCGAGGTGCTGCATACCGCGGCGGACGGCAACGGTCCGGTCAACGCGCTGGACCGGGCGCTGCGCAAGGCGCTGGCCGCCTTCTTCCCCGCGCTCGACGGGATGCACCTGATCGACTACAAGGTCCGCATCATCGACGGCGATGCCGCGACCGCCGCCCGCACGCGCGTCGTCATCGAGTCGAGCAGCCCCGCCGACAGCTGGTCGACCGTCGGCTCGGACTCGAACATCATCGCCGCCTCGGTCCAGGCCCTGATCGACTCGTTCGAGTTCGGCCTGTGGAAGAGCGGCGCAACCTCGGTGCGTCGCGACGAGCGGCATTTCACGACCAGGCTGCCGACCGCCCGGGCATCCGGCTCGACCGACCCGGTACCCCTGCTCGAAGGAGGTCTGGGTTCATGAAGACCGATGCCCGTGGGGCCCGGGCTAGCCGGGCTGCCACCGGCTATCAGGCGAACGCCCCCGCCGGCGAGGTCGCGCGCTCGGCGCAGGGGAGCGACGGCCGCCGCCTCCAGACCGGCGACTGGGCCTACTTCGGCGGGCGCCTGGTGCCGTTCGCGGAAGCCAACGTCAGCATCGCGACCCACGCCCTCAACTACGGCACCGCGATCTTCGAGGGGATCAGGGCCTACCGCCAGGACGACGGCACGCTGGCGATCCTGTTCGCAGCGGAGCACTACGACCGGCTGCTGCGCAACGCCCGCCTGCTCCGCGCACAGGTGCCTGAGACCAGCGCCGAAATGGTCGAGATCACCCGCGAGCTGCTGCGCCGCAACGCCGAAGTGGCGGACATGTACGTTCGGCCGCTTCTCTACAAGGCGGCGCATTCGCTCCGCCTGCAGCTGAGCGACCTCGATGACCAGGTGGCGATCTTTGCCTTCCCGCTCGGCGACTACGTCGCGACCGATGGACTGCGCGTCTCGGTCTCCGCCTGGCAGCGGGTCAACGACAACGCGGTGCCGGCGCGCGGCAAGATCACCGGCTCGTACGTCAACGCCTGCATGGCGGTCGAGGATGCCCACGCCGGCGGCTACGCCGAGGCCATCCTGCTCACCGCCGACGGCCACGTGGCCGAGGCCTCCGCGGCCAACATCTTCCTCGTTCGCGACGGGACGATCGCGACCCCGCCGCTGGCCGACGACGTTCTGCCCGGCATCACCCGTGGCGCGGTCATCACCCTGGCTCGCGACGCCGGCTACGTGGTCGAGGAGCGGAAGATCGACCGCACCGAGCTCTACCTCGCCGACGAGCTCTTCCTGACCGGCACCGGTGCCCAGGTGGCGCCGATCGCCTCGGTCGACGGGCGGCCCTGCGGCGAAGGGACCGCCTTCCCTGTCACGACCGACCTCCAGGAACGCTACTTCGCGGCCGTCCGCGGCCGCGACCCCCGCTATGCCGCCTGGCTCACGTCCGTCTGAGCCACGATCGAATCCCCGAAAGGAGCCGATGCACCGATGACCGCCTCCCAGCCAGACCGCACCCCAGCCTCTCAGACCGATCCGACGGCGCTCGCGCCGGAGGCCATCTTCCGCATCGAGCGCTGGTCGGCCAGCTCCGGCAACGACCGACCCAGCCGCGCGAGCCTCGTCCTCGCCGGCGGCGATCGGCGCTGGCATGCCCACGCCACCGGCAACGGCGCGGTCGACGCCCTGATGCGCGCCGTCGACGAGGCGGTGGCCCGCGTGCTGCCCGAGCCGCTGGAGCTGCTCACCTACAACGTGCACGCCACCGGCCACGGCCACGCCGCGGCCGCGTCAGTCACGCTCAGCATCCGTCAGGCGAGCGCCGATCCGGGCGCGCCCGCATACCCGGGTCGCGCCACCCACGCGAACGTGCTCGAGGCCAGTGTGGCTGCTTACCTCGACGCCATCAACGGGCTCATCGTCAACCGTGGGATCGACGTTGCCGCGGCCGCGCCTCTCGCCCGCGGCTCGCGGCGCAAGGACGTGGGCGAGGACGCCGAGGCACGGACCCACGCAGCCAATGGGCTGATGGACCTCTACAACCGGTGAGCTCCACCGTTCGAACCGCCATCGTCGGCGCCAGCGGCTATGCCGTCGCCGAGCTGGTTCGCCTGCTGGCCGGCCATCCCCAGATCGAGATCGGGGCCCTGTATGCCCGCGGCGGGGACGGCTCTCCGCTGGCCGATGAATTCCCGCATCTCGCGCCGCTCGGTCTGCGTCCCGTCGACGGCGAACCGGAGCCGGGGATCGACGTCGCGTTCCTTGGCCTGCCGTCCGGAGCATTGGTGGAGCTCACGGTCCGGCTGGCCGAAGCTGGCACGACGGTGGTCGACATCGGCAGTGACCGTGGTCCCTTCCCCGCCGCCGCGACTTTCACCGGCCTACCTGGTCGCCGTCCAGCGCGTCGCCGACGCGACCGCCATGCGGGGCCTCTACCCGTAGGCCGCCTGACCTCACTCACCCACGACGGTCGCGGCCTCCTCCCTCGGCCGCCATGGGTGAGCATCAGCGACGCGCCAATCCCGTAGCGTGTGGAGCGGAAGATGACGATGCGCACGTACAACGTCGCGGTGGTGGGGGCCATCGGGATGGTCGGCACGGAGATGATCAAGACGCTGGAGCAGCGAAAGTTTCCGGTGAACGAGCTGCGGCCGCTCGACCTGCCCGAGTTGGCCGGCACGCAGGTGAGTTTCGCCGGGGGGAAGCACACTTGCCTCGAAGCGAGCGAGGCGAGCTTCGAGGGGATCGATATCGCCTTCTTCTCGGCTGGCGCCGAAGCGAGCCTCGATCTTGCGCCCAGGGCGGTTCGCCAGGGCGCGGTCGTGATCGACAACAGTTCCGCCTGGCGGATGGATCCGGCCTGTCCGCTGGTCGTCCCCGAGGTGAACTCTCACGACCTGCTGTGGCACAAGGGGATCATCGCCAACCCCAACTGCTCCACGATCCAGATGGTCGTCGCCCTCAAGCCACTGCACGACTTTGCCAAGATCAAGCGGATCGTGGTCTCGACGTACCAGGCCGCGTCCGGCGCGGGCAAGGCCGGCGCCGATGAGCTGCGCCGCCAGATCAAAGAGATCGCCGAGGGCGATCCGCTCACCCCGCCTCGGGCCTTTCGGTACCAGCTGGCGTTGAACCTGATCCCCCAGATCGACGTCTTCGACGAAGGCGACTACACCAGCGAAGAATGGAAGATGGTCCATGAGACGGCGAAGATCATGGGCGACCCGTCCATTCGTGTGTCCGCTACCGCGGTTCGTGTGCCGGTAGCGATCGGGCATTCCGAGTCGGTCAACATCGAGACTATGCACAAAGTGACCGTGGACGAGGCCCGACAACTCCTGTCTGAGGCCCCGGGCGTGTGCGTGCTGGACGATCCGGCCACGTACATCTATCCGATGCCACTGGAGGCCGCCGGCACCGATGCGGTGTTCGTCGGGCGGATCCGCGAAGACACCTCGATCGAGAACGGGTTGAACCTCTGGATCGTGGCCGACAACGTCCGAAAGGGCGCCGCGCTCAACGCCGTGCAGATTGCAGAGCAGCTGGCGGTGGCCGACCTCGTTGCGGTGAGATGACCGCCCAGCCGGTCCTCGTCCAGAAGTTCGGCGGCACTTCGGTCTCGACTGCCGAGCGCCGCCGGCAGGTGATCGGACACGTCTGTCGGGCTCGCAACGAGGGTTACCGGGTCGCGCTCGTCGTCTCGGCGATGGGCCGCCGGGGCGATCCCTACGCGACCGACACGCTACTCGACCTGCTCCGCATCGACGGCGGCCCGATCGATCCGCGGGACTACGACCTCATGTTCTCGTGCGGAGAGGCCGTCTCGGTGGCCGTCATGTCCCACGCACTCCGCCGGGCGGGAGTCCCCTCGATCGGCATGACCAGTGTCCAGGCACGCATCTACACCGATGGGCACCACCAGGAAGCCGAGATCGTGCGGATCGAGACAACGCGGCTTCACCGCCTGATGGCGGCGGGCCACGTTCCGGTCATCACCGGTGACCAGGGTGTTGCGCCGGGGACGCGCGACTACACGACGCTCGGCCGCGGCGGGAGCGACACCTCGGCCGTCGCCCTCGGCGTTGCGCTGCGGGCACGCAGAGTGGAGTTATTCACCGATGTTCCCGGCGTGGCTGCGACCGATCCGCGCCTCGTGCCCGAGGCTCGCATGCTGAGTCGGGTCAGCTACGGCGCGATGTCCGAGATGGCCCGGTTCGGCGCCAACGTACTGCACCCGCGGGCGTTGACAGCCGGCCGCAACGCCCGGATCCCGATCGTCGTGCGCTCGACCTTCTCGCACGAACCTGGCACCCTCATTGGGGACGTCGCGGACGACGGACCAGTCGTCGGTCTTTCTCTCCTCCCGGCCATGGAGACGATCGTCCTGGCTCGTGGCAGCGTTCCTCTCGCGGCGCGCGAGGTCTGGGAGCAGCGGAGCGGTGTCATGAGCCTCATCGATTCGGGGAGTGGGGTGTTGATCGTCGGGGCATCGGTCGACAAGACGGCGGACCTGGACGGTGCGCTCGAGGCGGCTTCGGTGGCGCCATGGCGACGGCTCGGCCGCTGCTGCTGGCTCTCGGTCGTCGGGGAGTCGTCGGCACTCCGCGACCGCATCCCGAGTGACCGTGCGCTGTTCGCCCAGCTCGGTGTTGGAGTCTTCGCCAACGAGGCAGCCGAGCGCCGCTCCACGTACGTGATCCCGGACGCTGCTGGCGCGACGGCTGTCCAGACGCTCTACCGGGACATCTTCGGCTGAGATACAGGATCTCGTCGCTGAGGTCCACTTCTTCAGTTCCCACTCCTACGAGTGGGTCCTCGAAGGCGACATCAGCGCCTGCTTCGACGGGATCGACCACCGGGCCCTCATGCGCCGGGTGCGTCGGCGGATCGGGGACAGGCGGGTCCTGAGCCTGGTGAAGGCGTTCCTCCGCTCGGGCATCCTCCCTCTGAGGATGGACGCGACGCTCGAGCGCCTCGCCGAGGACGCCCGGGCAGCCGGAATCACCCTCGCCGAGCCCCGCTGACGTTGTCGCGGTTCCGTCATGTCACCCGGCTGCGATTGGCGGGTTCCCGAGGACCGTCGCACCGACTCTGGGGTTGGTGGGAGCCGGGTGAAGGAGCGAGGGACGGTGATCGGGCACGCCTGGGTGTCCGCTGTTGCGGCTGAGGGGACCCGCGCGCTAGCGCGACGGCCTGCTTCGGGTCACTCCTCAAGGCCTTCCACGCGCAGGCATACGGTCGCAGCAACCATGTCGAGGCGGCCAATGCGCACCAGGGCTCGCCGCACGTTGCCCTCCACGGCATCGTGCGTGAGCATAACGACAGGCACTGGCACCTGCTCCGCCCGCCCCTTCTGGATCATGGAGGCAATACTGATCTCATTCTCGGCCAGCACGCCGGACACGGCGGAGAGGAAGCCCGGCTTGTCCTGCACCATGAAACGCAGGTAGAACCTGCAGCGGGACCGCTCCACAGGCCTGATCGCCCCTACCACGCCGGACGTGCTGGTAGGAAGCAGGGATACGCGTGAAGGCCGGAGGAAGACGATGTTGTGCGCGATCTCCGCGATGTCGGCTACGACCGAGGAGGCGGTCGGCATCTGACCTGCTCCGAGTCCGGAGAAGAGGAGCGGGCCCGCGGCATCGCCGTGCACAAGCAGGCCGTTGTAGCTTCCGCCGATCGAGGCCAGGGGGTGCGAATCGGGAATGACCGTGGGATGAACGTGAACCTCGAGCTCACCGTCATCGACCTTGGCAATCGCTAGCAGCTTGATCACGCACCCGAATTCGCGTGCGAAGGCGATATCGAGCGCGTCGATCTGTCGTATCCCCTCCACATGAATGTCGCCGAATGGCACATACCCGCCGTAGGCGGCTGACGCGAGGATCTGGAGCTTGTGAGCCGCGTCGAGCCCATCCACATCTAACGAAGGGTCCGCCTCCGCGATACCCTTGGCTTGGGCCTCGGCCAGCACGTCGCCAAGTGCTCGGCCGCTCTCTGTCATCTCGGTCAGGATGTAGTTCGTAGTCCCGTTCACGATCCCGACGATTGATCGGATCGAGTTCGCGACAAGTCCCTCGCGGACGCAACGGATGATGGGTATGGCCCCGCAGACACTGGCTTCGAAACCAAGGTCCACTCGTTTCGTCGCAGCGGCCTGGTAGATCTCCAAACCGTGCTCGGCAAGCAGGGCCTTGTTCGCAGTTACGAGGTGCTTGCCGCGGTTCAGAGCTTCCAGACAGAGGCTCCGCGCGACGGTCGTGCCGCCAATCAGCTCGACCACGATGTCAACCCGCGAGTCCTTGACAATTTCCATCGCGTCAGTGGTGTATAGACCGGGCGGGATCTGGACGCGAGGGGAGGCCTGGCGGCCTGCGACCTTCAAGATTCGAAGCGGCGCGCCGACTCTTTGCTCAAGCAGCGCGGCTTTCTCGGTGAGGATCTTGAGCACCCCCGAGCCGACCGTGCCCATGCCGAGGATCCCGAGGTTCACAGCCTTCATTGATGTGCCGCCTTCGCAACGTTGAGCAGCGTCTGGTTGGGCGTACGAGGAACGGATCGTCGAACCGTCCTTGAGCCGGGCTGGTTCCTGGACTCGCGGACCGCTAGCAGAATAGAGCAGCGCATCTCCAGCGGTACGAAGAGTCGATGGCTTGTTCCCCACCCTGTGCTTCTTCGTCGCCCGGCGCGACGGCAGTGTTCTCACGCCGCGGAACCCGTCAAGCTGGATGAGACACCCGGTGCGGCATGGGCAAACCATCACGGGGTCGGTGCGTCACATGAGCTGTCGCACTCGGGCTGGAGGCTTGCGGCATAGCCTGGTCGCGTCCCGGACCTACTGGAAAAGCTCTGACGGCAGAGACTCCTCGACACGGGTAGGTGATCCGCTCCTCCACTCGCGGGGCCGACTGCGCGGCGACGAGGGCGGCGATTTCGTGGCGCTCTGGGAGGGTCAAGCCGAGGCCGCGGCCGCCGGCGAGCGGCTGACCGCGGCGCTCCTCGACCGGCTCACCCACCGCTGCCACCTGCTCGAGTTTCCGCGGCTCGTCCTACCGCTTCCGCCAGAGCCTCGCCGCCCGCGAGGAACGTCTCGATGAGGCGCTGGCACCCGCGGCCCCGCCTAACGAAAAGGAGTCGCCAGCGCTCAACTAACCCAGGTCCACTCCATGTCCAGGTGGTGCTGTTTACGCCATCACGGTTGTCCTGTTTTCGCTTGACATTCGCAGCTCAAGGACCTGCCGCCTCGATTGCTCCAGGTCCTCGGTCGGCGCCAACCCGTCCAGGACGAGCATGACCTCCGCAAACTCTGGTGGGTATCACGCGTGCTCCTCAAGGAGCTGGACCTCGACGATCCTGATGCCGATGCCCGCGGAGGAGCCGGCCCGAGCGTCGACGAGCGGAAGGGATCGTGCCGAGGTCCGGCTGTGTGCCGCGAGCCACCGACCCGACGATGGTGCGCCCAGCGGTGGGAGCTGAGCGAACGCCGGCACCTTCGCCCTAGAATTCGTAGCGCATCCCGCTGGAGGAAGGAGCGTGACCATGGAATCCGATGTCGCCCTGCTCGTGCTGCGCGCGACGATCGGCGCCATCTTCGCGGCGCACGGGCTCCAGAAGCTGCTCGGCTGGTGGGGCGGGCCGGGCTGGCAGGGCTGGAAGGGCGCCATCGGTCACATGGGCTTCCGACCGATCCTGTTCTGGACCTCCATCTCGGTGCTGGCCGAGCTGGCCGGGATCGCGCTGATCCTGGGGCTGCTGGTGCCGATCGCTGCCGCGGGGCTGGTGGCGCAGACCATCGTGATCATCAAGGAAGCGCACTGGGCGAAGGGCTTCTGGAACGCGAACGGCGGGATCGAGTTTCCGCTGGCGCTGCTGGCCGGCGCCTTCGCGGTTCAGCTGCTCGGTCCGGGCTCCTGGTCGCTCGACGCGTTCCTGCCGGTGGATGTCCTCTACGACCCGGCGGTGAGCTGGATCATCGTGGGCCTGGCCGTGGCCGGCGCGCTGCTCGCCGCCTTCCTGCCGCCGCCGGCTGCGCCCGAGACGCCGTCGAGCTGACTCCTCGCCGTCCGCCGCCGCATTCACCGTCGGCGCCATTGACAGCTGCCGTATCGGTGTGACTTCCGTCACAGCCGCCGCACCCGACGCCCTGTACCATTAACCCGCACGTACCCACCTCAAGCATCCGACCGACCATAGAATCAGCCACGTGACCACGCCCGCCAGCCTCGCCGTCGCCCCCGACTTCAGCCTGCCCGATGAGCAGGGAAGGCCGGTTCACCTTCGCGACTTGCTCGGGCAGGGCCCGGTCCTGCTGCTCTTCTACCGCGGCGACTGGTGCTCTTACTGCAACGCCCAGCTGGCTGGCTATGCCCTTCGCCACAGGGAGCTAGCGGCACTGGGCGCGAAGGTCCTGGCGGTCAGCGTCGATGGTGGACCGCATGGTGCACGGTTGAAAACGAAGCTGCGGTTCCCGTTCCCGGTCCTGAGCGACCCCGATCACACAGTGATCGACCAGTACGCTGGCCTCGAGGACAACCTCCGCCAGGGGCTCGCCGTCGGCAAGCCGGCGACCTATGTGCTCGATCCCGACGGCCGGATCACATGGGCGTATGTCGGCGAGGACTTTGGAGACCGACCCCTTGTCGAGGAGGTCATCCAGCGACTCAGGCAGGTTGCAGATGCCTGACGGGGGCGCGCCGGTCAACGAGCTCCGAGCGTACTTTCGCGGGATCAACGCGGCGCTGACTCTCTTGGAATGACGACTCGCAGCTCGGAAGGGACTGACTGGCGAGGAGGCGAGGGCGGAAATCGAGCTCTACCACCGCATCGTTCGGGAGAACCTGGCGCACCTGGAGGAGGCGGCGGCCCTGGCGGAGTCAGGCGAATCCTCTCGCTGAGCGATCACGGCACCCCGGTTGGTTACGCCACTCGAGCTCGCCGGCGCGAGCCGTTAACCGCTTGATCGCAGGTTTGGTTCCGCCCCGCCGGAGCCACTTGCCCCATTGTTACGGTTGGCGTAACATTGGGGCATGACATGGGATGATCTCCTCGCCACGGCGGCGGCGCAGCACGGCTACTTCACGACCGCTCAGGCCGCTGAGCACGGGATCAGCCGGCGGGCACTGACGTGGCGCACCCAGCACGGCTCTGCGGAGCGCGTCGGCCATGGCCTCTACCGTCTACCGCATTGGCCGATCGACGCGGCTGACGACCTGTACCGCCTGCAGGCACTCGCCCCGTTCGGCACCTTCAGCCATCAAACGGCACTGACGCTGCTCGGGCTGTCGGACATCATTCCATCGACCATCCACTTCACGATCCCGGAGACGTCGCGACTCAGACCACGTCCCGGGGTCAGGCTCCATCACTCGCGTCACGGCGCCATGACCGACCGAATCCTCCGCGATGGACTGTGGGTCAGCACCGCGCGCCGGGCGCTGCTCGACGCCGCCCGGGAGGGTGCGGACCCTGATCAGCTGATCTCCGCCGCCCGTGATGGGCGAGATCGGGCGATGCTCACCCCATACGACCTTGCCGAGCTGCGGCGATACCCACCCTTCGAGGGTGCCGGGCTATGACGAACACGACAGGCGGAGCGCCGGCCGGTCGACGAACCAGTCTCCTCGTCCGGATGGGTAACGCGGCCCGCGAAGCCGGCGTGGTCGTGCGTCGGATCCACCTTGTGGTCGCGATCGACCGCCTCCTGGTTCGGTTGCTCGCAGCAGCGCCGGGACGATGGGTCGTGAAAGGCGGCTACGCCAACCAGCTCCGCCGGCCCGACGACGCCCGGTTCACCGAGGATCTCGACCTCAAGATCGATGCCGCCATCGAGACAGCGCCCGAGCTCCTGGCCTCCGGCTTCGCCGTCGACCTGGCCGACGATTTCAGCTATGAGGTCGCGGCGGCCCCAGTGCCGCTCGAGGGGCCACCCGGTGGCGGCCTCCGCTTCGTCGTCGTCGCGCGCCTCGCTGGCACCGAACTCGTCCGCTTCAAGGTCGCACCTGACTCCCCGGAAAACCGAACATGCGAGGACGAGGCGTGGGCCGAGTCTGAGCACGAATCTTGGCTGAGGACGGCCGCCGCGGGCCTCCGGGCGGCGCCTGACTCTGGATCAGGAGATCGAAGGTTCGAATCCTTCCGCCCCAGCCAATCCCACAACATGTGGGCTTCGTGCTCTCGCCGCCATACCGCCAGTGGTGTTATTTGGCCCTCCGCCCCTCCTCGCGAAGGAGGACACAACATGGCTAGGGCACCTGACTTCCCTGATTCGAGGGCACCTGACAGCAGGGGACTCATAGTGTCTGAACGCAAGCGCTGTGCTACGAGCGGGGGAACGCGAGCGAAACAGCCAAAGTTATCGACTGTAGCTTCGGCCGCATTGAGCGCTGTGCTCACCGGCCAGTCACGCTCACAAGGTCGGAGCGTGAGGCGGTCAGTTATCGACTGGGAGTCGACTCCTCAATCGGGCCTCGCCATTCCGTTGCGCACGGCGGCTGGCAGTCTGCCGCAGCCAATTCTACGCCTGACAGGCATGAGTGCGAAGCGCTGGATTGGCCCGTCACGCCGCCACCCGGGCGACCTCGCGAGCGATGATCACGTCCTCTCAAGCGGCAATCCGCAGCACGGAGACTGCGGAGCCGGCCGGGCTCAAGACCACATCCTCCTCGTCGTCCGGCGCCGATAGTTCCGCCGCCACGCCCAGCTGACTGAGGCGCAGACAGACCTCGGCGCGCATCTCGGCCGAGTGTTCCCCGATGCCGCCGGTGAAGACGAGGGCATGCATGCGTGGCAACGCGGTGGCCGCAGCCGCGATGGCCGCCGCCGCCCGGCGGACGAAGAGCTCCAGCGCCAAGGCCCCCCGCGCATTGCCGGCGGCCGCGGCCGCCTGGATCTCGCGGAGGTCGGCGCTGACGCCCGAGACTCCCAGCAGTCCAGACCGATGTTGGAGGGCGTCGGACAGGTCGCTTACCGACAGGCGGCCGTCGTTCAGCAGCTCCAGCAAGATGCCCGGATCGACCGAGCCGGACCGGGTGCCCATCATCAGCCCTTCGAGCGGGGTCATGCCCATCGAGGTGTCCGCCGAGCGACCACCAACCACCGCCGTCACCGAGCAGCCGCCGCCCAGGTGGGCGACGACCAGACCCAGCTCACCGACAGGCCGATCCAGGAGCGCGGCCGCCTGCTCGACCGACCACGCCACCGACAGGCCGTGGAAGCCGAAGCGCCGGATGCCCCAGTCGGCGTACCACGCGTATGGGAGCGGGTAGACGTGCGCCGGCGGCGGCAGCCCGGCGTGGAAGGCGGAGTCGAAACAGGCTACCTGCGGCACGCCTGGCATGGCCCGTCGCGCCGCGGCGATCACCTCGAGAGCCGGCCCGTTGTGCAGCGGCGCCAGCCCGCGCAACGCGTCGAGCTCATCGAGCACGGCGTCGTCGATGAGCAGCGGGCCGGTATGGCGCGTCCCGCCGTGGACCACCCGGTGGCCCACGGCGTCGACCTTACTGGCATCGGTCAGGACGGCGCGCAGCGCATCGGTCCAGGCGTCCGGACCGGGGGCCAGTTCGAGCTCGTGACTGGCCAGGGTCCGTTCACCAGGCTCCTCGATCAAGCTGGTTCTTAGCGAAGAAGAGCCGGCGTTGAGAACGAGCACGCGCATCGGTTTATGCAGAGCCGTTAGCCGGGCCAGGTCCAGTCACGGATCTGCGGGTCGTCGTCGCCGTGCTGGCGGGTGTAGGCGCGCGCCGCCAGGCGCCGATCGACCATGTCCTGGCGTACGTGTCCGGCCCGATCGGCGAGGCCCGGCACGCGGTCGATGACGTCGATCACCAGTCGGTACCGGTCGAGGTCATTGAGCATCACCATGTCGAACGGGGTGGTAGTGGTGCCCTCCTCCTTGTAGCCGCGCACGTGGAGATTGTCGTGGTTGCTTCGCCGATACGTCAGCCGGTGGATGAGCCAGGGATAGCCGTGGTAGGCGAAGATGATCGGCCTGTCGTCGGTGAAGAGCGAGTCGAACTCGCTATCGGGCAGGCCGTGCGGATGCTCGCGCTCATCCTGGAGCCGCATCAGGTCGACCACGTTGACGACCCGCACCTTGAGGTCCGGCACGTGGCGCCGCAGCAGGTCGACCGCGGCCAGCGTCTCGAGGGTCGGAATGTCGCCAGCACAGGCCATGACCACGTCTGGCTCGGATCCCTGATCGTTGCTGGCCCAGTCCCAGATACCGATGCCGCGCGTGCAGTGCAGCACTGCCCGGTCCATCGACAGGTAGTTCAGGGCTGGCTGCTTGCCGGCGACGATGACGTTGACGTAGTTCCTGCTGCGCAAGCAGTGATCGGCCACGCTGAGCAGGCAGTTCGCATCGGGCGGCAGGTAGACCCGGATCACCTCGGCCTTCTTGTTGACCACGTGGTCGATGAAGCCCGGGTCCTGGTGGCTGAAGCCGTTGTGGTCCTGGCGCCAGACGTGGCTGGAGAGCAGGTAGTTGAGGCTGGCGATCGGCCGGCGCCAGGGGATGGCGCGCGTCGTCTTCAGCCATTTGGCGTGCTGGTTGAACATCGAGTCGATGATGTGGATGAACGCCTCGTAGCAGTTGAACAGGCCGTGGCGCCCGGTGAGCAGGTAGCCCTCCAGCCAGCCCTGGCACAGGTGCTCGCTGAGGACCTCCACCACCTGCCCCTCGCGGGCGAGGTGCTGGTCCACCGGCAGGATCTCCGCGGCCCAGGCCTTGTCGGTCGCCTCGTAGACGGTGCCGAGCCGGTTCGACTCGGTCTCGTCCGGTCCGAAGATGCGGAAGCGGTCCGGGTTGCGCTTCGCCACGTCGCGCAGGAAGGCGCCCAGCACTGCGGTCGCCTCCGCGCTGGTGGTGGCAGGGGCCGGGACGTCCACGGCGTAGTCGCGGAAGTCGGGGAGCAGCAGGTCCTCGAGCAGCTGCCCCCCGTTGGCGTGCCGGTTGGCGCTCATGCGTCGATCCCCGCTTGGCGCCTGTTCCGCCAGGTCGGGCAGCAGCCGGCCTTCGTCGTCGAAGAGTTCTTCGGGCCGATACGAGCGCATCCACTCCTCGAGCAGAGCCAGGTGCTCGGGATTGATGCGCACGTCGCTGATCGGCACCTGGTGCGAGCGCCAGGTGCCCTCCACCGGCAGACCATCCACGTTCTTCGGGCCGGTCCAGCCCTTGGGGGTGCGCAGGATGATCATCGGCCAGCGCGGGCGTGTACGTGTGCCGTTGCCGCCGCGGGCCTGCTGCTGGATGGCGGCGACGTCGTCGAGCGCGTCGTCCAGGGCCGTCGCCAGCTGCTGGTGGACGTCGGCCGGGTCGTCGCCGGCCACCAGAAGGGGCCGATGGCCGTGGCCCTCCATCATCGCCAGCAGCTCGGCCTCTGGGATGCGCGCCAGCACGGTGGGGTTGGCGATCTTGTAGCCGTTGAGGTGCAGGATCGGCAGCACCGCCCCGTCCGTGGCCGGGTCCAGAAACTTGTTGGCCTGCCAGCTGCCGGCGAGCGGGCCTGTCTCCGCCTCCCCGTCGCCGATGACGCAGGCCACCAGCAGGTCCGGGTTGTCGAACGCCGCCCCGTAGGCGTGGCTCAGCGAATAGCCAAGCTCACCGCCCTCGTGGATGGAACCGGGCGTCTCGGGCGCCACGTGGCTGGGGATGCCGCCCGGGAAGCTGAACTGGCGGAAGAGCCGGCGCAGGCCGTCTTCGTCGCGGGTGATCTCCGGGTAGACCTCCGTGTAGGTGCCCTCCAGGTAGGCTGATGCCACCAGGCCGGGGCCGCCGTGCCCCGGGCCGGTGATGTACATGGCGTTCATGTCGCGTTGGCGGATTGCCCGGTTCAGGTGCGCGTAGAGCAGGTTGAGCCCCGGCACCGTGCCGAAGTGGCCGAGCAGCCGCGGCTTGATGTGCTCCGGCGTCAGCGGCTCGCGGAGGAGCGGGTTGTCGAGCAGGTAAATCTGCCCCACCGACAGGTAGTTCGCCGCCCGCCACCAGGCGTCGATGCGCCGCAGCTGCTCGTCGTCCAGGGGGCCGCTGCTCGTCAAGGGAGTGCGTCTGTCTGCGGCATGCGCCCATTCTCCATCATGTTGGGCCAAGACCCTGATCCAGTCGAATGCGCTGGCTGGATGATGCTGGTATGCGCCACCGCCGCTCGGACCAAGCGCTCTTCTGTGGAAGTCGGGATGGCACACCCGATGCTTGTGCGGCGGTGTTGATGCCCAGGCTTGAGTCTGACACGAGGAGGCATGAACGTCGCGATCATCGGGGCGGGTAATGTCGGCGAAGCCGTGGCGTACTCATCGGTCCGTGCACGCCACACGGTGACCATCACCTCGGCATCCGCCATGACCGAAGCGGCCGCCAACGCCACGGATGCGCGAGCGCTGGCTCAAATCGGGAGGCCGTTGGATCCGCGGAGATCATCATCCTCGCGGTTTCCGCCATGGCCGTTGCGGATATCGCAGCGAACTCGGCGACGCGCTCAAGAGGAGACCGTCGTGGACGTCACCAACCGACCAACGCCGGATCCCGGGCGGGAGGGCTGCACCTCGATGGCCGAGGGTGCTCGATGCGCGCGTCGTGAAGGCGCTCAACTTCCTCTTTGCCACGCGCCAAGCACGCCTCACTCCTGGACGGTCGGCAGGCAGCCGGATACGTGGTAGCAGATCGACTGTAACCTCGGCCGCCCTGATGCGTCGTCCGCGGGTGGCGCTTCAGTGCTCGTGCTCGTGCTCGGCCATCCTCTCGATGTTGTTGACCGCCTCGCCCGCCGATTGGTCATTCGCGGCCGCCGCCGCCTCGATCTGAGATCAGGTGATGTTGCACCCTGTACTTGGGCCGCCGCGAGCTGCCAGCCGACCTTCGGCCGTCGCATTTCACGTTCTTCATCACCGCGCTCGCGGCTACCTTCGTTGCCGTGTTCGCCGCGCTCTTTATCGCCCAGGCTCGGAGGCCTCGTGTAGGCAGGCCGCTATACTGCGAATGCGGCAGGCGGGCACGGCCTGCGTGGCCCGAGAAGTGCACAAGGTGCTCGGTGAATCGCCGTCACGATGACGAATGACCGATACGAAGGAGGACCGATGATGCCTGCCGGATCGAGCTGTCCGGCCTCAGCTGCTGCGCCATCGAGATGATGAGCACCGCCACCAGCGTCAATGACATGGACCGCTTCGGGATGTTCCCGTTCCGCACCAGCCCGCGCCAGGCCGACGTGCTGATCGTGGCCGGCACGCTGACCACGAAGATGGCCGGGCCGCTGGTGCGCATCTGGGAGCAGATGCCCGAGCCGAAGTGGTGCGTGGCGATGGGCACCTGCACCGGCGGCTGCGATGATCGCCGCCCAAGAGGCGGCGGCGACGTCCGCGGCCACCAATGTGCGGCATCGGTCATGCATGACGCGGAGCCATGACTGTTCGCTTTGGATATGCCCTCAGCAGCGAGGAGCATCGACCGGCCGACCTGGTGCGTAACGCCGCCCTGGCCGAGGAGGCCGGTTTCGAGTTCGCGCTCATCAGCGACCACTACCACCCGTGGGTCGACGCGCAGGGACACTCACCCTTCGTGTGGACCGTATTGGGCGGGATCGCCCGCGAGACGCAGGAGCTGGAGGTCGGCACCGGCGTCACGTGCCCGATGATCCGCATCCACCCAGCCATCGTCGCGCAGGCCGCAGCCACCACCGCCGATCTGTTCGAGGGCCGATTCTTCCTCGGTATCGGGACCGGCGAGAACCTGAACGAGCACATCCTGGGAGACCATTGGCCGCCGTACCAGGAGCGCCGCGAGATGCTCATCGAGTCGATGGAGATCATGCGCGGCCTGTGGGAGGGCAAGCTCTTCAGCCACCGGGGCGAGCACTACATCGTCGAGAACGCGCGCATCTACACGCTGCCTGATCAGCCACCGCGGATCATGGTCGCCGCGGGCGGGCCGGAGTCCGCATCGGTCGCTGGCGAACTCGGTGATGGTCTGATCGTCACCTCGCCCGAGGCGGAGTTGATCGACGGCTTCCGCGGCGCGGGCGGGAGCGACAAGCCGATCTACGGCCAGGTGACCGGGTGCTGGGCGGCCACCGAGGCGCAGGCCACGAAGACGCTCCACCAGATCTGGCCGAACGCCGGCGTGCCGGGCGACCTGTCTCAGGAGCTGCCGCTGCCGCAGCACTTCGAGCAGGCCTCGAGCGTCGTGACGCCAGAGTCACTGGCCGAGAAGATGCCGGTCGGTCCGGACCTCGAGCGCTACGTCGAAGGTGTCCGCGAGTTCATCGACGCCGGCGTCGAGAATGTCTACCTTCACCAGGTCGGACCGGACCAGGAGGGCTTCTTCCGCTTCTTCCGCGACGAGCTGCGCCCGGCTCTCAAGAAGATCGCACAGCGGGAGCCGGCAGCCGCCGGCAGTTAGTTGTCCTTCTTGGACTTGCCGCGCTGCTTGTTCTCGTGCTCGACTTCCAGATCCGGGTCCCGAAAGGGGTGGGGCCGGACAAGTACATCACCGGTCTGGTGATCGAGAACGTCGAGCCGTTCGATGCTTCCCAAGAAAGCGGGATCGGTATCGACTAGGTCAATCGCAGCGTCATCGCCCTCGCCGTTGATGTGCCAGGGCCCGCGACGACCACGGCTCAGGCGGCGTGAGCTGACGTCGGGTCACCCCGCAAGATCTGCGACGACCACACGTGCCGGTTCGTGTTTTATGACACCTCTCGCACCGGCCGAAGGCGCTGGTGCGACATGGCGACGTGCGGCAACCGCGCCAAGGCGGCACATCCCCGAGGTGGAATCGAGCGCAGCGGCTAGGCCGTGCGCTGAAAGCGGAAGATGAGATCGAACCAGCCCCTTCGGGTCCCGCGCGGTCGCGTTCGCCAGCAGGTCCGCCCGCAGGCAGAGCTCGAGGAGCCGATCCTCGCGGAGCTCTTCAGCGTGGAGCGGCTGGAGCAGCACGCGCAGACTCTTGCCGCCGCCCAGACGGTCACCGACTCGCCCCGTCGAGGCCGCGCCGTCGGGCCTCGCATCGCCGAGAATGGCCGCGTCCTGCTGGCGTCATACCGCCTCCTGGCTCGCGCGATCAAGGACGAACGCTCGATCACGCCGGCCGCCGAATGGCTCGTCGACAATTTCCACATCGTCGACGAGCAGCTCCGCGAGATCCGCGACGACCTGCCGCCGGACTACTACCGCGAGCTCCCCAAGCTGGCCGAGGGCCATCTCGCGGGCTACCCGCGGGTCCTGGGTCTCGCCTGGGCCTACGTCGCGCACACGGACAGCCGCTTCGACCCAGAGAGCCTGCGACGCATGGTGCGCGCCTACCAGGAGGTGGAGCCGCTGACGATCGGCGAGCTATGGGCCATCCCGACCAGCCTCCGGATCCTCCTCGTCGACAACCTCCGCCGCCTCGCGGAGCAGTTCGTGCACAGCCGGGCAGCGCGGCAGAAGGCGGACGAGCTCGCCGACGGCCTGCTCGGCCTCGGCACGGACAGCCCGGAGGTCGCGGCGGCAGCCCTGCGTCGGCTCTCGCGTGCGGCGCTCCCGACAGCAGCCCGCGTCCAGCTCTTCCAGCGCCTGCGCGATCACGACCCTGCGGTCATCCCCGCCCTCCACTGGCTGGAGGGGTTCCTCGCCGCCCAGGGGCCTGTCGCCGAGGAGATGGTCCGCCTCGAGCACCAGCACCAGGCGACGATGAACGTGACGGTCCGAAACGTGATCACGAGCATGCGCCTCATCTCGTGGTTCGACTGGGCCCAGTTCGTCGAAAGCGTCAGCCTGGTCGACGATGTCCTTCGTGCACGAAGTTCGTTCGGGAACATGGACTTCGCGACTCGAGATCGCTATCGCCACGCCGTCGAAGAGCTGGCACGGGGTTCGGGCCTGACCGAGGTCGAGGTCGCCCGGAAGGCCGCGGCGATGGCGGACGCCGCGCCGTCGGCTGACGACATCGAACCGTCGCTGGCGGCTCGACGCCGAGATACCGGCTACTACCTGATCTCCGACGGCCGCTCCGCGTTCGAGCGCGCCCTTCACGTTCGGGTGCCGCTGGCGGACCGGCTGCGGCGCGCCTATGTCCGGGCGCCCACGATCGGCTACCTCGGGACGTTCGCCCTGTTCACGGCGCTCATCCTCGCCGTACCACTCCTGCTCTCCGGGCATGGAGACGCCGTGGGTGCCGGCATCCTCGTCGTCGCGATCCTCGCGCTCGCCCCGGCCTCCGACCTCGCGATCGCCCTCGTCGACCGGGAGGTCGCCACCGTGCTGGGCCCGAGACCGCTGCCACGGCTCGATCTAGACGATGGCGTGCCGTCCCGGCTGCGGACGCTCGTCGTCGTGCCGACGCTCCTCACCAGCGAGGCAGCCGTCGAGGCTCAGGTCGCGGGTCTGGAGGTCCATTACCTGGCGAACCGCGAGGGCGATCTTCGGTTCGCCCTGCTGTCGGACCGGCTCGATGCCCCGACCGAGCATGTCCCCGGCGACGACGAGCTCCTCTCGGCGGCGGCCGCGGCCATCGACCGGCTCAACGAGCGCCACGGCGAGGCCCCCGGGGGAGGCGCCCGGTTCCTGCTCTTCCACCGGAAGCGACGCTGGAACGAGGCCGAGGGCTGCTGGATGGGCTGGGAGCGCAAGCGCGGCAAGCTTCACGAGCTGAATGCCCTCCTGCGCGGCTCGGCAACGACCAGCATCCTGACCACCGGGCGGACCGCGTCGACCCCGCCGACGGACGTGCGCTACGTGGTCACGCTCGATGCCGATACGCGGCTGCCCCGGGGCGCGGTGGGCCGCCTCGTGGGGACGATCGCCCATCCGCTCAACCAGCCGACCTTCGATTCGCGGGCCGGCCTGGTGACCCAGGGCTATGGCGTGCTCCAGCCACGGATCACCTCGACGCTCCCGGCCGAGCATGAGGGATCGATCTTCCAGCGGATCTTCTCCGGATCGGCCGGGATCGACCCGTATGCATCCGCGGTCTCCGACGTCTACCAGGACCTGTTCGGCGAGGGGAGCTTCACCGGCAAGGGGATCTACGATCTCGACGCGTTCGGCGCGGCGATGGCGGACCGGGTACCCGAGAACGCGCTCCTGAGCCATGACCTGTTCGAGGGCGTGTTCGCCCGGGCGGGGCTGGTGACCGATGTCGAGCTCTTCGATGAATTCCCATCGAACTACCTGGTCTCGGCGGCCCGCCGGCACCGCTGGGCGCGGGGCGACTGGCAGCTCCTGCCCTGGATCCTTGGCCGGGCCCGCGACGCCACGGGCCGGCGGAGCCCGAGCTCCATCTCCGGCATCGCCCGCTGGAAGATAATCGACAACCTGCGCCGGACGATGTCCGCGCCGCTCACGCTGGCCACGCTCGTCGCGGCCTGGACGCTCCCTTCGGTCTCGGCCGGCCCTTGGACCACGTTCGTCCTGGCTTCGGTGATCGTCACCGCGGCGCTGCCCGTCCTGGCGGGACTGCTGCCGCGACGTCAGGGCATCTCCAAGCGCAGCCACCTGCGAGCCGTGGGCGCGGACGTCGCTCTCGCCGCGGCCCAGGTGGGCCTCAGCATCACGCTCCTCGCGCACCAGGCGTGGCTGATGGTCGACGCGATCGTGCGAACCCTGGCGCGGCTGTATGTCACGCGGCGGAACCTCCTCGAATGGACGACGGCCGCGCAGGCCAAGGCCAGCCACGACCTCGACCTCGCGGGGTTCTACCGGCAGATGGCGGGCGGCGTCGCGATCGCGGCCGCGGCCGCGATCCTCGTCCTCGCCGTGAAGCCGGGCGCGGGCTGGATCGCCGCGCCGTTCGTCGTCCTGTGGCTGCTCTCGCCCCTCGTCGCCCGATGGGTCAGCCTGCCACCCCCCGAATCGGCCGCAGAGCAGCTCTCGGCCGCCGACGTCGGGGCACTCCGGCTGACCGCACGCCGGACCTGGCGGTACTTCGAGACCTTCGTCGGTCCAGAGGACAATGGGCTGCCGCCCGATAACTACCAGGACGATCCCAGGCCGGTCGTCGCGCATCGCACCTCGCCGACGAACATCGGGATGTACCTGCTGGCGACCGTGACGGCTCGCGACTTCGGGTGGATCGGGACGCTCGAGATGGTGGAGCGGCTGGAGGCGACGCTCGCGACCATCGGTAGACTCGAACGTATCCGGGGGCACCTGTACAACTGGTACGACACGCGCGACCTCCACCCGCTCGAGCCGGCGTACGTGTCGTCGGTCGACAGTGGCAATCTCTGTGGCCACCTGATCGCGCTGTCCAACGCCTGCCGCCAGATGATCGACCAGCCGCTTCCGGTCGCCGCCGCGCTGTCCGGGATCGGTGACGCGATCGCGTTGACCCGCGAGGCCGCCGGCGCGATCGGCGACGACCGGCGAAGCCAGACGCTCACCCGGCGACACCTCGACGAAGCCCTCGAGCTGCCCGCAGGGGTCAGTGCCGTCGTCCCTGCGACGCCCGAGGCCTGGACGGCCCGCCTGGGCGAGCTGTCCAGGCACGCCCGGACGCTGTCGGACGTTGCCGCGGCCCTCACCGCAGAGCGTGGAGAGGGTGCGGAGGGCGAGCTGGTGACCTGGGCCGAGGCGGCTCGGCTGGCCGTGAGCAGCCATGTTCGAGACCTCGCGCTGCTCCAACCCACCCCGCAGGTGACCGCCTTCCCGACGATCGCCGAGCTATCCGATCCGCCGGTCCGCGAACCTGGCGACGGATTGCCGGCTGCGGCGATGGTCGTTCGACGACTCCAGGCGATCTCTGAACAGGCCCAGCAGCTCTTCCGGGAGACGGACTTCAGCTTCCTGTTCGACCCGATCCGCAAGCTCTTCTCGATCGGGTTTCGGGTCCGGGACGGCACGTTGGATCCGAGCTACTACGACCTCCTCGCCTCCGAGGCCCGCCTCGCCAGCTTCCTCGCGATCGCCAAGGGGGATGTGCCCCCGGACCACTGGTTCCGGCTCGGCCGCGCGCTGACGCCCGTCGGTCGTGGCTCCGCCCTGATCTCGTGGAACGGGTCCATCTTCGAGTACCTGATGCCCGCCCTCGTGATGCGCGCTCCCGCCCGCAGCCTGCTCGATCACACGTACCGGCTGGTCGTCGCCCGCCATATGAGCTATGCCGCAGGGCTCGGCGTACCCTGGGGCATCTCCGAATCGGCATTCAGCGCGCGTGACCTCGAGCAGACGTACCGGTACTCGAGCTTCGGCGTCCCCGGCCTCGGCCTGAAACGGGGCCTGAGCGAGGATGTCGTCGTGGCCCCGTACGCCACCGCCCTCGGAGCGATGATCCAGCCCGAGGCCGCGGTCCGGAACTTCGCCCGGTTGAGCAAGGCGGGAGCGGGCGGGCGGTACGGCTTTCGGGAGGCGCTCGACTACACGGCGCGCCGGCTCCCCAAAGGGGCGTCGGTCGCGATCGTGAAGAGCTACATGGCCCATCACCAGGGCATGGCGCTGGTGGCCCTCGGCAACGTCCTCAATGACCGCGCGATGGTGGAGCGCTTCCATGCCGACCCGATCGTCGAGGCGACGGAGCTGCTGCTCCAGGAGCGGATGCCGCGCGACGTGCTCGTGGCCCGGCCACGTGCCGAAGAGGTGAAAAGTGCCGCCGATGTGCGCGATCTCGTGCCGCCGGTCCTCCGTCGTTTCACCTCGCCCCACGACGCGATCCCGCGGACGCACCTGCTGTCGAACGGGCGGTACGCGGTCATGGTGACGGCTGCGGGATCCGGCTACAGCCGCTGGCGCGACGTGGCGGTGACCCGCTGGCGCGAGGACGTGACTCGTGACTCGTGGGGCAGCTATCTCTTCCTGCGCGACATGCACACCGGCGCGGTGTGGTCGGCGGGTCACCAGCCCAGCGGCATGGAGGCAGACAGCTACGAGGTCACCTACTCGGAGGATCACGCTGAGTTCTCCCGTCGCGACGGCTCGATCATGACCGGCTTGACCATCGTCGTGTCGGCGGAGCATGACGCGGAGATCCGCCGCGTGTCGCTGACCAATCTCGGCTCGCACGCTCGCGAGATCGAGCTGACGTCATACGCGGAGATCGCTCTCGCGCCGCAGGCCGCCGATGCCGCTCACCCGGCCTTTCAGAACCTGTTCGTGCAGACCGAGTTCGCCCCCGATATCGGCGCCCTCCTGGCGACCCGCCGTCCACGAGCGGGGGATGAACAAACGATATGGGCCGCACATGTGGCGGCCGTCGAGGGAGAGACCGGCGGGGTCATCCAGTACGAAACGGATCGCGCCCGCTTCCTCGGTCGGGGCCGGTCGGTCCGCTCGCCGATCTCGATCATCGATGGGCGCCCACTCTCCAACACCACCGGTGCAGTGTTGGATCCGATCTTCAGCCTCCGATGCCGGGTCAGGCTCGCCCCGGGCGCGACCGCCCACGCGATCTTCTCCACGGTCGTCGCGGAGTCCCGCGAGCAGGTCCTGGACCTGGCCGACAAGTATCGGGAGTCGGCCACCTTCGAACGGGCGGCGACGCTGGCATGGACGCAGGCCCAGGTCCAGCTCCATCACCTGGGGATTGAGCCCGACGAGGCCCACCTCTTCCAGCGCCTGGCCAACCGGATTCTGTACTCGGACCCGTCGCTGCGGCCGTCGCCGGGCCTGCTGGCACGCAACGAACGAGGAGCACCCGGCCTGTGGGCCCACGGCATCTCGGGCGACCTGCCCATCGTCATGGTGCGGATCGACGAAGCCGAGGACCTCGACATCGTTCGGCAACTCCTCCGCGCGCACGAATACTGGCGGCTGAAGCTTCTCGACGTTGACCTCGTGATCCTCAACGAGCAAGGCACCACGTACGCCCAGGACCTCCAGGATTCGCTCGAGACCCTCGTGCGGACGAGTCAGTCCATCCTGGTCCACGGGGACCATCCGCACCACGGCGGGGTGTACATCCTGCGAGGCGACCGGCTGTCCAGCGAGGACCGAACGCTCCTCGAGGCGGCCGCGCGGGCCGTCCTGCTGAGCCGCCGGGGCAGTCTTGCCGACCAGGTCATCCGCCTTGAGCGCCCCAGGAGCATCGCCCCGCCCGCAGCTCCGACCCCAGCATCGCCCGCGACGAGACAGACCAAGAGCGAGGCGGCGGTGCCGCGTCCGGAGCTGGAGTTCTTCAACGGGCTCGGTGGCTTTGCCGATGGCGGGCGGGAGTACGTCACCATCCTCGGCCCGGGGCAATCCACTCCGGCCCCCTGGTTGAACGTGATCGCCAACGCGGCGTTCGGGTTCCAGGTCTCCGAGTCCGGGTCGGGCTACACCTGGTCCGGGAACAGCCGCGAGAACCAGCTCACCCCATGGTCCAACGACCCCGTCAGCGACCCGGTGAGCGAAGCGATCTACGTCCGGGATGACGACAGCGGCGAGCTGTGGGGTCCAACGGCCCAGCCGATCCGCCGCGAGGAATCGACATACGTCGCCCGTCACGGGGCCGGCTACAGCCGGTTCGAGCTCCTGCACGACGGCATCGAGCTCAACCTCGTCCAGTTCGTCCCCCTCGACGACCCCCTGAAGATCTCGGTCCTGACTATCGAGAACCGATCCGGGCGCTCCAGGCACTTGTCCGTGACCGCCTATGCCGAGTGGGCGCTGGGCACCTCGCGCGGGGCCAGCGCCTCTCGTATCGTCACGGAATTGGAGCCGGTGACTCGGGCGGTCTTCGTGCGCAACCCGTGGAATACCGAATTCGACGGCCGGATCGCCTTCCTCGACCTCGGCGGGCGGCAGACGGCGTGGACGGCCGATCGGACCGAATTCCTCGGCCGCAACGGCGCCCCGGACCGGCCCGCCGGCCTGGATCGCGGATACCGGCTGCGGGAAGCCGCCGGGGCCGGCATGGATCCGTGCGCCGCCCTGCAGACCAGATTCGAGCTCGCTAACGGAGCGCGGACCCAGGTCCTCGTGCTGCTCGGCGAGGCGGACGGGGCGGCGGCGGCGGCCGACCTGATCCGGCGCGGGCGAATGGCCGACCACGAAGCGACGCTGCGCGGCGTGGCGAGCCACTGGGACGATACCCAGGGCACTGTCCAGGTGCGGACACCCGACCGCTCGATGGACATCATGTGCAACCGCTGGCTGATCTACCAGACGCTCGCGTGCCGGCTGTGGGCGAGGACGGCGTTCTACCAGGCAGGCGGCGCCTACGGGTTCCGCGACCAGCTCCAGGACGTCATCGCCCTGGTGACTTCGAAGCGCGAGCTCGCCCGGGAACATCTCCTGAGGGCTGCGGCACATCAGTTCGCCGAGGGGGACGTCCAGCACTGGTGGCATCCGCCGTCGGGTCGGGGCGTCCGAACCCGGATCTCGGACGATCGCCTCTGGCTGCCGTACGCGGTCGATCGCTACGTCGCGGTCACGGGCGACACGGCGGTCCTCGACGAGACGGTCCCATACCTCGAGGGACCGGCACTGCGGCCGGACCAGATGGACGCCTACTTCCTGCCGGAACGCTCACCGGAGTCGGCTTCGCTGTTCGACCACTGTGCGGCGGCTCTCGACCGGAGCCTCGCGGTCGGCGCGCACGGGCTGCCGCTGATCGGGTCGGGCGACTGGAACGACGGGATGAACCGGGTTGGTCATGAGGGCCGGGGCGAAAGCGTATGGCTGGGCTGGTTCCTGCACACCGTCCTGGCCGCCTTCGCGCCGATCGCAGAGGCCCGCGGTCAGCGGCCTCTCGCGGAGCGGTGGCGAGCCCACATGAAGGCGCTGCGACGGGCGCTCGAGCGCCACGGCTGGGACGGCGACTGGTACCGCCGAGCGTTCTTCGACGATGGCACCCCGCTGGGCTCCGCCATGAACGCCGAGTGCCGGATCGACTCGATCGCCCAGTCGTGGAGCGTCCTGTCGGGAGCCGCCAACCCTCCGCACGCGGAGCGGGCGATGGCTGCGGTCGAGGAATATCTCGTCCGGCGCGGTGATGGTCTCGTCCTGCTGTTCACCCCGCCGTTCGACCATTCGGACGTCGATCCGGGCTACGTCAAGGGGTACCTGCCTGGTATCCGGGAGAACGGCGGCCAGTACACCCACGGAGCTATATGGTCGGTCCTTGCCTTCGCGGCGCTGGGCAACGGCGACAAGGCGGGCGAGCTGTTCTCCATCTTGAACCCCATCAACCATTCCAGCACCCGGGCCGGGGTCCAACGTTACAAGGTTGAGCCGTACGTCATGGCGGCCGACGTCTACGCCGAACCGCCGCACGTCGGCCGCGGCGGTTGGACCTGGTACACGGGGTCGGCGGGCTGGATGTATCAGGCCGGCGTGGAATGGATCCTGGGGTTCCGTCTGCGCGGAGCCACGCTCCTGCTCGATCCCTGCATCCCCCGCGCCTGGCCGGGCTACGAGATCGACTTCCGCTATCACTCCGCCAGATACGAGATCGTCGTGGAGAACCCGCAGGGGGTCAGCCGCGGGGTGGCATCGTCGGAGCTCGACGGAGTGGCGCTATCGGGCCGTGACGCCGCCATCCCGCTCGTCGACGACGGCGCCACCCACCGCGTCCGAGTCGTTCTCGGCTAGGCCTCGCGCTGGATGGGTTCAGGGTCGCCTCGGACGAAGTGGGCGCTGCTGCCTCGGCGTCATCCGAGCGAAGAGACTCAGGGACGTACGCCGCGTGGGTCTGCTGCCCGGGCGACTTCCGCGAGCACAGCAGCGCCGTCGAGGTTGGTCGACCGGGCGCGTCCAGAAGGGGATGTCTCGTGAATCCTCGGCGATCCTACCCTTCGCCGGCTCGCACTCGATCGAGCACGTCATCGGATCCGTGCGCACCGACGGGCTGAGGTCCGCAGGATCGGGTTCACGCGCCTAGTGACAGCTTGAGTCCGACAACGCCGTCGGCGACGTACTGGACAGCCAGCGCCGCGAGAAGCAGCCCGAGAACGCGGGTAACGACGTTGATGCCCGTCTGCCCGAGAAGACGGGCCAGCCGTGCCGATGCACGGAGGAAGACGTAGGCGACGACCAGTACGATGGCGGCACTGACAAGCACGAGCGCGAAGGCCGCTGGCTCTCCCCGCGCCTCGCTTGTCAGGATCAGGATGCTGGCCAAGGCGCCCGGTCCGGCGATGAGCGGAATGGCGAGCGGAAAGACCGAGATGTCCTCCTTCGCTCGAGCCTCAGCTTCCTCCTCGGCGGTTTCGCGTCGGGACTGCGCGAACACCATGTCAACCGCGATGCGGAAGAGCAGGATCCCGCCGGCGATCCGGAGCGCGGAGACGCTGATCCCGAGATATGCCAGCACTGGGCCGCCGATCAGCGAGAATAACAACAGGACGGCTGCGGCGATGAGGACGGCTCGTCGGGCGATCGTCGCCTGAACCTTGGCCGAGCGCTCGCCGGCGAGGGAGACGAACACCGGCACCAGGCCGGCGGGATCGATGACGACGATGAGCGTGAGTAGCGCCTTGAGACCGAACTCAAGAGTCGCCGCCTCGAGCCCGATCACGTCCGTGAAGCCATTGCTGGGAGCCTCGGCATCATCGAGTCAGCAGAGAAAGCACCTTCGTGTCGTCGGACAGCATGAGGAGGATGAGCGCGGTCGACCCTGGCACCGCTCACAAGCGTCCTCAGCCGGGGCTCGTGCCGCTCTCGTCCGAGAGCTCCGCCCAGAACACGCCGGTGGCCCACTCCCGACCCAGCGCCGCCTTGGACCGTGGACCGGTGGCAGCCGGGATTGAAGACCCTTCCGACCTGAAGGGCTGCAGGCCCGCACTCAGTCGTCATGCCGCTGTGGCCGGCATGTCAGTTCTCCTTTTGGCTCGAGGCGACGGCCGCGCCGGTCCGCACGATCAGCACGGAGCAGTGGGCGTGGATGAGGACGTTGCGCGCCACGCTGCCGAGCAGCAGGCTCTCAAGGCCGCCGAGGCCGCGCGACCCGGTCACGATGAGGTCGGCACGACGGTCTTGGGCGTCGTCGAGGATCTCGGCCGCTGGATCACCGGAGCGAACGTGTGGCGTGGTCGGGATGCCGGCATCGGCGAGGCGGCCTGTCATCTCGTCGGCGTCCCAGGCGATCCGGTCCTCGACGGCCAGCTCCGCGACGGCGCCGCCGAATCCGGCTGCGTCGCACAACTTGAGGTCCCTGCCGGGCGACTGCCGCGACCAGTACACCCAGTCGCACAGGAGCGCGATACCGTCGTCGTTGTGCTCGTCGGCTATCAGCCGGTCGAGCCCATAGCGCTCGGCGAACTCGGCGACGCGACCCCGGTCATCGCCGCCGGGCAGGGCGAGGGTCCGAAGATCCCGCCGGAAGTCGTCGTCGTCGTCGTAGTGCTCCAGGAGCGCCTTGCGCAGGGACCCACGCCGCTGCCAGTCGTACATGACCGGGACGCTCGCATGGCGCAGGCGGCGGGCGTCGGTCTTCATCGGAGCGCCCATCGGTTCGGGTCCTCGAGGCGGTCGACCGGCCGGTCGGCCCGAACCTCGGCGAGCGCCCGGCCGGCTCCCGGTGAGGCGGCGGAGCCGCTCAACCACCTCGCGGCTCTTCCTTGCTGCAAGCGCATTCCGTCGGTCATCCTCCATTCCAGCCGTCTGCACCGGGGCGATCCTGACTGAACCACTGCCGCATCCCGCACGATGACCACATCGTCTGGGGTGGCCTGCGGGTGGATCGATCGTCGAAGGGGACTTCCCGGCAGGCCGCCGGCGTCGAATGGGTGGCCCTCAGCGACGGCAACGAGTACCGCCTGTACAAGAGCCATGCGAAAGTGCCGGTCGAGGAGAAACTCTTTCGGATCATTCAGGTCGCCGACGCTGCGACGCAGCCCGCTGAGACGCTGGGCCTCCTTTCCAAGAGTCAGCTCCAAGACCACCTGATCGACCAGTA
>CAVVPF010000003.1:0-6827 GCA_963750025.1 uncultured Chloroflexia bacterium
GCTGGATGCGGCCGAGGAGGCGCTGGCCATCCCGCTGGCCGGCAGCGGGCGCAGCTTCGGCCTGTCACTGATTGGTGAGATCTGCGAGCAGACCGCCGGCTACCCCTATTTCCTGCAGTTCTTCGGTGCGTTCGCGTGCAGCAGGATCGGTCTGGAGCACATCGAGCTTGCAGACTTCCAGCGCGTCGAGTCGGCGCTCCTCTACGAGCTCGACTTGGCGTTCTTCGAGGATCGGTTCGAAGGTGCTCCACAGACTGAACAGCTGGTGCTTGAGGCGATGGCGCGAGACACGGGCCCGGTTACGCTGCGCCGTCTCCGCCCACAGCTCAGCGATGTCGCGAGCGTCGACCTGCTTGTCCGCCGCCTGATCGAGCGCGGCCTCGTCTACCGCACCGGACGCGCCACGTACGACGTTGCCCTGCCCCTTTTCCGCAGCTTCATCCGGCGGCGTCGTCAACTTACAAGACTTACACGAACTGTAAGAAACGGCGTGCGGACTCCTCGGGACAACGATGACGCCTGAACCACGACGACTTCGCTCGCCAGCTCGTTGCGATGTCATGCCCTATCGCGGCATGGCCGCTCATCCACCGGCCTTGATCGCCCGCCAAGTCCCCGGCGGTCCTCGCCAGGAGAGGAACCGCATCGTGCTTCTCCTGGCCGAGTGGATTCAGCAAGCCGAGGCAGGTGG
Organism: uncultured Chloroflexia bacterium; assembly: GCA_963750025.1. Lineage (GTDB taxonomy): Bacteria > Chloroflexota > Limnocylindria > QHBO01 > QHBO01 > CF-167. Next base: position 692 of record CAVVPF010000003.1, read on the forward strand.
AGGGGTTCGGCGTAACATTCGACGCGACGGCAACAAGCACGCAGCGTGATGATCCGTGGCTTTGAGGCCTCTACCCCGATCTCTAGATGATCTTCACGGCCTCCGCGCCGCCCGATGGGTGCGCGAGTCGACTGACGGTCAGTACGACCGCTACGGGCCAGATAGTCAGCGCGAACAGATGGACCGCTTCGCGCAGCGCTACGGCCTCGTGCCAACCGGCTTGGAATGGACCGTGGCAGCCTCGGGCCGGTCGGTGTGGCGTCACGCGAGCATGCGCGAAATGATCGCGACTGCCCAGACCGGTGCGTTCGATGTGCTGCTCACGGGCTATGCCGATCGCTGGCAACGCAACCTTCGACGCTTCTTGGAACTGATCGAGGACGCCCTTCATCCGTCCGGAGTGGCGCTCGTCATGTGCGAGCGGCGTCTGCTGTCGAGCGACCCGAACGACTGGGACGAGATGGTACGCGAGGCGCACGGCGCCGAGGTCTACAGCCGTCGCCTGGGCGAGCGCATCCGCGATGGCTTTGCGGCGAAGTTCAGCCGCCATGCAGACCCCGCCGGCTCCGCGCCGATGGGGTTTCGCCGGCAGGCTGAGGAGCCGCACCTGCTGGAGATCGATTCCGAGCGCATCGGCTTCGTGGTGGAACTGTTCGAGCACTACGCGCGCGGGGATGCGAGCTTCGCCCGGCTGGCGTCATCGGCCGGTCTCGCCGAGGCAAGGGTGCGCGAGATCCTTGCCAACCCGGTTTACAACGGGTGGGCGGTGCGCGGAAGTCGAGGCCGGCGCAGGCCGGAAGAGCGGGTGCCCGCTCGCTGGCGCGACGTCCCACCTGTCAGCGATGACCTCTGGGAGCGTGTTGCCGAGGTCAGGCATCAGCACGAACACGGCGGTGGACCTCGCCACCGGGACCGCATCGACCCGCTAGCCGGCATCCTGTACTGCACCTGTGGCCGATACATCAAAGCCAATGGCCTTGACGGCAGCCGTCGCCATCAGCGAATCCACGCCGGATCGTGCGACGAGTGGGGCTGTCAGCGTACCTATCCGACCATTACGTGGGCTCTGCCCCTCTCTGCGCAGCTCTCGGCGCTGGAGCTCGACAACGCCACGATCGAGCGGGTCGTGCGCTACCTGTCGCAACCCACGCGGCGCACCGATGATCTACGCCGCAAGCGGCTGGAGCGGCAACGCCGGGACCTGGCGCTGGATCATGCCGCGGGCCGGATCGGTGACGCCGAGTACCTGGCGACCGTGACGCGGGTCAGGGAACAAGAGCAGGCCCTGCCCGCGCCGGCCAGTGCGCCTGACCCTGCGCGCGCCGTTCGGCGCCTCCGTGACTTCGTTGGACTGTGGAAGTCACGCTCAGAGGCCGAGCGTGCCGCGATGCTGCGTGCCGTCTACGTCCGAGTCGAGGTGAGGGGCGAGCAGTTCATTGGCGCAGACCTCACCTCGGATGCCAAGGAACTCGGCCTCACCGTGGCCCTACCCGAGACGTTTGCTATGGCGCGCCCGGCAGGAATCGAACCCGCGACCTGATGGTCCGAAGCCACCCGCTCTGTCCGCTGAGCTACGGGCGCGCGGCGGTCATTGTACGTGTCTCGACCGAAACCGCCTCGCCGCAGTTTGGCCGTAGTACCCGGGTGTAGATTGGGTCCGTGATTCGACGGGGAGAGACCACCCAGCGGTTGGTCGCGGCGCTGGCTGGCGTGGCCTTGCTGCTGGCGGTCGCCGGATGTAGCGCCGCCTCGCCGTCGGCGAGCTCAAGCCGGGCATCTGAGCCGTCTGGACCGACTGCGACGCCTCAGGCGTCGCCTTTCGCATCCTCAACTCCTGACCAGCCTGCAGCGCCAGGCTGGTTCGCCACCAGAAACCTGAACGAGGCCCGCGGCGGTCACACGGCAACGCTGCTGCTCAATGGGCTGGTGCTCGCGGCAGGCGGCGGAAGCAGCGGCAGCCTACTGGCCTCCGCCGAGCTGTATGACCCACGCAGCGGCACCTGGACCATTACCGGAGCCATGGCCGAGGCCCGCGGCGGTCACACGGCCACGCTGCTCGACGACGGCAAGGTACTCGTGTCGGGCGGAAATGGCGGCAGCGACCCACTGGCCTCCGCCGAGCTGTACGACCCCAGCAGCGGGACCTGGACCGCCACCGGGAGCATGGCCGAGGCCCGGACCTTTCACACGGCCACGCTGCTGCACGATGGTAAGGTTCTGGTGACGGGTGGCGGCAGCCGCGCCGGCCTACTAGCCTCCGCCGAGCTGTATGACCCGCGGAGCGGCACCTGGACCATTACCGGGGGCATGGCCGAGGCCCGCATCTACTATACGGCCACGCTGCTGCCCGATGGTCAGGTGCTGGTGGCGGGCGGCAGCAGCAGCCCCATGGAACCTGCGTCGATGGCCTCCGCCGAGCTGTATGACCCCAGCCGCGCGTCGTGGACCGCCACCGGGAGCATGGTCACGCCGCGCGAAAGCCAGATGGCTACGCTGCTGCGCGATGGCAAGGTGTTGGTGGCCGGCGGCTACGCAGGCCTCGGCGGCTATGTGGCCTCCTCCGAGCTGTACGATCCGGGCAGCAGGACGTGGACAGCCACCGGGAACATGGTCGCGCCCCGCGGGTTCTTCACAGCCACGCTGCTGGTCTATGGCAGGGTGCTCGTGGCGGGCGGCTCCAGCGGCGACCCGCTGGCCTCCGGCGAGCTATACGACCCAAGCAGCGGGACCTGGTCTGCCACGGCGGGAATGATCGACGCCCGCAGTGGTCACACGGCCACACTACTGCGCGATGGCATCGTGCTCGTGGCGGGCGGCCAAGGACCCAGCAGTGCGCTTGCCTCTGCACAGCTATACGACCCTGGCAGCGGGACCTGATCAGTTGCCACCAGCCCACAACTGAGAGCTTCAGACAGCGGAAAACTCGGTCACTTTCGGTACGGGTCCACGCTCAAAGCACAGCGCTCGGGGGTTTCTGGTCCGAAGCCACCCGCTCTGTCCGCTGAGCTACGGGCGCACATTTCACGCTCAAACAGAGCGGAAAAGTGGAAGTGGCCTTGACCACAGCGCTCGGAGAGCGTAACCGGCGCCGATCTTCGGAATCCCGCCGGCGGAGCTCCAAGCCATGCGGCCGGTCACTCCCACCGCCCCTATCGTAACCCGCGACGACCCGGGCTGGACGTCGCCTCGGCGGTCGTTTCGTGGGGCGGTCAAGGATGAGCGGAAACGCCGACCCGGTTAGCCTCATTCCATATTCGTCCGCGCTGATGACCTGCCAACGCCCTGTATCGTGTAACCGATGCCGATTCCCCTGCCCTGGGCGATCGCCCTTGCTGTCGCCGCTGCCATGGGTGTCGTGGTCATGCTGGGAATCGCGGCACACCGCGGCATGATTGCCGCACCCGAGCGCGGGCTCGCCCACGTCGCTCACCTGCTGGGCGGCGGACTAGCCGGGTTCCTGGCGCTCGCCTTTCCGCCGGCTTGGCCGCTCCTGGCGGCCGTGGTGGGGATGCTCGCGGTACGAGCCGTCCAGACGCGGCGGAGCCTCGACATCGGGCTCCTGATGGTGGGGTTCGGGTCTGCCTGGACGCTGCTGTTGGGCATCTCCATCCTGAACGTGATGACCGATCCGGCCGTGACCTCGCAGGACGTGACCGGCTGGTTCGTGTTCGCAGCCACCATCCTGGTGGCCGGCGTCGTGATCACGATCGCCGACTCGGTTTCGGCTGCCGGACGATCGGAATAGCGAAACAAGGCGCTATGGTTCCTCAGGGTGGCAACGGACTCCGCCACCGTCAGACAGCGGAAAACCCGACCTGTTTCGCTCGCCTCTCCACGCTCGAAGCACAGCGCTTCGGGGTTTCTGGTCCGAAGCCACCCGCTCTGTCCGCTGAGCTACGGGCGCACGAGGCGTAGCCTTACCAGAGTGACAGGCCGCTCTCCTCGTCCGGGGTGCGCACCAGTTCCACGCCGGTCATCTCGCGGATCGTGACCTCCGCGGCGAAGACCTCGCAGCCGGGCAGCAGGTGCCCCCCGACCGCCGCCCCCGTCCGGGCGCAGAAGGTGGCGTGGGCGTGCAGGAAGGGCCGCCCGTCGCGCATCGAGATGTTGCCGATGAAGCCGGTGATCTCGTGGTGCTCGTCGCTCTCGAGCTCGAGGTAGCGCTGCTCGTTCTGCTCGTAGTAGGCGAACGAGGCATGGCGCACCGCACCGATCACGCTCACCCAGGCGGCCCGGATCTCGTGCTCGACGCAGATGCCCTCGATGCTCTGCACCAGGTCGTCCCCGGTCTCCAGCCGCCCGACGAACGCCCGACCGGCGCTCGCCTCCCAGATGCGCGCCGTCATCGGTCCCTCCTCGTGGTCATTCGAAGTGCTGGATGCTCCGCACGATCGAGGTGCGAGCCGCCAGGCGAGCAGGATAGAGCGATGCGAGCGCGGCGATCGCGGTGCCGAGCAGCACGACGCTGATGAGGAGCGGCCACGGAATGGCCAGCCCTGTGCCGAAGTCGCGCGGCGACGTGCCGCCCACGATCGCCCAAGCCACCAGCAGCCCCGTGCCGATCGCCGCGATGCCACCCACCGCGCCCATGATCCCCGCCTCCGAAACGACCATCGCCTGCACCTGGCCGGTGGTCATGCCGTGCGACCGCAGGATGGCGATCTCGCGGCTGCGCTCCGCGACCCCGACCGCGAGGGTATTGACCACGCCCAGCCCGGCGATCACCACCGCCAGCAGGGCGAGCACGTCGAAGAGGCCGAGCAGCCGGTCGAGCGATCGTCCCAGGTTATCCGCCAGATCCGCGGCGGTGAGCGGCTCGGCGGCGTAGCTCTTGGCCTTGTCGGCGACGGCCGAACGGAACGCGGCGGCAGTGATCCCCTCCTGCGGCACGAAGGCCCACAGCGAGGCGCTGGTGACGCCGAATTGGTCGGCGGCATCGGCCAGGCTGATCAGGAAGGCGCCGTCTGGCGAGCGCGCCGGGAGGGTATAGGCGATCACCCCGGCGACCACGAACGGCTTGGCCTCAGCTCCCGGCACCCCCAGGTTGATCGCCGAGCCGACGCGCAGTTGATCTCGCTCCGCGGCGGCCTGGGGCACCAGCACCGCTCCGCCATCGCGCAGCTCCTGGAAGGCCAGTGCTCGCGTCCCCTCGACGAAGATGAGTGAGCCCGCGTCCTCGTAGACGGTCGGGTCGATCCCCGCCAGCGAGACCTCCGTCTGGGCCGTTGCCCCTTGGGCGACGACCGGGAACTCGACGATCGGCGTAGCCGCCTTCGCACCGCTGGTGGCCTCGAAATCGGCCCTGGTGGCGGCAATGTCGACGGCCAGACCGAGCCGGATGGCGTATCCGCCCGGGATGATGGAGCCGACCCAGCGTTCGGCGGTGGCTCGCGCGCTCTCGGCCACCGACCCGAGCGCGACGATCGCAGCAAGGGCCATGATCAGCGCGCCAACGGTCAGCCCGGTGCGGGCGCGGTCGCGCCCGATGTTCGCGCGGCCGAGCATCCCCTCCGCCCCGAAGAACCATTCGAACGGTCGACCGATGAGCCCGGCCAGCGGCCGCAGGAGGACCGCGGTGGCGAGCCAGCCGGCGAGCAGCAGGCCGATCGCCAGCGGCACCGAGCTCAGCGTGCCCTCCCCGCGGTTGAGCGGGTACAGGCCAACGCCGACCATCAGCACCAGCAGCTCGATGACGAGCAGCCAGCGCAGTCGCTGCCACAGCGAGCGGCCCGGCTGGCGGGATGGCCGCAGGGCGTCGAGCGGCGACACGCGGGCAGCCGCCACCGAAGGCAATGCCGCTGCGGCCAGGGTGACCAAAAGGCCGATGCCGAAGGCCAATGCCAGCGACAGCGGGTTCAGCGGAAGGCCCGCCACCAGCACGGCGCGCGTGGAGCGCAGGAAGCCGATCATCAGTGCCGCGATCCCGATTCCGCCAGCCACGCCGAGCGCCGAACCGATGAGGCCGATGGTCCATCCCTGGCGCAGGAAGAGCGCGAGCACCTGGCGGCGCGTGGCACCCGCTGCACGCAGCAGGCCGATCTCCCTGGTGCGCTCGCCAAGGGTCATCGCCTGGGCATTGGCCACCAGGAAGGCACCCACCATCAGGGCGACCAGGGCGAACAGGAAGGCGATCCCG
>CAVVPF010000004.1:0-10233 GCA_963750025.1 uncultured Chloroflexia bacterium
GACGCATTGACCCTGGCCGGGCACATGTCGACGGCGATGGCGAGCATACCCTCGCCGAGCTGGTCGAGTCACCAACGCCGATCCCCGCCGCGGGATCGGCCACGAGAAGGTGCTGACCCGCATCAAGGTCGACGAGGAGTCGATCGCCTACGCCGCGCGAGCAGGGCTTCGAGCTGGCCGACGTGCCGCCGCGCGGAGAGCGCGTCTTCCTCAAGCGCACCGGCAACATGAGCACCGGCGGCATCAGCATCGACCGGACCGAGGAGATCCACCCCGAGAACGCCGAGATCGCCGAGCTGGCGGCGCGGGTGGTGGGGCTCGACATCGCCGGCATCGACTTCATCTGCCCCGACATCAGCCTGCCGGTGCGCGAGACCGGCGGCGGGATCGTGCGAGGTCAACGCCGCGCCGGGCTTCCGGATGCACACCCACCCGACCGAGGGCGAGGCGCAGTACGTCGCCAAGCCGGTGATCGACATGCTCTTCCCGCCCGGCTCGCCGCTCGCGCATCCCGATCGTGGCGGTCACCGGCAGCAACGGCAAGACGACCACCGCGCGGATGATCGCCCACATCTTCAAGGGGATGGGCCGCAAGGTCGGCATGACCAGCACCGATGGCATCTTCGTCGACGGCCGCCTCGATCCGAAGGGCGACATGAGCGGCCCGCAAGTCCGCCTCGACGGTGCTGCAGAACCCGACACGTCGACTTCGCCGTCTTCGAGGTGGCGCGCGGCGGGATCCTGCGCGAGGGGCTCGGCTACGACCGCAACGACGTCGCGGTGGTGCTCAACGTGACCGGCGACCACCTCGGGCTGGGTGGCATCACCTCGCTGCGGCAGCTGGCCGCCGTGAAGCAGGTGCTGGTCGAGGCCGTACCGCGCGACGGCACCGCGGTGCTCAACGCCGACGACCCGCTGGTCGCCGCCATGGGCCGCCACTGCTCCGGATCGGTCATCTACTTCAGCCTCGACCCGAACAACGAGACGGTTGCCCGGCAGGCCAGCCGCGGACGCCGGGCGGTCACCGTCGAGCCGGGCCGCAACGGTGAGATGATCGTGCTGCGCCAGGGACGCAAGAAGCTGCCCGCTGGTCTGGACCCACCTCCTGCCGGCCACCTTCGAGGGGCGCGCACGGATGAACGTGCAGAACGCGCTGGCTGCGGCCGGCGCCGCCTGGGCCGCCGGCGCTCACCTCCACGACATCCGCGCAGGGGCTGCGCACCTTCACCACCAGCTACTTCATGGCGCCCGGACGCCTCAACATGTTCGAGCTGGACGGGTACCGGGTGATCGTCGACTACGCCCACAACCCGCCCGCCGTGCGGGCCCTGGGCGAGTTCGTGGACCGGCTGGCGCGAGCCATCGCCCGGTGGCCGCCGGGCCCTGGTCACCGGCCAGCGGATCGGTGTGATGGCCACCGCCGGCGATCGGCGCGACGAGGATATCGTCGAGCTGGGGCAGATCGCGGCGCACCACTTCGACACGATCATCATCCGCGAGGACGCCAACGCCCGCGGTCGGGAGCACGGCGAGACGGCCGCCCTGATCGAACGCGGGGTGCGCGCGGGCATGGCGGCCGGCGCGCGCTGCACGAGCGTGGAGACGGTCCTCGACGAGCTGGAGGCGACCCGCCACGCGCTCGACATGGGCCACGACGGCGACGTGGTGGTGGTCTGCGTCGACCACGCCAACGACGTCTGGAAGGAGCTCCAGCGTCGCCAGCACGGCGGCGCGCGCGACCGACGGGCTCGGCGCTCGATGGGCACCTCGACGACGAGCTCGACGAGATCGGCCGCGATCGAGGTCGACGGCTAGGCGCCGACCAGCTCCCGCAGCCGGTCGAGCGCCGACGGCTTGAAGCCCTCGCCGTCGAGCCAGGCGAAGATCTCGGCGCGCTCGACGTGGGTCATCACCGCCACCACGTCGCCGCGCCGCGACGCGCCCGAGCAGCGTCTGCAGCGCCGCGAGCTCGGTCGGGAAGGCCTCGCACCTCGCCGGCGTAGCCGCCCTCGCGGATCGCCGCGCGCGCAGGATCTCGTTCATCTCCTCCAGGTCGCGCCCGCGCAGGTAGTGGCGCTTCTCGCAGATGACGAGGTCGTCGGCTCCGCGGCCGGCCAGCACGCCCGAGGCTGTGGAGGATCTCATCGGTCCGGTCGCCGGCCGTGCCCGACGGCCAGTCGCACGGCCCCCTTCTTCGCCCCGGGCGAGCATTGGCCAGCGGTGCGGCACACCTCCAGCAGCCCGGACAGCCCGGCCTCGTTGTGCGCGAAGTCGACGAGGGCCAGCACGCCCGCGACGCTCGATACAGGTTGAGGCGTCCGGGATTGACCGCGTTGTCCTGGGCGAAGCTGCGCAGGCCCGCGGCGATCTGCTCGCGGCGACAGGCCCAGCGCGTCGGCCGCCGCGGCCGCCGCCAGGGCGTTCGCGATGTTGTAGCGCGACAGGCCGGCGAAGGTGACCGGCAGCTCGACGGCGCGCGCCAGGCGCACGCGGGCGCCGGCCGGCGGCCAGCAGCACCAGCCAGCCCTGCTGGAGGATCGCCGCGCGGCCGCGCGCGGTCGAGCGCCTCCTCGACCGCCGGATGCTCCGGGTCGAGGCTGAACGGGTACCAGCGCGCCCTGCGTCTGGCGGCGCATGCGCCCACACCCGGGGATCGTCCGCGTTGAGCACCGCCCAGCCGGTCCGCCGCGTGATGCGCACCACGGTGCCCTTCACCTCGGCCAGCTCGTCGAGCGTGTCGATCCCCTGCAGCCCCAGGTGATCGGCGCTGACGTTGGTGACCACCGCTACGTCGTTGGCCGCATAGCCGATCCCGCGCAGCAGGATCCCGCCACGTGCCGTCTCGAGCACCGCCAAGTCCAGGTTGGGCGCGGCAAGCACCCGTCCGGCACCCCCGAAGCCGGTCCAGTCCCCCGCCTCGACCAGCTCGCCGCGCAGATAGATGCCGTCCGAGTTGGTCATCCCGGTCCGCAGCCCGGCCTCCGCGGCGATGTGCGCTATCAGCCGGGTGGTGGTGCTCTTGCCGTTGGTCCCGGTGACCGCCACGATCGGCATCCGCGGCGCGCGGCAGGTCGGCTGCGGCCCGGGCGCCACGGCGCGCAGGCGAGCGCAGCTCGCGGCGCTCGGCTCCGGTCCCCAGCGCGATGCGCGCCGCCGCCGCGCCGATCGCCTGCGCGATCGTCCGGCGCCGCCACGGAAAGGCGATCGCGGCGCGGCGCCGATCGACCGAGTGGCGCACCGCCAGGCGCGGCGCCGGGCAGGTCGAGCGCGACGTGCAGCCGCCGCAGGGCCAGCGCCGGCGGCGGCGGCCACGTCGGCCGCGCAGGCCGGGCGTCTGCGACCCGAATTCGAGCTTCACCGCGGGGCGCGTGAAGAAGCGGTTGGGGCCGTCCAGCACGCGCAGCTCGAGCAGCTCGACCTCGGGCCGGCGGCGGCTCGGCTCGTGCGGCATGGCGCGGCAGTATACTGCACGCGCCGATGACCCATCCCCCGCGGCCTGCCGGCGCGCCGTCGCTGCCCGCCTTCCGCGCTTCTCCAACGAGCTGGCGGCGCTGGTCAACATCGACTGCGGCTCGTACACCCCGGCCGGCGTCAACCTGGTGGCCGATCGGGTGGCGGGTTGCGCTGGCCGAGCTGGGAGCCGGCGTCGAGCGCATCCAGCACCGCCCCACAGACGGTGAACCCCAGCTCGGCGACCTGGTCATCGGGCGCCTGGCAGGGAGCGGGCCGCGCCTGCTGCTGATCGGTCACATGGACACCGTCTTCGACCCGGGGACCGCCGCAGCGCGGCCATATCGCACCGAGGGGCACCGCGCCTTCGGTCCCGGGGTGACCGACATGAAGGGCGGCCTGCTGGCCGGGCTGCACGCCATCGCCGCGCTGCACCAGGTCGGCGTGCGCCCACCGTCACCTTCGTCGCCAACCCGACGAGGAGATCGGCTCGCCGTTCAGCACGCCGCACATCCGCGCCCTGGCCGCCGAGCACGACGCCGCCTTCGTCCTCGAGTGCGCGCGCGCCAACGGCGACATCGTCAGCGCGCGCAAGGGGATCGCCGACTACGAGGTCACGCTCACCGGCCGCGCCGCGCACGCCGGCGTCGAGCCGGAGAAGGGCCGCAGCGCCATCCTCGAGGCGGCGCGCCAGGTCGTCGCGCTCCACGGCGCTGAACGGGCGCTGGCCCAGCGTCACGGTCAACGCCGGGGTGATCCACGGCGGGACGCGACCGAACGTGGTGGCCGAGCGCTGCCAGCTCCAGCTGGACCTGCGCGCCGCCACCGCCGCCGAATTCAAAACCGCGGCCGCCGAGGTGGCCGCCATCGTGACGAACCCGAGCATAAACGGCGTGAGGGCCGAGCTGCGACGGGTCGCCCATCATCCGCCCATGGAGCGCAGCCTCGCTGCGGGGCGCCTGGTCGCCCTGGCGCAGGAGATCGCCGCCGAGTTGGGCTTCAGCCTGCGCGACGCCGCCACCGGTGGGGCGAGCGACGCGAACACCACCTCGGCTGCCGGTCTGCCAAGCCTCGACGGGCTGGGACCGGTGGGCGGCGACGACCACTCGGTCGACGAGTGGCTCGACCTGGACAGCATCGTGCCGCGCACCGCGCTGCTGGCAGGGCTGCTGGCCCGCGCCGGCGAGGCGGTCGGAGGGTAGAATCGTCTTCCCGTGACCGCTGAGTTTCGCCACCGCACGCGCGTCGAGGTCCGCTTCGGAGACATCGACGCGATGGGCCACGTCAACAACGCGGTCACTGCCACCTTTGTCGAGCAGGGGCGCGTCAGCTACCTGCGCGACGTGCTGAAGGTCGACCCGATCGACGAGATGGGGCTCATCCTGGCCATGGTCAAGATCGACTACACGGCACCCATCTTCTTCGGCCAGGAGGTCGTCATCGAGACGCGCGTCGACTGGATCGGGCGCAGCAGCATCGGCATGTCGCACCGCCTCACCGCGGGCGCGGACGAGCACGAGGTCGCCCGGGCCGATGCGGTCCTGGTCGCCTACGACTACGAACGGGGCCGCTCGAAGCCGGTGACCGATGCCTGGCGCAGCGTGCTGGCCGCCCACGAACAGCACGCACTCGACAAGGTGATCGCCCTATGACCGATCCGCAGCGCTTCGACCTGCTGATCCTGGGCGGAGGGATGAGTTACGTAGGCGCCATCCGCGCCGCGCAGCTGGGCCTGAAGGTCGGCCTCGTGGAGCGCGACCGGCTGGGCGGCACCTGCCTCAACCGCGGCTGCATCCCGTCCAAGGCGCTGCTGGAGACCGCCGACCTGCTGCACCGCGTCACCGAGCAGGGCGCCGAACTGGGCCTCGCCGGTGGCGCCGGGGTGACGCTCGACTACCCCGCCCTGGCGGCGCGCCGTGACGCGGTGGTCGAGAAACACGTCAAGGGCGTCGAGTTCCTGATGAAGAAGAACGGCATCACCGTGCTGCGCGGGAACGGCGAGCTGAGCGGTCCGACCAGCGTCCGGGTCAGCGGCGGTGATGCCGGCGAGCTCGAGGCGAGCGCCACCGACCTGATTTTGGCCACCGGATCCGCGCCGAAGTCGCTCCCCGGCCTCGAGATCGACGGCGAGCGGATCATCACCTCGGACGAGGCGCTGAAGCTCGACAGCGTGCCGAAGCGGGTCACCATCGTGGGCGCCGGCGCCATCGGCGTGGAGTGGGCCAGCATGTACCGCGACTTTGGGGCGGAGGTACACCTGGTCGAGTTCCTCGATCGGATCGTGCCGCTCGAGGACCCCGATATCAGCAAGGAGCTGGCCCGCGTCTTCAAGAGGCGCGGCATCAGGATGTTCACCGCATCGACCATCGACCCCGCGACCATCAAGCGAGCCAATGGCGGCCTCCACTTCGCCATCGCCGCGCGATCGGGCGACCGGGTGATCGAGATGACCACCGACCTGATCCTGGTGGCGGTCGGACGAAAGCCGCTGACCGAGGGCATCGGCCTGGAGAAGATCCCCGGCCTGGAGCTCGAGCGCGGCTACGTCAAGGTCGACAGCTTCATGCGCACCGGGGTGCCGCACCTATACGCCATCGGCGACATCGTGCCCGGCTTTGCACTGGCCCACGTGGCCAGCCACGAGGCGGTGGTGGCGGTCGAGACGATCGCCGGCCACGACCCGGCGCCGGTGCGCATGGAGCTCATGCCCCGGGTCACTTTCTGCCGCCCGCAAATCGGCTCGGTGGGCCTGACCGAGGATGAGGCGCGCGCCGCAGGCCACGAGGTGAAGGTCGGCAGCTTCCCGTTCCGGGCGCTCGGCAAGGCAACGATCATCGGCGAGATCGACGGCTTCGCGAAGCTGGTCTCCGACGCCACGACCGGCATCCTGCTGGGCGCCCACCTGATCGGTCCGCACGCCGGCGACCTGTTGCCCGAGCCGACCTACGCGCTCCTGGTCGAGGGCACCGCTGCAGAGATCGCGATGTCGGTGCACGCCCATCCGACCCTTCCCGAAGTCCTCGTCGAGGCCGCCCTGGCGATCGACGGCGCGGCCATCCACGTCTAGCATGAGGAAGGACGTGGCCAACACCAAGCAGACTGACGCACTGGGGCACCGTGAGCTCGGCCTGAGCGACGACGACGTGCTGGCCATGTACCGCCAGATGCTGCTCGCCCGTGCGGTCGACGAGCGGATGTGGCTCATGCAGCGGGCCGGCAAGATCGCCTTCATCATCAGCGGCCAGGGGCACGAGGGAGCGCAGGTGGCCATCACCTGGCCCATGCGGCAACACCAGGACTGGCTCGCCCCCTTCTACCGCTCGATCGCCTCGGCGCTGACCTTCGGCATGACCGCGGAGGACATCGTCACCGCACACCTGGCCAAGGGCGACGACGTCTCCTCGGGTGGGCGCCAGATGCCCGGCCACTATGGCGCGGCGCGCTACAACATCGTCTCGCTCAGCTCTCCTGTGGGGACCCAGGTGCTGCACGCGGTGGGGCTGGCCATGGGCGCCTGGGTGCGCGGCGACGACATGGTGGCCATGACCAGCTTCGGCGAGGGAACCAGCAGCCAGGGCGAGGTCCACGAGGCCATGAACTTCGCCGGGGTCCATAAGCTGCCGGTCATCTTCGTCTGCGAGAACAACGGCTACGCCATCAGCGTGCCGCTCGCCGAGCAGGTGGGCGGCCTGTCGGTGGCGATCCGGGCCCAGGGCTACGGATTCCCCGGTGTGACGGTCGACGGCTCCGATCCGCTGGCCTGCTACGCGGCGGCCAAGGAGGCCCATGAGCGGGCCCGGCGCGGCGAGGGCCCCACCCTGATCGAGGCCAAGGTGGTGCGCCTGACCAGCCACTCCTCCGACGACGACCAGCGCCGCTACCGCGACCCCGCGGAGGTCGAGGCGCTCAAGCAGCACGACCCGATCCCGCTCTTCGCCAACCGGCTCCGCGACGCAGGGCTCCTGACCGATGCCATCGAGGAGCGGCTGCGCACCGAGCTCAAGGCCGAGATCAACGAGGCCTCGCGCCTGGCCGAGGCGCGTCCGGACCCCGATCCGGCCACTGGGCTGCTCTACGTCTACGCCGACGAGGTGCCCTCGTGACCGAGTTGAACATCCTCGAGGCGATCCGGATCGCCATGGACGAGGAGATGGAGCGCGACCCCAACGTCATGGTGCTCGGCGAGGATGTCGGCCGCAAGGGCGGCGTCTTCGGCGTCACCGAGGGGCTCTTTGCCAAGTACGGCGAGAAGCGCGTGCTCGACACGCCGCTCAGCGAGGCGATGATCGCCGGCGCGGCGGCGGGGGCCGCCATCTACGGCCTGCGCCCGATCGCCGAGATGCAGTTCGCCGACTTCTCCTACCCGGCCTTCAACCAGATCGTGTCGGAGATCAGCCGGATGCGCTATCGGTCCAATGGCACCTTTGGCCTGCCGATGGTGATCCGCATGCCGTACGGCGGCGGGGTGCACGGCGCGCTGTACCACTCGCAGAGCAACGAGACCTACTTCACCTCCACGGTTGGCCTCAAGGTGGTCGCCCCCGGCACTCCGGCCGATGCCAAGGGCCTGCTCAAGGCCGCGGTCCGCGACCCGGACCCGGTCATGTTCTTCGAGCACAAGAAGACCTACCGCCTGTTCAAGGCCGATGTGCCCGATGGCGATCACGTGGTCCCCATCGGTCTCGCCGACGTGGCGCGCCCGGGAAAGCACCTCTCGATCTTCTGCTACGGCTACATGCGCTTCTGCGCGCTGGAAGCAGCCGAGACGCTGGCCCGCGAGGACGGGGTGGAGGCCGAGGTGGTCGACCTGCGCACCCTGCGGCCCCTCGACACCGCCGCAGTCCTGGCATCGGTGGCCAAGACCGGCAAGGCGCTGGTGGTCCACGAGGCGAATCGCTTCGGCGGCTTCGGCGCCGAGGTGGCGGCCTTCATCGGTGAGGCGGGCTTTGAGCACCTGGACGGTCCGGTCACCCGGCTCGCCGGTCCCGAGGTCCCCGGCGTACCGTTCGCCCACAGCCTGGAAGATTGGTTCATGCTGAACCCGGCCAAGATCGTCGAAGCGGCGCGCAAGCTCGCCGCCTACTGATCGGCTACCCTGACGCATATGGCCACCACCATCAAGATGCCGCAGCTCGGGGAATCGGTCACCGAAGGGACGATCGAGCGCTGGCTGGTCAAGGAGGGAGACCGGGTCGAGCAGTACGACCCCCTCTTCGAGGTGGTGACCGACAAGGTCAACGCCGAGGTCCCGGCCGAGGTCGCAGGGGTCGTGACCAGGATCCTCGTGGGCGACGGCCAGACGGTGAAGGTTGGCACCCCGCTGGCCGAGATCGAAACCGATGGCGCAGCCCCCACGGCCGAAGTCCCGGCCGCCCGTGCCGAGCCTGTCGCCCCCGCTCCCGTTGCTCCCCCGGTGGCACCGCCGCCCGCCCCGGAGCCGGTCGCAGCCGTGTTGCCCGCGCCTGAGCCGGTTGCACCCGCGCCGGTTGTCGCCGCCCCCGTCGCCGCCGAGCCGATCGCCCCCGAGGCCGCCGAGGCCCCCGTCGCAGCCGAGCCGATCGCCCCCGTCGCCGCCGAGCCGATCGCCCCCGTCGCCGCCCCGGCCACCAATGCCTCGATGCGCATGACTCCCGCGGTGCGCCGCCTGGTTCGCGAGCACAGTCTCGACGTGACCCAGCTTCACGGCAGTGGCGCCGACGGACGGATCACCCGCGAAGACGTGCTGGCCTTTATCGAGCGCCCGGCTGCCGCTCCGGCCGCGGCCGCCGAACCCGCCGCTGCTCCCGCTCCCGCTCCCGTCATGGAAGCGGCGGCGCCCGCTCCGGCAATGGAGCCACCTGCGCCTGCGCCCGCGCCCGCGCCCACCCCCGCCCCCGTCACCCCCCCGCCGCCCGCGGCAGCTCCCGCCTTCGCCGCACCTGCCCCCATGCCGGCGCCGGTCGGCGGCGACGTCGAGGTCCCGATGAGCCAGATGCGCAAGGGGATCGCGGCCAAGATGACCCGCGTCAAGCAGACCGTCCCCCACGCCTACACCGTCATCGAAGTCGACATGCACAACGTGGTGCGCTGGCGCGAGGCGAACCAGGCGGCCTACCGCTCGCGCGAGGGGATCGGCATCAGCTACGTGGCCGCCGTCATCAAGGCCGTGACCGAGACGCTGCGCCAGCACCCGACCCTCAACAGCCAGTTCGCCGAGGATCGGATCATCCTCAAGCAGGCCATGAACATCGGCATCGCGGTGGCGGTCGACAACGGGCTGCTGGTGCCCGTCATCGCCAACGCCGATCAGCTCAGCATCAGCGGCGTCAACCACCGGATCCAGGACCTGGCCGCCCGCGCCCGCACCAACAAGCTGCGCCTCGACGAGATCCAGGGCGGCACCTTCACGGTCAACAACACCGGCTGGTTCGGATCGGTCTCATCCATGCCGATCGTCAACAGCCCCGAGGTGGCCATCCTGTCGATGGAGGCGATCATCAAGCGTCCGGTGGTGGTCACCATCGAGGGCGAGGACGTCATCACCATCAGGCCGATGATGAACATGACCTGCTCGTTCGACCATCGCGTGCTCGACGGCGCGCAGGTCGGCACCTTCCTGGCCGATGTCCGCAAGCGCCTCGAGGGCTGGGACCCCGCCACGCCCCTCGGCTGAGCCCCCCGTCTCGCGCCTGGCCGGGCCGCTTCTGCCGGTGCGGCCTATTTCTCACATACGGGGAACAACGCCGCCGGAAGGCGCCATCTGCACCCTCTCCGGTGGTCGCCGACGCCTATTCCGTGCTTAGC
>CAVVPF010000005.1:0-7833 GCA_963750025.1 uncultured Chloroflexia bacterium
TAGCGGCCCTGAAGTGTCCGCCGGATACCGACCCAATCGCACGTAGCGCCCCGCACGTGAGAATTACGCCGATGAGGGGGCGGGCCTCCTCATCATCCCGCGGGTCGCTTCTCCCGGTAGGCGGTCATCAGCCGCACCCCATCGCCGGCGGGCAGCCAGCGGACAGCCTCGCGGATGGTCACCCCCGAAGCCCGATCCGTCCGCGGCGCCAGCCAGGCCGTCACCTCGTCCGGGCGACGCTTGCCCACCTCGCGGAGGACCCAGCCGATCGCCTTGCGGATGAAGAACTCGCGCTCCTCCAGCATCGACTCGGCGCGGCGCAGGAAGGGCGCCAGGTCGGCTCCAGCACGCAGCGGTTGCAGCTCGGCCAGGAGAGAGGAGCGGCGGATCCAGAAGTCGGGATCGGTAGACCATCGGTCCAGCACCGGTGTCACCTCCGCCGGCGAGCCGGCCAGGATGCCACCAACCACGTCCGCGGCCAGCCCGTCGACCAGTGCCCACGTAAGCGACTCGCGAAGAAGGCGCTCGATCAGTGGCATGTCAGCCGGCCCCAGCAGGCGGGGATGCAGCTCGAGGAGCGCCACCGCCGCCATGCGCCGCTCATGGACCGGCTGCCCCCAGAGCGCCTCGACCAGCGCCACCAGGTTGTCGTGGGTGAGCGGCGCGGCGCCCTTCACGAAGGCCTGCACCACCCTCCGGATCTCCCAGACCGATGCGCCCAGAAATTCCAGGCCGCTCTTCAGGTAGCGCTTCTCCTGGACGGCGCGTTCGGGGGTGCCCACGGCGCGCAGCTCATCAGTGAGCAGGTCGGCCGACTCGGAGGGATCCATGGGGCCGAGTCTATCGGGCCAGGCGACGCCCACTCAGCGGTAGCCACACGATGGCTACAACGGCCAAGAAGGCCCGGATCGGCACCTCTCGCTGGCTGAATCGCCACCCCGTGGCTGTGGCAGCCATCGACAGCCCTCAACTTGGCCGTTGTGAGCATCCGGTGACTGCGCCAACAGGGTCGACAAGAGGATTGGCAACAGGGTCGCCAAGAGGATTGGCAACAGGGTCGCCAAGAGGATTGGCAACGGGTCCGCCGCAGGACACCGGCGCCGCCCTTCGGTAGACTCTGCGGGCCATGGCATCGGACCCCCTCGACTTCTCAACGCTCGGCGAGCTGGCGGTGATCGCCCACCCGAGCGGCACAGGCAACCACAATGCCCACGC
This sequence comes from uncultured Chloroflexia bacterium, assembly GCA_963750025.1. Taxonomy (GTDB): domain Bacteria; phylum Chloroflexota; class Limnocylindria; order QHBO01; family QHBO01; genus CF-167. Next base: position 1,216 of record CAVVPF010000005.1, read on the forward strand.
CTCCCCCTCGGACCTCATGTACCCCGGCGGGCCCGCCATCGACGGCGGCCTGCTCCTCCCCGGCGACCCGATCCCCGAGAACGCCGGCCCCGGCGGCCGTCGTCCGGAGTGGCTCAAGGTGAGAATCGGCTCCGGCGAAACCTACGCCCAAGTCAGCCGGCTGATGCGCAGCCAGGCCCTCAACACTGTCTGCGAGGAAGCCCGCTGCCCGAACCAGGGCGAGTGCTGGGCGCTCGGCACCGCCACCTTCATGGTGCTCGGCAGCGTGTGTACAAGGAACTGCGGCTTCTGCGCCATCGACACCGGCCGCCCGCCCACCGCGGACCTTGACGAGCCGCGCCGCGTCGGCCAGGCCGCAGCGCAGATGCGTCTGCAGCACGCGGTCATCACCATGGTCGCCCGCGACGACATGGCCGATGGCGGCGCCGGCATCGTCGCCGAGACGATCCGCGCCATCCGCCTTGCCTCCCCCGCCACCAGCATCGAGGTGCTCATCTCCGACCTGAACGGCCGCGAGGCCGATATCCGCACGGTCGTGGAGGCCCAGCCGGAGATCCTCAACCACAACGTGGAGACGGTCCCGCGCCTCCAGCGCCCGGTCCGCCGCCGTGCGAAATGGGAGCGCTCCGTCTCGGTGCTTATCCACGGGCGCCGGATCGCCAACGAGATCGGTCACCCCCAGATGGTCACCAAGACCGGCATGATGGTGGGCCTGGGCGAGACCTGGGACGAGCTCACCGAGGCCATGCAGCTGCTGCGCGAGGCCGATATCGAGGTGTTGACCCTCGGCCAATACCTGAGACCCTCTCGCCAGCACCTGCCGCTGCACAAGTACTACACGCCCGCCGAGTTCATGGCGCTGCGGCGGATCGGGCTGGAGCTGGGCTTCCGCCACGTGCAGTCCGGACCGCTGGTGCGCTCCTCCTACCACGCCGCCGAGCAGGTTCCCGGCATCGGCTCGCAGGCGGTCGCCGTCTGATGGCATCCCGCGACCACACTGCCATCCTGGCCGGGCGGCTGGCCATCACCCACCGCCAACTCGTCGAAGCCGCATCTGCCTGCACCGATGCCGACCTGGCCTGGATCCCCGGCCCCACCTCGCCACCGATCGCCTTTCACCTGTGGCATTGCGGCCGATGGGCGGACCGCTGGGCGGAGGCGGTCAGCGGCAACGCGCAGCGCTGGCACCGCGAGGACCTGACCACCAAGTGGGAATTCCCCGCGGAGCAGGGCAAGGGTGACACCGGCATGCAGCTGCCCGACGAGGAAGCCGCCCTCCTCCCCTTCCCCGGCCGCGACCAGCTCGCGACCTACCTGCGTGGCGCCTTTTCCGACCTGGAGCAGGCCATTGGCACGCTTGACGACGAGACGATCCTGCACGACGCCGATGACCTGCTCGGCGAGCAGGCCCCGCTCGACGACTCGCTGATCCGCCACCTCTCCCACGTCAGCCGCCACCTGGGGATGATCGAGGCGCTGCGCGGGCTGCGCGGCGGCCACGGCACCGCCACGGTCTGACCCCATGGCCCAGATGCGCGATATCAGCCGCCCGCCCGGCGGCGACGATCTCGGCTCACCCCTGCGCCGCCCGCGCCGCGACGAGCCGTTCATCCCGGCCAGCGACGAGCGCCCGCTCCTGCTCGCCCACGGCGGGCAGCTGACCGTGCAGCGGCTGGGCACCGTCGCCTACCTCCCCACCTGGGAGCTTCAGGACGAGCTCGCCCAACAGCGAAGGGCCAGGCGCATCGGCGACCGGCTGCTGCTGGTGGAGCACTTCCCGGTCTACACCATCGGGCGCGGCGGGGATGAGCGGAACCTGCTGGCCGGCCCGGACCGGCTGCGCGAGATCGGGGCCGAGTTCCACCGCATCGACCGCGGCGGCGATATCACCTTTCACGGCCCCGGACAGTTGGTCGCCTACCCGATCGTGGAGCTGCGCGACCCGCTCGACCTGCGCCGCTACGTGCGCGGCCTGGAGCACGCCATCATCGAAACCGCCGCGACCTTCGGGGTCGAAGCCCATCGGATGGACGGCCTGACCGGCGTCTGGGTGGAGGGCAGCCGCAAGCTGGCCGCCATCGGGGTTCGCGTCCGTCGCGGCGTGACCACCCACGGGCTGGCGCTCAACGTGAACACCGACCTGCGCTGGTTCGCCGAGATGATCCCGTGCGGGATCGCCGACAAGGAGGTCACCACGCTCGTCCGCGAGCTCGGCCACCCGGTCGAGATGGAGTCGGTCGAGGACCGCCTGACCGATGCGCTGGCGACCGCCTTCGGCCTCACCCTCGCCTCGGTCGCCTCCGGCCTGCCTGGCCCCGCCGGCGCGTCCGAGCAGTGACGCGGCTGCGCATTCTCGTCTTCCTGCACGGCACGACGATCATGCATCGAGGCGGGCTCGGCCAAGGGCGCGACCAGCGCGTGGCCCAGGTCCGCGCAGGCGAGCGGAGCGTCGCCGATTTCGCCTCCTACGTGCCCATCGGGAACGCGCCCGACACGCTCCGACGCTGGGAGGCGTCCGGCGCGGAGCTCGCTTATCTGAGCTCGCATCGTGCCGCGGCGGACCTCGCCGCCGACGAGTCGGTCCTGCGTCGGCATGGCTTTCCACGCGGAGCGGTCCACCACCGACGGGACGCGGAGACCTATGCCGATGTCGTCGCGCGCGTGGAGCCCGACCTGCTGATCGAGGACGACTGCGAGAGCATCGGCGGCGCGCCAGAGATGGTGTCGCCGCACCTCTCGCCGGACCTGCGGTCGCGCATCACCTCGGTCGTCGTCCCCGAGTTCGGGGGCATCGACGGGCTGCCGGACCGACCCGACGACCTCCTCGGCGGCAAGGCTGAGCTCCGGCCATGAGCGACGTGGAACCCACCGTCGAGCGGGCCGGCGCTCCCGACCATCATCCGCGCCTCGAGGTCGGTGCCTTCGGGCCGTGGCAGACGAACGCCTATCTCGTCTGGGACGGCCGGTCACCCGATGCCCTCATCCTGGACCCCGGCATGGGCGCCGCCGCTTCGCTGCTGGCGCGAGTCGCGGCCAACGGGCTGCGGTTGCACCTGGTCGCCAACTCGCACGGGCACATCGACCACATCTTCGACAACGCCCTACTCATGCGCGGCAGCGGTGCGCCGCTGGCCATCCATCCCGATGACGCCTATCGGCTCGCCGCAGGCAACAACTACGGCTTCGAGATCGAGCGCGCCGTGGCGAGCGTGGACCTGCGCGAGGGGGAGCAGCTGCGCATCGGTGACCTGGTCTTCGACGTGCTGCACACGCCCGGCCATACGGAGGGATCCGTCTGCCTGTACGAGGAGCGCCACGCGCTGCTGCTCTCCGGCGACGTTCTCTTTGCCGGCACCTACGGCCGCACCGATCTGCCCGGCGGCGACGACGCGGCCATGGTTACGAGCCTCGCCCGGCTGGCTGCTCAGCTGCCCCCCGGCGTGCGGGTGCTCCCCGGCCACGGCCCGGAGACGACCCTGGAGCGGGAGCTTCCCTGGATGCAGCGGATCGCCGCGGCGGGGCGACTGCTCATTCCGGGGTAGCGGGGGGCATCGGGGCGTCGGCCGGAATCGCCCCACGGCTATTACGGCCAAGAAAAGCCTCTCGGACCTGCCTGGATGGCCGAATTGCCACCCGGCGGCGCCAGCGGCCAGCAACACGCCCCTACTTGCCCGTAGTGGCCGCCCGGTGGCTACCGCTGCAGCGGCGCCAGCCCCCGAAGCAGTTGCACGCTACGCCCTCGCCGGCGGGGCGCCGATCGGTCGGCGCAGTGCAAGCTCCGCGCCAAGCACGATCCAGGCGCATCCATGCAGGACGCCCCCGACCTGCGACAGCGGCCCGAAGATCGCGGCGAAGTCGCCATGAACCAACCCAAGTCGGTCGATGCCGGTGGCGGTCAACAGCGAACCGATGACGAGCAGGATCGGTCCCAAACGCCAATACGAACCGATGCGCAACACCGCGGCGCCGTAGCCGGCGGCGACGAGCCACAAGGCCATCCCCGCAAGGAAACCGATGAAGCCGAACTCCCCCTCGCCCGGGTACGGCCGACCCAGGGAGAGCACGATCCAGATTAAGGTCCAGCCGTACCCCACCAACGCCAGGCACACTGGCACCCAGGGCGAGCCGAGGCGACGCAGCCGCCAGGCGCGGGTACAGGCCGATCACCAGCGCCATCACGAACCCGAGGAAGGCGATGTTGCGGGCCGGGTACCACGCCTGGTCCAGCAGGATCATGTACGGGGCGGCCAGGATCACGCCGCCGATGACGCCGATCGCGCCAAGGGCGCGCGCGGAAACGGACGGGGCAGCGCTTGCCGAATGAGCCACGGTTCGATTCCTCCTCAGGCGCTCGGAGAGCGCAGACGTGCACAGGTCCGAGACGGTGCGGACCCACAATCGCAGCGACCCGCCCGGCTCGCCCTGGTCACGGGCGTCGCGCAGCTGGTCGCCGAAGAGCTGGACCATCTCGGCCTCGAATCGGTCCCGATAGGCGGCCGGGTAGAGCCCCAGCAGGCGCCGATAGATGCGGTCTTGGGTCGTCATCCCACTGCCCGCAGAGCCCACGGCCGCACGGCGTTGACGATCGTCTCCATGCGCCGAGCGTTAGCCGTCGCAACGGCATGCCCAAGAGCGGTCAGGCGGTAGTAGCGGCGGCGCTGATCGTCCAGATCAGGATCAGGCCGGTCGTCGCTGTGCAGGCGTGCAGCTCTGCTGCACAAATGGGTCTGATGCGACGGACCCTGGTGCCGAGCCAGCGGCCCGCCGGTCCGGTCGTTACCTCCGCCCACCCGAAGCGGGCCGACCGGCCCTTGCTGGTCGGCCTGCCCCTCGTCACGCTCACAACAGAACACCGCAGTTCTGAGGTCCCGCCATGGCTCTCAGCGCACCGCCACGCAGCGTCCAATTCGAGCACGCCCCTGACTATCGCCACGAGATCAGCGCCCGAGCGGACCGCGTCCGCTACCTGGCGATCCCCCGCCGTCGCTACCTGCTGGTCGACGGCACCGATGAGCCCGCCAGCCCCGCCTTCACCGAGGCGATCAGTGCCCTCTACCCGGTGGCCTACACCCTGCACTTCGCCCTGAAGCGGCGTGGCGTGTCCGCGCCCATTGGAGCGCTCAAGGGGCTCTACGCCCCCGGTGTCCCCAACGATTGGAGCTGGCGCCTCCTCATGCCGGTCCCCGACGAGGCGACCGATGCAGAGATCGCCGACGCCATCGCCGACGTGGCGGCCAGGAAGGGCCCGACAACGGTTGCCCCGCTCCGCGCCGAAGCCTGGGAGGAGGGGCCGGCCGCCCAGATCATGCACATCGGTCCATACGACGCCGAAGAGCCGACCATCGAGCGGTTGCTGCTCGCGATCAGGAAGGCCGGCCTGCGGCCGCGCGGCTGGCACCACGAGATCTACATCAGCGACCCGAATCGAATGCCATCGGATCGGCTCAAGACGCTGATCCGTCAGCCGGCGGAGGCAGACCGATGACCACCACGACGATCGGTCCGACCCGTCCCACGCAGCGGATCCCGCGCTGGTTCCTGCGCGTGCCCGAGCTGGTCTTTACCTTGCACCTGAGCCGCCTGGCGCCGTGGCTGACGATGGTCGTCACCACCGGCCGGCGCAGCGGGCAACCGAGGCGGGTGGTGCTGGACGTGGCAAAGCGCGATGCCGGCGGGCTGTGGGTGCTGGCGGCGGATGGCCTCGGCGCACGCTGGGTCAAGAACCTGCTGGCGGATCCGCGCTGCCAGGTGACCCACCGCGGGCGCCGTTTCGCCGCGCACGCCACGGTCACCGTCGCCGACCCGGGTGATCTTGCCGCCGAGATCTATCACGACCGGCCCTTCTACACCCGGCTCATCTACCTGGCCGTCGGCGAGCGAATCCACAATGAGGCGGACGTGCGTCGTCTCGCCGTCGGCGTCGTCCCGGTCTGGCTCGAGGAGGACCGAGACCGATGATCAGGAGGGCCATCCTCATGGTGGGCCTGGTCGGGGTGATCGGCCTGGGTGCCATCCAGCTCGTTCCGTACGGGCGCAACCACAGCAACCCGCCGGTCGTGGCCGAGCCCACCTGGGACTCGCCGGCCACGCGCGCCTACGCGGTGACCGCCTGCTTCGACTGTCACAGCAACCAGAGCACTTGGCCGTGGTACACAAACATCGCGCCGATCTCCTGGCTCGTCCAGCAGGACGTCGACGAGGGTCGGGCAAAGCTCAACTACTCCGAATGGGGGCGCGGAGGCGAGCAGGAGAACCCGGTCGAGGCCATGAACGAAGGCGGAATGCCGCCATTCATCTACCTGCTGACCCATCCGGACGCCAACTTCTCGGACGCCGATCGCGCGGCCTTTGTCAAGGGGCTGAACGCAACCTTCGGCGGTGGCGGCGACTGAGGCTGCTGGCCAGTTGACGGCCGGACCGTCACTGGGGCCAGGGCATCGTCGCCGGTGACGGCCCAAGACGTCATGGCGCCCATGGCGTCGTCGCGGCGACGGCCCGATACGTCACCAGGTCGAGGCCATCGTCCGGATGACGGCCCAACCGGAATCGGCCCAACCGGTGACGGCCCAACCGGAATCGGCCCAACCGGAATCGGCCCAACCGGAATCTCCTCGCCTA
>CAVVPF010000006.1:0-21760 GCA_963750025.1 uncultured Chloroflexia bacterium
TTGTGTAGCCTGCTTCGTTCAGCGACTACGTATTGCTCGGCGGCCGAGGCGACGGGGTTGGACTCGCAGATCGCGTTCGCGGTCAGGCGCTGGTGCGCGCCCCTGCTGGGACTGGCGCCACATGTCGCCCCGGACGAATACCTTGAGCATCGCCTGGCGCTGACCAACGAGGAGGTCGGATCGCGCCTGCTGGCCCACTGCGGGCTGGAGCGTTTGCTTGTCGACACTGGGTATCGAGACGGCGAGCTGCTGGGACTCGGCGAGCTCGCAGAGCTCGCGGCAGCGCCGGTCGACACCATCGTCCGCCTGGAGGCACTGGCCGAACGATTGGCCCTCTCGGGACCGGCGGCCGCCGGTTTCGCACACGCGTTCCGCGCGGCACTCGCAACCGAGGCGGCGCAGGCGGTCGGCTGCAAGTCGATCGTCGCCTATCGGCATGGTCTCGACATTGCCTCGTCGCCCCCGTCCGCGGCCGAGGTGGCGAGTCACGCCGGGCCCTGGCTCCGGCAGGTCGAAGCGGAAGGAACAGCCCGGCTGGTGGACCCGATCCTGCTCCGCTTCATCCTCTGGGAGGGGGCGGCCACCGGCAAGCCCCTGCAGATCCACACCGGCTATGGCGACTCTGACCTGGACCTGCGCCGGAGCGATCCACTCCTGTTGACCGATTTCCTGCGGGCGACCGAGCGAACCTGCCCGGTACTCCTGCTGCACACCTATCCGTTCCAGCGCAACGCGGGCTACCTTGCCCAGATGTTCCCCCACGTCTTCCTGGATGTCGGGCTCGCCGTCAACTATGCCGGGGCGCAGAGCCCGCAGGTCATTGCGGAGTCCCTGGAGGTCGCGCCGTTCACCAAGATCCTCTTCTCGTCCGACGCCGCGGGGCTGCCCGAGCTGCACCTGCTGGGAAGCTGGCTCTTCCGGCGCGGCATGTCACGGGTCATCGGCAGCTGGGTCGAGCGCGGCGATTGGTCGCTGCACGACGCGGAGCGGGTGATCGGTCTGGTCGCCGGTGGGAATGCGCGTCGGGTTTATCGGCTACCGGACCCGGCAGGAGACAGCCATCAAGTAGCGACCTAGCACCCGAGCGGTAGAGTAAGTTACGTCGGCGCGGCGATGTACGCGGCGAGGCGTGAGGAGGAAGCGATGTTCACAAGACTGGCGGCCGCGGCTCTTGCCGTCGGCCTTTTGCTGACGGCGTGCAGCAGCGGCACATCCACCGACAAGATCAAGATCGGTGGCGGCTTCGCGTTGACGGGCGCCGAGTCGTCGCTCGACCTGCCTGCGGCCAACGGTGCCAAGCTGGCCGTGAAGGAGATCAACGCGGCAGGCGGCGTGCTCGGCAAGCAGCTCGACCTGATCATCCACGACAGCAAGTACGACATGGCCGTCACGGCGCAGACCGCGAAGCAGTTCGTGGAGGAGGACAAGGTGCAGGCCATGATCGGCTACACCGACACCGACTCCGTGATCGCTTCCGGGCCGACCATCCAGGCCGCCGGCATCCCGTTCATCACCGCCGGGGCGACTTCGCCAAAGATCCCTTCACAGATCGGCGACCTGATGTTCCTGGCCGCCTTCGGCGATAACGTGCAGGCGGCTGCCGGTGCCGAGTTCGCCATCCAGAAGTTCGGCAAGAACGCCTACCTGCTGGTGGACAAGGGCGTCGAATACACCACCCTGCTCGGCGCGTACTTCAAGTCCCGCTTCGTCGAGGCCGGCGGCACGATCGTGCTCGAGGACACGTACGAGGACGCGGCGACCGATTTCTCCGGCCAGATCACGAAGATGAAGGCGCTTACGCCCCAGCCTGACTTCTTCTACATCGCGGCCATGCCGTACAACGTCGGGCCGCTCGTCAAGCAGATGCGCGACGCCGGCGTCACCGGGCCCGTGGTCGGAGGCGACGGCTACGACACCCCCGACCTGGTGAGCGTCGCCGGTGCGGCTGCCGACAACGTCTTCTTTTCGACCCATGCGCTGATCGATGCCACGGGCGGCACCGACGGCATCAAGAAGTTCATGGCGGCCTACAAGGCCGAGTACGGGCACGACCCGGAGAACGCGTTCGCAGCTCTCGGCTATGACACGGTCTATCTCCTGGTTGACGCCATCAAGCGCGCCGGGTCGATGGACTCCACGAAGCTCAAGGCGGCGATCGAAGCCACCAAGGACTTCCCCGGCATCACCGGTGCGATCACCTTTGCCCCCGGCTCGCACGTCCCGCAGAAGGGCGTGACGATCATCGAGGTGAAGGATCAGAAGTTCACCTTGGCCGCTGAAGTCGTGCCCGAGAAAGTTCCGGCGCCGTAGCGCCCGGTCCACTCTCCTGACCGAGGAAGGCCCGCCGCCGGCGGGCCTTCCTCATGTCGCGCGATCGCCTCGCGTCAGGCTGCCGCCGGGGGCTCCCCTGGTTCGCTGCCCGGCACCCGGCGGAACCGGGCGGCGAGCCATGCGAATGAGATCTCTCGCTGGCCCATGATCCCGGCCGGCCGGAAGATGATGACCGCGATGAAGAACGCCGCCAGCAGGATCCCGCTCAGGCCGTACAGCAGGGTAGCGTCCTCCACGCGACGCAGACCCTCGGCGATCGTGAGCACCACGACGGCCCCGATCACCGAGCCGCTGACCGATCCCAGCCCTCCGATCACGAGCATGGTGATCACGCGGAAGGTCAGGTCGAAGTAGAAGACGGTGGGCGAGAACGACGTGATGAAGTGGCCATACAGGGATCCCGCCACGGCCGTGAAGAAGGCACTCACCACGAAGGCCAGCAGTCGAGGCCGCAGCACCGATATGCCGATCGACTGCGCGGCCCAGCGGTCGCGCCGCTGCGCGAACATGGCTCGGCCATAGGGGGATCGCTTGATGCGCCACACGACGTAGACGGCCAGGACCGCGCAGGCCCATGCCCACCACAGGTTCGTGTACGGGGTCACGTTGGTGAAGGTTCGTGAGCCGCGCGTGAAGCCGTCCGCGTTGAACAGGATGACCCGCACGATCACGAGGAATCCGAGCGTCGCCACGGCCACGAAATGACCCGACAGGCGCATCAGGACAGCCCCGACAGCCAGCGCAAGCAGGCTTACCAGGCATCCCGCCATGAGCGTGGCGGCGAGCCATCCCACGGGGATCGGTCCCACCATCTGGTCGAGGTGGACGCCCGCCAGCCAGGTTGGCAGGTCGGGAAGGTATTCCCCCTTCTCGCGCAGTGGCAGCGTCAGGATGGCCGAGATGTAGGCGCCCAGTGCCATGAAGCCGATGTGGCCCAGCGAGAAGACGCCGGTGAAGCCGCTGGCCAGGTTGAGGCTCACCACCAGGACGATGAAGATCGCCAGCGTGATCATCATCCCCTGCCAGAAGGCGAGCCCTGATGCGTCGAGGATGGCCAGCCCAACGGCGAGGACGAGGATGCCCGCCACGGGCCCGGTCAGGAGTCGACGGGGCGTCACGGGGTCTCCTCGCGCGCCCGGCCGCCCAGGATGCCGTTGGGACGGAATAGCAGCATCAGGATGAGGAAGAGGAAGACGAACGCATCGCGATAGCTGGCCAGGCCGCTCGGGAAGATCTGCGCCAGCAGGTCATGGACGCCCGGGAGATACGGAGCCCGGCGGGAGGAGGTCTGCGATCCCGGACAGGGCCGTCGGGATGATCTCCAGGAAGCCAGGGCGTAGGCGCCGATCACGGCGCCGGAGATGCTCCCGAAGCCACCGATGACGGCGGCGATGAAGGCTTTGAGCACCGGGGTGAAGCCGAGGTACGGATTGATCTGTCCCGCCTGGGACGCGTACAGGAAGCCGGCGACGGCGGCCAGGCCCGACGCGATCGCGAACGCGATCGCAACCACGCGGTTCACGCGGATGCCCATCAGCTGCGCCGCGCCCAGGTCCTCGGCTGCGGCGTGCATCGACAGCCCGAGCCGGGTCCGCGTCACGAAGACCGTCAGCAGGCTGAGCAGCACGACACCGCTGATGAAGCTCGCGAGGTTGACCTTCGAAATGGTGAGTGCTCCCACGGAGACGACGCCGTTCAGCAGGTCGGGTGCCGGGAAGGCGATCTGCGTCGGCTGCTTGGCCAGGCGGCTGATGAGCAGGGTCCCGTTCTGGAGAATCTGGCCGACCGCGAAGGAGGTCAACAGCATGGCGACGTCGGGAGCTCCCCGAATCGGTCGGTACGCGATCCGTTCCATCAGGAGCCCCACCACGACCGTCCCGACCAGCATGGTGACGATCGCGGCGGGCAGCGGCAACCCGGCGAACAGGGCGAACGCGGCGACGTATGCGGCGAGCATCATCAGGTCGCCGTGAGCGAAGTTGATCAGCCGCAGGATGCTGAAGATCAGCGCCAGGCCCACCGCCATCAGCGCATACAGGCTGCCCGCGCTCAGCGCGTTGACAACCTGCTGCAGCGCGTAGTTGACCATCGCTCAGTGCCCCAGGTACGACCGCTCGACCTGCGGATCGCGCCGCAACGCGGCGGCCGGACCCTCCAGGCTGATGCGCCCCGCCTCCATGACGTACGCTCGGTCGGCGACGTCCAGGGCGTGATGCACGTTCTGCTCGACCAGCAGCATGGTGAGACCGTCCCGTTTCAGATCCCCGATGACCTCGAAGATCTGCTCGACCATGAGCGGCGCGAGGCCGAGCGACGGCTCATCGAGCAGCAGCAGGCGCGGGCCTGCTCATCAGGGCCCGAGCGATCGCCAGCATCTGCTGCTCGCCCCCCGACAGCGTCCCGCCGGCCTGGCCCATGCGTTCGCGAAGGCGCGGGAAGAGCTCGATCACGCGGTCGATGTCGGCCGCGAGACTCGGCCTGGGGGCGCTGGATACCGCCCAGCACCAGGTTTTCGCGAACGGTGAGCCGGCCGAAGATGCGACGGCCCTCCGGGCAATGCGAGATGCCCAGCTCCACGATCCGATCGGTCGACTCCCGGGTGATGTCGTTGCCCTCGTAGCGGATCGATCCCGTGGCGAGGTCTGAGCAGCCCCGAGATCGTCTTCAGCGTCGTTGACTTGCCGGCCCCGTTCGACCCGATGAGCGCCACGAGCTCGCCCTGGCCGACGCGCAGCGACGATTCCGTCGAGGGCCCGGATGTTGCCGTAGAAGACCTGGAGGTCGTCGATCTCAAGCATGCCGGGCCTGCCCCAGGTACGCCGCGATCACGTCGGGATCCGCGCGCACGGCGGCCGGTTCGCCGTCGGCGATCAGCACCCCGTAGTTCAGAACCTGGATCCGATCGCACAGGTTCATCACGAGCGGGATGTCGTGGGCGACCAGGACGATCGTGATACCGAACTCGTCGCGAAGTCGTCGGATCAGGGCCAGCAGGTCAACCGTCTCGGATTGGGTTCATGCCGGCACTCGGCTCGTCGAGAAGCAGGAGCCTTCGGATCGGCCGCAACTGCGCGCGCGATCTCGAGCCGCCGCTGATCGCCGTAGGGAAGGCTTCCCGCCAGCAGGCCAGCTCGATCTCGGAGGCCCACCAGGGCGAGCAGCTCGGCGGCTCGGGCTTCGGTCTCCGCCTCGTGTCGACGGAATGAACGAGAGCCAGCGAGCGTGGCGGTGAGCGAGCTCGGCCAGCGATGCTGGATGGCGACCTTCACGTTGTCGAGGACCGACATATCGTCGAACAGCCGGATGTTCTGGAAGGTCCGAGCGATTCCGAGGCGGGCGACCCTGTGAGAGGGCAGGCCGGTGATCTCGCGTGCCCTGGAGACGGATCGAGCCGGTCGACGGCCGGACCATGCCGGACAGCAGATTGAAGAGGGTCGTCTTGCCTGCGCCATTGGGACCGATAACGCCGTGGATCGACCCAGGGGCCACCTTCACGGAGTAGTCGGCCAGCGCCACCAGGCCGCGGTAGTGCTTTGAAACATGGCTCGCCTCGAGGAGCGGCGCACCACTGACCGGCATCGGCGACAGAGCGGGACTGACCACGGGCTCTCTCCACGCGCTGGGTTCCGAGGCGACGATGCCGCGTACCGATCCGACGGCGGACGAACAGCTGGCGCCGACTATGTCATAGCGTTCTGAGCGGCGCAACGAAGATTGAAGACGCAGGTCTAGGTCGTCCGGAACTCGCTCACCCGTCGCAGGTTGACGATTACCACGTCGGCGGTCTGCACTGCCTCGCCGTCCCGAGCGAAGCTCGCCTCCGTCAAGGGCAGGAAGCGACGAGTGGCACGCAGAATGGGGTCGTCCTGCTCGCCTGGCCGGAGATGGGCGGTCCCGGCGACGTCGAGGTCTCCGAGACGGATGGCGACCTCATGAAGCGTTCGTTTCGCCCGCAGATCGGGCGAGCTGACGTGCGGCGGTGGCACGACCAGCCTCGTTTCGTCCGGGAAGATCTCCGTCCATTCGGCCGGCTCTGCACCGCCCGGCAGGAAGAGGAATGCGTCGCCTGCCTGGAGGAGGTCGGTCATGCGGCGGCCCCGGGTTCGGACCCAGCCCGTGAGGTCCGCCTCTTCGAGGATGATCCGAATCGGCTCAAGGTCTTCGGTGAAAGGCGGCATCCATTGCTCCCGTGCTGCCGTCGACTGTACGCCGCGCGGCCACATACCGCGCCGGCGGTCCGGTTGGAGGGCCGTGTGGGATTCGAACCCACGACACGAGGATTAAAAGTCCCCTGCTCTACCCCTGAGCTAACGGCCCACCGATTTGTGCTCAGTTAGAGCACATGATTCGAAAGAGGCTTGACTACAGCGCTGTTACAGCACATGATTCGGTCGCTTTCTGAACGACCAAACCCGCCGAATCCCCTGCTGTTAGAGCCCAGTGAAGACCGTTTCCCACGCTCACGCGAACCTCGATCTGGCCGATGCGGTCGGCTCCTTCACGCGCCATCTTAGAGCAGAGAATCTGGCCCCATTCACGGTGGCCACCTACGTGAAGGCGCTCAATCAGCTGAATTCGTTCCTGGTACAGCAGGGTATGCCGACCGACGTCGCGGCCATCCGCCGTGAGCACATCGAGACCTTTCTGGTGGCGCTGTCTGACTCCGGCAACCGGCCGGCGACGGTGGCCAACCGCTATCGGTCGCTCCAGCAGGTCTTCCGCTGGCTGGTGGGGGAGGACGAGATCCATGACTCACCGATGGCGCGCATGCGCCCGCCGGCCGTTCCCGACGAGCCGCCGCCGGTGCTGCGCGCCGAGGAGCTCGAGCGCCTGCTGGCCACCTGCGCCGGCACCGCGTTCGAGGATCGCCGTGACACGGCCATCATCCGCCTGCTGGCCTCGACCGGCATGCGCCGTGGCGAGTGCGTCGGGTTGCGGGTGGAGGACGTCGACTTCGACCACGAGGTGGCGCTGGTGCTCGGCAAAGGGCGCCGCCCGCGCGCCTGCCCTTTCGACCGCCAGACCAGCCGCGCCCTGGACCGATACCTCCGCGTCCGCAAACTGCACTTCGACGCCGACTCACCCTGGCTCTGGCTGGGCAAGAAGGGCCGCCTGACCGATACCGGCCTGGCCCAGGTCCTCCGCCGCCGCGGCGCGCTGGCCGGCATGCCCAAGCTCCACCCGCACCTGTTCCGCCACACCTTCGCCCACCAGTGGCTGTCCGATGGCGGCACCGAGGGTGACCTGATGCGCCTGGCCGGCTGGAAGAGCCGCGAGATGCTCTCCCGCTATGGCGCCTCCGCCGCCGACGAGCGCGCACAGGAGGCGTACCGGCGGCTGCGCGGCTGAACCACCGGCCCCACTTCTGCTCGGTGTCGGTACGGATCCATAACGGGGATCCCAACAATGAAACCTTGACATTGGATCCGAGGCGCCCTATGCTCCTCAATGCACTCGCGAAGTACCGCGCATGATCCGCGCCGAGATGGCCTCACCCCCTGAGCCGAGCCGGCGCGAAGTATCTGATCAGGGGAGGAAAGGGATTAGGCCGTGGAAGCCGTGCAGGTCACAACGACCGACGAGGGTCTAGTGCAACCGCAGATGGGCGACGAGTCGACTCCGGCGTCAGCAACGCCGATTGAAATCCCCGTGATGTGGGGGCCCAAGCTTCGTAAGGGCCGCCAGATCTTGCTCGCGGCAATCACCGTCGCGGAGCTGGCCGCTCGGTACAAGGTTCCGTACCGCAACTTCGCCACTCGCACTGGCTACCAGCGTCCGCCCTCAACGACACGTATCAACCAACTGAAGACGGACTTGGCTTCGAACCGTGTCGACCTCCCCACCGCCGTCTTGCTGAGCCTTCGTGACTTCAAGACGAGCAAGAACATCGTCGAGCGAGACGGACAGGTCTTGCTGCTGCTGACTGACGAAGCGCTCTTCGTGGTGGACGGCCAGCACCGCGTGGAGGCTCTTATCAGGTTGATGGAACGAGACCCCGACCGGTGGGGCGGCTTCATCCTCGCGGCGACGATCCTCGTCGGCGCAAACGAGATGGAGGAGATGGAGCAGTTCTACGTCGTCAACTCGACGGCGAAGAGCGTACGGACCGATCTGGCGTTCGACCTTCTGAAGCAGCAGGCGGAATCCAATCCGCTTCTCCGCGAGGCGCTCGATGAGCGTGGCCACGGCTGGAAGGTCGAGGGTCAGACGCTCGTAGAGGAACTCGCCAAGACCGGTATCTGGAAGGGCCGAATCCGGTTCCCGAACGAGGCGCCGGGCGAAACCGTGATTGGCTCTGCAGCAATGGTCAATTCGCTGCGGCCCCTGCTGGTTACGGCCTATTTCCAGATGATCTCGACACCGAACCAGGTGGCCATCTTGGACGCCTACTGGCAAGGCATCAGAGCTGTGTTTCCCGAAGCGTTCTACGAGCCCGAGCGCCACGCCCTGCAGAAGACCTTGGGGGTGTACGCCCTTCATAACGTCCTTGTTGCTGTCCTCGAACACGTGCGATCAGTCGGGAGGTCGGTCACTGATCCCGACGTCTATGGCGATCTCATGCGCGAACCACTTACCGAACTCGACGGCGAGACCCAATCGGGGGAATTCGCCACCGGACTCCAGTTCTGGGTGTCTGGTCCTGACGGAGCCGCCGGGCAGTTCAGTAGCAATGCTGGACAAAGGGTATTGACGGCCCGCATCCGCCGGGCTCTCCCTCGAGTGGAGGTCAGTTAGCTCACCCTGCGACGAGGGAAGGCAGCCCGGCGGGGTTCCGCCTCGCCGGGTGCATTCCATTAACCGCGGAGGGAAAGCTGTTGAAGTTGTCGGAAGGACAGGGTTCTGCGTCTGTGGACGGCGCTCTTGAGGCGTGGGTCGCCCACGCAGTTCCGAAGTGGACAACCACGCGTCGCAGGGCTGTGATGTCACGAATCGGCTGGCGCGGGTCAGTGGTCCCGACACTCGACGAGATCGGTATTCGCGAGGGCCTAACACGTGAACGCATTCGGCAGCTACAGGTGAAGCTCATTGGACGCCTGGAGCAGGTCAAACCACCTGAGATGGAGGCTCTCCAGCGTGTGGTCCAGCTGATCTCGGATTACCGTGGCGATCCCACATCTGGGCCCGGACGGCTACTTCACGACCAAGGTCTTGTCTTGGAGCCGCTGCCTGAGGCTGGTGTGACCCTGCTCTTCCGCCTGCTAGGCCGGCCTGAGCTGCTCGACGGCTACCTGAGAGGGTATCGGGAACGACGACCGCTGCTTCAAGAGGTGACACGTGTCGCAAAGACCCTGACGCGATCTGTAGGCGTCGCCTGCGTCGAGTGGGTAAGAGCCGACAGCGGTCAACCCTTAGACAACGCCGCCATGAGAAACGAGCTCCGTGGGGTGCCGTGGTGTCGCTGGCTCGACGGCGATTGGTTCTGGGACCCCAAGACGCCACGGGGCCGTAACCGGCTCGTCAACCTCTCGGTAAAGATGCTCGCCGCGTGCGGGCCGTTGGAGCTCCGAGAGCTTCGAGAAGGGCTCGACCGTAGCTTCCGTCTTGGCCGCCTGCCACACCTGCCATCGCTGCATGCGCTCCGGCTGTTCTACCGCGACCACGACGACTTCGAGGTCAGTGCCAAAGACCTTGTGAAGTCAGTTCGGCCGCTCGATCCCGACAGACTGCTCGACAGCACCGAACTGATCTTCTTCCGAATCCTGCGCGATGCACCCGACGGCGTTCTCGACCGCGCGACGCTCTTCCGACAGGCCACTGCTGCGGGCATGAACCAGAACACCTTCAGCGTCTACTCGTCATACAGCCCCATCCTCGATAGCCCAATGCAAGACCGGTGGGTTCTTCGGGGGACGGATGTCTCGCCGGCGGCTTTGGAGGCCAGACGGCGTCCGAGGAAACGGAGGCACGCCCGCGACGAATGGACCTCGCGAGGCACCCTCCGCCTCGAGCGCGAGACGACCTATAACTGGAGCCTTGTGACCTACGTGCCGAAGGCTCTAAAACCATATCTGGCTGGCCGCACATTCGAGGCAGTTGACGAAGCCGGCGGTGCAGCCGGTCGAGTGCCGTGGGATGAGAACGGTACGTCCTGGGGCTACTCAGGGTTCCTGCAACGCAGCGGGGCCAAGGATGGAGATGTTCTGATTGCTGACTTCAACTTGGTGGAGGGCTCGGTGGTCCTAAGCCTTCGGCACCGGGAGCAGGGGTTGGGCCATGGGACCGAATGAGCGAGGTCGTGGATCAAGTCCCCGGACGGTGGCCATTTCGAAGCCAGAGCTGGTGACTTTGGCGCTCGGGGAGCTCGGCGCGGCCCGCGAGCCGGTCGACACCGAAGATGTCGCTGTGAAGGCTCACGAGCTTGCACCTACCGCTTTCGCCTGGCGCCGCTATCCCGAACACATCAACCTCGAGCTGGTGCGAGTGGCGCTGGTCGATGCCACCCGAGCCAAGTCAGGCTCCCTCGCTCACGGTCGTGGCCGAGGAGGCTGGGTGCTGACCGATTACGGAGTTGCGTGGCTGGACAGAAACCGCGAGCGGCTGCTGAGCGCCTTGGGAAGGCCTTCGCACACGGGAGCAGTGAAGATCAAGCAGCCCGAGACTCAGCACCGTGAACGAGAACGAATCCGACTAACACGTCTCGACGCTTGGCGTAAATGGGGGGTGGACCTGGACGTTTCCGACGCCGAGGCGTCGAGCGTCTTCCGGGTCGACCAGTACACAGCCGCGAACACCCGGCTTACGAAAGTGCGCGCCCTGCGTCAGCTGTTTGATGGCGATCCGGAGCTCGAACCATTTCTGACGGAGATGGCGCTGCGGACGGCTCCCCCCGCGCGTGAGAAGGAGACATCGTGACTGATCAGCCACAGCTTGTCGTACGGACACATGTCGGTCGCGACCTGTTGCAGACCGCCCAGCTATTTCGAACCCTTGAAGCTGCTGTCTGGGAGTACGTCGCTAATGGGCTGGAGTACGTCGATCCGGGCACAAAGCCCAAGATCACGGTCGACCTCGACAACCGCAGCAAGGCCGTGACGATCACGGACAACGGTCGAGGAATGGACCACTCGGCTCTGCAGCAGTTTTTCACCATGCACGGCGAGAATCCCGATCGAAAGGCAGGCAAGCGTGGCCGCGGTAAGTTCGGCACTGGAAAGAGTGCCGCTTTCGGTATCGCGCCACGGCTTCGCGTCGCGACCGTGAGGGATGGCCAGAGAAATGTCGTCGAGCTGCTCCTTGACGACATCAAGGCTTCCGAGGGTGGGGAGATCCCCATCCATTGGCTCGTCCGGGAGCAGACCGATTCCGACAACGGCACGGTGATCTCGATTGCGGACGTCCTGCTGCAGCGGCTCCAGCCTGAGCCGCTCATCCGCATGATCGAGCGGCATCTGCCCTTTTGGCGAGCGGCAGAGCCGACCGTCTACGTTGGAGCACACCTCTGTGAGCCGTGGCAGCCATCAGTGGCCAGCACGCACACCTTCCAGCCGAGCGATGAGCAGCGCGAAGTAATCGGGAACGTGGAGCTAACGATCAATGTGGCCCAGGCACCGCTGCCCGATGGCCTCTACGGGATCGCCGTCACAACAGCACCAGGCGTGCTTGTTGCGATCGAGAGCGCCGGAATCGAAGCCAAGGAGTTCGGAACCTATTTGTTCGGAGAGGTGGAGGTGCCTGCTCTGGAGAGCTCGGGCGATCAGTTAGCGGCATACGACCTCTCGCGTTCGCTGAAGCTCAATCCGGCCAATCCCGTCGCGGCTGTGCTCATCGGCTTCATCGGCTACCACCTAGATCACGTGCGCAAGGGCCTCGTGGAGGAGCACCGTAAGAAGCGTCGCGAGCAGCAGTTTCAGCAGCTTGAGGAGGCGGGAACGCGGATAGCTAAGCTGCTGAACGAGGACTTGAGCTCCGTGGCGGATCGCCTGGCCGACATCCGCTCGATGCGGCGGAGGGCCGGTAGCGTCGCAGAGGCTGGTGGTTCTGGAGGAGGCTCCGCACCGGACGCGTGGGTCGAGGGTGACGACGTCCCCGGGCTCCTTGACGTTCACCCGCATGAGCCGACAACCACGGCGGAACCAAAAGGGCGGGAGGCACCTGAGCTAGCGCGACCGGGCCATCCGGACCCAGCCGGGATCGATATGGTGTCACCACGCGGCGGAAGCGATGCCAAGCCGCGGCCTCGCGGGGGCCTCGAGGTTCACTTCGACCATCTTGGCGCAGAGCAGGACCGATCCGTTTATGACGAGGGATCGAAAATCATCCTCATCAATCTTGATCACCCCATGGTCGAGGCGGCGCTGGGTCTTGGCGGCGTCGACGACATGACCTTCAGGCGGCTCTCTTACGAGGTCGCGTTCGGTCAGTACGCCTTGGCCGTTAGCCAAGAGTTCCTGAAGCGGGATCCCGATCTCACGGCCGACGACGTCTTATATGAGGTCCGCGACACGATGCGACGCATCACGCGACGGGCTGCAAACTTGTACCAGGATGCAGCTATGGCCGATTAGAGGCGCCTAGGAATCGGATGTGTCGAGCGCGAGCGCGCCGACGTCGACAGCCGTTCGCGATGGCCGGACGGGCTCAGGCGGTAGCCCTTGTGGTCCCACGAGAAGCTTGATCTCACTCTCGATTCGGTAAAGCACGTCGTCCAGCTCGGTGACTTGGGCGTCGGTCGGGAGCGGGGTGACCTCGTAGCCGCGGTTATCGGCGCGCGTCTGCCAGGCGACAAGCCCCGCGCCGTCCAAGTACGAATTCACCAGAGCCTGGGCCTCCGCCGCTACCCTCTCGATCCTATCTCGCCCGCGACTTCCCTCCGTCCGGAGCCGTGCCGCCCAGAGGAAGTAGGTCTTTGGTGGGGCTTTCTCGCGCCACACACCCCAATGGCCGATCGAGGTTTCCTGCTGGCGACGGTATAGCTTCAGATCAGTGGCTGCAAACTTGAGTTCCTTGCGGCGGTTCGTGAAATCGTTCAGCGCGCCGCGCGCCGGCGTGCTTGCGAACGCCGGTGCGCCTGTAACCTTCGTTTCGGCACAAACGAGGGGATCCTCCAGGCGGACCGGCCACGCTACGTCGATCTGATGAAGCTGACTGAAACCACGCACCTTCGTCCGTGGTTGCAGGGGTTGGCTCGTACGGTTCTGGAGCAGTAGCGCGATCAGCGTCGCGAACCAGTTCCCCTTTGATCTGTAAATAGCGGCGAGCCGCGCGGAACTCTCGATGTTGGTTCGGCCCATCGCCCGCGGTGGGACCTCAGCCGCTCGGAATGCGTCGATGGACCACATCAGAGCAAGCCAGTCAGCCTCGACGCGGCTGAACTGAGTGATCGCTTCGTCCTGGACTCGCCTCTTAAGGTCTTCCCATCGGTCGCCTGGATGTCCAACCTCTGCCTCAAGCTCTTCGGCGCGTGCTGCAATCGCTCGGATGTCAGTCATCGTTGGCCTTTGCAGTGCCCCGGGTGAGACGACGTGCCCGCAGTGTCTGTGCCGCCGCATGGATGATGCCGGACTCGTCGGCGCTCAAGCCCATGACCCCTCGAAGCAGAACCTCATCGACGCGAGCGGCAACAGTCGTCCACCGTCCGTCTCGGAGCTGACGATCGAGTCGATCGCGCTCGGACCTGAGGACTGACCAAGCCTTCGTCAACATCTCCGGTTTCGGCAGCGGGAGAGTCCCAGCTTCACGTGGTTCCATCTTCAAAATGCCGCCCCCATAAGAGCGCCCATAGATCTCGGCCCCGAGCATGGTGACTGAGTTCAGTGCGAGTAGCGGTAGGGCATCTCGGGCGACCGACGGCACGCTAGAGTCCAGCCGAACCCCATGCATTGAGTTGACGAACGTCACGCGAGCTTGGTTAGTGACCAATCGGGGAAACCTGTGGCTCATGTACGTAAAGAACAGGTCCGGCACGGTCACCACCGGGGGCCGCCACCAGTTGGGTCGGATTTGACACTTGTACGCAAGCGGAACCCCCTGCTCTACGCCAAGCTGGAAGTATCGGCCGAGTCCTTCCGTCTCCTCACCTGATGGGCAAAGGAGCCAGACTCGCTCGCCAGCCTCGCGCAGCCTGTTCCAATCGCGACGTGTGAAGCGGATGCCCTGAAGGTGGCGCGTACCAGGCGGGCTGATGGGTAGCACGTCGAGGTCGGGCCGTAGGCCGTAGGCCGTCCTGGTCTCCTCGGTGAGGGCGAAGTAGTGGTTCGCGCCTGTCACCGTGCCGAGCTCTGGTGTTCCGTACTCCGATAGCGACACGAAATGTTGGCCGGAGATCCGGCGGAACGTCTGTCGCTGTCTGATGGTCAAGAATAGTTCCGTCCACTTGCCCGCATCAGAGAGGGCGACGGCCCATTCATCGAACGGCTGGATGGCGTTGAGGTCTGACGCATCTTCAACGTAATAGAGTGAGAATGCGTCGCAACCTCCAGAGCCTTGCGCGAGCAGCAAGACAACGTTCTCAAGGGCGTCGTCGAACTGGAGCCGGTCGAATACCACGAGCTTCACGGACGCGAAGCGGCGTCGAAGCCACTGGCGAACTGGCTCGGCATAGCCGACGCTGAGGAGTTCCGCCGGAAGGACCATTGCCAAGCGACCTTCCGGCTCCAGAAACCCGCCGGCGTGCACCAGTAGCGCTGCCCAAGATGACGCAAGTCCTGAGAGACGCACTCCTTGCCGCAAGGCCGCTTGAACTGATAATCGGCGCGCCTCGCCGACGTGATTCTGATATCGGACGAACGGTGGATTGCCTATGACGGCATCGAACGGCGGGAGACTTGGGAAGAGCTCGTTGGGTGGCGAGAGCGTGAAGAAGTCAGCGGTCTCCAGTCGGGCATCAAGGCCCTGCTCAACCAGCAGCTCCGCAGCCGTTCCAAGAGTGGGGGGATGCAGATCCACACCGACAACTTGGCCATCGAGATCTTCGGGGGCCGCTCCGAGTTCGAGCAGACGGCGGCCGGCGGCCATTAGGAACGCGCCATCGCCACAAGTGGGATCGAGAACTCGAGCTCGCCCGTTCCCCGCGATGGCCCAGCGCGCGAGGTAGTCGGCGATCGCCGGTGGGGTGAAGAAGGCACCGCGCGCCTTGCGCGAGGCGGCCGAGCTATTGGCAGCTGGGGCAGAGACGGCCAAAACGCGAGGAGGGTCCAGCGGGACGGAGACAGTGCGGTTGTCGCTCGTGGTCGCGGTCATCGGTCCTCAATGCCCCAAAGGCCGAGTTGAGGGTCTATTCGGTCCCGATACTCGCGAAGCGCTCCGCGAACGAGCTCTGCCATCGATACGCGACGGCGAAACGCCGTTTCCCGCATCCATTCGTAAAGGTCATCAGGGAAAGAAATAGGGACGCGGGTCATCCCCTCCGAAACGTCGCCGGGCTTGGGTGATATCACGATGCCGGAATGATACCGTGATATCATGATCGCACGCAACCCCCAACCTCGTGCTTGAATACCGCGAGCGACGGCATCTCGCCGATCGACCTGGTTCGTTCTCGATCTGAGATCGGCGAATGACTGCCTCGGGGTGACACGGCGTGAGCAGCGGGCGAAGTACGACCGTTCGCGCGAGACCGAGATCCCGGCGCACGGCCTACGCCTGATCGTGGTCAACGCCGACGATATCGCCATGGAACGGCGTGGCCGACTCCTGCGGATAAGGGAAGATGACACGCCCGTCTTTCGTGGGATCCTGACGGCGCACGGCATACCAATCTGAGTAGGTCAGCCTCCACCCCTACGCCGTCGCGACGATGGCTCCCCTCGACCGCAGAATTCCTCACACACTTCCGCACACGTTTTACCTTGATCTGCGCCGTCGGGGTCCGTAACGTCGTGGGATGGCGCTTCATGTCTCAGCCTCCACCATGCGAGAGGAACTGACCGAGCTCTGCCACTGGATCGCATATGGCCATGCGGTGGTCGTGACGGGCGGCGGCCGGCCGGCGGTTCTCGTGCGTCGACACCGGCCGGGAGACCGCGGCCAGCGAATCACCAGCACGCGGTTCCGCAGGGAGTTTCATCGGGTTCTCCGCGGGGTCCAGGTGGAACCTGTGGTCGTCACGGCGAGCGGAGATCCGTACTACTGGGTGGGTCCCGCCGCACCGGATGACCTCGCCGAATCAAAGCAGGACCGGCGCGAGTGGCTTGCGTGGACGTTGGCCCGATGGTGACGCGAGGGCGGACCTCCAGGAGTGGCGCCTCCGAGCGGGCTCTTCGTGGCCGGATCGGTGCGCATCTACTTCACGCAACGCATGATTCCCGACGTCTGACGGCGCAGGCACGTGCGGTGTTTCTGGCCTCGTTCGAGCGCCAGGTCGATCCGGATGGGGTCCTGCCGGCTGACGAACGTCGGCGGCGGGCGGCCCACGCACGGGCGGCCTACTTCGCCCGACTGGCCCGGCGGAGCGTGATCGTCCGCGCACAGCGCAGGAGGCGCCAGCGAGGGCACGATCTTTGACAGCTCTGGCGCATCGGCGTCGTGCCCGACGGCAGGCGATCTCCGGACCACCGGGCATGGCTGGCTGGAGCGCTCTGCCGCTACGGGATCGGCGGTTGCTCGAGTGGCTCTTCATGGGCGACGTCGTCACGGCGGAGATGGCAGCGGTCATGGCCTACGGCCACCTGAGGGTGGCGCAGCGACGCCTCGCGAAGCTGGCGGAGTACGGGCTGGTTCGTGGCTTCTGGTCCGCGAACTCACAGCGGCCCCGAGGGCGTTACGCGTACGCTCTGACCAAAGCGGCCCGTACCGGTCTCGCGCAGCTGATCTGGGACGGTGAGCTCAGCAAGCCGGCTCGGGTCGAGGCGCCGTCACCAGTCATCCATCAACTCGCCACGCACGACCTGCTCGTGGCCATGCTGCGAGCGCCGTCGAGCCGCGCCGCATACCTGGCTGGGTGGGCACCCGAGCGTGCGATCGCCCTTGCGTTCGGCGGCTACCTGCGGCCCGATGCGCTGGCCGTCATCGGTCTGGGTGATCGTGCGGTGGAGCTGTTCGTCGAGCGCGACCTCGGCACCGAGCGCGGCGCGATCCTGGCATCGAAGGCGCGCGTCTACAGTAGCCACCTCTCTGCCCACGAGGTCCCGATGAACGTCGGCTTCGTGGTCGAGTCGGCCCGGCGAGCCGCGGCACTCGCGTATCGCCTGCGACACTGGCTGACCGAGTACGAGCTCCCCGGCCGCGGCAAGGCGCCGTGCTGGGTGACCGTCGCCGAGGAGCTGGCCGCCGATCCCTTCGGCGAGATTTGGCGAGCACCCGATGGGCGGAGGGTTTCGGCTCGTAACATGGAGTCCTTCGAGCCGGCGTGGGAGCTGCCGCCGCTGGGTCCGCTCTGCCTGCTTGAGGACGACGGACCCGAGGCGCTCGACGACCGGCTGCTGCGGGCCGTGGGCAACCTTGGTCGGGACGTCTGGTCGTAGATGGCTACCGAGGCCGTGTCGCGTCCCGGATCGCGTCCGCAGCGGGTGTGTCGGCAAGAGCCGCGACACTTTGGTGAACGGGGAGCCGGCATCCGATCGTGCTCAAGGCTCGGCCGCGCCGAAAGCCGACATCACTACAGTGATCCACTCCTCTCTCCCCCCGGGGGACGTGCCGGCACTATCACCTTCCGCGGATCTAATGTCCCACCTCATCGCCCCACCCCGCCGACGTAGCTACGCCTGGTAGGTGACTCCGCTTGAACAGCTCCTCGAGCATGCGGAACAGGCAACGCCCGGAGAGCGCATCGAACTACGCGACAGCATCGCTGCCCACGGAACCGATGCCCTCGCAGCCCTGAGCACCTGGCTCGAAGGCGCTCGCCTCGGACTGTTCGCGGCCAGGGTCATCGAGCGCATCGCGAAGGACCACCGACAGCCAGCGCTGCGCGCCCTCCGCGATGCTCGTGATGGCGTCCCAGCCACGGTCGGTCGGGAGATCGACGCCATCGTCGAGCGGCTCGATCCGCTGGGCAATGCACCTCGATCCATGCGCGCAGGAACTGCCGGGTTAGCAAGGCCACCTCCGCCGTCTGGGTCCTAAGAGTGGCTCCTCCAAGTTATGGCATACTTGCGGTACTTCAGGCTACCAAGACCGTTAGTGCCACAAGGATGTCCTAAGTTGCCGACCGGTGCAACCTCGCCTCCGGCTCCATCGCTCCCCGATCTGACGACGGAAGAGGACTTCTGGGACCACTTCGGGACGGTCGAGCACATCCAGCTCGACTTCAAGATCGGCCCGGACGGCCTCGCCGATACCCTCGTCTCGATGGCTAACGCTGAAGGGGGCGTCATCGTGGTAGGCGTCTCGGACGATCGCACGCTGAGGGGGATCTCCGATCCGCAGCGGACCCTCGACAAGATCGACGACGAAATTCATGCCGCCCATATACTCGTCGTGCCGGTAGTGGAGCGTCGCCTGCTCCAGGAGCGCGAACTAGTGTTCGTACTGGTGCCGCGACAGGTCGTGGGAGTGGCACAGACATCGGGGGGCCGCGTGCTGCGCCGCTCCGGCTCCAGAAACCGACCGCTCGTCGGCGACGCCCTGTTGGCCTTCGTTGATGCCCAGCGCAGAACCTCTGGCGAGAGCGAGCAGCTGACAGGCGTCGCCGCCGAAGACTTCGATCTCTCCGCCATCGCCTCATACCTGGACAGGCGCGGGACACCGCGTCGAGTAACCCGATCGAACGTTTTCGCCGTGCTCGAGGAGCTACACCTTGCCGATGACGGCGTGGCGCTGGCGGCCTCTGTCCTGGCATTCGGCAAGAATCCCCAGGCGTATGTACCGCGAGCGACGGTGACGTTTGTGCGCTCGCCATATCCGCGCGGCACGCGGGGCAAGGTGCGCTATACGAGGCGGGAAGACCTGACCGGTCCGATTCCGAAGTTGATCGAGCGGGCGTACGAGATCGTCTACGAAGAGATGAGGAAGCACTCGGTCGTCCGCGGGCTGCTCAGGGAAGAGACGCCGGAGTATCCCCCGCCCGCCGTCCGCGAGGCGATCGTCAATGCGCTGGCTCACCGCGACTACCGCCTTGGCGGCAGCGAGGTGACGATCACCATGCACGAAGATGCCATCGAGGTGCGCAGTCCCGGTGGGCTCCCGGCCCACGTCACCGTGGAGAACATCCGCGAAGAGCAGTTCTCCCGGAATCCCCGGATCATGGACGTCTTGCAGAGACTTGGCTTTGTTGAGCAGCTCGGCTCCGGCATGGACACGATCTTCGACGAGATGGAGCGGAACCTCCTCCAAGAGCCAATCCTCGAGGCCGCGCCCCGCTCGTTCACCGTGGTGCTCGCTCAGCAGTCGCTCTTGTCGTTCGATGACAAGGTCTGGCTGCTCACCCTCCACGACGTCGACCTCACCGTTGAGGAACGCAAGGTCCTCGTCATGGCCAGGCATCAAGGGACGATCACGAACGCCAACGTGCGCGGACTTCTCAGCCGTGACCGCGAAACTGCCCTGCGGTTCCTCCGCCGGCTGATTGACCTCCGCCTGCTGGTCCTGGTCGGTGAGCGCGGGAGTGCCCGCTACCGCCTGGCTCCAGACTTGGTCGATCGAGAACCCCGCGTAGCCGAGGAGGCGCAGGCCGAAGCGATCATCGATCACGCTCGCCGCCACGGAGAGATCCGCAACGCCGACGTGCGTCAGCTGCTCGACGGGCTCGACGTACGGCAGGCACGCGGGATCCTTCAGCGCCTTGTTCGCTCGGGCCGGCTGCGACAGATGGGCTCGAAACGGGGTACCTATTACGTTCTGCCGGGGTCGAGCGAGGCGTAGGGCGTGGCGGCCTCGATGGTGAACGTCTCTTCACTGATCCGCCGGTCTGGCTCGATGCCCCACTTCCGGGGGTCCGTTGTGACCTTGTACCGCTTCCCGGTGAGGCGCTCCAAGACACCGGGCAGGTTCACCTCGTACATCGGCCCGGTCTGGCTCATCGCCTCGAGCAGGGTCTCCCGTGATATGCCGTCTGGCAGCGGCTCCACGAAATGAGCGGTGTAGTCGCCTATCGCGTAGTCGATCATGCCCCGACCGTACCTTATCGGTCGTAGCGGCGCAGCGCCCGGTCCGCCGCCTCCTGGCTGCGCGGATCAGGCTCCTCGGCCAGGTCGACGGCCACGGCGGCGGCTGGCGCGATCGCGCGAGATTCCCACCCGAATGCCAGATCTGGCAGGCGCCGCAGGATGACGTTGGGCTCTCGGCTCGGCCGCAGCCGATAGCGGCGGATGAGACGGTCGAAGCGGGACGCTGGAACGTAGGCGTCCAAGAACTCAGATGCGACGAGGCCGATCCCCACCTCGCGCGCCGCGGAAGATCCCGATCGCATCACGCCCGGTTCGGACGCAAGCCGGCCTAGATCGGATGGGTGCGCCCGCAAGGCATGCCGCTCGGCTCGGCGCTCGAGTCGGGGCCGCAACTGGCGAAGACTCCGATCGCGAAGAACGGCTCGCAACTTCGACCGGCTGACGGGATCTAGCCAGGGCGCCGCCTCGCCGTCGGCCAGGAGCAGGAGGCCCCACGCCCTACGCGGCGAGAATGGCTGTCCACCGGGGGAGCGGACCTTGTCCCAGGCGCCAATCGCAGACCGCTGGACCAGCAGGCGGTGACCGATCCGCTCCGCGGGCAGTCGGCCACTGGCGATCAGGTCGTAGACGCGTCGGACCGAGACGCCGAGCTCGGCTGCGGCGTCTGCGGGCGAAACTAGGTCGAGTACTTGGCTTTCCTGAACCATTCGCGAACGAGAATAGAACAGGACATACGGCGCGTCAAGCCCGGACGCTCAGGCTCCCCGTTAGCCCTTAGCCTCGGCGCCGATCAGCATCACCCGCGGGCCTTCGAAGACGCGCTCGATGAAAAGATCGCTCTCGCGTAGCAATCGCTCAAGCTCACCGCGCTCGTAGCTCGTGAGGTTGACGTCACGGTGAAGCTCGCGCTCGACGTCGGCCAGCCGCTCGCTCAGCCGCTCCTGGTCGACTGGGCCGATGACGAAGAAGTCGAGATCGCTGGTTATCCGCTCGTCGCCCCGCGCGTACGAGCCGTATAGGAATGCCTCCTCGATCCCCCGGGAGATCGGCGATCGCGTCGCGAATGCGTGCCTCCACTCCGATCGTCTTCTGCACCAGTGAGCGAATCTCGGATGCGATGGGGGACTGGTCGTCGACCCGATACCGACGTGCGCGCCCGATTCGCTCGGACGTCAGAATCCGCGTTCCTTGAGCTGGTCGAGCTCCTGACCGACGATCGTTGCCGACCGGCCCAGTTCGCGGGCCAGTTTGCGGACATGCCGCACGATCCGAGGGCGGGCGAAGAACGTCCGCAGGATCTCCCGCCGGACCGCAGATTCGCCGAACAGTGCGATGTCAGCCATGAGATGGACATATGTACACTTCCAGCCTTACATCCGTCAATCTGCCCGAACAGGGCATTCGCCAGGATGTCCGGCCGCGGCATCCAGTTGCGTCAGAGTATG
>CAVVPF010000007.1:0-160371 GCA_963750025.1 uncultured Chloroflexia bacterium
GGAATGCGCGCATCTCGTCGTCGGTCATCCCGGTCGTGTCCCAGTTGAAAGACGGCGACAGGTTGTAGGCCAGCATCTGGTCCGGGTAGACGGCATGGATCGCGTCGGCGAACTGCGCGCGCATCGGCGAGATCGGCGGTCTTCGTCTCCATCCACAGCAGGTCCGCGAACGGGCGCCGCGGCGAGCGACTTCGCGATGGCGTACGCGATGCCGCCCTGGACCTGGTAGTAGCCCTCGGGCGTCCTCGGCGACGCTCGGGATCCCATGTGACCTGGAGGCCCAGCTCGGCGGCCCTGGTCCGGGTGGCGCTCCATGACGCGTGGCCCGCGAACGCCAACCACTCCTCGACGCTCATCTCGAGCTGGAACCCTTCATCGGCACGGAAGGTCATGAGGTCCGCAACAGCCTGGCCGAGTGTCTTCAGGTCGGCCCGCGCCTGCCAGGCTTCCAGGAAGCGGTCGGCCACGGCGTCGAGCGTCTCCTCCGGCATGGCGGTCGCCATCGGCGAGGTGAGCTCGCGCCGCCTGATCGATGAGATCGGTCAGTCCGACCTCCTCGAGCCACGCATCGGCCGACGCGTAGTCGGCCTCGGGGATCGCGTAGAGCAGGTGGCCATTGATATCGGTCAGTCCCGCCGGTGCAGCCGGCGCATCACCGCCAGGTAGCCGACCTTGTAGGCCGGCACATCGGTGTTGGTCGCGCCAAGGATGAAGGGCTGGTCGCGCTCGTCCGCGCAGCCGTCGAGCAGGCTTGCGGACTCGGCATCGGTGCGGGCCACGATGATGCCCGGCGACGCCCATCACGTCGAGCTGGAAGCGGGAGGCGTTGAGGCGCTTGATCTGCTCGTCGCTGGGGACCAGCACCTTGCCGCCCTGGTGGCCACACTTCTTGGCGCCGGGCTTCTGGTCCTCGATGTGGTAGCCGGGAACGCCGGCCTCCACGAAGCGGCGGATGAGGTTGCGGACGTGCGCGTCGCCACCGTGGCCGGTATCAGCGTCGGCGATGATCCAGGGTGCGAAGTCGATCTCCGGAGTCGCGGCGCGCTGAGCATCGGTCATGCGGGAGCGAGTGAAGCGCTGGTTGCGGTCGGCATTCAGGAGTGCCCGGACCAGGCCCGCGGCCTCATTGGGCACCTGGCCCAGCGGATAGCTCGCCAGGTCGGGACCAGGATCTTCATCCAGTGATCCCTTGGCTGATGTGGCCCAGCCGCCGAGGTAGATCGCCTCGATGCCGGCCCGCTTCATGGCGACCGCCTGTCCCGGTGAGTAGGGACCGTAGGTGGTGATCGAGCCCCGCTGCTCGAACAGGTCCTGCAGCCGGGCATGGAACCGATCCGCCGCGTTGCGCGCGACCGGATAGTCGGTCTCGATCGTCCCGCGCTGCTCGACGACCTGGCGCGGCGAGTAGAGCCGGGTGGTCCTCGCGAAGCGCTCGCCCGTCATCCAGCGGCGGGTCGTGGCCACTTCATCGTCGAGCCTGTCAACAGTTGTGTTCGTGGACCGCGGTGCCATCGGCGGGGCGATCAGGGTGGGCGCGTCGATCCTATTCGTTGGGGTGATCGCGGTCGCAGAGGTCCGGGCACATGCATTCAGCCAGCTCGGCCACGCTGAGGCGCTGGGGCTCCTCGACCAGCTCGGGGCTCCATTGCAGCCACGAGTTGGCCAGCTCGGCTCGGTAAGCCGGCGAACTTGTCTGTGTGAGTCTTGTCGTGATCATTGCCCTACCCTGGCGGATGGGGGTAGTATCGGTCAAGGCGATTCTTTCAATGGATAGCATCAGCATGACCGATATAATCGCTCCGCAGCTCGGACAGCTCCAGGCCTTCGTCGAGGTGGCTCGCCACGGGACGATCAGCCGCGCGGCGGACGCCCTGTTCGTCAGCCAGCCAGCGCTTACGGCGCGCATCCAGGGACTGGAGCGCGCGCTCGGCAGTGTTCTCTTTGCTCGTGGCCGTCACGGCAGCCGCCTGACCGAGGCCGGGCGCGCCTTCCTGCCGTACGCCGAGCGGGCGCTCACCGCCGTGCGGCGGGGGCACGAGGCGGTGGTCGAGGTTGCCAGCGGAAGCGGCGGGCGACTGACGATCGGTGCGGCGCCGGCGGTGAGCACGTACGTGCTGCCGACCATGCTGCATCGGTTCCAGGCCGACCACCCGGGTGTGCACCTGTCGGTGCGCAGCGGCCACTCGGAGGACGTGCTCAAGATGGTGCTGCGCGAGGAGGTCGAGATCGGCCTCATGCGACCCATCCAGCATGCCGAGGTGATCGCCTCGCTTCTCTACGAGGACGAGCTTGTGCTGGTGGTGCACCGCGGGCATCCGTTCGCGTCGAGCGGGCAGATCCGGATGGAACGAATGGCGACCGAGCACCTCATCCTGTTCGATCGCACCAGCTCGTACCACGAGCTGACGAGCGCCGTCTTCCGGCAGGCCGGGATCGCGCCGCGGGGCTACCTGGAGGTGGACAACATCGACGCCGCCAAGCGGATGGTCGAGCAGCGTCTGGGGATTGCCCTCCTACCCCGCACCTCGGTCCTGGCGGAGATCGGGACTGGTCGGCTCTTCCCGGTCAAGATCAGCGACATGGCGCCGGTGAAGCGGCAGATCGTGGTCGCGCGGCGGCGCGACGCCGGCGAAATGAGCCCGGCGGCAGCAGCGTTCCTGCGTACCCTCGACGAGCTGCGGCCGAACGAGGAGCGCTCGCACCACTTCCTGGCCTGAGGCGCGAACTCAGCCGGCGGGTTGCCCCGGCCCGCCGAACGGCTCCGGCGACTTCTGGTAGTGCGCGCCCAGGAAGGTGCGAACGGCATCGGTGTCGGCGGTGTCGAGGTAGAGGAGCCAATTCCAGGCGGTGACCGCCACCGGGTGGCCGAAGTCCGTCCCGCTCCAGGGGGTCAGGATCACCTTGAAGCGCTCGGTGGTGATCTGCTGCTGCACCCAGGTGGTGAGGGTGGCCAGCCCCGCGACGTCGACCTTCGATGGTTGGTACCAGATCACGATCCCGCCATGCTCCATATTGTGGAGGACACGCTCCTGGGCCAGCGGGCTGGTGTAGACCCCCCAGTTGGTCGGCGGCTCCCAGTGCTGGCCGGAGGTGGCCGGGACCGATGAATAGGGTCCCCCGGAGGCCCCGTCAGCGACGTGCCCCTGGCCGTCGTCGACCTGCTGCTGCCCGACCGCCGAGCTGCCGGCGCCGCCGCCCCCGCCGAAGAGCAGGATCACCACCAGCACCACCGCGCCCAGCAGCAGGACGCCACCGATCAGCAGCAGGCGCCAGTCGAACCCGCCGCGGCCTTCGCCGAGCCGTCGGCTGAGCGCCTCGTCCGAGGCGCGCGAGCGTCGCTGGATACCGGAGGTGCGTCGTTTTGCCATGGGAGCCGGAAGGATACCGGAGCCTGCGCATCCCCGCCCGAGTGGTCGGACTGAGCGGGTTGCTAGAATCGAGGCGGCCCAGTCCCACCGGAGGAAGCATGAAACAGCGCAGCGTGTTCGCGCTCGCGCGCCAGTTGATCGCCGACGTCATCGCGCTGGCGAAGTTGGAGCTGCAGCATGGCCGCCAGGAGATTGGCCTGATGCTGGCCGGGGCCAAGCGCGCGGCGATCCTGATCGGGATTGCGCTGGGGCTGATCTTCATGGCGCTGATCGCGCTGGTGGCTGCCCTCATCCTGGGGCTGGCCGCGCTGACCGGCCTGCCGGGCTGGGTGATGGCCATCATCGTCTTCATCGTGCTGCTGCCGGTGGCGGCCGTGCTCGGGTACCGGGGCGTGCGCCGGATCCGGGTTGGGCCACCGGCCGAGACGATCGCATCGGTCAAGGAGGAGATCGCGTGGGCGAGACGATTGACCAGACGCGGCTAGAGATCGCAGCGCATCGCACCCAGATGGAGGCGACGGTCGAGGAGATGCGCCGGGCGCTGGACATACGGCAGCGGGCTAGAGAACCCCGCGCTGGTGATCGGACTGGGCGCAGCCGCCGTCTTCCTGCTGGTCGGCGGGCCGAAGCGGCTTGCCCGCGCGGCGCGGCGCCGGATGGCACCCACTGCCGGACAGAAGGCCTTCGACGCGCTGCCCGACACGCTGCAGGCCTGGGTCGACACGCTGGCTCAGACCGCCGGTGCCAAAGCCGACCAGGTGCGCGGGCCGCTGGCCGAGCAGCTGGCCCGCTGGCGTCGTCAGCCGATCAAGGATCGCAAGGCGCGCGAAGCACTGGCGCGGCAGATGGTCGACGGCTCGCCCGGTCCGTCGCGCGCGGTCTGGAAGGCGGCCGAGGCGGCGCTGATGCTGCTCACCGCGGCGCTGGCACGACGCGCCATCGAGCGCTTCCTCACCGCAGAAGCGGATTCGCCCAAGGTCGCCGCGAGCACCCGGCCGGCCGCCGCGCCGGTGCCGGCCGAGGCGGCGTACTCGGGCTTCTCCAGCCTGCGCCCCAGGGACGCTGCGCCACGCTGAGAGAGGCGCCCGCAGCGGTCACTTGGTAGACTCCGCGGCGAGCGGCCGCCGACCCATAGCGAACGGGCGAGTGGCGGAACGGCAGACGCGCCGGCTTTAGGAGCCGGTGTCGCAAGACGTGCGAGTTCGAATCTCGCCTCGCCCACCATCTCGAGCACAGGAGCAGCCTTGGTCACCGTAGCCACTCGCGCCGAACCCGGCTCCCGGGTCGTCCTGGAGATCGAGGTGCCGCCCGCCGAGGTGGACCGCCACTTCGCCACCGCCTATCGGCACGTGGCGGATCGAACCAAGGTCCCCGGGTTCCGCCCCGGCAAGGCGCCGCGCCATGTCATCGACCGATTCGTGGGGCGCGCCTCTGTGATCGCCGAGGCGATCGACCACCTCATCAACGACAGCTACGACGCCGCGCTGGACCAGACCACCATCGTGCCGCTCGACAAGCCCCACGTCGACATTGACTCGACCACGGTGGTCGAAGGCGCCACGGTGCATTTCACCGCCACCGTGGCGATACGTCCCGAGGTGGCGCTGGGCGCCTACACCGGCTATCCGTTCAGCCTGGAGCCGATCGAGGTGACCGATGAGCAGGTCGCGGCGGTGATCGCCGACCTGCGGCAGCAGCAGGCGACCCTGCGGCCGGTCGACGACCGCGGCGCAGCCACCGGCGACGTGGCAGCGGTGAAGTTCATCGGCACCATCGACGGGGAGCCATTCGAGGGTGGATCGGCCGATCGCCTGCCGCTGGTGATCGGTGAGGACCGGATGATCCCGGGCTGGGAAGACAACCTGGTGGGGATGCGGATCGGCGAGACGAAGGGATTCGAGATCGCCTTCCCCGATGACTACCGGGTCGAGGAGCTGCGCGGCAGGCGCGGCCATTTCGAGGTGACCCTGCTCGACATGCGCGAACGGCTCCTGCCCGAGGTCGACGACGAGTTCGCCCGGAGCGTCTCCGAGGTGGGCAGCGTGGAGGAGCTGCGGACCGAGATTCGCGATGCGCTGACCCGCCGCACGGAGCGACGAGGCGCGCCACCATTTGGCGGACCGTATCGTCGACTTCGCCACCTCCAACGCCACGGTCGAGCTGCCTGAGGTGATGATCGCCAACGAGATCGAGATCATGCGCGACGAGCTGCGCAGCCGGCTCGCTCAGCAGCGACTCGGCATGGAGCAGTACCTGGAGATGGCGCGCCAGTCGCCGGAAGAGCTGGCCACCGAGCTGCGCGAGCCCGCGGCGCGCCGTGTCAAGTCGCTGCTCGTCCTGTCGGCGATCGCCGAGCAGGAGGGGATCGACGCCAACGACGCGGAGATCGACGCCGAGATCGCCGATCAATTGGCGCGCTACGGCGACGAGCCGCGCCTGGCCGAGTACCTGCGCTCGCGGCGCGGCCGGGCCTACCTGCGCATGACGCTGCGCAACCGTACACTGGTCGACAGCCTGATCGATCGGGCGACCTCATCAGCCACCACCGAGTCGGAGTAGACGCATGCTGGTCCCGATGGTCATCGAGTCGAGTGCTCGCGGAGAGCGGGCCTTCGACATCTACTCGCGGCTCCTCAAGGAGCGGATCATCTTTCTGGGCGACGCGATCGAGGATCACATCGCCAACCTGGTCATCGCCCAGCTCCTCTTCCTGGAGAGCGAGGACCCGGCCAAGGACATCTCGCTGTACATCAACTCGCCCGGCGGCGTCGTCACCAGCGGCCTGGCGATCTACGACACGATGCAGTACCTCAAGGCGCCAGTCAGCACCATCTGCATCGGCCAGGCGGCGAGCATGGCCTCCGTCCTGCTGGCGGCCGGGGCCCCGGGCAAGCGCTTTGCGCTGCCGAATAGCCGAATCATGATCCACCAGGGATCGGCCGGCTTCCGCGGCAACACCCCTGACGTCGAGATCCAGATGCGCGAGGTGATCCACCTGACCGATCGGCTGACCAACATCCTGGCCCACCACACCGGCCAGACCTTCGACAAGGTCAAGAAGGACTCCGATCGCGACTACTACATGGGCTCCGAGGAGGCCAAGGCCTACGGCGTGATCGACGAGGTCTTCGTCGGCGGTGGCGAGTCGCTGATCAGCATGACCCAGGCGGCGGGCGGCACCGTCCCTGCCGTCAAACCGGCAGCCGAGCCCAAGCCGAAGAAGTAGCCGCCTCGCCGTGACCATCGGCCGATGGCGGGGAGTGATGGGGCCCGTGCTATCCTGCCGGGGCGGACCCATTCCGGCACGAGGTGGCGACTGAACCGATGACCAGCAAGACCAAGGTCCCGTACCGCTGCTCCTTCTGCGGCAAGAGCCAGGAGCAGGTGCGCAAGCTGATCGCAGGGCAGGGCGTCTACATCTGCGACGAGTGCATCAACCTCTGCCAGGAGATCATCGAGGAGGAGATGCTCGAGGCGCCACGCGCCAAGACCGCTCCGTCGGTGCTTCCCTCGCCGCGGCGCCTCAAGGAAAAGCTCGACCAGTACGTTATCAGCCAGGAGCCGGCAAAAAAGGTCCTGTCGGTGGCGGTCTACAACCACTACAAGCGGGTCAACGCCGGGACGGCCGTCGACGACGTCGAGCTGGGCAAGAGCAATGTGCTGCTGGTCGGCCCCACCGGATCGGGCAAGACCCTGCTGGCGCAGACGCTGGCCAAGATCCTGGACGTCCCATTCTGCATCGCAGACGCCACCAGCCTGACCGAGGCCGGCTACGTGGGCGAGGACGTCGAGAACATCCTGCTGCGGCTGATCCAGGCTGCCGATTTCGACGTGCCGCGCGCGCAGCGCGGGATCATCTACATCGACGAGATCGACAAGATCGCCCGTAAGACCGACAACCCTTCGATCACCCGCGACGTCTCCGGCGAAGGGGTACAGCAGGCATTGCTCAAGATCCTGGAGGGAACGGTCGCCAACGTGCCGCCGCAGGGCGGACGCAAGCACCCGCACCAGGATTTCATCCAGATCGACACCACGAACGTGCTGTTCATCTGCGGCGGGGCCTTCGAGGGGTTGGAGAAGATCGTCGAGGAGCGGGTCGGCAAGCGCGGGATCGGCTTCGGATCGCAGGCACAGCGATCGCGGGAGGAGCGCCGGCGCCTGATGGACCAGCTGATGCCCGAGGACCTGCTGAAGTACGGCCTGATCCCCGAATTCGTTGGTCGCCTGCCGGTGGTGGTCAACCTGGCCGCCCTGGTCAAGGACGACCTGGTCCGGGTGCTGACCGAGCCGAAGAACGCAGTAACCCGACAGTTCGCCAAGTTCCTGTCGCTCGACTCGGTAGAGCTGGTCTTTACCCCCGAGGCGCTGGAGGCCACGGCCCGCAAGGCACTCGACCGCAAGACCGGCGCGCGCGCCCTGCGCACCATCGTCGAGGAGGCGCTGCTGGAGGTGATGTACGACATCCCCGAGCGCACCGACGTGAAGAAGGTGGTGATCACCGCCGAAACCATCGAGCATGGCCAACCGCCGATCCTGGTGACCGGCGCCGATGACGCCGAGCCTCGGCGCCGCAGCGCCAAGGCTCGGTCGGTTGAGCGGGCCGAAGAGTCCGCCTAGGTCATACCGGTACCTTCGGCGACCGGCGATGGTGCCCTCGTCCCATTGCCGAGGCAGGCTGGCCGTTCGATGGTGGTGCCGCCAGTCACCGCACCGCACTCTGAGGAACTGCACATGAATCGTCCGCGCGTTCTGCTCGCCCTGGACGGGCGGCGCATGTCCTACGAGGACGCGCTCACCGACGCCGGCTTCGAGGTCTTCGACGTCGACCACGAGGAGGCGTTGTCGCGCCTCAGCAGCGATGCTCCGTTCGACCTCGCCGTGCTTGACTGCGACCGCGGAGCGCTCGGCGACGAGGAGCTCTTTGGCTTCCTCCACGGCACGCTGGCGGTGCCGACCATCATCCTGTTCTCCGACGACATCCCCGAATGGGCGGTCGACTCGGCGGCCGGTCCGGTGACCGATGAATACGCACGCAAGCCGCTGCCGCCCGAAGCGCTGGTGTATCGGCTCCAGGCGCTGCTGATCCGCGCCGGACGTGAGGTCCCGGGAGTCACCGGTGGCGAGCAGGCCGCGACCAGCGATACCGAAGTGATTGGCGAGGGGACCGTGGTCAGCCTCTTCGCCCCCAAGGGCGGCGTGGGCAAGACCATGATCGCGATCAACCTGGCGGTCGCATTGCGCGAACAGACCGGCGACAGCGTCTGCCTGCTGGATGCCGACGTTGGGGTGGGCAATGTGACCGCCATGCTGAGCGCCCCCTACCGAGGTGGATTGGCCGATCTCGCCGACTCGCCGCCCGGAGAGTGGACCGACGCCGCCTTCGACCAGACCGTCACCACGCACGAGGCGAGCGGGGTGCGGATCCTGAGCTGGGGGAACGAGCCGAGCGAGTCGACCCGCATCGGGACCGACCTTCTGGTCGCCGCGGTGCGCTGGGCACGCACGCACCACGCCTGGGTGATCATCGACTGTCACCCCAGCTACGATGACCGGACGATGGCCATGCTGGCAGCCTCGCGGGAGATCTTCCTGGTGGTGACGCCGGAGGTCGGATCGCTGCGCAACGCCGCGCAGTTCCTGTCCCTGGCGCGCGAGGTGGGGCTCGGTGACCTGGTGCGCGTGATCGTGAATCGGGCCAATCACGGCATCTCCCTGGACGTCATCGCCCAGACCTTGGGGACGCGCATCAGCGCCACCGTGGTCTCCAACGGTCCCAGGGCGATCGCCGCGGCCAACGAGGGGACCCCGTTGATCACGAAGTTCCCGCGCGAGCAGATCACGACCGACCTGCATAACGTGGCTCGCCTGTTGAGCCGCCCTGATCCGGTGGGCATCCCGGCGCGCCGCCGGCCCTGGTGGACCGCGCTGGTGCCACGCTCGTCTGAAGCCTGGGGAAAGGGAACGACCCGATGAGCGAGGCCCCGCGGCGCAAGGGGATCCGGTTCCCGTGGCTGGCCGGAGACGACGAGGCCGGCAGCGAACCGGCCGCCCAGCCTCAGAACGGCCAGCAGCCGCTCGAGCCCGCCGACGCCGAACAGGTGGCGCCGGCAGCGGTTGCGCCGGCCGCCGAGCCGGCTGCCAGCGAAACTGCCGAGCCATTCCTGCAGAGCATGGTGGACGCCATGCGCCGTATCGCCGAGCAGGCCCGCGATGACGCGCTGGCCAAGCTGGCGGCAGCCGTGCAAGAGCGCTCCACCGAGCTGCAATCCACCACCGAGCTGCACGCTGCCGATCTGCGCGACAAAGCGGAAGCCGACGTGGCACACATCGGTGAGTGGGAGCAGGGCGAGGTCCAGCGCATTCGCGAGGAGGCCGCCGCCAAGGTGGTGGGCCGCGAGCGCCGGCTCGACGCCCAACTGCAGGCCAACACCGCTGCGGGTGAGGGAACCCTGAACGCTGTCGCATCGCGGATGGACGTCTTCGAACAGCAGATGGGCGCCTTCTTCGCCAAACTCTCAGACCTGCACGATCCCGCGGCCTTCGCTGCTGCGGTCATGCAGATGCCCTCGCCGCCCGCTCTCGACGACGTTCCGACCGCGCAGCCCGTCGGCGCGACCGCAACAGTCACCGCTCGCCCCTCGTGGCCTGTCGAGCCGGAGATCCCGGCTGCTCCCGCGGAGCCAGCCAAGGCCATCGAGGCTGAGCCTGTCCAGGCGCCCGAACCGATGGTTGCGGGAGTGGCCGCGGAGTTGGCCGCGCACGTCGCGGCCGAAGCGTCTCCAGTCGATCCCAACGCGGAGCCAGCTGGTGGTGAGATCAGCACCCAGATCCTGGTGGCAGGGTTGAGCAGCTTCGGCGCGATCACCTCGTTCAAGCAGTCGCTCGAGCGGGCCGATGGGATCCGCCGCGTCTCGCTGGGACTCGGCACGTCGGGCGAGTTCGTGTTCACCGCGACCCATGCGGCGGGGTTCGAGCCGACCACCGCCATCCGTAGCTTCGAGAGCGCAGCTCAGTTCCGGACCGAGGGCGGGCAGCTCAAAGTGACCGTGGCTGCCAACGGCTGACCCGACGCCCGCCGTTCAGACACGCTGGAGGGCGTGCTAGACTCCCGGGCACGGCGCTGACCGTGAGGAGTACCTCTCCAACGTCTGCAGCAGAGAAGCGGGCCATCGGCTGAGAGCCCGCCGCGACAGGAGGGGGAAGGTCACACGCGAGCCGGACGGGTCCGCCCGATAGCGCGGTTGCAAGGGCGGCATCGGTCTTTCCCGATCTCGCCGAACGAAGGTGGTACCACGACCCGTTCGTCCTTCGACGAGCGGGTCTTTGTCTTGGCACGAGGAGACGGACCGATGGCGGAGCTGCGGCAGGCCCTCGCTCCGCGCTACGACGCGGCTGCGGTCGAGCCAGAGATCTATGCGCGCTGGCTCGAGAGCGCGGCCTTCACGCCCGCCGCCGAGGCACCGGCAGGGGCGGAGCGCTTCGTGATCACCATGCCGCCGCCCAACGTCACCGGGTCGCTGCACACCGGGCACGCCCTGTTCGTGGCGCTCGAGGACCTGATGATCCGGTACCACCGTATGCGGGGCGACGACACGCTGTGGCTGCCAGGGGTCGACCACGCCAGCATTGCCGCCCAGTTCGTGCTCGACAAGGCGATCGCCGAAGAGGGGGAGACGCGGCAGAGCCTCGGCCGCGAACGCTACCTGGAGCGCATGTGGCAATTCATGGACGAGACGCGCGGCGTGATCGGCGTCCAGATGCGCCGCCTGGGAGCCTCCGCCGACTGGTCGCGCGACCGCTTCACCATGGATCCGATGAGTGCGCGCGCCGTGCGGGCGGCCTTCAAGCGACTGCACGACGCCGGCCTGGTCTACCGCGGGGACGGGCTGGTCAACTGGTGTCCTCGCTGCCGCACGACCATCTCCGACCTCGAAAAGGTGCCGCGCGAAGAGATGGGCAGCATCTGGACGATCCGGTACCACCTGGCGCTGCCGGATGGCTCGCCTGACCCGCAGCACTGGATCTCGGTAGCCACGACGCGGCCGGAGACGCTGCTGGGTGACGTGGCGGTGGCGGTGCATCCGGAGGATGAACGCTTCCGCGACCTGGTCGGACGCGACGCGCTGCTGCCCCTTCTCGGCCGGCGCCTGCCGATCATCGCCGACGACGTGGTCGAGCGCGAGTTCGGAACCGGGGCGGTCAAGATCACCCCGGCCCATGACTCTGACGATTATCAGACCGGGCAGCGCCACGGCCTGCCGGCGATCAGCGTTCTCGACGAGGATGCGCGCATCAACCAGGAGGGTGGCGAGTTCGCCGGGCTCGACCGCTACGATGCCCGCCGGGTCATCCTCGAGCGCCTGGAGGCGATGGGCGACCTCGAGGGCGAGCGCCCGCATGCCATGGTCATCGGGCACTGCGACCGATGCGGGACCGTGATTGAGCCGCGCCTCTCGGTGCAGTGGTTCGTGCGAACGCAGCCGCTCGCCGAGCGCGCCCTGGCATCGGTGCGCGAGGGTCGCACCAGGATCGTGCCGGAGCATTTCGGGAAGGTCTATGGCCACTGGCTGGAGAACATCCGCGACTGGGCGGTGGGGCGCCAGCTGTGGTGGGGACATCGCATCCCGGCCTGGTACTGCCCGGATGGCCACATCACGGTGACCGATGCCGAAGCAGGCCCGGACGCCTGTGGCACCTGCGGACGGCCCGCGACCGAGCTGACCCAGGAGACCGATATCTTCGACACCTGGTTCAGCAGCGGCCTGTGGCCCTTCAGCACCCTGGGCTGGCCCGACGCCACCGCTGACCTGGCGCGCTTCTACCCGACCTCGGTGATGGAGACCGGGTACGACATCATCTTCTTCTGGGTCGCCCGGATGATGATGCTCGGCCTCTTCTGCACCGGCGTTGAGCCGTTCCACACCATCTACCTGCATGGCCTGGTGCGCGCCGGCGGCGTCAAGATGAGCAAGACAAAGGGCAACACGGTCGACCCGCTTGACGTCATCGACGAGATCGGAGCCGATGCGCTGCGCTTCGCGCTGATCGTGGGGACCAGCCCCGGGAGCGATCAGCGGCTCACTCTCGACAAGCTCGAGGGAGCGCGCAACTTCACCAACAAGCTGTGGAACGCGGCCCGCTTCGTCCTGGGCGCCCGTCCGGAGCCGCTCGTCGCGCCTGACGGCGAGCCGACCCTGGCAGAACGCTGGATCCGCTCGCGCCTGGCGGAGACGACCGAGCGGGCCACTCGACAGCTCGACGAGCTCGAGCTGTCCGCCTACGCCGGCACCGTCCACGAGTTCACCTGGAGCGACTACTGCGACTGGTACCTGGAGATGTGCAAGGTCGACCTGCGCCGGCCCGACGCCAGCCCCGGCGAGGTCGCTCGTTCCTGGACGGCCGCCGCTGAGACGCTGGCCGGACTGCTGCGCCTGGTCCATCCGATCGTGCCGTTCGTGAGCGAGCAGGTCTGGTCGGCCCTTCATGAAGCTGCACCCGCCGCGACGGATGGCGAGCCACTCCTGATCAGCGCCACCTGGCCTTCGGCCGGGCATCGCGATCCTGGCGCGGAAACCCAGATGGAGGTGCTCTCCGACCTGGTGCGCGGGGTGCGCAACCTGCGCACCGATGCGTCCGTGGCGGCAGCCGCGTGGCTGCCGATGACCGTGGTTCCAGCCGATGCCGCGGCTCATGCGGCGCTGAAGGCCAACCTCGGCTACCTCGAGGCGTTGGCGCACGTGCGGCCGGTTGACCTTCGACGCTCCGGGGACCCTGAGGCGCGCCCGCCACTGGTGGCCTCCTCGGCCGCGGCGGTGGCCTGGTTGGGGGCGGATGCGAAGGCCGATGCGGAGGTGCTCACGCGGCGCCAGGCCCAGGAGGCCGCTCTACGCCAAGCCATCGAGCGGCTCAACCAGCTGCTGGCCGGTCCGTTTGCGCAACGCGCCCCGGCCGAGGTGGTCGCCGGCGAACGCGAGCGGCTGGCCGAGCTGCAGGCGCAGCTACGCCAGCTGACCGGGCACGCATGACCGTGCGGCGGAGGCCCGCTGCTAGAATCCGGCCATGTCGTTCCTGAGACGGAAGAAGACCGAGGCTACCCCGCCGCCACCGACCCCGATGGCCGAGGAGGTCGCCGCGCAGCAGTTCTCGGTCAAGTTGGCGTACCTCGCGCGCAGCAGTGAGGGGCTTCGCCTGTCGGCCGACCAGGGTGGTCTCCGCCTGCTGCCGGGGGTGGTCGAGCCCCTCGCGCTGTCACGAGTCGAGGTGATCGAGCCGCTTGACCACGAGCACAGCAACGCCGCGCCGACCATCGAGCGTGCCGACGAGTCGGGGCAGTGGCTCGACGCCCGCGCGGGCCTGAGCGAGATCGGCCGCCATGCGCT
Source organism: uncultured Chloroflexia bacterium (assembly GCA_963750025.1). GTDB lineage: Bacteria > Chloroflexota > Limnocylindria > QHBO01 > QHBO01 > CF-167. The sequence continues at coordinate 13,751 of CAVVPF010000007.1, forward strand.
GCACATCCTGGAGTCGACCGAGGCGCTCGACATGACGGTTGACACCTTTTGCTGCGCCATGCTGCATGGGGACACCGATTCGGCCGGCTACCCGGACTACAACGCCGTCGTCGGTGGCCTGGCCAGCCATTGGGATGAGCTCTCAGGCGAGTTGATTGTGCGAGCCGTGGTCGGCTGGGGCGGCAAGGGACAGCGCGGCGACACCGAGCGCATCGGCCAGCGGCTGCTCAGCTCGCTCTACCAGCAGGTAGTAGCTACCGGCTATAGCCTGGGCCCGGCGACCGCGACACGGGTGGCTCCCGACGGCCACGCCGGATCGGTATGTGCCCACTGCGGATTCGAGGCCGGCGTGGGCGGTGCCTTCTATTGCCCCAAGTGCGGGATGCGCATGTCGCGGAGCTGATCGGCGCCGATTGCGCCTGCCGCAGGCGACTGCCATCATGGCGCCCGCGGACCGCCATCGGTCCGCTCTTCAGATGACCCCGGAGCCATCCACGTGCCGACCTACGATTACCAATGCCGCAGTTGCGGCGTCATCACCGAAATCGTTCATTCGATGCTCGAGGATGGGCCATCAGTCTGCGACCGCTGTGGCGGTGATCTGCGGCGCGTGGTCCACGCTGCCGGGATCATCTTCAGGGGCAGCGGGTTCTACAAGACCGACTCGCGCTCGAGCAGTTCGGCCAGCGTGGCGGGGGCGAGCCGACCGGCCTCGGCGCCATCAGCCGACGCCGCAGCGGGAACGTCCAGTGCTGATGGGGGTTCCGGGGGCAGTTCCTCGACGCCGCCGGCGACCCCTGGGGGCAGCGCGCCGAAGCGGACTGACTAGGCCGATCGCGCCTGCGGAGTTCCGCAGCGGCGGCAGAACCGTGCGCTTGCCGACAGCGACAGGCCGCACGCTCCACAGTTCTGCACGCCGACGCCGGTGATCGCGCTGGATACCTCGCGTGCAGAGGCATCCCAGAAACCCCCGCGCGCAGCGGCCAGGTTGAGCGCCGATTCGGCGCGATTCGGAGCCGCCCCACTCGAGCGGTAGGGGAGCACATTCGAGCGGTTCGGCCCAATCGGGCCGGGGCCGGGATCTCCCAGGCCAAGCAGGTCGAGCTGTGACCGTCGCGCTTCGCTGAACGGCTCGGGCTCCGCCGATGCGGCAACCCGCAGGTCCGGCCGCGGAGGTTCCGCCTGGGGGATGTGCACCACTGGCTCTGGCTCGGGCTCGGGCTCGTAGGCCACCACTGGCTCTGGCTCGGGCTCGGGCTCGTAGGCCACCACTGGCTCTGGCTCGGGCTCGGGCTCGTAGGCCACCACTGGCTCTGGCTCGGGCTCGGGCTCGTAGGCCACCACTGGCTCTGGCTCGGGCTCGGGCTCGTAGGCCACCACTGGCTCTGGCTCGGGCTCGGGCTCGTAGGCCACCACTGGCTCTGGCTCGGGCTCGGGCTCCGAAAGATCAGAGACGGGCCAGGCGGCGGCTTCCGGGCGCGCCTCCAACAGGTCAATGCCGCCGGCGTCGAAGGCCAGCGTGAGTGCGCTGGCCACCAGCTCGATGGGCACCGGAAGGGGCTCGCAGGTCTGGCAGCGGCCGGCTTCGTGGTTCCAGCAGTTGAGGCAGGTGTACTGCCTGCATTGGATGCAGAAGTTGAACGAGGCGTGGAATGCCTCGAGCTGCCCGGCCGCCAGCACCTCCTCTTCAACGCGCATCGCGTCGCCGACGCTGTCGCTCAGCGAGTCATGGCCAAGGACGTAGTTCTTCAGTCCTCCGACCAGCCCGCGGGTCTTGCGGATGGGGGAGAGGCGCGTCGGAGCGGCGAATTCGTGGCGCGTGCCGCAGCGTTCGCAGAAGGATTCGGTCAGAGCGTCAGGCATTGCGATGTCGGTGTTCCCATGCGGGCAGCGAAGGGGTGCCAAGTATACCGAGGGCATCCCCCAACTCCCCACACCCGCATTCGTACCCCATGGTTCGCCGTTGGTACCGCGTGGCGAGTCCGTTCGCGCGGCGCGTCGAGGCGTCGACGGCCCCGTGCTAGGATCGGCCGATGGGCATCTTCTCCCGGCTCGAGGCCTTCCTGGAGCGGATCTTCGAGGCTCCCGCTGGGCGGCTCGGGGCCTCGTTGCAGCCGGTTTCACTGGCAAAGCGCATTGAGCGGGCGATGGATACCGGCAAGCAGTTCGGCGAGGCCGGTGTGATCGTGCCGAACCACTATGACCTGCACCTGAACCCGGCCGACTACGCCTCGTTCGAGCCGTACCGGGGATCCCTGGAGGACGACCTCGCCCACGGCGCGCTGGGACGTGCCCGTCGCGAGCACTACCACCTGGTGGCGCGCCCACGGGTGCGCTTGGTAGCCGATCCGGCGGTGCCGCGCGGCGACGTCAAGGTGGCGGCCAACGTGGTCGACGACGCCAGGGACGAGCCGCGCCCCGAGCGTGAGGCTGCCCTCGCCACCGACACGATGGTCTTCACCCGCCCGGCACACGACGTCTCGTCGCCGGAGTCGGCCCGGCGCGCGTACCTGTTGGTTCGCACCGATGGCACGCCGGCGGTGCAGTTCGACCTGGGCGGCGCGCTGATCACGATCGGTCGCGCCAGCGACAACGACGTGATCCTCGACGATCCCGAGGTGAGCCGTCACCACTGCCAGCTGAAGCTGCAGCATGGCGCCTACAGTCTGGCTGACCTGGGGAGCCGCAACGGATCGTGGGTCAACGGCGACCAGGTGACTGAGATGGCACTGGGGCCCGGCGACCGAATTCGGATCGGCTCGACCGAGATCGAGTTCCAGGTGCGTGGATGACCGGGGAGATCCTGAGGATCCTCCTGCTTGTGCTGCAGATCGGCTTCGTCATCCTGCTCTACCTGATCCTGTACGGCTTCGCCCGGTCGCTGCTGCGGGACCTGCGAGCGGCGGAGATGACGCAGCTGGCCGGCCAGATCGGGATCGGCCGATTGGCCGTCCTGGAGTCGCCGGAGGATGAGCCGCCGGTCGGCCGAGCCATTGCGCTGGGCCCGATCAACTCGATCGGGCGCGACCTCAACTGCACCGTCTATGTCGAGGATGACTTCGCCAGCGGCAACCACGCCATGCTCACCTTCCGCGGTCGGACCTGGTACATCGAGGACCTTGGCAGCACCAACGGGACCTACGTCAACGGTCACCTGATCGATCGACCGGTAGCGGTCTCCTTCGGCGACGAGCTGACGATCGGCCGGGTCCGGATGCGACTGGAACGGTGATGCGCGCGGTTCGCCGCCCCGTCGAGATGCGGATGCTGCTACCGCTGACGCTGCTGTTGCCCCTCGGCTTCGCGGCGACCCATATCGCCCGCAGCGGCACCCTCGATCCCGGGCCACTGGGGCTCGCCTTCGCCTACGTGGGCCTGATGCTCGGCGCGCACCTCGCCCTGCGGCTGGCGGGGCACCGGGGCGACCAACTGCTGCTGCCGGCGGTCGCCACCATCGGCGGGATCGGCATGGTGATGCTCAACCGGCTGCCACAGGAGGGGCTCGGGGTCGACCTGCTGGGCGCCCACCTGGGGATGGCTGCCACCCAGCTGCTGTGGTTCGGGATCGGGGTCAGCGCGATGCTGGCGGTCGCCATCTGGTTCCGCGACGACGGGATCCTGCGGCACCACAAGTACAGCTGGGCGCTCGGCGGAGCGTTGCTGCTGGTGCTCACCTTCCTCTTCGGGCGCGAGGTGAACGGGGCGCGCCTGTGGCTCTACCTTGGGCCGATCGGCTTTCAGCCCGGCGAGGCGATCAAGCTTGTGCTGGTGATCTTCATCGCCGGCTACCTGGCCGAGAAACGCTCGCTGTTGGCCGGCGCCAGCGCTCGCTTCGGCCCGCTGCGGGTGCCCCCGCTGCCCTACCTGCTGCCGATGTTGGCCATCTTCGTGATCGTCATGCTGATCGTGGTCATCAGCCGCGACCTGGGGACCGCCCTGCTCTTCCTGGGGATCTTCCTGACGATGCTCTTCATCGCCACCGGCCGGCGCAGCTACGTGCTGATCGGGCTGCTGCTGTTCCTGGCCGGCTCGTTCGTCGCCTACCAGCTCTTCAACCATGTCCGGGTGCGGGTCGACAACTGGATCGATCCCTTCGCCGACCCCAGCGGGGCGGGCTACCAGACGGTCCAGGCGCTCTATGCCTTCGGTCGCGGCGGCCTCTTCGGCGAGGGGCTGGGCCAGGGGCTGCCCACCATCTCGGGCCGCCTGCCGATCCCTGCCCTGCCGACTGACTTCATCTTCGCCGCGGTCGCCGAGGAGCTGGGCCTGATCGGCGCCCTGGGGCTCCTGGCCCTGGTGCTGGTGGTCGTCTTCCGCGGCCTGCGCACGGCGATGCTGGCGCGCGACGACTTCTCCGCCATGCTCGCGGTGGGGCTCACCATCAGCCTGGGGCTCCAGACGCTCATCATTGCGGCCGGCAACGTGAAGGTGATTCCGCTGACCGGGATCACGTTCCCCTTCGTCAGCTACGGCGGATCGAGCCTGCTGGCCAGCTTCGTGGTGATCGGCCTGCTGCTGGCCATCAGCCATCGGTCGGCGCTGGACTCCGATGCGCGGGAGCGCGGCGCATGATCGCGGTCAACATCCGCCGCCTGGCCGTCTACCTCGTCCTCTCGTTCGCGGTGGTGGCCGGCGGGCTGAGCTGGTGGCAGGTGGTTGACGCGCAGCACCTGGCCACTCGCCAGGACAACCCACAGGTGATCGCCGCCCGACGCAGCGCCCCGCGCGGCTCGATCTTTGACGCGAGGGGCCTGCTGCTCGCCTCCAGCGTGGTGGTCGACGGGACGAGCCGGCGCAGTTACCGCGATCCGGCCTTCGGCCAGGTGATCGGCTATGCCAGCCTTCGCTATGGGACGACCGGGGTGGAGCGGGCCTGGGACGACCTGCTGACCGGCCGGGCCGACCCGAATCCAATGCGCGAGCTTCTCGACCAGATCCTGGCCCGGCGGCCGGAGTCAAAGGACCTGACGCTGACCATTGATCAGCGACTCCAGGATTTCGTGGCCGCGCAGCTGGGCAGCAACCAGGGCGCCGTCGTGGCGCTCGACCCGAGGACCGGAGCGGTGCTGGCCATGGTCTCCTCGCCCAGCTTTGACGCGACCGGCTTCTCCGGCGACCCCGAGACCGCGCAGGCCGCCTGGGACGCGGTCGCCGGCGACCTGCACAACCCGTTCGTCGACCGCGTTCGCCAGGGCCACTACACGCCCGGCTCGATCATGAAGATCCTGACCGCCGCGGCCGCCCTGGACGCCGGGGCGATCACGCCGCAGACCACCTTCCCCGATCAGCCTCGGCAGGAGACGGAGGGCTTCCTGGTGGACGGCTTCACGATCCACGAGCACAACCTGGGGCGGACCAAGCCGGCTCTCTGGGCCCTGTCCCCGGCCCTCCAGGTCTTCGAGCAACATCTTCTTCGCGCACGTTGGCCTGGAGCTGGGCGTCGAGCGCTACCTGGACTACGCCCGCCGCTTCGGCTTCTGCAGCTCCCTGCGGCTCGGCACTGGGCAGCGCTTCCTCACCGTCGATCCATCGTTCGTCTCAGCTCGCGGCGATGGCGGCTGCGCTCCGTTCGCCGACCGGGTCGAGCTGGCCAACGCCGCCTACGGGCAGGCGCAGGTCGACGTCACGCCCCTCCAGATGGCCCTGGTGGCCGCAACCATCGCGAACGATGGGGTCTTGCCGCAGCCGTACGTGGTGCGTGATCTGCGTGCTCATGCCGTCTCCCCCGGCGACGGACCGAGCGGCACCATCCTGGAGGGCTACGGCGGCCAGGGCGGGCACCGCGCCATCTCGTCACAGGCCGCCGCCCAGGTACGCGCAGCCATGATCGACGCGGTGCAGGGGGTGGTTGGCCGCATCTATGCCGGCGCCGGGGCCGTCACCCGCTATGGCATCAGCGGCGTGTCGACCGCCGGCAAGACCGGAACGGCGGAGCGCAGCGGCGGACTCTCGCCGCACTCCTGGTTCATCGGCTTCGCGCCGGCCCAGGACGGGGCGACTCCCGCCATCGCCATCGCAGTGATCATCGAGGGGAGCGGTGACGGTGCCGTGCGCGCCGCGCCGATCGGCGGGGCGGTGATGGCCGAGTGGCTCAAGCTGCTCGGCGGAAGCTGACCATTCGACGTCATCGGGCATGGGCGTCAGACTGCCGCAACCGCGTGTGGTGAACCGCCGTCAGGTAGGGAGGGGTATTGTCCGTTGGGGGAGCCAGAAGGAATCGAGACAGCTGAAGGGAAGCCATCAGCCGTGAAGAACGTACAAGCGTCGGCGGAGCGCGTCGTCGCCAACGTCGAGCGCGTCATCGTCGGCAAGCACGTCGAGGTCCGCATGGCCCTCGTGGCGCTCCTCTGCGAGGGGCACATCCTGATCGAGGACGTCCCCGGGGTGGGCAAGACGATGCTGGCCAAGGCGATCAGCCGCAGCATCGGCTGCTCCTTTCGGCGGATCCAGTTCACCCCTGACCTCCTGCCATCCGATGTCACCGGCCTGTCGATCTTCAACCAGAAGACGCAGGAGTTCGAGTTTCGTCCCGGCCCGATCATGGCCCAGGTGGTCCTGGCCGATGAGATCAACCGCGCGACTCCCAAGACCCAGAGCGCATTGCTCGAGTGCATGGAGGAGCGGCAGGCCACCATCGATGGCGTCAGCTACCCGATGCCGACTCCGTTCATCGTGATTGCCACCCAGAACCCGATCGAGTACGAGGGCACCTTCGCTCTGCCGGAGGCCCAGCTCGATCGGTTCATGCTGCGGCTACGGCTCGGCTACCCCAAGGCGATGGAGGAGATCGTTATCCTCGACGAGCAGAAGCGGCACCACCCGATCGAGCAGCTGGCCCAGGTGCTCGATCTTGAGGAGCTGCGGCAGATGCAGGCGGGGATCAAGGAGGTCTACGTCGACCCGTCGGTGGCGGAATACATCGTCCGCCTGGTGACGGGGACACGCGAGCACCCCGATGTCTACTTGGGCGCCTCGCCGCGCGGGTCGATCAACCTCTACCGGGCAGGCCAGGCGCTGGCGGCGCTCGACGGCCGTGACTACGTGATCCCCGACGACATCAAGCAGCTGGCCGTGGCGGTGCTGGCTCACCGGCTGATCATCAAGAGCCAGGCGTCGCTGCGCGAGGTCGACCCCGACGGCATCGTGCGCGAGGTGCTGGCCCAGGTCCCGATCGGCGAGCCGAGCAGCAGCGCGATCGCCGGTCCCCGGTAGGGGAGCAGCCAGATGGGCAGCCTGGCGAAGCAGCTCCGCGTCATCTTCGGTGGGACGGCCCTGGTCGTCGCCGCGTTCAGCACGGGGATCAACTTCCTCTTCTTTCTCGTCTATTTGCTGGCGATGCTGGTGACCGCCTCGTGGTGGTATGCGCATCGCGGGCTGCAGGGCCTGCGCGCCGGGTACCACGTGCTGAACCCGCATGTCCAGGTGGGCGAGCTGCTGGAAGCGGTCTACCGGGTCGACAACGACACGCGCCGGAGCAAGCCGTGGGTTGAGCTGTCGAACGATTCGACGCTCCCGGCGACGCTCCCCGGCCGGGCGATCGGCGTTCGGGCCCTGGGCAGCCGGCAGTGGCTGGCCAAGGTCGCCACGACCCGTCGGGGGAGCTACCGGCTGGGCGTCCTGCGGGTGCGCACCGGCGACCCATTCGGCCTCTTCAGCAGCGAGATGGTGGTCGGCCGGCCCACCTGGGTCGTGGTCTTTCCGAAGATTCACCCGCTGCCCGACTGGCGTCTGCCGCCGTCGCCGGTGGATGGCACGGCGCCATCGCGGCGCCGCTACGAGGCTGCCACCCCGCTGGTCAGCACCGTGCGCCCCTACGTCTACGGCGACGCGATCAACCGCATCCACTGGCTCAGCTCGGTCCGCCACGGCGAGCTGCACGTCAAGGAGTTTGACCTCGAGCAGACCGCCGACCTGTGGCTGCTGCTCGACCTCGACCGGGCCGCGCACGCAGGGATCGGTGACCGGGCCTCCGTAGAGGCGGCCGTCAGCGCAGCTGGCTCGATCGCCGTTCGGACCCTGCTCGACAACCGGGCGGTCGGTCTCACTGCTTCGGCGCGGCGGCCCCAGGTGCTCACCCCCGACCGTGGCACCAGGGTCGAGCAGAAGATCCTCAACCTGCTCGCCAACGTGCAGGCCGATGGATCGACGCCGCTGGCCGAGGCGGTGATCGGTACGCTGCCCCAGCTGCGACGGGGCATGACCCTGTGCCTGATCACCGCCTCCACCGATCGGGAATGGGTGCGTGCCGTCGCCTCGCTGCGACGCCGGGGCGTCACGACCATCGCCGTGCTGCTGGATCGGGCGAGCTTCGCCGGAAGCGAGGACGACCAGAGCCGCGCCGAGCTGGCGGCGGTTCGCCATGCCCTGGCCGAGTACGACATCGGCTACCACCTGCTGCGTGCCGGCGACGACCTGGCCACCGCACTGGGTCGCCGCTCCGCCGGGGCGCGGCGTTCGCGTGGGCTGCCCGCGGCCCGGGAGCGCAGCCGTGCGTGAGTGGGTCCGCCGATTCCTGCGTCCACGGGAGGGCTGGCTCTCCCTCGGACTGCTGTTCGTGATGCTGCTGAGCCTGGGCTGGTCAGTGCAGCGCGCCGAGTGGTTCGACAACCTTGACTTCCTTGTGCCGGTGGCCTTCTGGGCGGTGATCGCCGGCACCCTGCTGGGGTTGACCCGCCTGAGCGTGGTGGCGGTGCTGCCGGTGAGCGGGCTGGTGGGCGCCGGGGTGGTGCTGTGGATGGTCGGCGGCGAGTATTTCACCGAGCTGAGCCAGGCGGGCGGGCTCATGGCGCTGCGCGGCGAGGCGATCAACTTCACCAGGATCGTGCTCGATTCAGGCTACCCGCCGCAGGTGTCGCCGTATGCCGTTGGCCTTGGGGTGCTGATGTGGGTGACCGCCTTCATCGCTGCCTACACCATCTACCGGCACCACCGGGTGATCGACGCGATCCTGCTGGTCGGCGCCCTGCTGGTCGCCAACATGTCGGCCACGTTCGCAGACCTGTTCGGCTACATCGTCCTGTTCTCGTTGGCGGCACTGCTGCTCTGGCTGCGGACCGCGCTGATCAGCCGGGAAGAGAGCTGGCGCCTGCGTCGGGTGACCGAGCACGTCGACGTTCACAGCTCGATGATGCGCAGCGGCGTGACCTTGATCGCCGGCAGCATCGCGCTGGCCTGGATCCTCACCACGGTGGCCGTGGCCGCGCCGCTGACCGGGGTCTTCAACAACCTCGACGGCGCCTGGAACGACGTGCGCGACTCGGTGAGCGGCATCTTCGGTGGCATCACCAGCACCGATTCGCGCATCGGCGGCACCATCTTCGGATCGTCATTCGCGGTGCGCGGCAGCTGGGTAAGCAGCGACACGGCGGTCATGACCGTCGCCTCGCGTCGCCCGTACTACCTGCGCACCATCACCTACGACGTGTACACGGGGCATGGCTGGTCGCGCAGCGACGGGCCCAGGCGCAGCGTGGCGCCGGGCGAGCGCATCTTCCCGGGTTACACCCCTGAGAGGCCGCTGAGCGCCGACGCCTTCGCGCTCGAGACGGTGACGGTGGAGATCCAGCGGAACCTGGGCCGCAACATCTTCACCCCCGGCTTCCCGACCGCCGCCTTCCTCCCGGTCGTCGTCCAGGAGCCCGGTGGCAAGCCGTTCCTGGGCGGGTTGGAGTCGGCGGTGACACTCGATCCGGGCAAGGGCTACCAGATCACCGCGGCGATCTCCAACGCCACCGAGGCGATGCTGGCCGGAGCCGGCACCGATTATCCACCGGAGATCTCGGCCACCTACCTGGACACCACAGGAGTCACCGACCGGACGCAGGAGCGGGCTCGATTGCTGGTCATCGGCGCCACCGATCCGTTCCACATGGCCAAGGCGCTGGCAGCCTACCTCCAGGGGCCGCGCTTCCACTACTCGACGATCGCGCCCGTGCCGACCGATCCGAACCGCGACCTGGTCGACTTCTTCCTGTTCGATCCGAAGGGTCAGATCGGCTACTGCGAGTTCTTCGCCACAGCCATGGCGGTGATGGCCCGCTCCGTCGGCCTGCCGGCTCGGGTGGCGGTCGGCTATGCCCCCGGCGAGCGCGTGTCGACCGGTGTCTACCAGTACCGCGAGCGCAATGCGCACGCCTGGGCCGAAATCTACTTCCCCGGCTATGGCTGGCAGATCTTCGAGTCCACCAAGTCGCTGCCGCCGCTGGTACGCCTGCCCGGCAGCGGGGTCGTCCCGCCGGTCAATACGCCGGTAGGCGGCGTCGGCACCAGCCCCTTTCACGAAGGCGCCGATCCGGGTGTCATCTCCAGCCTGCCGTCGTTCCAGCCGGTCTCCGGGGGCTTCCGGCCCGGCGAGAAGCCTCCCGTCGACGAGGCTCGCAGCGGAAACCTGCTGTTGGTGACCGGGGTGCTGGGGCTGTTGGCCGTGGCGCTGGGCTGGCGCCTGTCGCGCATCCGTCGACGCTTCCGCTTGCTGGCGCCGGGAGACCGCCAGTGGCAGCGACTGGCCCTCGCCGCCGACCGGGCCGGCGTGGCGCGCAGCCCCTCTGAGACGATCTACGAGTACGCCGGCTGGCTGGAGGAGCAGCTGCCCGCGCAGCGCGGCGAGATCCGGCAGATCGCCGATGGCAAGGTCTGGCAGAGCTACTCCGGACGATCGATCTCGGCGGAGGCGATCGCTCGCCTGGAGCGCGCGTGGGGTCGCCTGCAGCTTCCGCTGGTGTGGCTCACCATCCGGCGGCGACTGGCCTCGTTCGTCCCTGGCCGCGGCCGGGCCTGACTCAGCGGGCGGCGCCGGCGAGGCTTTCCTCGAAGGCGCGACGGCTCGCTGCCACCGCGGCCGATGGGTCCGCCGGCCGGCCCATCTGGACGAGGACCTCGCCCATGACCCGCACGGCGTCGGCCGTGTCGTCGATTCCCACGTCGCCCATGTGTCCGAAGCGCAGGATGCGGCCCGCCCACTGGCCCTGCCCGCCGGCGACGATCAGCCCTCGTGCGCGCATCGATGCGTTGAACGGCGCCCAGTCAAGCCCGTCGGGTAGCCAGGCGGCGGTCACCGTGGCCGAGCGGACGGCGGGGGCGGCGACCAGCGACAGGCCGAGCGCCTCGAGGCCGGCCTGGGCAGCGGACGCCACGGCGGAGTGGCGCGCCCACGTCCGCTGGCGTCCCTCGGCCACCAGTCGCGCGACCCCAACCCGCAGGCCGAACAGGACGCTGACCGCCGGGGTCCAGGGGGTCTGCCCCTTCTCGGCCCAGCGGCGCGCCTCGGCGAAGTCCCAGTAGAAGCGCGGCATGCGCGCCGTCTCACCGGCAGCCCGCGCTCGCTCACCGAGCGCTGCGATGGCAATCCCCGGCGACGCCATGAAGGCCTTCTGGCTGGCCCCCACCACCAGGTCGATCCCCCAGGCGTCCATCTCGAACGGCATGGCGCCGAGCCCGCTGATGCCGTCGACCAGCACCAGCGGCTCTCCGGGTGCGCTGTGCACCACCGAGCTGAGCTCGCGGATCGGGTTGGTGACCCCGGTCGAGGTCTCGTTGTGGGTCAGCAGCACCGCGCGGTACGGAGGGTTGGCGGCGAGGTGGGCAGCCAGCCGAGCGGGGTCCGCGGCAGTGCCCCATTCGACCTCGTAGCGCTCGACATCGGCGCCAAACGCCTGCGCCACCTTGGCGAAGCGATCTCCGAAGCCGCCGATGGTGACGGCCAGCACCCGGTCCGCCGGCGAAAGGGTGTTGACCACGGTCGCCTCCATCGCCCCGGTGCCCGAGGCGGTGAGCAGAAAGACCTCGCCGCTCGTCCCGATCAGGCCGGCCAGCCCCGCGGTCGTCTCGCGCAGCATCTCGCCGAACTCGGTGCCGCGATGGTCGATCATCGGCGCCGACTGGGCGGCGCGCACCTCGAGCGGGATCGGGGTCGGGCCGGGAATGCGCAGGTTCTGCTCCATGGGCCGCATCATAATCGGCCGACGATGCAAGAAACGGACCTGCGGCTGGATGACGGTCGCACCCTGCATGTCTATGACACCGGCGCCGATGACGTGGTCAGCCAACTGGCGGTCTTCTGGCACCACGGCACGCCGAATATCGGCGCCCCTCCCGAGCCCCTGTTTCCGGCCGCAGCCCGGCTCGGCATCCGTTGGGTTTCACATGACCGACCCGGATACGGTGGATCGACTCCACTCGCCGGTCGCGATGTGGCCTCCGCCGCGGCTGACGTGGCCAGCATCGCCGATGCGCTGGGGATCGATCGGTTCGCGGTCATGGGCCATTCCGGGGGCGGTCCGCACGCCCTGGCCTGCGGCGCGCTGCTGCCCGACCGGGTCCTCGGCGCGGTCATCGTGGCGGGACTTGCCCCATTCGGTGCCGATGGGCTTGACTGGTTCGCGGGCATGGCGACCTCCGGCGCGGCCTCGCTGCGCGCCGCCGCGGACGGACGCGCGGCGAAAGAGCGGCACGAGGCCTCCGGCGCCGAGTACGACCCGGAATTCACCCAGGCAGATCTTGCCGCACTGTCTGGCGAGTGGTCGTGGCTGGGCCGGGTCGTCGGACCAGCCGTGAAGGCTGGTCCGGGCGGGCTGATTGACGACGACCTTGCCTACGTCACCCCGTGGGGAGCCGACCCCGCGCAGGTCATTGCGCCGGTCCTGCTCCTGCACGGCGGCCGGGACCGCGTCGTGCCCAGCTCACACAGCGCCTGGCTGGCGCGCCGATGTCCCTCGGCAGAGCTGCGGCTGTTTCCGGACGACGGGCACATCTCGGTCCTGAACTCAGCTGAGGCGGCCCTTGGCTGGCTGGGGGAGCACAGCATCCAACGCTGAGCGCGGGTGCGGCCTACCATTCGGCCTATCGTGCCGAAGCGTCCCGACCCACCCTCTGAGCCGCTGTTCGCCCTCGACCAGGACGGGCCAAGCGGACCCCTGGCGGCCCGCATGCGCCCGCGCACGCTTGACGACTTCGTGGGACAGCCGCACCTGGTCGGCGATCTCGGCGCGCTGACCAAGGTGGTCCAGCCCGGATACCTGCCGAGCATCCTGCTCTGGGGTCCGCCGGGGTCGGGCAAGACGACCCTCGCCCGGCTCCTTGCCGAAAGGGCCGGCGGCGCATGGCACCAGATCAGTGCCGTCACCAGCGGCGTGGCCGACCTGCGCAAGCTGTTTGCCGAGGCCAAGGCGGTGCGTGCCGGCGGGGTGATGACGGTGGTCTTCATCGACGAGATCCACCGCTTCAACAAGGGGCAGCAGGACGCGCTGCTGCCGCATATCGAGGACGGCACGATCACCCTGATCGGCGCTACCACCGAGAACCCCTACTACGAGATCAATTCGCCGCTGCTTTCGCGGTTGCGGGTCTATCGCCTGGAACCGCTGGGGGCCGATGAGCTGGGCGCCATCGTGGGCCGTGCGCTCGCACGGCCGGACGGATTGGCTGACCGTGTCGTGCTGCCAGGCGAGGCGCGAGCCACGTTGCTGGAGGTGGCCGGAGGCGATGCCCGGCAGGCGCTCAACATCCTGGAGGCCGCCGCCGCGGTCGTCGATGACGGTGCTGCGCTCACCTCCGAAGGGATCGCCGAGGCGGCGCAACAGCGCCTGCTGGCCTATGACCGGGTGGGGGATCAGCATTACGAGGCGGCATCGGCCTTCATCAAGAGCATGCGGGGCAACGACCCGGACGCTGCCCTGTACTGGTGCGCCAGCATGATCGCGGCCGGCGAGGACCCTACCTTCGTGGCGCGGCGAATCGTGATCGCCGCCAGCGAGGATGTCGGCAACGCCGATCCGCGCGCACTGCAGGTTGCGGTGGCGGCGATGCAGGCGGTCGAGATGATCGGCCTGCCCGAGGCGCAGTACGCCCTTGCCCAGGCGGCCGCGTACGTGGCCAGCGCCCCGAAGTCAAACCGGGCAGGGGCTGCCTATTTCGCGGCCCTGGCCGAGGTGGAGGAGCACGGCCGACTGCCGGTGCCGCTCCACCTCAGACCGTCGTCGCACCGCCGGCTTGCCAGGGAGCAGGGTTACGGCAAGGGCTACCTGTACCCGCACGACTTCGACGACGCCGATGTCGACCAGCAGTACCTGCCCGATGCCTTGGCCGGGCGCGTCTTTTACGAACCTTCGGAGGAGGGACTTGAGATCAAGATCGGCGAGCGGCTCCAGCGGCTGCGACGCCAGCGGTTAGAACGGCGGCGCCAACCCTGACCGGACTAGTCCTGGCGGCGAAACTCAATGGGCCGAGAGGGGGCAGGTGGCAGATCAGGCGCCTTTGGGCGCTTGAAGTACGCGAAGACATCGACCGGTGGGGCGCGAAGTGGGACCTCAACCCCTCAACCTCAAACCTTGGGACGTGCGTGGCCACCAGCCATTGGACAAACCACCAGCGGCACAAGCAGTACCGTGGTCCCCACAACGAGACATGGAACGGCGTGACCCTCAACGTCGACAGCGACTGCGCCAACGGGCCGATGTTCGGCGTCTTCGACCGCCTGATAGACAGCACGTGTCTCTGAGGAGCTGGGAGTCATGATTCGCATGCGGCATGCCGCGGTATTGAGCGGGATCGTTGTCGGGGTACTGATTCTGTCCGCCTGTGGGCGCTTGGCGCCGGGGGCGCGCGTGAGCCCGACCCCATCCGTCACGGCTGTGTCGCCCACCGAGACGCCACCGGCTGATGGTCCACCTATCGTGGCCGTGGACGCAATCGATGCAACGACGGCATGGGCCGTTACCGACCGAGAGCTACTGGTCACAGCCGACGCCGGACAGAGCTGGGGGATCGTTTCTGCCGCAAACGTGACGGGGATTCGCGCACTACTCGTTCTCGGTGCGCAGCACATCGTGCTGGCGGGCATCGATGGTCTGGACGTCGTGGTCCGCACCAGTATTGACGGCGGTCAGAAGTGGCAGGAATCGCGTCTCCAGACCCAGGGTCAGCCGGGTGATGTTCGCCTCGCCGCCAGCGACACCCTGCTTGCCGTGCTTGTCCAGCAGACTACCACCGTGAACTTCTCGGAGGCTGACCTCTTCGTCTCTCAAGATGGCGGCGTCTTCGAGAAGCGGCCAGCGCCGGCCGCCGGGACGTTGAGCATCACCGGAGCCAGCGATCTGTGGCTGGCGGGCGGGGTCTTCGGCAACCAACTGTGGCGTGGTGCCGATGCAGGCTTGACCTGGAGCGAGATTCGACTGCCATCGCAGCTAGGCACAGCGATCGGCGTCAGCACCCCGGAGCGCGTGGCTGACAGTCTCGTCCTGCCGGTGACGATCAACGGGCCGGCTACCCAGGAGGCTTGGCTGACCAGCAGCGATGACGGTGCAACCTGGCAGCAGTTGGCGCTCATGACGGTCGGCGGAGACACTGGACAAGGGGTGGCGCTCCCGGCGTCAACGGCCGGCGACCGGGTGGTTGTGGCCGGACCCGCGGGCGGCCTGTTCGCAGTGACGGCAGCCGGACAGTCGCTCATGCCCGTCAGTCCCAACGGTCTGCCGCTCGGCGTGACCGCCCTCCGGTTCACTAGCGCTACGGCCGCCTGGGCATTAGTGACCCAGCGTGGCTGCGCGAGCGGAAAGTCCCAGTGCTTCGAGGTTACCCGGCTGTTCTCTACCAGCGATGGCGGTCAAGCGTGGAATGAGGCGCGGCTTCCCGGATAGGAGCCTCGCCATTGGATCGTCGTACGGCGTCGGGTCCTGATTGTCAGCGGAGCGCCTCGCCCGCGCGAGAACCTGCACCTCGTGTTTACCCAAGTCGGGTCGGTGAGCTCGACGAGGGGCGCGTCGAGTGTGCCGGTGATTGCCATCCAGGAGGCCTCAGTGGGCGCCGAGTCCCAGGGCATTGAAGCCGATCACCGCGGCCGCCAGAAGGACCGCCATGATGGCCAGCAGCACGCCGATGTTGCGCAGGTCGCGCACCACGTAGTGGTACTCGGCCGCTGCGCGCTCGCTGAGGCGCGACGGTCCGGCCACCATGAAGCGTGGGTCCGCGCGACTCGGCCGGGGCGCGGGCGCGGCGGGGACCCGCCGCGGGACGCTGCGTTGCTCGGCGGCGGCCTCCACCGCCTCGGAGACGACCCCCGGCAGCGGCCGCGCGGGCGCGCCAGGTCGCGGCGCTGCCGAGCGCTGGGCGCGGCGCTGTCGGTCTCGGCGGCTGGCTGCCTTGCCTCGTCGGGCCATCGGTTCCTCTGCTGCGGGAGTGGCCTGGAGTGGCCGTAATCGGGCGGTATGATACCAGCCGATCTCATCCAGGCCGCTACCACGACCTTCGAAGGTGCCCATCGCTGTCTGATTTGAATCGGATCCTTGCCGACAACCTGGCGCTGGTGGTGGGGCTCGCCGCGCTGTTGCTGCTCGTCGTACTGGTCGGGCTGGCGGTGCAGACCCGCCGCCTGTCGCAGGCGCTTGCCGCCTATCGGTCGCTGGTGGGGGATGAGCAGGGCAGTTCGCTGGCCGAGGTGCTGAAGAGCCACCTGGCGCGGGTCGAGCAGGTCGCCACCCGGCTCGACGACCTGGTAGTGCTGGCCGAGCACCTCGAGCTGCGCTCGCGCGGCAGCCTCCAGCACGTGGGGCTGGTGCGCTTCAACCCGTTCGACGACACCGGCTCGGACCAGAGCTTCGCCATCGCGCTGCTCGACCAGCGTCGCGACGGGATCGTGATCAGCAGCCTGCATGGTCGCGACAGCACGCGACTCTTCGCCAAGCCGGTCGAGGGCGGCGTCTCGAAGCACACCCTCTCCGAGGAAGAGGCCGAGGCAATCCGCATCGCGCTCGATGGGACCCGGCCGGTCCCGACCGTCAGCTGACCGGGCGCGCGATGACCGCCAATGATCCGATCGACCCGGCCCAGAGGCAGCTCGCCGAGCGCCGCCTGGTGGTGGCCCTGCGTCGGCTGCACAGGCGCCAGCCGCTGCAGCCCGATGTGCGGGTCGATACCCTGGTCGCCGAGCTGCGGGCCGGCGAGCGCCAGCGTCCCGCCTCCCACCGTGGCGCCACTCCACTCACCCTCGACGATGCGGCGCTGCGGTCGGTGGTCGACGGCCTGGTGACGCGCGGCTCCCTGGAGCGCGGCGGCCACCGGGTGCGGCTGCCGGAGCATGCCCCCACCCTCGACCCGGCGATGCGCGAGCGGGTCGATCGTCTGCTGGCCGGGCTTGCCAGCGCCGGGTCGGCGCCGCCCCCCGTGGCCGGCATCGCGTCGCGCCTGGGGATCCCGAGCGTCGTGGTCGACCAGCTGCGCGCCTCCGGTGAGCTGGTCTCGCTCGAGGCGGGGATCGACTATCCGCGCAGCACCTGGGCCGAGCTGGAGGTGCGGTTGGCGAGGATGGCCGCGCGCGGACCGCTCTCGGTCAGGCGGGTGCGCGATGAGCTGCGTGCCACGCGCCGTCACGCCGAGGCGATCCTGCGCCGCCATCGCGGCGCGCGACGGTCTCGCGCCGGCCGCTCAGGCCAGTGAGCCGAGCCGACTGAGCGCGCTCACCGCGGAGGGCAGCTCCTCGCCGGCGATCAGGTTCGCCTGCCGGTAGCAGCTCGCGGCCGCGGGTCGGTCGTCGCGCTCCGCGTAGCGCTCGCCCAGGGTCAGCAGCAGGTCGATCATCCGGCCGCGGAGCAGCTCGCGGCGCTCCTCGACGAAGGCGGAGTCGCCGTAGAACGGGCAGTCGTCGAGATAGTCGCCCCGGTACAGCGTGCGCGTACGCTTGAGCTGTTGCAGCGCCTCATCGGGGCTGGCAGCGTGGCCGGCGGCGGCGAGCCCTTCCTCGAAGGCCTGCACGTCGCTCCACTCGACGACTTCGGAGTCCATCCGGTATCGGTCATGGGTGAAGCCGATGGCGGCTCCCCGATCGTGACTGCGGCGCGCTGGCTCGAGGGTGGAGCGCAGGCCACCCAGCGTCCGATGGAAGGCCAGGTCGGCGCGCTCCAGGTCGACATCGGGCCAGATCAGCTCGAGGATCTCGTCCTTGGCCGCGCCCCGCTCGCCGCGGTCGTAGAGGAAGGCGAAGAGTGCCTCCGCCTGCCGCGTGCCGGCCTTGGCCCCGCCCCATTGCCGAATCGCCTCCACCCCCCGTTCAGCGCGCAGTGGCCCCAGCGCGAAGAGGTGCAGCCCCTGCGCGGAGGCATCCCCGGCTTCGACCAGTGCCCGTGACAGCGACGAGCCGCGCGATTCGACCGCGGCCAGCTCGATGCGCAGCTCGCTCAGCGCGGCCGCCTGCGTCTCGTGGCGCTCGCCGAGGCGCAGCGACGCCGCCAGGTAGCCGGCCGCCAGGCGGAGCAGGTCCACCTCGCGCTGCGTCAGCGGCAGGCCGTTGCGCTTCGGCCCGAACGCGACGCTGCCGAGCTCGACGCCGTCAGCCCGAAGTGCCATCCGCAGCCCAGCCGGGCTCAGGCCGAGCGGCTCGCCGTGCGTCGCGATCGGGTTCCCTTCCAGGTCGCTGACCGCAGCGCCACTCAGCCCGAAGCTTCTCGCCAGGCGTGCCAATGAAGGACCGATGGCGCGGTCCGGACGCTGCGCGGTGAGGATGTCCCTTCCGAGCGCGCGCAACAGCCGATCCGAAGCAGCGTCCCCCTCGCTGCCGCCGATGAACTGTCGGAAGCGCTCGGAGATCGGCTCGAACAGGGCGATCGTGACCACCAGCGCAAGGCCGGTGACAATCGGCAGGTTGATCCCCAGCAGGTTCTGGGTGAGCCGTTCGGTGCCGATCAGGAGCGCCACGTAGACGGTGACGGCCAGACCCCCCACCAGCGAGTAGCGGAAAGCCCGATCGGCCATTCCCGGTGCGAGGAAGACACCTGCCGCGAAAACTGCGTAGGCCGCCAGGACCATCGCCAGCGTAACCAGGGAGACCCCGATCCACGGGTCGCTGTCGGCCGGCCCCGGGAGGATGCGGATCACCCCGCCGACGGCCCCGACTGCGACCGTTGCCAACGCCGCGAGCAACGGCCGCCGCTGTGAAGCGTCTTCGCCGGCCCGGCGCAGCGCCGCCGAGATCCACGCGATGGCGCTGCCGAAGATCGCGATGCGGGCCACGATCCACGCCCAGCCGAACACCGCACCCGGGATACCGGCGAGCTCGAAATGCGGTGGCGTAACGCTGAACTGGCGGTCCGGGAAGAAGACGGCGCCGATCGCCATGGCCAGGCAGACCGCGTAGGTCATGCCCAGCACGGCGCGCTGGGGGCTCGAGCGACGCCCCTCGACGGCCAGCGCCAGGGCGATATGCAGGGTGCCGGCCGGCAGCAGGAAGGCCGCCACGTCCTCAACCGCGTTGAGCGGCCTGATGACCGACGGATCGCTGGTCAATCGCTGCACGATGATGGCCACCGACCAGATGACCAGGTAGGCGCACAGCAGGCTGAAGACGACCGCACCACGCCGATGGCGGGCGCGGGTCATGACCGTCAATCCCAGCCAGGTGGCCAGGATGGCCGTGACGCCGTGCGCCGCGATCTCGAGTTGGCCGGGCGTGCGATTCCCTCCTTGCGTCCGGAAGCCGCCGGACCTCGGGGACACCATACGGGCCGCTTGCCGCGGGGGCAACCCCGTGATTCGTGACCCGGAGTGCCGACGCGACAGGCGACCTGTCCGATAAGCGCGCGATAACGGTGCGGTGAATGGCGCCTGGGCTACCATCGAGGACGTGCCAGCGGTCGTGCCGTCTCCGAACCAGCTCCCCATCTTTGAGGAGCTGGTCGGTCACCCGCCGCGCAGCACCCGGCCGCATCTCCGCGTCCAGCCGCCGCTTCTCGCGGATCTGACTCCGCGACAGCGCAAGGCGGTCACCCACGGCGACGGGCCATTGCTGATCGTGGCCGGCGCGGGGACGGGCAAGACCACGGTGATCACGCGCCGGATCGCCTGGCTGATCGCCGAGAAGCGGGCCAAGCCATCCGAGATCCTTGCCCTGACCTTTACCGATCGAGCCGCGCTCGAGATGACCGAGCGGGTCGACCAGCTGGTTCCCTATGGGTTCACCGATACCGTGATCAACACCTTCCACGCCTGGGGCGATCGGCTGCTGCGCGAGCACGCCCTTGAGGCGGGCCTGTCGGATCGGTCCACCGTCCTGTCGCGCGCGGAGCAGGTGATCTTCCTCCGCGAGCACCTCTTCGAGCTCCCTCTCGATCGGTATCGCCCACTCGGCGACCCGACCCGCTTCCTCCAGGCGCTGGTGACCCTGATCAGCCGCGCGCGCGACGAGGACGCCAGCCCTGCCGATTACCGAGCCGCGGCCGACACGCTCGCGGCCGCCTCCGCCAGCCAGCCGGACGACGCGGCGCTGGCCGAAGAGAGTGCCCGGCACGCCGAGCTGGCCGGTCTGTACGAGGCCTACGAGACCCTCATGCGCCAGCACGATCGGCTCGATTTCGGTGACCAGGTCAGCCTGGCGCTGCGGCTGCTGCGCGAGCACCCGGCGGTGCTCGAGGCTGAGCGCAAGCGGTATCGGTACATCCTGGTGGACGAGTTCCAGGACACCAACTACGCCCAGTTCGAGCTGGTCAAGCTGCTGGCCGGGGGAGCCACGCCCAACGTGACGGTGGTGGGCGACGACGATCAGAGCATCTACCGCTTCCGCGGCGCGGCGCTCTCGAACATCCTCGGCTTCCGGGACGCGTACCGCGGTGCGGCCAGCGTGGTGCTGACCGACAATTTTCGCAGTCGGCAGCCGATCCTGGATGCCGCCCATCGGCTCATCCGGCATAACGACCCGGAGCGCCTGGAGGCCCGCGAAGGGCTCGACAAGCGACTGGTGGCGCGTGCGAGGTTCCGGCGTGAGTCTGCCGCTGGACCGATCGAGCTGCTCGCCTTCGATTCGGGCAGCGACGAGGCGGACGCCATCGCCGAGCGGATCGCTGGCGCGGTGCTTGCCGGACGTCGGGCAGGCGACCACGCCATCCTGGTCCGTACCAACCGCGACGCGGACCCGATCCTGCGATCACTCAACATGGCGCGTCTGCCATGGCGCTTCAGCGGGACCGCCGGCCTCTACCGCCAGCCGGAGGTCCGTCTGCTGGCGAGCTTCCTGCGCGCGGTCAACGACCCGGAGGATTCGGTCAGCTGCTACGACCTGGCCACCTCGGAGCTGTTCGGGCTCGATCCGCGCGACGTGACGCTCGCGCTGAATGCCGCCACCCGACGACGGACCAGCCTCGAGACCTCCCTGCGCCACGCTGCGGCCCGCAGCGAGGGCGCTTCGTTCAGCCGCCGATCGCTCGAGGTGGTGGAGCGGCTGCTGGCGAGCCTCGACCAGCATCGTGGCATGAGCACCGAGCGGACCACCGGTGAGCTGCTCTACCACTTCATCAGCTCATCCGGCTGGCTCGGCCGATTGGCCGCCGAGGCCCGCGTCAGCGGTCCGGAGCGGCTCGGCAACGTGGCCCGCTTCTTCGAGATCGTGCGCCATCAATCGGCCTTGCTCCGCGACGACCGCCTGCCCTTCCTGGTGGCGCAGCTCGACACCCTGGTCGAGGTCGGAGATGACCCCTCAACGGCAGATATGGGGCCCGACGAGGGCGACGCCGTGCAGGTGTTGACCTATCACAAGGCCAAGGGGAGCGAGTTCCCGGTCGTCTTCATGGTCGGGCTGGTGGAGGACCGCTTCCCGACCCGATCCCGGGGCGACCAGCTGCCGTTGCCCGCCGAGCTCGTTCGAGAGCCGAGCCCGGCCGGCGACCACCACCTGTCGGAGGAGCGCCGCCTGTTCTACGTCGGCATGACCCGGGCCCGTGAGGAGCTGGTGCTCAGCTGGGCGCGCGACTACGGCGGCAGGACGGCGCGCCGCATGAGCCCGTTCGTGCTCGAAGCCCTGGACCTGCCGCCGGCCACTCCGGTCGATTGGCTGCGTCCCAGCGTCGCCGAGCAGCTGGCGCGCCATGAGCGACCCGCACAGCGACCAGTGCTGCCCACGACTCCCACGCTGTCGGACCGGCCGCTCTCGCTCAGCTATGGGCAGATCAACGACTACCTGGAATGTCCGGCCAAGTACCGCTTCGGACACCTGATCCGGATCCCCACCCCGGCCTCGCACCAGATGGTGTACGGCCGGGCGCTACATGCTGCCGTACAGGCCTTCCATCGCCGGCAGATGGCCAACCGGCCGATGGAGCTGGACGAGCTGCATGCCGAGCTGGACGCGGCATGGGAGTCGACGGGATTCCTGACACAGGCGCACGAGGAGGCCCGCCGCCAGGCGGGCCGGGAGGCGCTGGAGCGCTTCTGGACGGAGCAGCAGCGCGACCCGGCGCGGCCGACCGCGGTGGAGCAGGACTTTGCGGTGGCATTGGGCCCGGATCGGGTGCGCGGGCGCTACGACCGGGTCGACCGCGATCCCGATGGTCGGGTGACCATCACCGACTATAAATCGAGCGACGTGCGGGACCCTGCGACTGCCAACCGGCGAGCGCGCGAGTCGCTGCAGCTGGCGATCTACGCCCTGGCCTGGGAGGCCCAGCACGGCAAGACGCCCGACGAGCTCTCCCTCCATTTTCTCGAATCGGGGCTGGTGGGGCGCAGCGCGCCGACCGGCAAGCGGCTTGCCAAGGCGGCGGAGCAGGTGACCGCCGCCGCTGCCGGCATTCGGGCGGAGCACTTCGACGCCGATCCGTCGCCCGGACGCTGCGGATTCTGCCCGTACCGCCAGATCTGTCCGGACGCCGCCAGGTGAGCATCACCACCGCCCCGCCGTGACACCACGCAACCGGATGGCGATCGCCGCGTTGGTGCTTCTCGCGTTGCTGTGCGCCGTGGTGCTGCTCGCCTTCGCCGGCCATGCCTGCCCCAGCAAGATTCCCAGTCAGGATTGCCCCGATGCGGCGGTCAACCGGGCGTTGGTGGTGAGCCTGGCCTCGCTGGGGATCGCACTGGCGGTCACTCCCTTCGCCTTTCTCGGCGAGTTCGCGATGCGGCGCCGGATCATCTACCGCGGCGCCTGGGGTCGCGCGGCCCGTCGGGGGCTGCTGCCTGGCTGCGCCCTCGCCGCCCTTGCCGGGCTGCGACTGGGCGGTGCCCTGTCGGTCCCGGCGGCCCTCTTCGTGGTGAGCCTGCTGGCCGCGGTTGAATGGACGGCGGTGCGGCGCTTCGATGGCCGATGAGCCGGGGCTGCCGGTGAGCGCGGACATCTTCGCCGGACAGGGGGCGGATCCAGAGGTGCTCGCGGAGCTGTACGACCTCGAGCACGATGAGGCGACCGGAGACCTGTTCTTCTATCGCGAGATGGCGAGCCGGCTGGATGGCCCGGTGCTGGACCTCGGCTGCGGATCCGGCCGGCTGTTCCGCGCCTTCCTGGAAGGGGGAGCGCACCGAATTGTGGCGATCGATGGATCTGGCGCGCTGCTCCGCCGGGCCGAGGCACGCATCGCCGGCGACCCGCAGCTTGCGACGGCCGCGGCGGCCGGCGCCATCAGCCTGCACCTCGCCGACCTGCGCGCCCTTCCTCGCCTGCCGATCAAGGAGGGGATCGGCCTGGCGGTGGCCGCGGGCGTGCTGCCGCACCTGGACGGCCCGGAGGACGCGCTGCGCATGCTGAGCGCGGTGCGGCCCTTGCTGGCGCTCGATGGGCGGTTGGTGATCGACGACGTCGGCCCGGGGATGCTGCCCGTGCGGGACCTGCCGCTATCGGTCGATTGGCGCCGTCAGATGCACGGCCGGGAGGTCGTGCGTCGCAGCTCGCTCATCCGGCGAGAAGCGCCTGAAGGGCTGCGGATCGCCTATTCGACGATCACGGATGCGGTGGGACCCGATGGTACGATAGCGCGGCTTCCGGCCAGCCACCGTCTCTGGTATCCATATGCAGAAGCGCTCGCGCGGGTGGTGGCACAGGCGGGGATGCGCGTCGAGTTGAGTTATGGCTCGCACGACCTCGAGCCTTTGGGCCCGGGGAGTGAGCGCCGCATCGTGGTCGTGGCGCGCGCCGATTCGGCGACGGACGGCCTAGCGAGGTAACGGTTGGCCGATCAGATCCGGCTCCTGGTGGTGGAGGACGTCCCGCAGGTGGCGTCGCACATGCGCGCTCTCCTCCAGGCCCAGTCGCAGATCAAGATGCTCGACGTGGTTACCTCCGGCGAGCTGGCCCAGGCCGCGGTCAGCCAATATCGACCCGATGTGGTGATCGTCGACGCCCTTCTCCAGGGACGCGTCTCGGGGATGCACGTAGCCGAGCAGATTCGGCGAGCCGACCCACAGGTAGCGCTCATCATCCTGACCGTGCCGCAGAACCCGATCAGCGAGGATCCGGCACGTGGCATCGACGCGGTGCTGAAGATGCCCTTCTCCGGCTTCGACCTGACCACGCTGGTGCGCAAGACCCACGAGCGCCAGGGGGTCGCCGCCGCCCGAGCCGGCTCGCTGATGGTGACCCTCTTCTCCCCGAAGGGCGGCGTCGGGCGCACCACGTTGGCATACAACCTGGCAGTCGCGCTGGGCACGGGCCACAAGGTCTGCCTGATCGACGGATCGCTCCAGTTCAGCGACCTGCGAGGCCTGCTGCGGGTGCCCGCCAACGTCCCTTCGATCGTCAACCTGCCGACCGACCGGATCCGCGACACGGACCTGGCCGAAGTGGTCTGGAAGGACGCGTCAGGGATCGACATCCTGCTGGCACCGCCGCGCATCGAGATGGCCGAGATGGTCACGGTGCGCGACCTCGAGAAGGCCCTCAGCATCGTCCGCCAGCTGTATGACTTCGTGGTGATCGACACGCGACCCGCGCTGACCGACGAGGTGCTCGCCTTCCTCGACGCGTCGGACCTGATTCTGCAGGTGCTCGCTTACGACTCGATGGCGATCCGCAGCCTGGCAATGGCGAGCGAGGCCTTCGACGCCATCGGCTATCCGGCTTCCAAGCGGAGGACCCTGCTGAACCGATCGGACTCGGCCGGCGGCTACTCCCGGGCCGATGTGGAGGAGGCGGTGGGCCACCGCATCGACTACGAGGTGGTCTCCGACGGGCGCCTCGTGCTTGCCGCCAACAACGAGGGTGTGCCCTTCGTGCTGGCCAGCCCGGACGCGCCGATCTCGCAGGGGATTCGCCAGGTCGCCGATTCCCTGGTCGCCATTCAGGGCAGCCGCGTCCCGGCAATGGCCGTCGGCTGAACAGGCAGGTGGGCACGTCCGGCGACCCGAGGTCGATCGGCATCTTCGACTCCGGGGTGGGCGGCCTCACCGTTCTGTCGGAGCTGCGCCGTCGACTGCCGGCGGAATCGACCATCTACCTTGGTGACAACGCGCGCGCCCCGTACGGGCCCCGCCCCGCCGATGAGGTGAGGGCCTTCACCACCGAATGCGTCCGGTGGTTGTTGGGGCAGGACGTGAAGCTGCTCCTGCTGGCGTGCAACACCGCCACCGCCCATGCCCTGCCGCTGGTCCGCGAGCGGTCGTCCGTGCCGGTGCTCGGGGTGGTGCGCCCCGGGGCGGTGGCTGCGGCAGCCTCGACGCGCGTCGGCCATGTGGGGGTGATCGCCACCGCCGGCACGGTGGCCTCGGGCGCCTACCCGCTCGCCATCGGCGAGGCCGATCCGCGCCTCGTCGTCACCCAGCTGGCATGTCCAAGTCTCGTGCCGCTGGTCGAGGCCGGCGAGCTCCACAGTCAGGTCGCCGAAGAGCAGGTGCACGGTTACATCGGCCAGCTGCTGGCGATCGACGCGCGTATCGATACCTTGCTGCTGGGCTGCACCCACTACCCGTTGCTGCGACCGATGATCGAGCGCGCCGTCGGGTCCCGGGTGGCGGTGGTCGATTCGGCCTTCACCACGGCACTCGCGGCCGAGGATCTGCTCGACGCCCTGGGCAACCGAACGCCGGTGGCGGGCCTCGGAACGAACCGGATCGTGACCACCGGCGACGTGAACGCGTTCACTGGCGTCGCGGAGCGCATCTTCGGGGCGTCGCTGCCCGCCGTTGAGCAGGCGGCGGTCGAGGCCGTCTAGACTCCGCGCATGGCACGCAGCGCGGCTCGCTTGGGGATGGGCATCGTCGCCGGGGGATTGCTGGTGGCTGGCGCCAGCGTCGCCCAGCGCGAGCTGCTGCGTCGCGCCGGAACGCGTCTCATCGATTGGGAGGCGGTGCGTCAGATCGCGCGGCGCCGGCTGGGTGCTTCGGGGGCGTCGCTGAGCGCCAGCCAGCGTTCAGAGGCCGAGGCGTTCTATCGGCAGACACTGCTTCGGATCGAGCCGGCGGTGGCCGCCGCCATCGGGGCGGAGCTGCCGGAGGCGCTCGAAACGCCCGCCGTGCTCGATCGCGCGGAGTGGGTCGACCTGAACCTGGCGACCTTCGAGCAGCTCTTCGGCCGCGTGGAGCGTGTGATCAGCGACGGAGTGAGCGGCGCGGATACGCCCGGTCGCGCTCTGGCCCGCATTCTGAACCGGGCGCTCGGCAACCAGCAGCTGGGAATGCTGCTCGCCTTCCTCGCGCGCAAGGTGCTGGGCCAATACGACGTCAGCCTGCTGGCGGCCAGCAGCGCGGTGCGCGGACGCCTCAATTTCGTGGAGCCGAACATCGTCGCCAGCGCGGCCAACCTTCGGGTGCCGCTCGACGAGTTCCGCACCTTCATCGCGTTGCACGAGGCGACGCACGCCTTCGAGTTCGAGGCCTACCCTTGGCTGCGGGACCATTTCGCCGCCGCGGTCGCTGAATCGGTGGAGGAGCTGGCCGCCGATTCGGGCGGGCTGGCCGCACGCCTGCGGGCGGCTGCTGCCGGGCGCGGGGGGCATTGGCTGGAGCGCCTCATGACCCCACGTCAGCTCGCCGCGTTCCGCCGCATCCAGGCCCTCATGTCACTGCTGGAGGGCTACTCCAATCACGTCATGAACGAGGCGGGCGAGCGATTACTGCCCGGCTTCGCCGCGTTGCACGATCGATTCGAGCGTCGCAATGAGGCTCGCGGGGCCCTCGAGCGGGCGATCATGCGGCTCACCGGGCTCGACCTGAAGATGGAGCAGTACGAGGCGGGCGAGCGGTTCGTGACCGCCGTGCTCGACCGGCGGAGCCGTCCCTTCCTGAACCAGGTCTGGCTCGGCCCCGCCCAGCTTCCTGACATCGATGAGATCCGCCACCCGGAGCGCTGGATCGCCCGGATGGAGAGATCCGCACCAGCGGAGGCGAGCAGCTGAGCGCCGACGAGCTGGTCGTCCTGGCGACCCCCATCTTCGGGGCTCCCCTCGCCGCCGAGCACGTCGCACGGCTGGAGACGATCCCCGGAGTCCGCGTTGTGCACATGTCGCGCGAGGGGATGGTGCACGACGACGCGGAGGCAGCCCTCGCATCGGCTCGCGTCCTTCTGCGCGGCGGGGTGCCGTCGCAGGTGTTGGACCACATCGTCGGACGTGCCCCGCAGCTGGCCTGGATCCACTCGTTCTCGGCCGGGGTCGACCGGGTCGCCACGCCTGCCGTCCAGGCGCGCGGCCTGATGGTCACCAATGCCCGCGGCGTCTTCTCGCGCCCGATCGCCGAGTACGTGGTGATGATGTGCCTGGCCATCGCCCGGCGCCTGCCGCAGCTGCTCGAGCTGCAGCGGGAACGAACCTGGCAGCCGCTGCGGGGCACCGAGCTGGGCGGCATGACGGTGGGGATCGTCGGATTCGGCAGCATCGGCTCGGAGATCGCCCGCCTGCTCGCCCCGTTCGAGGCCACCATCGTCGCCACTCGGCGCCATCCGGAACGTGGTGCGGGGGACCAACCGAACGTCGAGCTGCTCGGGCTCGACCAGCTCGATGAGCTGCTGCGACGCAGCGACATCACGGTGGTGGCCGCCCCACTGACCGAGGAGACCGCCGGTATGATCGGGGCCCCGCAGCTGCAGGAGATGCCAGCGCATGCCTGGCTGATCAACATCGCGCGCGGGCGGCTGCTCGACGAGCTGGCGCTGCGTCGCGCGCTGGAGGCCGGCTGGATCGGCGGGGCGGTGCTCGACGTTTTCAACGAGGAGCCGCTGTTACCCGATTCGCCTCTCTACTCCACGCCCAACCTGATCATCACCCCGCACACCTCGTGGTCGAGCGATCGGGTGATCGAGCGCTCGATCAACCTGTTTGTCGAGAACCTGCGCCGCTTTGGCGCCAGCGAGCCGCTGGAAAACCTGGTCGACCTGGAGGCCGGGTACTAGCCCGATGCAGGTCACCATCGTGGGGTTACCGGCCGCCGGCAAGACGACCGTCTTCAACGCGCTCACCGGCGGCCACGCCGAGACCGGGGCCTTCTCCGGGGGACGGGCGGCTCCCAACGTGGCGGTGGTCAAGGTCCCCGACGGGCGGCTCGATCGCCTCTCTGAGCTGTTCAACCCGCGCAAGACGACCCCGGCCGACGTCACCTACGTGGACGTGGCGATCCCTGCCGGCGCCGCTCGCGAGGGGACCATCGCGCCGGACGTGCTGGCCCAGATCCGCAACGCCGACGCGCTGCTGCATGTCGCCCGCGCCTTCGACAGTGCCGGCGCCGATCGCGCGGCGGACCCGTGGCGGGATGTCAACGAGCTCGACGTGGAGTTCATCCTCGCCGACCTCGGCGTCGTCGAGAAGCGCCTCGAGAAGCTGCGCACCTCGGGGCGACACGGATCGCCATCGGAGCGTGAGGAGAATGCCCGAGAGGAGGAGCTGCTCGCCCGCCTCGAGCCGGAGTTGTCCAACGGGCGCCCACTCCGCGCCATTGACCTCTCCAACGACGACGAGCGCCGGCTGCGAGGGTACCGCTTCCTGACCCAGAAGCCGGTGTTGGTCGTGCTCAACATCGCCGAGGGGCGGCTGCGCGAGGCTGCCCAGATCGAGGCCGATGGTCGCGCCCGCTACGCGCAGCCGCACAGCGACGCGGTGGCGCTGGCCGGCAAGATCGAGGCCGAGATCGCCCAGCTGCCGGCGGAGGACGCGCCGCTCTTCATGGAAGAGCTGGGCATTGCCGAGGCGAGCCGCGGGAGGATGATCCGGCTCACCTACGCCCTGCTGGGCCTGTTCAGCTTCTTCACCGCTGGCGAGGACGAGTGCCGCGCCTGGACTCTGAGCCGCGGCGCCTCAGCGGTGGATGCGGCCGGGGTGATCCACTCCGACCTGGCGCGCGGCTTCATTCGGGCCGAGGTGGTGACGTACGACGACCTGATGACATGCGGCAGCATGGCGGAGGCCCGCAAGCGTGGCGTGCTGCGGTCGGAGGGGAAGACCTACCAGGTTCGCGACGGGGACGTGATCCAGGTCCTCTTCAACGTCGCCCGCTGAGCGCGGTCAGCTCGAGCGGTCCACCTCGGCGATCAGGGATCGGTACTCGTCAGACGCCTCGACCAGGTAGGTGTCCGCTTCGCCGAGCCCGACCGACATGCTGGCCGCCAGCTTCTCGTCCGCGATGAACGTGAGCCCGTGGTTGCGCTCCAGCTCGCGGGCGATGGCCTCCACCAGCGTGTCCTCCTCGAAGGTATCGATCACCGCGGCACGGGCGGCCAGCACCATCTGGGCAAACGCCTCGGGAGTGATCTGCTGCTCGCTGACCAGCAGGGCGTCGGTCAGCAGGTCGCTGGCACCCTCGTGCAGCTCGTAGAAGAAGAGTCTCATGATGGCCCGATGATAGCCGGGGTCGACCTGCTCGTGGTCGGGGGCCTCGCGCTCGACCGATTCCCCGATGGCGACCTGCGCGCAGGTGGCGCCGTGCTGCACGCGGCTCGCGCCCTGCGCCTGGCGGGCGGCTCGGTGGGCAGCATCGTTTCGGCCGGCCCGGAGCCAGCGGCGCAGGTCGCGTTGGGCGAGCTGGCCGCAAGTGGTCCCGTCCGCCTGCACGCCGGAGCGGTGTCGATTCGATTTGCCATTGACGAGCACGGGCCAGGCCGCTGTCTGGTGCTCGAGCAACGTGGCGATCGGCTGCGGGTCACCGGGCCCGAGATCGCCGCATTTAGCGCCCGCGCCGTGCTGCTGGCCCCCATTGCCAGTGAGCTGGGGCCGTCGACGGTGGCTGCGACGCGTGGCGTGCTGCTCCGCGCGGCGGCGCTGCAGGGTTGGCTCCGGGCGCTGCGGGTTGGACACGCGGTGCGGCCCCTCGGCCTGGATCGCCTCAGCGCGACGCTGGTGGGGGAGCTTAGCCAGCTCGACGCACTGGTTACGAGCCTCGAAGACCTTGGGAGTCCGCCTGATCCCAGCGCCGCGCTCAACGCGTTACGCCGCCGCTTCGGCACCCGCCCGTTGCTGGTGGTGACGCATGGCGCCGCAGGAGCCTGGCTCGACCTGCCTGCAGAGGGCCGCCTCCAGGTGCCCGCTCCACGGGTCGTGGAAGGCGTCAGCACGGTGGGTGCTGGCGATGCCTTCGCCGCGATCCTGGCCTTCGAGCTGGGGCACGGACGCCATCCGCAGGAAGCGGCGTGCACAGCGGCGCAGCAGGTGGTGAACCTGCTGGCGAGCAGGGCCGGCTAGCCGCGCTTCCGACGGACATTGCTTGACGTGGGCCCGCCGGTGGGCACTCAGCCGTGGCACGGCTCTTACAGCCAACTTCAGGCCGATGCTTGGCCGTCCCAGTCGCCCCGCGGCTGATCGGCCAGCCAGAGGGGCTCGCGGCTTCCATCTTGGCCGTTGTAGGCACCCGGTGAGTGCGGCAGAGGGTCCGGGCTGGTCAGCGCAGGCTAAGCCACGGCGCGGGCGCCGGCCCCGCTTCGGCGGCGCCGTTCGGCGGCCGCCACCCAGCGCCGCAGCCGTCGCAGCCGCGCCTCGACCCGCAGCCGCACCCGGCCGATGGCCAGCATGCCGCCACCCCGTCCCAGGGCGAAAGCCAGGTCGAGGACTCGTGACGCGGTGATCGCGGCCTCGAGCGCGCCGACCAGGTCGCCGCGATGACGCTCACGAATGCGTGCCACCTCCAGCCAGGCGGCGGCCGCGTCGCACGAGGCGCGACGGGTGGCCCCTGACCAGAGCGCCTCGGCGCGGTCAACCTCTCCGCCCGCCAGCAGCAACCGGGTTGCCAGCCGACGCAGCGCGTGAGCCTCGGCCGGGTCGAGGGCCGGCTCGATTGCCCTTTCGGCGAGGGCCAACGCCTCATCGGCTGCGCCGGCACGCAGCAGCTCTCGCGCCATGCCGTGTCGATCGAGCAGCGTTGCGTCTCGCCAGCCGCCGTCCAGCAGTCGCAGGACCTCGGCCTCGAGCAGTGCGAGCGAGACGATGTCCTGCAGGTTGTGGTCGAGCACGTCGGCCAGCAGGTCCGGCGAGCCGCCGCGCAGGTAGCTGAAATAGCGACCCGGCACCTCGCTGCCAGGGCAGTCCGACCCGCGCCGCACGCCGAGCACGCCCGCCTCCACGTCCGCCAGCCGCGCCCCGCCGAGCGGGCGTCGGAAGAGGCGGCGTGCCACGGGAAGCAGGTCGTCGTGCTGCTGTGGCAGCGCCGCCATCTCGTGGAAGAGCCCGTGGACCGTGAGCCGCGTCACGAGCAACGGCAGATCGAAGCCGCGGCCGTTGTAGGTGACGACCCGCGCCCGCGCTGCCAGCTCGGCGGCGACCAGGCGCAGGAGCGCCGGTTCATGAGGGTAGTCAGGCAGCAGCAGCTGCCTGACGATGAGCCGATCGCCGTCAAGCCGCCCCATGCCGGCGAGGAAGACGACGGTCCCTGCGCCGGTCGACAGGCCCGTCGTCTCGGTGTCGAAGTAGCAGGCCGACGGCAGGTCCGCAAGGCGAGCGGCGACGTCGGGAGCAAGCGGCACGGAGCGCTCGACCACGACCGCCGCGCCACCGGCCTCGAACGCCAGCCGAGCCCCGAACCAGCGGGCCAGTGCCTCGGAACGGTCGTCCAGCGGGCGGGGAGCCGGTGCGGCGACCCCGCCTGGTCGCTCGCCGCGGACCGAGGCGAGCCGATCGGCCAGCGTGCGCACGGTCATCCGAGCGCGGCGAGCAGGTCGCCGACGGCCGCCTTGCCGCGCGGCCCGACCTCGGTCATGGGGCCCACGCACGACGGGCAGCCGTCCGGGCAGGGGCAGCCCACGACCACCTCGCGACAGGCGCCGATCAGCTCGGCTGCCATCTCAAACAATCGCTCGGTGAGCCCCACCCCGCCCGGCACCGCGTCGTACAGGTAGAGCGTGGGGCGTCCGGTGAATGGCGACTGCGCCTGGGCCACGACTCCGAGGTCGCGCGAGTCGCACATGAGCAGCAGCGGGGCCGTGTTGCGGGCGAGACGCGCCAGGCCGATCAACGCGCCATCGAGCGTGTCGCGATCGAAGCGAGCCGCCGCCTCATCGGGCACCACCAGCCAGGTGGCAGCGGTGTGCATCTGCTGCTCGGGCAAGTTGATCGGTCCCCAGCCAACATTCTCGTGGGTGTGGAACTTGATCTTCTTGAACAGGGTGGCGTGCCAGGCGACCATCACCTCGCCGCGCTGGCGCTGCGCGCCGGCACCCGGATCGGTCTCGTCGAAGACCTCCAGCACCTTGAGGGTGACCCCCAGGTCGGCATCGGTGTAGTAGTCGACGTCAACGGCGCTGACGTAGGCCTTGCGCTCGTCCCAGTCGAGCCGGTCGACGTGGAACTGGGCACCCTCGTGGATATAGATCGCCTGCTCGTGGACGAGCATCGGTGCCGCGAACAGGTCCACCTCGCCGATCACCCGGTGGCGATCCCCGCTGGTATCGATGATCACCACGTTCTCCTGTGCCGCGCTGCGCAGCGAGAAGGAGCTGGCCGGGAAGTTCTCATGGCTCCAGTAGTACCGATCGTCCCCGGCACGCCGCAGGAAGCCGTCCTCCTCGAGCACCTCGAGCAGGGTCGGCGTCTCGGCCAGGCCGAAGCGTTCGCCCGATGGGATCGGCAGCTCGAAGGCACTCGCCTTCAGATGGTCGAGCAGCAGGTGCAGGTTGTCGGGGTTGACCAGGCCGTGCTCGGGGGAACGATCGAAGAAGTAGTCTGGGTTGGACGCCAGGAACTGGTCGATCGGGGCCGATGAGGCGACCAGCACCGACAGGCTGGTGCCTGCTCGCCGGCCGGCGCGACCCATCTGCTGCCAGGTGGAGGCGATCGTGCCGGGGTAGCCGACGCTGATGGCGGCATCCAGCCCACCGATGTCGATCCCCAGCTCCAGCGCGTTGGTGGCCACCACCGCTCGTACCCGACCGTCGCGCAGGCCACGCTCGATGTCGCGGCGCTCGTTGGGCAGGTAGCCGCCGCGGTAGCCGCGGATCGGTGACTGGTGACCGGGCGGGGAGGGGAGCGCCTCGCGCAGGTAGGTGGTCAGCACCTCGACGCTGGTCCGGCTGCGCGCGAAGAGGATCGTCTGCACCCCGTCGCGGATGAGCCGCTCGGCGAGCCGTTGGGCGGTCAGCAGCGAGCTGGCGCGGATGCCGAGCTGCGGGTTGACGACCGGCGGATTGACGATCAGGACGTGCTTGCGGCCGCGGGGCGCGCCGTTCTCGTCGATCAGCTCGACGGAAGCCTCGATCAGGTGCTCGGCGAGCTCGGCTGGGTTGGCGATGGTGGCGGAGGCGCAGATGAAGATTGGATCCGAGCCGTAGTGACGGCAGACGCGCCGCAGCCGGCGGATCACGTTGGCCACGTGGCTGCCGAACAGGCCGCGGTAGGTATGCAGCTCGTCGATCACCACGAACTGGAGGTTCTCGAAGAGCTTGAACCACTTGGTGTGGTGGGGGAGGATCGCCGCGTGGAGCATGTCCGGGTTGGTGATGACCACCTGGCCGGCGGCGCGCACCACGCTCCGCACGCTGGCCGGCGTATCGCCGTCGTAGGTGCTCGTCTTGAGGTCCAGCTCCGCGGCGTCGGCCAGGCTTCGCAGCTCGGTCAGCTGATCGGCGGCCAGGGCTTTGGTCGGGAAGAGGTAGAGGGCGCGTGCGGTGCCGTCATGGGCCACCGCGTCGAGCACCGGCAGGTTGTAGCAGAGCGTCTTGCCGGAGGCGGTGGGGGTGACCACGCAGACGTTGTGCCCGGCCCGCACCTCCGCAACGGCACGCGCCTGGTGGGTGTAGAGCGCCTCCACACCTCGATCATTCAGGGCCCGCACGAGCCGGGGATCGAGCCCCTCCGGCCACGGCGCGTGACGGGGAGGCAGCGGTTCGAGCACCCGATGCGCGGCGAGCAGTGGCTCCAATGACGGGTCAGCCAGGAAGGCGGCGATCGCCTCTTCGGCCGAGGTTGGGCGGTCAAGCAGCATCGGTTCCTCCTGGGTTGGCAGGGCCTAAACCGAACGGACGTTCGGCGAATGGTAGCACGCCTGTTCGGTTTGGCGGACGGGACTGTGGACAACCCGTGCCGCGCGGCCTTGCGCTGTGGAAAACGGCCGGGCTAGACTGGCCGGTAGATGACCGGATTCGAGGCCTCTGCGCCGCGCCAGACTCCCGCCGAGCCGCCGATCCGGGTGCGCCTGCCGGCGTCCCGCGGGGGGCTCGCATGGCTGGCCGTGCTGCTGATCATCGGGGTCTTCCTCGCCGTGCAGGTGGGGCGCCAGGTGTACGCCAGCTGGTCGATCGGCGAGCAGGCCGATCAGGTGCGCGCCGAAATCAGCGTCATCGAGGCGCGCAACGCGGAGCTGCGCCAGGAGCTCGAGTACCTGAGCAGCAACGCCTACCTGTCCGCCGAGGCCCGGCGGCTCTTCAACCTGGGGCTGCGCGGCGAGCGCGTGCTGATCATCCCGCCCGGGGCCGAGGTGGCGCTGCCGCCGGCGCTGCAGGTCAACCCGGCCCCGCCGAAACCACTGCTCGAGCAGTGGCTGGAGCTCTTCTTCGGGACCTAGCCCAGGCTTCTCGGCGTTCACGCCCCCTGGAATAGGCTCGTTTTGCGACAGGTCACGTGTCGCCATCGGCCGAGCCGTGGGGCGCGAGCCTCACAACCGGTGGTTGTGCATCAGCGCGGATCTCGACTCAGGCGCATCTCCGCACAACCGGTGCTTGTGGCCCGATGCATGTGCGGCCTCATCGGTGCCGATGCACAAGCGCGGGTATACCCCGTTCGCGCAACCTTCCCGAGCTACCGCTACCGACCCCTCATCCAAGGCGAGGCAGCGGGCTGAGCGCTATTACCAGCAGAAGTACAACGGCACCGATCAGCCCGCTCCTGCGTCGCGGTACTGCCATGGGTAGTACGCCGTCGCGTCCGGGCGACCATCCGCGCGCTTCTACTGCTGACAACAATCCGCGCGCGCTTGATGGCCTGGCCGATGCGCCGCACGGCGGCGAGCGCGCCGAGACCGAATATACGCGGCGGAGTCAAAATGGACCATGTCCCACAGGTTGCGCATGCGGGTCGCGGAGCCATCCCTTGACGGTGCGGCCGTCGACCGGGAACGCCGCTCGGTATGGCGGGGCCTCGCGACGGCGTTGGCGGTATTACCGGCAGTAGTACAACGGCACCGATCAGCCCGCTCCTGCGTCGCGGTACTGCCATGGGTAGTACGCCGTCGCGTCCGGCGGACCATCCGCGCGCTTCTACTACCTCCAGCAGTACGCGGGCGCTTGATGCTCTGGCCGACGCCGATGCGCGGAGCACGGTGGCGAGCGCCGCTCAGAGGATCGAGCGCAGATAGTCCTCGATGAGGTCACCGGTCATGGGGCCGAAGTAGCGGTTCCGAATCAGTCCCGAGCGGTCGATGAAATAGTGGATCGGAGCCCCCCACACGCCGTACGCATCCTTGAAGGCGGCGGTCGGATCGAGGCCAACCGGATAGGGCAGGCCGTGCGTGTCTTCGTAGTCGCGCACCATCTCGGCGGTATCCCAGACGTCGATGGCGAGCACCACCAGACCGTCGCCCTGATGCGCCTGGTAGGAGGCGAGGACTTCGGGGGCCTCGTCCTCGCACGGCGGGCAGGCCGTCTTCCAGAAGATGATCCAGATCGGTCGCCCAGCGAATTCAGTGAGGTCGATCTGGCGGCCGTCGGGATCCGTCAGCAAGATCTGTTGGCTCCCGGCTCCGGTGGCGATCCCCGGTGCCCGGTTCCCGATCTGGAGGCCTGGCAGCTCGCTGGCCAGCGAGTAGAACGATGGCGCTGGGGCGGCGCTGCCGAGCGGCCGGGTCGCCGCGAACAAGGCGATCAACGCGAGTCCCACGACGGCTGCTCCGGTCGCGACCCGCCGCGGCGTCGCACGCCGGGACGGGCGATCACGCGAGGGGTCGGTCGGCGTCGGCAGATCGTGCTCGACGGGCTCGGGCGTCGCTTCAGCCATTGTCGCCGAGTCTACCTGAGACCTTCGCCGCGCCCGCTGCGGCGCGACTAGGCCTCGTCGTGGACCAGGTGATGCTCCACGGCATAGCGGGCCAGGGCGACCCGACCGCGGACGCCCAGCTTGGCGGCGACGTTCGACACGTGGCGCCGCACGGTGTGGGCACTGATGCCCAGCACTTGCCCGGTCTCGATGGCCGTCCGCCCGGCGGTGATCAGCCGAAGCACCTCGATCTCCCGGGAGCTCAGCCGATCGGCCTGGCGCAGCCAGCGCAGCGAATCAACCACCACGACCGACGCGACCATTGGATGCACGTAATGCTGGTTTCTGGCGACTGCGCGGAGGGCCGCGATAAGGTCCGCGCTCGCCGCACCCTTCACGACATAGCCGGCCGCGCCTGCCAGGAACGCCTGACGGACTGTTTCCTGGTGGTGGTGCATCGTCACTGCGATCAGCCGGAGGTGCGGATGGCGTGCCGCCAGATCACGGATCAGCGACACGCCGTCTTCCCCGTCGAGGGTCAGGTCCACCAGCATGATGTGTGGCTTGCGGAGCGCAGCGATGGCGAACGCACCGGCCGGTTCGCTGGCCTCGCCCACGACCTCCATATCGGGCTGGTTCTGCAGGATCAAACGCAGGCCATCACGCACCAGCTCGTGGTCGTCGACGATGCCGATGCGGATCTTGGGCATCAGTTCACCGCCGCCGCGGGGAGGAAGGGCAGGTCCAGGGTCACGCGCGTCCCGCGGCCTGATTGCGACTCGATCTTGAGTTGCCCGCCGAGCATTCCAGCACGCTCCTCCATCCCTGCCAGGCCGATCCCCGGCTCGCGTGGTTCCGCCAGATCAAAGCCCCGACCGTCATCGCTGACCACGACCGTCAGGCGACCGTCCCGCTGCGCCAGCGACACCTGCGCCTGAGGGGCGCCGCTGTGCCGCGCGGCGTTGGCCAGTGCCTCCTGCACAATGCGGTAGACCTCGACGGTCGTCGTCGGCCCGAGCAGGCGCGGGTCGGCGGTTGCCGCATCGGCCACGACGTGGACCGGAAATCCCGATTGGCTGGCCAGGTCGCGCAGGGCTGCCACCAACCCGCGCTCTTCCAGCCGAGCGGGCCGCATCCGGTGGGCCAGGTCGCGGGTCTCGGCCAGGGCGGTGTCGGCCAGCCCGCGCGCGAGTCGAATGCGACGCGTCACGACCTCCGGGCGCGGCGCTGTGCTTGCCGCGTCCAAGGTGAGCGTCAGCGCGGTGAGGACCTGTCCCAGGGCGTCGTGCAGCTCCCTGGCGATGCGACGGCGCTCGTCCTCCTGAACGGTGAGGAGCCGCTCGCTTGCGTGCCGGAAGAGTGCGGCGTAGCGACGGGACGTCGCCTCCCGCCGGTCGGCCATCCAGGCGACCAGGACCGCGATGACGAACATGAGTGGCCATTCGGTCAGTTCGAGCGGCTGCTCGGCCAACCCGAAGGCCCGGGCGTTGGCATACACCAACAGCGGCAGCGACACGATCGCAATGCGAATCAGCGTTCCGCGGAGCCCAAACAGGAAGGCGTGCAGGGCGAGCAGCACGAAGACGCCGTGGAACAGGAACTCCGCCGAGAGCATGGTGTGCGCGAAGGTCAACGCGGTGAAGCCAATCCCGGCGAGGTCGAGCAGCAGTTGAATGGACCGCGGGTTGGCCCGCAATCGTGAGAACGATCGGTCGATCGGGTCCCGCCACCAATGGGGGACGCCGTCAGGGGCGCCGCCAAGCCGAACCGTGGCTCGGGCGGCAACCTCGGGCAAGGCCGGCGGCGTGTACGCAGGGATGGTCAATACGAACCTCCAGAATGGCTGCTTGTGAGTATAGAAGGCAGGGCAGTCGGCACCGATGCTACGAGTGCCACGGCGGCATGTAGTGCGCCGTCGCATGGTTGTGTCATGTGGCACGTCTCAAGGCGAGGAGGATGAGGATGACCCGAATGGTGCGAAGAGGATTGGCGCTCATTGCGATCGGCGGCCTGCTGGTGTCCTGCTCGGCGCCCGCAGCGTCGGCTGGCGGAACTGTCTCCGCGACCCTGAAGGAGTGGGAGATCAGCCTCAGTCCGACGACGCTCAAGGCAGGCGACATCACCTTCAATGTCACCAACGATGGTGACAAGGAGCACGAGTTCGTCATCCGCAAGACGGATCTGAAGTCAGACTCGCTGGTCTTGAACGCTGACGGCGAGGTCTCCGAGGACGACGCCTCGTTGACGGAGGTGGGCGACCCAAGCGAGCTCGCGGAGATCAAGTCCGGCAGCACGGACGGCACCATCACGGTGAAGCTCGCGGCGGGCCACTACGTCATCTTCTGCAACCTGCACGTCGAGGACCTCCTGCACTACGACAAGGGTATGCACGTCGACTTCACGGTGAGCTGACCCTGGTGCCCCGCAACATGGCCTGGCGTTCGGACGTGTGCACCGGCGCCGAGGATCGGTTCGCAGCGTGAGTCCTCGGCGCCACCTCCTGACGGCCGGCGCCGTGTGGGTCGTCCTGTCCGTGCTCGGCATGGTCCTCGTGGCGGGCATGCAGATCATGCCGGTGATCGCCTCCCACGAGGCCGAGATCGAAAACAGCGCGTTCGTGCTGCTCACCGTGGCCTCCGTGCCGGTCCTCATGTTCGTGGTGGTCGGGCTGGCGTACGCCGCGCTTCGGTTTCGGGCCACCGACGAGATGGCCGATGGGCCGCCGGACCACGGTCACGCCGGGTTCCAGGCTGCCTGGGTCGGGGTCAGCCTGGTGCTGGTGGTCGGCCTGTTCGTATATGGCGCGCTGGGGCTGGTGGAGATACGCGGCGCGCAGACCGCGGACTTCGAGGTCAACGTCAGCGCGGAACAGTGGGCCTGGCATTTCGAGTATCCGGCCACCGGCGTCACCTCGAAGGAGCTCCACATCCCGGTCGATCGACGGGTGCATCTGAACATCACGTCGACTGACGTGATCCACTCCTTCTGGGTGCCGGCCTTCGGAGTCAAGCAGGATGCGGTTCCCGGTCGCCCAACGCATATCTACATGACGGCCATCGAAAGCGGCACGTACCCCGGCATGTGCGCCGAACTGTGCGGGCTGGGCCACACCGGCATGACGACCACGGTGGTGGTCTCCGACCAGGCCGCCCTCGACGCGTGGCTGGGCGAGCAGCCGCAGGCCTCGCCGTCATGATCGCGACACCTCGAAGATCGGTCGTGCCCGGGCCTGGGCTCCTGCGCGCGGTCCTTGGCGCAGCCATCGGATTCGCCGTGGGCGGTGGCGGGCTGGCGTTCGGCCTGCATGCGGAACAGGGGCAGATCCTCGCGCTCGGATATCTCCTTGGGCTGCTCGGCTTCCTTCTCGGCATCGGCGCCTTCCGCTTCTGGCTGACGTGGGCCGCCGGTCGCGAGATCGATGTCAGGGAGGAGCACTGGGCACATGGGCGCGCGGGCGAATGGCGGCGCTATTTCCGGTTCACGACCGACCACAAGGTGAT
This sequence comes from uncultured Chloroflexia bacterium, assembly GCA_963750025.1. Taxonomy (GTDB): domain Bacteria; phylum Chloroflexota; class Limnocylindria; order QHBO01; family QHBO01; genus CF-167. The sequence goes on from CAVVPF010000007.1 coordinate 53,304, forward strand.
CGGCGTCCAGTACCTCGTCACCGCGTTCGTCCTGTTCTTCATCGCGGGGACGGCGGCAATGTTCATGCGGTTCGAATTGGCGCAACCCGGCATCGCGACGGACAAGGACCTCTTCAACACGATCATGAGCACGCACGGCGCGATGATGATCACCGTCGCCCTGGTCTCGATCATCGGTGGCCTGGGCAACTACCTGGTCCCGATCATGGTCGGCGCCCGCGACATGGCCTTCCCGAAGGCAAATGCGCTGAGCTACTGGATGCTGCCGCTGGCGATCCTGCTGGTGGCCATCAATCCGCTGCTGGGCGGCTTCGACAGCGGCTGGACCGCCTATCCACCTCTCAGCCAGCAGGCCAACCTCGGTCAGCAGGCGTATCTGATGGCGTTCGTGACGGTTGGCATCTCGTCGATCCTGAGTGCCATCAACTTCCTCGTCACCGTCTTCCGGATGCGGGCCCCGGGCATGTCGCTGATGCGCATGCCGATCTTCGTCTGGGCGCTCACGGTCACCGCCGCGCTCATGCTGGTGGCGACCTCGGTCGTGGCGGCTGCGTTCACCATGCTGCTCTTCGACCGGCTGCTGGGAACGTCATTCTTCCGGGCCAGCCGTGGCGGGGATGTCGTCCTCTTCCAGCATCTCTTCTGGTTCTATTCGCACCCCGCCGTCTACATCATGGGCCTGCCCGGCCTGGGCGCGATCCTCGAGGTCGTGCCGGTCTTCGCGCGCAAGCCGCTCTTCGCGTATCCACTGGCGGTCCTGTCGTTCATCAGCATCGGCGTGATGAGCTTCATGGTGTGGGCTCACCACATGTTCGTCAGCGGCATGGCCGAGTTCTTCCATATTCCGATCATGCTCACCACGGAGCTGATCTCGGTGCCGACCGGGATCGTCTTTCTCTCCGCCCTCGGCACGATCTGGATGGGGCGGCTTCATTTCAAGGTGCCGATGCTGTGGGTCTTCGGCTTCATCTGGGCGTTCCTCATCGGCGGGATCACCGGCGTCTTCCTCGCCGACGTCCCGACCGATATCACGCTCAGCGATACCTATTTCGTGGTCGCCCATTTCCACTACACCATCATCGGCGGAACGATCTACGGCCTCTTCGCAGGCACCTACTACTGGTTCCCCAAGATCACCGGCAGGATGTACAGCGAGCGGCTGGGCCAGCTTCATTTCTGGTGGTTCACGCTCGCCTTTAACGCGACGTTCATCCCAATGTTCTGGCTCGGGATCGAGGGGATGCGCCGGCGCGTGGTGGATTACCCCGCTGCGCTCGGTACGGTGAACCTGTTCGTCAGCATCGCCGCCTTCAACATCGCGCTCTCGGTGGCGGTCTTCGTCTTCAACATGGTTCGATCGTGGAGGCGGGGCCCGCAGGCAGGGGCCAACCCGTGGCGCGCGCAGACCCTGGAATGGCAGTGCGCCTCGCCCCCGCCGGTCGAGAACTTCGCCGTGATCCCGACGGTCAGCGCCACCCCGTACCAGTACGGGAGCCTGGATGCGTCGCCGGCGGAGGGGCGTGCGGCACCGTGAGCGGACAACTTGGCCACCATGTCGCTCCCGGGGAGGCGGCCGCCGCGCGGGGCAACATGCTGCTCGGCGTCAAGCTCGGCATCCTGTCCGAGGCGATGCTCTTCGGCGCGCTCTTCGCGGCTTATTTCGTGATCCGCGCGGAGAGCCCCGGGTGGCCACCGGTGGCGGGCCTCGAGCGGCCCGAGCTGCTGCTGCCGGGGATCAATACGCTGCTGCTCGTCTCGTCGAGCGGAACGATGCAATGGGCGGTCCGCGCGGCCCGCGGCGGAGACCGATCGCGCATCCTGCGCTGGCTCGGGCTGACGCTGCTCCTTGGCGGGACCTTCATCCTGATCCAGGGCTATGAGTTTGCGACCAACGGCTTTGGCCTCGACGCCGGGATCTTCGGGTCGACCTTCTACATCCTCACCGGCTTTCACGGGGCCCATGTCCTGGCCGGCCTGGGGCTGATCGCGATCGTCGCCAACCGCGCGCGTCGCGGGCTCATCTCGGCCGAGCACCATACCGCGGTCGGAGGCGACCAGCTACTACTGGCACTTCGTCGACGCCGTGTGGCTCTTCCTGTTCTCGACCCTCTACCTGCTGTAGCGAGGCGAGTCGCGGCTCGCTGGCGGCGCGCCGTCAGCGGAGCAGATCGTCCAACGCGGCGACAAGCTCGTCGCGGTAGGCCACACCTTCGAACTTGGCGCTGACCGTTCCGTCGCTGCCGACGACGAACACGTAGGGCTCACTCGGCAGACCCCATTCGATGACGGCGGCAGCGAGTCTTGGACGTCCGTTCGCATCAAGCGTCGGCTGAAGCGGAGTGTTTCCGACGTGCAGACCGGCGGCAGGATGCAGTTCGTACGGTTCGACATGGACGAAATTGACGCGGTCCCGGTACGTCGACGCGATCCCCTTGACGACCTCCAGGGCCGGGCCGCAGGTGGCGCTGGTGCACAGCAGTGGGCTCGCAAAGACGACCACGAACGGCTTGCCGGCGGCGATCGCCTGGCGGATGGAGAGCGCATAGAAGCTCGGGTCCGGGTCGGCATCCGTGGAGATTATCAAGATACCCTCCCGGTCCGATGCCGTCAGCGTCTCGGAAGGCGGCGCGGCCGCGCCAAGGCCGGGCGTTCCGCTCGTCTCCGTGACGGAGAACGCGAGCCGCGAGCGGAGCTCCGCCGCCGCTGACGGATGTGCCACGACCTCGATGCCCCAGTTTCCGGCGTGCGTGAAGTCGGTGAGCGCCACGTACAGGCCCTTCGTCTCCGCCAGCAGCCACTGGAACGTGCCCTGCACGGTGCTGACGGGCGTCTCTGGATCCGCGGCGAGGTCGAAGAAGCGCAGATCAACGGGCAGGTCCGGTGCCGCGATCAGCGCACGCGTGCTGTCGGCGATGGTGACCAGGAGCCGATTGCGGCCAACGACCGCCTCCGATGAGATGAGGATGGGCACCAGCTCCGGATTGCCGATGATGCCTCCGGCGGCCGGCCAACCCGGGTAATCGATGGCTGCGCTCGCCGACGCCGCGGCGATCGGGGATTCCGTGGAGGCGGCTGGCCCGCAGGCGCTGGCCGCGAAGCCAAGTGCCAATGCGGCGACCAGCGCTGGCCCGCGGATCGCACGGCGCGGGCCACGAAGCGCGTGGCTGATCATTCGCCCGATTCTACCCGGTCCACGTCCGCCATCCGCGCAGCGGTTGGACGGCGCTCCAATCGTGCGGCGCGCCGCTCATCGACCCGCATCCAGGCAGCGAAGGTGAGGATCACGGCGACCATCAGGAGGAGGTCGCCGGCGCCCCACATCAGGGCACCCGCGAGCTGCTGGTCCGCGAGGGGGGCAGGGCCCCATGAGCGTTCCACGTTCAGGTAGTGCCGGTAGAGCACCTGCGGGGCGAAGTAGATCGCGAGACCCGTGATGGCATGCACCGGCATCTGCAGGCCCAGGTACACGACGCGCCCCGCGTAACCCAATCGACGCGGGCTTGGATCGGCGCCCACCACCGGCCACCAGAAGAGCAGCCCTGACCCCAGGTAGAGGAGGTGCTCCCCGGTGTGCACCACAGGGTCGTCGAGGGCGGCGCTGAAGAGAGGGCTGAAGTGACTCCCAGACAGGACGATGGTGAAGATGATCCAACCGATCACCGGTGCGGAGAGGACCTGGGCGAGGCGGGAGTGAAGCAGCGGAAGCAAGAAGCGGTGGCGCAGGGGGGGCCGCGCCAGCCGTAGCGCCAGGGTCACGGGAGCACTGAGGGCCAGCAGTGGCGGCACCACCATCGCGAGCAGCAGGTGCTGCACCATGTGGACGGCCAGCAGGCTCGTGGCGTACACATCGACCGCCGAGTCGAGCGCGATGGCGAGAGCGACCATCCCAGCCAGCCAGGCGACGGCCCGCCGCCGCGGGACGGGGGATCTCGGATGCCGTTGGTTGACGAGTCGTACGGCGGCCAGGTAGACGATCGTCCCCACGACTACGCCGAGCCAGGTGAGCGGGTCGTCCGACCATGATGTCAGCAGGGATCCCAGCGTCAGCGGAGCGGTGGCGGCTCCGTGGGCGAGGACCGGATGCGCGTCGGCGACCACGAGACCAACGAGGGTGCCCGCAGCAGTCACGGTCCGGGACACGTGGGGCCGCCGCAGACTCTTGATCATGATCGCCCCAACGGTATCCGATGGCGCGAGCGCGTTATGGGCCCATGCCGACGACGTACCCGCGCCTCGGCCCGGTTGACGCTCCCACGTGGCGGGCGATCGGCCGAGTACAAGCAGCCGTTGTGCATGGGCACCGATGGCCGTCCGGGGGCTTCGCCGGACAACCTCCGCTTGTGTCGCGATGCCGCTGGGCCGTCTCCGGTGCTCGTGCACAAGCGCATCTTGTGCGCCGTTCTGCGTGGCAGCGGTTGCCGCGCTCCGGCTGGCTGGGTATCCTCGCGAGGTGCTCGATCCGGCAAACCCAGCGCCCGGCCGGACAGGCGGTGGCGGAGTAGCTCAGTGGTAGAGCAGGGGACTCATAAGTCTCTGACCGCAAGCGCTGTGCTACGAGCGTGGGAACGCGAGCGTAACCCCCAAAGTTATCGACTGTAACTTCGGCCGCCCGGAGCGCTGTGCTAACCGGCCATTCGCGCTCGTCTGACGCGAGCGCAGGGTGTTCAGTTATTCACTATCCGGATGGCAGCAGGCGCCGCTCGATCTGGACCCCGATGGCGGCCGCATAGCGGTCTTCGGTGGAGTGCTGGGGATCGACCTCACCTGACTCGAAGCGTGATACGAACGCCTGCGAGGTCGCCATGCGGCGCGCCACCTCGGCCTGCGGGATGTTCAGGGCACGGCGCGTGGCGGCGAGCTGCGCGATCAGCGCCCGGCGCTCGCGCGCGGCGGCCAGGATGTGCGCGAACCCGGGGTTGGCCGCAGTGCGCTCGGCATCGAGCTCGTCGAGGAAGTCAGGCTGTCGGGGCATGTCGTCCATCCTATATCGCCAACGGTATAGTGTCAACCGTTGCTACTCTCGCGCTCGGGCTCGCCAGTCACGCAGCCGGCGCTGGGCCAGGGCGATGGTGGCGGGCGGTGTTTTCTGCGTCTTCTTCTTGAATGCCTCGAGCGCCAGCAGCACCTGACCGCGGACGCCTTCGGCCGCAAACAAGACCCGGTAGGCAACGCGGGCGCCGCTGGAGCGCACCTCGTAGACGTCGCCCCGCAGGTGGCGCGCCGCGGGCAAGCCGTGCTCGGCGATGTCCTCCATGGCGGCACGCACATCGGCGTAGTCTTCGTCGGACAGCGACCGCAGAAAGTCGCGCACCGGCCGGGCGCCACGCGCCGTCCGGTAGTCGCGCCATCGTCGCCGAGCCATGCGGACCGGACCAGGTCATCGCCCAGCAGCCGGCGAGCCGCGTCACCGTCGAGCACCGCGGTTCGAGCGGCTCGACGCGGATGACGATCCCGCGGCCTCGGCGCGCAGCGAGCCGCGCGGGATCCAGGCGTTGGGGGCCTGGAACGCTCGACCCGCATAGCCCAGCAATGGGGGGGATGACGGGACTGGTTACGCAGGTCTGATCCGTCCGGAGGCCGAGGCCTAACACCGGGCGGTAACCGGCAGGGCGCTATCCGGTTGCGCCGCCCGTTTGCTCACGCAATGCGAACTGCGGCGAGTGGCGCCGGGATGGGTGTCATCGGCGAGGCGGGCAGCTCGCCCTCGTCGACCAGCCAGGCGAAGAAGCGGACGAACGCGCGGCACCGCGCGAGGATGCTGGTCGGCCGCAGTCCGCGCGCATACAGTGAGACGAAGAAGGCCTCGAGCTGATCCGGATCGAGATCGGTCACTCTGGTAGGCCAGCGCTGCTCGATCAGGAACGCCTCCAGTTGCGCGATCGCCGTCGCATACGCGCGCCGCGTAGCGGCCGACCTGCGGTCCGCGGCGAGGTGCCGGACGAAGGACCTTCGCAGGAAGAGGAGATCGCTGTCGTCAGGTGGGTTCTGCATCGGAGTGCTCAATGTCTCCGTATCCGTCTGGTGAATTATCGACTGTTCGAGCGCTGTGCTAATCGAGTTGCCGTGGTTATCGACTGTAGGTATCCTCGGATGGTGTTCATTCGATAGGCTCCTTGTCGATCTGAGCACGAAATCGGTGGCGGAGTAGCTCAGTGGTAGAGCAAGGGGACTCATAAGTCTCTGAACGCAAGCGCTGTGCTCCGAGCGTGGGAACGCGAGCGAAAGCGGCAAAGTTATAGGCTGTAACTTCGGCCGTCCTGAGTGCTGTGCTGACGGTCATCGGTCATCCGCGCTCACCTGACGCGAGCATGGAGCGTTCAGTTATTCACTGTCCCGACGGTGCTAGGCGGCGCTCGATCTGGAGCCCGATGACCGTGCCAGGCGAGACGATTCCACTGAACATGGCCTTGATCGTAGCGCTCAGGCGGCAGTCATGTTGCTCGTCTCGCTTTCGGCCATGCCGCGCGGAGTGGTGAAAATTGAGGTAGCACTCGGGCGCAACGGTCCGCCACCCGGCCACGCGCCGGCTCATTCCGTCAACGGTGTAGTGTCAACCGTGACTAGCAGCCTGCTCCGGGTCGAGGGGCGTGACGTTGGACGTGACGGGTGCTCAGGCGCACCGCAGCGTTGATGTCGGGCTGGACTTTCGCACATTATCGGAGTACACCAGAAGGCATCGGTCCCCAGACCGCCAGGAAATGGCGTTTGAGCATGTCCGGAACGTGCTCGGCTGACCGGAGTTGCCAGTTGCGATTGCTACGACGCAGTCGCGGAAACTCATCCCCGCTCGAAAGGACGCGTCATGAAAGGGCTCCCACTCACCTTGGCGGTCATCGGGTCACTCATCGTCAATGTTCCTGCCGCGATTGCTGTCTCCACCGATGTCGCCGTCTCCGACCAGACGTACGTGCGCGCTGACGGAGGCACCGACGCAGTGATCGACAACTGCAACAACGACGCGTCAGGTACCAGCTTCGGCGGCAACCGCCAGCAGAATGAGCCATCGGTGGCGATTAATCCGAGCGAGCCGGCCTTCATCGTCGCCGGCGCAAACGACTACTGCACCATCCCCTCGTTTGCGGACGCGTGGGAGGGCGTTTACGTATCCGCAGACGGCGGGCAGAGCTGGACCGACTCGCTGCTTCCCGGCTACCCCGGAGATACCAGTGAGGAGGGACAAGATTCGCCGCTCTACGGAGTCGACACGGCTGCCGGCGACCCCATTCTGGGTTGGGATAACGCAGATCATCTCTTCGCCGGCGGGATCGCGTTCAACCGCACCGTGACCACCGGCGGAACGTTCCTGACCAACGCCAACGTGTTCGTGTCCACGTACTCACGCGACGCAGGTTCGCCGCTCGGAATGGACTACGAACGAACGGTCATCGTCGGTAAGGGCACCCCCAGCGCGTTCTTCTTCGGGCGCTTCAACGACAAGCCGGCGCTGAAGGTCGACGACTGGGCAGGAAGTCCCCGTGTGGGCAACGTGTACGTGTCGTGGACGCTGTTCCCGGGCGCCGGTCAGGACCAGGTGCTCTTCTCCCGCTCCACCGACGGGGGCCACTCGTTCTCGAAGCCGATCCAGATCTCCAAGAGCGTCCCGAACGCGCAGGGATCGGACATCGCCGTCGCCCCTGATGGGACGGTCTACGTGGTGTGGCGCCAGTTCTCCTTCCCGGCGAGCGGCGTCAACGACGCAATCCTCTACGTCAAGTCCACCAACGGCGGAGCCTCGTTCTCGACCCCACGAACCATTCGCTCAATCGTCGGCTACGACCGCTCCGACACGTACGCGACCGGCGGGTTCGCCCGCGATTGCGGCGACGGCGCCTTGCTGTGCGTGTCGAGCTTCGTCTTCCACCGGGAGGACTCTCTGCCCCAGGCCACCGCCGACGTGGATGGCAACGTGTACGTCACGTGGGAGCGGGTCACTCCGACGGCCGACAACGGCGACACCTATCGGCCCGACGGTCAGTCGAGCGTCGTGGTGACGAAGTCTGCTGACGGCGGAGCAATCTGGAGCGACCCCGTGGCCGCCGATTCCCAGTCGAGTGGGCACCAGTGGTGGCCGAATCTCGCCTACGACAAGTCCACCGAAGACCTCACGCTCATCTACTACGACTCGCGCGAGGATGACTCCTACTCGGTGAACCGTCCCCCCGGCAACGCTGCGGACGGGACGAGCATCTGTCAGGTGGCGGCCGACGATATCGGCACGGCGCTGTGCGACGTGCTGAACACGTTCATCGCCACCTCGACGGATGGGATCAGCTGGGCCTCCACCAAGGTTTCGAGCGTGGGACACCAGCCTGAATACGAGATGTTCGGCAACCGACAGGTACCCTTCCACGGTGATTACCTGTGGGTGGACTCCGCCGGAGGCACGACCTACGGCGTGTGGACCGATAACCGCGACGTCGTCCCGGGCTCGGATCCGCGCGAGACGACCCAGGACGGGTTCGACGTCCACCAGTGCCGCTCGCCCGCAACCGACCCGGACACGTGCGCCAACGCCGGCGGGCTGAACCAGAACATCTACGGAGCTGCTCTCTGAGAGGCTGAAGCGGCGCGGCTCATGCGCGACCCGCGAAAGATCTCCATGATTCTTCGCGGGTCGCGTTGCCCACCGTGCTCAACGACTGGGCCGGCGAGTTGCCGCTATAACCTGCTCTCGCATGCTCGGCAGGTGCTCCTCGGGTAGTGTTCCCGTCGATCTGAGCACGAAATCGGTGGCGGAGTAGCTCAGTGGTAGAGCAAGGGGACTCATAAGTCTCTGAACGCAAGCGCTGTGCTCCGAGCGTGGGAACGCGAGCGAAAGCGGCAAAGTTATAGGCTGTAACTTCGGCCGTCCTGAGTGCTGTGCTGACGGTCATCGGTCATCCGCGCTCACCTGACGCGAGCATGGAGCGTTCAGTTATTCACTGTCCCGACGGTGCTAGGCGGCGCTCGATCTGGAGCCCGATGACCGCGGCGTAGCGGTCCTCGGTGGAGTGCTGGGGGTCGACCTCGCCCGACTCGAAGCGCGACACGAACGCCTGCGAGGTGGCCATCCGGCGCGCGACCTCGGCCTGCGGGATCTTCAGCTCGCGCCGCTTGGCGGCGAGCTGCACGATCAGCGCTCGGCGCTCGCGAGCCGCGGCCAGGACGCGCGGGAAGTCCGCATTGGCGGCGGTCCGCTCGGCATCGAGCTCGTCGAGGAAGTCAGGCTGTCGGGGCATGTCGTCCATCCTATATCGTCAACGGTATAGTGTCAACGGCCCGCGACTTCCTGAAGTCCTCCAGCGCCAGCAGCACTTGGCCGCGCGCTCCCTCGGTTGCGAACAGGATCCGGTACGCCACCCGATCGCCGGCCGAGCGCACCTCGTAGATGTCGCCGCGCAGGTGGCGGGCGGCCGGCAGGCCGCGCTCGGCCACGTCGTCCATTGCCGCCCGCACGTCGGCGTAGTTCTCGTCCGTCATCGATCGGAGGAAGTCGCGCACCGGCCGCGTGCCACCCGCCGTGCGGAAGCCGCGCCATCGTCGCCTCGGTATGTCGCAAGCCTACCCGGCCGAATGGCAAGACCCGTGCCGCAACGGTGCCAAGCGATCATCTGGGCGGTGCGCGCAGACCACAGCCGATAGCCACCTCACCCTTGACACCGGGCGCAGGCGGGGCCATAACTTGCCGCCACGGGGGAGGCCTGTCGAGCGGCCGCCAAGGTCCCCGTGCTTTCTGCCTAGGACGAGTGAAGAGGGAGGATCTCCTTAATGCGTCGGTACCTATCACTCCTCGCGGCGCTGGCACTGGTGCTGGCCACCGTCCAACTGGTGTCCGCCACCGGAGCCAGCGGCTCTCGCGGATACATCGTTACCCTGCGACCCGGTGTCGAGCTGTCGACCACCATCCGCGGCCTCAGCCAGCGCCTCGCCTTTGTCCCAGAGCACGTGTACAGCCACGCGCTGCGCGGCTTCGCCGCCAGCCTGAGCGCTGAGCAGGTCGCGGCGCTGGCGGCCGATCCGGCCGTGCGCACCATCGTGGCCGACCAGCCGGTGCAGGCCATCGCCCAGACGCTGCCGACCGGCATCAACCGCATCCAGGCCGACGTCAGCTCCCAGGCATCCGGCAACGGCAGCGGCTCGCTGAACGCGCCGGCGGTGGCCGTCATCGACACCGGCATCGACACCGATCATCCCGATCTCAACGTCGCCGGCGGCGTGAACTGCTCGAGCGGCCCGACCTTCGAGGACGGCAACGGCCATGGCACGCATGTGGCGGGCACCATCGGTGCTACCGATGACTTGACCGGCGTGGTGGGTGTCGCGCCCGGCGTTCCACTGTATGCAGTACGGGTGCTGAACAACGCCGGCTCGGGATCCTGGGCCAGCGTGATCTGCGGCGTCGACTGGGTGGCGGCCAATGCCGCGACCAGCGGCATCAAGGTCGCCAACATGAGCCTGGGCGGCAGTGGCAACGACGGCAACTGCAGCGACGGCGGCCTGCGCGAGGCGATCTGCGCCGCCACCGCTGCCGGGATCACCTTCGTCGTGGCGGCGGGCAACAGTGGCGCCAATTTCAGCGGCTTCGTGCCGGCCACCTACCCCGAGGTGCTGACCGTCACCGCGGTCGCCGACTTCAACGGCGCTCCGGGCGGCGGAGCGGCCGCCACCTGCCGGGCTGATGTGGATGACACCTACGCCGACTTCAGCAACTTCGCGATGAGCGCGGAGGACATCGGCCACACCATTGCTGCTCCCGGCGTCTGCATCTATTCGACCTGGAAGCGGGATGGCTACAACACCATCAGCGGCACCAGCATGGCCTCGCCGCACGTGGCCGGCACAGCCGCCTTGTGCATCGGCTCCGGCGTTTGCGGTGGGACACCAAGCCAGGTGATCTCCAAGCTCCGGGGCGATGCGGCAGCCCAGGCGGCGAGCTACGGCTTCTTGGGCGATCCCTATTCACCGGTCACCGATGGGCGCGGCCGGACCCTGTACTTCGGCTACCTGGTCTATGCCGGCGGCTACTGAGCCACCGGCCACAGGCAACCTGGGAGGGCGGCCCGCAGGGCCGCCCGCCGGCTATGGGTCTCCTACAGCCGGTCCCCGAGGCTGAACGGCTGGCGCGCGTCTCGAGCCGTTCCGTGCAGTTCGGTGGCACCGTAGCGGCCCAGCAGCTGGCGGCTCTTCCAGCCCGCCAGGCGCATGAGGTCGCGCCGATGACCCCCGTCGGCCAGATACCGTTGCACGAACGTATGCCGCATGTGGTGCGCATGCAGGTTTTGCATACCGGCCAGCTCGCCGCGATGCTTGAGGGCCTGCGCCATGCCGCGCTCCGTCAGCCGTCGACGCCGTTGCAGATCGGTGACCCTGGTCGACCGGTGGCCCTCGCTGAGGAACGGCTCCAGCTGCGCGATGGCGGTCGCATAGGCGCGCCGCGTCGCGACCGACCTGCGGTCCGCGACGAGGTGTCCGACGAAGGACCTTCGCAGATAGAGGAGATCGCTGTCGTCAAATGCCGGGTTCTACATCGGAATTCTCGAGTTCATCCGTATCTGTCTGGTGAATTATCGACTGGGCGAGCGCTGTGCTAGGCGAGTTGCCGGAGTTATCGACTGTCGGTATCCTCGGACGGTGTTCTCTCGATAGGTCTTTTGTCGATCTGAGCACGATTCCGATGGCGGAGTAGCTCAGTGGTAGAGCAGGGGACTCATAAGCCCTTGGTCGGTGGTTCGAATCCGCCCTCCGCTACCAAACCCTCGTCCGGATGCCCTGCGACGGGCTCGCCGGTATTACCAACCGTAGTACAACAGCACCGATGAGGCCGCTCTCGCGTCGCCGTACTGCCATGAGTAGTACGCCGTCGCGTCTGAGCGACCATCCGCGCGCTTCTACTCCTGGCAGCAATACGCCTGCGAGAGACCCCCTGGCCGATGCAGTGGCTCGAGGCGCGGACCGCCTCCGCATCCCAAGCGGCGGGGTTGGCGATATTACCGGGAGCAGTTCAACGACACCGATGAGGCCGCTCTCGCGTCGCCGTACTGCCATGAGTAGTACAGCGACGCCCCCGGGCGACCATCCGCGCGCTTCTACTCCTGACAGCAATACGCCTGCGAGAGACCCCCTGGCCGATGCAGTGGCTCGAGGCGCGGACCGCCTCCGCATCCCCAACGGGATTCCCATCATCCTGGCCGTCTCCGGCGGCCCCGATTCCACGGCCATGCTCCACGGGGCGGCGCAGTCAGCGGGCAAGCGGGGGTGGCAGTTGACGGTGGCTCATCTTGACCACGCCCTGCGCGATGCCTCGGCCGATGAGGCGGCCGCCGTGGCCGCGGCCGCCGCGCGGCTGGACCTGCCGGTCGAGGTGAGGCGCACCGATGTGGCGGCGCTGGCCAGGGCCGAGCACCGCTCGATGGAGGACGCGGGCCGCCAGGCGCGCTACCGCTTCCTCGAGGAGCTGGCGGCCGCCAGGGGTCCGGAAACGCTGATCGCCACCGCCCACACGGCTGATGACGTCGCCGAGACGATCCTGCTGCGCCTCGCGCGGGGCAGCGGCCTGCGTGGCCTGCGCGGCATCCCGGGACGCCGCGGTCGCGTGATCCGGCCGCTCCTGGGTGAACGGCGGGAGACCCTGCGCGCGGCACTCGACGCGGCCGGCATCGCGTACGCGCTCGACCCAACCAACACCGATCCCGCCCATGCGACCCGCAACCGCGTCCGCGCGGAGCTGCTGCCCGCCCTGGAACGCCTGAACCCCAAGGCGGTCGAGGCCCTCCTGCGCTTTGGCGCCCTTGCCGCGGACGACGACGAGCTGCTCGACACGCTGGCCGCCGCCGAGCTGGCCCGCCGCCGCAGCCGCGGGGAGGGAACGCTGGACTGGCATAGCCCCCCGTCTCGCGCCCTGGGGAGGCGCGTGCTGCGCCTCGCGATCGGCGAGCCGGCCCTACCGGCCGAACGCATCGAGGCGCTGCTGGATGCGGCCGAAGGGCCGCGCGGCGGGTTGCGCATCGAGCTCGGCGGCGGGCGCAGCGCGTCGGTGCGGGAGCGTCGCATCGGCTTCGAGTGACCCAACGTGACACCCGGCGCGTACTGGCAACAGGACACGATTAGTCCTGCATCGGTACTGGCCCGAGAGGGTCGTTTGTTGGGCTCGTGGCGCCCACCTATACTGGGCTTGCCTGCCGTCGCGCAGGCGGCACCGCTCCCTGCGGGGATCGGTCGTCGATCCGTACGGAGGCTAGAAGAGACCTACCTTGAGCAGCCGACTCATGCGCAACAGCGTCGTGCTCGTCGTCCTTGCCGTGTTTGGGCTGGCGCTGATGTGGACCTACATCGTCGATAGCAATGCGCCCGCTCCCTATACCTACGGCCAGCTCCTTGGCGATGCGGCGGCGGGCAAGGTGACCTCGGTCGTTCAGGACGCCACCAAGCTGACCGTCGTGCTGGGCACCGCCACCAACGACCCCAAGATCGTGGTCGTCCCGTCCCAGTTCATCAACGTTCGCGCAGGAGGTCTGTGCGGCTGCCGGCAGCGACCGCCGGGCACCTGCTCGATCAAGTTTCGAGCGGTCGAGGAGAGCGCCGCCGGAACAGTGGTCTTCCAGCTCCTGTTCGCATTCCTGCCGGTCCTGCTGATCGGCGGCTTCATCTTCTTCATGATGCGGCAGGCCCAGGGGACCAATAGCCAGGCCATGAGCTTCGGCAAGAGCCGGGCGCGCATGTTCCTGGGCAACAAGACGGTGACCACCTTCGCCGACGTGGCCGGGGTCGATGAGGCCAAGCAGGAGCTGACCGAGGTGGTCGAGTTCCTCAAGTACCCCGAGAAGTTCAACTCGCTGGGCGCGCGAATTCCGCGCGGCGTGCTGCTGGTCGGCCCTCCCGGCACCGGCAAGACGCTCCTGGCGCGTGCGGTCGCCGGCGAGGCGGGGGTCCCCTTCTTCAGCATCTCCGGCTCGGAGTTCGTGGAGATGTTCGTGGGTGTCGGCGCAAGCCGGGTCCGCGACCTCTTCGAGCAGGCCAAGCGCAACTCGCCGTGCATCGTCTTCGTCGACGAGATCGACGCGGTCGGTCGCCAGCGGGGCGCCGGCCTGGGCGGCAGCCACGACGAGCGCGAGCAGACCCTCAACCAGATCCTGGTCGAGATGGACGGCTTCGACACCAACACCAACGTGATCGTGGTGGCCGCCACCAACCGGCCCGATGTCCTCGACCCGGCGCTCCTGCGCCCGGGCCGCTTCGACCGCCAGGTGGTGCTCGATCGGCCTGACATCAAGGGTCGCCGCGAGATCCTCGACGTCCACATCAAGGGCAAGCCGCTCGACAAGACGGTCAACCTCGACGAGCTGGCGCGTCGTTCTCCGGGCTTCTCCGGCGCCGACCTCGCCAACCTGGTCAACGAGGCCGCGATCCTGGCCGCGCGCCACAACAAGAAGTCGATCGCCATGGGCGACTTCAACGAGGCGATCGACCGGGTGGTGGCCGGGCCGGAGCGACGGAGCCGGATCATCACCCCGGAGGAGAAGGAGATCATCGCCTTCCACGAAGGCGGCCACGCGGTCGTGCAGCGGGTGCTCCCCAAGTGCGACGCGGTGAGCAAGGTGACGATCGTGAGCCGCGGCATGGCGCTCGGCTTCACCATGAGCCTTCCCTCGGAAGACCGATACCTCCACAGCAAGTCCGAGTTCGAGGATAAGATCGCCGGCATGCTCGGTGGCCACGTGGCCGAGGAGATCGTCTTCGGCGACACGACCACCGGGGCCAGCAACGACATCGAGAAGGCGACCGGCCTGGCTCGGGCCATGGTGACCCAGTACGGGATGAGCGAGAAGCTCGGCCCGCTGACCTTCGGCAAGAAGGACGAGATGATCTTCCTGGGCCGCGAGATCAGCGAGCAGCGCAACTACTCCGACGAGGTGGCCGCCAAGATCGACGCCGAGGTGCGGGTGATCATCGACCGAGCCTACGATCGGGCCAAGGCGGCGCTGGTCGGCCACCGCGAGGTGCTTGACCGGCTGGCGGCGCTGCTGATCGAGAAGGAGACGATCGAGAGCGAGGAGTTCGAGACCCTTTTCAGCGGGGTGCTGCCGCCCCGCGGGGCGGGCGGCCCCACGCCACGCAAGATCGTGCCCGAGGCAGGCGCCGGCGACGGGACCGCGGTGCCGGTCATCGAGCCCGCTCGCAAGCGTCGCAGCAAGCCCGCCGCACAGCCGGCGTAGTCCCATCGGGTCATTTCGGGGCCAGGGAGAGGGTCGTATACTCCACCCCGTTGCGCGCGAGCACCGTGCGCTCACCGTCAGACCGCCTGAGGAGCCGCCTGAACCGATGATCGACGAGCCGCTCTCCGAACCCGATACGGAATCGGACGACGTCCTGGCCAGCGCACCGCATCTGACCCCCGTCGCCGAGTGGGCGACCGTCTCCGGAAGCGGGGCCAAGGGTCCACGCTCGGCGCTCGACGTGCTGACCAACCTCAACGAGCGAATCGCCTCGGGCAAGGTCGACGAATTCCAGCCGATCGCCACCGGCTTCGTACCGCTCGACAAGGTGATCGGCGGCGGGCTGCGGCCGGGTGAGCTGATGCTGATCGGCGGCGCCCAGGGAGCCGGCAAGACGACGATGGCGCTCCAGATGGCTCGCAACATGGCGGCATCGGGCCAGGCGACGGCGCTGTACGTCTGCTTCGAGCATGAAGAGGAATACCTGATTCAGCGCCTGATCGCCATGGAGTCGGCGCTCAGCCTGCTCCCGGCCAAGCGGGGCGCGGTCAAGATCCAGGACGTCAAGAAAGAGGTCATGCAGAGCTACGCGGCGGCGGTCGAGGCCGGCGAGCGCGCCAAGCTCGGCAAGAACCCGCGTCTGCGCCCCGCCCTGGAGCGCATCGCGCGCTACGGCAGCAACCTGTTCCTCCAGCGTGGTACGGCGACCGGCTCGACGATCGACCAGCTGCGCGACCTGGTGGAGAGGCATCGTGGCGAAGAGAGGCGGCGCCTGGTCCTCTTTGTCGACTACCTCCAGAAGGTTCCGGTGATCCCCGAGCCGCCCGATGAAGCCGAGAAGGTGACCCGGGTGGTCGGCGGCTTGAAGGACATCGCATTGGCGCTGGAGGTCCCGGTGGTGGCCATCGTGGCGGCCGATCGGGAGGGCCTCAAGGCGAAGCGCCTGCGCAACCATCACTTGCGCGGCAGCAGCGCCATCAACTACGAGAGCGACATCATCCTGATCCTGAACGACAAGTACCACATCGTGGCCAAGGTGAACATCGAGTTCAACCCGTACCAGGCGCAGCGCTACCGCGACTGGGTGGTGGCCACCATCGAGAAGAACCGCGGTGGCCAGGACAACCTCGACCTCGAGTACGAGAAGCTCTTCGAGTACAGCTGCTTCGACCCGACGGGACGCCAGACGGCCGAGAAGCTGATCGAAGAGCGGCTCTTCAACGAATAACAGAGAAGCACCGTACCTGATGGCGCCACTCGATCCCTACCGGGTCCTGCAGGTCCTGCCGACCGCCGAGCCGGAGGTGTTGAACGGCGCCTTCCGCGCGCTGGCCATGAAGTACCACCCCGATCGGCAGACCGGCCGCCACGCCGAGCGGCGAATGGCGGAGCTGAATGCCGCCTGGGAGATGGTCCGTGACGCCGCGTCGCGCGAGGCCTTCGATCGGAGCCGCCGCCGCCCGGCCGCCACCTCGAGCACGACCATATCTGGCGTGATCATTCCGCCCGACACACAGGGCCTCGGCACCCGACTCGACTTCGGCCGGTACGCGGGCTGGCGTCTCCGAGACGTCGTCCACCAGGACACGGAGTACCTCAAGTGGCTCGCGCGCAGCGCCTCGGGCAAGCAGTATCGGAATGAGATCCTCGACCTCCTCGCTCGGCGGGGGATCGCCGCCGCCTGACGGATGCCTCGGCGACCTCGGCGCGTCGCGGCCCGACGCAGTAGGCTTCGGCGTCATGAAGCTGCGCGCCATCTTTCTGGATATCGGGGACACGGTCATGCGCCCCAATCCATCCTGGGAGCACGTCTACGCCATCGCGCTCGCCGAGTACGGCGTCGAGGTGGAGATGGAGACCCTCCGAACCGCGCTGCGGCGCGCCTATCACCACGGCGGCTGGGGCTTCGACGACGGCTTCGATCCGACCGAGGAAGGCTCCTTCCGCCGGACGGTGCAGCTCGACCAGGCCGCGCTGGCCGAGATCGGGATTGGTCCCTTGCCGGAGACGTTCTTCCGCCGGCTGTCAGAGCTGTTCATGGTCACCAGCAACTGGCACGTCTTTCCCGATGTCGTCCCGGCGCTGGAGGAGCTGAAGGAGCGCGGCCTGGTGATCGGTGCGGTCAGCAACTGGACCTGGCAGCTGCCAGAGCTGCTCCACGCGCTGAACCTCGTGTCGCATTTCGACTTCATTGCCGCCAGCGCGCGGATCGGCTTCGACAAGCCGCACCCGGAGATCTTCCGCTGGGCGCTCGAGCAGGCGCATGCCGAGCCGCATGAGGTGATCCACGTGGGCGACCACCTGGACGCCGATGTGCAGGGAGCGCTGGGCACCGGGATCGCGCCGGTCCTGATCGACCGCCGGCAGCGTTTCACTCAAGCCGACCTGCCGCCGAACGCGAGCCTGATCCGAAACCTTGGCGAGCTGATCCCGATCGTCGACGCGCGGCTCCCCGTGCGGGCCGAAGCCTGAGATGGAGGAGCGCTGGCGCTGCTTCGTGGCCGTCCCCATCGGGGAGGCGCTGCGCAGCGAGCTGTCGGTCGCGGTTGATGCGCTGCGAGCCAAGGCTCCCGATGCCTTCGACGAGCTGCGCTGGACCCAGCCGCAGGGGTGGCACCTGACGCTGGCCTTCCTGGGATCGATCTCGCCGGACGCGGTGCCTGCCCTGGCCGCCTCGATGACCGGCGTGGCGGTCACCCACCCACCCTTCGCGGTGCCGACCGGCGGGCTGGGCGCCTTCCCGTCGCGTCGCGACGCTCGGGTGCTGTGGTACGGCGTCACCGATCGCTCGCGGCGCCTGGCCGAGCTGGCGGTGGAGGTCCGCAATGCGGTGGGGCTCGAGGCATCGCCGCCCTTCCGGGCGCACCTGACCCTGGCACGAGCACGCGGCGACCGTGGCAACCCGCTGGCCCCAGTCATCCGGGACGCCGTCTTCCCGACCGGGGTGCTCAACGTTGAGCGGCTGGTGCTGTTCCGCGGCCACCTGGGCGCCGGCCCGCCCCGCTATGAATCGCTGGTCGAAGCGGCGCTGGCAGCTCCCGCGCCGGCAGGAGGAAACCGATGATCGAGCCAACTCCCAGTCCCCGGCCTCCCCACGTGGCGGTGATCGGCGATGGCGAACCCCGGGGCCCGGAGGCGCACCGCATCCTCGAATGGGCCGAGGAGGTCGGTCAGCTGCTGGCCCGCGGCGGTGCCGTGGTGATCACCGGCGGGCTCGGGGGCGTGATGCGCGCTGCCAGCCATGGAGCGGTTGCCGAAGGCGGAGTGACCATCGGCATCCTGCCCGGGGCCGATCCGGCGGAGGCCAACGAGTTCGTCACGATCCCGATCGCCACCGGGCTGGGCGTGGTGCGCAACCTGGTGGTCGTCACCGCGGCCGATGCGGTGGTGGCCATCGGCGGACGCCACGGCACCCTGTCGGAGATCGGCCTGGCGCTGCGCATGGGGCGCCAGGTGGTGGCCCTCAGCTCGTGGCGCGTCGAATCAGATCACCGCATCGGCGGGCCGCGGGTGCACCGCGCCCGAGATCCCCGGGAAGCCGCGGCGATGGCCCTGCGGCTGGCTGCCGCCGGGCCGGACGCGCCGAGCTAGCGGCGAACCGCCGTTTCAGGCGGCCGGAGAACTCGCGGGGGCTGCGGTCTCGGTCCGGTTCGGGGTCTGCGCATGCGACCTTGTACGACCTGCCGGCCGACCAAGGACGAATGCCACAGTCCCGATGACCAGGAGTGGTCCGACGTCCGGCAGTCCCCCTAGGTGGTGACCGATGGACGCCCAAGTCGAGACCGCGAGACCCCAGACGATGGCGAGGACAGCGCGCCGAATCCAGAACGTTGTCTGCATGGGGACATCCTGCCGAGCGCGGTCGGGTGCCGCAACGTGACTTAGGTCCTAGAACGCTGCCCCTTATGGATTGCAGGTGCTGACAGTCGGCGAGCAGGCGGGGTCAAGGCGCAACACGCCCAACTCATCCAAAGAAAAGGCCAGCAAGTTCAGAGTCGAGTTACCGTCGAACGTGATAGTCCAAGAGACGATCTGGCCGAGGACACCTTGCTGCGGACTACTTCCCGTCACCGTTGTGTTATCGGTAGGGGCGTATTGAACGCCAGCTACCCACAGGTGTCCGCCACCGGGTAGTTTGATCTGTGGTTGCCGATTGCTGCAGGAATTCGCGGGTTCCGTGAAAGGGAAGTCTGGGGCAAGGCAGTTCTGATCGGGTTCGACAAGAATCGTCATCAGATGCGGCGGATCCGTTGTGGTCTCGACGGACCCCCGGTCCCAATCGGCCGCGGTTGCTTGCGTGCCAGACGGATTGAGGTATGCACTGCCGAAATTCAGTGCCACCAGAACTGCGTTGTTGCCCGCGAAATCGGGGCAGTTCAGTGCTGGGCAGGCCGGAAGGACCAAAGCAACGCCAGGTACGCCCGCCCGCGCATAGCCACCGATTAGCGATCCGCTGATGTCTACACCGGCATTGAAGAAGTACACGCCAGGCGTCAGGAGCGATATGTCGGTGTTCTGACTGTCACGCAGTTTCTTCGTGTAGATCCCTGGCTTGTAGCACTTGGTGTTTGGCGGCGTGACATTGTATTGCGGGGGTACATTGGTAGCGATCTCGGTGGCACAGTCGGCCGCGCTAAGTTGCGCATCGCTCAAGTTAGCCGCTGTGTAAGAACAAACAGTGGTGGTCGTGGTCGGGCACCCGATAGAAACGCCATCCCGCGCTGCGTTGGGGATCGGGTAATCCGGGTCGGGGACTGGCGAGGTTAGTTGTTCTCCGGTCGGGGGATTGGCACATTGTCCTGGCGGTCCGAACCACGCCTCGTAAGGGTCCCAATGAAAGAGGCTGAAGCCGGGATCAAGTCGCAGTTCTGAGCCTGCTGCCAGGCCGGAGCACAGCAGATTCGTGTTCGTCGCGGCATCGGCGCCACCGATCACAACCTTGCTGCCGCCCTTCACCACAATATCGTCCGCATTCTGCGTTCCACCTCGCGGGTCGGGCGGCCGTAAGGTCACGAGCCCGTATTGGCGCGTCTGCACGATTCCCGCAACAGACGTCGTGTTAACGCTCCAATTCTGCTGGCCGAAAATACGCGCGAACGTTAGGCCGAAGGACGGCTGTCGAACCGAAACCTGAATGCAGCGAATCGGTGTGCAGTCAACAAAACTCGGCGTGGGCGTCCGGATTGAGACGACGTATGGCGTCCCAGGCAGGGGACAACCACCTGGGTCGAGGCAGGCTGAGCCGACGGCTGTGCTGGGCGTTGAGGTGGCGCGGAGTTCGCTGACAAGGACCTCCATGGCGTGGCGACGTGCCGCGTCCTGTTCGTTAGCACCGGGTGCTGCCCGCGAGCCCGGAATCTGCAGATCCTGACCACCAGCCAGGGATGCCGCGTCAGCCACCGCGCGCTGCCAGCGATCCGCCATGTAGGCCGCGCTGATGTCAATGGCCAGGCCGGTGATGCCGATCAGGATCACCATCAGCAACGCAGCCAGGACCAGGATCTGTCCGCGCTCGCTCCGGTCTCGGGTCGTGGGCTGCTGGGTCATGGTCGTTTGGGCTCCATTCGCAGTTCGGTCGTGGATGTGAGGCAGAACCCGGGAGATCCGCAGGCGGGGGCGATGAACTGGAGCCCGGGTATGAAGATGGGCACCACGTGGTTTACGCGAATCCGGACCGTCCACACGGTCGCGTTGTCGGACGGCGGGCAGTCGGTCGGGAAGGGACTGGGCACAGCCTCCTCCTGCCAGTCGACCCCGACCCCCTCGGATCCAAGCGACACGATGGTCGGGGCCGAGGACCACATGCCATTTGAGTAGCTGACCAGAGAGGCCCCCCGGGCAAGCTGATTAGCTGCGGCGGCGACGGCCGTTCGGGACGGCGCCGAGTCACATGGGCTCGCCGATTGGGTCACCGCCCACCGCGCGGTATCGCGCGCTACCTGCGTGATCGCGTTCTGGCTCCAGAGAATGATGCCGAATTGGACGAGGCCGCCGACCACGAGCATGAAGAGACCAAAGACCAAGGCGAACTCAACGAGTGCCTGACCTCGACGGGGGTCCCTTCGTCGCGTGAGCGATCGTTTGGTCGCGATCATGGTGCTGGACGCGCTTCCATCCGGAACCGCGCAGTGGTGGTAATGGCCAGGTAGCAGCCCGAGCTGTCACATGTTCCCAGGCCGGGAAGGTACGCAAAGCCTGGCAGCAGGACCGGCGCGCGATGAGACAAGCGGATCGTCACCCAGGCGACATTCGTGCTGTCCACCGTCGGGCATGGCTGGCCAGCGTCGTACGACCAGACCACCTCCACTGCCTCCGCGGTTAGTGGAACTGGCTTGGTCGACGGGAGAGGCGTGTTATCGGCGTAGGCCCTGAAACTCTGCGGACTGGCGTTCCAGTCGCCAGCGGTGTACCCCATCAGGCGCGACTGCTGCGCGATTGCGTCAGCCTCGGTGACCGGTTGAGGTGGGGCAGCTGAAGCAGCACTGAAACATGGGTTGTACGCCTGGGTCGCGGCCCACCGCCCGGTGTCGCGGGCCACCTGGATCAGTGCATGCTTGGTCGCGAAGATGACTCCGTACTGGATGATGCCGCCTACCAGCATCAGCAGGAGAGGGAGGATGAGCGCGAACTCCACGAGAGACTGCCCGCGCGCGTCGCCTACTCTTGCTCGCGGCCGCGGAAGCCAGCGAAAGCCAGTTGCGGCATCGCGCGTGCGTTTGCTTTGCATGGCTCTCCTGTGGTCGTGTCGGCGGATTGCTGAAACGATACCCTCCCCCCTGGCAGGGGATGCAAGCCTAGTGGACCGACCTTGCCAACGACCTTGCAAGACGCCGATTCTTGGGTCGGCCGCACCATAGACTCGTCGGATGCCCGAGCAAGTGCTGGTCCTTGCCCGCGAAGCGATCCCCAGTGGGATGTGACTTCGCTGGCGTGCGAGGCGCGCATGCCGCCGATCTCGCGTCGCTGCAGGGCGCGTTCGTGCCCACGGTCGCTTCGCGGAGCGCTCCCTGGCCGAGGAGAGCCCGGCGTTCAAGTAGCTCGTCCCCTACGCGGCGGTGCCGTGGTGATCACCGGCGGGCTGGGGGGCGTCATGCGCGCCGCGTCGCGAGGGGCGCTGACCGAAGGCGGAACGACCATCGGCATCCTGCCCGGGGCCGATCCGGCGGAGGCCAACGAGTTCGTCACGATCCCGATCGCCACCGGGCTGGGCGTGGTGCGCAACCTGGTGGTCGTCACCGCGGCCGATGCGGTGGTGGCCATCGGCGGACGCCACGGCACCCTGTCGGAGATCGGCCTGGCGCTGCGCATGGGGCGCCAGGTGGTGGCCCTCAGCTCGTGGCGCGTCGAATCAGATCACCGCATCGGCGGGCCACGGGTGCACCGCGCCCGAGATCCCCGGGAAGCCGCGGCGATGGCGCTTCGCTTGGCAACCGCCGGAACCGATCCGCCCGATTAGCCGCCCGGGTCGCGAACCGGCCGGTCGAAGCGCCCGGCTGATCGATTCTCTGAGCGGCTGTCTCTTACTCCACAAGCCCTCGTTGCGGCAACTGGTAGAGCGATCGCGGATCGTAGGGCATCAAGATCTCGCTGTTTCCCACGATCTTCCAGCGATAGCTGATGATCTGGATGGCAGCAATGTCACCGGAGACCGATCCGCTACCGTTGAGAACGACGAGTTGGTTCGCCGCATAGATCGTCCCGCCGATGGCCAGGGCCTCTGTGCCACTGCCAAGGGTGATGGTGCAGTCGCCGTCTGGGCTACCGTACAGCGGGCAGCTGGCCCGCCGGTCGTGCCAAATCAGCATCCCCTTGTATGGGCAGGTGGAGGAGTCGACGCTGCAGGCGTAGTCGCCAAGTGCGTATGCCTGGAACTTCTTACCTGAGGTGAAGCTGATTCCCTGCTGGCAGAAGGTTGCGGGTGTTCCTGCCCAGTCAGCAGCACATGCGGCTGCGTATTTCGGGTTGTCGGTGTTGTAGATCATGATTTGGGCGGTGGTCGACGTCAGCGGGTCTCCCGCGATCGCCTCGATCACGCTGCCCTGCTGCGTGATGCCGCCACCGGCGATGATGTAGATGCCCACCTCCATTTGAATCCGATACTTGTCCGTCGTCAGGTGCCAGCCTCCGTAATAGACGCCCGGCGACAGGGTCACACATCGGATCGAGGCATCGTCTGTGCACGGGACCCAACCCCAGGCTGCACCACCAGCTCCACATCCATTGCTCGTCGTCGCATTCGTCCATCCCCCGCCCACACCACACTGTGCTCCGGGCATGGAGGCATTCACGGAAGGACCGTAGAGACCAGCCAGGGGATCGGACACGGGCTCCGCGCCTTGATGAACCTGATTTCCGTCGTCCGTGGTAATGGTCGCTCCGCCGTTCAGTGCGCAGTCGCCATACGTGTAGGCCGCAGGCGCAGTCAGGCTCGACGAGCCTGAAACCTTCAGGGCCCCGGTACCTCCCCCGCACGAAGCCAGGCCCGGCGGGTTCACCGGTCCGTCGCAGTCCGAGTTGACGTGTACGTACCCGCCTGCAAAGGGCAGGCCGGTGTCAGGGTCGACCACTGGTTCGACCGTTACTTTCGCACCGGTGTCCGGGCCGCCATTCCCCTGGATCATTCCCGCGTCGCAACCATGTGGGTCCAGCGCGTGGAGGGAAGAGCCGTAGCCGCCATCGGTTGTGTTTGCCGCTACCGCCGCGCTCGCGACCGCGGCCGTGTCCTGACCGAACAGCCGCCCGAAAAACACCGGATGGCTGGCCTTGATGATGACCTGGACGAACCCAGTGCGACCCCGGAAATCACCGCTTATGGGCGGCGTCCATACCTGGAGGTCACCCACCGCCCGCGCTGCGGCGCAATCCGTGTCGTTCTGGAAGAAGCCATTCTGCTGGACGTAGAAACATGCGTCTGCCTCCATCGCAGGCATGTTGACCGCCGGCTTTCCCGTCACTGGGTCGCGAAGCCACCGAGCAGCCGCGATGGCCGCTGGATCAACTGCGTTCACCTCGTGACGATGCAACATCCAGGAGAAGCCAAGGTCGATCACGATCGCCGCAATGCCGAGGAGAACGACCATGCCTGCCGCCACGACGAGAAGGATCTGACCACGTGGTTGTGACTTCATGACGTCTCCTATTGCTGGCGCTGGATCGGCTCGGCAATCACCCCGCGCAGGATCACGGTCTGCGGAATGAGAAGGAAACCGGCCATCGGAGGTGTCCAGGCATAGCAAGCGTAGGCTGTGACCTGGTTCGCGATGATGCGGCCCTGTCCCTCGGAAAGATCGCTCGCCTCATCGACCGTGGTGTTGTACAGGTCCGCGGTACAGCCGATGAGTCCGGGGTCAACGCTCGGATCCTGTCCA
Source organism: uncultured Chloroflexia bacterium (assembly GCA_963750025.1). Classification (GTDB taxonomy): domain Bacteria; phylum Chloroflexota; class Limnocylindria; order QHBO01; family QHBO01; genus CF-167. The sequence goes on from CAVVPF010000007.1 coordinate 77,863, forward strand.
TCGATGTGGCACGGCATCCACCTGCTCAGATTTTCGGCGACAGTTCCTGGGGGCGGTGCATCAAAGTTGCCGTTTGCGTCGTCCACCCATCCGGACCAGCATGCCGCGATCCGCACGTTCGAGCGCGGCAGACCGAAGATCTTCTCGCGAGCCGCGTTCGTCATGCCTGGCCATGGATCGGGGTTCCCGTTCGCGTCGAGAGACTCCGGGGCATCGCAGCGGAAGTAACGGCCGGTGCCGCTCGTCGGATCAATCACCGGATCAAGCTTCGAGACGGTTGGGCACTGCGCGGTGGCACTGTGAATCGCTGCGTAGCGCGCCGCCTCGCGCGCGGCATTGGTGACCTGTTGCTGATAGAAGACGCCGATCCCAATGACGATGATCCCCATGAACACAACGAGAAAAAGCGGAAACACGAGCGCCATCTCAACCAGTGTCTGCCCTCGTAGAGACCGCCCTTTCCGTCGGAACATCAATAGTTACCGACCGCAAAATGCCGCTCGCGCTGCATCCAGATGTCGCCCAGCGAGAGTGACGCACCAAACGGCAGTTGCAGGTGCAGGTTGAAGAGCGTCGTGAATTGGTAGCAGGTCCGTACTTCAACATAGGGGAGCCCATCAGGGCCTGGGGCCAGGTCGAGCGGGTTTGCAGCCAGCTTCCAGCCGTCGATCAGGCTGCACTCGGATGGCACCGGGGAAGCCCCGGCTTCGCCGCACAGGGCGGAGTCGCCTCCAGATTGATCATGGACGCAGACCGCTGTGATTGGCATCGTGCAATTGCCCAGGACGTCGACGGCGCGGTTCGGGAGGACCTTCGCCTCGTCGCAGAGCTCCTCGAGCGCGACGTCATGGATCCTTGCGTAATCGGCTGGAAGTGGCACAGGATTGTTCCGGAGGACCTGCTGGTACTCCTGAGCCGCGGCTTCCGCGGCGTTGCGCGCCGCGGCTTCCATGGTGATGCCGGCAGTGAAGACGCGGCCGAAATCAACAACGCCCAATAGCAGGACCAAGAGTAGGGGCAGGATCAGCGCAAACTCGACGAGGGTTTGGGCGCGTTCCGAGCGCGATCTCCAGCCACCGTGACGGCGAACCCAGGACTGGATGCGAGTTACCCCCCTGGACGTGTCTCGCAATGTCTGCTCCCCTGGTGTGGCCAGTACCGCCGTACTAGCCGGTGAACAGGACTTTCTGCCCACCGAAGATAGCCGCACTTCCTTGCAGCGAACCTTGCAGACCGAATCTGCGGTGCGGGCGCGTTCGTAGCGGCCAGCCCGCGATTGTCGGCTCGATACCGAATCGCGGCGGAAGGGTCGTAGTCGATCGGACACTTGTAGTCAGCCCCCTGGCCTTCCTTGGGATCGTCCCCCGGACCGGTACCGTAGTACCAATGCCCGACCCTGACCATCGGTTCAGGCTGGTATTGGTGCGCATGCGCACCGAACGGACGCACTTTGAGGACTTGGGTGCAGTTGAGTGAACACGCACGATACGCGGCCAACCTTGCAACGGACCTTGCCGAATGGGAGAGAAGTACCGTCTCGGTGCCCGCACGCACCGGCGGCGACAGGTGCCCGGCAGGTCCGCCGCTCCACGAAAACCCGGTAGTCTGGACCGATGGTGGAGCGCGTCCTGGTCCTGCCACGCGACCGCGTTCCCGGTGGGTGTGACTTCATCGGTGTCCGCGCGGTCGAGGCGTCCTACCTGCACCTCCTGGCCGATGTGGTGGTCGCGCATGGCCGCTTCCTGGAGCGCGACGAGGCGGAGGTGAGCCCGGCCCACAAGCAGCTCATTCCCTACGTGGTGGTCCGTGACGGCGAGCGCGTCTTCCTCATGCAACGGACCGATGCCGGCGGGGATCCGCGGCTGCACGGCAAGGCCAGCATCGGGGTCGGCGGACACCTCAATCCGGTCGACGAGGGCGCCGATCCGCTGGCCGATGGCCTGCGCCGTGAGTGGGCGGAGGAGCTGATCGCCGATTGGGAGCCGGAGTTCCGGCTGGTGGGCCTGCTCAACGACGACTCGAACCCGGTCGGATCGGTCCATCTCGGCGTCGTCTTCGAGGTCGAGGCGGCCGGCCGCCCGGTGCAGGTCCGTGAGCGGGACAAGCTGAGCGGCTCCTTCGCCACCGCGTCGGAGGTGCGGGCCGCTTGGGATCGGCTGGAGACCTGGTCACGCCTGGTCGCGGAGCACCTGCTGCCGTGACCCTGCGGTAACCATCGGGGATTTGCAGGTGCAGCAGGTAACGACGAGGGAGAGCCGGAATCGGCCCCAAACAGGGCTTCTGCCTGGTGCCGGTTGACTCCGGCTGCAGATGCCGGCTAAGAAGAAGCCGTTGCCTCGTCGTTAGTGGCTCCAGCTGCAAACGCGCCCGCAATCTGCCTCGTCGTCAGTCAGCGCTCCCGCGGCGGCGCCGTCAGCCGGGACCTGCGTCCGGTGTGGGCCGGTGGACGACGAAGCTCGCGACCTGGCCCTGGCGGCGGGGGTCGTACCCGATGAGCTTCACAAAGGCTCCCGGATTCGCCTCCGCGCAGGCGGCCAGCGCGGCGATCACCTGCTCGACGGATCGGACCTCGAACATTGGCAGCCCCCACATGCTCCAGTAGACGCTCCGCGGCCGCGGCTCCAGCGTGTACTCGATGGCGGGGACGAGGTCCTGGTGCAGAATGTGTTCGACCTGTCGGGCGACCTGTTCGTCGGTCAGGCGCGGAAGGTACGAGAAGGTCTCGAGGCGCATCGTCGGCGGCGTCGTCATTTCGTCACCTCCTGCTGGTCGAGGGCATCGACGCTCTCGAAGTTGTCGAACCTGACGTCCTGCCAGGTCTTCAGCGCGGCGCGCAGCTCCGGCGAGTGGCGCGCGGCCGCTGCCAGGATGTCTGGACCCTCAGCGCCCAGGTCCCGGCCTTCGTTGCGGGCCAACACGGTGGCCTCGAGCGCGACCCGGTTGGCCGTCGCTCCGGCGGCGCTCCCCAGCGGGTGACCGAGCGTTCCACCACCGAACTGGAAGATCGTGTCGTCCCCGAAGATCTTGAGCAGGTCCGGGCATATGCCCCACGTGGATCCCCCCGAGGCGACCGGGAAGGTGGCCGGCAGCGAGGCCCACGACTGGTCGAAGTAGATCCCCCGCGACCGGTCCTCGGCGATGAAGTCCTCGCGCAGCAGATCGTTGATGGCCATCGTCGCATCGCGGTCGCCTTCGAGCTTGCCGACGACGGTGCCGTTGTGGAGGTGGTCGGCGCCGATCATGCGGCACCACTTGGCGAGCACCCGCCAGTGGATGCCGTGGTTCGGGCTGCGATCGATCACGGCGTGCATGGCGCGGTGAATGTGAAGCAGCATGCCGTTGCGGCGGCACCAGTTGGACAGGGTCTGGTGGCGGTGAAGCCGACGATGAGGTAGTCGACCATGATGATCGGCGAGCCGACTGCCTTGGCGTACTCCGCCCGCTTGTAGCATCTGCTCGACGTCGGGCGCGGTCACGTTGAGGTAGTGGCCCTTGCGCTCGCCCGTCTCGGCCTCCGCCTTGCGGATCGCCTCCGCGACGAAGCTGAACCGGTCGCGCCAGCGCATGAACGGCTGGGAGTTGACGTTCTCATCATCCTTGGTGAAGTCGAGCCCGCCGCGCAGGCACTCGTACACGGCTCGGCCGTAGTTCTTGGCCGACATGCCAAGCTTCGGCTTGATGGTGCAGCCGAGGATCGGGCGTCCGTACTTGTTGAGCATGTCCCGCTCGACCTGGATCCCGTGGGGCGGCCCGTGGAAGGTCTTCATGTAGGCGACCGGGAACCGCAGGTCTTCGAGCCGGAGGGCGCGGACGCGCCTTGAAGCCGAACACGTTGCCGACGATCGAGGAGGCCACGTTGGCGACCGAGCCTTCCTCGAACAGGTCGATGTCGTAGGCGATGAACGCGAAGAACTGGCTCGGGTCGCCGGGCACCGGCTCGATCCGGTAGCACTTGCCCTTGTATCGATCGAGATCGACCAGCCGATCGGTCCAGACCGCGGTCCAGGTCCCGGTCGATGACTCCGCGGCGACCGCGGCACCCGCCTCCTCGGGCGCGACGTCCGGCTGGGGCGTGACCCGGAATGCCGCGAGGAGGTCGGTGTCGCGGGGCACGTAATCAGGCCGCCAGTAACCTGCGTCGCGGTATTCCTTGACGCCGGCATCGAACGATCGTGACTCGGTCATGAACGGCCTCCTTTCGAGGCGCGCGGTTTCTTCGAGGATTGGGCGGGCGCAGCCGGTGCCTGCTCGGCCGCGCCACGGCCGTCGAGTCCCGGGCCCGCCGGCTGGTGCCGGTGGCGGACCGAGCTCAGGATCCGGTGGACGAGCAGGAGCTGGGTGAGCGCCAGTGGATCGCTGTGGTGCTTCTGCAGTGCGCCATCGGCGAAGTCGCCGAACTGCCGCGGGGCGAGGTGGCGGAGGTGCTGGTGCTGCGCGTCCATGTGCTCCCAGATTCTTTCCTCGAGGTCGCGGACCGTGGCTCGATCGATACGACCGTCGATCTCGAGCATGTGGGAGGCCGTCCCGGCGTCCTCGCCCGACGCCGCCCGCACGCCTGTCCCGGTCTCGTCGAGGAGGCCGTCGAGGTTCAGAGACGGCAGGGTGGACCGGGTGGTGATCCGGACGTTCAGGTGCTCATCATCCCCGTCCCCGGGCGGGCGGTAGAACCGGATGATGAGGTCGGCGAAGCGTCGCTGGGGCGCGATGTATGCGTCCACGTCCGGCCGTCGCGCCTCGATCTCCAGGGCAACCGCCTCCGGCGAGTAGCCGCGCTTCGCCACGTCGCGCTGGATCTTCCAGCGATGCTTCAGCGCATCTTCCGGGTCGAGCCAGACCTTGAGGTCGAACAGCGCTCGCACGCCGGGGACGAGGAAAGGGTGGAGGCCCTGGACGATGACGACCTCGCGGGGGACCACCTCTTCGGGTGCGCCGAACGTCCCATCGTGATGGTCGTAGACCGGCTTCATGATCGGATGACCTCGTTTGAGGTCGAGCAGCTGACTCTCCATCCGGACGAAGTCGTTGGCCCGCTCATCGAGGGCCGTGACCCCGCGGAGCTTGCGCTCCCGCCGGTCGAGGCTGTGGTAGTCGTCCAGGCACAGCGTCGTGATCCGGCTTCCGCCGAAGATCCGGTAGAAGCCCGCCGCCAGCGTGGACTTGCCGGTGCCGCTGTCCCCGCCGATCCCGACGAAGATGGGTCGCTTCACCCCGGTATCGGTCTTCATCATCGTCATCCTAAGACCGCTGCCTCGACGGCCTGGCAGCGCTTCTGCCCGGTTGTCGCTGACCGCCGGATGCCCGATGCTAACGCACGGAGATCACGAAGGCGAATACCTGCTGCTCGGCGTCGCGTGGGCCACGCCGATCATCGGCCGGTGGATGGCCTGGGTCTTCGGCCAGATCGCGCTTCCGCCAGCGATGCCCGGACGATCGTCTTTGGGCCGAACTCGGCGGGCGGTGGGGTTTCCTGGCCCGGCGCCACCTGTCACCAGAAGAGTCCACACGGCCCTCGACAGCGAAGTCCAACAGGAGTAGGCCTCTCCCAACTGCGGGAGGCGATGACGCGCGGCCCATGCACTGGCCGCCCGGGACCGCGTCGAGCTACTGGCGAGACCGACCCGCGATGCTAAGGGGTACCTCCCATGCGCGTCAGACTTCTCGCGGTTCTAGTCGCGGCAATCCTCGCGGCAATCAGCGTGTCGAGCGTATTCGCTGCCGGGGGTGGCGGCAGCACCGCCGACCTAGGCCTCGAGGCGGTCACCATCAGCGGAGGAACAGTGATCGCCAAGACCGGGCAGGTGACCCTGGCCGGCTCAATCACCTGCACGCAAGACCTGGAGGCGTTCGTCTACGTCGACCTCGCCCAGGTCGTCGGTCGCTTCAACACTATTCGTGGCTTCGGCGCCACTCCGGTCAGCTGCCTTGTGGCCGACGGGAGCGCCAGCTTCACCATCTCGTTCTTTGCGGATCAGGGGAAGTTCGCGCCCGGAGCGGCCCGCGTCCAGGCGTTGGCTGAGACGTGGTTCTGCACCGAGGTCGAGTGCTTCTACGACTTTGCCTCGTACGGACCGGTGAGCATCAAGCTCGTGGGATCGAGAGGGTAGGTCGCGGCTTACTTCCGAATTTGACTCGCGAGTTCGATCCGGCTCGTCCAACTCGCGAGTCAACTTGCAGCCAAGGGCAACCGGACAGACCTACGTCCCCGTTCATCGCGTCGGCCGCGACTAAAAGAGTCGATTTGGTGCCTGAGGGGAGGATCCGGCTATCGCCGTGAGCGCCTACTTTGTAGTTCCGCCGACCCGTGATGTGGTGGCTGGTCGCGGAGCAGCTCATGCCGGGACCCTGCGACGTTGCAGCTCCAGCACGTAACGACGAGGGAGAACCGGAATCGGCCCCAAACGGGCCTTCTGCTTGGTGCCGGTTGGCTCCGGCTGCACACGCCCGCCAGGGAGGGACCCCTGCCTCGTCGTTAGTGGCTCCATCTGCAAACGCGCGAAAGGAGCGCGCGAACCGGAGCGCTCGGTGAGGGTCCCAACGGTGGCTGCGTATACTCGGCGCATGCGTGCCGTGCGGCGAGTCATCGCGATCGGCGCCCTCCTCCTTGGCATGGCCTCGCTGGTGGTGCCGGCCGCCGGAGCCGATACGGGCGTGGTGCGCCTGCAGCTGACCGGCGTGATCGACCAGGTGAACGCCTCCTACATTGAAGAGGGGCTGCGTGCCGCGGCCGACTCGGGCGCCGTGGCGGTCCTGATCCAGATCGATTCGCCCGGCGGCGAGCTGACCAGCATGGACCGCATCCTCAAGGCGATCCTGGGCAGCAAGATGCCGGTCATCACCTGGGTCGCCCCAGAGGGGGCGCGTGCTGGCAGTGCCGCCACCTTCATCACCCTGGCCGGCGACGTGGCGGCGATGGCGCCGCTGACCAACATCGGTGCCGCCTCGGTGATCAGCGGAACCGGCGAGGACCTGCCGGAGACACTTGCTCGCAAGGTGACCAATGACGCTGTCGCGCGCATCACCGAGCTGGCGCGCGACCACGGGCGCAACGTGGACTGGGCCGAAAGCGCTGTGCGCGATGCCAAGAGCGCTTCGGTGACCGAGGCCCTGGCCCTGTCGCCACCGATCGTCGATCTCGAAGCGGCCGATGCCAACGCCTTGTTCGCGGCCATCGACCGCGGAGCGCGTGCCGATGGCCGTCCGTTCCGCTTCAACGGCCAGCCGCTGCCGCACCTCTCCGGGCTGACGGTGCACGACGCGACGATGAACATCGGGCAGCAGTTCCTGCACCTGCTGTCGGATCCGAACATCGCCTTTATCCTGTTCACCATCGGCTTCTACGGGATCCTGGCCGAGCTCTTCCACCCGAACCTGGTGAGCGGCACGCTGGGGGCGATCGCCATCCTGCTGGCCTTCATCGGCTCCAACAGCCTGCCGCTGAATGTGGGCGGGTTGCTGCTGATCCTGGTCGGGATCGGCCTTTTCGTGCTGGAGCTGCACTTCACCAGCTATGGGCTGCTGACCGCTGGCGGCGTGACCTGCTTCGTGCTGGGCGCGTTCGCCCTGTACACCGGGGTCAATATCGACAACCCGGTGCAGGTCTCGGTCAGCCCGATCCTGATCGTGGCGGCCGTCGGCGCCTCGCTGGTCTACTTCTTCGTACTGGTGCGCGGCATTCTGCAGATGCAGAAGCTGCGCTCCACCGGGCTGCCGATCGCCGCGCTCGTTGGGACCGGCGGCACGGCGCAGACGACGATCGCCCCGACGGGCATCGCCTATGCTGGCGGCGAGGCCTGGTCGGCGCGCAGCCGAGCGGGCGAGATCCGGGCCGGGTCCCATCTCCGAGTGGTGGCGATCGAGGGCCTGGAGCTGATCGTCGAGCCGGAGGATGGCGGTGGCTGACGGGGTGCTGGTCGAGCGCGCATCTCGCGCGCCGGTTGCCCGGCCGCGGCCCAACGGGGTGGCGATCGTCGACGGGGCCGGCGGTCCGCTGATGCGCTGGTTCCTGGACGGCATCTCCGCCGAGCTGGGCGCCCGCGGCTACCCGGTGCAGCACGAGGACCGGCGCGACGCGGCCATCGACCGGCACGTGCGGGTGGTGATCCACGCCGTCGACGCACGTCAGCCGCGCAGCTTCCGGCGCCGCTCCCAGGAGATCTTCGTGGTCGGCGTGGCAGAGGTGCCGGATCGGGCCGACGACATGCTGCAGGCCGGCTACCCGCTCCTGGTGCGCTCGCTCTCGAACGTGTTCATGCCGATCGCCAACAACGGGCACGGCCCGGAGGCCTACCTGATCACCATGGAGCAGGGCTTCCACCGGATCGGCCACGAGCGCGACGACGCGTCCTTCTTCGCCCATGTGGTCGACCGCCTCGTCCCGCTGGTTGAGTCGCGCCTGGTGATCGATAACGAATTCGTCCCCGACCTGCCACCCGAGCTGTGGCAGGGCAACGAGCAGACGCGCGCCCTGTCGCGCGCCGGGATGCGGCTGGCCGAGCTGGACCTGCTGCCCGCCCCCTGGCCGATCGAGGAGCTGCTCTCCCCTGACGAGCTGCGGCACGTCAAGCGCCTCTTCGGCATCGGCGGCCTGAGCTACGGCAACGCCAGCGCCCGGCATGACGGCGACACCTTCTGGATGAGTGCCAGCGGGGTCGACAAGAGCCGCCTGCTGGAGATCGGGCGGGAGATCCTGCTGGTGACCGGCTTCGATCCGCTGCGCGGCGTGATCCGCCTCTCCGTGCCGCCGGGGGTCAAGCCGCGTCGCGTATCGGTTGATGCCATCGAGCACCTCACCATCTATCGCGAGCACCCCGAGGTCGGGGCGATCCTGCACGTCCACGGCTGGGTCGCCGGCGCAACCTCGACCGAGGCGGTCTACCCGTGCGGCACCCAGGAGCTGGCCAGCGAGGTCGCCGAGCTGGTCCGCCGCGCTCCCGATCCGGGGCACGCCGTGATCGGCCTCAAGAACCACGGACTGACCATCACCGGGGAGAGCCTGGACGAGATCCTGGAGCGCGTGGGCGGGCAGATCGTGCGCCGCGTCCCGATGAGCTGACCGGTGCCATGAGCGGGGCCACCTTCCGTGGCCTGGGCCTGCGGCTGGGGGCGTCGCCGCTCAACCAACGGGTGCTGGCGCTCGTTGGCCCGCGGCTGCCGCGCCTCACCGGACAGCTGCCCTGGCTGGCCCTTCGCGAACGCCCCGCGCCACCGCTGCGCGGCCCCGACTGGGCTCGCGTCACCCCACTCCTGGCGGGGGTCTGCGGCAGCGACCTGGCGCTGTTGACCGGCAAGGCGAGCGCCGTCCTGTCGCCGTTCGCCTCGTTTCCCGCCGTGCTCGGCCACGAGGTGGTCGGGGTCATCGCCGAGTCGGGTGCGGAGGTGGGGCTGGCGCCCGGCCAGCGGGTGGTGATCGACCCGGTGATCTCCTGCGCGGTTCGCGGCCTCGACGCCTGTCCATCCTGCCGCGAGGGCCGGTACGCCCTCTGCCAGCGGGCGGCCGATGGCGACCTGTCGGCGGGGATGATGACCGGCTACTGCCGCGACCTGCCCGGCGGCTGGTCGGACGGGATGCTGGTCCACCGCTCCCAGCTGCACCTTGTGCCGGATCAGCTTCCCGACGAGGTGGCCGTTCTGGTCGAGCCCCTCAGCATCGCCTTGCACGCGGTCCTCGCCGATCCGCCGCAGAACGGGGAACGGATCCTGGTGATCGGCGGCGGGACGATCGGGCTGGCGACGGTCGTCGCGCTGCATCTGACCGGGGCACAGGCAGACGTCACTGCGGTGGTGCGTCACCCGTTCCAGGCGACGCTGGCGGAGCGGCTGGGCGCCGCGCGCACGATCCTCGACCGGCATGGCGACGGTCCCTTGCGCGCGGCGGTCACGGTGCTCGGTGCGCGACCCTTCCGGCCGCTGGTCGGCGCTCCGGTGCTGAGCGGCGGCTTCGAGCGGGTGTACGACTGCGTCGGCTCGCGGACGAGCCTCGAGGCGGCGATGCGGGTGGCGGCGCCGCGAGGCCGGATCGTGCTGATCGGCAGCGCCTTCGAGGTCGATCGGCTCGATTGGACCCTGGCGTGGACGCGTGAGCTGCGCATCATCGGCAGCTATGGCTACGGGCGGGAGGCATCGGTCGAGGGCGAACCGCACACCTTCGAGCACCTGCTGCGGCTGATCGGGGAGCACCCGCAGCTGCCCCTGGCGGAGCTGGTGACGCATCGGTATCCGTTAGACCGCTGGCACGACGCGATCGGCACCGCGCTGGGGCGTGGCGGGCGCCAGGCGGTCAAGGTGGTCTTCGATCACCGACACGCCTATGCTGGCTCAAATGCGTGATGGTGCCGGCCCTGCCGGAGAAGGGGTATTTCGATGCAAGGCGACGTGATCGGTCTGGTGCTGTTGCTGGTTGGGCTGGCGATCGTGGTCGCCGTGGTGACGCAGATCGTCCACATCGTGCGCGAGTACGAGCGGCTGGTCGTCTTCTTCCTGGGTCGCCTGCAGGGCGCCCGTGGGCCGGGCCTGGTGCTGCTGCTGCCGTTCATCCAGCAGGCGGTCAAGGTCGACCTGCGCGAGCGATTCCTGGAGGTGCCGCAGCAGACCTGCATCACCAAGGACAACGCGCCGATCAGCATCGACTTCCTGGTCTACTCCAAGGTCTTCGACCCGATCGAGACGGTGACCGCGGTGGTCGACTTCACCGGTGCCTCGCAGGCGTTGGCTGCCACTACGCTGCGGGCGGTGATCGGCGACATCCCGCTCGATGACGTCCTCGCCAAGCGCGAGCAGATCAACAACGTCCTGCGCTCGAAGCTCGACGAGGTGACCCATCGCTGGGGCGTGAAGATCACCAACGTGGAAATCCGGGAGATCGTGCCGCCGCGCGACATCCAGGAGGCGATGAACCGCCAGATGAGCGCCGAGCGCAACCGCCGCGCCAACATCACCGAGTCGGAGGGGACGCGGCAGGCGACCATCAACGTCGCCGAGGGCGACAAGCAGAGCGCCATCCTGCGCGCCGAGGGCGAGCGCCAGGCCCAGGTGCTGCGCGCCGAGGGCTTCAGCACCGCCCTTAAGACGATCTTCGGGGCGGCCAAGGGGGTCGACAACAAGACGATGGCGCTCCAGTACCTCGAGGCGCTCAAGGCCCTGGCGGCCGGAGCCTCGACCAAGTGGATCGTGCCGATGGAGCTGGCCGAGCTGACCCGCCCGATCGCCGGTGCCATGCGCGCGGCGCGCGAGCTGGGCGAGGCAGGCGGTCCAGCCCCCAAGGGCTGACGCTGTTCGGGCTGCACATGACCAGGGGACAGAAGCTGCGGCGCGAGCTGGTCGGCTGGTTCGGCCTGCTGCTGGGCGCCGTCACGCTCGCCTACCTGGGCTGGATCACGGTCGAGGGCTCGCGTCGCATCGTGCGCCCCGAGCGACGCCCCTTCACCCCGGTCGATGGCGAGCCGGCCACGCCCGCCGACCTGGGGCTCGCCTTCGAGGACGTCCGCTTTGCCACCGATGATGGCGTCACGCTCGCCGGCTGGCTGATGCCGGCCGGACGCGAGACGACCGCCGCGGTGATCCTGCTGCACGGCTACAGCGGGGATCGGCTGCCGTGGCTGATCGCCTTCGTGCCGTGGCTTCAGCGGCGCTACCACGTGCTCCAGTTCGACTTCCGCGGGCATGGCCTGTCGGATGAAGCGCCGATCACGCTGGGCACGCACGAACAGCGCGACGTGGCGGCCGCGGTGCGCTTGCTCGGAGAGCGCGGTCTGGGGCCGATCGCCCTGATAGGGATCAGCATGGGCGGCTCGGTGGCGATCATGGCCGCGCCGGACCTGCCGGTGGCCGCTGTGGTGGCCGATGCCGCCTACGCCGAGCTGCACCACCCGATCCGCAACCGGATGCGGGAGATCGGCTTCCCGCTGGCCGAGCTGGGATCGCGGCTGGCGCTGGCGGCCGCCAACCTGCGTGCAGGTGCGCGCCTCGGCTCGCCGATCGAGCGGGTCGCGCAGGTCGCGCCACGCGCCCTGCTGCTGATCTCTCCGGAGGAGGACCAGCTGGTCGGCCCCACCCAGGCAAGGCGCCTGTTCGATGCTGCCCGCGAGCCCAAAGAGCTCTTCTCGGTTCCGGGCGCCGGACACGCCGACGCGCACTCCGTCGGACGGGAGGCGTACGAGCAGCGCGTGCTGGACTTCCTGGAGCGATACCTCGAGCACCCCTCGGACGCCGGGCCGCCCCTATAATCGGCCCGACCCTCCACCTCGCCCGGAGCTCTGCATGGCTGCCACCAAGGTCCTGGTTGTCGATGACGACCTGAACATCCAACGCGTCCTGGTCTTTGCCCTCAAACAGGAGGGCTACGAGGTGATCGTCGCCTCCGACGGCGCCTCGGGCGTGGAGATGGCCGCCAGGGAGCAGCCTGACCTGGTGCTGATGGACGTGGCCATGCCACGCCTGGATGGCTACGCGGCGACCGCGCAGATCCGTGCCGCGGAGAAGGACCGCCGGGTGCCAATTATCCTGCTCACCTCCGAGGCGACCGTCAAGGAGCGGGTCAAGGGGCTGCGCGCCGGCGCCGACGACGACATCGTCAAGCCGTTCAACCCCGCGGAGCTGATGGCCCGCATCAAGGCCCTGCTGGCACGCGACGGGGCCGGAGCGTCCAGCGGCACCACGGTCGGCACGCTCGGCCGGCTTTGCGTCTTCTATCCGGCCAAGGGCGGCGTCGGAACGACGACCATTGCGATCAATACCGCCATCGCCCTGGCCCGCGTGCTGAAGCGTCGCACCGCGCTGATCGACGCCAACCTGCAGTTCGGCGACCTGCGCGTCTTCCTGGACCTGGGACTCGACAACGCCTCGATCGTCAACGCCATCACCGAGCCGGACCTCGACGCCGATCTGCTGCGCAGGCTGATGGTGAAGCACGAGTCGGGGATCGAGCTGCTGCTGGCCCCGCCCGATCCGGCCGCGGCCGACCTCGTGGTCGAGCGCCAGCGCAGCCTGCCGGCCACGCTGAGCAACATCCTCAAGCTGGCACGCCAGTCCTTCGACTACACCCTGGTCGACATGTCCAAGGCGATCGACGACTTCAACCTCCAGCTTTTCGACGAGGCCGATGTCATCTTCGTGGTCATGACCGCGGACCTCTCGTGCCTGAAGAACGTGCGCCTGGTGCTCGAGACGATGGACAGCCTCGGCTACCAGAAGGACAAGGTCCAGCTGGTCCTGAACCGATCCAACGCCTACACCGGCATCAACGTGTCGAACGCCGAGGAGGCGCTGGGGCGCAAGGTCGACCACCAGGTCATCAACGAGTATCGCGGCGCGATCAGCGCGCTCAACTCGGGGGCGCCGTTCATGGCCAGCCGCCCCGATTCCCCGCTCTCCAAGAGCGTCACCGCCTTCGCCCAGGAGATCGACAAGGCGGCCCTGGCGGCGTCGAGCCCGCACCCTCCCACTCGATAAGCCGCGCCTAATCGCGCGATAAGGCCCCGACCCTAGCCTCGTGGTGCCGGTCGCCGCCGGAGTCGGGAGGCGAGCAGGTGGGCGGCCGGCCCACGCATCGGCTCGTGCGCGGACAAACCACAGTGGCCTCCCGGCCGAGGTGCCATGGTGCTGGCCGAGACGCTATGCGCTTCCGTCGTCGGGGTCGAAGGGGTACCGGTGCGAGTCGAGGTCGACGTGGCCTTCGGCCTGCCCGCGCTGACGATCGTGGGGCTTGCCGGCAGCCAGGTCCAGGAGGCCCGCGAACGCGTGCGCAGCGCGATGCGCAACAGTGGGTTCGAGCTTCCGGCGCGCCGCATCACGGTCAACCTTTCACCGGCCGACCTGCCGAAGGACGGCACCGGCTACGACCTCGCCATCGCGGTCGGCATCCTGGCCGCATCCGGACAGCTGCGCGACTCTGCGCGGTTGGCCTGGACCGGTCTCGTCGGAGAGCTGGCGTTGGACGGGGCGCTGCGACCGGTGCCCGGCGTGATGGCCATGGCGGCGGCCGCCCGGGACGCGGGGGCGAGCGACCTGCTGCTGGCCGGCGGCGCCGCGTCGGAGGCCTCGATTGTGCCCGGGCTGTGCATCCGCGGCGCGGCCACGCTCGGAGAGGCGGCTGCACACCTGGCCGGCGTGCGCGAGATCGTTCCGTTCGCGGGTTCACCGCTGGTTGCCACCCCGCGGCCGTTCGACGGCCCGGACCTGGCCGATCTCCACGGCCAGTCGCTTGCCCGGCGGGCGCTGGAGATTGCGCTGGCCGGTCGCCACAACCTGGCGCTCTGCGGTCCACCTGGGATCGGCAAGACCCTGCTGCTGCAGTGCGCTGCCGGGCTCCTTCCGACGCTCGACGACGAGGAGGCGATCGAAGTGAGTCGCATCTACTCGGTCGCCGGCCTGCTTGACCGCCACGCGCCGTTACTGCGATCTCGCCCGTTCCGTGCGCCGCACCACACCATCTCGACCCAGGCCCTGGTCGGCGGTGGGCCGCGAGTCCGCCCGGGTGAAGCGTCGTTGGCGCATACCAGTGTGTGCTAATGTTACTTGGTGCCGAAGTCGCCCGCGATCTACGCGCGCATCTCATCCGACCGAGACGGTCAGCAGCTAGGTGTCCGTCGCCAGGTTGACGACTGCGCGGCCTTGGTCGCCCGACGTGGCTGGCCGGCTGCCCAGGTCTACATTGACGATGACATCAGCGCGTACCGTGCTAAGCCACGCCCCGCCTACCGTCAGCTGCTGGCCGCCATTACGGCCGGTGAAGTCGATGCGGTGGTGGTCTGGCACCTCGACCGCCTGCACCGTCATCCCAAGGAGCTCGAGGAGTTCTTCGAGATCTGCGCGGCGGCTGGTGTAAGCGATCTCGCCTCCGTCACCGGCGACATCGACCTCGCCACCCATGACGGGCAGTTCCTGGCGCGCATCCTCGGTGCGGTCGCCAAGAAGGAGAGCGACGACAAGAGCCGGCGCATCGCGCGCAAGGCTCTTGAGCTTGCCCTGGCCGGCAAGATCGGTGGGGGAGGCGCCCGCCCCTACGGCTATCGCGACGACCGCCGCACCGTGATCGCGTCCGAAGCGCGAGTCACCCGCGAGGTAGCCGCGCGGCTGCTGGCTGGCGACAGCCTGCGCTCGGTCGCCAGCGACCTCAACCTACGCGGCGCCCGGTCAGTGACTGGCCGCGAATGGCAGCCCCAGACCCTGCGCCGCATGGTCCTGTCAGCCCGTATCAGTGGCCAGCGTGAGCACCGAGGCGAGATCGTAGCCCAGGCCGAATGGCCGGCCCTCATCCCTCCCGCGCAAACCGCCCACCTGCGGGCTCTGTTCGCCGACCCTGACCGCCGCACCAATCGCGCCACCCGCCGCTACCTGCTCAAGGGCCTGCTGCGCTGTGGTCACTGTGGGGCCACCCTGCGCGCCCGGCCGCGCGGCGGTGGCGACCGGCGCTATGGC
Source organism: uncultured Chloroflexia bacterium (assembly GCA_963750025.1). Classification (GTDB taxonomy): domain Bacteria; phylum Chloroflexota; class Limnocylindria; order QHBO01; family QHBO01; genus CF-167. The sequence goes on from CAVVPF010000007.1 coordinate 93,277, forward strand.
TGCACCAAGGGCCCCGGCCAGCCAGGCTGCGGCCGCACCTGGATCCTGTCCGAGCCATTGGAGGCTTTCGTTACCGAGGCCGTGCTGTACCGGCTCGACACGCCGACCCTCAGCGCGCGGCTGACTGGATCGCGCGACGCCGACCCTGCCGAAGATGCGCACGCCGAACTGCTGGCCGACCAGGCGCAGCTTGACGAGCTGGCCGCCGCCTACGGCGAGAAGGCGCTCACCCTCCGAGAGTACCTTGTCGCGCGCAAGCCCATTGAGCGACGCATCGACGCCAGCCGGCGACGGATCAGCCGCCAGCGCGGAACCTCAGCGCTTGACGAGTTCGTGCACCGACCGGGAGCGCTTCGCGCCGCCTGGCCTACCCTGACGCTGTCGCGGCAGCACGCCATCATTGCCGCCGTCCTGGCCCACCTCACCGTCGACCGCGCCGTGCGCGGACTGAACCGCTTCGACCCGCGGCGCCTCGATCCTGTGTGGCGGGTCTAGCGGCGCGCCGAGTAACGTTGCCACCGCCGCCACCGTAGCCGGGTCGGTCACCTATGATGCCAGACCCTGCGCGGCGCAGGTGCGCTGCACCCAAGCCCGCGCCGCGGACCCAGCCGGCCGGGCGCTCACGATGGGCATGCGGGCCTGCTTCATCGCCGGCGTCGCATGCGCGCGTACAGCTTGTTCCGGGGTTCGTCCACGGGGCTGGTCGGCGCGGGCGTTGCGGTGGGGGAACGCTCTGGCAGCGGCTCGATTGCAGCCTCGCCGGCGGACCTGCGGCCGACATCGGGCAATGGCGCCAGCACCGCCATACCAAGGGCGGTGATGCGGTAGCGGCCGCGCTCCGGTGAGAACACGTAGCCACCGTCGATCAGCCGGCGCAGTCCGTGGCGGACCGTCCGGTCGATCATCCCCAGCTGGACCGCCAGCTCGACGCTGCCGGCCGGCCCGCGCTCGCGTAGGAGACCCAGGATGGCCTGATCACGGGCCACCGGCGGTTGGCTCATTACCACCGCTGAGACCGCTTCCTAGCCGCTGGCCGGAGCCGTCCGGAGCCGTCCGGAATCGTCCCGAGAACCTGACTGGGTGCACCCAAGCGGCTGGCCGGAGCCGTCCGGAACCTTCCGGAGCCGTCCGCATCCGCAGCTCGTTCGATCGCAGCCATAGCACGATCATGCGAGGCCTTGGAGGCTGGCAGGTGCGGCAGCGGGGTCGTTTGAGCGTGGAGGCCTGAGACCCTGAGCGTGAGAATCGCGCATGAATAGGAACAACCCAGCCGGCCCGAGCCGTTGGCCGAGGCTATGGGGGCCTACCGGGATCAGCGAAACGGGTCGGGCGATGATCGCGAGCGATGACTTCGCTGGCGGAGCTAGAGGCCCGGATTGATCCGGTGGTTAGCGGCAGAGAGAAATGGAGCTTGCTCCCAGCTCCTCAGATACGGCTCGAGCGCATCCCTCGCGCTCTCGCGATCCCCGAAATGCGAGCGCGGGCGGACTATGAGCACCGCCGAGTCGAGGGCAAAATCGAAGTCGCCCAGGGCGCCACTCAGAGGCACCGCGTTGTCGAATGTGTCCAGGTCATTCAGGCTCTTGAAGCGGTGGTAGAGGGCCTGCACGTGGGGGTCGGCCATGGGGAGAGTTTGCAGCGCGGACCGTGCCCGCGTCGAGGGATGGCCGACAGTGCAAGGTCGCCCGCAAGGTCGATCCGCTATACCTTCCGCCATGATCCTGCTGCGGCTCACCTGCTCCGCCTTCTGGGTCGATGTCCGACTGCGGGAGATCAATGGGCGGTGGATAGCGTCAGCCGACACGCCTGATGGTCCGAGCCTCGGACTGGGCAAAGGGGCGATCGAAGCGGTCGAGCATGCCCTGGAGCCGTTTGAGGGGATCGTGGACGAGCTGCTGGCTAGCCTGCCACGGAGCGGACTCAGCTAGTTGTCAACCGTCCCCCGGGCGTACGATCTCTCGGTAGGTCAACCGCCGGGAGCATGGCATGCCAGCCTTCAGCGCCACGGATGTAGCCAACTTCGAGCTGGTCGCGGGCCTTGCGCTCACTGCTGGGGCCATGGTTCTGTTCGCATGGTGGACCGCCCGCGACAGTCGATCTGTTGGCGAGATGGCGATGGGCCTCTTGTTCGCTGCGGTGGCCATCCCGGCGCTCTGGTTCCTGGTGGCGGTCCCATGGGCTAACTCGAACGTCTTTCGCTAGCGGACCCGGCAGCGCACAGCCGGGCGGGCAGGCGTCTCCATCTGGCCCGGCGAGACTCGGCCCACGCCGACCGGTCCCAAAAGGGAGCCCCGAAGACACGCGCGACTTCGTGCTCGCAACGGCCGTCCCGGGAGTGATCCGAAACGGGGTCCTTTCGGTGGCGACGCTTTGAGTTAGGGCAGGCTCAGCCAGCTGCTGCTATGACCGCAGCCCAGACTTCGATCCAGAGCCCGATGCCGACGAAGGCCCACCCGATGCCGACGAGCCCCCGCAAGTTCTTCACGGTGCATCGCAGCAGGCCTCGACAACGGGATTCAAGAGCATGCAGCTGCTAGACACGATCGACTGCCTCGGACCGCTTGGCGGCGTACTCGTCGTCGGTCAGTAGCCCGGCGCCGTGCAGATCGGCTAGTTCGCGGAGCCGATCTCCAGCGGGTGTGGAGTCGCCAGTCGTCAGCATGAAGCTAGTCACGGTCGCGGTGATCGCACTGAACAGGCCGATGCCCAGCAGCATCAGGACGCTGGCCGCCACTTTGCCCTCGGGCGTGATCGGGGTGACGTCACCGTAGCCGACTGTGGTCAGGGTCACGATCCCCCACCACAGGGCATCCAACGGGGAGCTGATCGCTTTGTTGATGCCGACCTCGGCGGTATACAGGAAGGCCGAGCAGATGATCATGACTGCCAGCCAGGCCACGAACAGCCAGGCCAGCCCGCGGTGGCGCGCCATGCGCTCGAAGTTCTGCATCGCCCGATACAGGCCGGCGAAGGCCCGCACCAGGCGCAGTAGGCGGAGCAGCCGCAGCACACGGACCCCGCGAGCGACCGGGATGAGGGCGAACAGGTCGATCCAGTGGCCGCGCAGGTAGGCGACCCGATCAAAGGTCGCGGCGAACCGCGAGGCAAACTCCGCTACGAAGATGATGGTCAGGCCGAGGTCGATCGCCTCTAGGTAGGTGCGCACGGCTCCAGTGGCCGCATCGCCGGCGAAGCCAATGCCGACGTAGGCAATCGCCAGCATGGCCATTACCAGCTCCCACGCCACCTCGTGGCGCGCGACGAAGGTATTGAAACGGGTTCGCAGCACAGTCAGCCCGTATCGCGAGTCCCGGCGGGACTCGCGCGGTCAGCCGCTCTCACACCCGATGCCGTCATTGTCCCCGTCGAATCCGTGCGGGTCAGGAGGAAGGACGGTGAACCGCCGGAACGATATGTCTCCGCAGTCAAGGTCTGGCGGCGGCGGCGGAATGCACACCCCTGGGTACGACGGATCGCAGTTCCCCGGTGGGGGCGGCGGTGGGGGCGGGGGTACTGGCGTCGGTACCGGAGTCGGCACCGGTGTGGGCTCCGGCGTCGGAGATGGTGTCTCCGTAGGCGTCGGTCTAGCCGTAGGAGACGGCGTCGGCTCCGGAGTTGGGCTGATATCTACCGTTCTGCTGGCCGATGGCGACGGTGATCGATCCGGCTCGCCTGCGCCCGAGTTGCTCAGGACAGCGAGGGCGCCGAGAAGAACCAACGCGGCGATTCCGACGACGACCTTCTGTCGTCCGGACGCCTGGCCCCAGGCTGTTCGCAGCCAGTTCATCGTCGACCCCCCGCGTCATACATGGTGCCAGCGTAGCGTCCCACTGTGGGAAGTAGCCGTCAATGGGCAAACGCCGCTTCACGGAGCGAAGACGACGGGCATTCGTTCGTCGGGACAGCTGACGATAAGCGAGGCGAGCGCGCTTCGCTCTCCGGTGTCAACGGCGAGGCTCCAGCGCACCTTCACCGCGATCCATGCAGATAGGTACGGGCATAGGTAGCTGGACGTGGGAGGCAGCCAGTCTGCCGGGTCCTGGTCCGACTTGCTCCGGTTCGACGAGGCCGAGACAGCAATCAGGGACCACGAGACCCCCAGGTCGTTGGCGAAACGTTCACGGCGGTCCGCATTCCAGCCGTATGCGCCCGAGTCCCAGGCTTCGGCAAGGGCGACGACGTGGTCGATGTCGAGACCACTCGGATCGGTGAAGAAGAGCTCGTCGTAGAGGCTCACCCATGAGCCGCCGGAGATGCCGCACGTCACGCTCACGGTCACGGCAGTCAGCGATTCCTCGATGAGCACCTCGCGGCGCGTGTCGCAGCCGTCGCCGTCGGCGTCGATCCAGTGACGGAACAGAGAGCGGTCATAGCCCGCCCGTTGTTCTGGAGCGGTCGGCAGGATGGCCAAGAGCTCGGCGAGGGTGAGCCATCCCGTGGACGCGGTCGCTGAGGGCGACGGCGAAGGGGTGGGCTTGGTGCTCGGCGCTGGCGAGGAAGCCATCGTCGGCATCGGCGTGGCGGTGGCGACATCGCTCGGGCTCGGCGGGGGCGTGACAGACGGAGGCGCAGATAGTTGGCGCGGTGAAGGAGTCGGCGAATCGGCGGGGGACGCTTCCGGGGACTCTGCGCTCTGCGACGCCTCCGCGGTTCCGGTCGGCATGCCGACCCTCGCCAGTCCAGCCGCAGATGACAGGAGCACGGCCAAGGCCACTGCCACGAGGACCAACTGGCTGGACGGCGAGAGGCGGCGCATCCGATGGGATCCCCAATTAGAGTGCCTAGCAGGCCTATGGGCGGAAGTCCGAGCTCAGGACGTAAAGGGACGCCGCCACTTCCGCGACCTTGATGCCGATCTGGTCCTCTCTGCAAACGTCATTGATCGACGCACGGAAAAGATCGACCAGCGAATCGGCGGGCAAGCCCGAGTCGCCATCCCCTTCGCGCGCCGCGTATAGCATGTCCCCGGCCATGACCCACTGCTGCTTGGCGGTCATGTCGTCGTTCCACTGCGGGCACGTGGTATCGGTGTACAACACTGTCCACGTCTGTGTGTATTTCCCCTCGGTAGGCTCGGGCGTGCTACTTGCTCCGTCGCCTTCTGCACCATTCCCGGTGCAGGCGATCAGCAGCACGACGATCGCCGCCACAGCTGAAAGGCTTCGCATCAGCTCCCTCCCTCGCGCGGTCGATCCTGCGCCGACATGGTAGGGCCGGGGTCGCCTGCACGCTACCGACTGCCGCGGGCGTCGCCGCACGAGCTCTTCGCGCCGTCAACGTCGCCCCGGCCCTGCCAGCCTACGCCCCGGCACCTATCAGCGGCTTACTCGCGCAGGTCACGAACTCGTGCGTCGGCCGTCTTGACCGCTGGGACTACCGTAGCCGGGTGAAGAGACGATCAATCGCACTCGCACTCGCAGTCCTACTCCTACTGGTGGCAGCTTGCGAGTCCCGGCCGCCGCTATCGGATCAAGATGCGTGGGTCCTAGAGCAAGACTGGAGCTGCCAACTGAACGGTCGACCGACCGAAGAGGCCGAGCGCCTTGGGATCCCAATCACCGACTGCGATTACTACGTTGAAGAGGCCAAGAAGATTCGAGCCCGATAAGTGCCATCACGCTTCGTGACGATTCGCGCCCCAATCATGGTCCTCGTCCTCGCCCTGGCCGGTTGCGGCGGCTCCATCGCCCCGGGTGGCGCCGGCACTCTTACGGCGGCGGCGGAAGCAACAGGCACGCCCACCGAGCGACCGCCGACGCCAACACCCGCCCCGCTCGACTGTGGGCCGGAGCTTGCTGCCTTCGTGGAGAAGCTGGCCGACCTGGATTCGCGGCTGACGATCGGTCTGACCTTCGCGGACTACGGCGAGCGGGTTGGCGATGCGAACGTGGCGCACGACCGCATCCTGGTCACAGACCTATCGCTCGACTGTCTGAACGTGGGCGTTGACGCGGAGCACGCGCTGCAGGCCTACGTGGACGCCCACACCACCTGGAACGACTGTATCCAGGACCCGGCGTGCTCCAACGACTCGATTACGACAGAGCTCCAGGCGAAATGGGCCGAGGCCACCGAGCTCATTGAGAAGGCGCAACGGGCGCTCGAGTGACCGAGGTCGCTTTCTGTTCACAGTGCGGCACGCGCCGCCAAGCCGGGTCTCGATTCTGTGTGTCGTGCGGTCACCGCTTCGAGGGCGTCCTCACGCAGCTGGGTCGGCAAGCTATCCGCCCAGTGGATGAACCCCGTCGATCCCCGCCGGTAGACATGGAACCGGCCACCCCGCCAACGAGTGAGGCGGCGGCTGACCGTAGCTCGACCATCAGCCTGATCGCGGGCCTGGCGTGGATCGGCGCCGCCCTGTGCTACGGCTACCTGGCCTTCCTGCAGCTGACATATGCCCCGCTGCTCGGCGGCCAAGCGGACCATCTGCGCGAGCTCGCCGTCGGCAACGGTATCGGCGCCGCCATTACCCTCTTCTTTGGCGCGCGGCTGATCTTGGGCACGACCCGCGGCACCCTGACGGGGTCTGCCATCTGGGGCGGGCTGGGTGTCGCCTATGGCGTGTGGCAGATCAGCCAGGGCGTCACCCACGAGGTGTTTCTGCTCGGCACCCTGCTGGCCGGGGCCGCCGGCGTGCTATCGCTCGTGGCGGCGCAGGGAGCACCGATGGCTGCTGACGAAGGGCCGCTGCTCAGCCCTATCGCCAAGGGGTTCCTCGTCATCATCGGGGTGGTGGTCCTCCTGGGCGCCATCGGCCTCTATGTGAACCGATAGCGGGCCGTCGGATCTACCCGCTCGGGTCCCCCTCCGCCGCCTCCACGCTCGTTCGGTCCAAAAGGACCACCTTTCGAGTCGGGTTTCAGTAGCCTGGTCGGATGAGGAGCACCATTCCGGGGTCCTCGGGGGGACCTGCCACGCAGCCTCCCGAGATCTTGTCCCCGGCCCGGAATACCGTGGTTCCCGACGCGTCATGGACTTCGAGGTGGGGCGTAAATCGGGCGCTGAAGCCGGGCGGCCACACGATCTCTTGACGCCCGCCACCAGATGAGAGGAGCCACGCGACGCGCGGGTCCGCCGGGCTTCCAGCGAGCGTGGCGTCGAGGCCAACACCCCGGCACCCGCCGTTGTCCGAAGCAAGGGTTGGGAGCGTTCGGGTGACGCTGCACGCCGTCTGCATGATGAGGATCGCAACCACCGCGAGTGCACGCATCGCTGCGACGATACAACCTCGCACCAGGCATTGTGCGAGCCATTTTGAGTGAGTCAGCTGCGACGATTCAGCATCTTGGGATAGACGGGCGAATCTACGCGCCCCGACCGAAACGACCTCCTTCTGATCGGCCCAAGACCGGGACCGCGCGAAGCACGAATCGGACGGTCTTCGGGGGGCTCCTCTTTTGGGACGGGTCTGCGCGGGTCGGCGCGGGCCGGCGCGGCCGCTCGGACCTCCCGGCCAACTCGTCGGCCCTCGAGTCTCGGGAGTCGCTGACCGGACCGTCGGAGAGGGTGTTCGCCCCGTCGCCCCGACCAGTCTGGTAAGCCGACAGTAAGCGGCGCTGCATAGGCTGCCAGCGGGCCGGGGTGACGTTGACGGTGCGAAGAGCTTGAGCGGCGACGGCCGCGGCTCGCGTTCTACCAGGGAGCCGAGGAACAGTCCTGGCGAGGAATGGGTCGAGGACTGACTTCTGAGGAGTTGGAGCACGTCACCTCTCGACTTCCCGCGCTCGGTCGGTAGTTGCCTCCGCGCACCAGAATCTGTGGACAAGTGAGTATCATCCCGCCCGCCGGCGCGCATACTCAGCCACAGGCAGGGAGGCGCGGGACCCAGCGAGTTCCAACAGCGCGGTGTCCAACTCGGTCGCCCGTCCGGCGCGTTGTGCCAATGGCGAGACCGACCCGCCTTGATCACCCTTCGCGGGACGACAACGGTTCGACCACGGAGGGGACTCGCTCGCGCCGAAAGGCAGAAAGGGACCTCGCTCATGCGACGTCTGTCCATCTTGGTCGCGCTGATCGCGACCTTCGCTCTCTCAGGCAGCGCCCTCGCAGCGCCGACCACCGTCAAGATTGGCGCCACGCAGCCGACATGGGCTCTGGGCGTCTACGCGCTGTACGCCGGGCCGCCCAACTACGACTGGGTTTCGCCGGGCCTCACCGCCGCGTACTTGGGCCGCGAAGCCGGCCTGATCAAGGCCGGACTGACGGCGGACCCCACCGGCTGCGCACCCCTCAACTACTGCGACGAGGGCCTCTTCGCCTTCAGGCCCGCGGTGTCGATCGATACGTTCGCAGCCAGTGCTCTGACCTACGACGTGGTCAACCAGTACGGCGCGAACCCGGTGTGGATGACGATCGAGATCGACACCGGTGTGGTTGGCGATCGCAGCGACAACGTCGCGTTCCAGATGGTGCCGGCCCCGTATGGGTTAGCAGACTACGTCACGGTGAATGCCGCGACCGCTGCGAACTGGCTGCAGTGGGTAGACAACAGCGGCACCACCACGGGTGCCGAAAGGACACTGGCTAGCATCGCCGCCGATTCGGCGTACACGGGCCTGACCGTCGTCCGCACCTACCTCCGTCTCGGCATGGGCGACTCCTACGGACCCAGCCCCGACGGCACGCAGGCGTGGGTCGACAAAGCCTCCATCGGCGGCGTGACCTACGACTTCGTCGTCAAGGGAAGCGGCTACGCCCAGAAGGATTGGACCACCAATCCTGGGTACCACGGTTTCAAGACCCCGTAGCCGCGCACTCGACGGGAAAAGGGGCCGGTCCGAAGACCGGCCCCTTTCTGTTTGAGCTCGACGGCCCGGTCGCCCGCCGCTTATTTGGCCCGTTGCCGGGGAACGCGGGCGAAGGCGCGGTGGGCGACCGGGGCCGTTGTGTGTTTAGGGCAAACGTTGTGAGTGACGTCGGTGGCCCGCCAGTCCTGAGCCCAACGCAGAACTGATCGGAGGCTGGGTCTCCGCCATCCGTCTGGCGTTATTCACGCACACTCGCGCATGCCAGAAGGCCGTCCGCTGAGATAGGATGGCCGGGGCTGGCCACAGGCGGTGCTCGCCTGTGTGCGCGTCTATCGATGAACGAGAGCTGTGTTCGACGTGGACGGAGGCGTCATCGTGGCTGCGGTGGTCCATCGGTTCTGTCCAAGCTGCGGCACGTCCCGGAGCGCTGATCTGCGCTTCTGCGGATCGTGCGGCTTCGACTTAGAGGCCACAGGAGCGCCGACAGTATCGAGCGACCCGGTGGATCGGACTTTGCCAGACGCCCCCAATACCGATCCCCGGGCCATCACCTGTCCCAGCGGCGGTCATCCTCAGGCAGTTCAGAAAGTGAGCGCCGTGTTCGCCGCGGGAGCATCGGTATCGCAGGGTGTGGGCAGCGCGAGTACGACCTCGATTCGCTACAGCCAGAGAGGGGGCATCGGGGTTGCATCCGGTGGAGGGCCCACCGAGTACCACGAGACACGCTACACGGCTCTCGCGGCGATGCTCGCGCCGCCCGACGAGCCTCAGTACGAGAGCCCATGGGGCTGGCGCTCGCGTTTGTGGGTTGGTTTTTGGCTCCTGGCGATTCTCGCTGTGCCCGGTGGCGTCAGCCGGGCGCCGGCAGACATCGCCGTACCCGTACTGCTCGTCGACGTGGCATCCATTGCGATCCTGATCTGGATTCCGGTCTGGCACAAGCGACGGACCGCGGCACGCCGGCGGGAAATCCTCGGCGAGCGCCACCCTCGGTGGGAGACGCTGATGACTCGCTGGGACCGGTCCTTCTACTGCCATAAAGATGGGATCGTCTTCTTACCAGATGAGCCTGGCATCCCGGCACCCGCGTTCGCTGAGTCGATGGTCGTCTGAGGCCGCACACGGCCGCGCGCAGTATCCATAAGGGCCGATCCCGGCGCAGGAGTGACGGTCGCCCATACCGGGATACTGGCAGGCTGAGTCCATTCGGAGGAGCGCCAAATACTGAGGATGCTGGATGGCCAACTGCCCCGACATGCAGCCGCTGGGAGCCCCTCACCAGCCTTGTCTGCGGCGGCTGCAGATATGGCTTTGCGGGTGAGTTCTAGGGCGTCCAACTCGCGCGACCCTGAACCGAGGACATCGACCGTGACCAGCACCGGGCCCGAGCGGTGAGCCTACTACACGCAAGATAAGCCTCTGGCCATCCGTCTGGCGTCATTCACGCACACTCGCGCATCGCGGCGTGCTGCTGCTCGACGAAACCCTCCAGTTCCGCAGCGACGCTCTGGAAGCATTGCGCCAGCCGATGGAGGCGGGCAGCGTGACCATCGCCCGGGTGGACGGATCACTGTCGCTGCCGGCCAGCTTCTCGCTGCTGGCGGCCTTCAACCCGTGCCCGTGCGGCTGGCGTGGAACCCGCCGGCGCGCCTGCACCTGCGACGAAGCGGTGGCGCGGCGCTACGCCGCCCGGCTCTCCGGCCCACTGCGTGACCGGATCGACCTGTGGGTCAGCATGGATGAGCCGACCAGTGGTCGTGGTGGCGGCCGCTCGCAGCCGAGCTCGGTGGTCGCGCCGCGGATTGCCGCAGCACGGCGGCGGCAGCTCGAGCGACAGGGGATCGCCAATGGAGATCTGTCGCCGCGCCAGTTCGACGCGGCACACGGCATCACCCCATCCGCGCTGGCGCACCTCGCCGGGCGTGGCCGCAGTTTCGGACTTTCACCCCGGCGCCTGCACCGCGCGACCCGCGTGGCTCGCACCATCGCCGACCTTGCGGAAGCGGAGCAGGTCTCCATCGAGCACCTCGATGAGGCGCTCGTCTACCGAACGGGGATGCAGCCGTGATCGGGATCGGCGAGGCCGGACCACGCGGCGAGACAGTCCGGCCGGTGCTGGCCGCCCTCCCGGTCGAGCATGGCGGCTGGTCGGCGCTCGATCTCGCCGCCATCGATCCTCAAGACGACCGACCGTTTTGGATCGCCGTGTCACTGGTGCCGGGCGTTGGCCCGGTCGGCTTCGCACGCCTGCTGCGACGCTTCGGCAGCGCCCGCGCGGCCTGGGCGGCAGGGGCGGGCATCTTCGACGAGCTGCCTCGGGTGCCCGACGACGCTGCGGCCGGGTTGCGCCGGCTGCGACGTCGCAGCGCCACCTCGATCGCACGGGCGGTTGAGGCAGCCACTCGGCAGGCGGGCGGCCGAGTAGTGACCGTCCTCGAGAGCGGCTATCCCACCGCGCTCTCCGAGGTCGACCCGCGCCCTCCGGTCCTCTACCTGTCCGGCGACCCGCAGGCCCTCGAGGCGACCTGTGTGGCGGTGGTCGGGACGCGGCGTGCCACCGGGTACGGGCGCGCGTGCGCCGCCGAGATCGGCGACGAGCTTGCCCGGGCCGGCGTGACGGTGGTCAGTGGCCTGGCGCTGGGGATCGACGGAGACGCGCATCTGGCAGCGGTCGTCGCCGGCGGTCGTAGCGTGGGAGTGCTCCCGTCGCCGCTCGACCGGGTCTATCCGCCGCGACACCGGGAACTGGCCGCCCGACTGGTGGCGACCGGCGGGGGACTGGTATCTGAGCTTGCGCCGGGCCAGGCACCAGGTCGGCCGGACTTTGCGCGTCGCAATCGGATCATCGCCGGATTGGCCCGGGCCGTGGTGGTGATCGAGGCGCCGGACCACTCCGGCGCGCTGCTCACCGCCGCCGCCGCGGTCGATTACGGAAGGGACCTGTTCGCCGTTCCCGGGCCGATCGACGCGGCCGCCTCGCGTGGCTGCAACCGCCTGATCGCCGATCACCTGGCCACGCTGGTCACCTCGCCGGCCTCGCTGCTGCACCGCATCGGAGCTGTCGCGGACGGGCGCGCGGTGAGCGTGGCGAGCCTGTCGGAATCCGAAGGGCTGGTCCTCGGCCGGTTGCTCCAACGGGCCGGGTCGATCGAAGAGTTGATGGAGAAGACAGGGCTGGCGACGGGTCCGCTGGCCAGTACACTGACCCTGCTCGAGGCTCGTGGGCTTGTCGATTCCTACGGTGGCGCGACCTTCCATCCGACCCTCACCGCGCGTCGAATCGGCCGCCAGAGGGAGCACGCTGGCTGACGCCGGGTATACTCGGCCCGCCACTCGGCAGCCGAAACCCGTGCCCGGGAGTCGGTCCGCCCGTGACAGGAGTCTTGTCTATTGCGTTCGATTCGCAGCGCCCGCGCGGCGTCCCGCGCCGCGTTCGCGAGGTTCAGTCTGGAGCTGCGCCGCCATCGCAGCGTGACCCACGTGCTGGCAGGCGCCATCTGCCTGGCCGTCGCCGTCTCGACCGGTGGAACGGTGCAGGCGGACCTCGAGTCTCTCGTCCCAGCCACCACCTCGATCCTCCCCGAGAGCGTCGGGATCGGGATCCATTCCGGCAGCCCGGTGACCCTGGAGTTCGGCGAGCCGGTGGACCCGGTGGCCGTCCAGTCCGCCCTGGCGATCAGCCCCGTTCAGCAATTCCGCCTGCAGTGGAGCGCGGACCGCCGCAGCGTCGAGGTTTCGCCGGTGCGCCGGTGGCTGACCGACCAGCGTTACGTGGTCGCGGTCGGCGAGCGGCACTTCACCTTCACCACCCAGACCGCCCCGCGCATCACCGACTTCGGGGTGCGCCAGGTGGACACCGCCCCGGGCAACCTTCGCCAGCTCGGCGAGGCTGAGATCCCGCCGGACACGGTGGCCGATGCCAGCGCGCGCACCGCCATCCAGGTCACCTTCGGCGCAATCATGGACCGCGACGACGTGGAGCGCGCCTTCGTGCTCAGCCCCTCCGTTCCCGGCGCCTTCAGCTGGCGAGGCACGGTCATGACCTTCACTCCTGCCGAGCGCTTCAGCTCGGACGCGCGGTACGCCGTCTCGCTGTCGGGCGCCCAAGACGCCGATGGCAATCCGCTTCGCGGCGACAGTTCGTTCTCGTTCACCACGCGCGCCGGGGCGCAGTTGGTCCGGGTCAGTCCGGCCATCGGCGCCACCAAGGTCACCGACACGCAGGTGCTGCTCTGGTTCAGCCAGCCGATGCGGGCCAATCTCTCCGGCGCGGCACTATCGGTCACCGACCTCGTCACCGGGGCGAAGCTGCCGGGCAGGAAGACCTGGAATGCCACGGACACGCAACTGCGGTTCGCCCCGAGCCGTGCCTTCGCGATCGGCCATCGGTTCCGCGTCCGGCTGTCCGACGGTGCCGTAGATGCGGACAACAATCCGGTGACCGCTGAGTGGACGTTCAGCACGCCGAGCCCGGTGGCCCGTGCAACGGCCAAGCCGAGCGGTCAGGTGCCGGCCACGCGATCGGGCCTGGTGGCCTACGCCCTCAACCAGGTCAACGCCGCACGGGCCTCCTACGGCCTGAACGCGCTGGTCATCGACCCGGCCATCTCGGCGGTGTCGGCGGCGCACGCCTGGGACATGATGAACAACAACTACTTCAGCCACACCAGCCTGGACGGACGCACCTACCAAGACCGATTGCGCAACGCTGGGATCAGCTTTGGCTACTCCGGCGAGAACATCTGCTCCTATGGCGGGCAGTCCGATCCCTACGCCGTGCTCGACTGGTGCCACTCCACCTTCATGGCCGAGCCGTACCCCGGCTACGCCAACCACAAGGGCAATATCCTGGGCGCGCACTTCCGTCGGATGGGCGTCGGCGTGGCCCAGGTCGGCTCGAAAGTGATCGTGGTCTGGGACTTTACCGACTGATCCGCCTCGCCGAAATGGCCGGAACCGGGTGCTACACTCCCTGACCGATGCCCCCCAAGAAGCGTTCCAACGGCGATCTGGTCATCGTCGAGTCACCCGCCAAGGCCAAGACCATCGAACGGTACCTGGGGGACGGCTACACGGTGATCGCCTCATACGGCCACGTCCGTGACCTTCCCGAGCGCAGCCTGGGGGTCGATGTCGACGGCGACTTCGCCCCGCGCTACGAGCCACTCAAGGATCGACGCAAGGATCTGGATCGGCTCGCCGAGCTGGCCAGGCGGGCGGACATGGTCTGGCTGGCCACCGACCTGGATCGCGAAGGCGAGTCGATCGCCTGGCACATCGCCCAGTTCGCCGGGCTGGCCGATGACCGGGTGCGCCGGGTCACCTTCAGCGAGATCACCAAGTCGGCTATCGAGGCCGCTTTTGCCCATCCGAGGGCCATCAACCTCGACCTCGTCAACGCCCAGCAGGCACGCCGCGTGATCGACCGCCTGGTCGGCTACAAGCTGAGCCCTCTGGTGAGCAGCAAGATCCGCCGCGGTCTCTCAGCCGGGCGGGTGCAGAGCGTGGCGGTGCGGCTGGTGGTGGAGCGCGAGCGCGAGATCGAGCGCTTCAACCCCGAGGAGTACTGGAGCCTGGCGGTCGAGCTGACGAGGCGCGGCGAGTCCGGCCGCTTCACCGCCGAGCTGACCCGCATCGACGGCAAGAAGGCCCGCGTCGCCAGCGCGGAAAAGGCCGCCGAGCACGAGGCCGCGCTGCGCGCAGCGCAGTACCGGGTGGCCGCGGTGACTCGCACCCAGCAGCGCAAGGCTGCACCGCCGCCGTTCACCACCAGCACCCTCCAGCAGGAAGCCTCCCGCAAGCTGAGCTTCGGGGCCAAGCGGACGATGAGCGTGGCGCAGTCACTGTACGAGGGGATTGCCCTGCCCGAGGGGCAGGTCGGCCTGATCACCTATATGCGCACCGACTCGCTGTCGATCGCTTCGGGGGCGGTCAGCGAAGCACGCGGGGTGATCGCCGAGCGCTTTGGCGTTGACTTCGTGCCGGATCGGCCCAATGCCTTCAAGAATCGCAGCCGCGGGGCGCAGGAGGCGCACGAGGCGATCCGTCCGTCGAGCTTCGCCCGGTCGCCCGAATCGGTGCGCAGCCACCTCAAGCCCGACGAGTACCGGCTCTATGAGCTGATCTGGAAGCGGGCGATCGCCAGCCAGATGAGCCCGGCGCGCTTCGACCAGGTGGGGGTCGACGTCTCCGCCGGCCGCTACACCGTGCATGCGGGGGCGCGCAAGCGCGTCTTCGACGGCTACCAGGCGGTCTACATCGAGGGGCGCGACGACGAGGAGGACGAGCGTCTGACGGTGCTGCCCGACCTGCGGCAGGACGAGCCGCTGGACCTGGCGTCGCTCACCTCCGAGCAGCACTTCACCCAGCCACCGCCACGCTACACCGAGGCGACCCTCATCAAGGCGCTCGAGGAGCACGGTATCGGCCGCCCGTCGACCTACGCCCCGACCATCGACACCATCCGCCAGCGTGGCTACGTGGCCATCAAGGAGCGGCGCCTCTCGCCGGAGGAACCCGCCTTTCGGGTCACCGACCTGCTGGTCGAGCATTTCCCAGAGGTCGTCGACCTGGAGTTCACGGCGCGCATGGAGGAGCAGCTCGACGAGGTGGCCGCCGGGCGGCAGGAGTGGGTGCCCATGGTGCGCAGCTTCTGGGATCCCTTCAGCGCCAAGGTGGTCGAGGGGCGTACCAAGATCGCCAAGCAGGTCGAGATGACCGATATCGACTGCCCGCTGAGCGGCCACAAGATGATGAAGCGCTACGGGCGCAACGGCTGGTTCCTGGGCTGCTCCGCCTACCCAGAGTGCAAGCACACCATGCCGATCCCCGGCGAAGAGCCGGTGATCCCTCCCGATATGCCGGGGGTTGGGGAGAAGTGCCCCGCCTGCGGGGAGGGGACGCTGAGCGCGCGAACAGGCCGCTTCGGCCCGTTCGTCGGTTGCGACCGGTACCCGGAGTGCAAGCACATCGTCCGCCAGGAGCGCGCCAGCGAGCGGTTCGGCGTCTGCCCCAAGTGCAGCACTGGCACGGTGGTGACCAAGCATGCCCGCCGCGGGCGACGGCCGTTCTGGGGGTGCGATCGCTATCCGGAGTGCGACTACTCCAGCTGGACGCGCCCTGCCTCCGGTGACGGAGCCGATGGGCCGGCGGCCGGGGTGGCCGGCCGCGCCGGTGGCTGAGGCGCCGGTCGGCGACGCCGCGCTCGCCCTGGAGCGATTCCTGGGCCACCTGTCGAGCCGCAACGCCTCGCCGCGCACGATCGTCGAATACCGACGCCACGCCGCCGAGTTCCTTGCCTTCCTGGATCGCAGCCACGTCGCGTGGGGCGCCCCTGACCACGCCACGGTGCGCGCCTACCTCTCCTGGCTGGCCGATCGGGAGCTCTCCGCCTCCGCCGTGGGTGGACGCCTGGCGGCAATCCGCTCACTCTACCGCCACGCCACCCGGCAGGGCTGGCTGGCCGCCGACCCGTTGGCCGGTGTCCGGTCACCGAAGCGTCCCGGGCGCCTGCCCAGGATCCTTTCTGTCGCCGACGCCGCGCGCCTGGTCGAGGCACCGCGCCAGATGGTGCTGGTCGGCCGGCGCAGGCGCGATCCGCTGGTCGCGGATGCGGCCGCTCGCCGCGATGCCGCCCTGCTCGAGCTGCTGTACGCCACCGGGATGCGAATCAGCGAGCTGGCCTCGCTGTCGATCGACCGGGTCGATCTGGCGCGCCGCCGGCTGCGGGTGGTGGGCAAGGGCAACAAGGAGCGCGAGCTGCTCTTCGGCGATCCGGCGGCCCGCGCGGTGCGGGCGTACCTGGCCAGTGGGCGGCCGACCCTGGCGGCGCGCGCCTCGCGACCGACCGCCGCGCTCTTCCTGAACGCCACCGGCGGGCCGCTCACCGCCCGAGGAGCGCGGATGGTGGTCGACCGCTGGGTGATCGCCAGCGGCGCTCCGGCCAACACCTCGCCGCATACCCTGCGCCACAGCTTCGCGACCCACCTGCTCGAAGGTGGCGCCGACCTGCGCACCGTGCAGGAGCTGCTCGGCCACGTGTCGCTGGCCACCACCCAGATCTACACCCACCTCTCCGACGCCTCGCTGCGCAGCGCCTACCGCTCCGCGCACCCACGCTCCGGTCGGGTCGCTCCCGGCCGGTCGGATCGGTGACCCCGCTGTCCGCGGGCGCGGCCTCCTCGGGGCGCGTGCTGGCCCGGGCGGGCCTGATCCTGACTATTGCCGCGCTGGCCAGTCGCCTGCTCGGTTGGGTGCGCCTGCTGGTGATCGGCTCGCAGTTCGGCGCATCGCGTGAGCTGGACGCCTACTTCGCCGCCTTCCGCATCCCCGATGCCATCTTTCAGCTGGTGATCGCCGGCGCGCTGAGTGCAGCGCTCATCCCGGTATTCAGCGGCTACCGGGCGCGCGGCGAGGAGGACGAGGCCTGGAAGCTGGCCAGCAGCGTCATCAACCTGGTCCTCATCGCGCTCGCCGGCTTCAGCCTGGTGATGGCCATCCTGGCGCCGCTGGTGGTGCCGTTCGTGGCGCCGGGCTTCGACGCGCCGACCACCGAACTGACGATCCGCATGACCCGCGTGATGCTGCTCAGCCCGGTCTTCATCGGCATGGGGGCGGTGGTCAGCGGGATCCTCAACAGCTACGAGCGCTTCACCGTGCCGGCCATTGCGCCGCTCGTGTACAACCTGGCGATCATCGGGTCGGCAATCGTGCTGGCGCCGATCATGGGCGTGGAGGGGCTGGCGGTCGGGGTGGCGCTCGGCTCGCTGCTGCACCTGGCCATCCAGCTGCCGCAGCTGCGCAAGGTGGGGCAGCGCTATGACCTCACGATCGGGCTGTCGCACCCCGGCGTCCGCAAGGTGGCCTGGCTGATGGGCCCGCGCATGCTCGGCTTGGCCGCTGCCCAGATCAACTTCATCGTCAGCACGGTGCTGGCCAGCGGCCTGCCGCGGGGCAGCCTGACCTCGTTCAACTACGCCTTCCAGCTGATGCAGGTGCCGGTCGGCGTGGTGGGCGTCAGCGTGGCGGTGGCGCTCTTCCCGCGCCTGTCGCGCGAGGCGGCGCTCGGCAGGCTCGCCGACGTGCGCCGCTACGTGGCCCAGACGCTCCGCATCCTCCTCTTCGTGGCGGCGCCGCTGACCGCGATCATGACCGTCCTGCGCGGGCCGCTGACCGCGGTCTTCTTCCAGTACGGCCTGTTCAGCGCCCGCGCGACCGCGCAGACCGCAGATGCGCTCCTCTTCTTCACCCTGGGGCTTGCTGCCTATACCGTGGTGCACGTGCTGGCGCGCGCCTTCTATGCCCTGCAGGACACCCGCACCCCCGTGCTTTGGGCGGTGCTATCGGTCGTCCTCAACGTGCCCCTCATGATCTGGCTGGTGAGGCCGATGGCCGTCAACGGCCTGGCGCTGGCCATGTCGATCACCGCCACGGTGGAGGTGCTGGGCCTGGTCTGGGCGCTGCACGACCGGCTCAACGGCCTGGAGCTCGGCGAAGTGCTCACCTCGCTTGGCCGCTCGGCCGCGGCGGCGACCGGGACCGGGCTGCTCATCTTCGGCGGGCTGCAGGTGGTCGACCTGTGGTTCGGCGGTGCGCTCGCCAATGGGCTCGGCCGGTTGATCGTGCTGCTGGCACTATCGGCGATCGGGTTGCTGGCCTACGCGGCCTTCGCGCTGGCCCTCCGTTCGCCCGAGCTTGGTGAGCTGCGGCGCCTGTTGCGGCGACGGCTGACGGGCGCTCCCGGACAGGAGCCGACATGAGCGCCGCTGAGCTCGGCCCACCGGGCGGCACACTGGGCCTCGGCTCGCTCACCGACCGGATCGCGCCGGAACGGGTGGTGGGCGTGCCCGTTGGCGAGATCCGCTCGCTGGCCTACGACTCGCGGCGGGTCGGCCCCGGGGCGCTCTTCTTTGCGGTCCCCGGCGAGCACACCGACGGACATCGCTTCGTGCCCGATGCGATAGCGACCGGAGCTGCCGCCGTGGTGGTGCAGCACGAGCTGCCCGACGCCGGTGTGCCGCAGTTGGTGGTGACCAATGCGCGGCATGCCCTGGCCGATGCCGCCGACCTGTGGTTCGGTGAACCGTCGCAGCAGCTCGCGACGATCGGGGTCACCGGAACGAATGGGAAGACCACGGTCGCCACGCTCTGCGCCCAGCTGCTCGCCGCCGGCGGCTGGCGCCCCGGCCTGGTCGGCACCGTCTCGCTGCAGATCGGCGACCGGTTGACCGACAACCCGACTCGCTCGACCACCCCCGAGGCGCTCGAGCTGCAGGAGCTTCTCGCGCGCATGGTGGCGGCCGGCAATGACAGCGCGGTGATCGAGGCGAGCAGCCATGGGCTGGCGCTCGGTCGGGTGCGCAACTGCCGGTTCCGGGCCGGGATCATCACCAACCTGACCGCCGAGCACCTGGAATTTCACGGCAGCTGGGAGGCCTACCGCGACGCCAAGGCGCTGCTGGTCGAGGAGGCACCGCTCGCTGTCCTCAACCGTGACGATCCCAGCTATCCGTTCTTCCACGAGCGAGCGCGGGATCGGGTCGTCAGTTTTGGCTTCCACCCCGAGGCCGATCTCCATGCTGGCAACGTCGAGGAGGGGCGCGACGGCTCGACCATCACCATGGCGGGGCCGCTGTGGAGCGGAACGATCGCGATCCCGCTGATTGGGCGGGTCAACGTCGAGAACGCGCTGGCGGCCCTTGCCCTTGCCATCGGCTGGGGGATCGAGCCCGAGGTGGCGCGCGGTGCTCTGGCAGCGGTGCGCGGCGTACCGGGGCGGATGCAGCGGATCGAGGCCGGGCAACCGTTCACGCTGGTGGTGGACTACGCCCACACGCCCGATGCGCTGGAGAAGGCGTTGCGCAGCCTGCGGCGGCTGACCGCCGGACGCCTGCTGGTGGTGACCGGCTGCGCCGCCTGGGGCGACCTGCCGAAGCGCCCGGCGATCGGCCATTTGGCGGCCGCTCTGGCCGACGCGGTGGTGATCGCCAACGAGGACCCGCGCGACGAGGATCCCGACCAGATCAACCGCCAGGTGGCCGACGGGGCACGGGCGGCAGGGGCGCGGGATGGGGAGACCCTGTGGGTCATCAACGACCGGCGCGCGGCGATCGCGCATGCCATCGGCCTCGCCCGAGCCGGCGACACGATCCTGCTGGCCGGCAAGGGGCATGAACGATCGATGCTGGTGGCCGGCGGCGCGATCCCATGGAACGAAGCGGAAATCGCGGCGCAGTTGCTCGCCGCGGCCGGCTTCGTCTCCCCGGCCCGATGAGCATCCGCGTCCGTCCAGCGACCTCGGCCGATCGACGCGCCTGGGACGCCTTCGTGGCGGCCCGTCCCGAGGGGGACCCGCTCCAGTGCTGGGCCTGGGGGGAGTGCTCAGCCCTGGCCGGCGAGGTGCCCCAGCGCCTGATCGCCGAGGAGGCCGACGGGCGGCTGCGGGGCGTGGCGCAGGCGCTCGTCCGTCCTGCCGGCTTCGGTCGCCAGGTCGCCTACGTGCCGCACGGCCCGGTCTGGGAACGCGAGGCGCCCGACGCTGGCAACCTCCTGGCGGCCCTGGTCGAGGGTCTGCGTCAGATGGGGCGCCGGGAGCGAGCGATCGTCGTCAAGCTCGATCCGCGCACCACGCTGACCGAGGACCGCGAGGCCCTGGCGGCAGGCCTCCTCTCCTTCGGCGCGCGTCGCTCGCGGGACCACCTCCAGGCTCCTAGCACGCGCATCCTCGATCTGACGGTCAGTCGTGAGGCCCTGTGGGCGACCTGGGATCCCGATGCCCGCAACAGCGTCCGGCGCGCCGCGAAGGAGGGAGTGACGGTCGTACTGGATCGCACCGGCGACCCCGCGGCCGTCGAGATCCTCGCCGCGCTGCACCAGCGCACCGCCGAGCGAGCCGCCTTCCGCGGGCGGTCGGCCGCCTTCCTGGGCGAGGCGGCGCGGCGCTTCGCTGCCAGTGGCGGCTGGTACCTCGGCCAGGCGATCTTCGAGGGTCGGCCGATCTCGGCGATGGGCTTCCTGCGGGTCGGCGATCGCGCCTTTTATCTTTGGGCGGGCTCACTGCGCGA
Source organism: uncultured Chloroflexia bacterium (assembly GCA_963750025.1). Classification (GTDB taxonomy): domain Bacteria; phylum Chloroflexota; class Limnocylindria; order QHBO01; family QHBO01; genus CF-167. The sequence goes on from CAVVPF010000007.1 coordinate 114,086, forward strand.
CCCCGCGCTCAACGCCGCGCGCGGCCCGTATGCGGCGCTCGCCGCCGCGATCGACGCCCTGGCGGCCGATGGCTGCCGAAGCCTCGACCTGTGGGGCGTGACCGAGTCGGGCGACACCCAGGCCGATCCGGGAGCGGCCGGCTACAGCCGCTTCAAGCGCAAGTTCGGCGGCGCCTCGCTGCACCACCCCGGCCTCTTTGACCTGGTGATCGATCCGTTCTGGTACCGCGCCCGGCAGGCCCGTGGCCTGCTGCTCGGTCGTCTCCGTCCTGCCGGCTGAGGGCGCTCGGCATCCGAGCCTATCGACCGGGATAGGCGCTCGGGACCTCCGAATCTCAGCCGGTGTGCTCCGATGCCGAGGATTCGGCCGCGATTCGGCCAGATCCCGGTTCATGCGCTCGGATACCGAGCAGCGAGCTCCGGAAAGAGGCCCGCCGGGCCCGGCCATCCCATCGGTCCATCCTGATCTTCTGACCGTGCGTGCTACCATCGGGCGACCATGGACCTGGCACGCCTGCGGGCGGCCCCGGCCGCCGTGGCGAAGCGCATCTCACGGTCCGCGGAGCAGGCGGCCAGGACGCCCACCATCGAATCTGTCGTCGCCGAGGCGCGACGCCATCGGCCGAGCATCAACGTCGGCCTGATCGAACGCGCCCACGAGGTGGCGACGGCCGCCCACGAGGGGCAGCTGCGGGCATCGGGCGAGCCGTACATCACCCACCCGGTGGCGGTCGCCTACGAGCTGGCGGCGCTCCAGATGGACGCCGAGAGCATCGCCGCGGCGCTCCTCCACGACGTCCCCGAGGACACCGACCTGACCATTGCCGGACATCGAGAAGCGCTTCGGGCGCGAGGTGGCGCAAGGCTGGTCGACGGGGTCACCAAGCTCAGCAAGTTCGGATCGGCCCGCTCCATGGAGGAGCAGCAGGCGGAGAACATCCGAAAGATGTTCCTGGCCATGGCCGAGGACGTGCGGGTGGTCATCATCAAGCTCGCCGACCGGCTCCACAACATGCGCACGCTCGGCGCCCTGCCGCCCGACAAGCAGATTCGCATCGCACGCCAGACGATGGAGATCTACGCGCCGCTGGCGCATCGGCTGGGGATCTGGCAGTGGAAGTGGGAGCTCGAGGATCTGGCGTTCAAGTACACCGAGCCGGAGAAGTTCCGCAAGCTGGTCGAGATGCTGGCCGACCGTCGCAAGGAGCGCGAGTCGTTCATCAACAAGAGCATCACCATCCTGCGCAAGGAGCTGGCCAAGGTCGGCATCGAGGCGGAGATCAGCGGCCGGCCCAAGCACCTGTACAGCATCTCCCGCAAGATGGAGCGCAAGGGCGCTGAGTTCAGCGAGATCTACGATCTGCACGCCATCCGGCTGATCGTCGAGGAGGTGAAGGACACCTACGCCGCCCTGGGCGTGGTGCATTCGCTGTGGCGACCGATCCCGGGGCAGTTCGATGACTACATCGCCATGCCGAAGGCGAACCTCTACCAGTCGCTGCACACCGCCGTGATCGGTCCCGATGCCAAGCCGCTCGAGGTCCAGATCCGGACCCGCGAGATGCACGAGGTGGCGGAGGCTGGGATCGCCGCGCACTGGCGCTACAAGGAGGGCTCGCGCGGCGACCGGCGTTACGACGAGAAGCTGGCCTGGGTCCGCCAGCTGATCGAGTGGCAGCGCGAGGTGGTCGACGCCACCGAGTTCGTGGAGGGGCTCAAGCTCGACGTCTTCCAGGACCAGGTCTTCGTCTTCACCCCCAAGGGCGACGTCAAGGACCTGCCCAACGGGGCCACCCCGCTCGACTTCGCCTACCGGATCCACACCGATGTCGGCCACCGCACCATCGGCTCCAAGGTCAACAACCGATTGGTGCCGCTCGACTACCGGCTGCGCAACGGCGACATCGTCGAGATCATCACCACCAAGGCGGCCCACGGGCCGTCGCGGGACTGGTTGTCGATCGTGCGCACCAACCAGGCGCGCGAGAAGATCCGTGCCTGGTTCAAGCATCAGCAGCACGACGAGAACATCGACGCACGGCAAGGAGATGCTCGATCGCGAGCTGCGCCGCCTGGCCCACGAAACGCTGGCCACCATCCACGCCGAGAAGCTGCTCGAGATCGTGCAGCGCGCGCACTACAAGGAGCTGGACGACTTCTACGCCGCCATCGGCTACGGCGCGGTCTCGGCGGCGAGCGTGGTCGGCAAGCTCGAGATCCACGACGATGCGGCGATCACCCTGCCCGAGGTCGCGCCGCCCACCGCCGCGGTCACCTCAAGCGGGATCCGGGTCAAGGGGGTGGGCGACCTGCTGGTGCGCTTCGCGAACTGCTGCACGCCGATCCCCGGCGACGAGATCACCGGCTACGTGACCCGCGGCAAGGGGGTCACGGTGCACCGCGCCAGCTGCCCGTCGGTGCTGTCGGAGAAGGACATCGAGCGGCTGATCCACGTCGACTGGGAGGCGATCGACCAGCAGACCTACCCGATCACGGTGCGCATCACCGCCCTCGACCGCGCGGGCCTGCTCAACGAGATCACCAACGTGGTCGCCGAGGACAAGGTCAACATCGTGGCGGCCAGCATCGGAACGCACGACGATGGGACGGCCGTCATCACCGCCACGCTCAAGGTGACCAGCCTCCAGCAGCTGGCCAAGGTCCTGTCGCGCATCGAGCGAGTGCGCGACGTGATCAGCGTCGCTCGCGAGGCGCGCTAGGGGCTTCGCGGCGGGGCCTGGCCGGCGGAGCCGATCGACGCCGGGATAGGCAGATCTTGGCGGTCATCAGCGCGTCACAGTTATCGCCGTCGTGGGTTATCTCTCAGTTGCGGGGGCTTATTGCACGCGGGTGAGCTGCATCCGCGGCCCGCCGGAGCGTAATTCTCCCTGGCTGAGAGGTAGGTTACCGGGGCGGCAGCCGGCAGCCGCTTCCAAGGTGTAAACGTCCGAGGGGGAGAATTACGAATGCGCGCGCATCGACGGGCTTACACGGCCTACCATACGGCCTACCATTCGGCCTGCCATTCGGCCTGCCATCGGGCCTGGCTCTGCGGCCCGGCTCTACGGCCCGGCTCTGCGGCCTGGCTCTCCGACCCGGCTCTGCGACCCGGCTCTGCGGCCCGGCTCTCCGGCCCGGGCCGAGAGATGGCTCGCGTGGCGTAGCCGGCTCGGTACACTCCGCGCATGTCCCGCCCGATCTCCGCCCCTCGCGGCACCCGTGACCTCCTCCCCGAGGACGGAGCCGCCTGGAACCGCGTCGAGGCGATCGCGCGGGAGCTGAGCGCGCGGTACGCCTTCGGGCGCATCGAGACGCCGCTCTTTGAACGGACGGAGCTCTTTGCCCGCGGCCTGGGCGAATCGTCCGACGCCGTCGAGAAGGAGATGTTCCGCGTCTCAGGCGCCGCCGGCAGCGAGGAGGAGCGTGCCGAGTGGGCGCTGCGCCCTGAGCCGACCGCGGGGATCGTCCGCGCGTTCGTCGAGCACGGCATGCACGTGCGCCCCGGCCCTCTGCGCCTGTGGATGCTCGGCCCCATGTTCCGGTACGACCGGCCGCAGGCCGGACGCTTCAGGCAGTTCAGCCAGTGGGACGTCGAGGTCATCGGCGACCCAGGACCGATGGTCGACGCCGAGCTGATCGAGCTGGGGCACCGCTTCTACGCCGAGGCCGGCCTCACCGATGTGGTGGCGTATGTCAACTCGATCGGCGATGCGAATTGCCGGCCGGCGTACCGCCAGAAGCTGGTCGACTACTTCGGCGCGCACGAGGACCGCCTGACCGATGACTCCCGCCGCCGGCTGCGCATCAACCCGCTGCGCGTGCTCGACGACAAGGATCTCGACGCCGAGCTGGCTGCCGGCGCGCCACGCTCGCTCGATCACCTGTGCGATGCCTGCCGCACCCACTTCGACGGGGTCAGGGGGCTCCTCGATGCGCTCAAGGTGCGCTACGAGATCGACCATCGGCTGGTCCGCGGGCTCGACTACTACACCCGCACCACCTTCGAGTTCTTCATCGCCGGGCGACGCGGGCAGCAGCAGGCGCTCGGCGGCGGTGGCCGCTACGACGGCCTGGCCGAGCTGCTGGGCGGCCAGTCAACGCCGGGGATCGGCTTCGGTATCGGCATCGATCGGACCGTGCTGGCAGCCGCCGAGCAGGGCGTTGAGGCACCGGCCGGCACGCCGCTGGTGGCGGTGGTCTCCGCTGACCCAGAGGCCCTCAAGCCTCGGCTGCGCGTGGCGGCCGCTCTACGCACCGACGGCCTGCGGGTTCGTGCCGATGGCAGCAGCCGAAAGCTTGGCAGGCAGCTCGAATCGGCCGCCAAGCTCGGCGCGCGCTGGGCAGTGATCGTCGGCGAGGAGCTGCACCGCGGGAACGTGATCCTGCGGGATCTCGACGGGCACGAGCAACGCGAGCTCCCACTCGGCGAGGTGGCGGGCGCCATCGGCTGACGGCGACCCAGTCGGTCGCGAGATTGTCAAATCGCAGCGGGGTTGCGGGTAGACCGCGCCGTCCGCGAGGCTTGGTCGCCCCGCCGCCAGGCCTGAGCGTGACCAGCGCATACCGCGCGGCTCGTTTGGGCCCTGAGGCTGGCCAACAGCAACCAGGTTGCGATCTGACGGCGCCAGACCGCCAGGGGTCGCGCCGTGTCGGGTTACGGGTCCGGCCAGGATCATCCTCGCCGGCGGGCGGAGGCTGCCCTCCGTTACCATGCGTTTCTCATGGGCCAGACCTTCCGGAGCCATACCTGCGGCGAGCTGCGCGCCTCCCACGTGGGGGAGCGGGTGACGCTGGCCGGCTGGGTGCATCGGCGCCGAGACCACGGGCATCTCGCCTTCTTCGACCTGCGCGACCGCTATGGGATCACCCAGCTGGTGACCAACGCCGAAGAGGCAGCGGACGCGCACGCCGCCGCCGAGCCGGCACGCAACGAATGGGTGGTGCAGGCAGAGGGCGTCGTCCGTGAGCGTCCGCCGGGGACCGCCAACGCCGACCTGGCGACCGGTGCGGTGGAGGTGGCGGTCGATCGGTTCGTGGTCCTCAACCCCAGCAAGGTGCCGCCGTTCTACCTGAACGAGGAGCAGCCGGGGTTGGATGAGTCGATTCGGCTGGAGCACCGCTACCTGGACCTGCGCCGCCCGAGCCTGCAGGGTCGGATCCTGCTGCGGGCCCGCCTCTCGGCGGCGATCCGCCGCGCGATGGAGCAGGCCGGCTTCGTCGATATCGAAACGCCCACGTTGATCCGCAGCACGCCCGAGGGAGCGCGCGACTTCGTCGTGCCGTCTCGCCTCCAGCCCGGGAACTTCTACGCGCTGCCGCAGAGCCCGCAGGTGCTCAAGCAGCTGCTGATGGTGGCCGGTTACGACCGCTACTACCAGCTGGCGCGTTGCTATCGCGACGAGGACCTGCGCGGGGATCGGCAGCTGGAATTCACCCAGCTCGACCTGGAGATGAGCTTCGTCGCCGAGCACGACGTGATGGACGCGGTCGAGGCGGTCGTGCTGGCGGTGACGCACGAGGTGCTTCCGGATCGGCCGATCCTGCACGAGCCGTTCCCACGTTTCACCTACGAGCAGGCGTTTGACCGATTCGGCTCGGACAAGCCGGATATCCGCTTCGCCATTGAGCTGATCGACTTGACCGATGCGGTGGCCGGCGTCGACTTTCGCGTCTTCGCCGATGCGCTCGAGGCCGGTGGAACGGTGCGCGGCGTGGTGGCGCCCGGTTGCGCCGACTGGTCGCGCCGCCAGCTCGACGAGTTGACCGAGCTTGCCCGCCGCCACGGCGCGGCGGGGCTGGTCCACCTGGCGGTGCAGACCGATGGCTCGCTCCACGGGCCGGCCGCCAAGTTCTTCGACGATGCGGCCCAAGGTCGGGTGCGGGCGGCAAGTGGCGCGAGAGCCGGCGACCTCCTGCTGATCGTGGCCGACGCCGATGCGCATCGGGCCCTTGACGTGCTGGGCCGGCTGCGCCTGGAGCTGGGGACGCGGCTGGGACTCCGCACTCCGGGCGTGCTGGCCTACGTCTGGGTCTACCGCTTCCCGATGTTCAGCTGGGACGCCGAGGCGCAGCGCTGGGATGCCACCCACAACCCGTTCAGCGCCCCGGTTTGGGAAGAGGCCGATCGCATGGAGGCCGATCCAGGATCGATCCACGCCCAGCAGTACGACCTGGCGCTGAATGGCTGGGAGCTGGGGGGCGGGTCCGTGCGGATCCACCGCCGCGACCTGCTGGAGCGTGCCTTCGCGCTGATGGGCCACACCGTCGAGGGGATGCGCGACCAGTTCGGCGCGCTGCTCGACGCCCTCGAGTACGGCGCGCCGCCCCACGGTGGGATCGCGCTGGGGCTCGACCGATGGGCGGCGCTGCTCGCCGACCAGGACAACATCCGCGAGGTGATGGCCTTCCCCAAGACCCAGGCCGGGCAGCGACCTGATGATGGGCGCCCCTGCGCCGATCGCCCTCAAGCAGCTCGACGAGCTGGGGCTGCGCCTGGAGAAGCCCGCGGGCGACGGGAAGGCGTAGGCACGCCGCTCCCCGGAGGCCTTTTTTGGGGTCGGCCGTCACCTGGTGCCTACAACGGCCACCCTGAGGTTGCAACTTGGCTGGCGAGGTCAGGAGATGACCAAGCAGCCACGCAGACCGCTTGATCCGCGCTTCGTTGGTCGTTGTAGCCGCTGCGTGGCTGCGGGCGCAGGGCCGCCAGCCGCTAGTCCGCGTCGCTCGTCGGTGGGAAGCTCCCGGATGCATCGTGAGTCTCTCCGCCGGTCAGCGCAGGGGCGAAGACGCACACCAGCCGTAGCTGCGAGATGACCCGCATGGTGTGTCGGTCGTGTTGGTCTAGGGCATACATGCTGCCCGGTGCAATGCGATGCCGCTCCCCGGTGGCCAGATCGGTGATCTCGGCCTCGCCCTCAAGGCAGTAGCAGGCCTCGAGGTGGTGCCTGTACTCCATCTCCAGCACCGCGCCGGTCGCGACCGTGGTGTCGTGCAGCGAGTAGCCCATCCCATCGGCGCGCAGCAGGAGACGGCGGCTGCGCCATCCCTCGCTGGCCACGTCGCGCTCGGTGCCGATCACTTCATCGACGGTCCGTACGATCATCGGTTTCACCTCCATCTCGTTCGCGTCGTAGACTGCCCGCCGTGGCATCCCGCATGATCGGGGCCGTGCGGCGATCGGCCGCGCTGGCCGCTCTCCTCTCGTTCGTCTGGCCCGGCCTGGGACAGGGATGGGTCGGGAAGCGGCTGCGCGCCTTCCTGTTTGCCGCGCCGATGATCCTCCTTGTGGTGGTCGGTCTGTTGCTCGTCGTCACGCAGGGGAAGGCGCGCACAGCAGGGCTGCTCCTCCAGCCCCAGGTGCTGCTGGGCCTGCTGGCGCTGAATCTCGGGATCCTGTTGTATCGGCTGATTGCGATCGTGGATGCCTACCGGCTGGCTCGCGGCCGTTGGCCGGGGGCCTCGACCGGTGGTGGCCGATGGGTGGCCGCCGGGCTTCTGGTGGTGATTCTGGCGGGCACGCTTGGGATGCACGCGGTCTTTGGCTATGTCGGCTACAAGGCCTACGACACGATCGAGACCGTCTTCCACACGCCCGAGCCCACCCCGACGCCGGTGCCGCAGACCCTCGCTCCGGGGGCGACCCCGACGCCGCTCCCCACCCCCACCCCGCTGTCGCGCTGGTCGGCCGATGGCCGGCTCAACGTGCTGCTCATCGGCGGGGACGCCGGGCCGGGACGATGGAGCCTGCGCACCGACACGATGGAGCTGCTCAGCATCGAGATCAGCACGGGCCGGGCGGCGCTCTTCGGCATCCCGCGCAACATGTTCAACACGCCGCTGCCCCCCGGCCCGGCCGATGCCTTCACTTGCCGCTGCTACCCGGACCTCCTGAGCTCGCTCTTCGTGTATGCCATCGCGCACCCGGAATGGTTCCCGGGGAGCATCCAGGAGCGGGGCTACCGCGCCGTCCAGGAGGCGATCCAGGAGATGATCGGCATGCAGATCGATGGACAGGTGGTGGTGACCCTCAACGGTTTCGTGCGCCTGGTAGACGCATTTGGCGGGCTCAATATGACGACACCCGTCTCAGTCTCCGACTCGCACTACCCGAAGCCGGACGGCACCGGCAGCATTCGGCTGTGGATTCCGGCCGGGAAGCACCATTTCGACGGGCTCACGGCATTGGCCTACGCCCGATCGCGCCACCAGGACAACGACTACAGCCGCATGGACCGCCAGCAGCTCGTCCTGCTGGCGCTGCGCCGCCAGATCAACCCATGCTCCGTGATCGAACGCATCCCGGAACTGCTCGATATCGCCAAGGACACGCTGTGGACCAACCTCCCGCTTGATGAGCTGCCGAACCTGCTCGAACTGGGCTCTCGCGTCCAGGCCAAGTCCATTGCGCGCTACCAGTTCTGGCCACCGGACATCAACGAGTACCTCGACACGCGCTCGCTGATGCTGATCCGACAGATGGTGGCGCACCCATTCAAATCGCTTCCCGTCGCCACGCCCGTCCCTTCTGGCGTGACGCCGGCGCCCTCGTCGGGTGGGGGTTGCTAGGCAAGGAGCGCGCATGACGATCTACCTCGACCACGCCGCCACCACCCCGCTGCGCCCGGAGGTCCTGGAGGCCATGCTCCCGTACCTGACCCAGCACCACGGCAACCCGTCGAGCCTCCACGCAGCGGGGCGTCGAGCTCGCCAGGGGCTCGACGAGGCCCGAGAGGCGGTGGCCGGTATCCTGGGAGCCCAGCCCCGCGAGATCGTCTTCACCGGGGGCGGCAGCGAATCCGACAACCTGGCGATCAAAGGAGCTGCCTGGGCGTCCAGCGCCCGCGGCCGGCACATCGTCACCAGCCGCGTGGAGCACATGGCAGTGCTGCACACCTGTGCGATGCTGGAGCGTCAGGGGTTCGAGGTGACCTACCTGCCGGTGGACCGATATGGGCGGGTCGACCCGTCCCAGCTGGCCGAGGCCATTACCGACCACACCACCGTGGTCTCGATCATGTACGCCAACAACGAGGTCGGCACCATCCAGCCGATCGCCGAGATCGGGGCGATCTGCCGCCAGCGCCGGGTCATCTTCCACTCTGATGCCGTCCAAGCGGGCGGCTTCCTGCCGCTGCAGGTGGATCGCCTGGGGGTCGACCTGCTGAGCCTGGGAGCCCACAAGCTGTACGGCCCCAAGGGGGTCGGCGCGCTCTTCGTGCGACAGGGGACGGCGCTGCTGCCACAGCTGCAGGGCGGCTCGCAGGAGCGTCAGCGGCGAGCGGGGACCGAGAACGTGGCGGGGATCGTGGGCTTCGGGCGCGCCCTCGAGCTGGCGCAGGCGAATCCGGCGGCGCGCGACGCGGAGAACGCCCGACTGGCCGCCCTGTGCGACCAGCTGAGCGCCGGCCTGTTGCAGATCGGAGGAGCGGAGCTGACCGGGCACCTCACCGAGCGGCTGCCGAACAACAGCAGCATCCTGCTCGACGGCCTGGAGGGCGGCGACCTGGTGGCCGCTCTCGACCTGGAAGGGGTGGAGGTCAGCACCGGCAGCGCTTGTACCAGCGGATCGACCGAGCCAAGCCATGTCCTGCTGGCAATGGGGATCGACCCGCTGCGTGCCCACGGCTCGCTGCGGCTCACCGCCGGTCGCGACACCACCGGGGCCGATATCGGCCGTGTGGTCGAGGCGACCCGCGCGGTGGTGGCCCGCATGCGCGGGGTGCTGCCGGCCACGGTGCCGCAGCCCGCTGCGGGGACCTCGGGGTGAGTCGCATCGTCGTCGCCATGAGCGGAGGGGTAGATTCGAGCGTGGCCGCGGCGCTGCTGGCCCGCGAGGCCCGGCAGCAAGGTGGCGGCGACGAGGTGATCGGCGTCTGGATGCGCCTCCATCCTGACGGCGGGGAGGGATACGAGCAGCGGCGGAGCTGCTGCTCGCCTGACGCCCACGACGACGCGCGGCGGGTCGCCCAGCTGCTCGGGATCCCGTTCTTCGCCCTGAATCTCGAGCAGAGCTTCGGCGAGCGGGTGATCGATGCGTTCGTCGATGGCTACCTGGCCGGCTCGACCCCCAATCCATGCCAGGCGTGCAACCAGTACATCAAGTTCGATGAGCTGCTGCGCCGCGGCCTGGCGGCCTACGGTGCCGACCGGGTGGCGACCGGCCACTACGCTCGGGCCGAGCACCGCGACGGACGCTGGCGCCTGCTGCGCGCCGCGGATGCGGAGAAGGACCAGACCTACTTCCTGTGGGTCCTCGACCAGGCCCAGCTGGCGCACACCCGCTTTCCACTGGGCGAGCTGACCAAGCCCGCGGTGCGTGGCATCGCGGCGGAGCTGGGCCTGCCGACCGCCGACAAGCCGGAGAGCCAGGAGATCTGCTTCGTGCCGGCGGGCGACTATCGCGAGCTGCTCGCCGAGCGCCGCGGCTACCGGGGCGAGCCGGGTCCGATCGTCGATGGCGGCGGGGCGCGCATCGGCACGCACACTGGATACGCGCACTACACCGTTGGCCAGCGCCATGGGCTCGGAATCGCGGCTCGGCGAGGCGGTCTACGTGCGAGAGATCGACGCCCGAGACCAACACGGTGGTGGTCGGCGCAGCGGGAGGAGATCGCCGCCGAGCGGTTTGTACTGGACGGCCGTCGATTCGTGGCCGGCGAGCCGCCGGGCCGAGCGTTTCGACGCAGCGGTGCGCATCCGGCACCGTGGCGCCGAGGCGGACTGCGAGGTGACCCTGGTCGGGGATGATCGCCTGCTGATTGAGACCGCCAGCCCGGTCTGGGCGCCGGCTGCCGGGCCAGGCTGCGGTGCTGTATGACGGCGAGGAGTGCCTGGGCGGGGGACGAATCGTCCGCGCCGCATGACCCCCTGGCTGGTGCTGGTGGTGTTCATCTCGGCCATCAACCTGGCAGCCTTCATCGCCCTGCGCGGGCGCTGGGATCGACTCCTGCCGACCCTCGCTGCGGCTGCCGTGGTGGGCACCATGGCCGGCAACGCGATCGGCGGCAGGACCGGTCTCGAGCTGTTCCGCATCGGCGACTTCAACGTGGTCGCGGCGTCGGTGGTGGCGCAGCTGGCGATGCTGGTGGTGAGCCTGCTGGCGCACCTCGGACCGTCGGCGCCGGACGAACGGAGGCCCGCCGGTCGGTCCGGCCGAGACGGGTCGGAGCCGGATCGGTAGAATCATCCGACGCACACGCAGGGGACGGCTGGTTCGCATGAAAGACTCAAGCTTCGGCAGCTTCCTGGCCGGCATGGTGATCGGTGGCCTGGTGGGGGCGGCGATCGGGCTGCTGCTGGCACCGGCCTCGGGCGACGAGATCCGCGAACAGGTGGGCGAATTCGTTGGCGAGAAACGCGCATCGTTTGAAGAGGCGATCGGCGAGGGACGCGCGGCCGCGGAGAAGGCACGCGCCGAGATGCTGGCCGCGTACGATGCCCCGCAGAGCGGCCAGGCGTCGGAGAGCACCGCCACCTGATCGGTTCCGGGCGGATCAGCCAGGAGTCGAGAGCCGGTGGTCGCCGGCTCTCGCCATGAGTGAAGGGCACACCGATTGCAGCCGATGAGCGCGGCCGAGATCCGAGAGCGCTTCCAGCGCTTCTTCGAGGAGCGCGGGCACACCCGCGTGCCCGCTGCGCCCCTGCTTGCCCGTGACGACCCGACCCTGCTCTTCACCAATTCGGGGATGGTCCAATTCAAGCGGGTCCTGACCGGTGAGGAGCAGCGCGACTATCGCCGGGCGGTCGATGCGCAGCCGTGCCTGAGGGTGGCCGGCAAGCACAACGACTTCGAGGAGGTGGGCCGCACGCCGCGCCACCAGACCCTCTTCGAGATGCTCGGCAACTGGAGCTTCGGCGACTACTTCAAGCGCGAGGCGATCCACTGGGCCTGGGAGTTCCTGACCACCGAGCTGAAGCTGGATCCCGACCGCCTGGCGGTCACGGTCTACACCGATGACGACGACGCGTGGCGGATCTGGACCGAGGAGATCGGCGTGCCGCCCGAGCGCATGGCGCGCTGGGGGAACATTGCGGCAGGCGACGACCACAACTTCTGGCAGATGGCCGAAACCGGGCCCTGCGGCCCATGCAGCGAGATCCACTACGACCGCGGCCCCGAGTTCAGCGAGGGACCGCACTGCCTCCCCGACCACTCCGAGACGTGCCCGCGCTACCTGGAGTTCTGGAACCTGGTCTTCATGCAGTACGACCGAGCGGCAGACGGAACGCTGACGCCGCTGCCATTCCAGAGCGTCGACACGGGCATGGGCCTGGAGCGGACCGCATCGATCGTGCAGGGGGTCGACAGCAACTACGGGACCGATCTGTTCGTGCCGATCATCGACCGCCTGGCGTCACACCTGGGGCATCGCCCCGAACAGGTCGAGGCGGAGCGGTTCAGCTACCAGGTGGTGGCCGACCACTCGCGCGCCATGACCTTCCTGATCGCGGAGGGGGTGAAGCCCGCGAACGAGGGCGCCGGCTACGTACTGCGCCGGATCATCCGTCGGGCCGTCCGTCACCTGCGCCTGATGGGCATCAGGGAGCCCGTATTGGCGGAGACGTGCGCTGCGGTGGTCGAGCTGATGGGGGCGGCCTATCCGTTGCTGGCGCAGGAGAGCGAGCGGATCCTGGGCGAGGTGCAGGCCGAGGAGGCGAAGTTCGCGCGCACGCTTGAGGCGGGCACCGAACGGCTCGCGGCGCTCGTCGAGGCGGCCGGGGCCGGCGGGACGATCAGCGGCAACGATGCGTTCCGGCTGCACGACACCTTCGGCTTCCCGATCGACCTGACCGTGGAAATCGCGGCGGAGAGCGACGTTGCCGTCGACAGAGCCGGCTTCGACGCGGCGATGGATGAGCAGCGGCAGCGATCGCGCCGCACCGTCTCGGCTGCGCTGGCGATGGACCCCGCGATGGAGCAGGAGGTCGAGCGCCTCGAATCGAGCTTCATGGGCTATCCGAACCAGACCCGCTTCGAGGACGCGCTGGTGCTCGGCATCTTCCCGCTGGCCGATGGTCGCTGGGCGATGATCCTCGATCGCACCCCGTTCTACGCGGAGGGTGGCGGGCAGATCGGCGACCAGGGTCGCATCGTGGGTCCGCACGGGCGTTTCAGCGTGGAGGACACGCAGCGACGGGCCAATGCCATCGTGCACCTGGGACGCGACATCGACGGCCGAATCCAGGTTGGCGAGACGGTCCAGGCGCTGGTCAACGAACGGCGCCGCGCGGCGGCGGCCCGCAACCACACCGGCACCCACCTCCTGCATCGCGCCCTGCGCGAAGTGCTCGGTGAGCAGGCCAAGCAGGCCGGCAGCTGGGTCGGCCCGGAGGGGCTGCGCTTCGACTTCCCGGCCAGCGGCCCAACCCCGCGCGAGGCACTGCGCCAGGTGGAGCGGATCGTCAATGCCCAGATTCGGCGCAACGCCGCGGTGATCCCGACCCAGATGAGCCTGACCGATGCCCAGACGCTGGGTGCCGACATGTTCTTCGGCGAGAAGTACGCCCCCGAATCGGTGCGTGTGGTGCGCGTCGACGGATTCAGCAAGGAGCTGTGCGGAGGGACGCACGTCGCCGCCACCGGGCAGATCGGCGCCTTCCGCATCACCGGCGAGTCGAGCATCGGGGCCGGGCTGCGGCGGATCGAGGCGGTCACCGGCGAAGCGGCCGAAGAGCTGGTCGCCGGACGATTGGAGTCGCTGCACGCCGCCGCGCAGTTGCTCGGCAGCTCGGAGGAGCAGGTGCCGGCGCGGGTCGAGGCGCTGCTGGCCCGCCTGCGGGAGGCGGAGCGCTCAAGCCGGACCCCGCGCGAGGGACAGGAGGCGGCGCGCCTCGACGCGGCCGGGGCGCTGGCAGGCGCTCAGCAGGCGGGGGAGACAAAGGTGATCATCCAGCACTTCCCTTCAGCCGATGCCGCCGCGCTGCGCTCGCTTGCGGACGAGCCTTCGTGTCGATCAGCGGGCGGTTCGTGGCGGTGGCATCGGGCGACGGTGGCGGGCCGGCGATCATGGTCTCGGCCAGCCGCGACCTCGCACGCGAAGGCTTCGATGCGGTCGCCATCGTGCGACAGGTGGCGCCGATCATCGGCGGCGGAGGTGGCGGACGCCCCGAGCTGGCACAGGCCGGTGGCAAGGACGCGACGCGCCTTGACGAGGCGCTGCGCGAGGGCGGTCGGCTGGCACTCGAGGCGTTGGCCCGGCTCGAGTCGAGTTGATGATGCAGGCGGGGCTGGGCCGGCTGGCCGGATGGCTCCGACGCGCGAGCGGTCAACCCGGGGGTCCATCGGGGTTGGTCGCCCTCGACGTGGGAACCGAGTTCGCCAAGGCCCTGGTAGTAGAGGTCGCTGCCGACGACGAGGGGCGACTGGTGGGGGTCGTGCGCGGCTCGGGCCGCCAGCGGCAGGGATTGACGCACATGCAGTCCGGGACGGTCAGCGACATTGACGCGGTGGTGGCCAACTGCGCGGAGGCGTTGTCACAGGCCCGAGACGCAGCCGGCCTGCGCGCCACCACCGCGGTGATCGGGATCGCCGGGGAGCTGGTCAAGGGGACCACCTCGAGCGGCACCGTCCGTCGCGCGGACCCCCGCGCCCCGATGACCGACGCGGAGCTGCAGCGGATCGTCGAGCAGGTGCAGGCCGAGGCGCTGGCCGAAGCGGAGCAGCGGATCGCCTGGGAGAGTGGCGTCGAGCGCCTCGACGTGCGCCTGGTGCACGCCGCGGTGGTCGAGATGAAGATCGATGGCTACCCCGTCAGCAACCCGATCGGCTTCACCGGTGCCCAGGTCGAGCTTGCCGTTTTCAACGCCTTCGCGCCGATGGTTCACCTGGGCGCGCTGCAATCGGTGGCGGGACAGCTCGGCCTGGAGCTGCTGGGCGTGGTGGCTGAGCCATACGCGGTGGCCACCTGCCTCGATCCCGGCGAGATGGGCGACGCAGGGGCGGTCTTCGTGGACGTGGGCGGCGGCACGACCGACGTCGCCCTGGTCCGCCACGGCGGGATCGCGGGCACCAAGATGCTGGCGCTCGGCGGGCGCGCCTTCACCCGCGGGCTGGCGGAGCGGTTCGGCCTCTCGTTTGCGCGCGCCGAGGCGCTCAAACTCGGCGCCAGCCGGACCGACGACCTGCCGGAGCCGATCGAGCGCGCGACCCTCGAGGCGGCCCTCACCGAGGACGCGACGATCTGGCTCGGCGGTGTCGAGCTGATGATCGGCGACCTGGCCGAGGGTGAGCTGCTGCCCGCCCGGGTCTACCTGTGCGGCGGCGGGGCCCAGCTGCCGCAGATCATGCAGGTGCTCGACGACGACGCTTGGTGGCGGCGCCTGCCATTCGCCCGCCGCCCGCAGGTCCGCGCCCTCGCGCCCGACGACGTGGTCGGGATCCGTGACGCAAGTGGGCGGCTCACCACACGCCAGGACGTGACGCCGATGGCCCTTGCCCACCAGGCGCTGATCATCGACGCGAGCAGCGGCGCCGCAGAGCGCGCGATGCGGGGCGCGGTACGCGCCATGGAGCTGTGAGCGAGATGGCCGACGACCCGCAGCTTCTCTACCTGGAGCCCGATGACGAGATCACCTCGGTGATCCGGCGCTTGCGCGGGGCAGCGCCGGGACCGATGGTGGTGGTCGCGCCCGGCCGTAGCCGCGCCACGTCGAGCGTTATCGCTCTGCGCCTGCTGGCTCGCGTGGCCCAGGCCGAAGGACGCGAGCTGACGCTGGTGGCCGATGCTGCCACGCGTGCCCTGGCGACCGACGCTGGGATCTCGGCCTTCGCCACGGTTCCCGAGGCCACCTCCGGCCAGCCGGCGGCTCCCAGCCCAGCGGCCCGTGCGCCGATCCACGTGGTGCGCGGCGCCGATCCGGTCGGCAGCGGGCAGCCCCCGGTCGCTCGCTCCGGGTCGACCGATGAGACCATGGCGGTGCGCCTGCCGCCTCAGCCCGTCGCCCCTCGCGGCGGGGGAGCGGCCAGGCGGCCGACCTGGTGGCCGAGCCAGCCGTGGTCGATGCGCAGCCGCCTGCCGCTGCTCGCCGTGCTGGTGGCCATCGCCCTGGCGGTCGCAGCGGCGCTGCTCCCCGGGGCCACGATCCGGATCACCCCGGTCTCCACGTCGGTCGGGCCGATCCAGTACCAGCTTCCCGCCGCCATCGCCGGGCACCAGTCGGCTCGCCTGACCACCACCCAGGACGGCACGGCCACCGGCGAGCGGCTCGAGGAGGTGGCGGCCACCGGAACGGTGGTCTTCTACAACTGGACCTATGTTCGTGTCGAGGTGCCGCAGGGGACACAGGTCTCGGTGCCGGGCGGTCCGGCCTTCACCACCGACAAGCGCATCGTGGTGCCGGTAGGCCACCTCAAGGGCCGCATCGAACCGGGCCAGGGCAGCGTGGCCGTCACCGCCGCCCAGGGTGGACCCGCCGGGAACGTGGCGGCCGGCGCCATCACCAGCATCGACGATGCCTCGGTGCGCGCCTTTCTGCGCGGCTTCCCCGACAATACGGGCGGGCTGGTGAGCAACCCGGAGCCGACCGCCGGCGGATCAGAGACGAAGCACCCGGTGATCCAGCAGTCGGACGTCGACGCGCTGGTCGCGGCGATCACCGCCGAGCTGCAGCAGCACCTCGCCGACGCACTCTCCGGCCATCTGGATCGGATCTACAGCGGCCCGACTGCCGACGAGAAGGTGGTGGTGGAGATCCCACCCGACCTGGTCGGCAAAGAGGACACTGCGACCTTCTCGCTGACCGGCGTCCTTGACTTCAACCGGGCGTACGTCATGCGCCTCGATATCGAGCAGGCGGCTCGCAAAAGGTTGCTGGCCGATACGGTGGCAGTACCGGTGGGCAAGGCCATCCTGGCCAACTCCATCACCATGGAGATCGGGACCGTCACGACGGTCGCTGACGGGCTTCAGGTCGAAGTCTCGATGCGCGCGGCGGCAGCGGCCGCCATCGACGAGGCGGACATCCGGGATCGAGTTGCGGGCCTATCGGCCGCTGAAGCGAAGGCCGAGCTGGCCGACCTCGGGAAGGTCGAGGTGGATCTGTGGCCCGTCTGGGTCGACCATGTGCCGCGGCTCGGCTTCCGCATCTCGGTGCAGACCGTCGCGCCGGTGCCGGGCGACTCGTGAGCCGCTTCATCGGTCTTGATCATGGAAGCCGTCGGGTCGGGGTGGCGGTCGGAGATTCCGAGACCGGGCTCGCCTTCGCGCGCCCAGCGCTGCGAACCCCTGATCCGGTAGCCGTGCTGGCCCTGGCGCGAGCGGAGGGTGCCGATGCGGTCATCCTCGGCCTGCCACGCAACATGGACGGCAGCGAGGGAGCGCAGGCGGCGACCGCCCGCCGATTCGGGGACCGGCTCATCGCCCTCGGGCTGAGCGTCACGTATCACGACGAGCGTCTGAGCAGCTGGGAGGCGGGACGCGAGCTTGCCGCCGCGGGTCGCCAGCCCGATCGGCGCTCCGGTCAACTCGACTCGGCGGCGGCTCGCCTGATCCTGCAAGATTACCTGGACGCCCACGCCTCTCCCCGGTCGCAACAGGAGACCCGATGACCCGTCGACCGACGCCCAACCGCGACCGCGACCGGGATGACGCCCGCGACGCGCGCATTCGTGCCATGCGCAAGGAGCGTGAAACGCCGAAGCGCAGCCTGCGCACCTTCCAGCCACTGGTGCTGATCGGCTGGTTCGCCGGAGTGATCGCGCTCGTCGGAGTCCTCCTCTTCATCGGCCTGCTGACGCTCGCACCACGGCTCATGGATTGGGTCGGGGCGCATCCCGGGACGGTCGACAACGGCCTGGTGCAGAGCTTCGTGGACTGGTACCGACCCGACGAGCTTGCCGATCTGCCGGCCGGTGAAAACGGGCCACGGATCACGATCGAGGTGGTCGGCGGGGCGACCGATGCTGAGATCGGCGCACTGCTCTTCGAGAAGGGATTGGTTCGCAGCGAGCTGGCCTTCCAGTACGCCGTGCTTCAGGCCGGCCGCTCCGGTGACCTGCAGGCGGGCGTCTATGACCTGTCGCCGTCGCTCACACCCTCGCAGATCGTGTCGGCCCTGCGCCAGCAGCCTGGCGTCGAGGTCACGATCACCATTCGCGAGGGCCTGCGCCTGGAGGAGATCGTCGCCTACCTGGCCACCACCAAGCTGACCATGAACCTCGACGAATTCGCCGATTTCGCGCGCCGGCCACCGGCCGACATGCTGGCGTCCTACGACTTCCTGGCGGCTCTGCCGCCGGGTCGTACGCTGGAAGGCTACCTCTATCCCGATACCTACCGGGTCGACGCCAATGCCACGGCGCGCGGGCTGATCGACAAGCTGCTGGGTACCTTCGACCTGCGCTTGACGCCCGAGATCCGCGACCAGATCGCGGCCACCACGATTGCCGGCAAGCCGATGACCATCGACCAGGCGGTGATCCTCGCCTCGATCGTCGAGCGCGAGGCGGTGCTCGACACCGAGCGCCCGACGATCGCGGGCGCCTATCTGAACCGCCTGAACACGCAGAGCTGGCGGCTCGACGCCGATCCGACCCTGCAGTACGGAGCCGCCACCCTCGACCACGGCGGCGCGCCGGTGAGTCAGTGGGGCGACATCACGTGGTGGGCGCCGCTCGAGGTGCGCGGCGTGGATCTGCAGCTACCCGATGCGTTGATCGGCTACCAGACCTACCTCCACGACGGCCTGCCGCCGGCGCCGATCTCCGCGCCGCGGATCGCCTCGATCATGGGCGTGGCGGCGGCCGACATCGCCAAGGGGTACTTCTTCTTCGTGGCCGGCTGTCCCAACGGCGTGCGCGACGGGTCGCACTATTTCGCGGTAACCCTGGGCGAGCACAACGCCAACGTGGCCAAGGCGAACGGCGAATGCCCAGCGTCGTGATCGGCGCGGCGACCCGACTCGAGCGGGTACGCGCCCTGCTTGATGCGCACGACCTGGATGCGATCCTGCTGTCGCGGAGTGCCAACAAGCGCTGGCTGGCGGGCTTCGTCCAGCAGCGTGGCGAGGAAGCCACCTCGGGATACGCGGGGACGCTGCTGGTGACGCGTGACCGGCAGCTGCTGCTGGCCGATGGCCGATATATCGAGCAGGCGGCCACCGATGCCCCGGACTGGGAGCTGATCCGCACCAGCGGCTCGATCGACCACGAGCTGGCCGGTCTCTGGCCGAACCTGGGGGTCCGCCGCTGCGGCGCAGAGGCCGAAGTCCTCAGCCACGGCAAGTGGCAGGCGATCGCGGGGGCCGCGCCACGGGTCGAGCTGGTCGCCCTCGACCCCGAGCTGGCGGAGCTGAGGGCCATCAAGGATCAACCTGAGCAGGAGGCGGTGGCGCGGGCCTGCGCGCTGACCGACGGCTGCTTCGCCCATCTGCTGGGCACCGTGCGGCCCGGCTTGACCGAGCGGCAGATCGCCTGGGAGATCGAGGATTGGTTCCGCGCCAATGGGGCCGAGTCGCTCGCCTTCGACTCACTCGTGCTGGTCGGGGCTCGGGCCTCCATGCCGCACGGACACCCCTCCGACGCCCAGGTCGAGGTCGGGAAGGTGCTGCTCATCGATTTCGGCTGCCAGGTCGACGGCTACCGCTCGGACATGACCCGCACTGTCTTCGTTGGCGAACCCGACGATGAGGCGCGCCGGCTGTATCGGCTGGTGGCCGATGCGCAGGCTGTCGCCTTCGCACTTTGCGCCCCGGGCGTCCCAGGGGTCGCCGTGGATGCCGCCGCACGTGAGATGATCTCGGCCGGCGGCTTCGGCGAGGCATTCAGCCACGGCCTGGGCCATGGCATCGGCCTCGAGACGCACGAGGCGCCGTCGCTGCGGCTCTATCCCGGGCCGCTGCAGGTCGGCATGACCTTCACCCTGGAGCCGGGCATCTACCTGCCGGGCCGGATCGGCATCCGGATCGAGGACGACATCCTGTTGAGCGAGGCGGGGCCGCGCTATCTCACCACCTCACCGCGCGATCTGATCGTCATCTGAATCGGCCGCAAGGAGCGACGCACACCGCATGATCAGCACCGGGGATGTCAAGAAGGGCGTCATCATCGAGCTCGACGGGCAGTTGATGAAGGTTCTCGACTGGACCCACATCAAGATGGCCCGCGGCTCCGCCCAGGTCCGCATGAAGCTGCAGAACGTGCGCAAGGGGGACATCGTGGAGCGCACCTTCCAGGCCGGCACACGCTGGCCACGGGCTCGGGTCGAGCAGCGCAAGGTGCAGTACCTGTACTCCGACGGCGACGTCTACCACTTCATGGACAACGAGACCTACGACCAGTTCGTCATCGGCGCCAATCAGCTGGGCGACGACGCCAAGTTCCTCAAGGAGACGATTGAGGTCTTCGTCAGCCAGTATGAAGGCGAGGTGCTGGGGGTCGATCTGCCGGTGACGGTCGACCTGGTCGTCACTCGCACCGATCCGGGCTTTGCCGGCGACACCGCGGCCGGCGCCAAGAAGGCCGCCACGGTCGAGACCGGGCTGGTGGTGCAGGTGCCACTCTTCGTCAATGAAGGCGACCTGCTGCGCATCGACACCCGCACCGGCGAGTACGTGACCCGGGTCCAGTAGGCCGATGGGCGGCGATCCGGCGGACCAGGCGATGCTCTGGGAGGCGCCGCGCACCGCACCCCGCATCTTGCGCGTCAGCGACGTGAACCGGCGCGTCCGAGCCCTGCTCGACGGCGACCCCGGTCTGGCCGATGTGTGGGTCGAAGGGGAGGTCAGCCAGCCGGCCTATCCTCCGTCGGGGCACTGCTTCTTCACCCTCAAGGACGCTGCCAGCCAGCTGAAGGCGGTCTTCTTCCGCGAGGAACTGGCTCGCTCGGCGATCCGGCCCGAGCACGGCACGCAGCTGATCTGCCACGGCAAGCTGCGGGCCTACGAGCCGCAGGGGATCTACCAGCTCTACGTCGAGTCGGCCACCCCGGCGGGCGCCGGCGACCTCCACCAGCAGTACGAGGCGCTCCGGGCAAAGCTCGCCGCCGAGGGCCTGTTCGATGCGGCACGGAAGCGGGAGCTGCCGCGCTGGCCGCGCCGGATCGGGGTGGTCACCTCGCCGGTGGGGGCGGTCTGGCGCGATATCGGCAACGTCATGCGCCGTCGCTACCCGATCGGCGAGCTGGTCCTGTCGCCGACCATCGTGCAGGGCCCCACCGCCGCGGGCGCGGTGGTGCGCGCCCTTGCCCGCCTGCATGCGGAGCCGGGGATCGACCTGGTGATCATCGCGCGTGGCGGCGGATCGCTCGAGGACCTGTGGTCGTTCAATGATCGAGCGGGTGGTGCGTGCGATCGTGGCTTCGCCGGTGCCGGTGGTGGTGGGCGTCGGCCACGAATCGGACGTGACCCTGGCTGATTTTGCCGCCGACCTGCGCGCTCCGACCCCCTCGGCGGCCGCCGAGCAGGCGGTGCCCGACCTGGCCCAGTTCCCGACCATCCTGGCCCGCCTGCGCGACCGAGGATCGGCCGCCCTGCTGGCCCGCCTGGCGGATCGCCAGCGATTCCTGGCCCAGGAAGAGCGGGCGCTCGCTCGCCTGGTTCCTGATACCGCCGCCGCCCGCCAGCGAGCCGGCGAGCTGCTCGACCGCGGGCATCGCTCGCTTGCGGCGCGGCTGGAGCGCCAGCGCACCTCCGTCGCCGGCCTGGCCGATGCGGTGCGGGCGCTCTCCCCGGCTGCCACCCTGGAGCGGGGATACGCGGTGGCTCGCCTGGCTGACGGGACGATCGTCCGCGATCCGACGCAGACCCGCGTGGGCGAGCCGCTCAAGGTGGTGGTCGCCCGAGGTACCGTGAGCACCCGCGTCGAGGGTATCGCCAACACTGAGGAGCCGCTGCAATGACCGATTCGAAGCCGACCGACGAGCTGGCCGGCCGTCCCTTCGAAGACCTGGTCGGCGAGCTGCAGCGAATCGTGCTGGCCCTGGAGGCCGGCAACCTGCCGCTGGAGGAGAGCATCGCCCGCTACCGGGAGGCGCTTCTGCTGCATGCCGCGGCCGAGGCCCGCCTGCGCGACGCCGAGCTGGCGATCTCGCAGCTTGGGCGCGGCCTCGACGAGGCAGCCCACGAGGCGGGCCCCGCCGACAGCGAGGCCTGAGCCGCGTGGCCGATGCGGTGCGCGTGCGCCCGCCGCTGCCCTCTGACGCGGCTGCGCTCGCCGGGCTGGCCGCAGAACTGGGCTACCCGACCAGCTCGGAGGCGCTGCTTGGCCGACTTGCCGCGCTTCATCCGACCGATGCCGCCGGCGCGCGCATCGGTTCTATGCGCGCGAAGGGTACGTGGTGAACAAGACGTCGTACTTCCTGACCAAGTCCCTCGACTGACCTGGAGCCCGCCCTGGCATATACTTTCGCCCGCCGTGACGATCCTTGAGAGACTGACCGATCCGGCCCAGCTGCGGGGCATGGCGCCGGACGACCTGGCAGCCCTGGCCACCGAGCTGCGCGAGAAGATGATCCGCACCGTGCAGCGCACCGGCGGGCACCTCGCCAGCTCGTTGGGAGTGGTCGAGATCACCCTTGCCCTCCACCGGGTGATGGACTCGCCGCGCGATCGGATCGTGTGGGACACCGGGCACCAGGCCTATGCCCACAAGCTGCTCACCGGGCGGCTGGAGCGCTTCCACACCCTGCGCCAGTTGGATGGGGTGAGCGGCTTCCCGCGCCGCTCCGAGAGCGAGCACGACGTCTTCGACGGGGGGCATGCCGGGACCGGTGTGAGCATCGCCGTCGGGCTGGCCGCGGCGCGCGATCTGCTCCCCGTCGGCGACCCGGGGCGACGGCAGCGGATCGCGGTCTGCGTCGGCGATGCAGCCCTGCAGAGCGGCCTCACCCTGGAGGCGCTCAATCACCTGGGCGACATGCGAAATCGACTCCTGATCGTGCTCAACGACAACGAGATGAGCATCAGTCCCAGCGTCGGCGGCCTGGCGACCAACCTGAACAAGCTGCGTCTCAGTCGTGCCTACCAGGAGACAAAGTCCGCCACCGCTCGCCTGCTCCCGCGCGTGCCCCTGGTCGGGGGGCCGCTCTATCGTGGCCTGGCTTTCGCCAAGGAGGGCTTCAAGCGCTCATGGGCCAAGGTCGGCTTCTTCGAGGACATTGGCATCACCTATATCGGCGTTCTCGACGGCCATGACGTCGACGGAGATGGAGGAGGTCTTTGAGCGGGCGTTCGCGCTGCACGGGCCGGTGCTGGTGCACGTCAAGACGACCAAGGGCAAGGGTTATGGTCCCGCCGAGCTGGACAGCGTCAGCTTCCACGGTGCCTAGCTGCCGCCGATCGACCTGTGCCTGATCGATCCGACCGAGGAGCCGCTGCCGCCGGTCAGCGAGCCGCGCCGTCGGCCCAAGACCTACACCGCCGCCTTCGGCGAGGAGCTGGTGCGCCTGCCGCAGCCGATGACGACGGATCTGCGCCATCACCGCCGGCATGCCCACCGGGACCGGCCTGTCGCGCTTCGCGGCGCGTTTCCCGTCGCGCTTCTTCGACGTGGGGATCGCCGAGCAGCACGCGGTCACCATGGCCGCCGGCCTGGCGCTGGGCGGCAAGCGGCCGGTGGTGGCGCTCTACTCGACCTTCAGCCAGCGCGCCTTCGACCAGCTGGTCCACGACGTCTGCCAGAACGACCTGCCGGTCCTGCTGGCGATCGACCGCGCCGGCCTGGTCGGCGAGGACGGGACGAGCCACCAGGGGATGTTCACGCTGCCCGCGCAGCGCGCCCTGCCGAACCTGGTGATCGGCTCGCCCAAGGACGAGCAGGAGCTGCGCGACATGGTGCTGACGGCGTTGCTGCATGAAGGGCCGGTCTCGCTGCATTACCCGCGCGACCCCGGCGAGGATCTCCCGACCGGGAAGGGGTGCGGCTCGAGATCGGGCGTGGGGAGGTGCTGCGGCCCGGCGGCGGACCTGCTGCTCGTCGGCTTCGGGCCGATCGTGCAGCGCCTGCTGGCGTGGCGGACGCCCTGCTGCGCCAGCACGGACTGCATGCCGGCGTGATCAACGCTCGCTGGGCCAAGCCGCTCGACGAGGCCCTGCTGGCCGCCAGCGCCTCCGGCTGCCGGCTGGTGGTGACCGCCGAGGAGAGCGCCGCCATGGGCGGCTTCGGCGACGGCGTGCTCGACGCGCTGAACCGGGCAGGGGTCCAGGGTTCCGCTGCTCAAGATGGCGCTGGCGGAAGGGTTCGTCCACCACGGCGCGGTCGACGACCTGCGGCGCCAGCAGCGGATCGACGTGCTCGGGATCCTGGCGCAGGTCCGCGAGGCGCTCGGGCCTGGCCCGCCCCGCAGCCGAGTCCCGCGGCCGAGCACCGTCGAGCGCCAGCGCCGCCTGACGGGCGTGACCCGCGTCCGCCTCGACCAGCTGCTCGTCGAGCGCGGCCTGGCCCCGAGCTCGCGCCGCGGCGCAGGCCCTCCTGCTCGCCGGGCGAGGTGGAGCTTGCGGAGCCGGCAGCCGGACCCTGAAGCCCGGCCAGCTGGTCGCCGGCCGATGCCGAGCTCGTCCTGCGACCGCGGCCGCGCTGGGCCTCCGCGCGCGGCGACAAGCTCGAGGCGGCGCTCGATGCGTTCGGCGTCGACCCCGCCGGACTCGCCTGCCTGGACGCCGGCGCGTCGACCGGAGGCTTCACCGACGTGCTCCTGGAGCGTGGCGCTCGGATCGTGTACGCGGTCGACGTGGGTCGCGGCCAGCTCCTCGACCGGCTGCGACGCGATCCGCGGGTGGTCAGCATGGAGCGCACCAACCTGCGCGAGCTGCAGACGCTTCCGGAGCCGATCGACCTCGCCACGCTCGACCTCTCGTTCATCTCACTGCGCCTCGTGCTGCCCGCGGTCCGCCGCCTGCTCGCGCGCGAGGGGCGGGTGATCGCCCTGGTCAAGCCGCAGTTCGAGGCCGGCCGCGAGGCGGTCCCGCGCGGCGGCGTGGTGCGCGATCCGGCGGTCCACCGGCAGGTGCTGGCGCAGTTCGGCGTCGACGCCGCCGGTGCAGGCTTCTCTCCGCTGGCGCTGATCCGCTCGCCGATCAACGGGTCGGACGGCAACGTCGAGTTTCTGGCGCTGCTCGCCCCCGCAGGGCCCGCCGAAGCCGGCTGGGGCGACCTGGTCGCACGCCTGATGACCTCGTCGCCCTGAGCGGCGTACTACGATGCGGTCGATGAAGCGAAAGAGCCCCACGACCGGGGAGCAGCTGAGCGCCTTCGAGGAGCTGGCCGCGGTGCCGCCGGTGGTGCACGAGCTGGCCCCCGACACGATGCGCCAGATCGTCTCGCTGCGCATGCCCGATGCTCTGCTGGCGCGGGTCGAGGAGGTGGCGCACGCCCGCGGCGTCTCGCCATCGGGGCTCATGCGGGCGCTGATCGCCGCCGGACTGGATCGTTCCTACGCGGCGGTGACGCCCGACGAGCTGGCCGCCGAGCTGGCCGCGCTGCGCCGGTCGATCGAGGAGGTCGCTACGCGGCTTCGGAACGGGGGCTAGGTGCGCCTCGGATTCGCCTACAACCTCACCAACCCGGACGCACGTGACGTCCTGGGGCGGGCGCTGGCCTGGTGCGCCGCGCACGGCGCGGAGGCGTGGCAGTCGCCGGCCGATGACCGGGCGCAGATTGCCGCCGGCTGCATCGGCAGCGATCTCGTGTGTGTGCTCGGTGGCGACGGGACCTTCCTGCGCACCGCGCGGGCGATCGGTGACTCCGGGGTGCTGACGCTCGGCGTGAACCTCGGCCGCATCGGGTTTCTGGCCAAGGTGGAGATGGGTGACCTGGAGCGCGCGCTCGACCAGGTGGCAGCGGGCGACTACGCGCTCGAGGAGCGGTTTCGGATCGCGGCCACCCTGCTGCGCGCCAATGGTGAGCGCGAGGAGCACGCCTGCCTGAACGACGTGGTGGTGGCTCGCGGCGGCCGAGTGCGGCTGATCCAGGTGGAGGTGGAGATCAGCGAGAGCCACCTGACCACCTATGCGGCCGACGCGGTGGTGGTGGCCACCCCGACCGGGTCGACCGCGTACTCCTTCAGCGCCGGCGGCTCGATTCTCGACCCGCAGCTGCGCAACATGATCGTCACCCCGGTGGCCGCCTACCTGTCGCCGATCCGCAGCGTGGTGGTCGGTGAGCAGCACGTGGTGCGGCTGACCCTGCGGCTCGCCGCGGCGGCGGCGGTGATCAGCCTGGACGGGCAATGGGAGATCCCGATGCAGGTCGGGGAGACGCTGGAGGTACGTGCCCTGCCGGTCCCCCTGCGCATGGTGCAGCCGACTGGCAGCACCCCGTTCTACGACCTGCTGCGCACCAAATCCTCGCTCCTCCCGTACTGACCGATGTCGCTCGTCGAGCTGTCGGTCGAGAACCTGGCGGTCATCGAGCGAGTGCGGCTGCCCCTGGTCCGCGGCTTCACGGTGCTCACCGGGGAGACCGGCGCCGGCAAGTCGCTCCTCGTCGACGCCCTGGCGCTGGCGCTGGGCGCGCGTGCCTCTGTTGACCAGGTGCGAAGCGGGGCAGACGCCGCGCGGGTGGAGGCGGTCTTCGACGGGGTCGAGCCGCTGCCTGATGACCCTCTCGCTGAGCTGCTGGCGGCAGGCGACGGCCTGGCCATCCTGCGGCGGGAGGTGAGTGCCGATGGGCGCTCCCTCGCCCGGGTCAACGAGCGGACGGTCACCATCGGGAGCCTGGCCGAGCTCGGCACGCGGTTGGCCGAGATCCACGGACAGCATGAGCAGCAGCGGCTGCTGGTGCCGGAGCGTCAGCTGGCCCTTCTCGACCGGTTTGGAGGACACCAACCGGCGCTGGCCGCGGTGGCGTCCGATTTCCGCGCCTGGCGTGCCACTCGGGCCGAGGCGAGCGAGCTGCTGACCGATGCCCACGAGCTCGCCAGACGCGTTGAGTTGCTCAGCCACCAGGTCGATCGAGCTCACTGCGGCGGGCCTGCGTCCCGGGGAGGACGAGGAGCTCGAAGGAAAGCTGCGCAGCGCGACCAACGCCGAGGAGATTGCGAGGGCGGCCGATGCCGCGTCCCACGCCCTCGTCGATGAGGGAGGCGGCCTGGACGCGTTGCGAAGCGCCAGGTCGGCGCTGGCCGGCGCGGCGCAGCACGACGAGCGCTTCGGCGAGCTGCTGGAGCGCGCCCGGTCGCTCGAGGCAGAGGCGACCGAGCTGGCTCGCGACGCTGCCGACCTCGCGGAGCGGGTTGAGCTCGACCCGCGTGCCCGTGCCGCGGCCGAGGAACGGCTGGCGCTCATCTATGACCTGAAGCGCAAATACGGGGAGACGATCAACGGGGTGCTCGCCTTCGGAGCGACCGCGCAGGCAGAGCTGGAGCGTCTCGAGGACCAGGAGGGTCTGCGGGAGCGTCTGCGCACAGAGGAGGAGCAAAGGAGGGCCGCTCTCGAGGCCTCTGCGACGGAGCTGACCGCGGCCCGGCGCCGGACGGCCGCCCTGCTGGCTGAGCGGGTCAACCTCGAGCTTCCGCCGCTGGGGCTCCCCGGCGGCGCTTTTGGGGTCGAGGTCAGCCCGTTCGAGATCGGCGCCAGCGGCGGCGATCGGGTCGAGTTCACCTTCGCCCCGAACCCCGGCGAGCCACCGCGACCCCTGGGCCGGATCGCGTCGGGAGGGGAGGCGAGTCGCCTGTCGCTGGCGCTCAAGGTGGTGCTGGCGGAGGCAGACGAGACGCCGGTCCTGATCTTCGATGAGGTTGACGCCGGGGTGGGCGGCCGCAACGGCGCAGCGCTTGGCGAGCGGCTCAAGGCGCTGTCGAGGTTTCACCAGGTGCTGTGCGTGACCCACCTCGCCCAGGTGGCAGCCTTCGCCGATGCCCATCTCCACGTCGGCAAGCGCGTGGTCGATGGGCGGACCATCGCCGATGCCACCCTGCTCGACGCCGATGGGCGCAGGACCGAGCTGGCGGCGATGCTGGCTGGCGAGGGAGCCGGCAGCGAGGCCCAGGCGGTGGCGCAGGCGCTGCTGCGCGCCGCGGCGCGATGAACGCAACTGCGGATCCCTCGCTGCTCGCCGCCATCGAGGGATTCCTTGGCGAGATCCGGGTCGAACGCGGCCTCTCGCCGTTGACGGTGGCTGCCTACCGACGTGACCTCGCCCAGTTCGCCGCGGGCGCCGGAGGGGGCTGGCGCAGCGACCCGGAGCCGGTCCGCGACTTTGTCAACGGGCTGCGGCGGGCGGGCAGGCGGCCGAGCACCCAGGCGCGCAAGGTGGCGGCGATTCGCAGCTTCTACGGCTTCGCGCTGCGGGAGGGGCTGGCGCAGCGGGATGTGGCCGCGCTGCTCGACGCGCCGCGGCCGGGGAGCTACCTGCCGGACGTGCTGGCCGCCGATGAGGTGGCCCGCATCCTCGACGTGCCACCACCCGATCAGCCAGTGGGGATTCGCGATCGCGCCATCCTGGAGCTGCTCTACGCCTGCGGTCTGCGAGTGAGCGAGCTGACCGGTCTCGAAACCGATCGCCTGGATCTGCCCGGGCTCCAGGTGCGGGTGATCGGGAAGGGGAATCGCGAGCGACGCGTGCCGATGGGCGAGGAGGCGCGCGAGCGTCTGCACCGGTACCTGTCCGGCCCACGCGTCGCGTGGACTGCCGGGCGGCCATCCGGGGCGGTCTTCGTCAGCCAGCGTGGGGCGCGGCTGGCCCGCGAATCGGTCTGGCGGCTGGTCCGGCATTGGGCGCAGGTGGCGGGTATCAGCGCCCGGGTGACGCCGCACACCTTCCGGCACAGTTTCGCGACGCATCTGCTGGAGGGCGGAGCCGACCTGCGGGTGGTCCAGACCCTGCTCGGCCATGCTAGCATCAGCACGACCCAGCTTTACACTCACCTGACCGGCGAGCGTCTCCGCGAGGTCTACACGCGGGCGCATCCACGAGCCTGACCATCAGCGGAGCATTCCGATGAGTTACGCGCGAAACCTCCTCAGCCGCGGCGAGGAGGTCGTCTTCGAGAGCCGCCAGCACTGGTTCGCGGTGCTCGGCGTGACATGGCCGTTCGTGCTGGCCACGATCCTGGCCTTCGCCATCCTGATCTGGCAGACCACCTCCGCGGCGACCAGCCTCACCGGGTTCCTCCAGGTGGTCTCGCTGCTCGTCGCTGGTCGGGTCGCTGGCCCGCATCGGCCTCAAGATCTGGGCCTGGCGCAACCAGGAATATTTCGTCACCACGCGGCGCCTGATCAAGGCAGAGGGGATCTTCAACAAGGAGATGGCCGACTCGGGCCTCGAGAAGATCAACGATGCGCACCTGACCCAGAGCTGGCTCGGGCGCATCTTCGACTACGGCACTCTGGACATCCTGACCGCGGCGGACGAGTCGGCCGGGATCCAGGACTACGCGATGCTGGCGGATCCGATCAAGTTCAAGATCGCCATGCTCAACCAGAAGGAGCGGCTCGAGCGGCCCGACCTGGCGCCACCGCCGCGCATGCAGGGCTCGTCCGCCATGCCCTCGATGCAGCGCGCCGAGCCGATGCCGCCCAGGGCCGGTTCGGATCGCGTTGCCGAGGTGCCGTTCCACGAGCCGCCGCCGCCATTCGCCCCGGCCCCTGCTCCGCGGCTGCGCCTGCAGCCGCACCGGCCATGTCAGTGGGGGAGCAGCTGGCAGCCACCCTTGAGAGCCTGGCGGCGCTGCGCGACAAGGGGCTGATCACCCCCGAGGAATACGAAAGCAAGAAGCGCGACCTGCTGGAGCGCATGTAGGTGGAGCGGCCCCGCCGCCGCCCTCGCCGACGGGGTGTACGGGGCAGAGCTGGAGCGGAGGGTCGACGAGGCCGCGGCGGCGATCCGCAACCGACTGGCGGTCGTCCCCGAGCTGCATCAGCCCGCGCCTGGCTTTCGTGCTGGGCTCCGGGCTGGGCGGCGTGGTCCAGCTCCTGGATCGCGATCCCCGGGTATGGATCCCGTATGGGGAGATCCCGAATGTGCCGGGCGCCACGGTGGAGGGGCATGCCGGCGAGCTGGTCGCCGGCCTCGCGAGCGGAATCCCCACGCTGGTCCTGTCCGGGCGGGCGCATCCCTACGAAGGCTGGTCGCACCGGGAAGTGACGGTGCTGCTGCGCGCCTGCCTGAGCCTGGGGATCGAGACCGTGGTGGTCACCAGTGCCGCCGGCGGCATCAACCCGTCCTTCGAGCCAGGCGACGTGATGCTGATCACCGACACCATCAACCTGTCGGGTGATAGCCCCTTGCGCGGACCGAACCTTGACCGCTTCGGCCCACGCTTCCTGGCCATGACCGATCCGTTCGACCGCGCACTGCTGGCCGACACCCGCGCCGCGGCCGGCAAGGCTGGCGTCACCCTGCGCGAAGGCGTCTACCTGATGCTCTCCGGCCCGAGCTACGAGACCCGGGCCGAGCTGCGCATGCTGCGCACGCTGGGGGCCGATGCGGTCGGCATGTCGACCGTGCCCGAGGTGATGGTGGCCCGCCACCACGGAGCCCGGGTCCTGGGCTTCAGCCTGATCACCAACAAGGCGACCCCGGAGATGGAGGGCGAGGTGACCCACGAGGAAGTGCTGGCCATGGGACCGATCGGCGCCGCCCACCTCCTGGCGCTCCTGCGGGAGCTGCTGCCGGGGCTGGCCTGATGCTCTTCGGCAACGCGTCGCTGCCGGTCCTGATCGGGGTCGCGATCGCGCTGGTGGTGGGGATCACCTTCCACGAGTTCAGCCACGCCTTCAGCGCCGATCAGCTCGGCGACCACCGTCCCAGGGCGCTGGGGCGCGTCAGCCTCAATCCGCTGCGGCACCTCGACCCGCTGGGCTCCCTCTTCGTCCTGATCGCCGGATTCGGCTGGGGCAAGCCGGTTCCGGTCAACGCCTACGCCCTGCGACCGGGCCGCATCGGCATGACCGTGGTCGCGATTGCCGGGCCGATCGCCAACTTCACGGTGGCGGTGCTGGCCGCGCTGCTCTTCCGCGGGTTTGATGCCGCCGGCCTGCTCGGCGGCGAATTCGGCCGCACCGTCGTCTTCTACGTCGTCTACGTCAACCTGGCGCTGGCGATTCTTCAACCTGATTCCGATTCCGCCGATGG
Source organism: uncultured Chloroflexia bacterium (assembly GCA_963750025.1). Taxonomy (GTDB): domain Bacteria; phylum Chloroflexota; class Limnocylindria; order QHBO01; family QHBO01; genus CF-167. Next base: position 145,092 of record CAVVPF010000007.1, read on the forward strand.
ATGGGTACAACGGCTTGCTGCCGCTCCTGCCACCGCGCCAGGCGTTCACCGTGCAGCGCTATGCGCAGTACGGGTTCCTGGTGCTGTTGGCGTTGGTGGTCCTCTCGTATGGCAGCTCGGGTGGGCCACTGAACTGGCTCTTCGGACTGGTCGGCGATCTCACGGCGGTGATGACCGGTGCATAGGGTCGTGCAGTTCTTCGGTCATCTCACCGCCCGGGTCAGCCCGCTGGAGGCCGAGCTCGCCCGGCGCATCCTGTCCGCCGACAGCCGGCCCCTCTTCGAGGCGATGCCAGTGGCGGATCGGCGGCATGCCCTCGACGTCGTGCAGCGGCTGCTGGCCGGCGGCCACGACGACCCTGATCTGCTGGCCGCCGCCCTGCTGCACGACGCCGCCAAGGGGCCTCGTCTGCGACTCTGGCATCGGGTCGCCGGGGTCCTGCTGCAGGCGGTGGCCCCGCGCCTGCTGGCCCGCCTCGGATCGGCCGATCGAGCGCTCGGCGCGCTATCCGTTCCACCTCTACCTGCACCACGCCGAGATCTCGGCGAACGCCGCGATGGCGGCCGGCTGCTCCGCCCGGACCGCGGCCATGATTCGCGGGCAGGCGAGCCCGGGGGACCTCGGGTTGGCGGCCGCCCTGGCCGCCGCAGACGAGGCAAGCTAGCCCGATGCCGCTCGAGCCGATCCCGATGGCGGTTCCCGAACCGCCGGTCGCCGTGGCAATCAACCCCGGCGAGTCTGCGTTCGAAGTTCGCCTGCCGGTCTTCTCCGGCCCGCTCGGCCTGCTCCTGCACCTGATCGAATCGCGCCAGCTGGAGATCCTGACCGTGCCGCTGGCGGAGGTGGCCGATGCCTACGTCGCCTACCTCGCCGCGAACCCGGTCGACGCGAAGGAGCTGTCCGAGTTCGTGGCGATCGCCGCCCAGCTGATCCTGCTGAAGTCCCGCCGTATGCTGCCCGGTGAACCACTCCCGCCATCGTCCGAGCCGGCGGACGAGGCAGATGAAGAGGAGCTGCGCCGCCGCCTGATCGAGTACCGCTCGCTGCGGGATGCCGCTCGATCGCTCGGCGAGCGTGACCTGGTCTCGCCGCTGCATCCGTCGTCAGCCGCGCCCGTCGGACCTGCCGGAGATGCCGGCGCCGCCGCTCGACGTGGCGCTGCTGGTGGAAGCCATGGCCCTGCTGGCGGCGATCCGCGAGCCGGAGGAGCCGGCTCCGGAGATCGTGGCGCGCGAGATCACCATCGGGATGCAGATCACGGCACTGCGCACCGCGATGGCCCGCACCGGCCGGGTGGTGCTGCAGCAGCTCCTGGCGACCTGCCGATCGCGGACCGAGGCCACGGTCACCGTGCTGGCCACCCTGGAGCTGGTGCGCCGCCGCCAGGTGCGGGTCGAGCAGGATGAGCTGTTCGGCCCGATCCTGATCGAGGTGATCGGATGAGTGTCGATCGAGCTACGCGCCTTCCTCGAGGCGCTCCTGTTCGTCGCTGAACGGCCATTGACCACGGCGGAGATGGCGGAGCTCGGCGGCGTGTCCGCGCCTTCAGGCGGAGGCGAGCCTGGCAGGGCTCGCCGAGGAGATGGTCGATGCCGGTCGCGGGCTGCGCCTCCAGCGCCTTCATGACGCCTGGCAGATGGTCACCGCGCCGGAGGTCGGGGAGCGGCTGGCCGCCTACGCCTCGCGTGCCGAGGCGAGGCTGACGCCCGCTGCCCTGGAAGCGCTGGCGGTGGTCGCCTATCGGCAACCCTGCACCCGCGGCGAGGTTGATCGGGTACGCGGCGTCGATTCCGACTACGTCATGCGCTCGCTGCTGCATCGGCGCCTGATGGCCAGGAGGTTGGTCGGCGCGACACGCCCGGCCGGCCCATCCTGTACGGCACCAGCTTCGCCTTCCTGGAGCGCTTCGGGCTCACCTCGCTCGACAACCTGCCGGTCCTGGCGGCCGATGCCGGCTGAGCGTCTCCAGAAGCTTATGGCCCGTGCCGGGGTCGCCTCGCGGCGCGGCGCGGAGGCGCTCATCGAAGCCGGCCGGGTGATGGTCAACGGACGTGTGGCCACCATCGGGGAGAGCGCCGATCCGGCCAGCCAGAGGATCGAGCTGGACGGAGTTCCGCTGGGCGCGGCGCAGGCGACGGTGCACTACGCGGTCCACAAGCCGCGCGGCTACCTGTCCTCCGCGCAAGCGGAGCGTGGGCACCGCTCCGTGGTCGAGCTGGTCGGTCCCCATGGCGGATCACGGCTGTGGCCGGCCGGCCGCCTCGACCTCGATTCGGAGGGGCTCATGATCCTGACCAACGACGGGGCCTGGGCGAACCGCGTGCTGCATCCGCGCTACGGCCTGGAGCGTGAGTACGCCGTGCTGCTGGACGCCATGCCATCCGACGCTGAGCTGAGAACCTTGTTGGACGGGGTGGAACTCGACGACGGCACGGCGCGCCTGCTGGCCGTTGAGCGCCGCGCTCCGCCGCCCGAAATGGCACCTCCTTCGCTGCTGGGGGGCGCCTGGCTGCGGACACGGGTGGGGGAGGGTCGCAAGCGAGAGGTGCGCCGTCTGTTCGCCGCCGTCGGACGACAGGTCGAGCGACTGGTCCGCACCCGGCTCGGGCCCCTGACCCTCGACGGGCTCACCGAGGGAGCCTGGCGCCCGCTTCGATCCGAGGAAGTGGAGGCGTTGGCCGGGAGGCGGCCGCGGGTTGCCGCGCCTGCCGCCCGACGCGCGCCGTTGACGGTCGCCATCGACGGACCATCGGGCTCTGGCAAGAGCACCATCGGCCACGCCCTGGCGCAGCGCATCGGCGCGACCTTCGTCGACACCGGGCTGATGTACCGGGCGCTCACCCTGGCCGCGCTGGAACGCGGCATCGACCCTGATGACGAGGCCGGGTTGACGCGCCTGGCGCGCGCCGTGCGGATCGAGGTGCGGAAGCCCCGCCGCGACCAGGCCGACCGTCGCGAAACGGTCCTGCTCGACCGCGACGACGTGACAGCCCAGGCTCGCACGCCGCGCATCGACCGGGCGGTCTCGCGAGTCAGCCGGCATGCCGCCGTGCGTGCGGCCATGCTGACCGTGCAACGTGCCGCGGCGCGACGGCGCGACACGGTGATGGTCGGCCGTGATATCGGTACGGTGGTTGTGCCCGACGCCATGCTGAAGGTCTTCCTGACCGCCTCTGCCGTTGTGCGCGCCGCGCGGCGGGCAGCCGAGATGGGACGCCCCGAGCGCGGCGACCGCTACCTGGCCGAGATCCTCGAACGCGACGCGGCCGACACCCAACGCCCGGTGGCCCCGCTGCGCAAGGCGAGCGGCGCCCTGGTGCTCGACACCGGCGAGTTGGATGTCGCCGCCTGCGTCAGCGCCATCGTCGCCGTGCTGTCCGGCCCGCGATGACCACCTGGTTCTTCCATCCCGGCGCGATCATGACCAACTGGCTGAAGTGGCTGCTGGGCGGCGGGCAGGTGGAGGGGATCGAGCACGCGCCGCGCAGCGGGCCGTACATCCTGGTCGGCAATCACTGCTCGAATCTCGACCCGCCCTTTATTGGGGCGGCGGTCGGGCACGCCACTGGGCGAGTGATCTACTTTCTGGCCAAGGAGGAGATTCGACGCTGGCCGTTGGTCGGCTGGCTGGCCCGTTCGTCGGGGGTCTTCTTTGTGCGGCGCGGCGAGGGTGATCGGACCGCCCAGCGGATCGCGCTCTCCCATCTGGCCGCCGGTCGGCCGATCGGCATCTTTCCGGAAGGAACGCGCTCGCGCGACGGGCAACTGCGCGAGGCGAAGTCCGGGGTCGCCCTGCTGGCCATGCGCAGCGGCGTGCCGCTCGTGCCGGTCGGCATCAGCGGCAGCGGACGGATCTTCCCCGGACACAGCCGCTGGCCGCATCGATCGAGGGTGGATATCCGCATCGGTGAGCCGTTCTCGCTTCCGGCGCAGCCGGATGGACGCCTCGACCGCATGGACCTCGAACGCGGCACCGAGCGGATCATGCGCGAGATCGCAGCCCTGCTGCCGGAGGGCCAACGGGGCCGATATCGGTCCGCACCGATAGAATCGGACCCATGACCACCGTCACGCGAGCACGTCCCGAGGTCCGCATCGCCGAGCGCGCCGGCTTCTGTTACGGCGTGCGCCTGGCGATCGACAAGGCCAAGCACGCGCGCGACGAGGGCAAGGAGGTCACCACCCTCGGGCAGCTCGTTCACAACCCCGGGATCAAGGCCGACCTGTCCGACCGCGGCATCAAGACCGCAGACCTGGCCGACCAGATCGAGGGCGGCACCCTGGTGATCCGCGCCCACGGGGTGCCGGCGACCGACCTGGAGAAAGTGCGCGGCAAGCCCCACCTGGAGGTCATCGACGCCACCTGCACCTGGGTCCTCCAGTCGCAGAAGGCCGCCAGGGAGTTGTCCGAGGCAGGCTATACGGTGTGCATCATCGGTCACGAGGACCATCCCGAGGTCAAGGGTGTGCGCTCATATGCGGGCGACAGGCACGTGGTGGTCGACGACATGGACCGATCCACCTGGGATCGCGTTCCGCACACCAAGAAGATCGGCGTCCTCTCGCAGTCGACCATCCTGCCCTACAAACTGGAGGAGTTCGCCGCCTTCTGCCTGCGCCGCTGCCACGACCTCCGCGTGGTCAACACGGTCTGCCCGGTGACCCTCACCCGGCAGGCCGATTCGGTCGAGCTGGCCGCGAGCGTTGACGCCGTGATCGTGGTCGGCGGCAAGAACAGCTCCAACACCAAGGAGCTGGCCGTGAAGTGCGCCGATGTCTGCTCCGAAACGATCCACATCGCCGATGCTGACGAGCTGGAGGCCGACTACCGCGGCTGGCTGGCCGGCAAGGCCCGGATCGGGATCACCGGCGGCACCTCGACACCCGAGGTCGACCTCGAGGCGGTACGCGAGCGAATCTACGCGCTGGTCGGCTAGGCGCCGTACCGGATGGCAGGCTCGTGTAAGCCTGCCGATGCCTGCCGATGCCTGCCGATGCCTGCCGATGCCTGCCGATGCCTGCCGATGCCTGCCGATGCCTGCCGATGCCTGCCGATGCCTGCCGATGCCTGCCGATGCCTGCCGATGCCTGCCGATCCGCAATTCTCAGCCTCGGAGGCTTACGGACAAAGAGCTGCGGCCGGGGGCCTCTCCGATAGACTGGCTCTCGGCCAGTGAGAAATACGCTCTGGCGGGCCGCGGAAGTGCTGACCCGCCTGCCATAAGCCCCCACGGCTGAGAAATAGCGCCATGACGGCGATGGGCCGGTGGCGTCGCGCCACTCAGTCACTGCGCCTGGCCGTTCGGCTCAATCAGTCGCCGCAGCCGGCGCCGCAGGACCTTGTAGGAGAGGCGCCGCCGGGCGATGTCGTAGTTGCGACGCGCAATCCGCGCCTGGCGCTGCGGGCTGGCCAGTACCGCGCGGACCGCCGCGACCGTCTCGTCGGTGATGCGCCCGTCGATCTCGATGAACTCCAGGCCAAGCGTTGCGATGTCCGCCACGAACACCGGGTATCGGTTCACCACCACCGGCCTGCCGTAGAAGATGGCCTCAATCAGCGCGTTGCCATAGCCCTCGTACAGGCTGGGGTAGGTGACCAGGTCCGCGGCCAGGTAGGCGTCATGAAGGGTGTGCGCCGGGCCGAGGCGCTTGCCCTCCAGGTCCGGCTCGAAGCGATCGGCGGCGTAGCGGAGCCGCACCCCCGCGTACTCCGCCTGGCGCTCGAGCTCCACCAGGTAGTCCAGGCCCTCGTCGCCGGCCGGGCTGGTGATGAGCAGGACCGCGTCGGGATCTCGCAGCCGCCCCACCAGCTCGATCGCCAGCTCGATGCCCTTGCGTGGCACCACCCGCGTCGGCTGGACGACCAGTAGGCCGCGGTCGCCCATGCCCAGCTCGGCGCGCATCCGGCGCCGCATGGCCGGATGGGGGCGTGGCCGCGGCCGCTCGAAGTCGAAGACGTTGGGCACGACCATCGAGTCCAGACCGCGGCGCACGCGCAGCTGGGCTGCCGCCAGGCTGTTGATGCTCACGTGGCGGACGTTGGGCAGATCCGGCGGAAAAGCCTCGTCCAGGAGCTCCGGCACCACGCAGTCCTTGAACCGCTCCCGCTCCCACCAGTAGTCGTGGTGGTGGCCGATGGCCGGGATCCCGCGCCGCTCGACGATCCGTCGCAGCGCCAGGCCGAGCGGAATGTGCATCGGGATGGCCCACGCGTTCTCGACGATGAGCTGCTCGAGGTGCTGCGACTCGATCCAGCTGTCCAGCACGGGAATCAGCAGGTCGGCCAGTCGCTCGATCTCCGCCCGGACGGCCACCGCGTCGCTGTCCGGGTCGAAGGCGGCGGCGGTGACGCGGGCGGCGGGCGGCCAGGAGAAGTGCATCGGCGGCACCAGGCGTGCGCTGGCGCGCAGGGCGTCCACCTCGCCGGCGCACAGGCGGATCTCGTGGCCCATGCGCTCGAGCGCCATCTCCCACTTGGAGGTCTCGAAGGTGACGCCGTCGACCCCGGCCAGGCGGGTGGACACGATCCCGATGCGCATCGGGCCGATACTAGCCGGGACCCGAGCCCACCGGTGCCCGCCGGTGCCCGCCGGTGCCCGCCGACCGATAATTCTCACGCTCGGAGGCTTATGCCGAAGGCGCGGTCGTCAGCGACCTCCGCGACAGCCTGCCTCTCAACCTGTGAGAAGAACGCTCCTGCGGGCCGCGGATCAGCTCACTCGCTTGCCATAAGCCCCCGCAGCAGAGAAATAGCGGCCAGTCGCCCGCGAGTCGACAGGATCCCGATACCCATCGCGCCGACGTCGCCCGGGACCCGAGCCCGCTGAAGGCTACACTCGGAGTCATGCCCTCCCTGCCCGTCGTCGCCATCGTCGGCCGCCCAAACGTCGGCAAGTCGACCCTCTTCAACCGCCTGGTCGGTCAGCGCGTGGCGATCGTCGAGGACATCCCGGGCACCACCCGCGACCGCGTCTACGGCACCGGCGAGTGGAACGGTCGGCGCTTCACGCTGGTCGACACAGGCGGCCTTGAGCTGGAGCCGGGGAGCGATCTCGAGTCGCGCGTCCAGGACCAGGCTCGCGTGGCGATCGAGGAGGCGGACCTGGTCATGTTCGTGGTCGACGCCGCGGTCGGCATCGCCCCGCTCGACCACGAGGTGGCCGACCGTCTGCGCCGGGCCGGCAAGCCGACCATCCTGGTCATCAACAAGGCCGACAACCCTCGTCGCGAGCACGAGGGGGCCGAGTTCTACGCCCTCGGCTTCGAGCCGACGATCACCGTCAGCGCCCAGCATGGCCGGAGCACCGGCGACCTGGCGGACTTGCTGGTCGACATGTTGCCGCCCGCGCAGCCGGACGAGGCAGAGCCGGAGGCATCGGTCTATGACGATCGGGATCTCGGCGAAGGCGACCTTGCGGAGCTGGCCGAGACGGAGATGGGGCCGCCCCGGGTGGCCGTCGTTGGGCGGCCCAACACGGGGAAGAGCACCTTCGTCAACCGCGTGCTCGGCGAAGACCGGATGATCGTCTCGAAGCTGCCCGGCACCACGCGCGACCCGGTCGACTCGGCGGTCATGGTCGACGGCGAGCCAATGATCCTGATCGACACTGCCGGCATCCGACGGCGCGGCTCGATCGACCGAGGGATCGAGCGCTACAGCGTGCTGCGGGCGATGAAGGCGATCGAACGGGCCGACGTGGCGGTGGTGATGACCGATGCCGTCGAGGGCTACACCGCGCAGGACGCCCACGTGGTCGGCCACGTGCTGGAGGCGTTCAAGGGGATCGTCCTCGTCATCAACAAGTGGGACGCCCTCGAGAAGGATGGCCACACCGCCGACGAGTGGCTCCACAAGCTGCGCCGCGAGGCGCCCTACCTGGCCTGGGCCGACATCGTCTTCGCCTCGGCGCAGACCGGGCAGCGCGTCGATCGCATTCTGCACGAGGCGCGCCGAGTCGCCGAGGAACGCTATCGGCGCGTCTCAACCGGTGAGCTCAATCGGCTCGTCAGCGATGCGGTGCGCGAACACCCGCCGGCGCATGTGCGCAATCGGCTGCCGAAGGTGCTGTATGCCACCCAGGTCGCGGTGGCGCCCCCGACCTTTGTGATCTTCGTCAACGACCCTGAGCTGATCCACTTCAGCTACCGGCGCTACCTGGAGAACCGGATCAGGGCCGAATACGGCTTCCTGGGGACACCGCTCAAGCTCATCTTCCGGGCGCGGGTGTCCGAGGAGTCCGCTCGGCGCCCCTCCCGACCGCGCCGTGCATCGCGTGCGTCCCGCTCCCGCCGCTAACGCGCGTACCGAGCCTTGCTGCCGACGGCTGCTATCGTGCCCCACATGACCGGACAGAACGGCAACGCCAAGGCGTTGCCGCGGATCCTCGTGTACACCGGCAAGGGTGGGGTCGGCAAGACCAGCGTGGCGGCGGCCACGGCGCTGGTCTGCGCTGCGCGTGGCTATCGGACGATCGTGCTGTCGACCGACATTGCGCACAGCCTTGGCGACGTCTTCGGGGTCGAGCTGGGGCCCGAGCCGATCGAGATCGCGCCGAACCTGTACGGCCAGGAATCGGACGCCTTCTTCAACGTGGCGCGCTACTGGGGGCAGATCCAGCAATACGCCAGCAGCGTGCTGCGCTGGCGCGGCCTGGACGAGGTGCTGGCCGAGGAGATGACGGTGCTGCCGGGCATGGACGAGGTCGGCAGCCTGCTGTGGATCGCCGAGCACCATGACTCGGGTAACTACGACGTGATCGTGGTCGACGCGGCGCCGACCGGCGAGACGCTGCGCCTGCTCTCGCTTCCTGAGGCAGGCAAATGGTGGATGGAGAAGATCGAGCCGATCGGGCGGCGCATCAGCAAGCTGACAGGCCCGTTGATCCAGCGGTTCGTGGGGATGCCGATGCCCGGCGACGACGTCTTCAACGCCGGTGAGGAGCTGTTCCGCAAGCTGGAGCACATGCATGACCTGCTGACCGATCCCGATCGGAGCTCGGTCCGCGTGGTGCTCACCCTGGAGCAGGTGGTGATCAAGGAGGCGGAGCGCTCGTTCACCTACTTCCACCTGTATGGCTATCCGACCGATCTGGTCGTCGCCAACCGGGTCCTGCCCGACGAGGTGGGTCCCTATTTCCGCGGCTGGTACGAGGCGCAGCAGCGTTACGGTCCGATGGTCGAGCAGTCATTCGCGCCCATTCCGGTGCTGCAGGCACCCTTCTTCGACCGCGAGGTGGTCGGCGTGGCGATGCTCAGCCAGTTAGGGGCGGCCCTGTATGGCGATACCGACCCGACGGTACACTTCTACCGCGGGCGACCCTACTCGGTGGTGCGGGACGGTGAGGAATTCATCCTGTCGGTGGAGCTGCCGTTCGCCATGAAGGAGGAGATCTCGCTGACCCGTCATGCCGACGAGGTGATCATCGAAGTCGGCAGCTGGCGGCGCAACGTGGTGCTGCCGCGCGTGCTGGTCGACGCACCGACGCGTGGCGCCAGATTTGATGACCAGGTCCTGAGGATTCGGTTTGCGGCTCCGCCGCGGACCACGACTGGAGGTAAGGCACATGGACGAGAAGACCACCGTTGATCTTGAGGCGCGCATCGAGGAGCTCGAGCGCCGCACGCGCCGCGGTGACAGCCGCGAGAGCATGGAGACCGCCTTCTGGGCGGTGATGCACAACGTCCTCCCGGAGGAGACGCGTCGCCACATGAAGGCCGCCGGCCGAGAGCAGCTGCTGGCCGCCCGCAGCTACCTCGACCACTGGATCGGCAAGATGGGCGACAAGCCGGCGACGGCGGCGCAGCCAGAACGCGAAACGATCGAGGTCGAGTAGCTGCTGGGCATGACCGACCAGATCGGGGTGATCGGGGCCGGAGCGTGGGGCACCACGCTGGCCGTCAAGCTGGCGGCGGCCGAGCGCCCGGTCACCATCTGGGCGCACCGTGCGGCGGTCAACTCGGAGCTGGCCGCCTCGCGTCAGAACAGTCGTTACCTGCCCGGGGTCAGCGTTTCCGCCGAACATCCGGGTGGCCACCGATGACGCCTACCTGGCCGAGCCGCATCGGCTCTTCGTGCTGGCCGTGCCGTCCGCTCATCTGCGCGCGACACTGGCCCGTCTGCGCCCGCACCTGTACCCAGAGGCGACCCTGCTGAGCGTGGTGAAGGGGATCGAGGAGGGGACGCACCTGCGCATGAGCGAGGTGATCGATCAAGAGCTACCCGGCAGACAGGTGGCGGTCCTCTCCGGCCCGAACCTGGCCAGGGAGATCGCGGCCGGCCTTCCCGCCGGCACCGTCATCGCTGCCCGTGACGGCGTAGTGGCCGCAGAGATGGCGGCGCTCTTCGCGTCGGATCGCTTCCGGGTCTACACCAATCCCGACGTGGTCGGTGTCGAGCTGAGCGGCGCGCTCAAGAACGTCGTGGCGCTGGCGGCGGGCTTCGTGGATGGGCTCGGCCTGGGAGACAGCGCCAAGGCGGGGATCATTACCCGCGGGCTGGCCGAGATGACCCGGCTGGGCGTGGCGGCGGGCGCCCATCCACTCACCTTCGCCGGGCTGGCCGGAGTCGGCGACCTGATCGCGACCTGCATGAGCCCGCTGTCGCGCAATCGCCGGGCCGGCGAACTGATGGCCTCCGGCCTCTCCTGGACCGATGCCTCCGCACAACTGAATGGCGTGGCGGAGGGAGTCTTCACCGTGCGCGGCGCCCTGGAGCTGGCTGCCAAGCACGGCGTGCAGCTACCGATCGCTGAGCAGGTCGACGCGGTGGTGCACGGCGGGCGTCCGCCGATGCAGGCGGTGGCGGAGCTGATGGCACGTGCGCCGCAGGACGAGCTGAGCCGCTCGGACTGATGTCGAGCGCCTGAGGCTCAGCCCGGCTCGAGCGGGAGGTAGGCGGGCCACCACATGGCGCGGTCGACCGCCGGCTCGATCTCCTCGTCGCGGTACTGTCGCCCGTACCCGCTCTCCTGCGCATGGCGCACCAGTGCGATGGCGATGGCGCGGGCGCATGTCCGTAACTCGGCGATCGGCGGATAGAGGGCGCCCGTGGCGAGCCGTTCCGGCGCCAGCAGACCGGCCAGCTCGCGAGCGGCGATCAGGAAGGCATCGTCGGTCAGTTCGCGCGCCTCCGCGACGATCGCTCCGAGGCCCACTCCGGGGAAGATGAAGACGTTGTTCGCCTGCCCGATCGTCTTTCGGCCGGCCGGGCCATCGACGTCGTTGAAGGGGCTGCCGGCGGCAACGAGGGCGCGGCCCTCGGTCCAGGCAAGGATTTCGTCCGGCCGCGCCTCCGCCCGATCGCCCGGGTTCGAGAGGGGGAGGAAGATCGGCTCTCGGTCGTGGCGGGCCACCTCGCGCACGAGCGCCTCGGAGAAGGCGCCGCGCGAGCCCGTGGTACCGATCAGGATGGTGGGCCGGAACGCCGCCGCCACCGCCACGGGGTCGCGCCGCGCCTCGTCGTCGAGTCCCAGCGCGACCGCCCGAGCAGCGTCCATAGCGCACGGGCGTTGATCGTCGGCGAGGTCCGGACGCGAGGTCTCGACCAGACCGTGACTGTCGAGCAGTGCGATCGCCTCGGCGGCGGCCGCTGGGTCGACCCCCTCGTCGGCGAGCTCCCGCAGGAAGAGCCGTGCGATGCCGAGCGCGGCCGCCCCGGCACCAAGGAACATGACCCGTTCGCCGGACAGGCCGCCCCTTGACGCTCGCGCTGCCAGCAGCCCAGCGAGCACGACCGCGCCGGTTCCCTGCACGTCATCGTTGAAGGTCGGCAGCCGGTGGCGATAGCGCTCCAGCACGCGCAGTGCGTTGTGCTGCTTGAAGTCCTCCCACTGCACCAGCGCTCGCGGGAAGACGCGCCCCACGGCATCGACGAAAGCCTCGACCACGTCGTCGTACGCCTCGCCGCGCAGGCGCCGCTCGCGGTAGCCCAGGTAGAGCGGATCGGCCAGCAGCTCCTCGCGATCGGTCCCGACGTCGAGTGAGACGGGGAGCGTCTGGGCGGGGTAGATGCCGGCGGCCGCGGTATAGAGCGCCAGCTTGCCGACCGGGATCGCCATGCCGCCGGCTCCCTGGTCGCCGAGTCCCAGGATGCGCTCGTTGTCGGTGACCACGATCAGGCGCACGTCGCGATCGGTCGCCGAGCGGAGGATGGCGTCGATCCGACCAACGTCGGCCGGCGTGATCCATACCCCACGGGGCCGCCGAAAGATGTGGCTGAACTCCTGGCAGGCACGACCGACCGTCGGCGTGTAGACGATCGGCAGGAATTCCTCGAGGTTATCGAGCAGGAGCCGATAGAAGAGCGTCTCGTTGCGATCCTGGAGGGCCGCCAAGCCGATGTAGCGCTCGAGGTCGTCCGACTTGCGGCGCACGTGCTCGAGCTCAAGAGCCAGCTGCTCCTCGATTGTCGAGACGCGCGCCGGCAGCAGGCCGCGCAGACCGAACTGGTCACGCTCCTCGTCTGAGAAGGCCGTGCCCTTGTTGAGCAGCGGGTGAGCGATCAGCTCCGGACCGCGGCGGCGTACGACGACTGGGCCTCGCGGCGCCTCGAGCGCCGGGGGCGCGGCCGACCGTGTCGTCACCCTCTCCATCGGACTCGACGTTAGCTGTTCGGCCGATACAAGGAAAGGGCCGTTGGGACCCCCCGGCGAAGGTCGGATGGCCCGCGTGTCGTAGACTTGCGGCTGCTCGGTCGGGGCGTAGCGCAGTCTGGTAGCGCACCTGAATGGGGTTCAGGAGGTCGAAGGTTCGAATCCTTTCGCCCCGACCATACTTCTGAGCACGAAATGGCCCCTCCGAGGCGATCCCGGAAGGGCCATCGTTTGCCCCGTACCCCCGTTCGTACCCCTAACCGTCGGCCGTACCCCCAAGATTCCGGACATCCGTTCGGCAGTCCTGGTCGCCATTGCGTCGGTGTAGTGCGCGTACACGTTGGCCGTGGTGGACAAGTCGGCGTGGCCGAGCGCCCGAGAAACTTCGAACAGCTCGGCGCCAGCCTCGAGTTGCAGAGTGGCGAAGGCGTGCCGTAGATCGTGGAACCGCTGGCGGGGGAGTTCGGCCGTGGCCAGGATTGTCTGGAGCTGCCGCGTCACGTTGCGCGATTCGAGCGGGCCGCCCGTCCGGTTCGCGAACACGAAGCCGCGCACGTCCCAGCGCCTCGAACGCTCGCGGGCCGTCGCCTGCTGGCGCTCTAGGCGTCGCAGGGCCGCCGTGACCGGTAGCGGCAGGTGGAGCGTCCGGCGTGAGCGCTCCGTCTTCGGCTCGGCCAGCACGCCCGGTGGGCGGGTCCTGCCCGGAGGTGCTGCACTTGGCGCTCGGCGACAACGATCGTCGCTGGGACCAGCTGTGCGACCGCGCCATCGCGCGGGTCCTGCCCGAGGTAGCGGCCCTGCTCGACGCCGCCATCGCCGCGGAGTGGGAGAAGACCCCGATCAAGGTCGAATGGCATCGGGTGCCGAGAGCGGTGGCCGCCGATGCCTGATCCGCAAGCCGTGGCGGCGCTGATCGACCGGGCGGAGGAGCTGGCCAGTCGAGTCCGTGGGCCGCTCATGCGGCTCCCGAGCCTCCACAGGCGGCGCCTGCTGGCCGAAGGCGTCCTGGAGGCGCTGAGGCGCGATACGCCGCCGCTCCTGCCGGCCCTGGAGCCAGTCCCGGCCTGAACGCATGGGGCCGGTGGGTCGTCCCCCCGCCTGCCGGCCTCGCCCCACAGCACAAGAGAACGAGATGGCGATGATCGGGAGCCTGCACTTCAAGCTCATCCCGCCGCCGCTGATCACCGAGGATCTGGCAGAGGCCATGGTGGAGACCGCCGACGCGATCGTGGACCGCATCGACCGTCGCAAGGCTTGCCGCGGCGGTACGCTTGAGCAGCAGACCGCGTTGGCCGATGCCCTCGACCTCGCGTACTTCGTGCTCGGCACGACGAGCCCCATGTCAAAGGCGGAGATGGCTGCCCGGGCGCGCGTCATCGTGTGCACGTCCTGATCGCCGCGTCCTACGCTGGGGAGCCTGTAGGGCCGTCCCACGGGCTCGCGGGCGGGCTTGCGCGTCCTACGGCGGGCGACATTGACGGGCGCGAGAGCTCGAGCGGCCATCTGCGTTCTAGCGGTGTAGATCGCAGATCCGCGGCGATGGCAAGGTTGCGCGCAAGGCGGTGGTAGTACGATCTACCCCGCTATCATCCACGAGCGAGCAGGGTTACTGTAGGCCCAACCACGTCAGCAGCGCGGGGGGTTCTGAGCGATGGACCACGAGCCAGCATCGCCGTTCGACGTCTACGTCAACGGCGTCCAGATCAACAGTGCCGCATGGGACTTCACGGTAGAGTTCTATGTCAAACGTGACGCTGACCCGAAGACGCCAGCCGAGCTGTTGGGCCGTGTACGCATGTCGCCGCAGCACGCATTGATCTTCGCGAGGTTGCTTCAGCGCCAGGTGGATGGCTATCAGTCGACCATCGGGCCGATCAAGTTGCCCCCCAAGATGTACAACGATCTCGGGCTCAAGGAGTAGCGATCATGGTCTCCACACTCATTCTGAAGCTGAAGACGACCATCGGTAAGCCCACCTGGAAGACCTCGTCGGAGATCGCGCCCGGCTCGACCCTTCAGGTCGCGCGACGGGCGGATCCCGCGTACCTTGCCGATCTCGCTGAGCAGCTGGCGAAGGGGACCTCCATCGTCAAGATCCTGCATCGGAGCCGTGGCTTTCCTGTTGACTTCACCTTCGTGGTGAAGGACCGCGAGAGCGGATACAAGGATGCCGCCCCGATCGTGCGGCGGATCACAACCGAATCGCTCTTGCCGGTGGACTTCCATTTCGCGACAGAGGACCAAATCTGAGATCGCGGCCGTAACCGGGGGGTAGTCCATGGCGTCTGGACGCCGGCGCAATGTTTCGTTGAAGCGGCACCTCGAGCTTGCGGCTGACAACGAGCAGGCGTTTAAGGATCTGCGCGGCGCCAGACAGCCGGCTCATTATTGGGCAGGGACGGCTCTCTTTTACTCCGCCGTGCACCTCGTCGACGCTCTACTCAGACAGAGCGGCACCGCTGAACCATCGAGCCATGAGGAGCGCTGGCAGCTTCTGGTGCATGAGGTCGACGACGAGTTCATCGAGCACTACCTCGCTCTGAAGGACCTCAGCCAGGACTGGCGGTACTACGGCGTCGAGACAACTCTTGCACAGTTGGATCTGGCTCATCTCGGCCACTACCGGCCCTTGGCCACAGTTGTGCGCGCCTCGACCTCCTAACCCAAAAGCACCCCGGCGATTGACGATC
>CAVVPF010000008.1:0-7314 GCA_963750025.1 uncultured Chloroflexia bacterium
CACCCTCTGAGGATTTGACGCGCCCGCGTACGCGCCGCACACTCAGCCTCCACCTTCATCCGCCCCCGCGCTCGAGCATGCCGCAGACCACCATCTACGTCGCGCCCCGGCTCGCCGGGGCGCAAGAGAACCCGCCGCCGGCGGTCGCGCCGTCGACCTCGCCCGCCTGTTCGGACGGCAGCCCGGCGCTGGCCGGCGTCTCGCTGACGGGTCGAGGTGGGCCGGAGGTCGCGCTGCTCGGCCCGAACGGGGCCGGCAAGACGACCCTGCTGCGGATGCTGGCCACGGCCATCCGTCCTTCGTACGGGGCGCTGCACATCGACGGCTGGACCGCTACGCCGCCCGGGATCGTGCGCAAGCGAGTGGCGTACCTGTCTCATGCGACCGGCCTCTACGACGACCTGACGGCTCGCGGAGAACCTGCGCTTCGCCGCCACGATGCTCGGCTGGGGAGCGACCGAGGGAGTCGCTGTTGTACGCGACGCCCTTGACGAGGTGGGCCTGAGCGCGGTGCCGCCGACCGGGTGCGCGACTTCTCGGCCGGCATGCGCAAGCGTCTGGCCCTGGCCCGATGCTGTGGCCGCCCTTCGCTCGTGCTTCTCGACGAGCCGCATGCGGCGCTGGATGGCGATGGGATGGCGCTGGTCGACCGGCTGCTCGGCCGCTGGCACGAGGTCGGTATCACCGTGGTCGTCGCCTCCCACCAATCCGAACGGGTGGCGCGGCTGGCGGACGCAACGTTGCGGCTCGATGGCGGCCTGGTGGCCGAGGTGACCGGCAGCGGGGTGCAGGCCGGCCTGGTCTGGCCGACGCGGCCGGCGCCGCCCTTCCAGCCGGAATGCGACCGATCGAGCGCGCTGGCACGGGGCG
This sequence comes from uncultured Chloroflexia bacterium, assembly GCA_963750025.1. Taxonomy (GTDB): domain Bacteria; phylum Chloroflexota; class Limnocylindria; order QHBO01; family QHBO01; genus CF-167. The sequence goes on from CAVVPF010000008.1 coordinate 871, forward strand.
CCACGATTGCGCTGGCGATCGCCCGCAAGGACGCCCTCTCCGAGCTGCGCGGACGGCAGGCCAGCGGCTCGACCCTCTTCTTCGCCGCGCTGGTGCTGCTTCTCTTCGGTTTCGCGCTGGGCCCCGACTCGAGGCGGTTGACGGAGGCTGCGCCCGGCCTGCTGTGGCTGGCGATCGTCTTCGGCGGCCTGCTGACCGTGGCGCGTCTCCACCAGGTCGAGGTCGAGGACGGAGCCATGGAGCAGCTGGCCCTCTATCCGGTTGACCGCCGCGCGATCTACGCGGGCAAGGCGCTGGCCGGCGCGATCGCCATGCTGGCCCTTGGGGCAGTGTTGCTGCCAGTGGTGGCGATCCTGTACGCCATCCCGATCGGGGCGGCCTGGCTGCCGCTGGTCACCCGTGGCGCTGGGGGCGATCGGCTTCGCGGCGGTCGGGACGGCCTATGCCGGGTTGACGGTGCGCATGCGGGCCCGCGAGGTGATGCTGCCGCTGCTCATGCTGCCGATCGTGGCGCCCCTGCTGCTGGCCGCGGTCAAGGCCACCACGGCCGCGCTGACCGGCGATCCGTTCGGTGAGCTGGGCGCGTGGCTGCAGCTCCTCGCCGGCTTCGATATCGTCATGCTGGTCGCCGGGGCGGGGACCTACGGCTTCCTGCTGGAGGATTGATGAAGACGCGCATCCTGGGGATCGTCGGTCTGCTGGCCGTCATCGCTGCGGCCATCTTCGGGCTCTTCGTGGTGCCCGCCGACCTGAACCAGGGAGATGCCCAGCGGATCATGTACCCGCACGTCGCATCGGCCTGGCTCGGTGTAGCTGTCGTTCGGGGTCACCGCGCTGGCCGGCATCGGCTACCTGTGGCGTCGCGACCTGCGGCTCGACGCGATCGCCCATGCCGCCGCCGAGGTCGGGGTGCTGTTCACTGCCTTTGCCATCTGGGGCGGCATGATGTGGGGCCGCCCGGTGTGGGGCGTCTACTGGCAGTGGGAGGACCCTCGCCTGGCCACCACAGCCCTGCTGCTGGCGCTCGGGGTCGGCTACCTGCTGCTTCGCCGAATGACCGATGACCCCGCGCGCCGAGCCACGCGCGCTGCGGTGGTCGGCATCATCGCCGCGCTCGATATCCCGATCATCCACTTCAGCGTCATCTGGTGGCGCGGCCTGCACCAGGGCCCGACGATCGGCGACCCGAGCAAGCTGCTCAACCCGAGCGCACCGCTGCAGTTCGTGGCGGCCCTGATGGGGATGCTGGGCGCCTTCACCATCGTGTGGTGCTACCTGATGATCCGCCGCTACCAGCTGGCGCGCATCGAGTGGCAGATCGAGGAGCACGGCCGGCTGGGCAGGATCAGCGCGGCGCGACGTGCCGCCATCAACACGCGCGCCGAGGAGACCCAGGCGTGACCGAGGTTGGCTTCGTGATCGCCGGCTACGGGGTGATCCTTGGTGGTGCGGCGCTGTACGCCATCAGCCTGGCGCTCGCCTGCGGGCTGCGCGCGAGACTCCTGCGCATACGCCGCGCCGCTCGAGGCGCCCCGACGCCCGATCGACCGCATGACCCTGGCGCGCCCCGTCCTCCCGCCGGTCCCGACGCGCGGCGCCGCTGGGGCATCCTCGTCCTCGGCGTGGCGGTGGTGGCCGTCGTGGTCGCCTACCTGGCCTTCAGCGGGATCGGCAACGCGCTGGTCTACTACCTGACCCCCACCGAGCTGTTGGCGCGCGGCCCGGCCGAAGTGGGCAAGACTGAACGGCTAGGCGGCCTGGTCAAGGTCGGCAGCATCAGCGGGCCAGCCACCGACCTGACCTTCGTGCTGACCGATGGCAAGAAGGAGATCACCGTGCATAGCACGGTCGCTCCCACCCGTTCGTTCCGGGAGGGGATCGGTGCGGTGGTGGAGGGCGAGCTGCGCGCCGACGGCGTCTTCGAGGCGAGCCAGGTGATCGTCAAGCACGACGAGAAGTACGTGGCGCCGACCGGCGGCGCCCTCCCTTCGCAGGTCATCGACCCCGGCACATGATCCCGACCCTCGGGCACCTGGCGGTGGTGATCGGCCTGTTGGCAACCCTGTATGCCGCCGGGGCCTTCATCGTTGCCGGCCGACGCGGCGACCGGGCGGTCTTCGCCTCGGCTCGACGGGCGATGCTGGCCGCGTTCGCGCTTGCCGGCCTGGCATCGGTGGCCATGGTCATCTCGCTGCTGACGCACGACTTCAGCGTCAACTACGTGGTCCGCAACAACGCCACCACCACGCCGCTCTTCTACTCGATCATCTCGCTGTGGGCCGCCCTGGAGGGATCGATCCTCTTCTGGACCCTGCTGGCCAGCGGCTGGGCGGCGCTGTTGCTGCACCGCTACCGGGACAGACTGCCGCTGCTGATGCCCTGGGTGGGGGCCGACGCTGGCGCTGGGCACCGCCTTCTTCTTCGCGGTGATGACCTGGCCGGGTGACCCGTTCTTGCGGGTGACCCCTGTTGCGGCGGAAGGGAACGGGCCGAATGCGCTCCTCCAGAACAACCCGTTCATGGGGCTGCACCCGCCCCTCCTGTACCTGGGCTATACCGGGCTGGCGGTGCCGTTCGCCTTCGGGGTTGCGGCGCTCATCGCGCGGCGCACCGACGAGGAGTGGCTGGCGGTCGTCCGTCGCTGGACGCTGGTGCCGTGGATTTTCCTCACCGCGGGGATCGTGGCCGGCGCCTGGTGGAGCTACGAGGTGCTCGGCTGGGGCGGCTACTGGGCCTGGGACCCGGTCGAGAACGCGGCCCTCCTGCCGTGGCTCACGGCGACCGCGTTCATCCACTCCAGCATGGTCGCCGAGCGGCGCGGCACCCTGCGCACCTGGACCCACGCCCTGGTGATCGCCACCTTCGTGCTGACCCTGGTGGGCACCTTCCTGACGCGCTCCGGGGTGGTGGTCAGCGTGCACTCGTTCACCGCCTCGGCGATCGGGCCGTGGTTCGCCGGGGCCATCCTGCTGACCCTGGCCGGGGCGCTGGGGCTTCTCGTCTGGCGACTCCCCGAGCTGCGCGACACGCGCCCGCCCGGGGCGGTGGTCAGCCGTGAGACGGCCTTCCTGGCCAACAACCTGCTCTTCCTGACGATCACCTTCGCGGTGCTCTTCGGCACCCTCTACCCGCTCATCGTGGAGGCGACCAGCGGGGCGCGGGCCAGCGTCGGCACGCCGTGGTTCAACCGGGTCAACGCGCCGATCTTCGTGGCGCTCTTGTTCCTGACCGGGGTCGGCCCCGCGCTCCCGTGGGGAGGGGCCAGCTGGGCCACCATCCGGGAGCGCTTCGCCCTGCCGATCCTGGCGGGAGTTGCGGCGACCGTGGCTGCCCTGGCGCTCGGCCTGCGTGACGCCGCGCCCATCGGCACGCTGGGACTGGCCGCTTTCGTGCTGGTGGTGATGGGCGAGGAGGTGGTGCGCGGCGCGCGCGTGCGGGGCAGATCCCGCGGCGAGGCCGGGCCTGTGGCGGTCTGGCACCTGGCCACGCGCAATCGACGCCGATACGGTGGCTACCTGGTGCACGCGGGGATCTGCGTGATGGCCGTCTCGATCGCCGTCTCGGCGACGCTCGGGATCGAAACCACCGCTGCCCTGGTGCCGGGCGGACAGGTCCGAGCTGGGCGGTTACACGCTCACCTACAACCAGTTGGTCACCGAGCGCCTCGCGTCCGACGCCCGGGTGGTCGAGACGCGGGCCGAGCTGACGGTGGCCGGGCGTCAATCCGGCCAGTTGGCCACCGCCCTGCGCGACTACCCGAGCTCCAGCACGGCGATCGCCACGCCCGCGGTGATGACTGGAGTCGGCGAGGACCTGTACGTCACCCTGCTCGCGTACGACCGCGCGACCGGGTCGATCACCCTGCGCGTCTTCGTCAACCCGCTGGTCGTCTGGATCTGGCTCGGCGGCGGCATCGTGACGGCCGGTGCGATCTTCGCCATCTGGCCCGATCGGCGCCGCCGGCCGGCGCTGGCGCCGGCTGAGGCCTGACCGGTGCATCTCACCTGGCTTCGATGGCTGCTGGTGCCGCTGGTGGTGCTGCCCCTCGGCTGGCTGCTCTTCACCGGCCTGGGGCGCGACCCGCGGCTGATCCCGTCGCCGCTGGTCGGCAAGCCGCTGCCCGCCTTCGCCGGGACCACCCTGGAGGGCGATCAGTTCTCGTCAGCCGATCTCGCCGGCAAGCCGGCGATCGTCAACTTCTGGGCCAGCTACTGCATCCCTTCGTGCGTCGAGGAGCACCCGGTCCTGCTCGACCTGGCGGCGCGCCATGCCGGCGAGGTGCAGCTGGTCGGGGTGCTCGTCAATGACACGCCCGACGGCGCGCGCGGCTTCCTGGCGCGGTATGGCCAGGTCAGCTGGCCGAACGTGCTCAATGCCGATGGCCGCATCTCGATCGACTACGGGGTGACCGGCCCGCCGGAGACCTTCTTCGTCGATGCGCGGGGGATCGTGGTGGCCCGCCACGTCGGCCCGCTCACCACGGCGATCGTGGCCGAGGAGCTGACCGCCCTGGGGATCACGCCGTGAGGCGCTGGGCGCTGCCGCTGGCACTCGCTGCGCTGCTGGCGCTGGGCGGGCTGGTCGTCGTGGGGCTGCTGCGGCCTGCCGAGCCGCTTACGCCCGCCGAGCAGGCGCGCCACCTCGCCGCCGAGCTGCGCTGCCCTGATTGCCAGTCGCTCTCGGTGGCGGAGTCGCATACCGCGGCGGCCAATGCCATCCGCGGCGAGATCGTCGAGCTGCTGGCCGCCGGGCAGACGCCGGACCAGGTCCGCCGCCACTTCGTCGACCGCTATGGGGAGTGGATTCTGCTGGCGCCGACCGCGGCGATCGCGTGGTGGTTGCCGGTCCTGGTGTTCGCGGTCGGGGCCCTGGCGCTGGCAGGCTGGCTGCTCCGCGGGCGGCGGGCGATTGCACCCGAAACCGCTGAATCGGGCACCACCGACTCACTCCGGCGCCGGGTCCGCGAGGAGATGGAGGAGCTCGATGTCTGACCTCGGCCAGTGGGCGCTGCTGCTGATCCTGGCCGGTGCGACGGCCATGGCCATCGGCTGGCCGCTGCGTCGCGGCACCCCGCAGCTCCCGCACCGGGTGGACACCGAGGGACCCGAGCTGCGGCATCGCGTCGCGCTCGAGACGCTGCACGACGTCGAGGCGGATCGCCGCGCCGGCTCGCTCGACGATGTGAGCTACGCGCGCCAGCGGGACGAGGCCGAGGACCGCGCCGCGTCGACGCTGGCGGAGCTGGAGGCGGCCGGCGCCGGTGGCCCCGAGCCGCTCCCCAAGGCCGGCGGCAGGCGCGCCGCCGCCTGGCTGGCCAGCGTGCTGGGCGTGGCGCTGATCGTGGGGTTTGCGCTGCCGGACCCCATCGGCCTGGGCGAGCGCACGGTCGTCGACCAGGCACTGGCCGATGCCCAGACACAGGAAGCCGCCCGGCTGGCTGATATCCAGCGTCTGCTGGGCGAGCTGGCGGCCGATCCCCGCAGCACGACCGTGCTCTCCGACCTGGCAGACGCCTACCTCGCCGGCAGCTTAGCCGAGGAGCTTCGCCGCGCAGCCGTGGCGCTGCAGGTCCTCATCTCGCTGGAGCCAGGAAATCGGTCTGCCTATCGGCGCCTGGTAACCGCGTACATCACCGCCGGCGACTGGGCCGACGCGCGGGCCGCCACCGATTCGTACGCGGGGATCGCGGCCAATGAGCCGGACATCCCCTTCTTTCGCGGCCTCATCGCGCTGCGCACGGACAACGACACGGCCGAGGCGATTCGGCAGTTCGACCGCTTCCTTCAGCTCGCCCCGGACGATCCGCGGGCCGCCATGGTGCGCAGCCTGCGCGCCGATGCCGCCGGATGAACTCGTAAAGATTCTGGACGGGGTGCCGGCCAAGGTGAACCTGATTCCGTATAACCCGTTCCCGCAGGGGCGTTTCGAGCGTTCCGACCCGGCCACGATCGACCGTTTCCGCGATGTGTTGATGAATGCCAACCTCACGACCATGACGCGCAAGACCCGCGGCGACGACATCGATGCCGCCTGCGGCCAGCTCGCCGGCCGTATCCAGGATCTTACGCCGCGCTCGCAACGGCTAAGCCGGAGAATTCTGCCAGCATGATGCGCCACGCGGTATTTTTGGTTCTTGCCTGCCTGTTGATCGGCGGTTGCGCCTCCCAGGCAGAACGTGAAGAGCAGGCTGAGAAACTCAGCAAGCGCGTCGAAACGCATACCCAGCTGGGTGCCTCTTACCTTGCCCGGAATCAGCTGGATATTGCCCAGCAGGAGCTGGAACGTGCGCTGGAGATCAACGCGGATGACTCGCAGGCGAATCACATCATGGGCCTGTTGCAGATCCGCTTGAAGAGGGACGACAAGGCCGAGCAGCATTTCCGGCATGCCATCAGCGAACAACCGGAAAATGCCGATGCCCGTAACAGTTACGGCGTATTTTTG
>CAVVPF010000009.1:0-358822 GCA_963750025.1 uncultured Chloroflexia bacterium
GATCGATCAGGTCGCGGCCGTCGACACGCTCGTTGACCTGAGCCAGCAGATCCTGGGCCTCGCGGATCGCCGCACGGGAGATCGCGGCCCTTGGGATCGCGTCGGTCGGGCGAGCGTTGGGCAGACTGGCCACCGTCGCGCCCACCGCCAGCATCGCCGCCACGACGGCCATCCAGAGCAGGCCGCGGCGGCGGCGGCGGCCCTCCTCCTGCACCTCGGTCTGCAGGATGGTGCTCGGATACCGCGGTCGGCGCCGCGGGACGAAGGCGAGAAGTATGTTGAGTCCGTAGAGGATCGCGCGGCCGGCCGCCGCCTGCACCGCGTCGAGGGCGTCGCCGGAGCGGTGCGCGGCGCGGCCGATGGCATCGGCCAACGGCACCGGGCTCTGGTCGGGGAGTCCGGCCAGAGGCTCAGCGGGTCGCACCGGCTCAAGCGGACGGAGGATCTCGGTCGCGCCCAGCTCGACCATCTCCACTGCCAGCACGCTGTCTGAGCCGACCCCCCCGCGGATCCGGAAGAGTTGCTGGAGGTGCTCCACGGCGGCCGCTGGACGCAGACTGGTGAGGGCCTGCTGGAGCTCGGCGGTCCCGGCAAGCTGGGCAAGGTTGCGCGAGACAAGGGCGATCCGATCCTCCGCGGCGAGCTCACCCTGCCAGGTGTAGGGCTGGATCTCGAGCGCCTCCCCGAGCGTTTCCGCCACGCGACGCTCGCGCATCCGCGGATCCTCCTCGCGCGCGGCGGGCGGGGGAGGCAGCTCGTACATCCGCCCGCCTCGGCAGATCACGGCAGAGGCGGGACCGAGCTTGGCGACGTGGCCCTCGCTGCCGCGCACCAGCCAGCCCGATGACGCTCACCCCGCCCCGCCGCGGGATGCCGAGCCGGTTGCGCTGGTGATACAGGCGGCGGTTCGCTCCCGCCAGCGCCTTGGTCAGCGCACCGAGCGTACCGCTCGACAGGTCGTAGTAGTAGTCGCGCTCAACCGCCTCCAGCGCATCGCGGGCTGCGCGGCCCAGGGCAGGGTCGTCGCCGGTCACCTGGGCCAGCAGGAAGAGGCTTCCCTTGGTGCGCGTCTCTGAGCCCATGGTCGGCTCGTGGAAGCGGATCACGTCGTGGGCGGCGCGCGTCGACTCCTCCGGTGCTGGCAGACCGATCCGGGTGCTGAGGCGGTGGCTCATCGGGGTCCGGGTGGCACCCAGGTGCGAGGAGGGACGGGATCGATTATAGGGTCGCGCCACCGCCTGATCGGCCAACCGAAACGGCCAGCCGCCCGATGACCATGGTCGCCCCCGGTCGCCCGCTCATCCTTGCATTGACGACGTGCACGAACGCATCCGCGCGTAGCGTCAGCTCCTGCGCCAGGATCGCTTCGGAGGCCTCCACGAAGCCCGTCCCGTTGGCAATGCGGACCAGGCGCGAGCTCATGCCTCCCCGGTCGAGACCCGCCGCAGCGACCGCCTCCTGCCAGGCCAGTCGCGCCTGCGCCAGGGCGATCTGCTCGGCCGCGCCGGGCCCCACGCAGGCGAGCAGCGCTCGCTGTACGGCGGCCCCGGCTTCCTCGCTGGAGCTCATGCCACGCGCGGCGCGTGGGTCAGGCGCCCCTCGCCAACCTGCCAGGCGGTGACGCTGCGGCCGCTGGCCGGGATGGTTGACAGGTCGGCGGTGGTGACCAGCACCTGTCCCCGCTCGAGGAGCAGCCCCAGGGTGCGCTCGGACCGATCAGCATCGAGCTCGCTGAAGACATCGTCGAGCAGGACGATCGGTGCCGGGGCATCTCCGGCGGCCAGCAGATCGGTCTCGGCCAGCTTCATGGCCAGGATGATAGTGCGCTGCTGTCCTCGGCTGGCGTGGGTCGCCACCTCGCGCCCGCCGAGCTCGACCCGCAGGTCGTCGCGCTGCGGACCGACCAGGGTGACTCCGTTCCACAGCTCCTTCTGGCGCAGGTCGGCGATTCGGCGACGGAAGGCGTCGGCCAGCAGCCCGGGATCAGGCTGCGACGGATCATCGTCAAGCGGCTCCGGGCGCTCCGGCCAAGCCTCCTTGAGGGTGTCGACGTACGCGAGCCGAACCCGGTCACCAACCTCCTCGGGTGGGGCCACCGCGTCGTGCAGCGGAGGAATGCGGCGATCGAGTTCAGCGACCAGCAGCCAGCGGGCCAGCATCACCCGCGCACCCACCTCCGCCAGCTGCTCGTCCCAGAAGGCGAGACCATCCGCGGTCGCCTCCTCGCGGCGAATGGCCCGTAGCAGCGCATTGCGCTGCGCCAGGATACGGCTCAGCTCGGCCAGGTCTCGGGCCGCCCGCCGGCTCGCCCTGGGCCAGGATGGCGTCCAGGAAGCGCCGACGCTCTCCGAGGGCGACCCGACCAGCAGCAGCATCTCCTCGGGACGGAAGAGGACCGCGCGAGCGGTCTCCGACACGGTGCTGGAGCGCCGGGCAAGGCCGTTGACGGCCACCCGCTTGCGCATCTGCGGCGGCGCGTCCTGTCCGGGGATCGCGACCTCGATACGGGCGGTCTCGTCCGAGGCCGGGTTGACCAGGTCAAGGCGGATCCTGGCGAACGGGCGCCCGTGGCGGACCAGCTCGGTGTCGGTGGCGGCCCGATGCGATCTCCCGGCAATGGCCACGAAGACCGCCTCCAGCAGGTTCGTCTTGCCGGCACCATTGGGGCCGCTGATCACCGTGAGGCCGGGCTCGGGGCGCAGCTCGGCCGAGGCGTAACTGCGGAAGTCCTCCAGCAGCAGCCGGGTCAACCGCATCGGTGCACCGTTAGCCAGGCCCGTGGGCTGGCCGCGCCCGCATGGCTGGCTGCGTGCCTAGGACGCCGTGCGAACCGGCATGATGACGTGAACGTAGTCGTCCTTGCCGACGCCGCGAATGACGCCCGGGGCGAGTGGCCCGGACAGCTCGAGGGCAGCTTCATCGGCGCCGAGGTTGGAGAGGACGTCGATCAGGTAGCGCGCATTGAAGGCGATGGTGGTGGCCTGCCCTTCGAGTGTCGCCTCCAGGGCGTCGGCGGCATCGCCCACATCGGCCGCGTGGGCGGTGATCGAAATCCCCTCTCCGGCCTCCCCACCGAGTTCGACCTTCACGATATTGGCGCTGTCTCGCGCGAAGATACTGGCCCGTCGCGCGCCCGCCAGGAACGCCTCGCGGTCGATCACGGCTCGGCTGGTGTGCTCGGTGGGGATGATCGGCTCGTAGTTGGGGAACTGGCCCTCGATCAGACGGCTGACGAGGTCGATCCCTTCGACGTGGAAGAGCACCTGGCTCTTGTTGGGAGTGACCGTGATCTCGATCGACGCCTCCGCGTCCGGCAGGATGCGCATCAGCTCAGCGTAGGAGCGGGCCGGCACCACGATCGTCATCTCGGGACTGACCGGCTTGGCCAGCGTCAGGCTACGTACGGCGATCCGGTAGTTGTCGGCTGCGGCCAGGGTCATCGTGTCGCCCGCCAGGCGGGTCAGCACGCCGGTCAGGATCGGTCGGCTCTCGTCGCTGGCGGCGGCAAAGACGACCTCCCCGAGCGCGTCGCGCAATGCCCGTGAGTCTGCGCTGGTGGCAGGCGTGTCCCCGATGGCGGCCACCACCGGGAATTCGTCAGCCTCGATCCCTTTGATCGAGCTCTTGCTCCCGCCGCAATTCACCTTCAGGGTGCGGTCTTTGGCCGAGTAGAGCAGGTCGATGCGCTGGTTGGGCAGCGACGAGACCAGATCGGCCAGCAGCCTGGCCGGCACGGTGATCTCCCCCTCGTCGGTGACCTTGCCGGGGACCCAGCAGTTGATGCCGATCTCCAGGTTCGTGGCGGTCAGTTTCAGCCCGGCATTCTCTGTTCGGAGCAGAACATTTGCCAGCACCGGCAGGGTCGCTCGCGCACTCACCGCGCGGCCAACGATGCCGAGCCCGCGCGCCAGGTTCTCCTGCATCACTGAGACGTTCATTCAGACCTCACTCACCTCCGTGCCGCGACCTGCGTCACTCACGGAGTAACTCCCGAAGAATACCTGTTACGTAGCCGTCCCTAGTAGGGGTGTGGACGGTGTGGAGACCCGTGCTCGACTCGTGCTCGACTGACCTGCGGAAAAGGCTCTTCCCGGTGTGGGTAATCCTGCGGTTCTGGTTCACGACTGGGGCGACTGGCGCTGTTGACGGTGGATTTCGGCACCAATCCGATCAGGTAGCCCTCGCCCGAGTTGTCCACAAACGCCGCCGGATATCCACCGGATCGGCCGGCTTTTCCACGAGCGGGCCGTGATATTCGGAGTAGATCATCTCCCGCACCGCGCTGACCTCGCGGCGCATCTCGTCGTTCTCCTGGAGCTCCCGAGCGATCTTGTCGTAGGCGTGCAGCACGGTCGAGTGGTCGCGCCCGCCGAGCTCGGCGCCGATGCGCAGCAACGAGAGTCGGTCTCCTCGCGAATCAGGTACATCGCGATCTGGCGCGGCACCACGATCGCCCTGTCGCGCTTGCTTGAGCGCAGCTGGTCGAGGTTGACGCCGTAGTAGTCGGCGACCGCCCGTACGATCCGCTGTGGGGTGATCGAGCGCTTCTTGGGGTTGTACATGACGTTGGAGAGGACCGCGCTCGCCAGCTCGTTGTTGATCGGCATCCCGCGACATGCTGGCGTAGGCGACCACGCGATTAAGGGCCCCCTCCAGCTCGCGGACGTTGCTCACCACCTTGCGCGCGATGAACTCGATCACCTCGGCCGGGATCAGGTTCAGCTGATCCTCGGCCTTGCTGCGCAGGATCGCGATGCGGGTCTCCAGGTCGGGCGGGGTGAGGTCGGCGATGAGACCCCACTCGAAGCGGGAGCGCAGGCGCTCCTCGAGGGTGGTGATCGCCTTCGGGGGCCGATCCGATGAGAGCACCACCTGCTTGCCCGCCTCGTGGATGGCATTGAAGGTGTGGAAGAACTCCTCCTGTGTCCGCTCCCGCTCGGCGATGAACTGGATGTCGTCGATCAGCAGCACGTCGATCCGCCGATAGCGATTGCGGAAGTCCTCCATGCGCTGCTCACGGATCGCGTTGATGAAGTCATTCGTGAACTTCTCACTCGTGGCATACAGGATCCGCTTGCGCGGGAACTTGACGGAGACGGCATTGCCGATGGCATGCATCAGGTGCGTCTTACCGAGCCCCACCCCGCCGTACAGGAAGAGCGGGTTATACGCATGCCCGGGGCGCTCGGCGACCGACAAGGCCGCCGCATGGGCCAAGCGGTTGGCGCTCCCCACGATGAAGTTGTTGAAGGTGTACCGAGCTGTTCAGGTTGACGGTATTGCCGCCGGCGGAGGCGGGCGGCAGGGTCAGCGATTCCTCGTCGACCTGCGCGGGGACCGGACCGGGGGCATCGGCGACCACGAATTCAACCTGGACCGATCCGCCGACCACGCGGGCCAGGGTCTGGCTGACCAGGGTCCGATATCGGTTGTCGAGCCAGTCGCGGGCGAACCCGTTCGGCGCGGCGATGCGATAGCGGTTCTCGTCGATCTCGACGAGCGACGTGTCCTTGAGCCAGGTCTCGAAGTTGGCAGGCGAGAGGCTGACCTGCAGCTCGCCGAGGACGGCACGCCAGACCTGCTTCGCATCCATCAATAGCCGTCTCCCAACCGATCTAGTGCCAGGATTCGCGGGGTGTCGAGGTCTCCCTCGGGCGCACGAGACCCGACTGTGGTGGGCCGTTCCTCGGGGGTCGCGGTAGTGTAGCAGCACCCTTTCCGGGCCGGCAATGGCCAACGCCGCGGATCGGTTCTAGTTTGTCAGGTCCGCGCAGGCAATGTGACCGAACGGAGTGGGCGCAGCTGCCGCCGTGCATGTTCAGCCGGTGCCGTGAGTTTGGTGGCAGCCCGAGCACGGTCACCGTCATCGTGTAGCCATCGCCCTCGAAGTCAACCACCACCGTGCTGTGAGCGTGTGGGCCTCGAGCGGATGGATCTCGAGGGTGAGGCTCCGCGGCGTCGCGGTCGGCGAGGCTGACGCTGAACCTGGCGCCGATCCGACCGGTGAAGACGACGACGGTCGAGCGGCGGTGCCCGCGCTACAGCCGATCAGCACGAGCGGCATCAATCCGGCGATCGCCACGAGCTTCCCGGCGCGTTTCACAGTCGCTGGAGCATCAAGCTCGATCCTCTCGGGAGTCAATGGTTGCGGGGTTCTGGCAGCAAGCGTCATGTCGTCGTCCGAGGGATCCGTTGCCGTCAACACGAAGCGGCGCTGACCGGACGGAGGTTTGACACCCCCATCGGCGCGTCGGTAGAATCCGCGGGCAGAGCGAGACGAGCCGCGCAAGTTCGGCTATCGCGTGAGGCTGGCGAACAACGCCAGCCCTTCGTGTGTTTGCGGACCCGCTTCGCCGCCGCTGAACGAGGACAGGCACGCACCGATGAAGAGGACCTACCAGCCCAAGAAGCGCGCCCGGAAGCGGGAACACGGCTTCCGCGCCCGCATGGCTTCGAAGGGCGGTCGTCGAGTGCTTGCCCGACGCCGAGCGAAGGGGCGCGAGAAGCTCAGCGTCTGACTAGACGAGGCGCAGTGATGCCGCCGCTTCCGATGATTCGGCGCAAGGCGGACTTCGACGCCCTCGCTCGTCGAGGGACGGCGCGTTCGGATCGGCTCCTCGTCCTGCGGTCGTTGCGGACGGATCGGTCGGAGACGCGGATCGGGCTGAGCACCTCGCGCACGCTCGGAGGCTCGGTCCAGCGAAACCGGGTACGGCGTCGGCTGCGCGCACTGGTCCGCGAGCGGCTCGGCGCGATGGGATCGGGTTGGGACCTGCTGTTGATCGCGCGATCGGACGCGGCGACGGCGAGCCACGGAGAGCTTCGCGAAGCATTGCGATCGCTCCTGGAGCGATCGGGGATCGGTGGATGAGGAACAATCGGGCTCGGAATGATCACCGCCTACCAGCGACTCACCGGCTGGATGCCGCCGACCTGCCGTTACACCCCGAGCTGCTCGCAGTACACCTATGCGGCCATCGAGCGCTATGGACTGCCGAAGGGCTCCTGGATGGGAGTCCGACGCATCGCTCGCTGTCATCCGCTCCACCCGGGCGGCTACGACCCGGTCCGCTAGAGCATCACACCTTGACTCTCCCCATCGGCGCAGGCTTCCTCGGGATCGAGCACTTCACGCCGCCCTGGGACGTCTTCTTCCTGCCGCTGTTCAACCTGCTGGTGGGCCTCTACCAGCTCATCTTCAGCGACTTCGCCCTGGCGATCATCATTTTCACGGTCGTCATCCGGACCCTGCTGGCACCGCTCTTCGTTCGTCAGATCAAGTCCCAGAAAGAGATGCAGCGGATGGCTCCGCTGATCCGCGAGGTGAATCGCAAGCACAAGGGCAACCGGCAGAAGATCGCCGAGGAGACCCAGGCGCTCTACCGAGAGCACGGGGTCAACCCCGCGGCGGGCTGCCTCCCGGTGGTGCTGCAGCTGCCGCTCCTGCTGGCGCTCTACCAGGCGCTCATCCGGGCGTCGAACTCGGTGACCCTGGACGCGAAGGTCGCCACCAGCGAGGCATTCACGGCGCTGAAGGCCGCCCTGCCGGGGATAACCGACCTCGGCAGCAACCACTTCACCGCCCCGATCTCCGGGCCCTGCAATCTTCCCCAATTCACAAGCGGCGACTTCGTTCACTTCCTGCCGCTCAACTGCCAGCTCATCGATCCGTTGCAGCTGGCCCACCCGATCGCCACCAAGGTTCCCTGGCTGCTGAACCTCGACCTGGCGAATATCGACCACGTCTTCTCGGTGATCATTCCGGGGACAGGGACCCGGATTCGCCCTCTCGGCGCTGGCCGTGGCCGCCGCGCTGCTGCAGTTCGTGCAGGTGCGCATGACGAGTCCGAAGCCGAACCGCGATGACCCGACCTCCTCCACCACCAACACCATGACCTACCTCTTCCCGCTCATGACGATCTGGTGGGGGGGCCTCTTCCCGAGCGGCCTGATCCTCTACTGGGTCGTCTACACCGCGTACCTGATCGCGCAGCAGTTCAGGATCATGGGCTGGGGAAACCTCTTCCCGCTCTTTGGCTGGCAGCCTCGCTTCGCCCCCGCGGCGAACGGCGAGTTGGGTGCCATAGCCAAACGCGGCGACGCAGCCGTCGCCTCACCGCAAGCGGCAAAGAAGAGCGGCCAGCCCTCCACCCCACCTCCCGCGGGCTCTCCCGGCGCTGCGCGCCAGGGGCAGCGCCCGCAGAACAAGAAGCGACGAGGCCGAAAGCGATGACGTTTCAAGAGTTCACCGGCAAGAACGTGGAGGAGGCGATCCGCTCCGCCATGAAGGAGTTTGGCGCGGATCTGTCCGACCTGGATATCGAGATCCTCTCCCAAGGAAACCGCGGCATTCTGGGCGTGGGCGGAGAGGAGGCGCGCATCCTGGCGGCTTCGAAGTCCGCGGTAGCGGCCGCCGATACGGTTCGCGCACCGATGTCCGACGCGATGCCCGCGGTGACGCCCGAGCCGATGCCCGCCGAGCCGTTGGCGCCGATCGAGGACGACGACGCAGCCGACCAGATGGTCGAACTGGCCCGCGCGGCCCAGATCGAGGGCATGGACCGCGGCGCACGAGGGCGCGGCGGCCGTGGCCGCTCGGACCGTGGTGCGCGCGGCGCTGGCGATCGACCCCCGGGTGAGTTCCGGGGCGACCGTCCGCCACGGGAACCACGTAACGACCGTCCGCCACGGGAACCGGCCCCGTTCATCCCCGGCAAGCCACTCGAGGAGCTCACCGAGAAGGAGCGTGGCACGCTCAACGAGGCCCAGGCTGTCCTCGAGGAGTTGCTGCGGCTGATGGACCTGCCCGGCACGGTCGAGATTCTGACCGGCGGCGAATCGGTCCGTCTGAACGTCAAGGGCTCCGACATGGGGCTCCTGATCGGCCGGCGTGGCGAGAAGCTGGCTAGCCTGCAGCACCTGGTCAACTTGATCGTGGCCAAGCGTGAAGGCGAGTACACCCGCATCACGGTCGACGTGGAGAACTACCGCGGTCGTCGCGAAGAGCAGCTCCGTGATGTCGCCGACCGGGCCGCCAAGCGGGTCATCCAGACCGGCAAGATCATCCAGCTCGAGCCGATGCCCGCGGTCGAGCGGCGGATCGTACACATGGCCCTGGTCGAGAACCCGAAGGTCCGCACCCAGAGCGTTGGAGTGGATCCGAACCGCCGGATTGTCGTCCTCCCCGCCACCAAGGTCGACGCCTAGCCCGACGACGATGGCCGAGCTGGAGAGCGTCCTGGCCGTCGGGCGGCTGACGGCAGGCGGGGCCTGGGTCGGGTTGTACCGCTCGGCCGACCGATGGGACCTGGTCTTCGGCGACCCGGACGGATCGGTTCCATCGGACCCCCTTGCCGCGAGGCCGGATCGGCAGGGCCTGGTGGCCGCCGCGATCGCCTACTTCTCTGAGGCGCTGGCCGACCCTCCGGTGGCCTACGAAGCGACCCAGGCTGACCTTGCGGAGCTGATCCGCTGGCTCGCCGAGACCGAGCCCGACGCGCAGGCAGCGGCCCGGTTGCGCGAGGCGCTCGATGCGGTCGACGACGGCCTACCCGGTGACACCGTGGCCAGCAGGCTGGTTGCCGTCAAAGAGAACGAGCAGATCGATCCGATCGACCTGCTCGTCCAGTTGCATCGTGCGCGGCTGGCGCGCCGCTGAGGGTCCCCGAGCGGGACCTAGCCCTGGTGCTCCTCGCCGGAGCCGGCCGGGTCCGTCATCGGGTCGTGCATCGGCTCAGCCATGGGTGGTGCCATCGGCTCAGCCATGGGTGGTGCCATCGGTGGTGCCATCGGCTCTGCCATCGGTGCGGGCGGCGGAGTCGCAGCGGGAGGTGCGGGCGGGGAGGTGGTGGGCCCTGTTCCGCTCGCCATGCCGAGCTGGAACTTGCCGCCTTCGGCCTGGAATTCGCTCCAGCCCGCCCAGCCCATCATCAGGCCGCCAACGATGCTCGCCAGGAGCCCGAGAAAGTAGCCGCCGAGGATGCCGAGGTACGGGAGAATTGCGATAAGCGCGAGAAGTGCCCCGATGCCTGCCCCGCCGCCAACGAGCAGCATCAGGCTGCCTTTGGAGCCGGGAAGCGTGGTGGTCGGGGAGAACTGCGGCAGGAATACGATGACCAGCATGAGGATGGCGGCCAACAAGCCGAGCCCGGCGCCGCCAATCCCGCCGAACAGGCCTCCGACGATGGCGACCACGGCGCCGATACTCGCCATCTTCTCGTTCGAGCTGAGCTTGGAGAAGTCCATGAAATACGTCGCCTCCCAATGTCAGCGCGGCGACGAGGGGTTGTGCTCCATGGGCGTGCCGCTTGGCCGGCACCTTAGCACACGGGTCCGGCCCTTCATAGGTGCCGACTGGCAGGAGTCAGCCTCTCTGAACACGAGAAACGGCGGCTCCGATGCGGAGCCGCCGCCGATGAGTGCTGGTGGAGATGGGGGAGAATCGAACTCCCCGTCCAGAACCGAGTCGCCGGGAACGTACTACAGGTGTTTCCGGCCTACTTCGAGCTTCGCCTGCGGGCCCCCGACCGGCGGGGTGCTCCACTCGCTATCCGGTTGACCTTTCGGCCCTTTGGCGCCACTCACCGGAGTCGGCGACACCGCATCCCGCCAAATGACGCCTTCACGGTCCGGTGGGAGGAGACCGTGTCGGCGCTCGTCGCTATTTAGGCGGCGAGGGCGTAACTATTGGTGCCAGTTACTGGCTTTGCCCGCGGTTTAACGAGGCCTGCGGGCGACCTCGACCTGCAGTTCCCAGTCCCTGAGCCCTGTCGAAACCTGACATCCCCACGGACCGATTGACGATTCGATCATAGCACGGCCTGTTTTCAAGACCGACTCGGCCGCTTTGAGCGCCAGCTACTCACGAGGCGAGTACGAAACCCGTTTTGAGCGCCAGATACTCACCAGAACGTGCAACTGCCCCGGATCTGGCGCTCGAGTGCCCGCGGAACGCGTACGGCACCCACCTGGTGAGTAGATGGCGAACCTCGCGCCGCAGCGAGGCCTAGAGCTTGATCCGCTCCTTGACCGTCCGCTCCAACTCGCGTCTGACATCGCGTTCGGCGATGGTGCGCCGCTTATCGTGTGTCTTCTTGCCGCGCGCGACGCCGAGCTCGAGCTTGGCCATCCCGTCGCGGATGTAGAGCTTCAGCGGCACCAGAGTCAGCCCCTTGGCCTGGGACTTGCCTGCCAGCTCGGCGATCTGATCGCGGTGCAGGAGCAGCTTGCGGACGCGGGTTGGCTCGTGATTGTTGCGGTTCCCCTGCTCGTACGGGGCGATGTGCGCACCGATCAGCCACGCTTCGCCGTGCTCCACCCGCGCGTAGGCCTCAGCCAGGTTCGCTCGTCCGGCGCGGATCGACTTGATCTCGGTCCCGGTCAGCACGATGCCCGCCTCGAGGGTCTCCTCGATGGCGTATTCGTAGCGGGCACGCCGATTGACGGCGACGGTCTGGTCAGGCATCGGTCTACCGTAGGATCCATCCTAGACAAGATTGAGGGCCGGAAAGGAAAGAGCCGGCCGCTTCGGCCGGCTCTCTCGTCGCTACCACGCGAAGAGGTGTCAGTTCACCGCCTCGGTGGTGGCGTGACAGGGACTATCCACTGCACACCACCTCCTTTCGTTGGGCGGGATGCTAGCAGCCGCGTGTCCGCTGCGCAATGCGCAGATCGGCTCAGGCGGCCAGCAGGCGTGCCGGCACGAAGGCCGCCAACGAGCTCAGCTCGGCCACCGCCCGCTCCAGGTAGAGATCCCGCTCGGGGGATGTGCCATCAGGCACCTCGACGGCGATCTGCGGCTGCACCCCGTCGGGGGCGACCGAGTGATGATCGGGGGTGAACCAGCGCGAGACGGTGACTCGCACGCCACCATTGTTCTGCAGTTCGCTCCAGACCTGCACCGTGTTCTTGCCGTAGGTGTGCTGGCCGATGATGGTCGCTCGGTGGCGCTCCAGGAGCGCGGCGCTCACGATCTCGGAGGCGGAGGCGCTCCCGTTGTTGACAAGCACCATCAGCCGCAGCTTCGGATCGGTGGTCAGTCCCCCGGAGACCGCCTCCCAGCGCTTGACCTCGCCGCCGGACGACTCCTGGCTGAAGATCAGACCTGAGCCGATGAACTCCGACGCGATCCGGTTGGCCGCATCGATGTAACCCCCGGGATTGTCGCGAAGGTCGAATACGATCGACGTCGCGCCGTCATCGAGCAGCAGCTTCAGGCCGTCATGGAACTGGTCAGCACTGGCCGGGCTGAAGGCGTGCAGGGCGATGTAGCCGATCTTGCCGTCCAGCATCCGGGTGGTCACTTCCTTCTGGGTGATCTCGGAGCGGGTGATCTTCAGGTTGAAGGTCCGCGTTCCGCGGCGGACCGTGAGCGTTACCACGGTCCCCGCCTCCCCGCGCACCTTGCCGACCTCGTCCTGCATGGTGGCGCCGTTGACAGACACGCCATCGACCGCGGTGATGATGTCGCCGGCCAGCAGACCGGCATTCTCGGCGGGCGAATCGGCCAGCGGCGCCACGACCACCAGGACACACGTGTCGGAGAGCTTGGTGCAGGCAGCAAGGTCGGTCGGCGTCTCGACGTTCTTGACCGACATCTCCGCCCCGATCCCACTGAACTTGCCCGACAGGGAGCCCAGGGCCTGCTGGTACTGCTCGGGCGTCATGTAGCCGCTGAACGGATCCTTGACCCCGTATTCGAAGAGCCCCTTGATCGCCCCGTCGACGAGCTGCGTGTCGTCGAGCTTGTCGACGTACTGCGTCTTCAGCTTGTCGTACGCCTCGCATAGGGCGGCGAAGGCGGGGGCCGGGGCGGTGCAGCCGCGGGTCGCCTCTGAGCCTCCGGCGGCGAGATAGCCGGCCACGAAGAGCAGCGTGCCGAGCATGGCGGCCAGCACAAGCGACACGACCCAGGTCACCGGCGAGCGCCCAGCGGGAGCGGGGCGCTGCGGTGGATCAGTCGGCAGCGGCACTGCCAGCACGGGACTGTCCGGTGGGGTCGGCTCGGTCATGAGGCGGGCGGAGTGTAGCACCGGGCTCGCTCGGACCCGGTTGCGCGCCGATTAGGTTTCCCTTATCGAGGGCAGGATGTAGTCACGCCGCCGACGACAGGTTGGAACGCACACTGATCCAGCTACCGAGCGCCCCAACCGTCAGTCCAACGCCCAGCACGACCGCGGAGAGGACCGCCAGGAACTGGGAGCTGACAGCCGTCGGCATCTGGAAGACGGTCACCATGATCGGCTGAATCGGCTCCCAGACGACCGCTACCAGCACGATGGTGATCACCGAACCGATCAGTCCGCACAGGATCCCCTCGAGGATGAAGGGCCAGCGGATAAATGAATCGCTCGCCCCCACCAGGCGCATGATCTCGATCTCGCCGGACCGGCTGTATACCGCGATGCGGATCATGTTCACGATCATGAACAGCACGGTCAGCCCGACCAGCACGAGCGCGGCAATCCCCACCGTGCGGATCACCCCGATGATGCCGAGCAGCTTATCGAGGTCGACCTGGCGGGTGGTGATCTGCGACACTTCGTCCCGCTCCGTGAGGGCACTGCTGACCGACGCGCCCATGTTCGGGTCGGTCAGTGCGATCTCGAGGCTGGCATACAGCTTGATGGTCGCCCCGCCCACGTTGAGCTCCATTCCCTGCTCGCGGTACGCCTCCTTGAGGCGCTCCATCGCCAACTCTGGGCTGACGTAGCTGACCCCTCTCACGCCGGGGAGCGCCCCAACGTCGGCGATGAGGGGCTGCAGCTGGGCGTCGGTCAGCCCGTCGCGCAGCCGAGCGGTGACGCCCACCTTGCTCTCGATGAACTCCAGGCCGCTGTTGAGCCCCGCGATCACGATGAAGAGGCCGGAGAGCAGGACCAGCATCAGGACCACGGTCGCCGTGGCGGCCAGGCTCATCATCGCGTTGCGCCAGAAGCCCTGCCAGGCCCGCACGACTGCGAAGGCCACGAATCGGACGAATCGCATCGGCCTAGTACTCCCGCTCGTAGGCAGCGCCCGACTCGTCACGCACCAGAGTGCCCTGCTCCAGGGCCAGGACACGACGCCGCATGGCGTTCACGATCTCCTGGTTGTGGGTCGCCATCAGCACCGTGGTGCCCATGGCATTGATCTGGATCAGCAGCTGGATGATCTCCCAGCTGGTCACCGGGTCGAGGTTGCCGGTCGGCTCGTCGGCGATCAGCATGGCCGGATCGTGGACCAGCGCCCGGGCGATCGCCACGCGCTGCTGTTCGCCTCCCGACAGCTGGGTCGGCAGGTTGTGGTCGTGCTCATGCAGGCCCACCAGGTTGAGCAGCTGCGGCACGCGGCGGCGGATCTCGGTGCGCGACGTGCCGGTCACCTCCAGCGCGAACGCGACGTTCTCGGAGACCGTCTTGGCCGGCAGCAGGCGGAAGTCCTGGAAGACGATCCCGATCCGACGGCGCAGGGCCGGCACCTGGCTGCGCCGCATGCGCGCAAGGTCATGCCCGGCCACGATCACGCGACCGGCGGTCGCCAGCTGCTCGCGGATGAGAAGCCGGATGAAGGTGCTCTTGCCTGCGCCGGACGGCCCGACCAGGAAGACGAAGTCGCCCGACGGGATGCTGACATTCAGGTCGACCAGCGCCATCTTGCCGTTCGGATAGGTCATCCCGACGTCGACCATGCTGATCACCGGGACACCCTCCTCCGTGGGTGTCCGACCCCGCCGTTCCAGGATGCCGGTCACGACCGGGACACCTGGCCGATGCGCGAACGCAGGTAGCCGTCGATGAACGGGTCGAGGTCGCCATCGAGCACGCCGAAGGGATCCGAGGTCTCGACGCCGGTGCGCAGGTCCTTGACCATGGTGTACGGCTGGAGCACATAGCTGCGAATCTGGTTCCCCCAGCCGGCCTCGACGTGCTGGCCACGCAGGCGGGCCAACTCCGCCTCCCGCTTCTCTTCGGCAAGCTCGACCAGCTTTGCGCGCAGGACGGCCATTGCCCGTTCCCGGTTCTGCGACTGGCTGCGCTCGTTCTGGCAGGTCACCACGATGCCGGTGGGCAGATGCGTGAGGCGAACCGCTGAGTCGGTCTTGTTGACGTGCTGCCCGCCGGCGCCACTGGCCCGATAGGTGTCGACGCGCAGATCGCGCTCGTCGATCTCCACCGCCACGTCCTCGGGCACCTCCGGCATCACCTCGACCAGCGCGAAGCTGGTGTGGCGACGCTTCTGGGAGTCGAACGGGCTGATCCGCACCAGCCGATGCACCCCGCGCTCGCTCTTCAGGCGGCCATAGGCGTAGCGGCCGTCGATCGCCACCGTTACGCTCTTCAATCCGGCCTCCTCACCCTCGGTCTGATCAAGGATCTCGGTTCGGAACCGATTCCGTTCGGCCCAGCGAAGGTACATGCGCAACAACATCTCCGCCCAATCCTGGCTCTCCGTGCCGCCGGCCCCGGCGTGGACCGAGACGATCGCCGGCCGCGAGTCGTATGGATCGGAGAGCATGA
Organism: uncultured Chloroflexia bacterium; assembly: GCA_963750025.1. Lineage (GTDB taxonomy): Bacteria > Chloroflexota > Limnocylindria > QHBO01 > QHBO01 > CF-167. The sequence goes on from CAVVPF010000009.1 coordinate 15,498, forward strand.
GTCGTCCCTCCATCGCCGTCCAATCGGACTTCAGCGCGGCAAGGTCGCGTTCCAGGTCGGCGGCCAGTTCGGCGCCGCCGTCCGGCTCGGCCGCGGCGAGCTCGGCGACGTCGGCCAGGTCCCGCGCACGGGACTCGAACGCTCGCCAGGCAGCGGCCTCCTCGCGAAGCTGATCGGCACGGCGCAGCAACTTCTGCGCTGCGACAGGATCGTCCCAGAGATCCGGGTCGCCGGATCGGGCGGTCAGCTCGGTGAGTTCGGCTTCCTTGGCGGGCAAGTCAAAGGCGCACCGCCGTATCGGCCACGAGGCGCGCCAGCCGCAACGCCTCGTCCTTAATTCCGTCCAAGGGTCGCCACCATCGGGAGTTCCATCTCGCCCACGCGCACGCTCTTGCTGCGGATCTTGGCCGGGTTCACGCAGGGGCAGTACGACTGGCGCGGGCATGAGCCGCAGTTGCCGTCGCAATCGAGGGTCATGGCGTAGCTGCAGCGCATGCAGTCGCGCTCGCAGACGATGAGGTCCTCGTAAGGGAGGGTCGGGTCTCGGAAGCGGGTGACCATGGGAAGCGGGGTGGTGGAAGAGGTGGGCGGCGGTGAGGAGGTCGGAACCTCGACTCGGAGCGGTCAGCTGCTTCACGAAGCCCTCCACTTGCACGTAGAACCGCGAGGTCACCGCGCCCCGCGATCCTGAACGCCCATGGTAGTCGGTCCGTCGCGATTCGCCAATAGGTAGGGATGGAAATCAGGCCCCATGGCAGCGTTTGTATTTCTTTCCCGACCCGCACCAGCACGGATCGTTGCGCCCGACCTTCGGGCCGGCTTTGACCGGCTGAGCCGGCCCGCCGCCGACCAATGCCGTGGCGGTTGCGGAGGCAACGTCACCTGCGACCCCGGCGGCCACCTCGGGGCGGCTCTCGAGCATCCTGCGCGGCCGCGCGGCGACCGGCTCGCGTGCGATCGTCACCCGGAAGATGGTGTGCGTCACGTCGTGGCGAATGGTCGCCTTGAGCTCGATCGAACATGCCATAGGCCTCGCGCTTGAACTCGTCGAGCGGGTCGCGCTGGCTGTAGGCCCGCAGGCCGATGCCGCGGCGCATGTCGTCGATGGCGGTCAGATGCTCGACCCACAGCGAGTCGATGACGCGCAACAGGACAAGCCTCTCCAGGACGCCGGCCCCCGCAGATCCGATCTCCGCGCGCTTGGCCTCGTAGGCGGCATGCACCAGCTCGATCAGCTCCGCGGCGATCTGTTCGCCATCGGTCAATTCGTCGATTCGGTCCAGCTCGATCGATGGGCAGCGTCGGAACCATCGCCAGCAGGCGGTTCCTGAGCCCCTCGCGATTCCACTCGGCCGCGAACTCCCCGGCGGTCTGTTCCGCCGCCAGGCCGCGGATCTCCTCCTCGAGGAGGGCCAGGATCGTCGCCGAGAGATCGTCTGAACGGAGGATCCGTTCGCGCTCGTGGTAGATCGTCTCGCGCTGACGATTGATCACGTCGTCGTACTGCACGACGTGCTTGCGCGTGTCGAAGTTGAAGCCCTCGACCCGGGTCTGCGCGCCCTCGATGGTGCGGCTCACCATCCGCGACTCGAGGGCCGTGTCGTCCTTGAAGCCGAGCGTGCGCATGATCGACTGGACCCGGTCACTGGCGAACCGACGCATCAGGTCGTCCTCCAGCGAAAGGTAGAACCGGCTGCTCCCCGGGTCGCCCTGCCGGCCGGCGCGTCCACGCAGCTGGTTGTCGATGCGTCGCGCCTCGTGTCGCTCCGTGCCGGCGATGTGGAGGCCTCCAGCCGCGATCACCCGGTCGCGGTCCTCGGCGCACACGCGATCCGCCTCGGCCAGCGCCGCGGCGTACTGCTCGGACGTTGCCTCGAGCACGGTGAGCCCCTGCTTATGGAGCAGGTCGGCGGCCAGCATCTCGGGGTTGCCGCCGAGCAGGATGTCGGTGCCACGGCCCGCCATGTTGGTGGCGATCGTCACCGCCCCGCCGCGACCGGCCTGCGCGACGATCTCCGCCTCGCGCTCATGGAGCTTGGCGTTGAGCACGTTGTGCTTGATCCCGCGCCGCTTCAGCATCTCGCCGAGCATCTCGCTCACCTCGACGCTGATGGTGCCGACCAGGACCGGCCGACCGCGCTCGTGCTCCTCGATGATCTCGTCGACCACCGCCTCCCACTTGCCCTTCTGGGCGGCGTAGACCAGGTCTGCGAAGTCATCGCGCACCATCGGCTTGTTGGTCGGGACGACCACCACCTCGAGCTCGTAGATCTTGCTGAACTCCTCCGCCTCGGTCTCGGCGGTACCGGTCATGCCTGCCAGCTTGTCGTACATGCGGAAGTAGTTCTGGAACGTGATGGTGGCCAGGGTGCGAGATTCGTTCTGGACCTTTACGCCCTCCTTGGCCTCGACCGCCTGGTGCAGCCCCTCGCTCCAGCGCCGACCCGGCATCAGGCGACCGGTGAATTCATCGACGATGATCGCCTCGTCGTCCTTGATCACGTAGTCCCGGTCCCGCTTGTACAAGGCCTCGGCCTTGAGAGCCTGTTCCAGGTGGCGGGCCATGCTGAAATCGTCATCGAACAGGTTCTCGACCCCGAGCCAGCGCTCCATCTTGGAGGTGCCGGCCTCCGTGATGGCCACCTGGCGGAACTTCTCGTCGACGATGTAGTCCTCCTCGGCCCGCAGGCGCGGCACGAGGCGCGCGAACTGGAGGTACTTGTCGGCCGATTCCTCCGCCGCGCCGGAGATGATCAGCGGCGTACGCGCCTCGTCGATCAGGATGTTGTCGACCTCGTCGACGATGGCGAAGAAGTGACTGCGCTGGACGCGCTGCGCCAGGTCGACCACCAGGTTGTCGCGCAGGTAGTCGAACCCGAACTCGTTGTTCGTGCCGTAGGTGACATCGGCGGCATAGGCCTCGCCACGGGCCACGGGGCGCAGGTTGCGCAGGTGCTCATCGGTCTGGGGGTAGTCGGGGTCGACCAGGTAGGCCGCCTCATGCTGGATCGAGCCGACGCTCATCCCAAGGCGCCAGAAGACCTGTCCGATCCATTGCGCATCCCGCTTCGCAAGGTAGTCGTTGACGGTCACCACGTGCACGCCTCGCCCGGTGAGGCCGTTCAGATAGGCGGCCAGCGGAGCAACGAAGGTCTTGCCCTCACCCGTCTTCATCTCGGCGATCGCGCCTGAGTGCAGGACCATGCCACCCAGCAACTGGACGTCGTAGTGGCGCTTGCCGAGGGCGCGGCGCATCGCCTCGCGCACGGCGGCGAAGGCCTCCGGCAGGATCTCGTCGAGGGCCGCGTCGATCCCGGCTCGTTCGCGCTTGCGGCGCTCCTTGCGCTCCTCCTGGATCCGTGTCGGATCGGGGACCACCAGCTCGGAGTCCTCGTCCTCTTCAGCGGGGCGCGGTCTCAGGTCGATCGGCAGCAGCAGGTCGCCCAGGCCCTCGCGCAGGCGCTCGCGGAACTGCTCAGTCCTCGCGCGCAGCTCCTCGTCGGAGAGGGTGGTGTACTCCGGCTCGAGCTCATTGATGCGCGCGACCGTCGGCTCAAAGCGGCGGACCTCGCGCTCGTTGGTGTCCACCAGCTTGGATAGGAACTTCATCATCGGGGGAGCGAGTATAGCCCGATGGGCTGCTCAGCCCGGATTGGCCGATCCAGGGGATGAATCGGATGCGATGACTGGACGGCGGGCATTTCCGTATCGCCGCAGGAGGACCGTACCGCGGTTCAGCTGCCGAATGTCGCCCGGAGACGACCGTCTGGCGGTGAGCGAGTCCCGTCGTAGCCGCCAAGGTACTCGGCAGCGATTGACCTGCCGATGGGTCTTCGGTGAGCACCTCCCGCACCGCGAGGCTAGCCCTCGATCGGGTCCGGCGCGATCTCCTCGTCTTCGGCCCGGCTTCCCCAGAAGGTCATCTCCTCGACGAGCTGCACTTCGGAAGAGAAGAGGGCTCCGACGCTCTCACCCCGGTGGATCCGTTTGATCGCCTCTCCGAAGAGCGGCGCGATCGAGAGAACCGTGATCCGATCGTGGTTGGCCTGCGGCGAGAGAGGGATCGTGTCGGTGACGATCACCTCGGTGATCGGGCTGGCATGGATGCGTTCCAGCGCTGCGCCCGAGAAGACGCCGTGGGTGGCGCACGAGTAGATGGCGACCGCTCCCTCTGCCACCAGGGCGGAGACGGCCTCCATCAGCGATCCGGCGGTGTCGATCTCGTCGTCGATGATGACCGCGGTCTTGCCGGCCACCTCACCGATGATGTTCATCAGCTCGGTCTTGTCCTCGTTGCCGACTCGACGCTTCTCCACGATCGCCAGCGGGGCCTGCAGGATCTCCGCGAAGTTGCGCGCCTTCTTGGCGAAGCCAAGCTCGCTGACCACGACGATGTCGGGCAGGTTCTTGTCACGGATGTAGCGCGACAGGATGTTGACTGCGGTCAGCTCGTCGACGGGGATGCTGAAGAAGCCCTGGATCTGGCCCTGGTGCAGGTCCATGGTGAGGACCCGATCGGCCCCGGCCACGGTCAGCATGTCGGCGATCAGGCGCGCGGTGATCGGCACCCGCGGCTGGTCCTTCTTGTCGGATCGCCCGTAGGCGTAATACGGCATCACCGCGGTGATTCGACCGGCGCTGGCGCGCTTGAAGGCGTCGATCATGATCAGGAGCTCCATGACCGAGTCGTTCACCGGGCGGCAGGTGGGCTGAACCAGGAAAACGTCCTGCTCGCGCACGTTCTCCATGACCCGGACGAAGATATTGTCGTTGGCGAACTTGAAGACCTCGGCCTCGCCGAGGTGAGTGCGCAGGTAGCGGGTGATCTGCTGTGCCAGCGGCCGGTTGGCGTTGCCGGCGTAGATGCTGAACTCGTCGGCGTACACGTCGATCTCCTGCGGCAGATCTCGCTGGCCCGATTCTACCGGCTCGCGCCGTATGCCGGCCCGGCTCCTCACCGATGGCGCCGACGACGGTCGCCGGTCTCTGCGCTCACTCGGTCGCCTCGGACGGGTCTTCGGGTGGGCGGTCGTCGACGAAGACGGTGATCGCCACGATCCGATCTTCGGCGCCGGGCTTCATGACGGTCACCCCGCGCGACGCTCGCCGATAGCGGTTGACGCTGCTCACCTCGGTGCGGAGGATCGTCCCGTCCTCGGTGATGAGCATCATCTCCTCGTCTTCGTTACCGACCACGCGAACAGCGGCCACGTCGCCGGTCTCGCTGTTGAGCGAGTTGGCAATGACCCCTCCGGTTGCCCGATGCTTGACGGGGAACTCGTCGAGCATCGTGCGCTTCCCGTAGCCCTGCTCCGTGACGACCAGCAGCTCCGCCGCCGGCCGCACCACCTCCATGCCGATCACCTCATCGCCGGGGCGCAGGCGAATCCCGGTCACGCCCCGCGTGTCGCGACCCATCGGGCGAACCTCGTTCTCGTGGAAGCGGGCGGCCTGGCCCTTGCGCGTAGCCAGGATGATGTCGTCCTGCCCATCGGTGAGGCCCACCCAACGCAGCTCGTCACCGTCGATCAGGCTGATGGCAATCAGCCCGTTGTTGCGGATCTTGGCGTATTCCGCGAGCGAGGTCTTCTTGATCATCCCCCCTCGGGTGGCCATGGCCATGTAGTGGTCGGGCTCGAACTGGGGCAGAGTGATGATGGCGCTCACGTACTCGCCGGGGTCGACTTGAACGCCCGGCAGGTTGATGATCGGGATTCCCTTCGCCTGGCGGCTCGCCTCGGGAAGCGTGTGGACCTTGGTGATGAAGACCCGGCCGCGGTTGGTGAAGAAGAGGATGTTGTCGTGGGTATTGGCCACCAGTAGGTGCCGCACAGCATCCTCTTCGCGGGTGATCATGGCCAGCTTGCCCTTGCCACCGCGACGCTGCGAGCGGAAGGTGCCGACCTGCTGACGCTTGATGTAGCTGCGCTGCGACAGCGTCACCACGACATCCTCGGAGGCGACCAGGTCCTCTGCTGTCAACTCGCGGTTGGAGTCGGCCTCGATCCGCGTCTTGCGCTCGTCTCCGTACCTGCGCTTCAGCTCGGTCAGCTCGTCGATGATCGATTGCAGGATCTTGCGTGGGTTGGCCAGCAGATCCTCCAGCTCGGCGATCAGGCGGATCACCTGCTCGTACTCGTCCTCGATCTTCTTGCGCTCGAGCGCGGCCAGGCGGCGCAGTTGCATCTCAAGGATGGCGTTGGCCTGCACTTCGGTGAGGGCAAAGCGCGCCACCAGCGCGCTACGGGCGGCATCTGAGTCGGCAGATGCCCTGATCGTGGCGATGACCTCATCGAGGTTGTCGAGCGCGACCTTCAGCCCCTCGAGGATGTGGGCGCGCTCCTGCGCGCGCGCGAGGTCGAACTCCGTGCGCCGCCGAATCACCTCACGCCGATAGGTGATGTAGTGCTCCAGCATTCGCTTGAGGCCAAGGGTCTGTGGCTGCTGGTCGACCAGCGCGAGCATGTTGGCGCTGAAGCTGGTCTGGAGCGCGGTGTGCTTGAAGAGCTGCTGGACCACGGTGTGCGGTGACCCGTCGCGCTTGATCTCCACCACGATCCGCATACCCGTCCGGTCGCTTTCGTCGCGAATGTCGCTTACCGCCGTCATCTTCTTTGAGCCCACCAGCTCGGCCATCTTCTCGATGAGGGTCGTCTTATTCACCTGGTAGGGCAGCTCGGTGATGACCACGAGATACGCGCCCGCGCTCGTTTTCCTCGAAGGAGACCTGCCCGCGGATCACGACCCGGCCACGCCCGGTGGCGTACATGTGGCGGATGACGTCGATCCGCTCCTTCTCGCCGGTGACCGAGTTGCGCTGATCTTCGAAGCGGAAGATGGTGCCGCCGGTCGGAAAGTCTGGCCCGTGCACGATCTCGCACAGGGCGTCCACGGTCAGCTGCGGGTCCTCGATCAGCGCGATCACCGCGTCGCAGATCTCCGACAGGTTGTGAGGCGGGATATTGGTCGCCATTCCCACGGCGATCCCGGAGCTTCCGTTGATCAGCAGGTTGGGCAGTCGAGCCGGCAGGACCGTGGGCTCGCGCAGCCGCCCGTCGAAGTTTTCGACGAAATCGACCGTCTCCTTCTCGATCTCGACGAGCATCTCGTCGCTGATGGCGGCCAGGCGCGCCTCGGTGTAGCGGTACGCAGCGGCCGGGTCGCCGTCGATCGAGCCGAAGTTGCCCTGGCCGTCGACCAGGGGGTAGCGCAGGCTGAAGTTCTGCGCAAGCCGCACCAGGGCGTCGTAGAGGGCCACGTCGCCGTGGGGGTGATACTTGGCGAGGGCCTCTCCGACCACGCCGGCGCTCTTGCGGTAGGCCGAGGTGGAGCGCAGCCCCATCTCGTGCATCGTGTAGAGGATCCGACGATGGACCGGCTTGAGGCCGTCCCGCACGTCGGGCAGCGCTCGAGCGACGATCACGCTCATGGCGTAGTCGATGTACGCCGAGCGCATCTCGTCCTCGATCGGTACCCTGCGAACTGCCCCGGGTCGTTCGGTCTCCATCGGTGTGTGCGCCTACCTCGTTACTGTCGCGTGTGTCGTGTCCATCACTCGCGCTGCGCTCCGGCGGTCGTCACCTCGGCGGGGAGGCCGTAGCGCGCCTTGAGCTCGGCCTTCTCGGTCGGGCTTGCTCCCAGGAAGCGACCCTCGCCCTCGGCCACCAGGCGGCCGTCCTCGCCACGTATTTCGCCACTCACCTCGTAGATGCGCCGCCGCCGCGAGGTGACCCAGCCGCGCGCGTTCAGCGTCTCGCTCGGGCTGGCCGCCGACCGGTAGCGGATCCGGATCTCGGCGGTCACCGCCCACGAGTCGTGGCTGGACGGCGCCCAGGCCATCACCTCGTCCAGCAGCGTGGCGAGGATCCCTCCATGGACCTTTTCCTCCCACCCGACAAAATCGCGGCCGGCGGTCCAGCTGGTGCTGGCTGCTCCCTCAGACAGCTCGATCGCCAGGTGCATGCCGATCGGGTTCGTGCCGCCGCAGGCGAAGCAATGGTGATCGGCGAACGCGTACCGGCGGCCGTCCTGTCCGATGACCGAACGACTCGTACCGACTGACGCCTCGGTCCCCTTGGACGCGCTCACCAGCGATCATCCCCGTCCCAGTAGCCGGTCGGGTCGAGGTCATCGGCCCGCGCTCGTCGCAGGCAGTGATCGGCGATCGCCAAGGCGAACGCGTGGCTGATGGCGTAGCCGTCGCGCAGGAAGTTGACGGCATCGCGGCGGTCGCCCACCCCATTGGCCTCGAGCAGGGCGCACCATTCCTCGAGCTTGCGCCCGGTCTTTCCTTCGACCTGGCGAATATCGGCGACATGTCGGCTAGGCATCGGTCTCTCGCATGCTCGTTGGCTAGAAGTCCAGGTTCCGGACCTTGCGGGCCTCGGCGCGAATGAAGTCTCGGCGCGGTTCGACGCGCTCGCCCATCAGCGTGCTGAAGACTTCATCGGCGCCTGCGGCATCCTCGACATGGATCTGCAGCAGGGTCCGGGTGTCCGGGTTCATGGTCGTCTCCCACAGCTGGTCGGGATTCATCTCACCGAGCCCCTTGAAGCGCTGCACGCCAACATTCTTCGTCTTCCCCTCCCGCGACAGCTCCTTGACCGCCAGGTCGCGCCCCTTCTCGTCCTGCGCGTAGCGTGTCACCTTGCCGGTGCTGATTCGATACAGCGGCGGCTGGCACAGGTACAGGTAGCCCCGGTCGATCACGTCGGGCATGTGCCGGAAGAAGAAGGTCAGCAGCAGGGTGCTGATGTGCGCCCCGTCGACGTCGGCGTCGGAGAGGAGGCAGATGCGGTGGTAGCGAAGCTTGCTGATGTCGAACTGGTCGCCGATGCCGGCGCCCAGGGCAATGATCAGGGGGCGAATGTTCTCGCTCGACAGGACCCGGTCGAGGCGTGCCTTCTCAACGTTGAGCAGCTTGCCGCGCAACGGGAGAACCGCCTGGAAGCGGCGATCGCGCCCTTGCTTGGCCGAGCCACCGGCCGAGTCGCCCTCGACGATATACAGCTCGCTGCGTGCGGGGTCGCGCTCCTGGCAGTCGGCCAGCTTGCCAGGTAGGGCCATGCCGTCGAGTGCGCCCTTGCGGATGACCAGGTCGCGCGCCTTGCGTGCCGCCTCGCGGGCGCGCGCCGCCGTCAGGCTTTTCTCGACGATCCGCCGCCCGTCGGCGGGGTTCTCTTCCAGGTGCTGGATGATCCCCTCGCTCACGACCTTCTGGACCGACCCCTTCACGTCTGCGTTGCCGAGCTTCGCCTTGGTCTGGCCCTCGAACTGCGGATCGGTGAGCTTCACGCTGATGACCGCGGTGAGCCCTTCGCGCACGTCCTCGCCGCTCAAGGTGTCCTTCTCGGAGAGGACCCCTGCCTTGCGCGCCCAGTCGTTGAGGGAGCTGGTGAGCGCGGCTCGGAAGCCCGTGACGTGGGTACCGCCGTCGACGGTGTGAATGTTGTTCGCAAACGCCAGTACAGTCTCCGTGAAGCTGTCGTTGTACTGGAGGGCGACCTCGACGCTGGTGGTATCGACCACGCGCTCAACGTGGATTGGCCGCGCGTTGAGCACCTCGCGTCGCCGGTTGAGGTGGCGGACGAAACTGGTCACCCCGCCTTCGAAGTAGAAGTTCTTCTCGCGATCGGTCCGCTGGTCACGCAGGCAGATCCACAGGCCCTTGTTCAGGTAGGCCGATTCCCGAAGCCGCGTGGCGATCATCTCCCACGAGAGGTCGAGCGTCTCGAACATCTCCGCGTCGGGCTGGAAGAAGGTGCGGGTGCCGTGGCGCCGATCCCAGCCGGCGGTCAGGCCGCGATTCGCCTCGGCCGTGCCACCCTGCTGGCGCACCGCAGAGGTGGAGATGCCGCGGCTGTATTCCTGGGTCCAGCGCTTCCCGTCGCGCAGGACTTCCACCCGCATCTTCGAGGAGAGCGCGTTGACCACGCTGACGCCGACGCCGTGGAGGCCGCCGGAGACCTTGTAGCCCCCGCCTCCGAACTTGCCTCCGGCATGCAGCACGGTGTGCACGACCTCCAGCGCGTCCTTGCCCGAGGTGTGCTTCCCGACCGGAATGCCGCGCCCGTCGTCGACCACCTCGACCTGGCCGTTGGAATGAATGGTGACCTCGATCCGGGTGGCAACGTTGGCCATCGCCTCGTCGATGCTGTTGTCGACGACCTCCCAGACGAGCTGGTGCAGGCCCCGCGCATCGGTGGAGCCGATGTACATGCTCGGTCGCTTGCGAACTGCGGTGAGCCCCTCGAGCACCTGGATGTTGGCGGCGGTGTACTCCGATACCGCCTTGCTGCGCCTGCGTTGCGCCGGTTCTGCGCTCATACCCCCTCCTGTCGCGAACTGACGCTGGCCCCTCGCGTGATGATGGCATGCAGGCGGTCAAGCTCCTCGTCGGAGTAGAACTCGATCACCAGCCGACCACCCCGTCGCGTGCGAACGATCCCGACCTTGGTGCCGAGCGCGCCGCGCAGCTCGGACTCCAGATCGGCCAGGTCCGTCGAGATCGCATGCCGCCGCGACGATGCGCTCGCCGAGCGGCGTCGCCGAACAAGCTCTTCGGTCTGGCGTACCGACAGGTGACGATCCAGCACGATTCGCAGCGCCGCGCGCTGGAGCTCCGGCACGGTCAGGGCTGCAAGCGCCCGCCCGTGTCCCTCGCTGATGCGGTCGTCGGCGATCGCCTCACGCGTCTCCGGTTCGAGCTCCAGCAGGCGCAACCCGTTTGTGATCGCGACTCGACTCTTTCCGACCTCGCTGCGCAAGCGCCTCGTGCGAGAGCCCGAAGTGGTTGATCAGCTCGCGATACCCGGCGGCCTGATCGAGGGCGTTCAGATCGGAACGCTGCAGATTCTCCACGAGCGCCAGCTCGAGCATCTCGCCGCCGACCGATTGGCGCACGACCGCCGGAATACGGGTCAGCCCCGCCAGTCGCGCGGCGCGCAATCGTCGTTCGCCCGCGATCAGCTCGTAGCCGGCGTCGGCCGTGCCGCGCACGACGATCGGCTGCAGGACGCCGTGCGTTTCGATCGAGGCCGCCAACTCGGCCAGCTCGTCCCCATCGAACCGAGTCCTTGGCTGGTGCGGGTTGCTGATGATTCGATCGATGGGGATCTCGAGGGCGTTGGTCTCCTCGGCCGCTCGGGGGATGAGGGCATCGAGCCCACGGCCGAGGCCGAATTGCCTAGCCACGGGCGACCACCTCGGCAGCCAGGTCTCCATAGGCCTTCGCACCCCGTGAGGCGGGGTCATAGAGGGCAATCGGCAGCCCGTGGCTCGGCGCCTCGGAAAGACGCACGCTGCGCGGCACGACGGTGTCGTAGACCGTGCCGTTCATGTGGCGCCGGACCTCGGCGGCGACCTGCGCCGAGAGGTTGGTGCGGCCGTCGACCATGGTCAGCAGCACGCCGTCGATCTCGAGGCGTGGATTGAGGCTTTCGCGAACGAGACGGATCGTGTTCACCAGCTGGCTCAGACCCTCCAGGGCGTAGTACTCGGTCTGTATCGGAATCAGCACGCCGTCGGCTGCGGTCAGGGCGTTGATCGTCAGCAGGCCCAGCGATGGCGGACAATCGATCAGCACCCGGTCGTAGCGCTCCTCGAGTCCAGCCAGACTTGCCGCCAGCCGGCGCTCCCGGGCATGGACGTCGACCAGCTCGACCTCGGCGCCCGCCAGCGCGACCGACGATGGCACCAGGTCGAGTCCCTCCACAGGTGTTGGACAAGTCAACTCGCCCATTGGAACGCCGCCGATCAGCGCATCGTAGACCGACCGTTCGAGCGCTCGGCGATCGACTCCGAGGCCGCTCGTGGCGTTCCCCTGCGGGTCGAGGTCGATCACGAGCGTGGAAGTTCCGGAGAGGGCCAGGTACGCCGCCAGGTTGACGACGGTCGTCGTCTTGCCGACGCCGCCCTTCTGGTTGGTGCAGGCCGTGACCCTGAGCACAGGCACTCCGAGGCGAGTTCAAATGGGCCCGTCTATTCTACCAGTCTGAGCCCTTATCGGCCCGTTAGGCACGCGTTATCAGGCGCCCCGGACAGGCTCAATGTTTCACGTGAAACGCCCGCCAAGCGGATTTCGAGACGGGTGCCGCGGCTATACTTCCGGGACCGTCAGGAACTTATCCGCCAGCCTCGTCGAGCCGCCCCAGGGGAAGCAGATCAGCTACGTAAGCGTCCTCCTCGCGGTCCTCAGCGGGGTCGTCCACGCCGGCCTCGCCCCGGTCCTGCAGGTTTCGGGCGTTCGGCCGAATATCCTGCTGGTCGTGGTGGTGCTGGTAACTGCCGCCCGAGGCCTGGGGACCGGCATCAGCTGGGCGTTCGTGGGGGGCCTGGTGGCGAATCTGCTGACCAGGGCGCCACTCGGAAGCATGCCGTTGGCGATGCTGGCAGTGGCCGTGGTGGTGGCCGTCGCGGAGCAGCTTGTGGGGCGGGTGTGGATTCTGGTTCCCATTGTCGCGGCGCTGGTTGGCTCGGTGGTTGCCGACGCGGTCGAGCTGGGTGTCCTGCGCCTGCTCGACCAGGCGCCGTCCGGTGGTGTTCCGCTCCAGTTGGTCGCCGCGGCCGCCGCGCTGAACGCCGCGCTGGCAGCCCTCCTGCTCCTCCCAACCCGACGCCTGTTGCGCCGGTTCGAACGCGACGATGGCCGGGCCTCATGAGGTCGAGATGGCCGATCTGAACGACGGCGGAGCCGATCTCCCGCGATCAGGTCCCCGCTTTGCGGCGCTATCGGTGGTGGCCATCCTCATCTTCGGGGTGCTGGCTGGGCGACTCTTCCAGCTTCAGGTGCTGGATGGCGCCCGTTACGCTGCCCGCGCGGTCGCGATTCGGACCCTCGAACTATCCCTCAGGTCGCCCCGGGGTCTGATCTTCGACCGCGAAGGCAGGCCGCTGGCGGTCAACACGCCTGCCTGGACGTTGGAAGCGAAGCTAGCCGACCTCCCCGAGGATCCGTTGGCGCGTGCGTGGGTCCTGCTTCGAGCGTCGCGCGTGGTGGGAGTCGATGTGTCGGCGCTCAACGAGCGGCTGCGGGCTTTCAAGGGCTCGCCCTATGAGTTGGTTCCGCTGGTGCACGGGCTGAGCAGGGATGCAGCGCTGATGATCGGCGAGATGAGCGACCAGCTGCCGGGCGTCACGGTTGAGGTCGAGGCAGTGCGCCAGTATCTCAACGACAAGGGCATCGTCGACGGCACGCTGTTCTCGCACCTGGTCGGCTACACCGGCCGAGTGGCCGCTGACGAGCTCGCGGAGCTGGCCGCTCACGGTTACCTGCCCGATGACGTGGTTGGTCGCGACGGCGTCGAGTCAAGCTTCGAATCGGTGCTGCGCGGCACCTACGGTCGGCAGTTGCTCGAGCGCGATGCCTCGGGGCGGCCCGTCAAGGTCATCAAGACGCTGACTGAACCGATTCCGGGCAAGAACCTGATGCTCACCATCGACGCGCGGATGCAGCGAGTCGCCACGGACGCCTTGTTGTGGGGCATGCGAGCCTCAGGTGTGAAGCAGGGCGCGACGGTGGTCATGAACCCGCAGACGGGCGAGATCCTGGCCATGGTCTCGCTGCCGGCCTACGACAACAACAAGTTCGCCGCCGGGATTTCAGCCGACGACTTCGCCGCGTACCTGGCCGATCCCGGCCGGCCCTTGCGGAACCACGCCATCTCCGATATCTATCCACCGGGCTCGACCTTCAAGCTGGTGACCGGATTGGGGGCGTTGGAGGAGGGTGTCACCACCACGACCAAACGCTGGCCCACCTACGGCTGCTACCAGATCCCGGGCGCGCCGAAGGGGCAGTGCCTGTACGACTGGAACCGCCGCGGCTTTGGGCCGCTCAACCTCGTGGAAGCGTTTGCTCGCAGCTCGGACACCTTCTTCTACCAGATGGCGATCAAGCTCGGCCTCGACCGTCTCGGCCGATGGGCGCAGGAGCTCGGATTCGGGGAGCGGACGGGGATCAACCTGCCCGGCGAGGCGAAGGGGATCGTCATCAGTCGGGAATGGGCCCAGGCGCAGGGCAGGCCCGATGTGTTCACCGGAGAGCTCGCGCAGGCGGGGATCGGTCAGAACGTGATCGCGGTCACCCCGCTGCAGTTGCTGAACGCTTACGCCTCGCTGGCCAACGGAGGAAAGCTGCTGCGCCCCACAGTGGTACGCGGAGAGGCTGACGACTCGGGCACGCTCACAGCGCCGTACACGGCGGAGCCGATCCGCACTCTGTCAGCCAGCGCGGCCGGTCTGCTGACGATGCGGATCGGTGCCCGCGCGGTGATCACCACCGGCCACGCCGGCAACATCCGCAACCTGCGTCTGCCGGGCGCCCTCTCCGGCAAGACCGGCACGGCCGAATTCGGAAGCGCCGAGCGCCGCGGGTGACCTGCCGTTCCATTCCTGGTTCGTCGCGTAGCTGCCGATCGGTGCCGGGTGCCACCGATGCGCAGCTCGAGGTGCTGACCTTCACCTACTCAGCGGTCAAGTGGAATGTATCGGTCGAGGTGGTGAAGTACTTCCTGCAGCAGTGGTACGGACTCCACCAGGACCTGCGCCTCGACCCGAACGATCTCTCGCGCGTCGCGGCGAACTGAGCCATGAGCACGGTAACGACAACCTTTGTTGAGACTATCCGCGGTCGCACCTGGCGCGTGTTTGATCGGCAACTGTTCCTCTACGTCGCGCTGCTGATCGCCTTCGGACTGGTGATGGGCTACTCGGCGAACTACGGTGTGAGCGCCACATCCGGGAGCATGTCGCAGACCGTCAAGACGCTGATCTGGTCGGCGATCGGGCTGACCGGCTTTTTCGTGGCGGCCAGCATCGACTACCACTGGCTCTCGACCTTTACCGGGCCGATCTACCTGGCCGTGCTCGGCCTGCTGGCCCTGACCATGCTGATCGGCACGCACCTCTTCGGCGCCCAGATGTCGATCAGCGTGGCCGGCCTCGATTTCCAGTTCAGCGAGATCGCCAAGGTGCTCATGATCGTGGTACTGGCGAGCTTCCTCGCCCGGCGCCGGGAGCGGATCGGCCGGCTGTCGCACGATCGTGGGCGCGGGCCTGGTGATGGCGCATCCCCACCTTCCTCGTCTTATCGCCAGCCCGACCTCGGGACGGCGCTCGTCTTCGTTGCCATCCTGGCCGGGATGCTCTTCATCAGCGGAGCGAGCATCGGCTGGATGGCGCTCTTCGGCGGAGCCGCGGTGGCGCTAGCCCCGCTGGCGATCGGCGCGCTGCACGACTACCAGCGACAGCGGCTCTTCTGCTTCCTCGACCCGAACGCGGATCCGCAGGGTGCCTGCTATCAGCTTCTCCAGGCGCTGAACGCGGTGGGATCGGGCGGATTGTTCGGGCAGGGGCTCACTGCGGGTCGCCAGAACCAGCTCGGGTACCTCCCGGTGCAGTCGACCGACTTCATTGTTACCGTGGTGGCCGAGGAGCTTGGTTTTGTCGGCTGCGCGATCCTGTTGGGACTCTTCGCCCTGCTCATCTGGCGGATCGTGACGATCGCCTGGCGCGCGCGCGACTCGTTTGGCATGCTGATTGCGGTGGGTCTTGCCAGCATGATCCTCTTCCAGGTGCTGGTGAACGTGGGGATGGTCACCGGGATCATGCCGGTCACCGGCATCCCGCTGCCATTCGTCACGTACGGTGGGTCGTCGATGGTGTCGCTCCTCTTCGGAATGGGGATCCTCGAGTCCGTTCGAATGCACACCGAGAAACCGACCTTCTGACGACCGCCTAGCCCGGCACCTCGCTCGGCGGCCCGGTCGGTGCCGGATCGGTCGCAGCGGGAGGCGATGGTGCGGCTGATCGTCCGGAGGCCTGCGCCAGCGCCTCGGCCGCCGGGACCCCGTGCAGGCGCCGGAAGGTGTACCGATACAGGTCGCGCCCCGCGGCCATCACCGGTGCCGCCAGGATCGCCCCGCCGATGCCGAACAGGCCGCCGCCGACCAGCAGGGCCACGATCAGGACCGCCGGATGGAGCTCCACCGCGTCGCCGAGCACCTTGGGCACCAGCACGTTGTTCTCGAGCTGCTGGATGGCGGTGTACAGGACCACCGCCGCGATGGTCGCTGCCGGGCTGATGGTGATCCCGACCAGCACGGCCGGAATGGCGGCAACGATCGGACCGATGATCGGGAACCACTCCAGCACGCCGGCGATGAGGGCCAGCACCAGGGTGAACGACCCAAACTGCGAGAAACCGACCAGGGTGAGGATGGTCAGCCCGATGGCGGTCGCGGCAAAGACGGCGGCCCCGAGCAGCAGCTGGCCGCGCACCCACGCGACCGCCGACGTCGGCGAGCAGCCGCAGGACGTTGTCGCCGTCTTCTCGCCAGGCCGGCGGCAGTGCGCCGGCGACCGCGCGCGGGAATCGTTCCCTGTCCTTCAGGACGTAGAAGAGCCAGATCGGGACGACCACCAACCCGACGACGAAGCCGACGGTGCGCACCAGCGTCCCGACCGCGGGGCCGAGGATTTCGCGGATCGCCTCGCCGAATGCCGCCTCGGCCCGCAGGATCGCCTCGTCGAGCGCGGCGCGGAGGTCGGCGGGGAGCAGCAGGGAGCGATACCACTCCTCGATTCCGTGCTGGATGTCGCTCAGCGCGGCTCCGTACTGCGGCAGGTGGGCGATGAAGTCACGCGTCTGGCGGGCGATCGGCGGGACCGCGAAGGCGACCAGCGCCCACACGATCGCCACCACCCCGAGGTAGGCGAGCAGTACCCCCGACCAGCGCGGGAGGCCGCGGCGCTGGAGGAAGGTGACCACCGGATCGAGGACAAAGGCGAGCGCCAGGCCGATCACGAAGGCCGGCAGAGCGCCGCGCGCCGACCAGATCAGCCATCCCAGCAGCACCCCCGTGCCCAGCACGAAGAGGCCGAGCCGATGCCGCTGGATCGCGCCGAGCAGGTCCGCCAACTCGCTGCTTCCTCGTCCGCGTCGACGCAGCAGCACTCCGGCCGCGGCCCGAGCGCACGACCGGAGCCATCGTACGACGCGCCGGAGAGTGATCGAGGCCGATGGCGGGGTACCATCTTCGGCACATGTCCGTCTCTTCGACCGATCAGCCGCGCCAGCGCTGGCAGCTCCTCTTCGCTCGACGCCAGCCGGCGCTGCGCATGCGCCAGGCGGAGCTGCTGGCTGAGTTCGAGCGCGTCTTCCTCGAGGCCGGTCTGCCGCTCTCCCGCACCAACGCCCTGCGTCCGCGTCCGCGGTTGAAGTTCGCTGCCAACCTGCCGATCGGCATCGAGCTGCGCGGCGAAGTGCTGGAGGCATGGTTCGACGAGCTGGTCCCGATCGGTCGGATCCAGGCCGCCGCCGCGCTGCTCCCCGCCGGGATCGAGGTGATCGATGCTCGCGAGGTGTGGCACGGCTTCCCCTCGGCCGCGTCGCAGCTGCGTGCCGCCGAGTACGAGATCGAGCTGCGCGGCGACGCAGGACTGAGCAGCGACGCGCTCCGCGGTGCGGTCGTCCGCCTCCTTGCCTCGTCGCGGCTGCTCGGCAAGCGACGCCGAGGTGAGAGCGAGCGGCGCGCCGATGCGGGGCAGCGGGATCTGCGTCCGCTGGTGGAGGACGTCGAGGTGCTCGAGGTCGACGAGGAGGAGCATCGCGCCAAGCTGCGCCTCGTGCTGCGCCTGGATGCCAGTGGAGCCGGGCGACCGGAGGACGTGGTGGCCGCCCTCGACCTGCGCGTGCGGGCGGGTCCCGCCGTGCGGACCCGGCTCCTCTTCGTTGACACCCCTCCAATCGCCCGGTAAACTCTCCGTTCCGCGGGTTCTTCGTCGGCCCGCTTCGCTGTGCGTCCGGCCATCGAGACCTTCCTGCGCACCGCGATCAGCAATTCCCCTCTGGAGAGCGCCATGTACGCCGTGGTCGTCACCGGCGGAAAGCAGTACCGGGTCGAGGCCGGCAGCACGCTCGATGTCGAGCGTTTGGCGGGCGATCCCGGCGCATCGGTCACCTTCGATCGCGTGCTGATGATCGGAGACGGAGACCAGGTGACGGTCGGCACCCCTGTGGTGGCCGGGGCATCGGTCAGCGGCACCGTGATCAGCCAGACGCTTGGGCCAAAGCTGATCATCTTCAAGTTCAAGCAGAAGGTGAAGTACCGCCGCCGCACCGGACATCGGCAGCACCTGACGCGTGTGCGGATCGACGCGATCAACCCGACCGCCGGGGCACCCCGCGAGGAGCCGCCGAAGGCGGTCAAGCCTCGCGTCAGTCGGGCGAAGGCATCGGCTGTGAAGGCGCAGGAAACCCCCGCGGAGCCACCGGCAGAGAAGCCAAGGGCTCGGCGCAAGGCACCGGCCAAGGAGTAGTGAACAGATGGCACACAAGAAGGCCGGCAGCTCGAGCAAGAACGGCCGCGATTCGGTCGGTCAGCGGCTCGGCGTCAAGCGTGGCGACGGGCAACAGGTGCACGCCGGCACAATCATCGTTCGCCAGCGCGGAAGCACCTTCAACCCCGGCGTGAATGTGGGCATGGGCCGCGACTACACCCTCTTCGCCACGGCCGATGGCACCGTCAAGTTCAGTCACCAGACGCGCGACAAGAAGCGTGTCAGCATCGTCCCCTCTCCAGGAGCACCCTAAGTGAAGTCCGATATCCATCCGCAGTACCATCAAGCGCAGGTGCACTGCGTCTGCGGCACCACCTTCACCGTCGGGTCGACCGTCGAGTCGATCCGCGTCGAGGTCTGCGCGAATTGCCATCCGTTCTACACAGGCACCCAGAACATCGTCGACACGGCCGGCCAGGTCGAGCGATTCCAGCGCCGGATGGACCGCGCGCTCCGCTAGTCGTGCCATGCGCCGGCGCCTGACCCGTTGGCCGGCGCGCCTCGCGCCGCACCTTCTTTTCCTGATCCCCGAGCTGCTGATGGCGGCTGGGCCGTTCGTCATTACCGCCACGGCCAAGACGGACGCGCGGCCGCGGTTTCGGATGCCCGACTTCTTCTATGGCGGGCAGGCGCTGATCGAGGGGGTCATGATGCGCGGCCGGACGACGGTGGCCATGAGCGTGCGTCCGCCCTCGGGCGAGATCCGCACCTACTCGGAAGCGCTTCCTGCCGCGCTGGCGCGTGGCCGCTGGCTGAAGCTTCCCTTCGTACGGGGCGTGCTCGTCCTCTACGAGGCCCTGGTGATCGGTACGCGGATGCTGATGCGCTCCGCCGCGATCGCCGCCGAGGGCGAGGATGTCCAGATCGGCAAGGGGACCCTGGCGATCACCATGATCGTGTCGCTCGGGCTGGCGGTGGGCCTCTTCTTCGTCCTGCCGCTCTTCCTGTCCACCTTCGCGCAGCGTGCCACAGAGAGCGACCTGCTTGCCAATCTGGCCGAAGGCGGAATCAGGCTGGCGATCTTCGTGGGCTACATCAGCCTGGTGGGAATGACCGCCGAGATTCGTCGCGTCTTTGCCTATCACGGCGCCGAGCACAAGGCGATCAGCGCGCACGAAGCGCAGCGACCGTTGACCCCGGAGGAACTCGATCGATTCAGCACGGCCCACACGCGCTGCGGCACCACGTTCCTGCTGATCGTGGTTGTGATCAGCATCGCCTTCTTCGGCTTCATCCCGCGGTCCGGGGTGCCGCTCCCGCTCCTCTTCCTGTCCCGGATCGTGCTGGTGCCGATGATCGCCGGGGTCGCCTATGAGCTGGTGCGCTTCGGAGCCAGGCACTATGGCAGCCGCCTGGTGCGAGCGCTGTACGCGCCGGGCCTCTGGCTTCAGGCGCTCACGACTCGCCCGCCGGACCACAGCATGCTCGAGGTGAGCATTGCCTCCCTGGAATCCTGCTTGGCGTCCGACCGTGAGGCTCTCACTCCCGCCTCCCCGAACACATGATCGACCGGCTGGCCGAGATCGAGGCGCGCTACGAAGAGCTCGGTCCAACAGATGGCCGCCCCGGAGCTGGCCAGCGATCCGGGCGCCTTGCAGTCGCTCGGCCGGGAGATGGCTCGCCTGGAACCGATGGTCGTCACGCTCCGCGCCTGGCGCGCCGTGCGCGACGAGCTGGAGGCGACGCGTGGCATGGCCTCCGACCAGGACGAAGAGGTGCGAGCCCTGGCGCGCGATGAGGCCGAACTGCTCGAGCTGAAGGACCGTGCCCTCGAGGGGAAGCTTCGGAGCCTGCTCGTGCCGCACGACCCCAACGACGAGCGCGACGTGATCCTGGAGGTGCGCGCCGGCGCCGGCGGAGACGAGGCTGCCCTCTTCGCCGCCGACCTGTTTCGGATGTACGCGCGCTACGCCGAGCGTCGGCGCTGGCGCGTCGAGCTCCTCTCGACCAGCGAAAGCGCCGGCGGGGGCATCAAGGAGATCATTGCCGAGGTGACCGGCGCGGGGGCCTACTCCCGCCTGAAGTACGAGAGCGGGGTCCACCGCGTCCAGCGGGTGCCGACCACCGAGGCGTCGGGACGCATCCACACCTCGACCGCGACCGTCAGCGTCCTGCCGAAGGCCGACGAGGTGGAGTTGGAGATCCCCGAGAAGGACCTTCGGATCGACGTGTACCGGTCCTCGGGGCCGGGTGGCCAGAGCGTCAACACGACCGACAGCGCCGTCCGCGTCACGCACCTGCCGACCGGCATGATCGTGGCCATCCAGGACGAGAAGAGCCAGCACAAGAACAAGGCCAAGGCGATGGCCATCCTGCGGGCGCGGCTGCTGGAGATGGAGCAGGCCCGGCTGGCGGAGGAGCGCGGTGACCAGCGTCGGTCGCAGATCGGCTCCGGCGATCGGGCCGAGAAGATTCGGACCTACAACTTCCCCGATGATCGGGTCACCGACCACCGCGTCGGGTTCACCGTGCACAACCTTCCCGGGCTGTTGGAGGGTGACCTGGACCGCATCGTTGAGCCGCTGGCGGAGGCTGCCCAGGCGGAGCAGCTGGCCGGGCTGGGCGCCGATGGGCATTCCTGAGCCGGCACTCGCGCTGCTTGAAGGCGCTCAGGCGCGCCACCTGGTGGCCGGCGCCACAGCGCGCCTGCGAGCGAGCAACTCTCCCTCGCCACGGCTCGATGCCGAGCTGCTGGTGGCGCACGCCTTCGGACGCGACAGGACGTGGCTGATCGCCCATCCGGAGGCGATCCTTGAGCCGAGCGCGATGGCGCGCCTTTCCGACTGGATCGAACGGCGAGCGGCCGGCGAGCCGATCGCCTACCTCCGCGGCTTCAAGGAGTGGCTCTCACTGCGACTGGCAACCGATCGGCGGGCACTCATTCCGCGCCCGGAGACCGAGCTCCTGGCGGGTGCGGCCATCAGCGAGATTGCGGCCCGACTCGCCAGCAATGAGGCAGCCCTCGCCGCCTGGGAGGTGGCAACCGGGAGTGGCGCCGTTGCCGTCGCTCTGGCGCTGCGCTTCCGCGCGGCCCTGTCGCTCGGGAGACTGCGGCTGACCGTCAGCGACCTGTCGCCGGAGGCGCTGGAACTGGCCGCCGAGAACCTCTCGAGCCATGGCGTGGCACGCGGGGTGTCGCTGGCGTGCGGCGACCTGCTGGACCCGGCGCCTCGCGACGCGCGATTCGACCTGCTGCTCGCGAACCTGCCCTATGTGCCCAGTACCGAGGTCGACGCCGGTGGCGGGTCATTGGCGTGGGAACCACGGCTGGCGCTCGATGGTGGCCCGGATGGGCTCGACGTGGTGCGCCGCTTCGTCGCGGCCCTGCCAGGGAAGCTGGCGCCGGGAGGGGTGGCACTGCTGGAGATCGGCGCAGGTCAGGCGGACGGCGTTCGTCAGCTGGTGGCCGAGCTTCGCATGCCCAGCTCGGTCTCTGCGCTGCGCGACCTGGCCGGGATCGAGCGCGTGCTGCGCGTGGCACGGCTGCCGGCCTGATGCCTGATCGACTGGCGGCCGATGCAGCGGGGATCGCTCGAGCCGCCGAGCTGCTGCGCGCCGGCGAGCTGGTCGCTTTCCCGACAGACACGGTCTACGGTCTCGGCTGCCGAGCCGGGGATCCCGTCGCCCTGGAGCGCCTTTTCGCGGCGAAGCGACGGCTAGCCGACCGGGCGATTCCGATGCTGATCGGCTCGCTGGCGGAGGCGGCGGCCCGCGGGTTCACCGTCGATCAGCGTGCCACAGCCCTGGCCGACCGCTTTTGGCCGGGTGGGCTGACCCTGGTCCTGCCGAGCCCCGGAGGCGCGGATTCGCAGGCTTTCCGCATCCCCAACCACCCAGTGGCCCTCGCGCTGCTGGCAGCGGCCGGGCCGCTGTCCGTGACGAGCGCCAACCGATCGGCCGAGCCGGACACGCTCGACGCCGATGACGTGGCGATTGCCTTCGCCGACGCCGATGAGCCGCTCGCCACGGTGGATGGCGGTCGCGTGCCCGGCGGCATCGCCTCGACGGTCCTCGACCTTGCCGGCGAGCGGCCGCGCCTGCTGCGCGACGGCCCCGTGTCCCGGGCGGAGCTCGAGGCGACGATCGGGCCGATAGACTAGCGACGCATGCGCGTCGCCATCGGCTCCGACCACGCGGGATTCGTCCTCAAGGGCGAGCTGTGCACGCTGCTGGACGAGCTCCGCGTCGAGTACCGCGACTTCGGCGCCTACTCGACCGAACCGGTCGACTATCCCGACCTGATCGCCCCGGTCGCCCGGGCGGTCGCGCGCGGGGACTACGACTTCGGCATCGTGCTGGGTGGCAGCGGGACGGGGGAGGCAATCGTCGCGAACAAGGTGCGCGGGATCCGCTGCGTGCAGGCCACCAACCCGGTGGTCGCGCGGCTGGCGCGGGAGCACAACGACGCCAACGTGATCGCGTTCGGTGGGCGCATCGTCGGCACCGAGGTGGCCAAGGCCTGCCTGCGCGAGTTCCTCTCAGCCGAGTTCCAGGGCGGCCGCCACGTGGCACGCCTGCAGAAGTTGGCCCGCATCGAAGCCGAGGAGGCGGGACACTGAGCCTCACCCTCGACGAGCGCGAGCAGGCGCTTCTCGCAGGGGAGTCCGGGGCGGGCGCCGCCCTGGCGATGCGCTTGGTGCTACGTGCCGCCGAGGGGCTGGGCGCCGAGCGGCTGATTCCCATCACCTCGGCGCACGTGGACTCGTGCCTTTACCACGGCGAGGCGACGATCGACTTCGTCGAGCGGCTGGTGAATGGAGGGGCGCGGGTCACCGTTCCCACCACGCTGAACGTGGGAGCGCTTGACCTCCTGCACCCGGAACTCTGGCGCGGGGATGCGCGCACCGCCGAGCGCGGCAAGCTGCTGATGGGGCATTACTGCAGTCTTGGATGCCAGCCGACCTACACCTGCGCCCCGTACCAACTCGCCTTCGCGCGCCCCGGCCTCGGCGAGCAGGTTGCCTGGGCCGAGTCGAACGCGATCGTCTTCTGCAACAGCGTGCTCGGCGCCCGCACGGAGCGCTACGGCGACTTCACCGATATCGCCTGCGCCATCACCGGGCGCGTGCCCGATGCCGGCCTGCACCGGACCGATGCCCGGCGCGCCACCCTGGTGCTTCGCCTGGCACCCGACGTCCCGGCCCCGCTGTTCGATGACGACGCCCTCTATCCCGCCCTCGGCATCGTGCTCGGCCGGCGCGCCGGCGGACGCGTGGCGGTCATCGACGGGCTGCCGGCGGGGCTCTCCGAAGATCGGCTCAAGGCCGTCGGGGCCGCTGCCGCGTCGTCGGGGGCGGTGGCCATGTTCCACGCGGTCGGCTCAACGCCCGAGGCCCCGACCCTCGAGGCCGCGCTCCAGGGCCAGCCGCCGGACGCCGTGCTGAACATTGGCCTTGCCGAGCTGCGGACGGCCCGGGACGGGCTCACCACTGCCGCCGGCGGAGGGGCGCCGGGCACCCCGATCGGAACCGTCTCGCTCGGCACACCCCATGCCTCGCTGGCCGAGCTGCGCGCCGTCGAGCGGGAGCTGGCAGGCGCACGGCCGGCGCCCGGCGTCGAGCTGATGGTCTCGACGGCGCGCCACCTCCTGGCCGACGCGGAGGAGGAGGGTCTGGCACGACGGCTTCGTGCCCTCGGCGTCGAGCTGCTGGTCGACACCTGCAGCTACATCGCCCCGGTCCTGCGGCCCAGCCCACTGCCCGCGATGACCGACTCGGGGAAATGGGCCTTCTACGCTCCGGGAAATATCGGCGTCGAGGTCATCTACGGCAGCCTCAGGGAGTGCGTGCGTTCAGCGGTGGGCGGGGTCGTCTGGCGCGATTCGGACGTGTGGGGCATGGCGTGAAGGGCCGTGTCCTGGCGGCTGGGACGGCGACCGCCCGGGCCCTGGTGCTGCGCGAGCCGCTTTCGCTGTGGGGCGGTATGGATCCAGCCAGCGGCGAGGTCATCGACGCGCGTCACCCGCAGCGCGGCCAGGTCCTGGCCGGCATGGTGGTGGTGATGCCCGCGGCGCGAGGATCATCATCGTCGTCATCGGTCCTGGCCGAGGCGGTCCGCTCCGGGCATGCCCCCGCCGGGATCTTGCTCGGGGAGCCGGACCTGATCCTGGCGGTCGGCGCCGCGGTGGCCGAGGAGCTGTACGGGGTGCGGGTGCCGATCCTGGTCGTGTCGCCCGACGAGCTCGCCGAGGTGGCCGACGGGCAACGGGTGGCGATCTCGGAAGGCGGTGAGATTCTGGTCGGCTGAGTCGGCGTATCCTCGACCCCATGGCGCACGCCCCCCGGATCGTTCCCATGGGTCCCGAGCACCTCGACGCTGCGGCCGGCCTGCTTGCCGCCCGGCAGCGTCGGCTCCGGCTCGTGCGCCCCGAGCTCCCTGCAGCCTTCGAACAGGCGGATGCTCACCGCCCGGCGCTGGAGGCGCTCTTGGAGCGTGCGGGAGCGTACGGGGCCGTCGCGCACCGGGGCGCCAAGACGATCGGCTTTCTGGCGGGCTACCCCCGCGCCGAGCCGATCTGGGGCCGCGCCTGCTGGAGCCCGATCGAGGGGAGCGCTCTCGCCGAGGGCGCCGACCCGGAGCTGATTCGCGACCTGTACGCGGCATGGGCCGAGCACTTCGCCCATCGCGGCTACTTCCGGCAGTACGTGTACGGGCCGATCGACGAAGCCGGCCTGACAGCGGCATGGTTCCGCACCGGCTTCGGCGCCATGCAGGCCTACGCCGTACGCGACCTGGCCATGGAGCCGCCGCGGTTGCCCGATGGCGTGACGCTGCGGCGCGTGGTGCCGGCGGACATCGATCGGATCGACGACCTCCTGCCGCTCATCGCGGAGGCGCTGGCGGCTCCACCGGCGTACGCCATCCGGCTCCCCGAGCAGATCGCCACCCACCGGGGCTCGTGGGCCGAGGAGCTCCAGGAGCCGAGCGCACACCACTGGCTCGCCGAGGAGGGTGGCCGGGCCTGGCGATGGCCACTTTCTACGCCGCCGACCCCGGACCGATGGTCCCCGGCGGGGTCTGGGAGCTGGCCGTGGCGATGACCCGCCCCGAGGCGCGGGGCCGCGGCCTGATGCGAGCCCTGCTGGCGGGCGGCTTTGCCGAGGCGCGCGAGGCGGGGGCGAGCCACTGCATCGCCGACTGGCGAACCGCCTCCCTCCCGACCGACCGCAGCTGGACCGCGCTCGGTTTCCGGCCGACCCACTACCGGCTGCATCGCCACGTGGACGAGCGGATTTCCTGGGCCGCCGGCCGCCGGGCCTGAGCATGGAGCGCGGCGCGGGCTCGGGTATCGCGGAGGCAGCTGAGCAGCTGCGCCACCTCGGCTTCCTGCTGGTGAGCCCGTATCCGGCGCGCGCCGGCGAGTCGGGTCTGCTGGTCGCGCTGCGCGACCGCCCCACGCTCGAGCACTTCGACCCGGAGCTGGTCCGCTTCTGGCGGACCGGGGAGGACCGGCGAGGCCACCCGGCAGAGGTGACCCGGGACTCCTCGATGCCGATGCGCTCGGGCTTCACGTGGGGTCACATCACCGTTCTCGACCGCTACGCGATTGAGAACCAGTTCGCCACCCTTGGCGGCGAGGTCATAGCCGAGGAGACCGCGCCCGACACGACGGTGGCGGTCTTCTCCTCACCGGGACCGATCCTGCGCCTGGGCGGCCACTCGCAGGACGTGGACCGCGTGGCGCCGGAGCTGGGCGCCTTTTTCGGCCGGATGATGGTGCCGATCGACTTCGAACCCGGGGTCGAGCAGGCCATCTCCGTCGCCTCGCCGCTCGAGCGGTACGCGGCCTTCGTTGCCTTCGAGCATGCCCGCTACGCCGTCCACCCCGCACTCCGCGAGGACGCGCCCGCCACGGCCGCGGTCCTGGCCGCCGAGGCGCGCCGCCTGGCCCGCGACGAGCCCGCTGCCTGGGAGGGGGGCCACCGCCTGGCCCGGCGGATGGGGCTTGAGGCCGCTACGACGGACCCATCGGTCTAGACTGCGAAGCAGCACGCAGCACGCGAGACGAGGTCGACCGATGGACTTCTGGGCACCGCTCGAGACCGAGGATCCGGAGATCTTCGGCGTCATTCGCGACGAGGAGGAGCGGACCCGCTCGCATCTCGAGCTGATCGCATCGGAGAGCTACCCGTCGCTGGCCGTGCTGCAGGCGGTCGGCTCGGTGCTGACCGGCAAGTACGCCGAGGGATACCCGGGACGGCGCTACTACGGCGGCTGTGAGTTCGTAGACGTGGGGGAGAACCTGGCACGCGACCGAGCCAAGGAGCTCTTCGGGGCGGAGCATGCCAACGTCCAGCCGCATGCCGGCGCGCAGGCAAACATGGCCGTCTACCACGCGCTGCTGGAGCGGGGCGACACGGTGATGGGGCTGGCCCTGGACCAGGGCGGGCACCTGACGCATGGCTCGCCGGTCAACTTCTCGGGCCAGTACTACAACTTCATCGCGTATCACGTCGATCGGGAGTCCCACCTGATCGACATGGACGAGGTGGCGGCCCTGGCCCGGGAGCATCGGCCAAAGCTGATCGTGACCGGCGCGACCGCGTACCCGCGCCTGTGGGACTTCGCCGCCTTCCGGCAGATCGCCGACGAGGTTGGCGCCTACCTGATGACCGATATGGCCCACTTCGCCGGCCTGGTGGCGGCCGGGGTCCATCCCTCGCCGGTGCCGCATGCCCACGTGGTCACCACCACGACGCACAAGACCCTGCGTGGGCCGCGCGGGGGCATGATCCTGTGCATCGCGGCCCTGGCCAAGGCGATCGACAAGGCGGTCTTTCCCGCCATCCAGGGCGGTCCATTGGAGCACGTCATCGCCGGCAAGGCGGTCGCCTTCCGCGAGGCGATGAGCCCCGAATTCAAGCGTGACATGGTGCAGACGGTGGCCAATGCCCGCGAGTTGGCGGCCGGCCTGATCGCCCACGGGGCGGCGGTCATCACTGGTGGCACCGACAACCACCTGATGCTGGTCGACGTCCGACCGCTGGGGGTGACCGGCAAGGAGGCCGATCTCGCCCTGGGCGAGGTGCGGATCACCGTCAATCGCAACACCATTCCGTACGATCCGAATCCGCCGATGGTGGGGAGCGGGATCCGGATCGGCACGCCGGCGGTCACCAGCCGCGGGATGAAGGAGGCGGAGATGCAGCAGATCGCCGGGTTGATCGTTGAAGGGATCGCAGCGCGCGGCGATGCGGCAGCCCAGGAGCAGATCCGCGACGGTGTGGCCTCGATCGTTGACCGCTTCCCGGTGCCGGGGCTGCCGGGTACCCTGGTCCGCAGCGCCACCCCGGCCTGAGGCCACGAGCGTGGCGCGCGGGGCCTGCCGCGTGGTCGCCAGCGCCGTCGTTGTCCGCTATACTCGCGCCGTCCGACCGCTCTGAGTCGAACTCGAATGGCCCAATTGACTCCCCTCGGGCTGATCCGGATCCTGGCCCACGTGTCCGCGATCATGATCATCCCGATGGTGGGTGGCGCGGTCCTCGGGCTTCTGCTGGACAGGAGCCAGGGAACCTCGCCGCTCTTCGTGTTCAGCGGATTTGCGCTCGGCAACCTGGTCGCGATCGCCGGCATCTGGCTCTACATCTGGTCGCACACCCGCCGCGGATTCGGCCGGAAGGGCGATGGCGATGGACCCTGATCGAGACGAGCATGGCGCGCATCGCCCGGAGTCGAAGCCGCCCCCGCGGCCGGCCAACTGGGCCCTGGCCTTCGACCTGGGTCTGCGGTTGGGAATCTCGGTGGCGCTCGGACTGGGCCTCGGACTGCTGGTGGACAGCTGGCTGCACACCAGCCCGATCTTCATCCTGACCGGCATGGTGCTGGGGATCGCCGCCGCGATGTACACGATCTGGGACGTGGCGCGGCAGAGCATGGGGAGGTAGGGAGCAGAGTTGGTACATGTCGAGATCGCCGCCGAGGAGCTCTTCCAGCTCGGCCCGCTGACCGTCACCAACTCCATGGTCGGTGCCCTGCTGGCTTCGGTCGTTCTCCTGCTCGCCGCCCGATGGTTCACGCGCCGCTCGGGGATCATTCCCAGCCGCCGACAGAGTCTCATCGAGCTGCCGATCGAATGGCTGACCGGCATCGTGCGCGGCACCGGTGGCTCTCGCTGGCGCCAGTTCGTGCCGTTCATCGTCACCATCTTCCTGTTCGTGCTGGTCGCCAACTGGCTGAGCCTGCTGCCCGGGGTCGGGACGATCGGTCTCACCGACGGCGAACGGATCGTAGTGCCATTCGTGCGCGCCGCATCGGCCGATCTGAACCTGACGCTGGGCCTGGCGCTCGTGTCGTTCGTGAGCTTCATCGTCTTCGGGATCCGGGCGAACGGGCTGCGCGGCTACCTCAGGGAGCTGCTCATCGCGGAGCCCGCCTACATGACCCCGCTGTTGACTCCGATTCACCTCATCAGTGAGCTGTCGCGTCTGATCAGCCTCTCGATGCGGCTCTTCGGCAATGTCTTCGCCGGAGAGGTGCTGATCGCCATCGCGCTGGCGCTCACCACGGCGACCGTCGTCACCCTGCCGCTGGCCTTCTTCGTGCCGGCCACCGTGGTCGGGCTGGAGCTGATCTTCGGCTTCGTGCAGGCGCTCGTCTTCGCGCTGCTCTCGATGACCTACATCACGCTGGCGATCGCGGAGCATCGCCAGCACGCCACCCATGAGGATCACTCGGGCGACGCGCCCGAGCCAGGAACCGCCCCGGTGCACGGGGCGGCGTAAGAGAAGGGAAGCTTCGCCCCAACCGCGGAGCGCAAGGAGGAAGACCACTCGTGGACCTGAACACACTCGCAGCCGGACTGGCGATGGGGCTCGGCACCCTCGGCCCCGGCATCGGCCTCGGCATTGCCGTCAGCAAGGCGATGGAGGCCATCGGACGCAATCCCGAGGCGGCGGGCGCCCTCTTCGTGCCGTACATCCTGGGCCTGGCGCTGACCGAGGCGATCGGCATCTACGCCCTGGTCGTGTCGCTGATCATCCTGTTCGCCGTGTAGGACTGCCCTGATGGCATTCTTCGATGCGTTCGGCGTCGACCTGTTAAAGCTCGGCTTCCAGATCGTCAACTTCCTGCTGCTCCTCTATCTGCTGAACCGATTCCTGTTCAAGCGGGTGCTCGGGATGCTGGATGAGCGGCAGGCGCGCATCGCGAAGGGGCTCGAGGAGGCCGATGCGGCTGCCCGCGATCGCGAGCTGGCGCATGCCGAGCGCGAGGCTGCCCTGGACGAGGCGCGCAAGGAGGCCCAGGCAATGGTCGCCCGTGCGACCAAGATCGCCGAAGACTCGCGCCTCGAGATCGTGGCCGCAGCGCGGGCGGAGGCTGAGAAGGTCAGCGCCCGGGCCCGGGATGAGATCGTCGCCGAGAAGGAGAAGGCAATCGCCGAGCTGCGGTCCCAGGTCGCCGACCTGGCCCTGCAGGCGGCCGGCAAGCTGGTCAGCGCGGAGATGAGCGCGGCGACCCAGCGCCGCCTGGTGGAGGAGTTCCTGACCGAGTTGGCGCCCAGCGAGAAGGGACGCAGCTAACGCCATGGCACGACGCGTGACGGCGTCACGGCGGTACGCGGATGCGGCCCTCCAGACGGGGCGGGCAGGGGACACCCTCGACGAGTGGGAGCGCGATCTCGCGATGCTGGGCGACGCGGTGCGGCACCCCACCCTGCGGCGGCTCATGGAGCACCCCGCGGTGCCCTACGCCGACAAGGAGCGCGTGCTGCGCAGCGTGGTCGGGTCCACGGTCGCCGCTCAGCCACTCAACCTGGTGCTGCTCATGATCCGGCGCGGCCGGCCCGGTGGCATCGAGCCGATGATCGCGCGCTTCACCGAGCTCCTGCGGCGGGAGCGCGGCATCTCCCTGGCCGAGGTGCGCACCGCCCTGCCGCTGGATAAGAAACAGCGAGCGGCCATCGCCAAGCGGCTCGGGGAGCTGACCGGCGAGCGCGTGGAGATGGACGAAACGGTGGACCCCGGACTGCTCGGCGGGATCGCGGTGCGGATCGGGGACAAGCTCTATGACGCGAGCGTGCGCAGCCGCCTGGAGCGGCTCCGCGCTCGGCTGACCGCCGTCTAGGCCGGTTCAGCGGACGGCGGAAACAAAGAGGACGAGGAACTTCATGACGATTCGATCCGACGAGATCACGTCGATCATCAGGAATGAGATCAGCGGCTTCGACGAGGGGGCCGATGTTTCGGGCGTTGGCACCATCGTGGAGGTCGGCGACGGGATCGCGCAGATCTATGGGCTCTCGGGGGCGCTGGCCTCCGAGCTCCTCGAATTCCCCGGCGGCGTGATGGGGATGGCCTTCAACCTCGAAGAGGAGACGGTCGGCGCCCTGATCCTGGGCGACTACACCGCCCTCAAGGAGGGCGACCAGGTCAAGACCACCGGCCGCGTGGTCGAGGTGCCGGTCGGCGACGCGCTGATCGGACGCGTGGTCAGCCCGCTCGGCGTGCCCCTCGACGGCAAGGGACCGATTGCCGCGACCGGCAGCCGCCCGGTGGAGCGGATCGCGCCCGGCGTCATCGTGCGGCAGCCGGTCGACACCCCGGTCCAGACCGGGATCAAGGTGATCGACAGCATGATCCCGATCGGCCGCGGTCAGCGCGAGCTGATCATCGGTGACCGGCAGACCGGCAAGACCGCCGTCGCGGTCGACACGATCATCAACCAGAAGGGCCAGGACCTGGTCTGCATCTACGTCGCCATCGGCCAGAAGATGTCGACCGTGGCGCAGGTGGTGGCCGTGCTGGAGGAGCACGGCGCGATGGAGCACACCATCGTGGTCGTCGCCTCGGCGTCCGACCCGGCGCCGATCCAGTTCCTGGCGCCATACGCCGGGGTGGCCATGGGCGAGGAGTTCCTGGAGACCGGGCGCGACGCGCTGTGCATCTACGACGACCTCAGTAAGCACGCCTGGGCCTACCGGCAGGTCTCGTTGCTGATGCGCCGTCCCCCGGGTCGCGAGGCCTACCCGGGCGACATCTTCTACGCCCACAGCCGGCTGCTGGAGCGCGCCGCGCGCCTCAACGAGGAGCACGGCGGCGGGTCGCTGACAGCGTTGCCGATCATCGAGACGCAGGCTGGCGACGAGACGGCCTACATCACCACCAACGTCATCAGCATCACCGATGGCCAGATCTTCATGCAGACCGACCTGTTCAACCAGGGGCAGCGGCCGGCGGTCAGCGCCGGGAAGAGCGTGAGCCGGGTGGGTGGCAATGCCCAGATCAAGGCGATGCGCCAGGTCGCCGGCAAGCTGCGCCTTGACCTGGCCCAGTACCGCGAGCTGGCCGCCTTTGCCCAGTTCGCCTCCGACCTGGACAAGGCGACCCGCGACCAGCTCACCCGCGGCGAGAAGCTGAGCGAGGTGCTCAAGCAGCCACAGTTCGCTCCGCTGGCGGTGGAGAAGCAGGTGGCCATCATCTGGGCCGCCACCAATGGCTACCTCGACGATGTCGAGACGGCCAGGATCCGCGACTTCGAGACCGGCCTGTACCGGCACCTGGAGTCGAGCTTCCCCGAGCTGCTGTCGACAATCGCCAGCGAGAAGGCCATCTCTGACGCATCGGCCGAGCAGCTCCGTGCTGCGGTGGTCGAGTACCGGCAGCAGGGCGGCTTTGGCAACCAAGAGGCGCCCGCCGCGGACAAGACCGGCCAGCCCGATACCGCCGGCCAGCCCGATACCGCCGATAGGGCCGATACCGCCGATAGGGCCGCCGAGGTGGCTCCGACTGCCGATGCCGTCGCGGTGCCCGCTGCGGAGCCGAAGTCGGCCACGGCGAAGCCCCGCCCCGCTCGGAAGCCGGCTGTCCGCAAGGCGGCGGCGAAATCGAAGAAGGGGACGCGCGCATAAATGGCCACCCTTCGCGAGGTCCGCCGCCGGATCGGCTCGATCCGCAACATCGCCCAGATCACCCGGGCGATGCAGATGGTGGCTGCCTCGCGCATGAAACGGGCGCAGGACGCGATCCTGGCCGCGCGCCCCTACTCGGATGAGCTGCGCGACGCCCTGGCCCGGGTCGCCGCGGCGGTCGATGCGGAGGTCGATCCGCTGCTCGCCCGACGCCCGGTGCGCCGGGTCGGACTCGTGATGATCAGCACTGACCGGGGACTCGTCGGCTCGCTCAACGCGAATGCGGTGCGCGCCGTCCTGCGGCATGTCACCGAGGTGGCGGCGGGCCCCGACGATGCCCGGGTCGAGGTGAGCGCCATCACCGTCGGGCGCAAGGGTCGTGACTCGCTGCGGCGTGCCGGCGTGCCGATCGCGGCCCATTTCGCGCAGTTGGGCGACCGACCGACCTTCGCTGATGTGACGCCGATCGCGCGACTGGTGACCGAGGACTTCCTGGCCGGCACCTACGACAGCATCGAGATCGCCTACTCGACCTTCGTCAACACGCTCTCACAGCGGCCGGTGGTCCGCACCGTCCTGCCGGTGGAGCGCCCGACCATGGGCGAGCAGGAGACCGAGACCAACGACGAGTACCTCTTCGAGCCGTCCCCGCAGGTCGTCCTCGGCCGCCTCCTGCCGCACTTCGTGGCGATCGATATCTACCGGGCCGTGCTCGAGAACCGCGCGTCGGAGCAATCGGCCCAGATGGTCGCCATGCGCAGCGCGACCGACAACGCGCACGAGCTGATCGACGAGCTGACGCTCGTCTACAACAAGACCCGCCAGGCCAACATCACCCGCGAGATGACCGAGATCGCCTCCGGGGCCGAAGCCCTGGGCTAGCCCCGCAGGCATTACGAGGAGCAACAAGGAGACCGATGGCGACCGGAAAGGTGATCCAGATCACGGGGCCCGTGATCGATGTCGAGTTCCCGGCGGGCGAGCTGCCCAGCATCTACAACGCGCTTGAGATTCGTCGCCCTGCGACGGCCGCCGGCGCGGACGAGACCCTGGTCGTCGAGGTGCAGCAGCACCTGGGCAACAACTGGGTGCGCGCCGTGGCCATGTCCACCACCGACGGCCTGTCGCGCGGGCTCGACGCGGTCGACACCGGAGCAGCGATCACGGTGCCGGTGGGTTCCGTGACGCTGGGGCGTGTCTTCGACGTGCTCGGCCATCCGATCGATGGCAAGGGCCCGGTGGGCGCGTCGGAGACGCTGCCCATCCACCGCCGCGCGCCCGGCTTCGACCAGATGGAGACCGAGGCACAGGTCTTCGAGACCGGCATCAAGGCGATCGACCTGATCGCCCCGTTCAAGCGCGGCGGCAAGGTCGGCGTCTTCGGCGGCGCCGGCGTGGGCAAGACGGTCATCATCCAGGAGCTGATCCGCAACATCGCCGCCGAGCACGGCGGCTACTCGGTCTTCGCCGGCGTCGGCGAACGCTCTCGCGAGGGGAACGACCTGATCGGCGAGATGACCCAGTCGGGCGTACTCGACAAGACGGTGCTCGTCTTTGGGCAGATGAACGAGCCGCCCGGCGCCCGGCAGCGCGTCGGTCTGACGGGCCTGACCATGGCCGAGTACTTCCGCGACGTGGAGCACCGCGACGTGCTTCTCTTCATCGACAACATCTTCCGCTTCACACAGGCGGGCGCGGAGGTCTCCGCGCTCCTTGGCCGGATGCCCTCCGCGGTCGGCTACCAGCCGACCCTGGCCACCGAGATGGGCGACCTCCAGGAGCGGATCACCTCCACCAAAGACGGCTCGATCACCAGCCTGCAGGCCATCTTCGTGCCGGCCGACGACTATAGCGATCCGGCGCCCGCCACCACCTTCGGCCACCTCGACAGCACTGTCCGCCTGGAGCGCTCGATCGTGGAGCTGGGCATCTACCCGGCGGTCGACCCGCTCAACTCGACCTCGACCGTGCTCGACCCGCGGATCGTGGGCGAGGACCACTTCGCGGTCGCCCGCGAGGTCCAGCGCACGCTGCAGCGCTACAAGGACCTCCAGGACATCATCGCCATCCTGGGCATGGACGAACTTTCCGAGGAGGACAAGGTGACCGTCTCGCGTGCGCGACGGCTGCAGCGCTTCATGAGCCAGCCGATGTTCGTGGCCGCCCAATTCACCGGCCGCGACGGCAAGTACGTCGAGCGCAAGGAGACGGTCCGGGGCTTCCGCGAGATCCTTGAAGGCAAGCACGACAGCCTCCCTGAGCAGGCCTTCTTCATGGCCGGACCGATCGAGGACGTCATCGCCAACGCCGAGGCGATGAAATGATGGATGCTCACCGATGCCACTGAAGCTGGAGATCGTCAGCCCGGAGCGGCGCGCCTACTCCGACGAGGTCGACATGGTGACCGTGCCCGGTATCGACGGGGAGCTGGGGATCCTGCCGCATCACACCCGCCTGATCAGCGCCCTGGGGATCGGCGAGCTGCGCATCAAGAAGGCCGGCACCGAGCAGGTGCTGTTCATCTCCGGTGGCTTCGTGGAGGTGCGGGCGGACAAGGTCATCGTGATGGCCGACCTGGCCGAGCATACCGACGAGATCGACGAGGCCAAGGCGATCGAGGCGCGCAAGAGGGCCCAGGCCGAGCTCGGCGAGGTGCACGATCCGGTCGACATTGCCCGTGTGCGTGCCGCCCTGCAGACCGCCCTCATGCGCGAGCGGATCGCCACCCGCCACCGCAGCCGGGGGTAGTTGCCGCGCGGCGTGGCTCGTTCAGACAGCCGCCGGGCGGGCTGTAACCGGCCGGCGCAGCCGCCCGGCGGCTCTAACGCCCGGGGATCGGGCGGATCCTGGCCGGGCGGATCCTGGCCGGGCGGATCCTGGCCGGGCGGATCCTGGCCGGTGGAGGTAATGCTGCCGCCAGGTGCCTTATCGTGCCGCTCAGGACGGTAGAAGGCCGCACCGGCGCATTGACGCCCAATGAGGGGGATACCGCCAGCTGCCGGCTCAATATCTCCGTCGCCGGCGAGATTAGGCGCGCTGGAGGCGCATTACCCCGCTGGGCTCACCGCGCTTTGGGGAGCCACCGATCTGCGCATCGCGTACCATCGGTCGATGGGCGAGCCGGACGCACCGAGGGGACCGCGCGGCAAACCGTTCCGGCGCATGCAGGAGCTGCGCAAGATCAGTCGCGACTACCCGTTCATCTGCCCGGTCGACTTCCTGCCACATCGCGGGTCGCCTCCCGGCGAGGATCCCAACCTGGATCCGACCTTCGTCGAGCGCCACTCGCGCGATGACGAGGAGCACTACCTGGCCTGATGCAGTCCTGCGATCACTGTGGCGCCCGCCTCGCGCTGCTGCCGGTGAGGATTGAGATCGTCCGCGAGTCCGGGCCGATCGGGCTGCCCGGATCTCCGGCGCCGGGCGCCAGCGGCAACTTCACCAAGGGCTACGCCTTCTGCTCATCGGACCATGCCTATGCCTGGGCCAGGGAGCGCCGCTACATGCTGTGCAACGCCGAGCCGACGCCCTTCGAGGCTGGGTTGCAGCCATTCCTGCCGTCGCGCCACATGGGCGGCCGGGTCGGCCTGTGCGATGGGCATCATCGCGGCCCACACGAGTGGAAGGAGGCGTGGCCCGCCTGAAGCCATCGGTACACTGGCGGCACCCATGCAGAAGTTCATCGTTACCGGCGGCGTGCCGCTCCGCGGCGAAGTGCGGATAGCCGGCGCCAAGAACGCCGTGCTCAAGCTCATGGCAGCGGCCGCCCTGACCGATGAGCCCTGCACGCTGCACAACGTCCCGCGCATCAGCGACGTGCAGATCCTGCGCGCCACCATGGCCGACATCGGCTTCGAGCTGGAGACTGTCGGAGAGGAAACCCTGCGGGTGCGGGCGGTCGCGGCGGACTGGCCGTTCGTGCCGCTCGAGGCGGCGATGAAGATGCGCTCGTCGTTCATCCTGCTGGGGCCGCTGCTGACCCGCTTCGGGCGGGTGATCATCAGCAACCCCGGCGGCGATAGGATCGGGCGCCGGCCGGTCGACCTGCACGTCGAGGCGATGCAGGCCCTCGGTGCCGAGATCCAGTACAAGAACGGCTACTACTTCGCACAGGCGCCGAGCGGACTGAGCGGCGCGCGCATCGAGTTTCCGTACATCACGGTGATGGGCACCGAGAACGCGATGCTGGCTGCAACCCTGGCGCGCGGCACCACCGTGATCGAGAACGCGGCCTTGGAGCCCGAGGTCGAGGACCTGATCGCCATGCTGCGCTCGATGGGCGCGCAGATCGAGCGCACGGCCCCGCATCGGCTGGAGATCCAGGGGGTGGACCGCCTGCACGGGACCGAGCACCGTGTCATCGGCGATCGGCTGGAGGCGGGCACCTTCGCCATCGCGGCGGCGGTGACTGGCGGGGAGATCACCATTCACGGGGTGGATCCGGGCCACCTGGGTGCGTTCAGCGACGTGCTGGCCGGCATGGGCGTGCCGTTTGCCACCACCGATGACGGCCTGCACGTGGGCTCGGCCGACACCTATCTCCCAGCGGAGGTCGAAACGCAGCCGTATCCGGGATTCGCCACCGACCTGCAGGCCCCGCTGGCGGTGCTGATGACCCAGGCCGACGGCGAGTCGACCATCCACGAGACGATCTACGAGGACCGCCTCGACTACACGATGGAGCTGGTCAAAATGGGCGCGGTGATCGAAGTGCTCGACGAGCGTCACGCCCGGATCGCAGGCCCCACCCCGCTTCATGGCCGCGAAGTCCAGATCGCCGATCTTCGCGCCGGGGCCACCATGGTGCTGGCCGCGCTTGCGGCCGCGCAGACGAGCGTCATCTCCGGCGTGGAGCACGTGGATCGCGGCTATGAGCAGATCGAGTCGAAGCTCCTGGCGCTGGGCGCGCAGATCACCCGGATCGACGCATGAAGATCGGCATTGACCTGGGCACCGCCAACATCCTCGTCTATGTGAAGGGCAGGGGGGTGGTTCTCAACGAGCCCTCGGTGGTGGCGATCAGCGATGACGACAACCGCCTGCTGGCCGTCGGCGAGGAGGCCCGCGAGATGATCGGCCGCACCCCCGGCAACGTACGGGCCATCCGGCCGATGCGCGACGGCGTGATCGCCGACTACCTGATCACCGAGGCGTTGCTCCGCTATGTCATCAACAAGGTGGCTCGCGTGCGTCTCTTCAAACCGGACGTGGTGATCAGCGTGCCATCCGGCGTCACCAGCGTCGAGAAGCGCGCCGTACGCGATGCGGCCCTCAAGGCTGGAGCGCGGCAGGCCTACCTGCTCGCCGAGCCCCTGGCGGCGGCGATCGGCGCCAACGTTCCGATCTCCGGACCGAGCGGGAACATGATCGTGGACATCGGCGGCGGCACCACGGAGATCGCCGTGATCGCCCTCGGGGGGATCGTGGTGGCCCATTCGGTGCGTGTCGGTGGCACCAAGTTCGACGAGGCCATCGCCTCGCATATCCGTCGCAAGTACAACCTCATGATCGGCGAACGAACCGCCGAAGAGCTCAAGATCGCGATCGGCTCTGCCCTGCCGCTCGAGGAGCCAATGCAGATGGATGTGAAGGGCCGCGACATGATCGCCGGCCTGCCGCGCACCATCCCGATCAGCTCCAATGAGGTGACCGAGGCCATCGAGGCGCCGATCCAGCAGATCATCACCGCGGTCCGCGGCGTGCTCGAGCAGACTCCGCCGGAGCTGTCGAGCGACATCATCGACAAGGGAATGGTGATGACCGGCGGTGGGGCGCTGCTCCGCAACCTCGACACCCTGTTGACACAGGTGACCGGGATCCCGTGCCACGTGGCCGAGAACCCGCTCAACTCGGTGGCGGTCGGGACCGGGCTGGCGCTGGACCACTTCCACATCTACCGGAAGAGCCTGGTGAGCGGATCGTGACGTCAGCGGGGCGAGCGCTCGCCTTCGCCGACTTCCACATACACACCCGCTACAGCCGCGATTCGCTCCTCTCCGAAGACGGGTTTATCCGACGCGCCATCGAGCGCGGGTTGACCCACGTGGCGATCACCAACCACGACAATGTCGAAGGGGCGATCGCCGTCCGCGATCGGGTTGCTGCCCAGGGCCTCGCTGATCAGCTGCACGTGATCCTTGGCGAGGAGGTGTCGAGCGCGGACGGGGAGATCGTGGGGATCTACCTGGAGCGCACCATCCCGCCGGGCCTCTCCGCCGACGAGACGGCCGATGCCATCCACCAGCAGGGCGGCCTCGTCTCGGTGCCGCATCCGTACGACCCGTTCCGTCGCTCGCACCTGCGGGAGCCGGCACTGCTGCGGCTGCTGGAGGCGGGCAAGGTCGACGCCATCGAGGTCTTCAACAGCCGCGTCACCTTCGCGCGCCACAACCAGCAGGCGGCGGAGCTTGCCGTGCGCTACGCGATCCCGGGCATCGCGTGCTCCGACACGCATTCGGGAGCGGAGGTGGCGATGAGCTTCAACGCCCTCCCCGCCTTCAGCAACGCGGCCGAGCTCCAGGCGGCGCTGCGCAGCAACGAGTGGCATGGCAACCGCTCCACCAGGCTGATCCACCTGACCACCCGGTGGGCGGTCTGGTCGAAGGCGCTCCGGCGGCGACTCGCCCGCGGGATGCGCGCTCGCAACCAGACCACCGGCCGATGAGCGGACAGCCGACGCACCCCAGCGGCCCCCACGAGCACGGGCATTCGGTCTATGAGCCCGGCGAATTCCTGGACGCCCCGGCCGCCGAGACGATCCCCGAACGCGAGGTCAGCCTCGCGCGACGCATCCTGAACTGGAAGTCGATCCTTTCGGTCATCTTCGCGGTCGCGCTCCTGGCGCTGGCCTTCCGGACCCTCGGCGTCAACATCGGGCGGACCTGGTCGCTCATCCTCGGAGCCAATCCGGCCTTCCTCCTGCTCGCCTTCGCCGCCTACTATCTGACCTTCCCGGTCCGCGGCTTCCGGTGGCGGTACATCCTGGAGCGAGTTGGCACGCGGGTCAGCCTCAGGGACGCCACCGAGATCCTCTTCTTGTCGTGGTTTATTAACTGCCTGGTGCCGGCCAAGCTGGGCGATCTGTATCGCGCCTACCTGCTGAAGGGCAACTTCGGCGGCTCGATCTCTCGCACGGTGGGCACCATCTTCATCGAACGCATCGCCGACATCCTGGTGATCTTCGGCCTGGCCCTGGCGGCCGGCTTCTGGAGCTTCCGCGGCCGCTCGCGCCCCGAGATCGACGCCCTCTTCCTGGCCGGCTTCGTTTTGGCCGCGGTGCTGGTGCTGCTGGTGATCGGCCTGCGCTACTTCGGTGGCCGGCTGGGCCGCTTCCTGCCCGCCAGGGCGGCCGAGCTGTACGAGCGCTTCCACGAGGGGAGCACCGGCGCCCTGACGGCGCGGAGCCTGCCGGTGATCGGCGCGCTCACGGCGGCCATCTGGCTGCTGGAGGGGCTGCGCCTCTTCTTCGTGATTCGCGCCCTGGACCTGCCCGGGGCCGAGCTGGGCATCAGCGCCTCGCTCTTCGTGGCGCTGGCCGCCTCGTTGCTGACGGCCATCCCGCTGACCCCCGCCGGGGTGGGCTTCGTCGAGGCGGGGATCGTGCTCGCCCTGTCGATGTACGGCGTGGTTGCCGAGCCTGCCGTGGCGGTTGCGCTCACCGACCGTGCCATCAGCATCGTGACCGTCATCATCCTGGGCGGGATCTTCTACGCCTTCTCCGCCAAGGTGCGCCGTGCGCACGGCGCGGGAGCCCCCTGAGCGCCCCTTCGGATCGACCGATGCGCGTGGCGCGATCGGTACCATTCTCCCATTGGCCGTCCGCGCCCGCGCTGCGATTCTGAGGTTGCTCGGACGCACCACCAGGCGATCTACCGCCCGGTGGGCGACAGCGCAGGACGAAGCCGTATGACGCTCCAGACGCCGCGATCCTTCAACAGCTGGCTTCGCGGACAGCTGAAGGAAAAGAAGATGAGCCAGCG
This sequence comes from uncultured Chloroflexia bacterium, assembly GCA_963750025.1. Lineage (GTDB taxonomy): Bacteria > Chloroflexota > Limnocylindria > QHBO01 > QHBO01 > CF-167. The sequence continues at coordinate 55,662 of CAVVPF010000009.1, forward strand.
ACAGCTGGCCCTCCAGTCGGGGGTCGACCACTCGACCATTTCCCGGCTGATCAAGGGTGATCGAATGCCATCACTGGGCACGGCCACCAAGCTCGCCCGTGGGCTGCGCGAGATCCGCGAGGAGTCCGACGGGCCTTCCTATTTCGCCACCCAGGGCGCTCGGCGACTACTTCCCACCGCTCGCGTCGAGTACGCGCTGCGCGGCGATGACGTCCTCTCCGAGACCGATGTGCACGAGCTGATGCAGACGTACATCGCGCTCCGCGGCCGGCGCCTGCGCGACGGAAACGGCAACGGCCACGACCACACCGCCGGGAACGGTTTCGGCGCCTAGCTCTAGTTCCCAATCAGGTTGTTGGCGGGCGCGGTGCGGCCGCGGGGCCCTGACGTGTGCTCGACTGCTGAGCACACGGACCAGGATGGACCGATATCCGGGCTGAATCGTCGCTCTTCTGCTCGCCGGCCGAGCATTCGGCCGGGATGCGGCGGTTTTGCGGTCCATACGCTCGGATGCGGAGCACGAGGCGGACCGGGGCTGGCTCAACCCCGAATTGCGCGTGACGCCGCGCGCGATGCGCGAAACGCCCGTGGCGGCAGAACCGGCAATTCCACACCCCGATGCAGGAGCCAGCTGCGCCGCAGGTTCACCGCATCGAAGCCCTGCTCCACCCCCGGCGTCTCCATCACCAGCGCCGTCCGTCCCGGAAGCCGCGGATCTCGCAGGAAGGCGGCCATGCCGGCAGGACCGATCTTCCCGGCTCCGATGTGCTCGTGGCGGTCATGTCGCGAGCCGAGCGCCGCCTTCGAGTCGTTGAGGTGGACGAGCGCCAGGCGTTCCAGTCCGATCAGCGCGTCGAAGCGATCGAGCACCTCCTCCACCCCCTCCGCGGTCGAGATGTCATAGCCGGCGCCCCACAGGTGTGCCGTATCGAGGCAGAAGCCCAGCTGGTCTGCCGTTGTGGCAGGCACTCCTTCCAGGATCCGTGCCAGCTCCTCCAGGGTGGAGCCCAGCGTGTCACCCCCGCCGGCGGAGTTCTCGAGCACCAGCCGTACGCCACCCGGCGCCTCAGCCAGCACGATCCCGACCCGCGACGCGATCTGCCGCAACCCGACATCGGTTCCTTCGCCACGATGTGAGCCGATGTGGGTGTTCACCATGCTGGCGCCGTACGCGGGCGCCCGCTGCAGCTCGTGCATCAGGCCGGAGACCGACTGTTGGGCGAACGGCTCGGCTGAGCCGGCCAGGTTGATGAGGTAGCTGGCGTGGATCACCACCGGCGCAATCCCCTCGCGGACGCAATACGCGGCGAAGGCACGGGCGTCGGCCGGCGGCTCTGAGCGGCGGCGCCAGGCGGTCGGGTTGTCACTGAAGATCTGCAGCGCGGTGGCGCCGATCTGCCGGGCACGGCGCCCGGTCTTGAGGAGCCCACCGGCCACACCCAGGTGGATCCCCACCCGGGGCGCTCCAGCAGGCCAGCTGAGCCGGCGACGCGGCTCCGGTCGTGCTAGGGTGCCGGCCATGGAACGAGGGCCACGCGAGCCGCGCTCAATCGACCTGCTGACCGTGGCGCTGCTGGTCTTCTTCGTGTCGCTGATCGTGATCGTGGCGGCCCTGCTGGTCCTGCCGAACCTTGCGCCCTGACGGGCGCCGTCGCGCTCAGTCCCCCCTCCGCCGCGGTCCCACGACCGGGTCGATCAGTCCGTAGCTGCCATCGCCGCGACGGTAGATAACGCCGATCCGCTCCGTCTCCGCATTCAGGAACACGAAGAAGGCGTGCCCCAGCTCCTCCATGCGGATGACGGCGTCCTCCTCGAACATGGGCGTCATGTCGAATCGCTTGATCTTGACCACCGATGGACCGCGGGGCGCTTCCTCGTCGAGGGCCGCGCCGCCGACCGGGAGGTCAGCGGTGGCTCGCGCCTGCTGCTCTTCCTCCTCCTGACGATCCCGGACGCTGCGCGGACGCTCACGCGCCCGCACCGCCTGTCGCTCCAGCCGGTCGAGCAGGATGTCGAGTGCGGCGATCAACGAGGGGCCGGCCGCCACCGAGCGCAGCACGGTCCCGTTGTTCACCAGCGACACCTCGGCCACGTGGGAGGTCTCAGAGGCCCGCGACGCGTTCACGATCAGCTCCACGCTGGCCTCAGCATCGGGATGGGAGATCCGTTCGAGGCGCCGAAACTTCCGTTCGATCTGGCCTCGCAGGCGATCCGTGAGTTCAAAGTTGCGTGCCTTGACGGTGGTCCTCATGTTGGGTCCTCCGCTGCGGTTGGCCTCTACGGTAGCACCGTCACAGACAGACCACGGACCTACACCTCTCGTGCGATTGCGAAGCCGAATAAGCGCTTCGACCCGGCGCGTCGCAGCGCCTCCGCGCATGCCTCCAGGGTGGCCGATGTGGTCAGGATGTCATCGACCAGGATCGCGGCCGGCGGCACCCGGTGGCCCTCGCTCACTGCAAAGGCGCCGCGCAGGTTATGGAGGCGGGCGACCCTTCCCAGGCCGTGCTGACGCGTGGTCGCACGCCGGCGCTCGAAGGATCTCGACCACCGGCAGACCCGTCCTGCGGCCCAGCTCGCCGGCCAGGAGTGCCGCCTGGTTGTAGCCGCGCTGGCGCAGGCGAGCCGGGTGGACGGGCACCGGGACCAGCGGCAGCGGCCCGCAGACGGTGAGCAGCTCCACCAGCGCCGGAAAAGCCGCCCCGGCCAGCGGGATCGCCAGACGACCGGCGCCGCCGTACTTGAGCCGTTGCAGCGCGCGGCGGGCCGGCCCGGCGTGGGCGAAGGCCGCGACCGCGAGCTCCAGGGCATCGCCGATCACCGTTCCGGGATCCCCGGCCGCAAATCGGTCGCGGGGGTCCGTCGCCGGCCTGAACGCGGCCAGGCAGTCGCGGCACAGCATCTCGCCGTAGCGCCCACAACCGGCGCAGGCCGGCGGCAGGAGGAGTTCCAGCAGACCCATGCGCTCCAGTGTGCCGCGCTGGAGCGTACCGAGGGCTTATCGGCGGCTTACCGGCCGTCTGAGCGGCTCTGGGAGGGCAGCGCGGCTCCCTCGTGCAGGAATGCGGCCACCGCCAGCTCGAGCGCGTCTCCGACCACGATCCCCGGGTCCGGCGTGGCGAAGCGGTCCGCCGGCGAGGTCGCGCGCCGCAGCGTACTGAGGCAGGTCTGGCAGAGGAGATCGCTGTACCGTCCGCACCCCGCGCAGGCAGGTGGCAGAAGGAGAGCCAGGAGACCCATGCGGCCGATGATGGAACGATCCGCGTATCGACCGCTTACCCCCCGCTTACGGCATGCGGGGAGAGCTACCGCGCGACCGTGGTCGTCACTCGATCAGCCCGTAGTCGAGCGGACGCGCGAACTCGGTCTCGTTGTAGCGGAACGCGAAGCTCGAGTTGCCGGACAGCTCCAGGTCCCAGCTGATGAACTGCAGTGTGAGGTCGATGGTGTCGCCGCCGCTGCCGCCGGCCGACCCGCCCATCAGGACCTTCGCCGACGGGGCATACACCGTCCCGGCCATGGAGACGCCACCGCCTCCGGTGAGCGACAGGATCGGCTGCGGATAGCTGTTGGTCGGCACCGGCGACGCAGACTGCCAGATCAGGAGGTTCCGATAGGTGTCGTCGCGGAAGCCACTCGTGTCGGCCGCGGGGTTGTAGGCGCGGACCTTGAGCACCGCGCCGGCCGCGACGGTGACCTGCCCCATCGGGGCCGACGCGGTGCCGGTGTTGTAGATCAGGATCCCGCATGTGCTGGCGGGGCAGTCGGCGGCCCAGGTGGCCGCGCTGCTGCTGGTCTGGCTGGCGCTGATGGCGTACAGCTCCGACTGGGCGCCGAGCTCCAGGCCGCCACCATTGATGACGTAGATGCCCGGCCGCAGATACGCCTTGGCGGAGCTCTTCAGCTGGATGCCCCCGTTGTAGACGCCGGGCTCGAGGGGGAGCGACCCACCGTTCTGCACCAGCTTGGCGTTGCTGCGGACCGGCATGCTGCTGATCGGCGGCTCGGTGAGCCAGGCCAGTGGGTCCGGCTTCACCGGCTGGTGATTGAACGGGGCCGGCGTGATGGTCAGGGCGGTGGCCTTGTACTCGCCCACGATGCGCATGCCGCTACCGCCGGTCGACAGGCTCGCCGCGTTCCCATTCGTGGCAAGCGCCCCGCCGTTCGCCGCGCTGCATGCGGAGTTGAGATAGACGGTGCTATCGAACCTCGCGGTCGGGCCACCCGACAGGAGGAGCGATGGGCACCCACGGCGTCCGTTGGGCCAGGAAATGTTGGACGGATCGAGCTGGATCACTGAGTACGCCTTGCCGGTGGTCTGCCCGTTCACCGCGGCGCTCTGCGTGGCGACGCCCAGCGGGCCGTTGCCGAAGATCGCCCCGAAGAAGGTCGGCGAGTCCTGGCCCAGCCGGACCTGGACCGCGTAGTTGTCCCAGTCTGCCGGGCAGGTCACCACGACGGTTTCCGGATCAAAGTCGGGGAGGTTCGCGGCGACGCTCGCCTTGACTGCGGCGACCACCGAGGCCTGGGGCGCGCCGGGCGGCGGTCCGGCGGTGGCGCTGCAGCCGCGCGGGGTGATTCCCTGCACGATGTTCGCGCCCGCAAGGGCGGCAGCGTCTGACGCGCTCTGCAGCTCGCGCCGCAGGACGAGGCCGCGGGCACCGTCGAAGAGCAGAGCCAGCATCATGATGATCGCCACGAAGGCAAAGGCGAAGATGACCAGCACCTGCCCCCGTTCACTGGCCGGCCTGGTGGGCTTGTGCCCCGTCGTCCTCAGCATGTCAGTGGTTCACCAGCATCGTCGAGGAGGCCGACAGGGAGAACGGTCCCAGGCCGAACAGCTCCGGCGCCGCCAGTCCGATGGTGGCGGTCACGGTGACCGTGACCTGCGTTCCCCGCACGTTGGTGGCGCCCGCTTCGTCCACGTCGCCGACGCACGAGCTGACGTTGCCGTAGCAGACCGACACCGTCGCCGACTGGGACATCCCGATCAGCCAATTGGCGACCGTGTCCTTGATCGCCTGCTTCGACGGAGACGGGAAGGGGCAACTCTCACTCGCCGGCGGGAGCACAAGCGACCCCGGCGCCGGTCCGACCGGGCACGGGGTGCTCTCCGAGCCGCCGTGAACGATGGCGAAGCGCGCCGCCTCTCGCGTTGCGTTGGACAGGGCGTTGTTGGCCCATACCACGTGACCGAGATCGAAGACGCTGACCATCAGGAAGACGAAGATCGGCAGGATGAGGGCAAACTCAACCAGCGCCTGTCCGCGCGCCGCGCGCCGCCACTTCATCGGTTGCGGACCACGCTGTAGCTGGCGTCGGCCGACAGCGTCCAGGCGTGCGAGGGCAGGAATGGATAGGCAAAGAGCATGTTGAAGGTCAGCGTGGCGCTCACCTTGGCCGTGCCGATCGGGTTCTTGGCGGTGGCACCGATGTCGGTGGTGCTGGTCGAGAAGGTGGGGACCGTGACCGCCGGTGCGGAGCAGGTCTCCAGCGGCTTCGGGCCGCTGCCGGAGACGAAGCCGGGGACCTTGCTGGCTTCCAGGCAGACGATCCGCTGAGCGTCAACCGCTGCCGTACCGGAGTTTGCGCTGTTCGTCGCCACGTACTCCGCGGCGTTCCGAACGCCGGACTCGAGCGTCAGCCATGCCTGGTAGACACGGGCCAGGTCCGTCGCCCCGCCGGCGAACGCCAGCAGGAACGGCAGGATCAGCGCCATCTCGACCAGGGCCTGCCCTCGAGATGAGCGCCGCCGCCGAGCTGTCTTGTGAGGGGTCATGTGCACGCTGTCCGATCTGGATGTGGAGTTGGCTCAAGGCTATGAGCGGGACCTTGCGGCCCGCCTTGCAATGTGCCGCCAGGTCGGTAGCCCGGCAAGGGTACTTTCGTCAGTCTGAGCGCCGATTCGTGCTCGATCTCGGCTCGATTCGGGCTGACCCCGCGTCTCGCGTGGTGGGGCGGCGGCTAGGTCAGGGGAGCGATCGACAGCTGGTCGCCGGGCGCCGTGCCGGTCCCGTCGAGGGCCCCTGCGCGCAGCTCCAGGCAGTCACGGGCGCCGCGCGCCCACCAGATGACGCGCCACGGGAGCAGGCGCGAGGCGGTGCGCGTCACCCGTCCCGCTCGATCGACGAAGACCACGTCGATCGGGTAGCGCATGAAGAACATGTGGATCGACGTGGTGCGCTCGATCAGCAGCCCTTCTCCCGGCAGCACCTCGGGCGTGGCCAGCAGCCCCACCACCCGGTCGCGCAGCGAGCTGGCCACCCGGCAGCGCTCGGCGAGCGCGGTGTCGCGGGTCAGGTTGGTGATGCGCACGTATCGGTCCATGGGCAGACCGATGCTAGCGGCTCGGAAGACAGAGGAACGCCCCGGTCCGGGGAAGGGGACCGGGGCGTTTCCACCCCCTGGCGTAGTGCCCTCTCGGGGCCGGGGTCAATCGATCAGTGCGACGGCCATGCGCACTTCGTCGCTCGTGCGTTGCCACTGGGGAAGCGCGGAGTCGGGCCTGCGGATCAGCGTGCGAGATTGATGGCGAATGGCAGCGGCGTGTCTCCGGAGCCCGAACAGGTGCTCGGCACGATGGTGCACTGCTCAACGTTCCCGCCCCGCCATGAGCCGAGGTAAGTCCCGTCAAAGCCCTGGTTCGATCCATTGGAAATCACGCTCTCGATCCGGAAGACGCCGAATCCCCTGATCTCGAACTTCGCATTCGTTCCGCTTCCGGTCTCAGCCTCGCGCCAGATCGGGACGTAGATTTCCCTGCCTTGATACAGGGTCTGGGTCAGCGCGATTGACACGTTGCGGTTACCGGTAGATCCCTCCAGCCTCCAGAACAGGTCATCTTCAGGAGCCGGCAGCGCGCCGGCGTTCACGCGACAGGTGACGTCGGTGGTGGCGGGGCTGCAGACGTCGGTGAACCAGGTGGTAGATGCCAGCGCTGGATCCTGGATCCAGGGGTTCAGGTCAGACGTTGGGCTGTTGCCGCCGTCCCAGTCGATCCAGCCGAAGCTGCCGGAGAAATTTGGCGCGCTCAGGGTTGGGAACTGCGGGTCGGTTGCCCCAATGCAGGCCACCTCCGCCGGGTTCGTGTCGCGGAACCGGTACAGGCACTCTTCCTGATATGGCCGCTGGTATGCCACAGGGCCAGGAATGGCAGCTCGCGTCGCCGAGCAGGATTCGTTGATGCACCTCGTCCACCGGTCGCGGACCACCAGCGGCAGGAGCTTACCGAGAGGCACCGACGGTCCCGTCACGGCAGTCGCGTCGACGCCAATCCGGATGCTGCGGATGCCCACCACCTGGATGACGACGGTTCCGGACTGCGTGGAAGCCGGGGCGTATACGCCCTGTGCCTGTCCGGGAATCGCGCCGGGCAGGACGTACAGCGGGCCGCCAGTGGCGAAGTCGATGTTCGGGAAGCGCCGCCCCTTGTAGTCCGTGTACTCCGGCGAACCAGGAACGCCCCAGGTAAGCGCGTCGAACGTCTGACCCGGGTTTGCGTTGATGGTGAACGCACTCTGGATGGCCTGCTGGATGGCCGTCCCCGGATTGGCGAACGTAGGCGTGGCCGTCGGATCGAAGGCCTTTTCGTAGCGGTCCACGGTGATGATGCGCGTGCCGGCCAGAGCGGCCGTATCCGCCACGTTCTGCGCTGCGCGGCGATTGGCCCAGGCGAGTCCGCCATCGGTCACAAGGCCTGCCATTCCGAGCAGGGCGATCATCGCCACCGCCACAATCACGAGGACCTGGCCACGCTCGGCGGTGCGGTGGGGACGCAACGACTTCATGAGGTCAAACACCGTCGAGTACTCCTAGCTGGGGACGAACGTCACTGTCATGGTGGAAGATCCGGATACGGCGATCGAGGTACCGACCAGATTGCTGAGGATTGGTGTCGCGAGGGCGACGCTGTTGCCCACCTCCACCCGGATCTCTCCACCGATCCGCGGGTCGAGCACGGTCGAGGAGAAGCTGCCCGTGGCCGGCGCGTTGTCATAAATGACGGTCGGGTCGTACGCAGGACACACGCTGATCCAGGTTGGATTTTGCCTCAGCGGCGACGGTCCGCTGCGATAGGACACGGTCGCCGTGACATTGTCCTGACCCAACGTCTGGTGCTGCACCACGTAGAAGATGCTCTCGCAGTCGAGCGGGCTCACGGTCGCCTGTCGGGCAGCATCCCGCGACGCGTGGGAAGAGTCGTTGTACGCGAAGATGACCCGGCCGAAGTCCACGATCCCCACCATGACCAGGATGACGAGCATGAAGACGAGGGCGAACTCCACCATCGCCTGGCCGCGCGCATCGTCTCTCTGTTCGAACATCGTCAGGATCCGTAGTTGGCCAGCACGGGCGCCGAGATCACGACGGCCATCGGGACCGTCCCGCCCAGTCCATTCCCAGTCAGCAGGCCCACGAGTGGTGTGATCGGCTCGAAGTCAGCCTCGAGCCGAAGTCGGTACACATACGTCAGCCGGGGATCGTATGGACCAGAGCCGCAAGCGATGTATGTGCTTGGTGCCGTGAAGCGATAGCACCCGGAAGCATCGGCACCGGACGTGTCGACCCTGACGTCTCCTCCGGAGTTGCAGCCGACTCGCGTGGTGTCCACGGGTTCGCCCAGGCGCATCTCTTTCGCGATCGCATAGCGAATCCCGGAATATGCGGTACCGCCGCTGCACACCTCCAGCGGGTTGTATCCGGCGTAGATCGCGGCTTCCCTGGACGCGTTCCGCATGCTCACGAAGGTGAAGTACGACCGGCCGAGATCGACCACGAGGAGAAGCACCATGACGACGATGGTCATGACGAGGGCCGTCTCAACCATTGCCTGGCCGCGGGAGACGCGTCGCTGGCGTCGCAGAAGGGGCAACTTCATCGTGCTCGCTCGGGCTCCCTGGATGGAGTTCGCAGTGCTCGTACGGTAGGCCGACGACCTTGCGACGCACCTTGCAGGGTGGGCCAGCTGGCGCAGTACCACAACGGTACGTTCGTCAGGCCGTCGGCTCGTTCTCGGGGAACGCCTCGTCGGCCGGTTCGGCGGGGAGCGTGATCGTGACGGTCGTGCCGGCACCCGGCTCGCTCTCGATGCGCAGCGACCCGGCCATTGCCTCGACCAGCCCGCGGGCGGCGTACAGGCCGATGCCGCTGCCGTCAGGGGCGAGGCGCCGCGCGTCCTCGGAGCGGAAGAACTGCTCGGCGGCCCGCTCGCGAGTGGCGGTCGACATGCCGACTCCGGCGTCGCGGATCGACACCTCCGACAGCAGGCTGCCCCCGTGCGGAGCCGGCCGTGCGGTGACCAGGACGCTCACCGAGGACCCGGGAGCGCTGTACTTCACCGCGTTGTCGAGCAGAGCCCAGAGGACCTGCTCGACGCGGTCCGGATCGCCCACGACGAGATGCGGCGGCCCATCGCTCTCCAGGCTGAACGCGTGCTCGGTAGCTCGCAGAGCATCCCAGGTCCGCCGGACCAGCGGCCCCACGCGGAACACCTCTTGGCGCGGCGTCAGCTCACCGACCTCCAACCGCGATACGACCAGCAGCTGGCCAACCATCCGTCGCAGCCGGTCAGCCTGCTGGGCAATTGTCTCCAGGTCGATCCGCGCGGCGGTGTCGACCCCGTGCGAGTCCTTCAACTCAGAGGCCAGCGCCCGGATACTGGTCAGCGGGGTCTGGAGATCGTGGGTGATGCCGCGCAGGAAGTCGGTCTGCACCGCGGCCATGCGGTTGAGCTCATCGGTCTGGACGCGCAGGCGGGTGTAGAGCATCGCATGCTCGATCGCGGTCGTCGCATGCTGCCCCAGCAACCCGAACAGGTTGAACTCTGCCGGCGATGGCTCGGGACGCCCTTCCCAGGGGGCCAGCAGGATGGCGCGCAACTCCTCACCTGCCGCGACGTCGACGATCGAGAAGGCGCCCCACGGACCGGCGGCCAGCCGAGCGCCACGCGACCCGCTTCCGACTTCTGCGGTGGAGGCCCAGCGGTGCACCTCGGAGAGGGGCTCCGGGTCCGACCCCACATCCGGCCCGTAGACGCCGGGGATGAGGTTGCGACCGGTTTCCACGCGAAGAACGGCCAGCAGCCAGGTGGGGTCGCCGGTCACCTGCCGTGCGCCGGCCACCATGGCGTGAGCCACGGCCGGGGCATCCTGAGCGATCGGAGCGGACCGCACCAGCGCGGCCAGGTCGGCGATCTGTCGGTTGCGGTCCTCCAGGGTGCTCGCCAGGCGTCGCTGGACGCTGGACAGCCAGTCGTCGCCGGTCGCCATGCGTTCGTCATTGCCCGATCCCACGCCGCGCTCTGCCAGCTCCACCACCGAGCGCGCCTCCCCGGTCAGCGAGCGGGCGGCCACGACCGAGACCAGGGCCGCCCAAACCGTCGCGACGCTGACGGCAATCAGCAGCGCCGTCCCACTGCCGAGGCGGGCGATCCATGCCGGCTCGGCATTTGTCAGTAGCGCGAAGGCCACCAGCGGAGGCAAGCCGACGGCCAGCAGAACCGCAAGCAGGCGAAGAGAAGGTCGCCCGGCTCCCAACAGGCTATTCCGCTGCCGCGCTGGCGGCCTGCGGCACCGAGACCAGTCGATAGCCGACACCCCGCTCGGTGAGCAGGAAGCGAGGCCGATCCGGGTCGCTTTCCACCTTTCGGCGCAGGCGCCGGACGGTCACCCATACGTAGGACGGATCGGCCCCATCGGATTCAGACCAGACCCGGTTGAGCAGGGTCTCGGTCGGCACGGTGCGATCGATCTGGGCGATCAGCGCGTGGAGCAGGCGGACCTCCGTCGGGGTCAGCGGCGACGATGCGCCCGGTCTGGTTACCCGCCGTCCGGCCAGGTCGATCTCCAGGTCGCCTCCGTCCAGCACGATCTGCGACCGCTTCGTGCCAGACCGGCGCAGGACGCGCTGGACGCGCGCCACGAGCTCATCGGGGTCGAAGGGCTTGGTGATGTAGTCCTCGGCGTAGTCCTCAAGGGCGCGGACCTTTGCCTCGGACGCGTCGACCGCCGAGAGGACGATGATCGGCAGGTCCGCGATGCGCTTGACCCGGGCGCACAGCTCGAAGCCATCCATCCCCGGCATCATCAGGTCCACGATGAGGATCGTGGGCCAGCGCTGCTCCAGCATGGTCAGGGCCTGCATGCCTGACGAGGCGGTCTGGACCTCGAAGCCCTCGCGCGCCATGCGCCGGGCCAGGACGGAGAGAAGCGTGGGGTCGTCGTCGACCAGCAGGAGGGCCGGCCGCAGCGCCGGCTGCATGTCAGATGCCGGGGCCGGACATGACCGTGACGATCGCCGGACCCAGGATCACGATGAAGATCGTCGGGAAGATGCAGCCGACCATCGGGAAGAGCATCTTGACCGGGGCCTTGGCGGCCATCTCCTCGGCTCGCTGCCGCCGCTCGATGCGCAGCTGCTGCGACTGGATCTGCAGGACCTTGGCGATCGGCACACCGAGCTGCTCGGCCTGCACGATGGCACCGATGAAGTTGCTGATCGGTTGAGCATCGGCGCGCGCCACCACGTCGCGCAGTGCGTCGCGGCGGGTGCGTCCCATGCGGATCTCCGCCAGCGCCTGGCGGAACTCCATGACCAGCGGACCCTCCATCTTTTCGACCACCTTGGCCAGGGCCGCATCGAAGCCGAGCCCCGCCTCGACCGAGATGGTCAGCAGGTCGAGGGCGTCGGGGAGCTGGAGGACCATCTGCTGTGATCGGCCACGGATGCGCCGGCCCAGCCAGAACTCGGGCGCCATGTAGCCCACGCCCGCGCCCGCAATGCCGAACAGGAGGGCCACTTGCACGCGGCCGATGACCAGTAGCAGAGCACCGATCGCCAGGGCAAACACGATGGCTGACAGGATCTTGACGCCCATCCAGTCGGCGCCGCGCAGGCCACCCGGATAGCCGGCCTTCTCGAGCTTGGCGTCGGTGCGGGCGATGATGCCGCCCTGGTCCCCACGCCGCCCCACGCGCGACAGGCGCTTGACGACGGGCCGCAGCACGCGCTCGAAGAATGGCTGCTGCAGTTCGAACTCCTCGAGCGTCTTGGGTTGCACAACGAGCTGTTCCAGCCGTTGCTGGACGGCGTCCTTGGCCGGCCGTCCGGCCAGGCCATAGGTGATCAGCAGGACAGCGCCGGCGGCGAGCAGAGCGATGACGATCTCGGTGGGCATCTGGGTCAAACCTTAATGTCGACGATGCGGCGGATGAAGATGTAACCGATCCCCATGCTGATGAAGCCGACGATGAAGAAGATCACGCCGGTCGGCAGGCCGAAGGTGGTCGGCGGCGATTTGAGCATCGCGCTGATGTAGGAGGGGCTGATCAGGAAGAGCAGCCCGCCGAGCCCGACGGGCAGCAGGGTGATGACGTAGCCGCTGTAGCGTTGCATGGAGGTCAACACCCGGATCTCGCCCACGATCCGGACCCGCTCGCGGATGGTGAAGGCGATCGAGTCGAGCACCGTCGCGAGGTTGCCGCCGACCTGGCTCTGGATATTGATGGCGGTGACCATCAGCTCCACGTCCTCGGAGGCGAGGCGGCGGGCCAGGTTGTCGAGCGCCGGTTGCAGAGCGACGCCCAGGCTCATCTCGCGCACCACCCGCTCGAACTCCTCCGAGATCGGCGGGCGCGCTTCGCGCATGACCAGCTCGAGCCCCTGGAGGAAAGACGATCCCGCGCGCAGCGAGTTGGCGAGCAGGGTGATGGTGTCCGGCAGCTGTGAACTGAAGGCGGCCAGGCGCTTGCGCTGCCGGAAGCCCAGGTACCAGCGCGGGAAGTAGGCCCCGATGGCGAACGTCACCGCCAGTGCGATCGGATTCCGGAAGCCCTGGATGATGAAGCTCAGGACGAGCGCAACCCCCAGGAAGATGAACGGCGAAGCTGCCCAGGCCGCGAGGAATTCCGCGGGCCGCAGCTTGAGATCGGCGCGCGCGATCTCGGTTGACAGGCGCGTGCTGAGATCCTGCCCCTCGATCGCCCTGGAGATGCCTGCAATGACCGCTGAGCTGCGCTCGTCCGCCTTGGGGACCTCGATCCCCTGTGCGCGTGCGTAGCGCTCCAGGCGCGAGGCGACCCCGCCGGAACCGCCGCTCATGGCGACGCCAACGGCGATCAGCAGCACCGCACCGGCGGCGAGACCGGCAATCACGAACGGCAACATCTGGCGAGTGGCTCCTTAGAAGGGTGAGCCGAAGACGTTCGGCGGCAGATGAATGCCGGCCGCATCGAACTTCTCGACGAACTTGGGGCGGATCCCGGTGGGCCGCAGCTTTCCGTGGATCTTGCCCTCCTCCACGCCGGTCTGCTCGAAGACGAAGATGTCCTGCATCACCACCACGTCGCCCTCCATCCCCTGCACCTCGGTGATGTTCACGATCTTGCGCGAGCCATCCTTGAGGCGGTTCTGGTGGACGATCAGATCGACCGCCGATGCAATCTGCTCACGGATGGCGCGCAACGGCAGGTCCATGCCGGCCATCAGCACCATCGTCTCGAGGCGGGCGAGCATGTCCCGCGGCGAGTTGGCGTGGCCGGTCGACATCGAGCCGTCATGGCCCGTGTTCATGGCCTGCAGCATGTCCAGCGCCTCGCCGCTGCGGCACTCCCCGACCACGATCCGGTCGGGGCGCATGCGCAGCGAGTTCCGCACCAGGTCGCGGATCGGGATCGCGCCCTTGCCCTCGATGTTCGAGGGACGCGACTCGAGAGTGACCACGTGCTCCTGCCGGAGCTGGAGCTCGGCCGCGTCCTCGATGGTCACGATTCGCTCGTCGTCGGGGATGAACGAGGAAAGGATGTTGAGCATGGTCGTCTTGCCGGAGCCCGTGCCGCCGGAGACGAAGATGTTCAGGCGGGCCTTCACACAGGCCTCCAGAAACTCGAACATCTCCGGAGTGGCCGTGCCGAAGCGGATCATGTCCTCGACGGTGAATGGTGTCGCGGCGAACTTGCGGATGGTCAGCACCGGCCCGATCAGCGACAGGGGCGGGATGATGGCGTTCACGCGCGAGCCGTCGGCGAGTCGCGCGTCGACCATCGGGCTCGACTCGTCGATCCGCCGGCCGATCGGCGCGATGATGCGCTGGACGATCTTCATCACGTGCTCGTCGTTCTGGAAGGTGACGTTGGTCAGCTCCAGGCGACCTTCACGCTCGATGTAGACCTGCTGGGGACCATTGACCATCAGCTCGGTGATCGTCTCGTCGCGCAGAAGGGGCTCGAGCGGTCCGAGCCCCAGGATCTCGTCGGTGATCTGCTCGAGCATGCGGACGCGCTCGGCGCGCGTCAGGGCCAGTCCCTCCTCATCGGCGATCTTGCCGAAGAGCTCCTCGATCTGACGACGCACCTCCGCCTGGTTGCTCAGGTCGAGCTTCGGGTCCAACTCGTTGATCAGCCGGTTCTGGACGCGGAACTTCGCCTCACGGAACGACTCGCGCGCGGGCATGGCGCCCAGGAATGGCCGATTGCCCGGGGTCGCGGCGCCTCCGGTGGTTCCCGAAGGGCCGCCTCCAGTCGGAACCGGGGCCTGCGGGGCGGTCGGAACAGCGACCTCTCCCTCGCCGGCGGGCCGGGAGCCGGCGATCCTTTTCAGCAGTGACATCTCGGCAGCTTCCCTCTCCTATCGGCGCGCGAAGAGACCGCGCTTGTTGGGCTTGTCAGGGGCGCCCTCGCCCTCACCGGCCAGCGTGTGCGCCAGCTTGATCACATCCCTGGACAGAACGCTCTCCGGATGGGATACGACGAACGGCACGCCGCGATTCACCGCCAGCACCGACAGGCGCCCATCGGAGACGATCGTACCGTCGATCGGGCGGCGAATCGAGGCCTCCACGTCGGCGATGCGGATCCCCTGCGCCGCATCGGCTCGGTTGATCACCAGGCGGACCTTGGACCGATCGTACTCAAGCTGGTCCGCCACCTCCAGGAAGAGGCGCACGTTCTTGATGGTGGTGATCTCCAGCGCTGTCAGCACCAGGATCGAATCGGCGGCGTCCATCACCGTCAGTGAGTGATCGGTGATTCCCGAGGGGAGGTCCACGATGACGTAGTCGTGCATGCGTCGCAGGTGGTCGATGATCTTGCGCAGGTAGGGCGCCGTGACCAGGTCGGCACCCTCCGGAGACGGCGGGGCCAGCAGCACCCGGATCCCGGTCGAGTGGTCGATGACCACCGAGTCGATCACGTCACCGTCGGGCTCGCCGCCCTCGACCGCATCGAGCATCGAGCGGTTCTTGGGGTTGAGGTTGAGCAGGACCCCCACGTCGCCGAACTGCAGGTTGGCGTCGACCAGGCAGACCCGCGCGCCCGTCTCCTGCCGCAGGGCGACGGCCAGATTGGTGGCAATGGTGGTCCGGCCAGCCCCTCCCTTCGGGGAGAAGATGGCGATCACCTGGTGCTGATCGGGGTCATCGGAGGTCGGGGTTGCGGCGACCGCGGGCATGGAGGCCTGCAGCTGCGTCTGGCGCGCCATCTCACGCTCGTGCACGCGCCGGATGCTGGTGGCGAACTCGTCGCCGCTGAAAGGCTTGACCAGAAACTCGCGCGCTCCCGCCGAGATGGCGCGCTTCAGCTGCTCGGCCTCGCCGTGGACGCTCATCATGATGATCGGACAGGTGGAGAGCCGCTGGGAGATGATCTCCGCCGCGGCCACCCCGTCCATGCCGGGCATGTTGATGTCCAGCACGATTACATCCGGTCGCAGCTCCATGGCGAGCTTGATCGCCTCCTCACCGGAGGCGGCCGTCCCGGCCACATCGAGATCACGCTCGAAGCCGAGCAGCTTCGAGAGGTGGTCGCGCGTCTCCGGGATGTCGTCGACGATGAGGACCTTGATCACGGACGAGCTCCTGGCAGGCTGATGGGAAGCACGCGGCCGGCTACGGCTTCGCGCTCGGCGCGGGCAGGACGACCAGGTTCGGGATCGGCACCCCGTAGGTCTTGAGCAGCAGCTCCAGGGAGATGCCCGTGGTGACCACCTCATGATCCGGATCCTGCGTATCGCGCAGGATGGCGGTCAGCGCCCCTTGCTCACCCAGGTTGCTCTGCGCGAACTTGATCAGCTCGGCGTCCTGGTCGGTGCCGGCGAAGACGATGATCACCACCTCGAGGTCCTGCTGTGGCGCCTGCGCGGCCTGTCCCGGGGACGGCGTCGCCGTGGCGGCCTGAACGCTCTTGATGCGGGTGGCGCTCACGTACAGCACCCTTCGGTCCTGCAGGATGGTCTTGACCGTCCGGAAGTTGTTCAGCCCGCTGACCAGCTCGTAGCGCGGCTGCAGGGTCTTGTCCCCCTTGCGCGCCAGGAGCGAGTCCTGCGTCTCCTGGACCGGCTGCACGTCGGAAGCGAGCACGACGTCGATGTGATCCCCGGGCTGAAGCAGGAAGTCGAGCCCGGTCACCCGGTCAACCTGGAAGGCGATCGCCTTCTCGCCGAGCTGGAGCTGACATTCGATGCAAATCGTCGTATTCGTCAGGAGCACTGCCTCCTGGCTCACCTGCGCACCCTTCGGGATGCTGTACAGGGACGGCACGCCGGTCAGCTGGGTCGCGCTGGCGATCCGGGTCCCGAGCACAGCGTTCAGGGCAACCTCCTTGGCCTCGACCTTGTCGGGCGTGACCGATTCGCCAATGGCGATATCCGCCTTTGCGATCATGACGGTCACCGTCTTGGCCGCCGCGGGGGTGCCGTTGTTCTTGCCGTTGAGCAGTACGACGATGCCGACGAAGGCCAGGACGGCCAGCAGGACCCCGATCAGGATGACCAGGCGATTCGATCGCTTCACGGAAATTCCCCTTCGAGCAGGATGGAGGGAGGATGTGGATACCGGTCAGTAGGCACCAGTGTTGTGCCTGCGGTCAACAGTCTACGGCGAGACGGCAAGCGGCATCGAGTGGACTTGTGGGCTATCCCTCGTCTGGTACTAACCGGCGCCGATGCCTCCGCGGGACGTCAAGAGCCCCCGGGAACAGGTCCCCGGGGGCTCTTCGAGTCTTGCAGTGCGCAGGCGACGATCAGGTGCCCTGAAGGTTGGTGCCGACGTTCTGGAAGATCTGGCTGACGATCGGGCCGAGGAAGATGAGAGCCACGATCACGATGATCGCGATGAGGGCCAGGAGCAGACCGTACTCAACGAGGGTCTGACCTTCCTCATCCTCGCGCCGGAACCGAGCGATAAGAGTGCTGATGAACTGAAGCATAATGTGCAGTACCTCCTTTCCTTTCGGGATTGGTTGACGGCACGATACGGTCTCCGTCGGAGCACGAACATGACCCGATGGTCCCATCGGCCGTTCACCGGACCCGTACCTTGCGTCACCTCCGCGGGCTTGTCAAGCGTGTAAAGGCCTCTTTCCGGCCCCTTCTGGGCCAAATGGCACGGTACAAGCGAAGGAGCCGCGCCTGCTGTAGACGCGGCTCCCACGCCGGAGGAGGAGACCCGAGGACGGCCCTCACCGAGAGCCTCCCTCGTTATGAACGTCGTCGCAGATACCCGCGTCGACAGCAAGCACGCTAGCCGGGCCGCGCCCACGGGCCAATGATCCGGTCGTACCAGTCACGGTCTGACTTTGGTCGATCAGTCCTCGGGGATCTTGATCCAGCCCTGGCGCATGGCATACACGACGGCCTGGGTCCGGTCGTTCACCGAGAGCTTGCGCAGGATGCTGGACATGTGGTTCTTGACCGTCTGCTCGCTGATGGTCAGCGCGTAGGCGACCTGCTTGTTGGTCATCCCCTGCGCGATGTTGTCCAGGATCTCGACCTCGCGCGGCGAGAGCGGCGCGAAGATCGGCTGCGCATCGGAGCCGTAGACGGCCAGCTCGCGGAACTCCTTGAGGACGCGGCTGGCGACCGCCGGCTTGCTGAAGACCTTGTCGTTGATCAGGTACTCGCCGGCGCGCACCCGCCGAATGATCGCGATCAGGTCGGTCGGGTCGATGTCTTTCAGGACAAATGCGGCGGCGCCGGCCTTGATGGCGGCGAAGAGGCTGTCCTCGTCGTCGGTGGGCGCCAGTACGACGACGCCCGTATGCGGCAGTTCGCGCTTGACCCGCTGCGTCGTCTCGATCCCGTTCGGGGCCGGCAGGGTCAGGTCCATCAGGACCACGTCCGGACTGGTCTCCTGAATGATGGCCATCGCCTCACGGCCGGTTCCGGCCTCGCCAACGACCTCGATGTCCTTCTCGAGCTCGAGGATGTTGCGCACCCCGCGCCTGAAGAGGGTGTGCCCATCCACGATGACGATGCGCGTGTTGTCGGTGGCGCGACGGCGCTCCTGGATCTCTTCCACGGTCTCCTCCTTGGTGGTCATGGTAGCCACTAGTGGACCTCCGGGAGACGCAGCAGGATGCGCGTCCCCTCTCCCTGGCGTGACTCGATCATCAGCGACGAGCCCATCAGCTCGGCTCGTTCGCGCATGAATTGCAGCCCGAAGTTGCGACTGGCCGAGGCGAGCCGCATCACGTCGAAGCCGCGTCCGTTGTCAACGATCACGAGGTGTTCCCCTTCGAGGCCGATGCGCACCTCCGTGGCGGCCGAGTGCTTGCGCACGTTCTGCAGCGCCTCCTGGACGATGCGCAGGACCGGCGCCTTGGCTTCGCGGGCGACCCGGTTGTCGATCCCCGCCACGGACACGCTGACCCCGATCTTGTGGCGCGACGCAAACTCGGCACCGGCGGCGCCGATGGCGTCCGCGAGGCCCAGGTCGGAGGCGGGCGGACGCAGCGCGGCGATGAACGAGCGCACCTCGTCGAGGCTGTCACGCAGCATGGTGCGCAGGAAGGCCAGCTCGGCGTGCGCGGTGCGCGGCGAGTCATCGATCACCCGGTCGAGGTACTCGACCTGGAAGATCGCGTTGGTGAGCACCTGGGCGGGACCGTCATGCACCTCTTCGGCGAGGTGCTGTCGCTCGGCCTCCTGCGCCTGGATGATCTTCAGTGAGAGTGACGCCGGCGAGAGGTCGGCATCGGTCAGGGTCGGCTCGGCGGCGTGCGTATCGGCGCTGGCCAGGTAGGAGATGACAAGATCCAGCTGGCGGGTCGCCACGTCGATGCGCTTCAGCTGCGCCTGCAGTGCCGCGAGGTCGCGGCCGACCGCTTCGTGCTGGGCGGTCAGGTGCTCCAGCGACGCGCCACCGTTCCGGTTGGCGGTCTGTCGCTGATCGAGCCTGGCGCGCAGCTGGAGCCACTCCTCCAGCCGGCCCCGATACTCCTCGCGATAGCGCTCCGAGATCTCGCGCAGGCGTCGCGCGTCGCGGCGCACGCTGTCGGTCGCCTGGGCGTGGAGTCGATCGAAGTTGGCCGGCTCAACGGTGGCAGCGGTCTTCGGCAAGCGAGTCTGGCCCTCAGTAGTACTGGTCTCGAATGCTGGCCGGGCGAGGTGCGCCGGGTCAACAGTACTTCGGGCGCCGAAAGTACCGGGTCAGGGCGCTCGCACGGTCGAGACGATCTCGTATACCCGCACTCCTGGTGCCGCGAACGCCGGCTGTGGGGGGAGGAAACCGGGGTGATGGCCATCGGCGTCGGTCGCCGCCGCGCCGTCCCATAACCCGAGTGGATCCCGCTCATCGCCCGGCCGCAGGGTCACCACCACCCAGCGCACGCGGTAGGCGTCCACCACCTGCTCGATCACCGGGAAGCCGTCGAACGGCGGTGCCACGCCGGGGTTGCCGCTCAGGGCGTGGAGGGCCGCCGGATCGTAGGCCAGCACCCGGTCAGCGGTGGCTCCTTGACCTCGCAAGAACGCGGCGGCGAGCGCCAGCTTGCCGTGCGCGTCCGCCCACTGGCCGATCAGCACGCCGGAGCCGGTCAACGACAAGACGGTCGCCCCCAGCAGCCCGGCGACCGCCAGGAAGCGATGCGTGGCCGCGCGGCGCAGGAACGGCCAGAACCGACCGATTCCCGTGGCGGTGGGGCCCAGGCTGGCGACTGCCAGCCCGGCGGCGAAGGGGAGCCAGGCCAGGGCCGAGTGGTAGTAGGCGCCCTTCGGGGCGTGGAACGTGAAGACGGCACCCATCGCCACGAACATGACGGCGAAATAGGCGAGGAACGGCGCCATTTCAGGCCGAATTCGCTCTCGCCAGAGCCCAACCACGAACGGGATGACGAAGATCCCGCCGAGCAGCACGGCCGTTCGACCCGCCAGCTCGCCCCACGCCAGGACCTTCGAGCCGATGATGTTGCCGAACCCCCAGGCCAGGTACGAGCTCAGCGACGGGTCGTGCGAGATGGAGAACTGCTCGTTGTAGTCGGTGATCCACAGCGTGTGGCCGCCCGCGGAGGGGAGGGGCGAGCCGAAGACCGCCAGGTCGCGCAGCAGCCACGGTGCAACGACCACCATGAAGGCGCCGATGGCGGCAGTCCCCCAGGCCAGCCGGACTGGCCGCGTATTCCAGTCTCGGCGGACGCCCCAGGCGACCAACGGTGCAACCAGCAGCAGCAAACCGTCGACCCGCGCCAGGGTCGCCAGCCCGGCGGCGGCGCCGGCCGCCACCAGCCACGGCCCAGGTCGTCCGGCGCGCACGGCGCGGGTGGCACACCAGATGCTCGCTGCCCCGGCGGCCCCGAAGACCGCGAAGCTGTCGACCAGCGGGACCATCACCAGCAGCGGCCCGGCGAGCAGGACGAGCAGCGCCGCGATCCACGCCGTGAAGCGCGTCGCCCACAGCTCGCGGCTCAGCAGGTAGGTGAACGGGACCAGTGCGGCCCCTAGGACGATCGTCGGCAGCTGCGCGGCCCGCGACTCGCCAAGGGCGCCGCCGAAGAGCGAGATCGAGCCTGCCGCCAGGATCGAGGTGAGCGGCATCCAGTGGCCGTTGCTGGCGACCGGCAGGATTGGGTTGGCCGGCAGGCGGCCCCCCACCTCCAGGAAGCTCCACAGCACCGGGACGCTGAAGCCGTGTCCACCCGCCAGCTGCTCGGCCACCAGGCCGTAGTACGCAGGGTCGGCGTAGGGCGGGTAGTCGATCAACAGTGCCGCCGCGATCCGGGCGGCCAGCGCCAGGCCGAACAGGATGAGCAGGTCGCGGCGCATCAGCGGCGCACCCAGATGGCGGCCGTCGCATCGGCGTAGACCCGCAGCCAGTGGCTCGAGGCGTCGAACCAATCGGCCAAGTCGGTACCGGGCGGGAATGTGGCGTAGTCGATCCGATACCGGTCGAGCAGCACCTGCGGATCACCCTCGACGCCGATGATCGAGACGTACGTCCGGAGCAGCTCGTCACCGTAGACATCGGCCCTGCCGTCCATGAAGACCGGCTGCTGTGGCCGGTGCTGGCCGATGTAGCCGCCCCACTCGTATCGGTTGAAGATGCGGGTTCCCGGCTCGTGCTCATCGAGCCAGGCGACTGCCTGCACGGGCAGCACCCGCGCGATCTCGGCAGTCTGGGCGGACGGGCTGACGCGCGCCAGGGCAACGCCCACGCCGAGCAGGATGAGCAGCAGCGCGAGCGCCGCGTTCGCCCGCCCGCGGCCGCCGGTGCGCACGGCGGAGAGTCGCTCCAGGGCCGGCGCGCTCCACCGGCCGAGCCGCGTCTCGGCCAGGATCGGTGCGAGCACAACTGCGGCGATCGCCCCGCCGATCGGTCCCACGATCAGCAGGAAGCGGATCGCCCGGTAGGCCATCACGGTCAGCCCAATCAGGATCACCGCATCCGCCGTGCGCAGCCGGCGTCTCCCCAACAACAGGGTCGGCACGATGGCGACCAGCGCGAACCCTGCCAGCAGCTGCCCGAACAGGGTGTCGAGACTGGCCGGGAACCACTCCATCACGTATCTGTTCAGTGATGTGATGCCGACCGTGTAGAACGGATACGCGTACAGCGCCGCCCCGTTCGGGTTGAGGATCAGAGCGCCGGCGGAGGCGACCAGCGCCAGCCCCAGGTCTCTCAGCTGCGCCCAGCCGAGGAGCGCCGGACCGATCAGCTCGCGCTTCAACAGCCGGTCCACCATCTCACCGACCAGGACGGCACCCACGATCAGGAAGAGGAGAACCCATCCGGCGTGCAGGTTGGCCCAAACCGCCGCCACCAGCGGCAGGCCGATCAGCCAGCGGCGCCGCGGGTCAGCCAGGTAGCGCCAGCAGATCCAGACCACCGTGGCGGCCATCAGCAGGTCGAGCACCTGGACGCGGACCCCCATCACCGGTCCGGCCAGCACCAGGCCGATCGACAGCCAGGCGATCCGGCTGACCCAGCCGATCCCCGGCACGCGCAGCGCGATCGCGCGCCACAGGATCCAGAAGGCCAGCACCGTAAAGGCGCCGAAAAGGAAGGAGAGAGCCGTCTGGCCCCACGGCCCGAGGGAATTGCCGGCCGCAAGCAGGACGTTCGCCCCCCAGTCCTGGCTGGTCCAGGGTCGACCGGCGCCGACGATGCTCCAGGTATCGATGCTTGGCACGGCGCCGGTGCGCAGCACCTCCTCGCCGGCACGAATGTGCCACCACACATCGCCGTCGATCAGCGGCCAGGTGCCGCGCGGCAGGACGGCGGCGGCGAAGAACCCCGCGACCGCCGCGGCAGCGGCCGGCACACCTCGGGAGAACATGTCGGCGAGTCTACGGCGGCAGGGGTGCGCGCCGTCACCACCCCGAAGTACCACCGGACGCCACCGTGCCCGTGCTACCGTCGCGGCCATGAGGCACCCGAGGCGCTCGGCCGCGGCGTATGCCGTGGTCACCGGGATCCTGGCGATCGTCTTCGCTGGGGCGATCCTGATCGGCCCGTACCGTGCCGTACAGCGGTCCGACTACATGACCTACCAGACCGCCGCCCGGATTGTGCTCGAGGCGCGGGGCGACTGCCTCTATACCGTGGCCTGCCAATCGCGCGTGCAACGCGATCTGATCGGCGAGGAGCCCTCGTTCGCCAACGGCGCGCTGCCCTTCAACTCGCCGCCCTGGCTGGCGGCTCTGCTGGTTCCTTTCGGCGCGCTGCCGCTGGGAGTTGCTTTCGCCCTGTTCACCCTCCTTTCCCTGACGGTGCTGGCGCTGGCCGCCTGGCGCCTGGCCTGGGGCGGAGCGGGTACGCGTCTGATCGCCACGCTGCTGGTGCTGAGCGCGTGGCCGACCGCGATGGGCGCGATTCGCGGACAGTCGACGCTGGCCGTGGCCGGGCTGCTCGGCCTATCAGTGGCAGCGTCGTTGGCGGGTCATCAGCTTTGGGCGGGCGCGTACCTCGGCCTGGCCGCGCTGAAGCCCACCCTGCCCCTGCTGTGGGCATTCCGGCTGATCGTCGAGCGACGCTGGCGAGCGCTGGCCATTTCGGTTGCCGTCGTGGTGGGGCTGGTGCTGCTGGCTGTCCTGGTCGTATCGCCGCAGGCGGTGATGGACTACCCGTCCTACCTGCTCAACCTGGCCGGCGCGGATTCCGCCCCTGGAGTTCACGTCGACCAGATGATCAACTGGCGCGGCGCCGCGCTGCGGGTTGGTGCCGGGGACGGCGTGCTGGCCACGGCGGGCATTGTTGCCACCCTGACGGTGGTGGCGACCGCCTGGTGGTGGGCCCGCCGCTCGCCACGGGCAGGTTCTCTGGGAGCTGCCATCTCGCTGGTGGCCACTCCCCTGGTGATCCCCCACGCCAACCAGCACGAGGCGATCCTGGCCGCGCTCGGGATCCTGGTCGCGGTCACGGCGCTCGAAGAGCTTCGCATTCAGCTGGCGGCGGGCGCAATCGCCTTGCAGGGCCTGGTGTGGATCGGCCCGCTGCTGACCGGGCAGGGAGCGGCCTGGCTCCTCTTCGTCGCGCTGCTGGCTTGCCTGGCGACGCTGGCCGGCCTCGCGTGGCGAGAGCGCGCGCGGTACTTCCGTCCGGTTCCGGTGCGTGCTGGCACCGACTAGACTCCGGCCGATGTCCGACCACCTCGCAGCCGCTCGGCTTCGCTGGCTGCCATCGCCGATCGTCATCCTGGCTGTGGCGCTGGGCGCCGTCATGTTCGCGCTGACCGTGACCAAGGGCGTGCAGGACCCCGACTACTTCTGGCACCTCACCACCGGCAAGCTGATCGCCGAGACCGGTCGGGTCCCCTCGACCGATCCATTCAGCTTCACCTGGCTCGGGCAGCCGTGGACGCCGCACGAGTGGCTGAGCGAGCTGCTCATCTTCCGGCTGGTGGATGGGCTCGGCCGCATCGGCGCGCTGCTCGTCTTCGGGCTCTTTCCGCCGGCTATCTTCGGAGTGCTGGCGGCGGCATTTGCGCGCCATGGGGCGCGCGTGCTGGCCATCGGCCTTCCCTTTGCCCTGGGCGCCTTCACCCTGATCCCCTACGTCACGCTGCGCCCCCAGGCGATCAGCTGGCTGCTGCTGGCCGGCCTGGTCTGGTTCCTGCTCGAGGCGAGCGCCGAGCATCGGCGCCGCTTCCTTCTGCTCATTCCGCTCTTTGTTCTGTGGGCGAATCTGCACGGCCTGTACGTGGTTGGGCTGGGGGTGGCGGGCATCTACCTGCTCTTCACCCTCGCCGGCCGCACCGCCATGTCAACCGCGCGTGGCTGGGCGATCGGCGGAGTGGCAGGCGCGATCGGGGCCTCCATGCTCACCCCGGCCGGGCCGATCGGCATCCTGTACCCGCTGCGCTACGTGGACGCGGGCGACTGGGGGCTGGCCAACATCCAGGAGTGGCAGTCACCCAACTTCCACGAGCCCGCGCACCTCGCCTTCCTGCTGCTGATCGTGGCCGTCGGCCTCAACGGGGGACGCCGCACCCCTGACTGGCTGGTGGCGCTGTCATGGATCGGGATCGGGCTGGGGCTGGGAGCCCTGCGGAATGTGCCGGTGGCCGTGGTCCTCTGTATGCCGACTCTCGTCCTTGGTCTCGAGGATCGGCTCCGCCAACGGGAGATAGGACATCCTCGAAAGCCGATGGCGCCCTCGCGCGCGCTCGGGCGCAGGGTGCTGGAGCTGATCACCGCCCTGGCCATTGCCATCGGCTCGATCGCGGTGCTCGTCCCGCGCGACATGAACGCCACGATCGGTGTGGATCTTGCCGAGCGCTTCCCGATCGCCGGGGTGGATCGGCTCCTGGAGCTGCAACCCGATGCCAACGTCTTCGCCGAGTACGGCTGGGGCGGGTACGTCATTGCCCGGATGCACGATGCGGGCGGCCACGTCTTCGTCGACGGGCGCAACGACATGTACTCCCAGCAGGTGCTGGAGGATTACACCGCCATTCGTGCCGCCGATCCGGGCTGGGAGGCGCTTGCGGAGCGCTACGGCGTCGAAGCCATCCTGCTCCCGCCGGAAACCACCCTCACCCGGGGTCCGGCTGAGGCGGGGGGCTGGTGCGAGGTGTACCGCGACAAGACGCAGGTCCTCTACCTGCGGACGTGCCCGACGAAATAGGCTGAACTCAGCTTGCGTCCATCGGCCCGCGCTCGCCACCTCGCCGTTGCCGTAGCGTCGATCGCCATTCTCGGTGCAGCGGCTTATACCGTCACGGACGCTGCGCGAGGCTGGAACCTGAGCGACATGGATGCGTACTGGAACGCCGCCCTGCGCCTCCGCGCCGGCGAGCCCATGTACGTAGCCCGCCACAGCGTTGGCGCCGGCGAGCTCAACCCCCTCGCGCGTGAGCTGCCGGAGCTGCGCGGGTCGATGAGCGGTTAGTAGTCGATGGTCTGACCGATCTGAGTTCGAGAACCGCGAAGAGCAGGTAGTACCCGAACAAGTAGGGGCTCGCGGCCAGGCTTGCCAGACCGAGGTGACCGCGCCAAACCAGCCAGCCAGCCAACGCCACGCCGAAAGGGGCCCACGCGATTCCGATCCAGTGAGTAGGCGCGATGTTCTGCGGATGCGCGATCTCAGCCCCGCTCGTCGAGACGAGGCGGTCGATCCATTCTGGCCCATAGCCGGAGACGGCTACCAGCCCTAGGTGAATGCCGAAGAGCACGACGACGACGCCTCGCGTCCATGGCTGCTTCCAGAGTAGCCAGATTGCCACAGGAAGGAAGAGTGGCCGCGGCATCATGATCGCCATTGCCAGGAACCCCACTGCGCCGAGGCGACTGCCGCGGACGGCGGCCCAGGCGGCGACCACAGCGAAGGTCAGTACATTCCCGCTCACCATGTCGTCCCAGAAGGGCCAAGAAACGACCACAAGCGCGACGAGGCGCCAGTCTCGCAGAATGAGCAAAACGGCGAAATGGAGAGCGCGCCAGGCGCCGATGCCCATCGGGAGAAGAACCGCCAGCAATGATGCGGCGACCGGAGACCAGCGGAAACCGTCGGCGACATACGGGTCGCCGGAAGTTGCTGCCTGGAGGAGCTCGTTCCAGTCGTTGGCTTCACCCCAAGCTGGACCGTGCCAGTAGGCGATAGTCCGGTAGACGAGCGCAAGGTTCACGAGAAGAGCGATCGCGGCGACAGAGGCGATCGAAAGCCTCCGCCAGTTGACCCGCACCTCCGTGGGGAGGGCGCGGTTCCCTTGCGTTGGAGCTGCCATTTCTTCTCCCCTCCGATAGGAGACGAAGCGTAGCCGCTCTGTCCAACCTGCCCATCCCGTCATACCCCGTCAACACAGGCTCGCCCCGACGACCTGTACCGATATGCGCCGTGGTTCGCCTATACGTGCATCCTGCTCACGTGGCTGCAGGGCGTCGTGGTCTCAGTGGTGTGGACCGGCCTGCTGCTTGGCGCCAGCGTTGCGCCCTTTTGGCCGACCATCCGCCTCCACACTGTGTCCGGGATCCTGCTGGGCGTGCCTATTGGCTCGCTGCTCCTCTGGAGCGCGTTAATTGGCCAACGTCAGCCGCTACTGACGTGCGCATTGGTGTACGGAACCCAGGGAAGGCTCGGACCATTGGGCCCTCGTCGCGATCTATCGTGGCCTTCGAGACCAGGGTGCGGGCTGTATGCACCCTCCGCCTGACTACGATCCTCGTGGTGCCGATGCTGCTCTTCGATATGTCGAACTATCGGGCCCGCGCACTCGTGCGGACCACGGTGGGCTCATCCCCGCGCGCGCATTCGGAATATGAATCGCAGCGAGTCCTCGATTTGCGCCTCCTCGACGATCTCGAAGTGGCGACCGAAGGCAGCGCGGAACCCCTCGAGTGAATAATCCGGGAAGACATCGTCACGGGCTGCCAGCAGGCGCCCGACCATGGGGTCCTCCTTGGGCACCCATTCCACGATGAGCTTGGGCGCGAGCTGCGCGAACAGCGCGCTCACCATCGGGAGCGGCACATTCCGACCGATGGCCAGGTGATGGACCAGAGCCAGCGCCACCACCACGTCGGCATTGGCCCGCTTGAGGAGGGAGGCACGCTCCCGGTTGGCCCAGCCGATGGCCGGTGATGGGTCGGCCAGGTCGGCGAGGAGAGGCATGATGCGTTGCTCACCCGCCGAGCGCAGCGCCAGGTAGTGCCGCTCGACGGCGGCCCAGTCGCCGTCCACCGCGACCACTTCGTACCCTGCCGCGGCGGCGATCGCGCTGTAGCGACCCGTGTTGGCGCCGACGTCCCAGGCTCGTTCGCCGCTTGCGGCCCGCAGCATCCTGCCGACGATCGCCTCCTTCGACGCGGTCCCAGCCGCCGAGTAGCTTGTCTGATCCGCGTAATCGGCCCATTGCGTGCCCTGGGCTGGCAGATGCAGCCCCTCCACCGTGCGCTGCAGGTGGTCGAGCAGCGCGCGGCGACGGGTTTCGCTCATGCTGACGGCCTTCGGTGCCGGATCCGCCGAGGCGGCGTGCCGGCGCTGCGCCCGTGAATGGAGGTGGACATGCGCAGCCAGGCCGGGCGACCAGCGCGTGCCACGTGGCAGCAGCTTGGACGCCAGATCAAGCGGGACGCCATCGATAAAGTCCCGCAGCAGGAGGCCCAGCCGCCCGTCGCGATGCGCCATCAGCGCCAGCGGCGCCAAGAAGTGCTCGCAGAACTGCCGGTACGGCTTCCACGGCTCGTCGGGGCGCGCGCGCTCGAACGAGAGGGTGTCGATCAGGATCGGCCGGCCGTGCCGGAACTGGACGTTGTAGGCGCTGGCGTCGCGGAGCGTCATCCCGTGTTCGGCGGCGACGGCCTGCGCCTGGAGCGTCAGCAGGGCGGCGTCCTTCAGCTGTGAGAAGGACCACTCGTAGGGATAGGAGATGAAGCCGATCTCCTCCGGTCGGATTATTGCCACCGCGCCGGGCTCCGGCGCGAGACCCAGCTCGGCAGGTTCATCGGGAATCAGCAGGCCCTGCTCCACCAGCGCCGCGTGCAGCCCGGAGGAGGTGAAGAGGGACCAGTCGTCGGCGATGCGTGCGTTGATCTGCCGGTAGAGGTGGCCGTCGCGGCGGAAGACGAAGCCGCTGGGGTCGCGATAGGAGCCTGGCTCGCGTTCCGCGGCCGGGCGGTCGATCACTCCGGATCGGGGGGCGTGGCGCCCTTCTTGTCAGCCGGCTGTGGCGTGCGCCGGAACTTCGCGATCGTCGAGCGGATGGCGTTACGGAAGAAGAAGGGGATCGACAGGATGGTGGCGATGATGGCCTGGATCAGCAGGCTGCCGGCCCCCGGGTCGATGTAGGCAAAGAGGAGTCTCATGTGGCGAGGATAGTACGACGCGCAATCCGGTCGCGCGCGCCAGCCAGCAGCCCGACCACCAGGAAGGTGGCGTAGGTGGGGTGTGCCCGCGGCGCAACAAGCATCACCGCCACCGAGATGGCGACCCACACGAACGGTGAGCGCCGCCAGGCGAGCCAGGCGGCCAGCCCGATGGCGGCCACCCCGACTACCGCCCAGGCGACCGGTGAGACGTAGTAGTACAGGCTGAACGAGGCCCCCGGATCGGTCGTATAGCCGCTCAGGTCGACCAGCAGCATGGGTGCCACCAGGACCGCGGTGGCGACGACCGTCAGGGCCATGCGCTCCCACTCGCGGCGCGCCAGGTAGACCAGCAGGTAAAGGATCGGCACGGCCTTCAGCGAGGCGGCAACGGCGATCCACAGCGGCCCGCTCCTGCGCGAGACGCCGAAGGCAAGCATCGCCACCACCATCGGTTGCACGTTGCCCACCTGGACCAGGCTGAAGAACATCGGCGTCAGGAGCACGGCAAGCGCCAGCGAGGCAGCGGTTCGGAGACGGATGAGCGCCCAGAGAATCGCTCCGGAGGCGGCTGCCAGACCGACCCCCCACGCCACCTCGGCGACCTGGCGGGGCAGGTAGCTGAGCGGGACCCAGGCGTAGGCGAACCATGGCGCGTACCGGAAGACCCGGTAGCTGTCGGGATCGCCCGGACCGCCGTACAGCGGCAGGCCACTGCGGATCCGGTGCGCCGCCTCCCAGTACGCTCCGACATCCTCGAAGTGCCAGTTCCCCATGCGCAGCCAGATATCGGTCAGAGCGAAGAAGAAGAGGAGTCCGATTGCGAGCCTCGCCAGCCAGCGTCGCCGGCGAGCACCCGACGTGGTGGCGGCATTGGTCACGGATTGCACAATTGATACAGTATCGTCTGGCGGGTATGCGCCGATCGCCCTGGCTTCCACGCACGCGCGGCGGTTGGATACGCCTGGCCGCGGGGGCCGTCTTCATGGCACTGGTCGGGTATGCGTTGCTGACCTATGCGGTCTCGCGCGAGCTGGGGAGCGACGTGGCGGCCTACTGGGGCGCTGCCGAGCGACTGCGCGCAGGCGAGCCGTTGTACGCCGCAGCGGCGGCCAACGCGTCCGACCTGTATCGCTACGCCCCCTGGTTCGCGTATGCGTGGGTGCCCATCACCTATCTCCCCCGCGAAGCGGTGACCGCCGGCTGGGTGGGCCT
This sequence comes from uncultured Chloroflexia bacterium, assembly GCA_963750025.1. GTDB lineage: Bacteria > Chloroflexota > Limnocylindria > QHBO01 > QHBO01 > CF-167. Next base: position 85,383 of record CAVVPF010000009.1, read on the forward strand.
GATGATCGCTGCGGCGCTTGTCTCGGTGCTTCCCCTGCTGGTGCGCGGACCGACGGGTTGGGCGGCCTTCGCGGTCCTCGCCCCGCTCCAGTTGCAGAGCGCGGTCTTCGGGAACGTTCAGCCGCTCCTGGTGCTCATGCTGCTGTGGGGCATCGAGCGACGGTCAGGGCCGCTCTGGATTGCCCTCGGGGCCTCGTTGAAGGGTGTGCCGGTGCTGCTTGTCCTGATCTATGCGGGGCGCGGCGAGTGGTGGCGGGCAGGCCTGGCTGCGTTGCTGTCGGTCGCGCTTGTGGCGCCGGCCTTCCTGTTCGACCTGTCGGGGTACTCGACCAAGCCGGGCCCCAACCAGCTGAGCCTTGCAGCCGTTTCAACGCCGCTCTACCTGGCGGTGGGGATCGCAGTAGTGGTCGGGGCGTTCATGCTCGCTCGAACGCGCTATGCGTGGCTGGCCGGCGCCGTGGCGATGATTGCTGCCCTGCCGCGACTACTCGACTACGAGATCGGCTTCGTGCTGGTAGGTCTCGTTCGGCCCCCGAGCTCCCGGCCTGCCAGCCCGCCGCGCCCAAGCAACCAAGCGGCCCCATATAGTCCGCCGACGACGAACAGGAGCGCCTGATAGCCGGTCACCAGCGCCGCGTACTCCACGAGCCCCCCAACCATGGCGCCGAGTAGGTTTGCCCCAAAGGCCGTCGTCGAGTCCCCGACATTCCGGAACCGCTGAGCGAAGACCAGATTGGCGAGGAAGATAGGCGTGAATGCGACTGCAATCGCCGCTCCAACACGCGGTGCGAATCCGAGGTGTAGGAGCAGGTGCGGCGGCAGGAACCAGGCCACAACCAATGCCGCCAGCAACGCCGCGTACACCACGCCCGGCCGCAACGGCTGCACTCGTCGCGCCACCTCGATTGCCACCAGCACCGAGAACAACACCCCGCCGAAGACCAGAGCGTTCACGAACCAGGTCGTCCCGAAGAGGAGCGCGAACTGGACAACGCTCTTCGTCTCCAGCAGCAGGAAGGCCGCACCCATGGCCGCCAGGTCCAGGTAGCGGCCCATCGGCCGAAGCGACCCTGCCACCGTCCGCACCAGTGCCAGCGAGACGAGCAGGATCAAACCGATGGTCAGCAGGTAGAACGCCGGCACCTGTGCCTCGCGCAGGTACGGGAACGGGTGGTCGTCGGTGGCCGGCGGAGGCACCGGCCCGGCTGCCATCCAAGGCGTGTCGCATGTCAGGTCGGCCGGATCTGGCGCGACGGTCAGTGCCACCAGCTGGCCAGACCCCACGTCGTCGACGCACGGCACCTGGCCAAAAGCCGCCTCAAGGGTCCCCGCGTAACGATCGACGAGCCACCGTTCCCGATAGAAGTTGTACATGGTGAAGGCGCCACCCGGCGCGAGATGGTCCCGTGCCGCCTCGATGGCCTGCAACGTGAAGAGGTAGCTCTCCAGCCGGATCGACGACTGACCGGCGACCAGCGTCAACGAGTCGGGGAGCGCGAAGAGGATCAGGTCATAGGTCGCATCGGTCTGTTCGAGAAATGCCCGCCCGTCGTTGACATGTGTATCGACTCGGGAGTCGGCATACGGGTGGTCTGGATGCAGCTCCTCTCCAAGCTGCAACAACCGCGGGTCAATCTCGACGGCGTCCACGTGCTGCGTGCCCCTGGCCAGGGCAGTGGCCACGTCATTCCCGTTTCCGGCGCCGATGATCAGCACGTTGCGCAACGCATTGCCAGCAACATGCTGGTAGGGGAGGAAGTAGATCGGATCCCTCTTTTCACGCTCCTTTGTGGCAATGATGGCCTGGTGCGGGACGCCATTGACACTGATGGTGTAGTCGTACGCCTGGTCGGCCAGCTGCACCACTTCGACCTTGTAATAGGGCGACCAGCTCCATTCGGGGACCAGCGTCTCGCGTCCAAGCATGAAGAGCAGCCCCGCGAGGGCCACCACTTGGAGGACCCGCAGACGACCACGCAGCAGAACCACGAACAGGATGGCGACGCCCACGCCCCAGGCGAGGGGCGGTGCCCACACGAAGCTGAGGGCAGAGAAGGCGACGATCCCGCAGATGCTCCCCGCGATGTCGAGGCGGTACGCCTCGAGCGCGTCGAATTCGGCGAAGGCGCGCCCCACGCCCTCTGCGATCATGGCCATCACCGACGCCACAGCGCCAAAGATGAGGGGCAGCATCAGCCACGGCGGCAGCCCGGTCGGTTTGAAAGCCCCGAAGTAGATGAGGTCGCTGCCGGATCGGTCAATCTCTACAGGGAAAATGAGGACGAAGCCGACGAAGAAGGCAAGCGCCACCGGTGCATAGGGGAAGAGGTTGACGCGCGCCCGTGCGCGAAGGAACCCGATGCCGATCCCCAGGAAACTCCCGAGCAACACGAAGTTGCTGAAGTAGCTCAGGTACAGGACATTCGAGCCGGTCCAGCGGATGAGCGCCAGCTCCACGAAGAGCATCAGAAAGCTGAGCAGGACCAGCCGGAGTCGTTTCGACACGCTTTCCCTCTCTCCTCCAGGACAGATACCTAGGCTCGCATGCCGGCCGCCGGCCCGAACTAGCCCGATAGTGCCAGCGAAGCCGCATCCCCGGGGCCCACAATCGCGCTCGATGGTCGTTCACCTCGTCCGCCGCCTGCCGCGCACCCTCGCGATGGCCATCCTGCTCGGCTACCTCGGCTACACGCTGGCCTCCTGGTTCCTGGCCTGGGATCCGGCCGATGGCGGCGCATACTACGACGCGGCGGCGCGCCTGACGCACGGCCTGCCCCTCTACCCCGCGGTCAACCCGGAAGCCCATGAGGTGTTCCGCTACGCCCCGTGGTTTGCCGCGGCTTGGATCCCTCTCACGGCGCTCCCCAGGGGCGTGGCGCTGCACCTCTGGTCGCTGGCCATGCTGGCTTGCAGCCTTGCGGCGGTCTGGCCGTTGGTGCGCCACCCGACCTGGGCGCGCGTCGCGCTTGCCGCACTCGTCGGGCAGACCCTTGCGGAGACCGCCATGTTCGGCAACGCGCATCCGCTCGTCGTCGCGCTGCTGGTGTGGACCGTCGGTCAGCGATCCTTCCCGGCCTGGGTCGGGGTGGCCGCCTCGATCAAGCTGGTGCCGATCGCGTTGGCCCTCGTGTGGGCGGGTCGTCGCCAGTGGCCCCCGGCCGCCACCGCCGTCGCCACCACCGCGCTGCTATTCGCGCCAATGCTCCTCTTCGACCTGCGCAATTACGTCACCGACCCCGGCGGCGGCCTGCTGTCGCTGTACTCCATCTCACCGGTGCTGTGGACCGTCGTCGCGCTGGCCGCGCTGGGCGCGACGCTATGGCTGGCCGTCCGCGGATCGCGCTACGCCTGGGTCGCTGCCGCGCTGCTCATGTTCCTTGGCCCACCGCGGGTGGTTCTCTCCTACCTGGCCTTCCTGGTGGTGGCGTGTGAGCTGGCCCGGCGTGAGCCGGCCCACCCAATGCCATGAAGGTGCGCACCGCCGTCCTGGGGGCTGGCGCCCTGGGCCTGACCGTTGCGCTTCGCCTCGCGCACCGGGGCGACGAGGTCATCGTCCTGGAGCGCGAGCCACTCCCGGGCGGGCTGGCCGCGGGCTTCGAGATCGAGCCGGGGATCTGGCTCGACCGCTTCTATCACCACCTGTTCGCGTCGGACCGTCGCGCGATCGGGCTGATCAACGAACTCGGCCTGGGCGACGAGCTCCTCTGGCGTCGGCCGCTGACCGTCACCCTGCGCGACGGCCGCAGCCACCAGCTTGACTCGCCTGCCTCTCTGCTGCGCTTCAGGCCGCTCCCGCTGCCCGATCGGCTGCGCATGGGCGCCTGGTTGGCGTATCTGCGGACCCTGCCGTCAGCTGAACGCCTGGAAGGGATCACTGCCGCCGCGTGGATCAGGCGCCGCATGGGCGCGCGGGCCTACGACGTGGTCTGGGGGCCGCTGCTGCGTGGCAAGTTCGGGGCGTTGGCCGACCAGATCGCCATGCCCTGGTTCTGGGCGCGGGTCCACGATCGCACCGCGCAGCTCGGCTACCTGCGCGGCGGCTTCCAGCGCCTCTACGACCGGCTCGCCCAGCGCATCACCGAGGCCGGGGGGGAGGTCCAGCTTGGGACCGAGGTCCGCGAGGTCAGGACCGACCCGTCGGGCGGCTTGCGCGTGACAACATCGGATGGCGGTTCGTTCACCGTGGACCGGGTGGTCTCCACGCTCGCGGTGCGGCTCACCTGCCGTCTGGCGCCGGAGCTGCCCGACGACTATCGGTCCAGGCATGAATGGGGAACGGCCTACGGTGCGCATTGCCTGGTGCTGGCGCTCGATCGGCCCCTGACGCGCAGCTACTGGATGAACGTCAACGATCCGGGCTACCCGTTCATGGCGCTGGTCGAGCACACCAACTACATGGCCCCGGCCGATTACGGTGGGCGCCACCTGGTCTACCTGGGCAACTATCGACCGATGGACGACCCGCTCCTGCGCACGCCCACCACAGAGGTGGTCGCGCAGTTCGCTCCCCACCTGGCGCGCATCAACCCGGCGTTCAGCGAGGATTGGGTGACCGATGCCTGGTCATTCGCGGCCCCCTTCGCCCAACCAATCGTCACCGTCGACTACCGCTCCCACATCCCCCCGTTCGAGACGCCCGTGCCGGGCCTGTGGGTGGCGAGCATGTTCCAGGTCTACCCCCACGACCGCGGGCAGAACTACTCGATCGATCTGGCGGAGCGGCTGGTAGCGCGGCTCACCGGGTAGCTGCGCTCCGCGCTCGACATCCGAGCACATGGACCAAGATGGCCCGCCATCCCGGCCGAATTCCCGGTATTCGAGCGGGTTGGCCACGAAACGGCGGGTCTATCGGCGCATCTCTGTCGATACACTCCGATGTCGAGCAGCTGGCTCCGCGGCATCGGACGGCCGCACCAACTCGAGGCCGAGCATCTGCACCCAGTACGGGAGCAGGTAGGGGCTGATCGCCATGCTCGCCCAACCCAGTCGCCCGCGGTACGTCAGCCACCCCGCCAAGGGCAGACCGATGATCAGCCACGCTGGTCCAAGGAATCGCGACGGCGACAGGTTGAAGTCGTTGGCAATGTCCTTCGCGCCCGAGCCCACGAATGAGCCGATCCAGTCCGGCAGGTAACCGGTCGGAATCGCGGTCAGCACGACGATGACCACCATGCCGGCGAAGGGCAACCGCCATGCCGGACGCTGCCAGAGCAGCCACGCCAGCAACGGCAGCATGATCGGCCGCGGGATGAGCACGCACAGGGCGAGGGAGGCTCCCGTCGCCGGCCCGTTGCCGCGGTACGCCCATGCCGCCGCCAGCAGGACGAACACCATCAGGTTGCCGGTGTTCACGTCCTCCCAGAACGGATAGGACACGAGCAGGAGGAGTGCAAGCCGCCGCGATGGCAGCAGGGCCAGCGCCACGAAGTGGGCCGCCCGCCACACAATTACGCCCGCCGAGGTGAGCAGCCCCAGCAGGGGAGCAAGTTGCGGTGCGTAGTGGTAGCCGTAGGGGTACTGCCAGTCGTACAGGGTTCCCAGCGGGAAGCGCCGCGCCGCCTCGACGTAGTTGTCCCAATCGAAGGCTCGCTGGTGGTCGATGACGATGGTGGCCAGGCCGACGACGTTTACGGCCAGGGCCAGGACAACGGCCGCACCGATCACCGCGCGCCGGACCAGCGTGCGCATGTCGCCGCGCTGCATGAGGCGTCCGCCGGGGGTGGTCATCGTCCGGCCCGTCGAGGCCGGTCCTTCACGGTTCCCAACATCAGGTACGTCACGTCGTAGACGAAGAGTCGCGGCAGCGCCAGCACGACCGCGGACGCTCCCGCCAGCCAGCCATAGTTGCCGCGGGCCAGCCAAAGGGTGGCCACCAGCGCCCCGCCCACCACTACGGCCCAGAGCAACGGCACGGAGATGAGCGAGGCCGCCTGGCCGGCATCAGTGCTGTAGCCGCGCAGGTCATAGAGCAGCGCCGGCCCCCAGAGGAGGGCCGCCAAGCCAAGGGTCATGGCCACGCGCAGCCACTCCCGCCGCCCGGCGTAGACGGCGGCCAGCAGGATCGGAAAGATCTTCAGCGACGCCGCCAGCGCGATCCAGAGCGGCCCACTTCGGCGTTCGACGCCGTGGACCAACCAGGCGATCATCAAGGCCTGGACGTTGCCCACCGCTGAGATCCCTACCAGGATCGGCAGGAAGAGGGCGACCAGGAGCCAGGCGCGCGCCCGGATCAGCGGGATGAGCGCCATGGCGCTCGCGGCCAGCAGAATTGCCGACCAAGCCACGCCGGCCGCCTGTTCCGGAAGGTAGGTGAACGGCACGGCCAGCCAGGCGAACCACGGGGCATACCGGTAGACCTCGGAGGCGTCGACATTGCCCACCGCCGGGTAGAGGTTCGCCCCCTCGCGTAGCCGAAGCGCGGCGTTCCAGTACGCCTGCGCATCGGAGAGGGTCCACGCGGTGACAGCCCAGTACAGATTGACGATCCCGATCCCCAGGATGACGGCCAAGGCGACGGTTCGCGCCAGGCGCACTTCTCTGAGTTTCGACTTTGGCATGTGCGCGCAGTCTAGGTGCGCTTGCGCACCGGCTGAATGGTCCGATCGTCCCGCGCGCGGTCCACAATACCCAGTATCGTGACCGACCTTCACGGCACTCGGAGCCTGCTCGAGCGCGCCGCACGCGATCTCAGCATCGCGCTGATCATCGGGGTGGGGATCGGGCTCACGCTGACGTACGTCGGGGTTGGCGAGGCTCTTGGCCTGGTTCCCAGCTCGCCAAGCCAGGACTGGCACGTCTACCTCGGGGCCGCTGAGCGGCTCCGCGCCGGTGTGGCGCTCTATCCGCCAGTCGCCGATTCCGACTTCGCATCGGTCTACCGATATGCGCCGTGGTTCGCCGCTGCGTGGCTGCCGCTCACCTTCCTGCCCCGCGACGCCGTGGGCGTAGGCTGGGTGTTGGCGATGTTCGTGGCGAGCGGGGTCGCCCTGTGGCCACTGGCGACGAGCCGCCGCCCGGGCCTGGTTCTGCTCGGCGGGTTATTGGGACCGTTTCTGGCGGAAGCCTCCATCCACGGCAACGTGCAGCCGGTGATTGTGGCGGCCCTGCTCCGTACTGTGGATGGTCGAGCCGGTCCGGTTGCCGTCGGCGTATCCGCCTCGCTTAAGGGCTTCCCGCTGGTCTACGCGGTCCGGTACGCGGTGCTCGGAGAATGGCGCCGCTGCATGGTGGCTGTAGCCGTGGCGCTGGTGCTGACCGCACCGATGCTGCTGTTTGATCTCAGCCACTACCCGTTGTCAGCCGGCCCGCTCACTGGCCTCTGGCTGATATCGCCTGTCGCCTGGGCTGCCGGTGCCGTAGTCGGCCTTGCGGCCCTCGTTCGCTTTTCGCGGGGCCCCGGGGGTTGGTTCGCGGCCTCGTTCGCGCTGGTCATGGTGATGCCGCGGTTGCTCTACTACGACATGACCTACCTGCTCGTCACAGGTCGCCAGCTCCTAGATCGCCCCGGGCCACCCCGGTCGACCAACACATAGTTCAGATCGCGGCGAGGCACGGCGACATGGTACGAGGGGGACCCCGCAGGCGTATGGCGCTTCCGGACTCGACTGCTACCATCCCGCCCGATGGCAAGGATCGATCAACTGGCGCGGCTTGTGGTGGTTGCCGTCGTGATCGGCCTGTCGATCGCGTGGATCATCTGGGCGGTCAACGGCTTCACCCTGTCGGATTCGCACGCGTACCGGATGGCCGCGGAGCGCCTGCTGGCGGGCGAGGACCTCTACCAACCGGCGGTGACGCAGGACGAAGCGTTCCGATACGCCCCCTGGTTTGCGGCTGCCTGGATCCCGATCGCCGCCCTTCCAAGGGCTGCCGGAGATGCGCTGTGGGCGGCGACACTCCTGGCGGCCAGCGCGATCGCCGTTTTTCCGCTCGCACGGCAGCCGCGCTTAGGTGGACGCCTGCTCTCGATCATGGGCGGGACGATGCTGCTCTGGACCGCGGCCCGCGGAAACGTTCACCCGCTGGTCATGGTGGCGCTCATCCACGGCATGAACCGCCGATCCGGCCCGCTCTGGGTAGCGCTTGCTGCGTCACTGAAGGCGGTGCCGATCCTGTTCGTGCTGGTTTACCTGGCGCGGCGCGAGTGGCTGCGGGCCGCATCTGCCGTCGCCCTCACCCTGGTGCTGGTTGCACCGATGCCGCTCCTCGGCTGGAAGCTTGACGTGGTGCAGGCGGGCGAGAGCCTCAGCCTCTACTACCTCGTCTCACTGCTGGCTTGGGCGATCGTCGCGGCGCTCGCGCTGGGCCTAGCGCTCGTCGTCGCCTGGCGCACTCCCCGGTACGCGGTAGTTGCAGCTGCCGCCACAACGATCCTCGCGCTCCCGCGGCTCCTGCTGTACGACCTGACTTATCTGCTGGTCGCTGCCACCCCGACCCCAGCGGTGCGCCCGGAATCGACGTCGATCGACTTGGGCTTACCCTCGCTCAACACTAAAGCTCAGGGTCCGGAATAGGTCCACCGGGCCAGCTTGCGCCGGGAGATGTACTGCAGCGCCCGTCCTGCTTCAGTCGAGGTAGCGATGAGCAGGCCGGCAAAGGCGAACGTTGGCAGGTAGTGGTCCCAGAGGTTAGCGACGAGGCTCAGGCCGGCGAGAAAAGCCAGGCCAAGGCCCAGCCGCCCGCGTGCCGGGACGGCCACCAACAGCCCTGCTACGGCGATCGATCCCCAAGCCGGCCACCAGTCGAGCGCTTCGCGGGCCCAGGTCGTCCACACGACGACCACTCCAGCGGGGATTGGGACCACCGTGCGGAGCGCGCTTACCATGTCTGGGAGCATGTCCGGGCCGAGCCATAAGACGATGAGAAGTCCCTGAGCTGCAACAAGACCACCTGCCCAGGCGATCTCCAGCCAGCGTCTCTCGCGGACGAGCAAGAAGCCGATCAGCAAGGGCCAGATCTTGATGGCGATTGCCAGGCCGAGGAGCATCCCCGCGACTCTCTGATGTCCCCTCAGGTGAGCCCAGGCGAAGCCCACCACGATCGGCAGCATGAAGCTGTTCACATTGCCGAGCACGATGTTACGAACGAAGAACGGCTGCGTGGTGTAGAGCAGCCAGAAGATGCCGAACCATGCGAGGCCAATAGAGGTGCGGGTCAGCCGCCCAGCGCCAAGGGCGCTCCCAAAAAGAGCGATCGCGCCGCCCGCGACCCAGATGAGACCGCCGAGCTCGTACCCGAAGGGGAGCAATGGAACCGGGAGTACCGCTGCCATCGGAGGGTTGTTGAACACGACGACCGGCATTGCCAACTTGCCAACCGTGATGCCCGCGTCTCGATACAGATCCCGTTCGACGAGGTCCAGTGCTCCCGCGTAGTAGACGCGCCAGTCGTACAACCAGACGGAGTTGCGGTCGGGCCCGAGCGCATACGACACGATGCTTTGCACAGCGCGTGCAACGAAGAGCAGCCAACCGGACGCTGCGAGCGCCGTGAACAGCAGATGCAGGAAGCGACTCCAAACGGGTGGGCGCACCGGACTCGGAGTTGGGCTCGGTTGGAGATCAGCGCCGGGATGGCTACCCTCGTGCATCCATTCCTCTGGAGCCTGCTGTTAGCGTGTCGTGGCCGAGCGGTAACGACCGAAGAACGCCTGCCACACCCTCTCGGCCAGAGGCACGATCAGTAGACATACGCCCAGTGCGATCACCGGTAGGTAATGCTGCCAGAGATTCACAATAAGAAGAGTAAGCCCGGCCAACATCGCGATCCCAAGGCCGATGCGACCGCGAACCGGAATGGCCAGCAGCGCCGCCCCGAGCGCTACACCTGTCCAAACCGGCAGGTGATAGGTCTGTCGAACGAGCGACCAGCCTAAGAGTGGCACACCCGGCTCAACTGGAACACTCGAGGTAATCGCGCGCACCATCTGCGGCAAGATATCAACGCCCAGCCACCCGAGGAATGCAATTCCCTGCACCACGACGAATGCCCCCGCCCAGCCCATCTCTCGCCACCTTCGTTCGCGTATGAGCAGTGGCAGGAGCGCCAGGGTCCATGGCTTCGTCGCAATGGCAAGGCCGAGGATCAACCCCGCTGCTCGTTCCTTCCCGTGAAGATGGAGCCATACAAAGGCGGCCACGAGCAGGAACATCAGCGCATTGATATTTCCCAGCAACACATCAGCCGTGAACCAGGGGCTCAAGCTGTAGGCCCACAGGCCAAGACCTGCTGCGAGCGCAGGAAGCCTCACGCCCAACGCAGCGGCGGCCAGGATCGTCCCGGCGCCGATGCTTACAAGCATCGATACGAGCCAGATGTTCCCGCCCGTGACAACGTCCAGCGGCGAAAGCGGCAGGGCCCACGCCGCTGTCAGGGGCGTCTGGTTGTACACGTTGACGGGCAGCACGAATGGGTCCAGCACCAATGGCACGCGATAGAGACTGTGGTCGAACAGATCCCTGGCTCCACCAGCGTAGACATGCCAGTCGTACTGCCAGATGAGGTTGGGTGGATGCACATGCGGTGCCGCAACCAGGACGCTGGATGAGATCACCAAATAGAAGAACCAACCTATAAGGCACAACTCGGCCAGTACCGTCGTGCGGAGCATGCGCCTAAACTTAATCATGAGAGGCGCCGGCATGAGGATCCGGATCGACTTCCGCCTGCGGTGCCAGCGCGATTACTCGTGGAGACTGTGCGAAACGGCTTCGCAACAGGGACTCAATCGCCACTCCGCTAACGGGTATCACTGCGAGCCAGTAGCCATAGCTGGCCCAGCGATCCGTGAATAGGAAGACCACGAACGTCGCCGATCCGAGCAGGGCTGCCACTTCCCAGCGCCGCACCAAGAGCCCCGCCAACGCGATGGGAAGAGCGACCCATTGGAGAACTGGCAGGTTGAGCGCGTCCCTTGGCTGAACGTGGATCGCTCGGGCGAGTTCCACGGAGCGCAGGAACGACCCGGGTCCCCAGACGAGCAGCGGGCTCCACAGGAACGCGCTGACGGCGGCCACGCCGACGCCGATGCCGATACCACCGTAGCCGATTGCGGGCAGCACCCAGGCGGCTGCATACGGCTTCAACGCCACCGCTGCCGCCAGCAGGCCTGCTCCAAGCATGCGGCGATTCCGTATGGCGAGCATTGCGACCAGGATGAGCAGTCCGGGGGAGTAGTCGTTGACTCCACTGAATGTAAGGGTTAGTTCAGGATGCCAACCGGCGACGACCGCAAGCGTCAACCATGCCCGGAGGCGAAAGAGCACGAGCATGGTCGTCATCGCTGCGACGAATTCCACCGCCGGGCCGGGCAGCCACCAGACGAGCCCCAGGGGTCCGTAGGGAAAGGGTGCTCCTGGCGGAATCGTCTCGGCATAGCCGATGCCGTACGGGTTACCTCCATGGAGCACTCGTTCCCAGGCTGCTTGGCTGACGATGATTTGATCTGCCGGTGGCCCTTCGATGAAGCCAACTCGCAAGGCCACTGAAGCGGCGATGACGCAGAGCCCCATGCCGAGCGGGCGCCGGCGCATGAGCACAGCCGCCCCCGTCAGGGCCAGCCAGGCGACTGCGTACATTGGCCGACGAAGGTGGAGAGCCACATGCAGCGCTGGCACGAACGAGAGGTACACGAAAAGAAGCAGACCTAACGACGCTCGCGTGTTGATGCTCCGAACGAGCTTCTGCAACGGTGTGCGCTGCCACGTCAGGTCGGCCATTTTTCTTTTACCTCGGCGACGCGCAGAAAGATCACTCGGGATCGTTGGTCAAGTAGGGCCGTGCGTGATTCCATCTGTGTGGACCCTCGGCGTGAGGTAGGAACACTGTCGCGTGACATTCGGTCCTGTTATCGTCGCATGGGGCTGACAGGCCCCGAGGTGGAGGTCGTTGTGGTCGCTGACGGTCCACCCGATGGTACTGCCCAGGCCGGAGATGTCGCGGTCAGCGCGAATGAATGAGGCGAACCGCGGGCTTCTGCTGAAGCCCTGGGGTTGTTGGGGCTGGTCACAGTGCCCATGGCGGCACTGGCATTTCTCGCATTCGGCCTGACGTATGGCTTCGTCCTCTTCGGCGATGCCGAGTGGTATGCCTCGGCGCTGCCTGCACTCATGTCCGACCAACCGCTGTACGATCCGTCCAAGCTCGTTCGGCACCCGCTGGCGTTCCCACACTACTGGAACCAGCCACCGTCCACGGCTCTGGTAAGCCTCGTGCAGCTCTTGCCCGGCGATCGCTGGCTGTGGGGCCTGCTGATGATTGCCTGTCTCTTGGGCGGGCTGCTGCTCATCTGGCCTCGGGTCGGGCCCGGCGGCACGATGCTTCTCGCCCCGGTCATCCTCGCGTGGCATCCCGTGACGAGCGCACTCGTCTGGGCGAACGTGAATTCGGCGGTGTTCCTCATGCTGGCGATCGCATTGCGCTTTCCGCGCGCGGCGGGCACAGCCATTGGTGTCGCAGCGGCGATCAAGCTCGTTCCGGTGCTCGGCGTCGCCTGGCTTGTGGGCAAACGGGATTGGCGAGGCGCCACGACTGCCGTGGGGATCCTCCTAGCCGCAACCCTCATCGTCATGATCTGGAAGGGTCCGACGACCTTGTCGGACTTCGTGCAGCTTCGACTCAATGAGTTCAACCCAACTGCTGCCGAGTTCCCAAGATGGAACCCCGTGGAATGGTTCCGACTTCCGGATTGGGTGGCCTACGTCACGGCGGCCTTGATTGCGGTTGTTGCCGCCGTGCGCGCCAGTTACAGCCTATCCATCGTTGCGATGCTGGCGAGCGTCCCGTCCCTGCACGGGCACTACCTCACGTGGCTGCTGATTCCGGCGCTCTGCATCTGGATACCGTGGGTAATTGCTAGCAGGGAACGTCAACGCCTGCAACGCGGGCAAGTAGCGACATGACTGTTGGGCCATTCCGTCTGCGAGGCCGGTGAGGCAGAGTACGCAGGTGACTCGAGTTCTCGTGGTGCTGCCCACGTACAACGAGGCCCTGAACCTGCCGCTGCTGGTCCCGAGGATCCTTGCGGCGGTTGAGGACGCCGACGTGCTCGTAGTCGACGACGCGTCCCCTGATGGCACCGCCGCGGTCGTGGATGCCCTTGCGGAACAGGGAGAAGCGCGCGTCTCGGTCATGCGGCGGAAGCGCAAGAGCGGCAGGGGCAGCGCGGTCCTGGCCGGATTCCAGCACGGGTTGGCGGATTCGCGGTACACGCACTATTGCGAGATGGATGCCGATCTTTCGCATCAGCCTGAAGAGATCGTGGACATGCTCACCCGTGCAACCGCAGGCGCAGATCTGGTGATCGGTTCCCGGTATGTACCCGGCGCTCCACAGATCGAGGGCTGGTCCGCACGCAGGAGGGTGTGGAGCCGTGCGTCCAATCGGCTCATCAAGTCCGTCCTGCGTCTGCCAATGACGGACTTCACGAATGGCTTCAGGGTTTACAGTCGCCAAGCAGTACAACGTCTGACCGCCGAAGACCTTCGCGAGACCGGATTCGTTACCTTGTCCGAATGGGCGTTCATCCTGCATCGTGCCGGCATGCCCATAGCAGAGATTCCTAGTCGGTTCATCAACAGGCGTCTGGGCAAGTCCAACATGTCCGCAGCGGAGGCCATCGGCGCCGCTCGGGCGCTGGTCCGCCTGAGCCGCAACCACGCAGGAAGGCGGGACACATGACGCGAGCACTCATCACCGGCATTACCGGACAGGATGGGTCTTACCTCGCCGAGTTCCTGCTCGAGCGTGGGTACGAAGTCTTCGGTCTGGTCCGCAGCACAAGCCTGGGCACGTTTGAGCGAATCGAGCACATCCTGGGTCGCGTCCAGATCATTCATGGAGACATGCTTGATGACGGCTCGTTGGTTCGCGCTCTCAAGACGGCGCGCCCGGATGAGGTCTACAACCTTGCAGCCCACAGCTTCGTTCAGAGGTCGTTTGGACAGCCAGTCTTCACCGCGGATGTGACAGGCCTTGGGGTGGCGCGGATGCTCGAGGCAATCCGGGAGACCGACCCGACCATTCGCTTCTACCAGGCGTCGAGCTCCGAGATGTTCGGCAACACAAATGAGTCGCCGCAGAACGAAAGCACGCTACTTGTTCCGGCCAGCCCATACGCCGTGGCCAAGGTATTCGGTCATCTGCTGACCCAGAACTACCGTCGGGCGTACGGCCTCTTCGCCTGCTCGGGCATTCTGTTCAACCACGAATCTCCCCGTCGCGGGATGCATTTTGTGACTCGCAAGGTGACGGATGGTGCCGCTCGCATCTCTCTCGGCATGGCCGACACGCTCAAGCTCGGCAATCTCGACGCGCGCCGGGACTGGGGATACGCGGGCGACTACGTTCAGGCGATGTGGATGATGCTGCAGCAGGACGAGCCTGATGACTTCGTGATTGCCAGCGGCAAGAACCACTCTGTCAAAGCCCTATGCGAACTCGCCTTTGGTCTGGTTGGCCTCGATTACCGTGAGCACGTCGTGGTGGATGAGGCCAACCTCCGCCCGAGCGATGTTGCCGAGCTTCTTGGCGATTCATCAAAGGCTCGATCGGTTCTGGGATGGCAACCCACCGTGGACTTCGAAACGCTGATTCGGATGATGGTCGAAGCCGACGTCGCCCGGCTTCGCACCCATTCGGCTACCCAGAGTCCGAACTAGCGGCAGTGCGCGCACTGATCGTCGGCGCGAACGGCTTTGTCGGGCGTTGGCTGCTGCGTCATCTGGTTGACAGCGGGGACTCGGTTGTGGGGATCGTCGGTCCCCATTTCGAACCGCCACTGGCTGGAGCTGAGCTGGTGGAACGGATCGATGTACTGGATCGGGACGGCGTGGCCCGGTTTGTCGCCGCGACTGAACCCGACGCGATCTACTACCTGGCTGGGATCTCACAGCGCGGTAACCGCGACAGCCTGGAGGCGGCAGCCGGCATCAGCGTAGTGGGGTCCATGAACGTGCTCATGGCAGCAAGCGCGATATCGCACGCCCCGCGGATCCTGTTTGCGAGTACCGGCCTTGTGTATCAGGGCGGAAACGCTCCGTTGGCGGAGGACGCGGCCACGCAGCCATCTGGCCTATATGCTGCGGGCAAGCTGGCAGCGGAGCGTGCGCTTGGATTCCTTGCTGCTCCCGCCGCCGTCGAGGTCGTGGTCGCTCAAGCCTTCAACCACATCGGCCCCGGCCAGAGCCAGGCATTCCTTGTGCCCTCGGTAGCGCGCCAGGTGGCAGCCGTTGTTGCGGGCGAAACGGACGTCGTCCGCATCCGGGCCTCGACTCCCGTGCGCGATTACTGCGATGTTCGCGATGTGGTCAGAGCATACAGACTGCTGGTTACCCGCGGCGTTCCGGGAAGGGTCTACAACGTCGCGTCCGGGACAGGTGTCAGCAGCGGGCAGGTCGCCCAGATGCTGATTGACGCGGCGGGAGTGGTCGCTGCGGTTCAGTCATCGACTGTCGCCGATGAGGGCGACCAACCACCCGTGCTGATCGGGGATGCAGCCCGTCTTGGCGAACTCGGCTGGAAGATCGAATACTCGCTAGGCGAGACGCTCGCGGCCGTCCTTGCCGACCATCTGCCAGACACCTCGGGAATCGGGCAACTCTAATTCGCGCCGCTTTCCTCACGGCAGGTTCAGGTCGGGCTGCACAACCTGGATCTTCGGCTGCGTCATCGGTCCACCCAGCGGGTAGTCGAAGATCGGGATCTGCATCCCGGCCAGCTTCATGCCGCCGCCGATCAGCAGCAGGACCAGGAAGAACAGCACGAGGGCCTTCACCGGGCTAGGGTAATCGCTCAATGCAAGCCGGTGCCCGTCGCCGCGTATTCGCCGTCGTGGCGGCACTGGTACTGGGCCTCGCGCTCCTGATCGCGCCTCGCCTCGGCACGGTGCGAGTCGACCACAGCCCCGAGCCCCTGCCGACGTTCCCGCCCGGCGCCACGATCCTGCTGGCGGTGGGGGATATCGGTTCCTGCACCAGCAATGCCGACGAGGCAGTTGCCGCATTGGCGGCACGGCTGCCCGGGATCATCGCGCTGCTCGGCGACATCGCCTACGAGAACGGCTCGCCCGCCGAATACGCCGGTTGCTTCGACCCCGCCTGGGGGGCGCTGCGCTCACGAATCCGACCGGCACCCGGCAACCATGACTACCAGACGGCCGATGCCTCCGGCTACTTCTCCTACTTCGGGGCCGCCGCCGGCACGCCCGGGCAGGGTTGGTACAGCTACGACCTGGGCACCTGGCACGTGATCGTGCTCAACTCGAACTGCGCCTTCGTCGGGGGCTGCGGGGACGGTTCGCCGCAGCTGGCCTGGCTGGAGGCCGATCTGCGCGCCCACCCAGCCGCCTGCACGCTGGCCTACTGGCATCACCCGCGGATCTCATCGGGCCGCCATGGGTCGGACCCTCGCAGCGACCCCCTCTGGCGTGCCCTGGCCGCTGCCGGCGCCGATCTCGTCCTGGTCGGCCACGACCACGATTACGAGCGCAATGCCCCGGTCGACGGGATCCGTTCCTTCGTGGTCGGCACCGGCGGTCGCAGCCTGTACGAGCTCACCCGTCGGCTCGGTCCGGGCACCGAGCTGCGCGCCAACGACTCGTACGGACTACTGGCGCTCGAGCTGCGTGACGGAGCTTACCGCTGGCAGTTCGTGCCCATCCCCGGCAGCACGCTCGTCGACGCGGGCACCGCTGAGTGCCACTGATGCCCCCTGCGAGCGGGGTGCTCGGCATCCGAGCGCATGGACCGATATGCCCCGGCCGCCCCCCGAATCCCGGCCGAATTCTCAGCATCCGAGCAGAACCGCGACGATATCGGGCCTCAATCGGTGAATCCCTGTTCATGTGCTCCGATCCGGAGCACGCGCCAAGGAATACGCGCCAAGGGGCACGCGCCAAGGAGCACGCGCCAAGGGGCATCCGCCGGCGAAAGCGCCGCGCACCCTGCCCCCGCGCATTCCACCGGGGTGCTCGGCATCCGAGCGCATGGACCGATATGCCCCGGCCGCCCCCCGAATCCCGGCCGAATTCCCGGCATCCGAGCAGAACCGCGGGGATATCGGGCCTCAATCGGCGAATCCCTGTTCATGTGCTCCGATCCGGAGCACGCGCCAAGGAATACGCGCCAAGGAATACGCGCCAAGGGGCACGCGCCAAGGGGCACGCGCCAAGGAATACGCGCCAAGGGGCATCCGCCGGCGAAAGCGCCGCGTAATGCTCCGGTAATCCCCTTCAAGGCACCATCGGCCCGTGCCGACCAAGGAGCGCCTCCTGGATCTGGGAACGCGCCGCGGGGATCGGCTGGTGCGCGAGCTGAGCAGCTCGGCCCGTGCCGCGCGGGAGGCGGCCGGCCTCAGCCAGCGCGATGTCGGCGACGCGCTGGGCGTCTCGCGGGCCCAGATCGGCCGGTACGAGCGGGGTGAGCCGCCACTCCTGGACGTGCGCCAGGCCGCGCGGCTGATGCGCATCCTCGGCCGCGACCTGGTGGTGAGCATCTACCCTGCCGGCGGGCCGCTGCGCGACGCCGCCCATGTGGCGCTCCTGCATCGGTTCCTCGCGCTGCTCCATCCCCGTCTGCCACGTCAGCTCGAGGCGCCGCTCCCGCTGCCCCGAGATCAACGCGCCTGGGATGTGCTCCTCGACTTCGGGGTCGCGCGCGCTGGCGTGGCGGTCGAGACGCGCCTGCGGGACTGGCAGGCGCTCCTCCGGCGGGAGCAGCTGAAGGCACGCGACGGGGAGGTTGACCGGTTGCTGCTCGTCGTTGCGGACTCGCACACGAATCGGCGAGCCATCCGCGAGGCTGGCGACACGCTGCGGACGGAGCTCCCCCTGGATGGTCGAGCGATCCGGCGCGCGCTTCGGGAGGGGCGCGATCCCGGCGCCAGCGGCGTCCTGATGCTCTAGCGCGCCCACCCCACGCTTCCCGTGCTCGGCATCCGAGCGTATGGACCGATAGGACCCCGAATCCCGGCCGAATTCTCGGCATCCGAGCAGAACCGCGGAGATATCGGGCCTGAATCGACGAATCCCTGTCGATACGCTCCGATCCCGAGCACCATGCCCGGACGCCGATGCCGGGCACCCACCACGACGCGAGGCAGCCCAGCCGGCCGGCGCCGCTTTGACGAACAGAGTGCCCGCACCTAGCATCCGTGGAGTGACCGTCACCCGCGCCCCCTCGCCTGACCTCGAGGGCGCCATCGCCTCAGCTCCGTATCGCCGGCATCGCCGGCTGCATCGGTCCAGGAGCCATCCTCGACCGCGCGTCCTGCAGCTGCTGGCGACCGGGGGCAACGGCGGCGCCCAGGAGAGCTATACCGGCCTGCTTCTGCACCTCGATCGATCTGCCTACGAGGTGCGTGCCCTGTCCCTCTCGAAGGGGTCCGCCGTGCAACGCCTCCGAAGGCTGGGCCTGGAGGTCGAAGTCATTGACGAGGCCGATGACGAGGCCGCCGTTCGTGAGCTTGCCGCCTACCTCAGACGCGAGGAGATCGACCTGCTGCACGCGCACATGTACCGCGCCGAGGTGATCGGGACCCGGGCGGCCCTGTCCGCCGGCACGCCGGTGGCGACGGCCACCGTCCACTCGTCGCGCGTTCGATCGCCGCAGGACGTCGCCACCCTGGCGGCCCTCTCCCCGGCCATGGACCGGCTGATCGTCCCGTCCGCGGCGATCGAGGCCAAGGTGCGCGCCGAGGGTCGCCGCGGGGCCGCCTTCGCCGTCATTCCCAACGGGGTCGACCTGGCCCGATTCGATCTGCCCCTCGCCTCCTGCGCGCTCAGGCGCGAGTTCGGCATTCCCGGCGATGCGCCGCTGCTGGGCGTGATCGCCCGGCTCGAGCTGGAGAAGGGGCACCACTACCTGATCGCTGCCATGCCCGCCATTCTCCAGGTGGCGACCGATGCCCGGCTGGTGATCGTCGGGGAGGGCTCGCTCGATGCGGAGCTGCGCGCCCAGGCCGCCGCGCTGCCGGCGCCGGCGCGCGACCGTGTCGTGTTCACCGGGCGCCGCGAGGACGTCGCCTCGATCACCGGGGAGCTGGACGTTGCCGTGCTCCCGTCCCTGCGCGAGGCCCAGGGGATCTCGATCCTCGAGGCCATGGCGCGGCGTCGGCCCGTGGTGGCGTCAGCGGTCGGCGGCATTCCCGAAGTGCTGACCGATGGCCTCGATGGCCTGCTCGTCCCTCCTGGAGATTCCGCGGCGCTGGCAGAGGCCTGCATCCGGCTCGCCTGCTCTCCGGACCTGCGCACCCGGCTGGGTGAGGCGGGCCGCGTCACCGCCGAGGCTCGCTTCAGCCTGGACGCGATGGTGCGGCGCATTGAGGCGGTCTACGACGAGGAGCTGCAGCGCGCCGGCATCCCCCGGAAGACCGACCCGACCCGGCCCACCCGACGGTCCGCGGCGGCGCCTCGCGAGCGATCCGCGCACGAGGTCCCGCCCCTCTAGCGGCGCGGCTCCTCGGGGACTCCGTGCTCGCCGATCAGCGGCACAAAGACGACCGGCTCGCGGACCTCGCTGATCAGCTCCGAGCCCCGCCTCTGCACGATGGTCAGCAGCTGATGGTCACGAGCACCCACCGGCATCACCAGCTTCCCGCCGTTGGGGTCGAGCTGCTCGAGCAGCGGCTGCGGAACCGAAGGCCCTCCCGCTGTGACCAGGATCGCGCTGTATGGTGCGCCCGCCGCCCAGCCCTGCGTCCCGTCCCCGACGACCAGGCGAACCGTGTCGTAGCCGATGTCTGCCAACTGCCCGGCGGCCTGCCGCGACAGTTCGGCGTGGCGCTCCACGCTGGTCACCTCGGCTCCCAGCTCGGCCAGGATCGCCGCCTGGTAGCCGCTGCCGGTGCCGATCTCCAGCACGTGCGCCCCCTGCCAGCCGGCCGCGGGGCGGGCGGCGTCGGTCATCAGGGCCACGATGTACGGCTGCGAGATGGTCTGCCCCTCGGGCAGTGGCAGGGCCTCGTCGCCGTAGGGGTCCAGCGCGTCCACGAAGCGGTGCCGCGGCACCGTGGAAAAGGCTCGCAGCAGCTCGGGATCGGTGAGGCCGCGCGCCTCAATCTGGCCATGCACCATGCGCAGGCGGGCCCGCTCCATGGGGTCCGTCATGGGCGGAGGGTCAGCCGGGCGGGTGCGCCGCCACCACATCGGTCTGTCGAAACGAAGACGACCGCGTCAACGTGACGCCGTCGTATCGGT
Organism: uncultured Chloroflexia bacterium; assembly: GCA_963750025.1. Lineage (GTDB taxonomy): Bacteria > Chloroflexota > Limnocylindria > QHBO01 > QHBO01 > CF-167. Next base: position 105,574 of record CAVVPF010000009.1, read on the forward strand.
CAGGCCTGGGCTGCGGTGGTGGCCCGGCGCCGGTTCTTGCCATTTCCCACCGGCTCGATCGGCTCGATCGTGTCGGGGATGGGCATCGGGCCCGAGTCGAACACCCCCAGCGTCGCGGCGTCGAGCAGATCGTTGAGCAGCCGATCGGCACGCTCGCGCACCAGGAGCCGCGTCTCTCGTCCGGAGCGCGGTGCGAGCAGGACGCCGACCGCCAGCCCCATGAAGAAGAAGCGGATCGCGATTCGTACGCGGCTGAACATGGCAAGAGCCTCGTGATAGAGCAAGGGTGTGAGGCTACAAGGATAGCATCCGCGCCACGACCCTCCCTTGGGCGGCCCCTCCTCGCTCCCCCGCGCCTGCTCGGTATCCGAGCGCATGGACCGATAACCCCCGGCCGGCCCCCGAATCCTGGCCGGATTCTCAGCATCGGAGCGGAACAGCCGGGATTCAGGGCCAACGCGGTCACATCCCTGTCGATGCGCTCGGATCCCGAGCGGTGAACCTGCCTGTCGGGAGCGCTGTGCTCCGCTTCCGCGCCGCTCTGATCTCCCCCGCGCCTGCTCGGTATCCGAGCGCATGGACCGATAACCCCCGGCCGGCCCCCGAATCCTGGCCGGATTCTCAGCATCGGAGCGGAACAGCCGGGATTCAGGGCCAACACGGTCAAATCCCTGTCGATGCGCTCGGATCCCGAGCGGCGACCTGCCTGTCGGAATCGCTTAGGGCGTACCCGAAGGGCTCGGGGCTGCTGAGACGCTCCCTGACGCCGATGGAGCCGCGGACGCCGAGCCCGATGCGGACCCACTTGGCGACCCGCTCGGCGCGGCGCTGGCTGTGGGCAGCGCGGTGGGCAGGGGAGTGGGCGAGGGGAACAGCGAGCCGGGCAGGCCAGCGAAGTTGAGCACGAAGAGCATGAGGAAGAGGACGATCACCGCCGCCACCCAGATGCGGGCCAGGAAGTCGTCGCGGGCGGGCAGCGCGCCGCGGTAGCCGCTCTCGCCGGACGGCTCGTCGCGTCGCTTCTGGTTGGTCATCGGTCTCCCCTGGCGATCCTCGGCCGGTCGAGCGGCCCGGCGAAGGGTAGCAACTTCTACCGGGCGCCGCGCATGGCCGGCACCAGCAGCCCACCCAACCCGGCGGCCACGATCAGCCCGCCACCGAGCATCAGGACCGCCGCGGCACCCAGCATTCCGGCCAGCCAGCCCGCCAGGCCCATCGACAGCGCCATGGCGCCAAAGGTGAGCGCCTGCCGCGTCGACACGACCCGCCCGAAGAGCCGCTGCGGGGTGCGCTCCTGGAACAAGGTGATGGTCGGCACCAGGTAGAGCATGTTGGCGAAGCCGATGACGAAGAAGAGCCCGATGGCCACGATCGGGCTGGTCGTCAGCCCGGCCCCCACCATCCCCGCCCCAAGGGCGACGAAGCCGGCGATCGTCATCGGTCCCTTGGGAACGTTGGCGCCCAGCCAGCCGATGGCCACCCCGCCGACCACGCTGCCGAAGCCGAGCGAGGCCATCAGCCAGCCGTAGTTCTCCGGGAACGGCAGCATCGTCCGATCGAGCACGCGCTGGGCATAGATCAGGCTGCACACGATCTCCGCGCCGAAGGCGAGCTGCGCCACCGCGCTGACCACGGTGTTGGCGAACAGCTCCGCCTCATGCGTCAGGAAGCGCCAGCCCTCGCCCATCTCGCGCCAGATGGCGCGGGCGCTGAACGGCTCACCACCCAGCTCCTGGCGCGGCACAGCCATGATCCACAGAAGGACCGCGCTCACCAGGTAGGTCGCAGAGTCCAGCACGAAGGCGGCACCGATCAATGTGCCCAGCGCCGCCACGATGGCGGCCGCCAGCGGGTAGCCGAGCAGGTCGGCGAGCGTCTCGTTGAGGCTCGAGGCGGAATTCGCGGCCACCAGTTGATCCTCGCCCACGATGAGCGGCACGATCGCGGTCTTCGCGGGACGGAAGAGCAGGCCGATGGTGGCCACCGCCAGGGCAATCAGGTAGACCAGCGCAATGTGCACGTTGATCGCGAGCGGCACCAGCAGCACCATGGCGCTCCGCACCAGGTCGCAGACGATCATGGTGACGCGCCGGTCCCAGCGGTCGACCAGGGCGCCGGCCAGCGGGCCCAGGAAGACGCTCGGGACCGCCGTCGCAGCGAAGACCAGCCCGACGTCGAGCAGCGTGGCGCGCTGAAGGACGAGCACTCCCAGCGCGACCTGGTGCAGCCGGTCGCCGAAGAACGAGACCAGCTGCCCGGTCCACAACAGCGAGAAGTTCCGGTTGCGCAACAGCGCCAGGTAGGGCGACGGCGCCCGTTCTCCGCGAGCGGCTTCGGCGGCCGGGAGGCTGCTCGCGCCGGCAAATGGGTCGGACGGACGCGGCCCGCCGACCAAACTGCCGCGCAGCGGGGCGTCCGCCCGGGTCATGGCGTACACGATCGCCCAGAAGATGCCGATCGCCAGCAGCACGTCGCCGATGCTCGCCACGTCGCGGATCCACGGGATCGGGATCGGCACCACGTCGCCGAAGATGCCGCCGCGCGACACGAAGTCGCCCAGGGTGGTGGTGGTCAACAGGAAGTGAAACGGATCGCGCGCCAGGTCGGCCGGGGTGAACCCGGCGGCCACGAATGCGCTGGACCAGATCGGCATCTGGCCACCATTGAGGAGCACCGCCAGCGTGTTCAGGCCGATCCCCACTGCTGCCACCTGGAGCCCCGGCACGTGCCAGTTGGCCGACAGCCAGACGAAGATCAGGGCATAGGCGCCGATGAACGCGGTGGCCAACGGCAGATCGGTCCCCGGATCCGCCTGCTTGAGCAGCTGCGCCAGGATGCGGAGGGCCAGCGCCACTCCCAGCAGCCAGACCGATCGCATGCGCAGAGCGGCCAGCTGCGGCAGCCCGCCGCCTGCCAGCGCTCCCACCAGGAGCGCCAGCGCAACCGCGCTAAGAAACATCGTCTGAGGCCAGCATGGGCCTCAGCGGTGGGTCGCCTCCCTCGGGTTCCGCTTCGGCAGCAGGAGCGGCAGTCGCTGCGGTGGTCGGCTGCTCGCCGGCGTGAAGCATGGTCGGCAGCTCATCTGGACGATCAGGCTTTCGGTCCAGGGTCTCGCGGTCGAGCCCGATCAGGACCGGCACGATCTCTGGATCGAACTGGATCCCGGTGAACTTCACGAGCTCGCCGATGGCGATCTCGTGGCTGAGCGGCGTCTTGCGGTACGGGCGCGGCGAGGTCATCGCCTCGTAGGCATCGGCCACGCCCAGGATGCGGGCCCCCAGAGGGATGTCCAGCGCCTCAATGCCATCGGGATAGCCGGAGCCGTTGAACCACTCGTGGTGCGTCCTGATGAGCGGCGCCTCCGCGGCGAGCTGCGTGGCCGGTGCCACGATCTCCGCCCCGATGGTTGGGTGCTGGTTCATGAGGACCCGCTCCTCGCGATCGAGTGGACCTTCCTTGAGCAGGATGTTGTCCCGGATCCCGATCTTTCCCACGTCGTGGAGTAACCCTGCCCACTTGATCTTCTCGATCTCAGCCTCCGGCAGGCCCATCACCCGGCACATGGCCTCCGCGATGTCGCTCACCCGCTTCGAGTGGTTTCGGGTATTCACATCCCGCGCGTCGACCGCCTTGGAGAGGGCGGTGATCGTCTGCACGAACAGCTCCCGGGTCTCCACGTAGCGCTGATACGCCTCGCGAGTGGTGAAGAGTGGGACAACGAAGAGCGGCGTCGCCCACCAGCCGACGCCGTTGGGCAGGGTGAAGGTCTGTGCCATCAACCAGCCAAGCGGCACGAGCCCAAGCAGGTTTACGAACGTTGGGACCAGATCCTGGGCCCAGACCGTCCGCACACGCGTACCGGTCTGGCCGCTAACGGCGAGGACGGCTAGGGCGCCGTTAAGGAAGTAGAAGACTCCACTTCCGACAAGGAGGCCGAGGAACGAGAACACCTCTGCCTCGGGACCGGGGGTCACGCCTAGAGTGGTGTGCGCAAGTTCGAAGACCGCCCCGCCGATCACGACCGCGACAACGGTGGCTGAGTGGTTGAAAAGGGTGCCGTACCACCGCACCTGCCCGCGGAACTCGCGCAAGTCCGTCGTGCCGATTGCTGCCACGATGGCTGCGGCCAATGGGCCCCCCAGGACTATGGAGGCGATGACCGGCGCTGCAGAAACGGAGACGACGGTGCCCTGCGGTAGGCGCACCGGGAACAGACTGCCAACAAGCGCCAGCGCAGTCCAGAAAGCCACGCCCCACCACCCATGGATCTCTGGTCGGATTGGGAACGGCACAGCAACCACCGCGGCAGCGACTGCCGCGGTGGCTGTGGTTATGAGGATTAGGCGTCGCTCGCTGGCATTCACCGGAACTTCACCCTAGCGGGGTGGAGCCGGAGTCTACCATCCGGGCCTACCAACCCCTGAAGCTTGCTCCCCCAGCCAGTGCCAAGGTAACTAGCGCTCCGAGGGCGGTCAGCAACGCTGCGAGGCGTCGGATTAACGCGCGCATGGCCCTACTCCTCGGCTTGGCTAATAGCCCTTAATGACTTGTCTAGCCATCAGAAGGTGCCCTCTTCCGTGACGAATACAAACAAACCGACACACTCCAGTGACGGAACGGTCGGTTGCACTACTTGCTCCCCGCCGACCTAAGTGCCCACATTCAGTCGGCGGATCGAAGCATCCGAGTTATGGCGCCCGAGACCCTGAACGAACCGCCAAGGCCACGAACTCCATCGCACTTTGGCTCATCCCCAGCGAAAAGTCAAGCAATCGGGGGATAATCCGCACGTGCGATCAAGTACTACTAGACTTCGCGGAGCCAGCCAGCTTGACCAAAGCTGCTGCCAGCTCCAGCGAGGGCGGCTCGTCGAGCTCGGCCTGGAGCTTTCTAGCAAAGTCCACGATCGTGTCACGAGCGGCTATTCGTTTCCCCGAACTGGCCTGCTGGTCCGCAACGAATATGCACGCCGCTTCGTCGAACGGATCCAAATCCAACAGGACGCATCCGGCCCGAATGGCTAGATCCGCGCCACTGGCAACTCGCCCGGCAGCGACGTTCAAGAGTGATGCTCGGACCTCAGCGTGGACCGCCGTCTGCACGCGGGTTACCCATTGCTCATACCTGAGTTCCGACAAGAACTCGCCCCGGACCAGATCGATAGCACTGGCTGCCGCGTGCCTTGCGTCGGTGCCAAACGTTTCACGGAACCTTGCTGACAGCCGTCTGAAGTCCTTGAGATCGGTGGAGATAAGGTCTGTGTTGAGCTGCACGGAGTCAACGCTGCTCAGGATGTATTGAGGGCTTTCTCCGTCGCGAGAGTCGGGGTCTAATTCTCGTCGCAGCTGGAAGACGGTCTGGTTCAAGTTGTTCACGGCCGAGCCCGGATCTGCATCGGGCCAAAGAAGGTCCATGGCTGCATCGCGGGTTAGGGCGCTCCGGTAGTTGGCAACCAGAAGCCCCAGCAATGACCGAGTCCGCCGCTTGGACACGACCCGGAGAGGCCCTTTCCACGATCCATGGTGAACAGCTATCGCACCGAAACTCCGGACGTAGAGCCTTGGCGCTTGGCGGCCAATCAGCGCTTTCCGCAGATCGGCGACGTCCTGGCCAGGCACAGTTCGCAGAGACCTCGTGACATCCTTGCTCGCATGCCGTCCTAGAGCCTCGATGACCGGGGCCCGCTGGGCACCCGAAAGGACTCGCAGAAGCTCAACGAGCGTGTCTCGCCAACCCTCTGGATCCGACTCCGCGAATCTCAACAAGGCATCGAGACCCTTCGGTTGCTCTGCCAACCATGTGGCATGGGGCCGAAATCTCCGCAACCACCACCGCAGATTGCGTACAGGTCCCGCGTCCGCAATTCGCTCAATACTGAGATGGGCCAGCGAGCGTGCTTCGTCGCTGGAGTGCTCAAGAGCTATTGCCCCTAACTTCAACCTTGCAACGCTTGCCTCCATGCGTGCGCCTCGAAGGTCCCACTCGTCGATGGGGCTCAATTCGGCGAGACACTCACCGGAACATTGCCCGGCTGCATGTACTGCGATAGCCCGAATGGGGGCCATTAGGCAGCCTTGTCTTGGATCCGTCGACGCTGACTCCAGGGACTTCATGACCTCCGCCAGAAATCGGGGATCATCACCGCGCAAGAAAAGGCATTCGACGAGCAGGGCGGAACACAATTCGGCAGTTGGTCCAAGCGCATCGGGCTGCCCGAGTACGCTTCTGAGCATCTCAATGGCCGCCCCAAAGCGGCCTTCATGCGCGGCAACGGCTGCGCGTCCGTAAATGGCTTCGGCGTGGGGGCGTGGCCAAGGGGCAGTGCGGGCGACAGCCATTTCGGCAACCGAGTGGGCACGAGGCACGCGGTCAGCCCAAAGCAAGCTGATCACGAGCTCCGCATTGTCCGCGAAGGGAGTTGCCGGCAGTGCCGCCCAGAATCTCGCCGCGTACTTGAGATTCCGAATGCTGTCTTCCAGGTCGCCAGCTTGTCTAAGCACCATCCCAAGGTTGTGCAGCGCGACGGCTTCGAGGTGCTGGAGTCCACGGGTGTTTGCTTCCACCGCGATTCGCCGGCAAGCCAAAGCGACATCCATCAGCGACCCGTCCATCCAAGTCGACGTGATGGCTAGATTGCCGGTCAGTCGCAGTCGCGTCGAATGGGCATCGAGGGGTGCCAAGCGCAGCCCTTCTTCAGCAGCCTCTACGGCGCTGGTGATACGGCCCCAGTTGTTATAGACGGTGCTCTTCTTGAGGCAGGCGAGGGCCTCCATGCGACGATCGCCTTTGCGGGCGAAGAAGGTTTGCGCTCGCTCGAGCGCGGCGAGTGCGTTGTCCCAATCGCCACGGATGCCGCACGCCTCGCCGTGGAGCAGGGAAAGTCGCGCGTTCTCCCGGATTGTCTTGGCGGGCAGCTGCTGGAGCCACTCGTCGACGAGCCCGAGGCGTCCCTCCTCGATCAGGTCCTCGCCGTATCGGGCAATCAGACGGGCCGCCTGGGGCTGGAGCCCGGCGCGAAGGTAATGGTGGATCGCCTGGGGCCACTGTTCGTGGGTTTCGAAGTAGGACGCGGCGTGGATATGGAGCCCGGTGACCTCGCCCTGGGTGCGCTCCGAGGTCAGCCGGCGTTCCAGGAAGTCCCGGAACAGACCGTGGTAGCGATAGCGCGCTTCGTTCGGATCGAGACGGTAGGTGAAGAGGCCTCGCTGCTCGAGATCGGAGAGGATGCGGGCACCTTCATGGACACCGGCCAGTCGCTCCGCCAGCTCGGCGTTGATCTGCTGGAGGATCGATGTCGACAACAGGAAGTTGCGGACCTGCTCGCTCTGCTGGTCGAGCACTTCCTCCGCCAGGAAGGCGAACACGTCGCTGTCCGAGGTGGCGGTGATGGATTGGATGAACGATCGACGCTCCTCGGGGGTCTTGCGCTCGCGCAGGGACACCTCGACCAGCTGCAGGCTCACCGCCCAGCCCTCCGTTCGGCGTTCGAGCTCGACCAGCTCGGTCGGATCGAGCGGATCGTCGTAGATCTCGCGGAAGAGCTGGTCGATCTCGCGATCGGAGAAGCGGAGGATGTCCGTGCGCAACTCGCCGTAGCCGGCGTGTGTCTTGAAGCGGGCGAACTGCAATTGCGGCTTTGAGCGCGAGAGGAAGACGAACCGGCAGGTCGGCGGTGCGTCGCGCAGGATCTGGTTCCACAGCCCGCGCACCTCGGTGACCGATGCCACGAACTGCCAGTCGTCGATGATGAAGGTGCACGGCTCGATGAGGCGCTCGTGCATCTCGGCAAGGAGGTACGCCGCCACACCGGGCCTGGACGAGCCCGGTCCTCCCAGCTGCTGGAGCATCGAATGGGCTCGGGCACCGAACCCGGGGTGGCGCTGGCTGATCGCCTCGATCAGGTAGCTGATGTGCAGTGACCAGTCGTGATCGTTGCGATCCAGCTTGTACCAGTAGCAGGGGAAGTCGACCTCGCGCTCCCATTGCCAGAGGAGGGTCGTCTTGCCGTAGCCCGCATCGGCGGCGATGACGATGGCGCGGCAATTGGCGTTCGCGTTCAGCCAGTCGAGGAGACGGGCCCGCCGCAGGGTCGGGCGTGACGTAGTGCGGCGACGTGACCTTGTTGAAGATCAGCGGGTAGACGTATTTGATGTCCGACATCGGCTCGGCCGCTCCGGCTCCGGCGTTTGGGCGACGACGGATCCCCCAAGTGGACCGATCGAGTGGACGCGCCCCCCGCGACCCCGGCCGGTTTCGGCGAGGATATCCCCGAACCGATTATCAGCGCATTACCGGGCGTTGGTCTAGAGTCGGCGCGCCATGCGCGCCTTCATCGGTCTGGGGGGAAATCTGCCGGGCACCCAGGCTGCTCTGGCGCAGCGCTGCGCGGGAGCTTCGAGCCATCGGCGAGGTGATCGGCGCATCGGGCCTGCACCAGACCTCGCCGCGCGACCATTTCGACCAGCCTGACTTCACCAATGCGGTGATCGAGCTGGAGACCGATCTGGAGCCGACCGACCTCCTCTTTGCGCTCAAGCGCCTCGAGATGGCATTGGGCCGCGATCCGCAGGGGATGCGCTTTGGGCCGCGGCTGATCGACCTGGACATCCTGGTGGTCGATGGGCGCTGCGTGGACGACAACGAGCTGGACCTCGTGATCCCCCACCCGCGACTCGCCGAACGTCGCTTCGCGCTCGAACCCCTGGCCGAGCTCGGCCCCGGCTTGCGGCCGTGGCGTCGGCTGCGAAGACGTGCGGGCGGACGTGACGGTGGCCGACCTGCTGCCGGCGGTGGCCGAGCAGGAGGTCACGCGGTTCGCCGGACCGGAGTGGGCGGACTGAGCGGAGGTCGACATGGGCGGGGGGAGGGGAATCGGCCCGGAGCCGTCACCTGCGCCACGTGTCGCCGCCGGAGAACCGTTTGGCCGCTGAGTGGCCTGCATGGCGCGCCACGGCAGCATTTCGGCGCGCGAGTTTGCTGACTGGCCTCGAACAGAGCGCTTTCGGCCAGTCACGGGCTGCTGGGACTCCCCACGGCTACACGCGGCGTGAGGGCCACGCGGTAGGGCCTCCTGACCCGGCTTCCCATCGGTCTGCCTCCGCTAGAGGCGCACCTTGGGCGGGACGCGGGGGTCGAAGGTGTGCACCGTGTCGATGAAGCGCACGATGCCGCGCGCCGAGCTCATCAGAAGGGAGTGGGTTCGGGCACCGCCGCCGAAGAAGCGCACGCCGCGCAGCAGCTCGCCATCGGTCACGCCGGTCGCCGCGAAGACGACGCGCTCCCCGGTGGCGAGGTCGTTGGTGAAGTAGATCCGCTCGGTGTCGTCGACGTCGACGCCCATCACCCGGCCCGCGCTCCTTCTCCTCATCGGAACGCCAGCGAAACTGGGCCTGGATCTCGCCCCCCAGGCACCTGAGGGCGGCCGCCGTCAGGACGCCCTCCGGAGCGCCGCCGGTCCCCATCACCGCATGGACGCCGGTGCCCGAGACCGCCACCGAGATGCCGGCGGTCAGGTCGCCGTCGCGAGATGAGCTTGATCCGCGCCCCGGTGGCGCGCACCGCCGCGATCAGGTCCTCGTGACGAGGCCGGTCGAGGATGACCACCGTGATGTCCCAGACATCGCGGCCGAGCCGGTCGGCGATCGTCCTGATGGTGGTCTCGACCGGGTCATTGATGCTGACCTGCCCGGCCACCTGCGGCCCCACGATCAGCTTGCGCAGGTAGGTGTCCGGGGCGTGCATCAGGCCACCGGGCTCCGCCGCGGCCATCACCACCGTGGCATTCGGCGACCCGGTGGCGACCAGGTTCGTCCCTTCCAGCGGGTCGACCGCAATGTCGACCGACAGCGCGGCGTCGGGGTTGCCCACCTGTTCGCCGATGTAGAGCATCGGCGCCTCGTCGCGCTCTCCCTCGCCGATGACGATGGTGCCGCTGATCTCCGCCTCTTCCATGGCGCGCCGCATCGCCTCGACCGCGGCGCGGTCGGCGCCCATCCGATCGCCTCGTCCCATCAGGCGGGCAGCCGCGATTGCGCCGGCCTCCGTGGCCGCGACCGTCTCGATGGTGATGATCTTGTCCATCGGTCTAATGCTTGAAGTGCCGGCGGCCGGTGAAGACCATGGCCATATGATGACGGTCGGCCACCTCGATTGCCATCTCGTCCCGGATGCTGCCGCCCGGCTGGATGATGGCCGTCACCCCGGCCTGGGCCGCGATCTGGATCCCATCGGGGAACGGGAAGTACGCGTCGCTGGCCATCACCGACAGGGGAGCCCGCTCGCCGGCCTTGCGGAGGGCGATCTCGACGCTCACCACCCGTGACGGCTGGCCGGCACCCATCCCGATCAGGGCGTGGCGCTTGGCGAGCGCGATGGCGTTGCTCTTGATGTGCCGGACCGCGCGCCAGGCGAAGAGCAGGTCGGTCAGCTCGTCCAGCGTCGGGCGCCGCTGGGTCACCACCTGGAGCTTGTTGCGGTCCTCCTCAAGGTTGTCGAAGGTCTGCACCAGTAGCCCCCCGCCGATCCGTTTGAAGTCGAAGTTGCCGATCCCCAGCTCCGGCCCGTCGCCCTCCGCCTGCGGCACCTCGATGATCTCGAAACCCTTCTTGGTGCGCAGGATCTCGAGCGCCTCCGGCGTGTAGCCCGGAGCCACGATCGCCTCGAAGAAGCCGGGCCGGATCGCCCGGGCGGTCGCGTCATCCACCACCCGGTTGGCGCCGATGATCCCGCCGTACGCCGACACGCTGTCGCCCTCCAGGGCCAGGCGGAACGCCTCGGCCAGGTCGACCACGCTGGCGATGCCGCACGGGTTGCCGTGCTTGACGATGCTGACCGTGGGCGTCTTGAAGTCCGATGCGATCTGCCAGGCGGCATCCAGGTCGAGCAGGTTGTTGAAGGAGAGGTCCTTGCCGGCGATCTGCCGCGCGCGACTGATCGAGGTGCGACGCTGGGCAGGATCGGCGTAGAAGGCGCCCAGCTGATGGGGGTTCTCGCCGTAGCGCAGATCAGCCTTCTTCTCCACCACCATCGTCAGCCGGCTGGGGAACAGGGTGCCCGCCTGCGCGTAGAGGTAGGAGGCGATCTGGGCGTCATAGGCCGCCGTTAGCCCGAACGCGTCGGCGGCGAGCTTCTGGCGCGTTTCGGGGCTCACCATGCCGTGTGATTTGATGTCGCGCAGGACCGATGCGTACTGGGTCGGATCCGACACGGCGGCAACACCGGGGAAGTTCTTGGCGGCGGCGCGCAGCAGGGCGACCCCGCCGATGTCGATCTGCTCGAGCGCCTGGTCGAGCGTCGTCCCGGGCTGGGTCACCGTCTGCCCGAACGGATAGAGGTTGACCACCACGACGTCGATCTGCTCAATCCCGTGCTCGGCCAGCTGGGCGAGATGGTCGGGCTGGTCTCGGCGGGCGAGAAGTGCGGCGAAGATGGTCGGGTGGAGGGTCTTGACGCGGCCGCCGAGGATCTCGGGGGCATCGGTCAGCTCGGAGACGGCCTTGACCTGGAGCCCGGCTTCAGCCAGGTGAGCGCGGGTGCCATCGGTGGCGAAGCATTCGACGCCGGCCTCGGTGAGGCCCTTCGCCAGCCCGACGATCCCTTCGCGGTCCGAAACGGAGAGGATTGCGCGCAACGGGCGACCTCGAACTGGACGTTGCGTTGGTTGCGTTTGACCTGCGAGGCGCCTGGGCACGCGTCCGCCTCGGTTTGGTCAGTATAGCCTCGCGAGGTGCTAGACTCCCGCCCCGATGACCCAGCTGTTCGATCCGTTCACCCCGCTGAACTTCCCGAACCTGTTCACCCTGACCTGGATGGCAGCCCTGGTGATCCTCGTGGGCGCCGTCACGGTGTACAACATCGCGCAGCGCCGCTACCGCCGCTACCCGGAGATCCTGGCGCTCCACGAGTGGATCTTCTGGTCGATCATCGTGACCTGGGGGATCATCCCGCTGCTGGTGGTGGTCCACGTTCCGTTTCTGATGCTGATGCTGATCGTGCTGCCGGGGATGGCGATCGCCGCCTGGGCCAGCTACGTGAAGTTCCCCCCGATCATTTCCGCGGCCAATGACGAGATCCGTCGCCGCCGATTCGTCCCGCCGCCTCGCCGCGAGACCCGCGACCGAAAGCGCGCGACGCCGGCCGGAGGGCATCGGTCGCACCGGCGCTAAGCGGTTTGGGGCGCGTACGGCCGCGAATATTGCGTCCAGTAGTACATCAGTGCCGCAGATGCCCTTCGGGTGTCTCCCTACTGCGGTGAGTAGTACGGCGACGCGTGACCGCGTCGCAATCGGACCTTCCGGCGTCGGTGTACTACCTGTGGCAATCACCTGGCAATCGTCCGATCCTCGCCCGAAGGCCGAAGGGTCCGGTTGAACCGGGGCATTCGGCACTGGTGGGGTCCGCTGCGGTCTGGGATAGTCCTCTCGACCCGGAGAGGTCAGCGGTCAAGGACCGGCGGAAGAGCTCGAAAGAGAAGGACCGCGGGAAGAATGGCCAAGGATCTCTTCGGGTCGTTCTATTGGTGATCGGCCGGGCACCGGGCACGCTCAGCAGCAGCCTGATCCCCCGCAGCATCCACTGGCCGTCAGCGGCAGTTCGGCACGCTCCGGCAAACTCGACGCGTCGACTGATGCAGACGATGTCGGCTTGGTGGCCTTGATGATGGCGCCGTGCATCCCCTCGCCGACCAGGTGGGTGGAGGTCACGGAGACATCGGTAAGGCCGACCTCGCGCAGCCCAGTCTCGAACTCGGAGAAGGAGAGCGCGCCCGCAATGCAGCCGCAATACGAGCCACGCTCGGCGCGCTGATCGGGCGTCAGGGAGTCCTCGGCCACGATGTCGGTGATCCCGATTCGCCCGCCCGGCCGCAGGACTCGCGCGATCTCGCGGAAGACCGATGCCTTGTCCACAGCGAGGTTGACGACGCAGTTGCTGATGACCACATCGACCGATGCCGCCGGCAGCGGAATCGCCTCGATCTGACCCTTGAGGAACTCGACGTTGGTCGCCCCCGCCTCGGCCACGTTGCGCTGGGCCAGGGTGAGCATCTCATCGGTCATGTCCAGGCCGAAGGCCCGTCCGGTGGGACCGACCCGTCGGGCGGAGAGCAGGACATCGATCCCGCCACCTGATCCGAGGTCGAGCACGCGTTCGCCAGGATGAAGATCGGCGACGGCGATCGGGTTGCCGCAGCCGAGCGAGGCCATCACGGCGGCATCAGGCAACTCCTCGCGTTCGAGGGCGCTGTACAGCTGCGGCCCGATCCCCGGCTCATCGCAACAGGCGGCCTTGCCGCTGGTCAGCACCAGATGAGCTGCGTGCGCGTAGTGCTCGCGCACCAGGTCGTGGATCTGCTCGGTCATCGGTGTCTCCTTCTCATGCGACCTGGACGAGTCCGGCCAGGCTGGCGCCGATCCCCGCCCAGCGGCGGGCGAGGTCGGGTGCGAGGTCGTAGTAGATGTAGGTGCCGCGACGCTCGGTGGTAACCACGCCGGCCTCCCGCAGCACCTTGAGGTGGTGGCTGACCGTCGGCTGGCTGACTGAGCAGCACTCGGTGAAGTCGCAGGCGCAGACCGATCCGGGGGAGGACGCCAGCTGGCGGAGGATCGACAACCGCACGGGGTCGGCGATCGCCTGGAGGAGCTCCACGTCGGGATCGGTGTTCTTCACACCCCCAGTATATCGACCGCTGTCAATATATGTGCGCCGGCCTCGCGGCCCTGTCGCCCGGCGGAGTCCCAAGGGCGCCTGTGTGGCCGAATGCGCTCGGTACGACACCGCTCATGGCCCCGGTGAGCCGAGATGTCGCCGGGCATGAGCTCGTCGGCGACTCAGCGGCCGATCGGTCCTCCGAGCGCGACATCCTCCGCAACTCGTGTGTCAGGCGCGGCGGCGGCACCTCGCTCGAAGACGAGCGTGTCGTCGCGCTCGGCAATCCGCACGGTGTCGCCGGCCGTGAACTCCCCGGCGAGGAGCCTTTTCGCGAGTGGGTTCTCGATGCTGCGCTGGATCGCGCGCCGCAGCGGCCGGGCCCCGTACCGGGGGTCGTACCCCTGCTGGGCGACCAGCGCGCGGGCCGCATCGGTCACCTCCAGGGCGATCCGCGATTCCGCCAGGCGCCGTTCCACCCCGGCCAGCAGCAGCGCCACGATCTGGTTCAGCTGCGCCTCGGTGAGCGGCTGGAAGACGATGATCTCGTCGACCCGGTTGAGGAACTCGGGGCGGAAGTGCTCGCGCAACTGGAGGCGGACGCGCTCCGCGGCCGCGGCGAAGGCCTCCGATCCTGCCTCACCGGCATCGATCAGCAACGCGGAACCGATGTTGCTGGTCATGATCACGACCGTGTTCCGGAAGTCGACGGTGCGGCCCTGCGAATCGGTCAGCCGGCCGTCGTCGAGGAGCTGAAGCAGGATGTTGAAGACGTCCGGATGGGCCTTCTCGATCTCGTCGAAGAGGACCACCTGGTACGGGCGGCGGCGGACCGCCTCGGTGAGCTGGCCGCCCTCTTCGTAGCCGACGTAGCCGGGCGGGGCGCCGACCAGCCGCGACACGGCGAATTTCTCCATGTACTCGCTCATGTCGATCCGCACCAGAGCGCTCTCGTCGTCGAACAGGAACGCGGCCAGCGCTCGGGCCAGCTCCGTCTTGCCGACCCCGGTGGGGCCCAGGAAGATGAATGAGCCGATCGGCCGCTTGGGGTCCTTCAGGCCGGCGCGCGCCCGGCGGATGGCGTCGCTGATGGCGGTCACCGCTTCGTCCTGGCCGATGAGCCGCTCGTGCAGCCGCTCCTCCATGTGGAGCAGCTTCTCCGTCTCGCCCTCCATCAGGCGGCTGACCGGGATCCCCGTCCAGCGACTCACCACATCGGCGATGTCGTCGGCGTCGACCTCCTCCTTGAGCAGGAGTGAACCGGTCGCCTTGAGCTCCCGAAGGCGCTGCTCCTGTTCGGCGAGGCGGGTGGTGAGCTCGTTGGCGCGGCCGTACTTCAGCTCTGCGGCCCTGGCGTAATCGGCGGCGCGCTCGGCTGCCTCGATCTCCGGGGTGAGCTTCTCCAGCTGCTCGCGCGTCTCGCGGATGCCGGCCACGACCTCCTTCTCGCGCTGCCACGCGCCCTTCATGGCGTCACCACGCTCGCGCAGGTCGGCCAGCTCCTTCTCGAGGTCCGCCAGCCGGGCCTTTGATGCGGCGTCCTTCTCCTTGCGCAAGGCCTCGCGCTCGATCTCCAGCTGCATGCGCCGCCGCTCCACCTCGTCGAGTTCGGCCGGCATCGAGTCCATCTCCATGCGCAGGCGCGATCCGGCCTCGTCGACCAGGTCGATCGCCTTGTCGGGCAGGAAGCGCTCGCTGATGTACCGATTGGACAGGACGGCGGCGGCCACCAGGGCCGAGTCGGTGATGCGCACGCCGTGGTGCACTTCATAGCGCTCGCGCAGGCCGCGCAGGATGCTGATGGTGTCCTCGACGCTCGGCTGGTCGACGACGATCGGCTGGAAGCGCCGCTCCAGGGCCGCGTCCTTCTCGATGTTCTTGCGGTATTCGTCGAGGGTGGTGGCGCCGATGGCGTGCAGCTCGCCGCGCGCCAGCATCGGCTTCAGCAGGTTCGCGGCGTCCATGGCGCCCTCGGCGGCGCCGGCGCCGACGACGGTGTGCAGCTCGTCGATGAACAGGATGATCTGCCCCTCGGCCGCGGTGATCTCCTTGAGCACCGCCTTGAGCCGTTCCTCGAACTCGCCGCGGTACTTGGCGCCCGCCACCATGGCGCCCAGGTCGAGCGCCACCACGCGCTTGTCGCGCAGCCCGTCGGGAACGTCGCCGCGCACGATCCGCTGGGCCAGCCCTTCGGCGATCGCCGTCTTGCCGACCCCCGGCTCGCCGATCAGGACCGGGTTGTTCTTGGTCCGGCGGCTGAGCACCTGGATCACCCGGCGGATCTCCTCGTCCCGGCCGATCACGGGGTCGAGCAGCCCGCGGCGGGCGGCATCGGTCAGGTCGCGCCCGTACTTCTCCAGGGCCTGGTAGGTCGCCTCGGGGTTCTCGCTGGTCACGCGCTGGCTCCCTCGAATGCTGGTGAGCGCCTCAAGAACCGCCGCCGCCTCGATGCCGTGTGCCTTGAGCACCCGCTGGGCCGGGTTGCCGGCGGCATCCTCGATGATGGCGAGCAGAAGGTGTTCCGTCGAGACGTATTCGTCGTGCATCCGCTCGGCCAGCGGGTGGGCGTCCGACAGGATGCGGCTCGCCTCGCGCGACAGGGTCAGCTGCGCGCCGCCGCTCACCTTGGGGAGCTTCGCCAGCTCGGCGCGCGCGGCGGCGGCCACGGCTCCCGGGTCGCGACCCAGCTGCTCGAGGACGGTCGGCACCACGCCATCGGGCTGGTCAAGCAGCGAGAGGAGCAGGTGTGCCGCCACGAGTTCGGGGTGGCCTTCGCCCTCGGCCAGCTGCTGCGCCGCGAGGATCGCCTCCCGCGCGCGGGTGGTGAATCGCTCCGTGCGCATCAGTGCACCGTCCCATCGCGGCGCGGATCGGCCTGTGGATGGAGACCCAGTACCTCGGCGAGCTCCGTGCGGACCGCCTCGTCGAGGGTCGGCAGGACCACGCGGGTGCGCACCACCAGGTCGCCGCGCTCCGGCGCGCCGCCCGCCGCATGTCCGCGGCCGCGCTTCGGCAGCCCGCGGCCGGAGATGCGGATCTCCTGCCCGTTCTGCGTGTTGGGCCGGACCCGCAGCTTCACCGAACCGGTCGGCGTGGGGACCGGGACCTCGGCGCCCAGCAGTGCCTCGGCCAGGGTCAGCGGCAGCTCGCTGACCAGGTCGGCGCCGCGACGCTCGAAGCGCGGGTCGGGCTGCTGGCGGACTGTGATGACCACGTCCCCAGCGGGTCCGCCTTCGCGCGACGGCACGGCACCGCGCAGCCGGATCTTCGCGCCGTCGGCGACGCCCGCGGGAATCGAGACCTGCAGACGCCGTCCGTCGACGCTGACCATCCGATGGGCGCCGCGGGCAACCTCGGCAAGGGTCACCTCGGCGGTGGCGTGCGCCTCGGGGGCGCGCGCAGCCGGACGGGTTGAGCCGCGGGTCGTCCCGCCGCGCAGAGTCCCGAAGTCGAAGGCCTGCCCAAAGGCCCCGGGGCTGGCCGTCTCCCGACCGCCGAAGAAGGCACGGAAGAAGTCGCTGAAGCCGCCCAGATCCTCGGCGTTGACCTGGCGCGTCTCCCAGCTCATGCCGCCTGGCGCTCCGCCGAAGCCGGCCCAATCGGTCCCGCCTCCGCCGAAGCCGGTGTTTGCATAGGCCTGCCAGTTCGCGCCCAGCTCGTCGTAGTGGCGACGCTGCTCGGCGTCGGAAAGGACCGCATGCGCCTCGTTCGCCTCCTTGAAGCGACGTTCGGCGTCGGGGTTGTCGGGGTTGCGGTCCGGATGGAGCTCACGCGCCAAGCGGCGATAGGCCTTCTTGATCTCGGCCTGTGTCGCCGCCTTCGGCACGCCCAGGACTGCGTAGTAGTCCTTGTATTCCATCGGTGGACGCCCCCGCTGATCGGTCGGCTAGGCGGTCCCGGCGGGCGGCTGCTCGATCGGGATCTCCGGCTTGGCCGGGATCGGAAGCGACGGAGCCTTGCGTGGGCGCCGTGGCGCGCGGGGCGCGACCCGTTGCTGCCGTGCGGCGCGCTCGGCCTTGATCCGGGCGGCCGGCCGCGGCGCATCGATCAGCGCCTCCGCCAGCACCTGGTCCATCGTCTCGACCCCTACGATCCGCAGCTGGTTGCGCACCTCCTCCGGCACGTCGATGAGGTCCTTCTCGTTGCGCTTCGGGATGAGGACCGTCTTGACCCCCGCCAGGTGAGCCGCCAGCAGCTTGCTTTTCAGCCCGCCGATGGGCAGCACGCGCCCGCGCAGGGTGATCTCGCCGGTCATCGCCAGGTCGCGCCGCACGGGTCGTCCGGTGAGCAGGCTGGCCAGCGCGGTCGCCATGGTGACCCCGGCCGACGGTCCGTCCTTGGGGGTCGCCCCGGCCGGCACGTGGATGTGCAGCGTTTGCTTCTCGAAGATCGACGGGTCGATGCCCGAGCTCGCGGGTGCGGGCGCGGATGTACGACAGGCCGGCTCGCGCCGACTCCTTCATCACGTCGCCGAGCTGGCCGGTGAGGATGAACTCGTCCTTGCCGTCCATCTTGGTCGCCTCGACCTGCACGATGTCGCCGCCGGCATCGCTGACCACCAGCCCGGTCGCCATCCCGACCTGGTCTTCCGCCTCGAGCTCGCCATAGTCGAAACGCGCCGGGCCCGAGGAAGGTCTCCAGCGTCCTCGGGCTGCACGACCACCTTGGCCGATGCGTCATCGGCCACTTTGCGCGCGACCTTGCGGGCGATGTTGGCGATCTCGCGCTCCAGGTTGCGGACGCCGGCCTCATGGGTGAAGGCCTGGATCAGGCGCACGCAGCGCCTCGCTCGCTGATCTGAGGCTGCTCGGCGGTCAGGCCGTGGTTCTCCAGCTGCTTGGGCATCAGGAAGCGCTGCGCGATGCGCAGCTCGCTCCATCTGCGGTGTAGCCGGGCAGCTGGATGATCTCCATCCGGTCGCGCAGGGCGGGCGGGATGGTGTCGACCATGTTGGCGGTGGCGATGAAGAGCACCCGCGACAGGTCGAACGGCACCTCCAGGTAGTTGTCCTGGAAGGTGTTGTTCTGCTCCGGGTCGAGCACCTCGAGCAGGGCCGAGCACGGGTCGCCGCGGAAGTCCATGCCGACCTTGTCGATCTCGTCGAGCATGAAGACCGGGTTGGCGGAGCCCGCCGTCTTGATGCTCTGGATGACGCGCCCGGGAAGCGCGCCGATGTAGGTGCGCCGATGGCCGCGGATCTCCGCCTCGTCATGGATGCCGCCCAGGCTCATGCGTACGAACTTGCGGCCCATCGCCCGCGCGATGCTCTTGCCGAGGCTCGTCTTGCCGACGCCGGGAGGGCCGACGAAGAGGAGGATCGGGCTGCGGATCTTGTCGGCCAGCTTGCGCACGGCCATGTACTCGAGGATCCGCTCCTTGGGCTTCTCGAGGCCGTAGTGGTCCTCGTGGAGCACCTTCTCCGACTCGTCGAGGTCCAGGTTGTCATCGGTCTGGATGCCCCACGGGAGGCTGACCAGCCAGTCGACGTAGGTGCGGATCACGCCCTGCTCGGGCGAGGCGCTGGGGATGCGGCTGAGCCGATCGACCTCCTTGAGCGCCTTCTCCTTGACCTCGTCGGGCATGGCCGACTCCTCGACCTTGCTCCGCAGCTCGCTCGCCTCGGCGACCGCCGGGTCGTCCTCGCCGAGCTCCTTCTGGATCGCCTTCATCTGCTCGCGCAGGATGTACTCGCGCTGGGTCTTGTCCATCTCGGACTTGACCTCGCTCTGAATCCTGCCTTTCAGCTCGAGGACCTCGATCTGCTTGGCCAGGAATCCGCTGACCAGCCGCAGCCGCTCGGCGACGTCGATCGTCTCCAGCAGCTGCTGCCGCAGCTCGGTGTTCATATCCGGGCTATAGGCGCTCATGTCGGCCAGCAGCCCGCCATCGGCGATGTTGCGGGCGGCCACCGCCACCTCGGGCGGAACCGACGCGCCGGCGGTCACGTACTGCTCGATCTGTCCCTGGACAGACGCCATCAGCGCCTCGATCTCGAGCGTCTTGGGCTGATCGTCGGGGATCAGCTCGACCCGCGCCTCGAGGTGGGGATCGGTCTGCACCAGGTCGAGCAGCCGGATGCGGCGCTGCCCCTGGACGATGGCACGCACGGTGCCGTCCTGCAGCCGGATCACCTGGGCGATCTTGGCCAGGGTGCCGATCGAATGCAGCTCGTCGACCGAGGTCACCTCTTCGGTCTCGCCGGAACGCTGGGTGATCAGCGCCACCGGCTGGGAGGTGCGCACGGCACGATCGAGCGCCTTCACGCTCCGGTCGCGGCCGACCTGCAGCGGGACGATCATCTCGGGAAAGATGACCGTGTCGCGCAGCGCTACGAGCGGGAGTACCTGGATCTGTTCGACCTCGGCCTCGCCCTCGGTGCTGTCGGGGAGCTTCTCAACCATCGTCAGTCACGTGTCCCTTCGTTCGAGGCCCTCGCCGGTTCCGGCTCGTTCTCCTCGACGTATCGCTCGACATCACCTTCATCGAACAGGTCGTAGACGCGGATCTTGCCGAGCGCCTCGAGCTGGAGGATGACCTTGACGCCCGCCAGGTTGACCCCCTGGCGTCGGGTTAGGAAGCGGATGATACGCACCCGCCGGATATCTGCCTCCGAGTAGAGGCGGAGGTTGTTGCGCCGATGAGGACAGAGAAGGCCCTCCTCCTCGTAGATTCGCAGCGTGCGCGGGTGCACCTGCGCCAGCTCAGCAGCGATGCTGATGAAGTAGCACGGGCGCAGGGGATCGCGCAGCGAGCTCATGCGGTCGGCACGACTCCTTCACAACAGGGTGAGATTGGAACGGCCGTTACCATAAACATTGACAATGCCATTGTCAAGATACCTGACGAACTGGCGCCAGGGCGAGGTTCACCATGGACCGGTGCGGGGGACGCCACCGGCGCCCTGCTCACTCGCCGATCAGCAAGCTGCGCAGCTCGGATTCGCGTTCGGCCGAGGTGACCGCCAGCAGCTTGTCGCCGGCTCGCAGGACGGTATCGGGTTTCACCGCGATGGCGCGGCTGTCGCGCACGATGACGGCCACCATGCTTCCCTCGGGCAGCTGCACGTCGCGCAGCACCTGACCGATCACCGGCGACGTTTCGTCGAGCTGCGCCTCGACGATCTGCACCTCTCCCCCCTCCAGGTCCGCCAGGTGCAACAGCTCGTGGATCGGGATCTCGTGCTCGATCGCCCCCAGGATGCTGCGGGTGGGGCTGACCGTCTCGTCGATCGCCAGCCGCCGGAAGAGCGCCTCGTTCTTGGGGTTGTTGACCCGCGCAATGGCCCGCGGCACGTTGAAGCGCATCTTGGCCACCTGGCAGGCGACCAGGTTGTCCTCGTCGTCGCCGGTGACGGCGGCCACCACGTCGGCGCGGCCCATCCCCGCCTCGGCCTGGTAGCGCCCTTCGCAGCCGTCATTGGGGATCACGATGCTGCCGAGCTCATCGGCGATCGTTCGAGCGCGAGCGGGGTCCTTCTCGATCATGACCACCTCGTGCCCGGCCGCCAGCAGCTCCTTGGTCAGGTAGTAGCCCACATTGCCGCCACCGATCACCACCACGTACATGCTCAGCTCTCTTCCGGGGAGGTTGCGGTGTCGGGGGCTGCCGCGACGCGCGAGCCCGGGGGTGGCACTCCCTGGCGCGGTTCGGCGGTGGGCGGTTGCACTGCGCCGTTGGTGGCCTCGGCCCCCTGCGTGGCGGCCAGCACCAACGCGTCGGCGAGCAACACGGTGCGGCACATGGTCTCAAGGCCAAGGGTCCGATAGGCCTCCGCCCGCACCGGATCGTTGATCTTGGCGATGACCCGCGGGACGCCGAAGATGTGCTTGCCGAGCTGGGCCGCCAACGCGTTCCGATTGTCGCCCTCGGTGAGCGCCATCAGCAGATCAGCCAGGTCAGCGCCGGCGGCGCGCAGGACGTCCTCGTCGGTCCCGCTGCCACGCACAGTGACCCCGCCGAAGGTGCCCGGCAAGCGGTTGAATGCCCGCTGATCGATGTCGACCACGGTGACGTGGTCGCCGCGCTGATCGAGCGCGGCTGCGGTCTGGGCACCGACCCGGCCGCACCCGACGATGATCACCCTCATGGCGTGTGTGCCAGCTCCTCTGTCTCCGCTCGCAGGCACCAGATCGGCGCCAGCGAATTGCGCATCACGTACGGGACCGTGCGCCCCGCGTCCCAGCCGCCGCCGAAGCGCTTCTTATAGCGTAGCCCCATCACGATCAGGTCGGCTCGCTGGGCCACCGCGTCATCGACGATCGCGGCGCCGGCGGCCCGCGCCTGGCCGATCCCCGCCTTTACCTGGACCCCATGCTGCAAGAGGAACGCTTCTCCACGCCCGAGGACCTCATCGGCAAAGGCGACGGCGGCAGGGTCCTGCGCATCCAGTTGCCGATCGAACGGCACCTCGATCACGTGCAGCAGGAGCGCCATGCCGGAGGTCTCGGCCAGCATCAGGGCGGTCAGCCTCAGCGCAGCCTCATCCGCCTCGGTGCCGGCGATCGGCACGAGCACCCGCTCGAAGGTGAGCAGGGCGGGGTGCTTACCGCGACGGCCGAAGATCATGCGACCGATATCCTACGGCGCGGGTAGCTCGGCGGCCCGGCCCCCGTCCCCCGCGGCTCAATCTCGCATGCAGCGATCTGCATCCGGCCCTCGACGATCTGGACCGACTGGATGGTCACGGCCCAGCCGCCGGTTGCCCGCTCGCCGATCGACAGGCCGTTCGGTCGGAAGCGACCACTCCGGTCAGGAGCGCCGCCGGAAGTGACCGCTTCATCGGCCCATCGCCAGTCGCTCGATCAGCCACGGTGGCAGAGCAGCCTCGCGCATCAACCGCTGGGTAAGCGCCACGTCGTAGGCCGCGCGGCGGAACTCGGCGGTCCCAACCTCGGTGTCGAGGACCAGGAATGAGGCGTCGGGGTTGCCGTCGCGCGGCTGCCCAACGCTGCCGGGGTTGATGAGGGCACGTCGCGCGTCAAGCGCGATCGCCGCGCCGGTCTCGGCCGGCACGACCTCCATCCGACCACGGCCCGCGCGGTAGATGACCGGCTGGTGGGTGTGCCCGTAGAGGCAGTGGCGCGTCTCGAAGGCATCCAGGTTGGCGGCGGCCACCGAGGCGTCGGTGATGTACTCCCAGATCGGCTCGCGCGGGGATCCGTGGACCGCGGTCAGCTCGCCGTCGCGTCGGACCTCCGGCAGGACCGCCAGGTAGGCCCGGGCGTTGTCGTCGAGGACCTCCACCGTCCAGCGGATCGCCGTCGCGGCGTCCGGGTTGAACCAGCTGGCGTCGACCGTCCCGATCGCTGCGCCGTCATGGTTTCCGAGCACCGATCGCGCACTGAGCTCCTGCAGGCGGCGGATCACCTCGTTGGGCTGCGGTCCATAGCCAACGATGTCGCCGAGCACCCAGATCTCGTCGACAGGCGGCATCGCGTTGCAGACGGCGTCGAGCGCGGCGAGGTTGGCATGGATGTCCGACAGGACGGCGAGGCGCATGGGGGTCGGAGTATACCGATGCTCCCGGCGCCCCAGCCCAGCCGCCGGCGTTTGCGCGGCCTGCAGTCGGGCTCCCACGGGGCGCTCTCTGCCGCCACCGTCCTTCGAATGACTCGTGTCAGGCCGGCCATACTCTCCTGCATGTCCACATTCGCCCATAGACACGGAATGTCATGAAGATCGCGGTGGTCGGCAGTTATGGGGTGGGACTGACGATGTTCTCCTCCCGGATCCCGGAAGCCGGCGAGACCATCACCGGCGGCAGGTTCCTCTCCTCGCACGGGGGCAAGGGGTCCAACCAGGCGGTCGGCGCGGCCCGCCTGGGGGCATCTGTGGCGCTGTTGACCGCGGTTGGCGCCGACAGCCACGGGGACTCCGCACGCCAGTTGTGGGCCGATGAGGGCATCGATGCATCGGCGGTCAAGGTCGTCGACGTTCCCACGATGGTGGGGGTGATCCTTGTCGACGACAGTGGCGAGAACCGCATCATCATCGCGCCGGGAGCGTTGGACTCCCTGAGCGTCAACGATGTCGAGGCGTTCCGTCCTCAGTTCGCCGTAGCTGACGTGGTCATTGTCTCGTTGGAGATTCCGCTGGGTGCCGCGATGGCCGCACTGCGGGTCGCCAAGGAGGAGGGGGCGATTACGCTGCTGAACCCCGCTCCCGCGGCGCCCTTGCCGCCGGACATTTGGCAGTACGTTGACATCGTCACGCCGAACGCGACCGAGGCACCGGTGATCCTGGGGATGACGGCGTCGCCGGGCCTCGACCCCGACACGCTTGCGCGCCTGCTGCACGAACGCACCGGAGCCGATGTCGTCCTGACCCTGGGCGACGAAGGCGCCGTCATCTGCGACAGCGGTGTCCCGACTCGAGTCCCCGCCGTGAAGGCAGCCACCGTCATCGACACCACCGGGGCAGGCGACTCCTTCACCGCAGCCCTGGCGGTCGCCCGCGCAAAGGGCCTCTCGCTCCTGGAGTCTGCACGCGTCGCGGCGGCCGCTGGAGCCCACACGGTTGCCGGCCTGGGAGTCGTGACGGCATTACCCCGGTTGGCCGACCTCCGCGCCGCCGGCGTACCCCTCTGAAGGACCACTATGCCCGATCAACCCCGGACTGACTTCCGCTCCCTCGCCCCGGCCCAGCTTGCGGCCTATATCCAGCACACCCGCATCGAGGTCGGCACAACGCGTGACCAGGCGATCGCCCACGCCGAGGAATGCGTCACCCATGGCTTCGACGCCGCCATGGTCGCGGGCTCGTGGGTCAAGCTCACCGCCGAGGTGCTCGCGGGCACCGGCGTGCAGATCGCCTCGGCGCTGGACTTCCCGACTGTCGGCGTGATGACCAGTGCGGGCAAGGCCGCCGAGGCCGCCGAGCTCGTGCGGCTCGGAGCCACACAGATCGACATCGGCGTGCAGATCGGCTGGCTGAAGAGCGGTGACTACAACGGGTTCCGTGAGGACATCGCCGGCGTGGTGCGTGCGTCCGGTGTGCCGATCAAGGTGATGCTCGAGCTGCCGCTGCTGACGGAAGCGGAGAAAGAGGCGGCGGTCCAGCTTTCCTGCGAGGCGGGCGTGGCCTACCTCAAGAACGCCAGCAGCGGGCAGATCGAGGTGGCAAGCCCCGAGAGCATCCGCTACCTCGTCGAGCGTGCGCCGCCCGGGGTGAAGGTCAAGGCCTCCGGGGGAATCAAGACCTATGAGCAGACCGTCGCCCTGCTCGAGGCCGGCGCCGCGCTGGTGGGCAGCAGCGCAGGCATCGCGATCGTGACCAACACCGGTGGCGACTCGATCCGAAGCTACTGATAGCCGATACAGACCGGAAAGCCATGTCCATCCCGCTGATCATCGACACCGACACGGCGCAGGACGACTGCGTTGCCATCCTCGTCGGCCTGCTCGACGACGACGCCGACCTGCGCGCCATCACCATGGTTGCCGGCAACGTCGGCTTCGAGCGCCAGGTAAAGAACGCCCAGATGACGTTGAACGTCGCAGGACGGCTCGGCAGCATGCCGATCTACCTGGGGTGTCAGCGTCCCCTGGTACGGCCGTGGGTCTCGGCCGAAGAGGTCCACGGCGATGGATCAGGCGGCCTGACCATGGACTTCGAAGGCTGCGCGGTGGAGTCCGAGCACGGTGTTGACGCCCTGATCCGGCTCGTCGCGGAGAGTCCCGGCGCGATCACCATCGTCGCCATCGGCCCGCTGACCAACATCGCGACGGCCACCATGAGGGAGCCGTCGTTCGTGGGCAACGTGAAGCGGCTCGTCATGATGGGCGGGTCCAACAACGGTCGCGGCAACATCACCGCGGCCGCGGAGTTCAACGTCTACGTCGACCCAGAGGCTGCCAAGGTCGTGTTCGACGCGGGCTTTGACATCACCGTCGTCCCCTGGGCGCCGCTGACACTGAAAGACGCCGTGTTCGGTCGAGACAAGCTCGCCGAGATCGAGCAGATCGGCACCCCGCTGTCGGACTTCTTCCTGCGTGTCTGCAAGGCCACGCTCGACTACGACGAGCGGGTGGGCATTCCCGGGACGACGCATCCCGACTCGCTGTCGGTGTATGCAGCGCTGCGTCCGGACCTCGTCACACAGGCGGCCGAATACCACGTCGATGTCGAGACGGGTTCGTCATTGACCCGCGGCTACACCGCGATGTCCTGGGGTGTGCACGGCCTGCAGCCCAACGCCACCGTGGTTGAGCGTGTTGACGCCGACCGCTTCTACCAGCTCATCCACGGGCTGCTCTCGAAGTCCACCACGCCGAATAGGCCGTTTGCATCCTGACCGGATGCGCTGATTTCGTCGTCCCCTCAGCCGAGCGGGCGACGGGCGGGCTCACCGGGGCGCCGCGGGAACCGGGCAGGGGTCGCGCGCTCCTTGGCGGCGACCACGAAGCAGTGCCTGCCCAGGGCTGCCAATCCGGGGTCCACGGTCCGCGGCTTCCCGCCGCCGACCTCCCCGAGTGCCGTCCGGCCGCGCCGTAGCTCCTCGTCCTGCTCCGTCAGCGGCCCCTTCCAGGCGAGCAGATGCCCGCCCACGCGCACCAGCGGCAGCGCCAGCTCGGCGAGGACGGGGAGCGAGGCGCAGGCGCGCGCGGTCGCTACCGCGTACCGCTCACGGTGCTGCGGGTCCCGGCCGAGCGCCTCGGCTCGCCCGGCGATGACGGTCACATTGCGCAGCCCCAGCGCCTCGACCATCTCCCGCAGGGCAGTCGCCTTCTTGGCGACGGAGTCGACCAGGGTCCAGGAGATCTCGGGGCGGGCCAGCGCCAGCGGGATGGCGGGGACGCCGCCGCCCGAGCCGAGGTCGATCTGCTCGTCACCGCCCAGCACGTCGAGGAGGGGCAGCGCCGCCAGGGCGTCAAGCAGGTGGAGCCGGGCAACTTCGGCCGGGTCGGTGACCCGCGTCAGGTTCAGTCGCTGGTTGGCGGACAGCAGCAATGCCACGAAGCGCTGGGCGGCGTCCAGGTAGCCGGCAGGGAGCAGCGCGGCGATCGTTGGCGTATCAGCCAGCAGACGTTCGAGCGCCACCCGCGACGCGAGCGCGGCGCCATCGGTTTCGGACAATGAAAATGCCTCCGCGGCGGCGTTTCGGTCTTCCCGGTCACGGGCGGTTGGCGGCCGGCTTTCGCATCGGCCCCGCGCCGTGTCCGGTTACCGTACTCGGCCACCGGGGAAGCAGGACGATCAACCTAGCAGCCTCGATCGGTGGAGATCAAGGCGCTTATCCACCATCCGACGCAGGTTCCGCGAGATTGTGGATAAGTCCGCGGGATATACTCGCCTTCGATGGCGCCATGGGGATACCGGGCAGGTACGATCGAGGACCAGTGGCGGCGACGCTGACCGTCGGCTCGCCACGATTCGCCCACCAGAGCGAGGCGGAGCTGGCCAGGATCCTCGACTTCTACCAGGTGGCATGGCGATACGAACCCGACCTGTTCCCGATCTCGTGGAATGCGGACGGGGCGGTGATCGAATCCTTTGCCCCCGATTTCTACCTCCCCGAGATTGACCTGTACCTGGAGCTGACCACGCTCAAGCAGACCCTCGTCCGTAAGAAGAATCGGAAGCTGCGCTGGTTGCGCCAGCTCTATCCGGAGTTGCGCATCAAGCTCTTCTACGCTCGAGACTTCAGGGCCCTGATGGTGAAGTACGGTCGCCTCGACTTCCTGGCCGATGTCACCGCCATGAACGGCAACGGTCCGCTGATCGATCGATGATCCACGACGACGTGGAGGAGGTCCTCCTCACCGGTGACCAGATCCATGCCCGGGTCGCGGAGCTCGGGGCCGAGCTGGCTCGCGACTACGCCGGCCGTGACCCGGTCCTGGTGAGCGTCCTGAAGGGGTCGATCATCTTCCTCGCCGACCTCGTCCGCGAGATGGAGATTCCCCTGGCGATCGACCTGATGGAGGTGTCCAGCTACGGCGCTTCCACCGAGTCGAGCGGGCAGGTCCGCATCCTCAAGGACCTTTCGAGCTCGATCGAGGGGCGCAACGTGGTGGTGGTCGAGGACATCATCGATACCGGTCTGACGCTCAACTACCTCCTCCGCTACCTGCACGACAAGGGCCCGGCCTCGATCAACATCTGCTGCCTGCTCGACAAGCCGGCGCGGCGCCTGGCGCCGATCGAGATTGCCTACCGCGGCTTCACCATCGCGGATCGCTTCGTGATCGGCTACGGCCTCGACTACGACGAGCGCTATCGCAACCTGCCCTACGTCGGCGTCCTGCGCCCATCGGTCTACGGCGCGGCCGTTCCCGAGTAACGTCGGGTGACCGATGGCGCGGGCCGCTTCCGCTTCCCGATCCTGCTGGGCAGCCTGCTCATGCTGGCCGCCGGCTTTCTGCCGTGGTGGCGAGCCGGAGGCGACACGATCAACGGGGTGCCCGTCCCTGCCAGCACCGGGATCGGCCTCGAGGGACCGGGGATCGTGATTTATGGCGCAGCCATTGCGGCGCTGATCCTGCTCGACATCGGCTACATGCGCGGGCGCTGGGGCTTCGTGCTGGATGCCCCGGCCGTCTACCTGGCGCTCGGGCTGGCGGCTGCCGGTGCGCTCGCCTATCGCGCCTGGGAGCTGTGGTCGGTGGGCTTCCTGCCGGTGCCGCAGCACTCGCCGGGGATCGCCGCGGCGGCCGTCGGGATCGCCCTGCTGCTGTACGGCGCGGGCCGCGGCTTCGGCGCGCGACGCTACTCCTAGCGGGTGGGCAGGATCAACGACGCGAGCAGGATCCAGCCGACCAGCACCGCCACCAGCAGTCCAGCCAGGATCAGGATCGGGCGCAGGTCGGGCCGATAGTCTCGAGGCGAGCGGCGCGGTGGAGGCGGGTCGCCGGACATCGGCGCCGGCTAGATCTCGCCCAGGTAGGCCTGCCGCACCTGCGGGTTGGCCGCCAGGTTGGCGGCGGTGTCGGCGAGGATGATCTGGCCGGTCTGCAGGACGTAGCCGCGATGCGCCACGTTGAGCGCCATCTGGGCGTTCTGCTCGACGAGCAGCACGGTCGTTCCCTGGGTATTGATGTCGGTGATGATTTTGAAGATCTGCTCGGTCAGGATCGGCGAGAGGCCCATCGAGGGCTCATCCAGCAGCAGGACCGATGGGCGGGCCATCAACGCGCGGCCGATCGCCAGCATCTGCTGCTCGCCGCCAGACAGGGTGCCCGCCTTCTGCGTGCGGCGCTCCTTGAGGCGTGGGAAGAGGTCGTAGACGCGCGCCACGTCGTCGGGATCGGTGGCGCCGCCCCGACTGAAGGCCCCCATCTGCAGGTTCTCGTAGACGCTCATCCGGGCGAAGACCCGGCGTCCCTCGGGGGCCTGGGCGATCCCCAGCTTCACCACCTCGTGAGCTGGAAGATGCTGGATCTCACGGTCCTCGAAGAAGACGCGCCCCTCGCGAGGACGCTGGATGCCGCTGATGGTGCGCAGCGTGGTCGACTTGCCGGCGCCGTTCGACCCGATCAGGGTCACCACCTCGCCGCGGTCGACCTGCAGGCTGATCCCCTTGAGGGCATGGATATTGCCGTAGTAGGTGTGCACATCGGCGAGGCCCAGCATGCGGCTCACGTGGTGTTCGCCTGCTTGCCCAGGTAGGCCTCGATGACGCGTGGGTTGGCCCGGATCTCGGCGGGCGTCCCCTCGGCGATCTTCTCTCCGTAGTCGAGGACGGTGATTCGTTCGCTGACCCCCATCACGACCTTCATGTCGTGCTCGATGAGCAGTACCGACAGGTCGAGCTGGTCGCGGAGCTCGCCGATCAGCTTCGTCATCTGGGCGGTCTCGCCGGGGTTCATGCCGGCGGTCGGCTCGTCCAGCAGCAGCAGCTTTGGGTCGCTGGCCAGGGCGCGGGCCATCTCGAGCCGGCGCTGGTCACCGTATGGGAGGTTGCGCGCCCACTCGCCCTCGTATGCGCGGTCGAGGCCGACCATGTCGAGCAGCTCGCGCGCCCGTTGGGTGGTGACCTCCTCCTCGCGCCGGACCTGCGGGAAGCGGAGCAATGACCCGATCCACGAGGCGGACATCCGCACGTGCCGGCCGACCATGACGTTGCCAAGCACTGACATCTCGTTGAAGAGCCTGATGCTCTGGAACGTGCGCCCGATCCCGAGCTCCACGATCTCATGCGGCGACAGGCCGACAATGGAAGTGCCGTCGAGCCGGATCTGGCCGGAGGTCGGGGCAAGCATCCCGGTGAGCTGGTTGAAGAAGGTCGTTTTGCCGGCACCGTTCGGACCGATCAGCGACACGATCGCGTGGCGCGGGATGACGAAGTCGATGTCCCGGTTCGCGACCAGGCCGCCGAAGATCTTCGTCACCTTCTCGGCGCGGAGGACAGCGTGCTCCATCTGCTCCGGCGATGCGGTGCTGGCAGTGGTTGTCGGCTGCATCTCGCTCACGTGATCATCGGCTCCGGCGTCTCGACCCCCGCCTCCCTGTCCCATCGTTCCTCGTCCCACGCGGGTGAGTCGCCTTCGCCCTCGTGGAGCTCGGCGCGCCGGCTGCGGTTCGGGAGCAGGCCCTCGGGACGCAGCAGCATCATCGCCACCAGCACGATGCCGTAGATCGAGGAGGCGGTACTCGCTGAACTCGCGCAGGAGCTCCGGCAGCCCCACAAGTACCACCGCGCCCACGATCACGCCCGGGATGGAGCCCATGCCGCCCAGAATGATCAGCGAGAGCGCGTTGATCGAAACGATGATGTTCAGCTCCTGCGGGAAGACGCTCCCGATGCGGGCCGCGTACAGCGCACCGGCCAGGCCGGCAAACGTGGCCCCCAGCGAGAACGCCAGCAACTTGTATTTCGTCGTGTTGATGCCGGTCGCCTCGGCCACCGACTCGTCCTCGCGAATCGCCGTCCAGGCGCGGCCCACCCTTGTGTTGGCGAGGGATATCGCCGCGATGGCGGCGATGATGCAGGCCACCAGGATCGGGTAGTAGAGGCGCTCTGGCTGCCGCAGGTCGATCCCGAAGAAGTTGGGCGCCGGGACCTGCAGAATGCCCTGCGCGCCGCCCAGGTAGGGCGTCATCCAGTCGGAGAGGAAGATGATGCGGGCGATCTCACCGAAGCCCAGCGTCACGATGGCCAGGTAGTCGCCGCGCAGCCGCAGGACCGGCGTGCCGAGGGTGAGGCCGATGAGAGCGGCGATCAGCATGACCACCGGCACCGCGACCCAGAAGTTGAGGTGTGGCGCGAAGGCGGGGGAAACGGGCGAGGTCAGCACCGCGGTCGCGTATGCGCCGACCGCATAGAACGCGACGTAGCCCAGGTCCAGCAGGCCGGCGAAGCCGACGACGATGTTCAGCCCCAGCCCAAGCAGGATGTAGAGGCCGATCAGGTCCAGAGCCTGCGACAGGAATGGACCGATGAACAGCGGCAGCGTCACCCCGATCATCAGCGCGATGCCCAGCCCGCTGAAACGGGCGGTTTGGCGCTGGGCGGGAGCCAGGCTCGCGAAGCCCCGCTTGACGGTGTCGCCGCGCGAGGCCCAGGCCCAGCCGGCAACCCCGAAGCCGACCAGGGAGACTGCCGCCCCGGGCACGGTCATGCCCTCGCGCGCGTACAGGAAGTCCCTCACCGCCTTCAGCGGCAGCCCGGTCAGGATCTGGCCCACGAACGTCTGCATCAGCGCCAGCGAGACGACAGTGACGAGCCCGGTCAGCGCCCCGCGGCGGATACTCGACGGCAGCACCTGGAGGGCAGCGCCCAGCAGGCCGACGACGGTGGCGCCGACGATCAGCGCGACGCTCCCGGTCGTGACGTCCAAGCCCCAGTGCAGGACGTCCACCAGCTTCGGCGATGCATTGATCAGCACGCCGCGCGGATTGACAGCGTCGATGATCCACGTGAAGGCGGCCACGGTCACGCCGCCCACCAGCCCGCTAAGCGCCCCCGAGATGAGGGCCGTGGCCAGCGCGGGACGCACCATCTCGCCGATCCGCATGGCGCTCGCTGCCCGGTACCCGGCGGCCAGCGTGATGATGATCGGGATCATGGCCCCGACCGTCACGAACTTGGCGATCAGGTCGCGCTCGTCGAGCTTGACGATGAGGCCCACCAGGGAAAGGTGGATGACCGCGACCGAGACCAGCAGCCCCGTGGTCAGCGCACGACGAATGAATGGCCGCATGTCAGACGTTGTCCTTGCGCCCGAGGAACCCGGTGGGTCGGAAGATGAGCACCAGCACGAGGACGCTGAAGGCGATCACGTCCTTCAGCTGGTTCGGGCTCGGGATGCCGTAGCCCTCCAGGATGAGGAATGGGGCGACGGCCTCGAGCAGGCCGAGCGCCAGTCCACCGAGCATGGCGCCCGCGATGTTGCCGATGCCGCCCAGCACCGCGGCGGTGAAGGCCTTGATGCCGGGCAGAAAGCCCATCGAGTAGCTGACCTGGTTGAAGATCAGCGTGTAGAGGATGCCTGCCGCGCCGGCGAGCAGGCCGCCGATCGCGAAGGTGATGACGATCACGCGGTCGACGTTGATGCCCATCATCGCCGCGACGTCCTTGTCCTCGCTGACGGCGCGCATGGCGCGACCGGTTCTCGTCCTCTCGACGAAGAAATAGAGGGCGGCCATCAGCACCACCGATGAGACGATGACGACGGCACGGGCCACCGAGACTCGGATGCCGAAGACGTCCAGGTTCCCCTCGAAGATGGAGAACGTGGGGTAGGCCTGCACCCCCGCGCCGTACAGGCCGCGGAAGGTGTACTGCAGGAAGAGCGACGCGCCGATGGCGGTGATCAGCGGGACCAGCCGCGGCGCGCCCCGCAGCGGGCGGTAGGCGACGCGCTCCAAGAGCACGGCCACGATCATCGACGTGACCATGGAGACGATCAGGACGATGCTGAAGGCCAGCACCGGGTTGCTCTGGACCAGCCCCTCATCGGCCAGCGCCTTGGCGGCGAAGACGGCGGTGAATGCGCCCGCCATGAACACCTCGCCGTGGGCGAAGTTGATCATGAACAGGATGCCGTACACCAGGGTGTAGCCGATCGCGATCAGCGCGTACACGGCCCCGAGCGCGATGCCGGAGACGAAGAACGACTCCCAGACGTCGAGCGAGTAGCGGCCCTTGGCGATGGTGAGCACCGAGCCGATGACCACGACCGCCGTCACGGACAGCGCCAGCAGCGTCAGCAAGATCGTGCTGGCCTTGATGCGCTCCGGCCAACGGAAGGGCCCCATGCTCGGTCCTCGCCTGCGGTGCTGCTACACGCGGTGCGGCAAATGCCTGCAGATCGATGCGGGTGAGCCGAGCCGGCTCACCCGCATCAGAAACACTATCGGACTGGTCGGGGCAACCCTACGGCCAGAGCCTGACGTACTTACCGTCTTTCAACTGGGAGACGGAGATCTTCGCATCTGCGCAGTCGCCGTTCGCGTCGCAGGTCAGCGTGCCAGTGATTCCCGCGTAGCCGGAGGTTGCGAAGAACGCATCCTTCAGCGCCGTGCGCGGGATGAAGAGGGTCCCGCCCTCGTCGATGGCGACCTTCTCGATGGCGTCGAGGACCATGTTCGTCGCATCGAACGAATGGGCATGGAAGGGCGCGGTTGGCGCATCCTCACCGGAGACGTTCCGGTACTCAGGCAGGAAGGTGTCCTCGTAGGTCGACCCGGAGAACGCCAGGTCGGGTCCGGAGAAGTACATCCCCTCCGCCGCCGCACCCGCAGCCGCCACGAAGTCGGGGCTGAAGACGCCGTCGGCGCCGGCCAGGATGGTGTCATCCAGGGCCGAGTTCTGGCGCGCCTGCTGGGTGATCAGCGCACCCTCGGCGATGAAGATCGGGTAGTACAGGAAGTCGGGAGCAGCACCATTGTTGCTGGTGGCGATGCTGGCCAGCACGCTGCTGAAGTCCGTCTGGCCGACCGTAATCGACTCCTGCGCGGTAACTTTGCCAGCGCACAGCGAGGTGAAGTTGTCCGCGAACACCTGCTGCAGCTGCTGTGCGTACGGGCTGCCGTCATGGACGGTGGCAGCGGTCTTGAGCTTGAGCTCCTCGCAAACGTACTTCGCCATGGCCGCGCCCTGGATCTTGTCGTTGTGCGCGGTGCGGGCGTAGAACGGCTGGTGGCTGGCCGGGTCCGTCAGGGACGGAGCCGTGTTCGATGGGGAGACCAGCAGGATGCCCGCCTCGCTGAGGATCTGGGCGGCCGGGATGCCCGCGCTCGAGCAGCTGGTGCCGATGACTGCGGCAATCTCAGGCTTGCTCTTCAGCAGATTGGCGGATGCGGTTCCGCCGTCGGCGCTGCAACCGTCATCCTGGTTGTCCAGCTCGACGTCGTGGCCGAGAACCTGACCGCGCAGGTTCAATGCGACCTGGGCGCCATACTGGCTGTCAAGGCCCAGGGACGAGTTCGCGCCGGTGATGACTACGGACGTGCCGAGGACGATCGGGTCGCCCGCGGCAACTGTGACGCAGCCGAACGCGTCAGCCGCGCAGATGGCGGCCGCGTCCTGCCCGCCGCTGGCGCTCGCGGCCGTCGATCCGGACGGGCTGGCGCCGGGCGAGCACGCCGCGAGGACGAGGAGCATCACCGAGATGGTGGCGCTCCATCGCAAGTACTTCTGCATTCGTGATCTCCTCCAGCTGCTGGGACGGCGCACGCACATGCTGCGTCATAAGGGTGGGCCGCATCATACGGGTGCGCTCCATGGCGCGCAAGGTGTTGCGTCCTCCTTTTGAGTAGTGCCGTGCGGTCTGTTACGTTCACTGACCGCCCACCGGCTGAGCACAAATGCGGGGCGTGCTATCCTTGCGGCGGTACGTCTGCAGCTTCCGCGCTGCGTTTCGCTCCCGAAAGGATCCACTCGATCCGCCCCTTCGGTTCACTCGGGCCCCTTCATCGGCGCTGTCGATGAGCTCAGAGGTGTCGACCGTGATGGGACAGCCGGGGAGCGCCGCGCCGGCCGCAGACGCCGCGCCGCCGAGCGGTGAGGCGTTCGATCCTCGAGCGCCAAGTCGTCTCAGCGCGCAACAACGAGTTGCATGCGCGCGGGAGTCACTGATCCCTTCGCCCCCGCCGATCCGAAGCCCCGATGGCCAACCGGTTCGCGCGACGGAGGGTCGCTGCAGAGCCGCGCCATCGGGCTGATGGTTCAGACCGACGGCGCGCCGGGCCAGGACCCCGCGACATCAACCACATCATCAATCAACTGGAGAAGCTCACTTGAGCAAGAACGTGGCCGTCTTTGTCGACGTTGCCAACATCTACTACTCGGCCCGCGGGCAGGAGGTCGACGTGGACTACGTCGCCCTGCTGAAGGCCGCCACCAAGGGACGCGACCTGATTCGCGCCTACGCCTACTCGGGGCTTGATCCCGAGAACGAGAACCAGCGCAAGTTCATCGACTTCCTGGGCAAGAACGGCTACAAGGTCGTTCACAAGGACATCCGCAAGTTCGGCGACGGGCGCATGAAGGCCAACCTCGACATCGAGCTGGTGGTCGACCTGTTCCGTCTCGCCGATCGCATGGACATCGCCGTCATCGTCTCCGGCGACGGCGACTTCGCGCCCGCCATTCGCGCCCTGCAGGACGTGGGCGTGCGCTGCGAGGTGATCAGCTTCCGGCCCAACACCAGCTCCGACCTGATCGCGGTGGCCGACGAGTTTCTCGACATGATGAAGATCGCCGGGATCGGTCGCGGCACGGACGGCGAGAAGGCGGACAAGGTGATGAGCGCTCCGCCGATGCCCGCCAAGGAGGTCGTGCCCGAGTTCGGCTTCCGCGAGGCTCCTGCAGCCGTGGCGGCTGCGGCCCTGGCCGCCCTGCGCGAGGGGAAGGAGGCCCGTCCCGCAAGCCGGGGTCGTGGTCGCAGCCGGACCCGCCCGGAGGCGCTCGAGCCGACCGCTGCCGTTGCGCCCGAGGCGATCGCTGCCGTTGCGCCCGAAGGAAGCGGCGAGGCGCCGACTGAGGGAACCGCTGGCGAGGCCCCTCGCCGCCGCCGCAGGCGCGGTGGTCGTGGCCGTGGTCGTGGCCGCGCTCGCGAGGAGGGCGCCGCCAGCGAGGCGGTCGCCCCAGTCCCAGGCGAGATCGGTTGGGTCGAGCTGGACGACATCTCGCAGATCGGTGATCTCGAGTCGCTCGCGGAGCCACGCGAGTACACCTTCGAGGAGGCCGACGCGGCCACGCTCGCCGAGTTGGGCCTGCCCACGGAGGAGATCCAGCAACGGCCTGCCCCGGCGGCCAGGCCTCGACGAACCGCGGCGCGGTCCGCGGCGGCGGTCGAACGAGCCGAGGATGCCGCCGCGACGCCGCCGGCTAAGCCGCGCCGCAGCCGCTCCGCGAAGGCGGCACCGGCCGATCTCCCGGCCCCGGCAGATGAGACCGCGCCCAAGCCTCAGCGAGCACGTCGCCCCAGCGCCGCCAAGGCCCCCGCGCCTGACTCGACGCCAGTCATCGCGGACGCGCCAAAGCCTCGTCGTCCGCGCCCCGCGCGCGCGAAGTCGGACAAGGTCTCTAGCGTGTCCGCCGAGGGCGAGCCGGAAGGGATCTGGCAGCGCTTCCGGTCGGGCCGCACGACCAAGGCGTGATCCGGAGGATTCCCCCAGGTTCGAACAAAGAGCCGGCCCAGTGGGCCGGCTCTTCGCTATGCCAGGTCGCATACGGCTAATCGGCCGTCTGCGCCTCGGGCTGGGTGTGCGGTTTTGCGCTCTTGGTAACGGGGGTCGGTGGAACCTCGTCGACGACGAGCTCCGCAGCAACCTCCTCGACCGGGCTGCGCTGGAAGATGGGCATCCAGTCGCTCGCGGTGGCTGCCGCGTCAACGGCCACGTCGCGGGCCTGGAGCGCCGCTTCCTTGGCCTTGCCGGCCGCCTCGCGGGCGGTCACGGTCAGCTCGTCGCGGGCCTGAAGCGCCGCATCCTTGGCCTTGCCGGCCGCCTCGCGGGCGGTCACTGCCAACTCATCGCGCATCTGGCGGCCCGCCTTCGGGGCGGTAAGCAGGGCCGCGACCACGCCGGCCGCTGCGCCGAGCAGCAGGCCGAGGAAGAAGGAGCCCCAGTGGCGCTCCTCCCGTCGCCGACCGATGCCGAGTCGGGCAGCGGCATCGCCGACCAGCTCGCTCACGGCGGGTGCGGCAGCCCCGGCCGCGCCGAGGGCCAGGGTTCGCTTGCCGATGAGGTCACGCAGGCTGGGCGCCAGGTCTCGCTGCCAGGTCCTGCGACCCCAGCGAGTTGCCTGACGACCGGCCTCGGCGACGGTCTTCGATGTCTCGCGCCGCAGCTCGGCCGAGTCGCGCCACGCCTCTGCGGCTCGCTGAGAGGCGATTCCCGCAGCTTCGCTCATGCTCGTCACCAGCTGGTGGGCACGCTGGGCGATCTGCTCTTGCTTCTGGGCTTCCAGTACCCTGTCGACGAGGTCTTTTACCGACGTCGATGCCTGATCGGCCATGGCATCCTCCTTGCTTCTCAGGTGTGGGCGGATGCCCGAAGTATGGCACTTGAGATGGCGCCCCGCCGGCCGCCTCCTTGATCCGGCGGGTCCGGTTGCCAGCCGGCCGCCAGCGCGAAGTGCCCAGAACGGCTCGGCGGGGCATGCCGCGTCATGCTGCTCCAGACGCGGTCACCGGAGCCTTACCGGCGGCTTAGCCGGCATCGATGCCTATACTCCGGCGGTGATCGGACCTGAGGTGGCGCCCGGCTTTCTGAGCGTGGGCCAGGCCGCTGCCCGGGCCATCGCCGTTCGCTCCGCAGCGGCCGGAAAACTGCAGCGAACCCTCCTGGTGCATGGTCCGCTGGGGGCGGGCAAGGACGCCTTTGTCGACGATCTGGTGGCGCTCCTGCTGTGCGCCGATCCGGACCCGCAACTGCGTCCCTGCAACGTCTGCCGCAGCTGTCGACAGGCACGTGCCAGGACGCATCCGGACCTGGTGCTCGGGTCCCCGGAGCGCTGGCGCGAGGCGCGCTCGACCGGCGAGAGCATCGTGGCCGCCGCGCGCCGCTGGCTCGGCGAGAGTGCCGGGTCGCCGATCGCCGGCGAGCGGCGGGTGGTCCTCATCGAGCAGGCCGACCGAGCCAATGAGCAGACCCAGAATGCCCTCCTCAAGGTGCTCGAGGAGCCGACCGGGCGACACATGTTCATCCTCGTGGCCGACGAGCCATCGCGCCTGCTATCGACCATTCGATCCCGCAGCCAGTCGCTGCGGATCGGGCCGGTCCCACATGGCGAGCTGGTCGCGTGGTTGGTTGACCGAGAGCGTCTGCCGCATGATCAGGCCGATGCGCTGGCCCGTATCGCCGGCGGCCTGAGCGGCACCGCCGTTCGCTTCGCTCGGACACCGGTCCTGCTCGACTGGCGACGCCGAACACAGCAGGAGCTGCTGGGTCTGCTGGAGTGCGGTCCAGCCGATCGATTCGGATCGGTCCGCGACCTGCTGGACGATGCCGGGCGGCTCGGGGTGCAGCCGGTCGGCGAGTCCAACGACGAGGCCCCTGACGACGAGGCGCCCCGGACGCCCACATCTGTGCAGCGCGAGGCCGCGGCGCTGATCGTTGAGGCCTGGCGCGACCTCGCCCGGGACCTGATGGTGACCGCGATCGGGTCGGCACGGCGAGCGCCGACTGGTTCGCTGCTGACCGGCCTGGAGGCCGCAGCCGCGATGCTCGATCCGACGGCACTCTCCGCCTTCCTGGAGCTGCTCGAACGGATCGATGACGGACTTCGCCAGAACGCTGCGCCGCGGCTCGCCCTCGAAGTCGCGATGCTCGGTTGGCCGCGCATGTCGGCCCGATGAGCGAGCCGCACGCCTCCGCACGCCTCTCCGCCCGGGTGATGGGCCGCGTGCAGGGGGTCGGCTACCGCTGGTGGGTCAACAGCCAGGCGCGGTCGCTGGGGCTGGTCGGCTGGGTGGCGAATGATCCCGATGAGGGGACGGTCGAAGTGGTGGCAGAGGGACCTCGCGCGTCGCTCCAGCAGCTGGAGCGGCTCCTCCGGGTGGGCCCGCCGGGAGCACGCGTCGAGCAGGTCGAGGCAAGCCTTGGCCCGGCTTCGGGGAGCTACGCGCGGTTCGAGATCGTGCGCTCATGAACTGGCGAGCCATCGGCTGCGGGCTGCTGGCGGCGGCGGTCTTCGTGGCGATCGGCCTGTACGGCATGTCGCTCGCATTCAGCCGGCTGGATGGCTGTCCGAGCCTGCTCCGGTGGGGCGATCGCACCTATCTCCCCCAGGGAGCAGTGTCGAGCTCGCCGAGTTTTGCCCAAGGGTCGCCGGTGGAGATCGGGTCAACGTTCATGGGTCTGACCACCCGCAGGGTGTGGGGACCCCCGGGAAGCTCGCCGTCTCCGTTGGCGGCTGATCGTCCCGATTCCATCATCCTGGACTGCGACAACGGCACCTTTCAGGCTTACGACGTCAAGAGCCCCTGAAGATGCGCTCGTGGGTGGCCATGGCGTATCGGTCGGTCATGCCGGCGACGTAGTCGGCGACCTGCGTCACGAGCGGCGCGTCGTCCTCGCGGTACGTGGCGGGGATCTCGTCCGGATGCGCCAGATGGTGGTCGACCAGGTCTCGCAAGATGCCGATCGCGGCCTCCTGCTCGCGCAGGAGTGAGGGGTCGAAGTAGACCCGCTCGAACATGAAGTTGCGCAGGTCATGCATCACGGCCAGCGTCGCCTCGTCCATCTCGACCTGTCCGACTTGCACCGAGTGGTCGATCACCGCCTCGATCATCTCGCCAACCCAGGCGCGTCCCGGCGCGCCGAAGCGCTGAAGGACCGGGGCCGGGAACGAGTCAGGCGCCAGCACACTGGCCCGGATCGCATCGAGCGCGTCGTGGCTCAGGTACGCGATGCGGTCGGCATAGCGGACGCAGAAGGCCTCGGGGGTGGCCGGCGGCGGGTCGATCTTCCAGGAGTGAGCCCGGATCCCGTCGCGCACCTCCCAGCTGAGGTTGAGGTCCTCGAGCACCTCGTACACCCGGACGCTCTGGGCGGCGTGGTGCCAGCCATCGGCCGGGAAATAGGGTGAAAGCGCCGCTTCGCCGGTGTGGCCAAAGGGCGTGTGACCGACGTCGTGGCCCAGCGCGATCGCCTCGGCCAGCGGCTCGTTGAGGGAGAGGCCGCTGGCCAGCGCACGGGCAATCTGCGCGACCTGCAGGGTGTGGGTCAGCCGGGTGACGAAATGGTCGCCTTCGGGGTTGAGGAAGACCTGCGTCTTGTGCTTCAGTCGCCGGAAGGCCTTGGAGTGGATGATCCGATCCCGATCGCGCTCGAAGGCGGTGCGGTAGCGATCCGGCTCCTCCTCGCGGACCCGGCCGCGGCTGGCGGTTGAGCGGGTGGCGGCGGGCGAGAGGCGTTCCTCTTCGACCTCACGGGCGAGGCGGTCACGGCGGATGAGCTCCGGCATGGACCGATGATGACCGATCGTGCGCGGCTCGTGCTCCCGGCGGTTACGAGGTCGGCTCAGCGGCCTGACCGTCCGCGGAGTCCCAATGACCGCTGAATGGCCGATGTGTCGTCGCTCGACGCCTTTGGCCGGCTCTGGGTGGTGATCCGGTGGCATTCGGACGTCATTCGGCCATTCGCTGGCTGATGGGTCCTTCTGGCGCGGCACCGCGCTGCCGTGGCTTATCTGTGAGTGTGGCGCGCCGGACAGGATTCGAACCTGCGACCTTCGGCTCCGGAGGCCGACGCTCTATCCACTGAGCTACCGGCGCGCGGGTGGGGATGGCGAGTCTAGCAGAGGGGCCGGCCGGCCCCGATCCGTGCGGCCTGCCTCGGGCGGCTCCCAACTTGCGAGGGAGTGACGCCGTGGAAGCAGGAAGCCCCTCCGAAGAGGGGCCTCCAGGTGCTGCCGGATTCGCTAACCGCAAGGGCATCTTTCACGAGCGGTTTCCCGCTCTACCCTTACCCAAACCTACCCATGGCCTTGCGATCAGTGGTGAATCGCTGTACGAACAGCACCGAAAGGATACCCGAGAGGTCGGCATTCGGTCAACGGTTGGGCACTAAGAATCGTTTACATTTTGAAGCGGACTAACGCCGAGTTTGAGCGTCAGTTGCCCGATTCGATGGCGACCGAACTGATGATGATCGGCTGCACCGGGACGTCCCCCGCGGATGTTGCCATCGCGCCCATAGCACCGATCACCTCGGTGCCGGCCACCACTTTGCCGAAGATGGTGTAGGACCGGGCCAACTGCCCATCGAGGTCGGCTAGGTCGATGAACAGCTGGCTTCCGTTCGAATCGGGCTGCCCGCTGTTGGCCATGGCGACCACGTACGGGTCGTAGTTGTACCCATCGGCCGGCGGCTCGATGGCGAAGCCGTAACCCGGGCCGCCGGTGCCGAGGCCGTCGAATTCGCCGCGGTTGGTCTTGGTCTGCGGGTCGCCGGCCTGGGCGACGAAGCCGGCGATCACCCGGTGGAAGCTGATCCCGTCGTAGAAGCCGCAGCGCGCCAGCGCAACGAAGTTGGCCGTGGCGATCGGCGCGGCCTGCTGGTACAGCTCAATGGTGAAACTCCCCAGATTGGTGGTCACGACGGCTCGGGCCGCATCGGCATTGATCGCGCCCGCCTGGTCGGCGGTCGGGGCGGCCGAAGGGCAGAGGCCGGCGGATGGGGTCGGCGTAGCGGTGGCGGAGCAGGCGGCCATCATGGTGCTGAGCAGCACGCCGGTCAGCGCGCGACGCATCGGTACGGTCATCGGTCTCCCGGTCTATCAGGGGGCTGCGGGGATCGCTCGCGCCAGGAAGGCTAGCACCCAACCCGGGTAGTCGGCCGGGCATACGTTGATCGACTCCGCGTGTCCGGCCGCGGCGCAGACCTCGAGATCAACCGTTGAACCTTCGGCCTTGGCCGCGGCCCGCAGGGCCTCGGCATCGCCGTTGCCGACGGCATCGTCGCGGCCAGCGCTGATGATCAGCATCGGCCGCTCGCCGTAGTGTCCGACCGCCTGCACGGGATCGGCCGAGCTCATGTCCTCTCCGGTGCGCAGCAGGCCGCCGAGCAAGATCGCCCAGGCACCGGGCAGCGCAAGCGGATACCCCTGACGTTCGAGGCGCGCCTGCATGGCATTCGCCAGCGTGGCGTGCGTCGAATCCAGGATCAACCCCTCCACGCGCGGGTCCGAGGCTGCCTCGCCGGCAGCTGCGGCCCCGCCCATCGACACCCCCAGCACGGCAAGATGCGCCGGTGTCTTGGCCGCCTCAACCCAGTCGATCACCGCGCGCAGATCTGACTCTTCGCGCACCCCCACGGTGCTCTGCTCGCCGGAGCTCTGGCCGTGGGCCCGGAAGTCGAAGAGGACGAGGTTGTAGTGGTCGTGCAGCACCTTGGCCCACGGCAGCATGTCGCTCTTGTTGCTGCCGTGGCCGTGGGCAATGACGATGGTGGCGCCGCCGGGCCCGAGCGCGTTCGGCCCCGGGATGTACCACGCCGTGAGGCGGGTGCCGTCGGGGGTCACGATCTCGGTTCCGGTGGTTGCTGGCCGGCGCGGACAGTGCTCGCGGTCGGGAAGGTCGGCCACGGCCAGGTCATCCGCCTCCGGGTAGTTGACCGCCTGGTAGCTCCAACCGTAGGCGCTGAACGGCGTCTGGCAGTTGGTCGACGGATCGCTCACCAGGACGGCCTGCCGAGACCCCTCGTAGCCGACATAGCCGAGGTAGCCGACGGTCATGGCCAGGATGACGACCAGGGCGGTCGAGACCCATCGCCATATTCGGGCACGGCGTGCGGTGCGCGGATCTGCTGGCAGCTCGAACGGCACGAGGCCGAGTATACGGTGGTGCCTGTCGCGACAGTCCCCTACAATCCGGGCCCGTGACGAGTAGGAAGATCGGCAGTCCAGGAGCGCGCCAGGGCGCTCTCCCCGCGCCGCGTGGCCGGTCGCATTCGCTCGCCCCCGAGCATCTCGGCGAAGCCGCCAGCGTCGCGATGCTGATCTGCGCCGTCGGCGGCCTGGCGATCTTTATCGCCGCGATTGCGATGATCGTGGCCGGCCTCACGATCGGCTCCGCCTACGCCGGCGACGCACCGCCGAACCTGGCTGCGCTGGGTACCCCGCAGATCATCGGCGGCGTCGGGCTGCTGATCCTTGGCGCCGGCCTGGTTGCGACTGCCGGGGCGCTGTTGGCACACCTGCGCTTCGCCCGACCCGCCGCGACCATGCTGGCCGCCCTGACGGCGCTGGTGTCTGCGGCCGGAGCGGCGCTGCTGGTCGGGGCACCGGCTCGCGACACGGTCCTGGTCGTGGCGCTGGTTTTGGTCTTCGTCGTCTTCGGCGGTGCGACGGTCGTCCTCGCCCGCAGCAACCGCTGACCGCGACGTACGGCGCATGCCGCGCCTGCGCGGGCTGGCCATCGCGATCCTGGCGGCATCCGGCGGGCTGTTGATCCTGGCGGGCCTCGGGGTGGTCGCCGTAGGCCTGCTCGATCCCGAGCTGGTCAGCAGCCGGATTCCCGATGAGGTCATCGACACGGCGGCGGTGGGTGGCGCGATGGTGGCGCTTGGCTGCGGGACGGCGCTGCTGGGCCTCCTGCACCTGGTATCGGTGGCGGCGGTTAGGCTCAACGTGCGCGGAGCGGCCACTGGCGGTGTCGTGCTGGCGGCCGGCATGGCGGTGCTGGCCTTCGCCTTCAGCGTGGCGGCGCTGGTGAGTGCCGTTGCCGGCAGCGCGCCGCCGATCCTGATGCTGCCGGCGAGCGCCGGCATGCTGCTGGCGACGATCGCCTACGGGCTGGCGGTCGTGGGACTGATCGATGCGACCGGGGCACCGAACTGAAGTCGGGGGGTGCCCCTGCTATACTCCGCCACCGTCGCTCCCGCGGGCCCGTGGTGTAGCGGCCCAACATGCCAGCCTGTCACGCTGGAGATCGCCGGTTCGAATCCGGTCGGGCCCGCCACCCACGGCTCATGGCTCCCCGCGATCGCCCCGCGCAGCCTCGTGCAATTCGTGGTGGGCAAGGATCACGTCGACCGCCTCATCCACGTCATCGGTCACCGTGAACAGGGTGAGGTCTCCCGGCGTGATCTTGCCCTCGCCCAGTACGCCCGAGGAGAGCCAGTCGACCAGGCCGCGCCAGTAGGCGGTGCCGAACAGGACCACCGGGAAGTGCTGCACCTTGCCGGTCTGGATCAGGGTCAACGCCTCGAACAGCTCGTCGAAGGTGCCGAAGCCGCCGGGGAAGATACAGAACGCCTCCGCATACTTGACGAACATCGTCTTGCGCACGAAGAAGTAGCGGAACTCCATCCCGAGCGTGACGAACTCGTTCAGCCCCTGCTC
The DNA here is from genome assembly GCA_963750025.1 of uncultured Chloroflexia bacterium. Taxonomy (GTDB): domain Bacteria; phylum Chloroflexota; class Limnocylindria; order QHBO01; family QHBO01; genus CF-167. Next base: position 149,453 of record CAVVPF010000009.1, read on the forward strand.
GAATGGGAGCTCGATGTTGCAGCCGACCGATATGCCGCCGCCCTCCCGGGCGCCGCGATTGGCCGCCTCCATGGTCCCCGGTCCGCCACCGGTGATGATCGCGTAGCCACGCTTCGCCAGCTTGCGAGCCAGTTTGCGGGCCATGCGGTAGTAGGGGTCCGAGCGCGGGATCCGTGCGGAGCCGAAGACGCTCACCGCCCGGCCGACTGAGGCGAGGGCGTCGAACCCCTCGACGAACTCGCCCATGATCCGCAGGGTTCGCCAGGTATCGGTCCGCAGAAATGCGGTCCCGTCGCCCTCTTGAAGGAGTCGCTGATCCTCTGTCAGGCGGTGCTCGCCACCTCGCATGACGACGGCGCCGCTGCGGTGTGCATGGGTCCGTTTGTTGGCCATCGGGGTCTCCTCCGCTCGACAGGTTCGCGCCTCGGATGGTAGGGTGACGCACCGTTTCGTGCGGGATCGGCGCTTCGGCGGTCCGGTCATCACCCCGCGGGACGGCGTTGTGCCCCACGTTTGCGAGGATTCTATTGCCGGATCAGCCCCGACGCGTTGCGGTGCTCGTTATGGCTGGCGCATTGGCGATCGGCCTGCTGAGCCCGCTCACCGCCCGCTCCGCTTCACCGCTGGTGGTCGAAGCACAGCGCCTGCTGGCGATTGCCGATAGCCCGGTCCAGGTGGCCGATCGCGGCCCGACGGGTCGCAGCCTTTCCGCCTCTCGAAGCCTGGCGACAGCCGGCCAGCCGATCGGCCCGGAGGAGTTGAGCCCGGTTACATTCACCGCGCCGCCGAGCATCGTCATGAAGGCGACCCTGCTCCGGCGAGCCAGCTCGACAAAGGTGCTGCCTCCGCCGGCCGGTGGCACCGTGGTCACCGGAAAGGCAACCTGGTACTGCTGCTCCGCCGGCTGGCGGGGCGAAGCGGTGGTCGGGCTGCCGGGGGCCCTCGGTGGCCACTATGACGCGCCACCGGCCGCGCGCTTCGTGACCGTCTGCGCGGACCGATGCGTCCTGCTACCGGTGGTCGATTACTGCGGCTGCCTGTGGGGCACCGCCAGCCAGAAGGTGGCCGACCTCTCACCGGAGGCATGGGCCGCAGTCACCGATCGAGGTCTCAGCGCGGGGGTCGTCACCGTCACACTCCACTTCGAGTGAGGCGCCCGCAGCCGTCATCGGCCGGTTCGTAGCGTTCGCGGTGCTGGAGCCACTCGGGATCGGCCACGTCGTGCTCAAGGTCCGCGACCTGGATCGCTCGCTCGCCTTCTATCGGGACCTGCTCGGCTTTCGCGTGGCGAGCGAGATGAGCAACGTGATGATCTTCCTGACCGCCACGGGCGACAACCATCACGACCTGGCGCTGCTGCGGGTCGGCCAGCAGGCGCCCTCGCCGGTGCCCAGCGCCGTGGGTCTCTATCACCTCGCGATCCGGCTCGCCGATCTCGACGCGGTTCGCGCGGCGCACACGTTGCTGCGCGACCGTGGCCTGCTGCGCGGAGCGGTCGACCACGGGGTCAGCCGCTCGCTCTACACCGCCGATCCCGATGGCAACGAGATCGAGCTGTACTGCGACGCGCCGCGTTCCGAGTGGGAAGGGCGGGTCGACGAGGTCATGACGGTCAAGCCGCTGGTGCTCGACTGAGTCACGCGGTCGCCGCCCGGCACGAGGCGTCCGCTCGCAGCCCAATTACGTTCAGCGTAAGTAACGGCCATGCGTAACGCTGAGTTCGCGCGGCGCCCGCCCAGATGGTGCGAGCGTTGCCGGAGCGTTCCGCGGCTTGACCCCTAACGGCCAGGGCCCCGATCGGGTGCCCATCAAGTTGAGTGTCGCCCGCGGGATGGTTCGGCGCGCCGGACGTGACCTGATAGGAGCGTGGAGTCCCTGTGACGGTCCCGCACGCATGGTTGTCCGCCCGGCGCGCGCATCGAGTCTAGTGCCGTCACGGAGGAGCGACCATGGTCAGCATCGGCATCGACACCCACAAGGCCACGCTGGCGGTCAGCGCGGTCGACGAACTCGGACGCCAGCGCGCGGCGCGGACGTTCAGCAACGATCCACGCGGGCACGCCTGCCTGCTGAGCTGGGCACAGCGTCAGCCCGCTCCGCGGCGGGTCGGGATCGAGGGCGCCGGCAGCTTCGGGGCGGCGCTGGCCGAGGTGCTGGTGGCTGCCGGTGAAGTGGTGGTCGAGGTGCCGGCCCAGTTCACCGACCGCGAGCGCCGCTCCCTGCTGCAGCACGGCAAGAGTGACCCGGGCGATGCGCTGGCCATCGCCCGCATCACCGCCCGTGAGCCACGGCTGCCGGCGCTGCGTCGGCCCGGTCTGGTCGCCGACCTGAAGCTGCTGGTCGGGGCGCGTGAACAGCTCATGGCCGAGCGCACCCGGCTCGTCAACCAGCTCCACGCCGACCTGCTGGTGCTGGCGCCGGGGTATGGGGCCCGGCTGCCGAACCTGACCGCTGAGCGCCATCAGGCCGCCGCGGCCCGCCTGCTGGGGCGACGCGATGGGGTGCGAGCCGAGCTGGCCCGCGCGCGGCTGCGCCGCCTGCGTCGGCTCAGCACCGAGGCCGAGCGCCTCGAGCAGCGGATCGCGAGCCTGTTGGTCGCCAGCGGCAGCTCGCTGCCGCAGCTCTCGGGGATCGGAGCCCTGACCGCCGCCAAGCTGCTCGGCGAAGCCGGTGACGTGACTCGCTATCGCAGCTCGGCGGCGTTCGCCGCGGCGAGCGGCACGGCACCGCTGCCGGCCTCGTCCGGGCAGCGTCAACGGCACCGCCTCAACCGCGGCGGCAACCGTCAGCTCAACCGGGCGCTGCACACCATGGCCCTGGTCCAGAGCCGCTGGGATCCGCGTGCTCAGGCCTATCTGGCCCGTCGCCTGGGCGATGGCAAGACTCGGCTCGAGGCGATCCGGGCCCTGAAGTGGCACCTCGCCCGGGTTGTGTATCGGACGATGCTGGCCGACGCACGGCCGGCGGCGGGCACCGCTTGACAAGATAGGAGCTCAACTTTGGGCCGGTTCGGGGCGATTTCCGGCGGGCAGCCGGCCGACCCGGCTATGCTCACGCACGATCTGGATCACGGCGCATCGGCGAGGGGTCGCAGCCTGGCGGTTGCTTACGCCCAGCGTAAGCGACCGCGGCGCACCTAGCGCGCGAAGGTGAGGACCGCGAAGCCGGCGACCAGGATGAAGGCCACCAGGAGGACCACCAGCCGTGCGACCCAGTTCGTCCGGCGCTCCGGCAACGGCTGGTAAGGGCGCCCGCGGCGTGACGTTCGGCGGCTCACGAACCTAGCGCCCCCACTCGCGGCGGAGCAGAAACGGAGTCGTCAGCGCCTCGCGACTGCCGACCGATCGGAGCTGCTTGCGAACTCGCTTGAGCAGCTTGCCGTGGTACGTCCCATCGCCGTAGGGCTCATGCAGGCGGGCGACGTCCCAGTCATGAGTGCCGGCAACGGCAGAGGCGGGGAGGTATCGGTCCAGGACGGCCTTCGCCTCGTCGATCGCCACGAAGCCCCGGACTCGAGACGCGTTGTCGAGCAGCGTCAGCAGGTCGGCGAAGCTGGCGTCCAGGTCGCTGACCAGCGTCGACAGGCGCTCCATGGTGCCCGGCATGCGCTCGGTGCGGAAGAGGCCGCCGAGCAGCGCCTTGCGGTCGTCGTCGCCCAGGTCTGCCAGAGCGTGCCGCAGGCTCGCGACGCCGGTCGCGGGGTCGGCGACAGGCACCTCGTAGTCGTACAGGTGGACCATCATCGCCGCGTCAATCCTCGAACCCTCCGTGGGCCCAGCCGTCCATCTCGGGCGGCTGGATGCCGATCTGGGTGAGGATCGTGGCGACGTGGCCGCGATGCTCGGTGGCGTGGTTGATGGCCTGCACCAGGACGACCGAGGCGGGAACCTGCTTGCCGTCAACCGGCAACGCCCGGTCGGGATCGACCCCGTCGGCGACCTCGATCAGCTGATCGCCGGTGAAGCGAGCCCGATCGAGCAGCGTGTCGATGCCGGGGAACGGGCCGGGGACCTCCCAGCGCACCGGCGGCTGCCAATCAGTCAGCAGCTTCAGGTAGTAGCTCTCCGCACGGACCAGATGGGTGAGCGTGTAGCCCAGCTCACCATAGGTCCCCTCGACGGTGGTCGCGCGCTGCTCGTCGGTCAAGGTTCGGCACGCTTCCAGGAGGCGTTCGTTGGCCCAGCGGTTGTGGCGGAAGAGCTCGGCCAGGGTGGTCGTCATGGACGCCAAGTATCGGTGACAGAGCCGACCGGTACAATCGGCCGCGCACCAGGCGCCGACCGCGGCGTCATCGGTCGCAACGAAAGGGAGGTCCGGCGCGTGCTGCTCGACGGCAAGAAGCTGCTCATCACCGGCGTGCTCACCGACGATAGCATCGCCTTCAGCGTGGCGAAGGTCGCCCAGGAGGCGGGCGCCGAGGTGCTGCTCACGGGCGTTGGGCGCGGCATGAGTCTCACGCAACGGGTGGCGCGCAAGCTCCCCACGACCCCCGACGTGCTCGAGATGGACGTCAACAACCCGGAGCATATCGACGCGGTGCGCACCGAGTTGATGCGCCGCTGGGGCAAAATCGATGGGGTGGTGCATGCCATTGGCTTCATGCCCGCCGACGGACTGGGCGGCAACTTCCTGAACACCCCCTGGGAGAGCGTGGCCTTCGGCTTCCAGACATCAGCCTTCTCGCTCAAGGCGTTGAGCGCAGGCATGCTCGAGCCGATGAAGGCGGCCGGTCGCGCCAGCGTGGTGACGCTCGATTTCGACGGGCGCTATGCCTGGCCCATCTACGACTGGATGGGCGTGGCCAAGGCCGGCCTGGAGTCCATCACACGCTACCTCGCCCGTGACCTGGGCGAGTTCGGGATCCGGGTCAACACCGTCTAGCGCCGGACCGATCCGCACCATGGCCGGCAAGAGCATCCCCGGCTTCGACCAGATCGCCGACACCTGGCTCAAGCGCGCCCCGCTGGGCTGGGACATGACCGATGCGACCGCGGTCGGCCAGATGGTCTGCTTCCTGCTGTCCGATTGGGCGACCATGACCACCGGCGAGCTGATCCACGTCGACGGTGGCTACCACGCCATGGGGACCGACATCCGCCGCTAGAGCGGCGCCCCAGCCCCGCGGCCTCGTGGGTGAGCCGCCACTCCTTCCGCCATCGTCCACCGCCGTAGCCGCCCGTCTCCCCGCTCTTGCGCACCACCCGGTGGCACGGGATCGCCACGCCGCCCCGGTTCGCGGCAGCTGGACGATCCCGACTACGCATTCCCCGCGCGCTGCTGTGACCAGGCCAGGTTCACGTTGAAGGGGCTGGTACCGAGCACTCGGTCTCCGGATCGCAGCTCGATCCTGTGCCGCCCCAGCTCGCGCACCTGGAGCCCCTTCAGATCGGCCACGATGTTGGCCGTGGTGGTGTTGGGCGGCACCTCCAGGCGCATGCTCGGGGGACGTGGGAGCATCGGCTGACCGGACGGGGAGACGACCTGGAGCGTCACCTGGTGCGTGCCAGGATCGGCCACGAGCACGGCCACGATGAAGAAGCGGCCGTAGACCGATGGCAGCCGGCTGACCGTGATCTGGCTGAAGATGCCGATGGCGCTGATCTTCCCGTCCTGCGCGGTGATGGCGTGGTCGCAGACGACCAGGCTGTGGAGCTCCAGGCGCGCGTCGGCCATGGGCCGAGTATAGGCCCGCCAAACCGAACGCCAGCCGCACGGCCTCCCGCCCCGGGGCTTGCAGTTTGAGCGAGGCCGCGCCCAGCGTTCCGACCAGTTTGCCCTGCGGCGAGGGGTCGATCAGCAGGCGCCCTGGAGTCCGGATGACTCGGCGGCCGGGATGGTGGAATGGACGCGACGCTGGGTGAGCATGAACGACCTCCAGATGCAGGGGGGCTCGGAATGCCGCTGAGGCTACGCCGCCCGGCCCGGCAGCTCAACCCGCGTTGAACGCGAGGCGGGCACCGACCTCCGCCAATCCGACCAGGGGCAACCCATCGAGCTCGGCCCTGGTGAACCAGGCGGCGCGATCCGTTGAGCCGTCGATCTCGTCACGCAATCGTCCGCCGGTGAGGCGCACGCGGTAGATGATCTGGATCGCCTGGAAGCGGAGCGGACCGTCCGCATCGGCCAGGTCGGGTCGCGCGAAGGACTCAATCCCGGCCAGGGACACGATCTCGGCGGTGAGGCCGGTCTCCTCCGTCAGCTCACGGAGAGCCGCCTGGCGCGGATCCTCTCCAAAGTCGATCCCACCGCCCGGCAGAGTCCACCACCCCGGGTAGAGCTCATCGGCCGACAGCCGGCAGAGCAGCAGCCGTCCGTCGTCGCCCAGCACCACCACGTAGGCTGCAATACGCGTCACCTGGCGTGAGCGTGGCATCGGTCAGCCTGGTGCGTAGAGGTCGGGATCGAGGAGCCACGCCAGCTCGCCGCTTCCCGGCTCGGGGACGCCGGGGAACTCCACGCAGGCGAGCCCGCCCTGGCGTAACCGGACCGCATTGGCGCCGGTGAGCAGCGACACCGCGTTCGACAGGTCCGGCTCGTGACCGACGAACAGCACCCGGCGCGCCTCGGGATGAGCGGCCATGGCGCGCGCCAGGTCACCCCAGGACGCTCCCGGTCGCAGCCGATCATCAACGACGATCGAGCCCGCCATGCCGATCGCCTCAAGGAACAGCTCTGCGGTTCGCGCTGCCCGGGGCAGGGGTGAGCTGATCACCACGGTGGGTCGCAGGTTCAGTCGGCGCCAGAGCGGAGCGGCGGCACGCAGCGCCGCGACACCATCCTCCGTCAGCTGGCGGGCTTCATCGTCCATGGCTCCCGTGTGCCGCCCGGCGAGCCCGTGCCGCAGAAAGTAGAGGATCACGATGTCGGCGGCATGCGGATCTTCCAGTCAGTCGGGGAAGGCCTCGGGGCCTCGCTCGGCGAGCTCGCGGGCGGCGGCATCGGCGTCGTCGGGGGCAGCCAGGAATACGGATAGCGGTCGTCGTCGAGCTCTCCCGCCTGGCGGGTGAGGCGCAGCGGATGGAAGGTGTCGACCATGACCGCCAGCTCCTCGGTCGCCTCCTTGCCGATCGACGCCTCGACGGTGCCCGGGTGCGGCCCGTGCGGGATCCCCGCCGGATGGAGGGTGAACGAGCCGATCTCCACCCCGCGGCGGCTCATGAAGTTGCCGGCGACGTAGTAGATGACCTCGTCGCTGTTGATGTTCGAGTGGTTGTACGGCGCCGGGATCGCGAGCGGGTGGTAGTCGAACTTGCGGGGCACGAACGAGCAGACCACGAAGTTGCGCGGCCTGGAACGTCTGGTGGACCGGCGGCGGCTGGTGGACCCGCCCGGTGATCGGCTGGAAGTCGGCGATGTTGAAGGCAACGGCCACAGGTAGCCGTCCCAGCCGACGACGTCGAACGGGTGGATGGCGGTAGTGGTAGGCGGTGAGTCCGGCCGCCCGATCTTGACCTCGACCACGAAGTCGCCGGTCTCGGTGTGCGGCGGCCATCTCGGCAGGCGGCGCGGATGTCGCGCTGCGAGTACGGGCGCGTGCTCGAGCAGCTGGCCGTAGTCGTTGCGGTAGCGCTTCGGCGGCTCGATCTCCGACGGGCACTCCAGCCAGAGCATCCGCTGCTCGAGTCCGCGTCGGGATCGAGCCGCCAGGTCGTGCCGATCGGGAGGACGAGGTAGTCGCCCGGGCCGTACCGAGCGGCCCGAAGACCGTGTCGCAGACGCCCGTGCCCCTCGTGGACGAAGAGCATCTCGTCGGCATCTCGCCGTTGCGGTAGAAGCGCTCCATGGCATCGCGGCGCGGGCGGACGACGCCGAACGATGACGTCGTCGTTGAAGAAGAGCGGGATGCGGCCGCTGACCGCGTCGCCGCGCGGCTCACGCCGGCCGGTGTTGATCAGGTGGTGGCGGTGGGGCCGGCCTCGTCATCGGTCCAGGCCTCGAGCGACACGTCGCGGACCGGCTCGATCCGGTGGGTCCGGGTCGGCGGCGTGAGGTGGTAGAGGAGGCTCGCCCGGCCGGTGAACCCCTCGACGCCGAACAGCTCCTCGGCGTAGAGGCTGCCGTCGGGCTCGCGGTACTGGGTGTGGCGCTTGTGCGGCACCTGGCCGCGCTGGAGGTAGTACACGAGGGAGCCCCTTCGCTTTGCTGCGGCGCCCATTCTAGGATGCCGCGCTGCATCGCTTGCCCCACCGTGTGATAGTTGATGGGACAACTAGACCGATGCGGCCGCCGCCAAGGAGACTCCCTTCGTGAACATCACTCGACTCAACCACGCCGTCCTATGGGTCCGCGATGCGGACGCCGCGGCCGACTTTTACCACCGCGTCTTCGGCTTCGAGGAGCTGGAGCGGCCGGCGGGGATGCGCGCCGCCTTCATGCGCTCGCCGGCCGGCGGCAACCACCACGATCTGGGCCTCTTCGAGGTCGGCGCGGCAGCGCCCCGTCCACCGCGCGGCTCGGTGGGGCTCTACCACCTCGCCTGGGAAGTGGGCACCATCGAGGACCTGGCGGCAGCGGCAAAGGCGCTCTCCGAAGCGGGCGCCATGACTGGAGCCAGCGATCACGGGGTCAGCAAGTCGCTCTACAGGCGCGACCCCGACGGCAACGAGTTCGAGATCATGTGGCAGGTTCCGCGCGAGGCATGGGGCAAGTACGCCGACTCCGGGGTGGTCATGGCACTCGACCTCGAGGCGGAGCTGGCGCGCTGGGGGACCGGCGGCGCCGTCCAGTAGGGATCGCCTAACGCTCGGCGCGGCGCTCCAGGGCGTCGAGGTCAGCTACGATCAGGCGCTCGTGCTCGATCGCGACCAGCCCGTCGTCGATCAGCTCGGCCAGCAGCCGGTTCACGCTCTGCCGCGTGCCCCCGATCATGCCCGCCAGATCGGTCTGGGTGTAGGGCCAGTCGAGGCTGATCGGTCCGTCGCCCGACGGCGATGACTGCCGCGCCAGCTGGGCGAGGCGAGCGGCCAGGCGCCCGGCCAGGTCCAGGAAGTGGAGCTCCTCGACGTGCTTTGTGAGCCGCCGCAGCTCACCGGTGACCGCGCTGAAGAGCGCGTCGCGCAGCGAGGGATGCCGGTCGAGCAGCTCGAGGAGCACGTCCCGTGGCAGGGTCATCGTCTCGGTGGGCTCGATCGCCGTGGCGGTCGCGGAGCGCGGCTCCCCGTCGAGCAATGCCAGCTCGCCGAAGAAGTCGCCGGGGCGCAGGGTGGCGATGATCGCCTCCTCGCCCTCCGCCGATGGGAGCACGATCTTTACCGACCCGGCGGTGATGATGTGCAGCGCATCGCCGGGGTCGCCCTGGTGAAAGACGATCTCGTTGCGGCGGAAATGACGGTGCCGCAACTGGCGTCCGACCTCGGCCAACACCGGATTGGAGCAGGGAGCGAAGAGCGGGCACGCCCGCAGCCGCTTAACCGCCTCGCGTTCGTCCACCATCGGCATTGGTCGCCGCAGTGTACGACGCCGTTCCTCGGGCGCCATCGGTACACTCGCAGGCCGAGTGAACTCGTCGATCCCGGTCGTCCGCAGCGATGCCCACCTTGCCCATACCGGGTTGATCGAGCTGGCCGGAGGGCGCGAGATCCCTTGCTGGGAGTCGCCTGACCGCGCGCTGGCCATCGAGGCCACGCTGCGCGCGGATGGGCGCTTTGTTTTTGAGGCCGCGACCGAGCACGGCCGTGAGCCGATCCTGGCGCTGCACGACGCCGACCTGGTCGACGTGGTAGAGCATGCCTGGACCGATGCACTGGCCGCGGGCGCGACCGATGGCACGCGGCCGCTGATCCCCGACACGTATCTGCTCGGCGCCTATCCCGGCGGCATGGCGCTCGAAGGCCTCCCCGCGGGCCGACATCTGCGGCTGGGCGCCTACCTGTTCGACACCGCCACGCCGATCGTGGCGGGGACGTGGAGCGCCGCCCGGGCCGCGGTGGACGTTGCCCTCACCGCGGCGCAGCGGGTACTCGGCGGCGTCCCGCTCGCCTACGGGCTGTGTCGCCCGCCGGGGCACCACGCCGCCCGCGGCATGTTCGGCGGCTACTGCTACTTCAACAACGCGGCCATCGTCGCCGAGTGGCTGCGGCGCCAGGGCGGCGCGAGGCGGGTTGCCATCCTGGATATCGACTACCACCACGGCAACGGTACGCAGCAGCTCTTCTGGGAGCGCGGCGACGTCCTCTATCTCTCCCTGCACGCCGATCCGGCGCGCGCCTATCCTTACTTCTCGGGCTATGCCGCCGAGACCGGCGCCGGCGAGGGAGCCGGTCGGACGCGGAACTGGCCGCTGGCCGCCCGGACCGGGATCGACGCCTACGCGACCGCGCTGGTCGAGGCGCTGGCGCTGGTCGAGGCCTTCGCCCCGGACGCGCCCCTGATCATCTCGGCGGGGTTCGACACGTTCGAGCGCGACCCGATCGGCGACCTGGCGCTGCGCACTCCCGACTACGCCGAGATCGGGGGCATGATCGGCGCGCTGGGGATGCCGGTGATCGCCCTCCAAGAGGGCGGCTACGCGCTCGATGCCCTGGGAGCCAACGCGCTCGCCCTGCTGAGCGGCCTGCACGGGTCGTGACCGCGCTGGCCCGAAGCGGCCGGCCACTTTGGCCGGCCTACCTGGCGACCTTCCTGTTCACCCTCGGGCAATGGTCGTCGGGGGTGGCCATTCCGCTGCATGTCGGGGCCCTGGGTGGCTCGCTCACCGACGCAGGGACGATCGCCGCGGTCCGCTTCGGTCTGGGAGCGGTCTTCAGCCTTCCATTCGGCGCGGTCGCCGATGCCTGGGGAACGCGCCGCACGCTGACCGTGGCGGTGGTCGGGAGCGCGCTTACCAACCTGGTCCCGCTCCTTGCCCAGGCGAGCGGCAGCCTGGCGCCGCTGTACGGCTGGGCGATCATGTCGGGGATCACCTCGTCGCTCTTCCTGCCGGCCTTGGGCGCTTACGTGGCGGGCAGCGCCCGCGAATCGTCGCGGGGATCGGCCTTCGGCTGGCTGACTCTCGGGACGCACACCGGGATCGCCTCGGGTCCGGCGGTGGGCGGGCTCATCTGGCAGCATTTCGGGGTCGTGCCCACCTACCTGGTGGCAACCGTCCTGGCCACGGCAGCCCTGGTTGGGCCGATCCTGGTGAGTGCTTCGGTCCGCACCCGTATCGATCTGCGCGCCGTGCCGGCCATGGTCGCCCGGGTCGGGCGCGATCGGGTGGTGCTCGGCTGCTGGGTGGCCGCCTTCGGGATCGGGCTGCCCTGGGGCGCGGTGAGCGGCCTCTTCCCGCTGTTCGGGACATCGATCGGACTGGCGGCCGGCTCCATCGGCCTCCTGTTGGCGCTCCAGTCGATCACCAACGGGATCTCGCGCGTACCGCTCGGTCGGCTGATCGATCGGCGCGCCATCCCGCCCGTGGCGGCCGCGGCCGGCTGCGTCGGCTACGCGGCGATCACGTCGTTGCTTGGGCTGCAGACCGGCCCGCTGGGGATCGCCACGGTCTTCATGTTCGGCATCCTGGCGCTGGCGCTGACCCTGATGCTGATCCAGGTGGTGATCAGCGAACGCGCCCCGGTGGAGCTGCGGGCGACCGGGCTGGGCGGCTACTCGGCGGCCCTCTCGGCGGGGCTGGGGATCGGGCCCTTTGTGGCCGGTGCCGTGGCGCAGGCGGGTGGCTTCGGGATCGGCTACGGGAGCGTGGCCGGCCTGGGGGCGCTGGTGGCGGTGGTCGCGGCGGTCCTGCTGCTGGGAGCTCGCCGCGGCGTTGAGCCGGCCCGCTGACCCACGTCCGGTCCGGGACTCCTTCTAGCCGACGAGGATCTCCGCGAACTTCAGCGGGTCCACGTTCCCGCCGCTGATCACGATCACGCGGTGGTTGTCACCCGGTGGCTGCGGGGCGGCGCCGGACAGGTGAGCTGCCATGCCGGCTGCCCCCGACGGCTCCACGACCAGCCGGGCGCGAGCGGCAAGCTGGCGCATCGCCTCGGCCATCTGTTCCTCGCTGACCGTGACGATCTCGTCCATGAAGCGGCGCAGGTGCAGGAACGGGAGCCAGCCGAGCTTCTCAACGCGCAGGCCATCCGCCATGGTGCGGGTGGTGAGCGAGCCGTCCCAGCGCACGATCTCGCCCTTTGCGAGCGACTCGCGCGCGTCCGCCGCCAGCTCTGGTTCGACGCCGATCACCCTGGCGTTCGGGGCCAGCGCCTTGACCGCGGTGGCGATGCCCGCCGATAGGCCGCCGCCACTCACCGGGATCAGCACGCTGGTCACTTCGGGAAGGTCCTCGCCGATCTCCAGGCCGCAGGTCCCCTGCCCGGCGATGATCCGCCGGTCGTCGTAGGGCTCGATCATGACCCGCCCGTCGCGCTCGACGAGCTCCAGCGCGATCCGGTGCCGCTCTTCGCCGCTGCGTCCCGCGAAGACGATCTCAGCGTCGTCGCGGCGTACGCCCTCGACCTTGATGGCGGGGGCGTCCTCCGGCATGACGATGGTCGCGTGCGCGCCGAGCAGGCGCGCCGCGCGGGCCACCGCCTGCGCATGGTTGCCCGACGAGTAGGTGACCACGCCGCGAGCGCGCTCGGCGTCGCTCAGCGAGGCGACGGCGTTGTAGGCGCCGCGCATCTTGAACGCGCCCACCGGCTGCAGGCTCTCCGGCTTGAGCCAGGTGCGATCGTCCCAGCGCAGGAGTGGGGTGTGCAGCGCCACTCCCCGGATCCGCTCGGCGGCGGCGCGGATCTCCTCGACGGTCACCAGCTCCAGGCCATCCAGCTGGTCGGCGTGCTCCTCGAGGTGCGCGACGATGAAGCGCTCCACGATGGTGGGCAGCGTCATCTCGCCGAGCGCCGGGTGCTGCCCCCGGGCGGTCCACGCCTCGCCGGGAAGATCGCGCAGCATGGTGCCGATCTCTGCGAGCTGGGAGGTTACCCGACGCAGCAACTCCCCAGGATCGGTGCGCCGCTCGCGCTCGATGGCGGCAATCCGACCAGGATCCGCCCTGGTGCGGCCGAATGGGATCGGCTCGATGGCGCCCTGGGCTCGCGCGGTGAGGAGCCGCCGGATCTGCTCGGGCCAGTAGCCGGGAAACTCGGCGAGGTGCGCCCAGACCTGGCCCGCCTCCCAGCGTTCGCTGGCGTCGGGATCGGGATCGGTGAGCCCGGCGGGCAGCGGACGCGCCGCGTGGTCGACCAGCCGTCGCTCGGCCGCCGCCAGGCGGGACAGGTAGCGCGCCGTCTGCTCGGCGCTCATCGGTTCTCGGGCCGTTCGGCGATCGGGTTAGAGAGCGCGCCAAGTCGGTCGACAGCAAGCGTGACGAGGTCGCGGGGCTGGAGGTAGCGCTTGAGGATCTCGTCGCGGACCTCGAGCAGGCAGCCGGTGCCCACCGTGCCTGAACCGATCAGGTCGCCGGGGCGCAGCCGCACGTCCGCGCTGGCGCGGGCGATCATCTCGCCGAAGCTGAACTGCGCGCTCGACCAGCGTGCCGCGCGACAGCTCGACGCCGTTCACGGTGGCGGTCATCGGCGAGGTCGTAGCCCTTGCCTCGGCGTGCATCCGCCAGCTCGTCGGGGGTCACCAGCCATGGACCGATCGAGGTGGCGAAATCCTTGCCCTTGGCCGGCCCCAGCCGGACCGCGGTCTCTTCGCGCTGCAGGTCGCGAGCCGACCAGTCGTTGAAGATCATGTACCCGCCAATCGCTTCCTCGGCATCGTTTCGCATCAAGGTCGTGCACTGGCGTGTCGATCAGGGCGGCCACCTCCAGCTCGTAGTCGAGCTCCTGCGAGGCGGCTGGGCACCAGATCGGCTCATTCGGCCCGCGGATCTCGCTGACGTTGCTGAAGTAGAAGATCGGAATCCGGTACCAGGCCTCCGGAACTGTGCCGCCACGTCGCTCCCACATGGTGCGGACGTGTCCCTCGAAGGCGTAGAAGTCCCGCAGGGAGGGCGGTCGCAGGATCGGCGGACCGAACTCGAGATCGGCGGCGTCGAGTACCGCTTCGTCGTCATCGGCCGCCCGGGCGTAGCCCTCGACCAGTTCGGCAAGGGTCTCCACACGAAGGGCGCGCGCCAGGTGGTCATCCAGGGTGGTCACCGACTGGCGGAAGAGCGGCGAGTTGTGCGCTCGCTGCGGATTCTCGACCAGCAGGCCCTGGCGCGCCTCTTCCAGGTCGAGCCACCGCTGCGGGTTCGGGCCGGGTTCGCGGGCAGCAGCCAGGCGCCACGGTGACCCGCTGGGGGCGTTTCGCTCGCGAATGTGGGCGATCTTCATCGTCCGCGAGTTTAGCGGCTCGCCGAACCAGTGCCGGCCAGTGTTCAAATGATCTGAACTCTTGGCCACGCTCGAGGGCCTATGAAGGGGGCAGGTGGCGTGACACAATCGCGCGATCCGGCCACCCGAAGAGAGGCAGGTTCGCTGTCCCGGCTCCAGCACAAGCGGTTTGACCATCCCGACGAGGTCCGCCCGTACGAGGGAGGCCGCACCGAGATCTTCGAGATGGACGACTTCGTCATCGGCCGGATGATCATGGAACCGGGCTGGACCTGGCAGAAGACCGTGAAACCGATCGCAGGGACCGATCGGTGCATGTACCACCACCTGGACTTCGTCCTGTCCGGGGTGCTCCACGTTCGCATGGCGGACGGCACAGAGGCCGACATCGGGCCGGATGAGATGTACGAGATCCCGCCGGACCATGACGCGTGGGTCGTCGGGGAGGAGCCATGGGTGTCGATCGACTTCGCGGCGCCCGATCGTATGCGCGCCCGATTGCTGCCAGCGGTGACCGCATCCTCGCCACGGTCCTGTTCACCGATATCGTGGATTCGACCCTCACCCTGCAACGGGTGGGCGATGCCGCCTGGCGCGACCTGCTGGCCCAGCAGAACGAGCTGCTGCAGTTCGAGCTGGATCGCTATCGCGGCCGCGAGGTGAAGAACACCGGGGATGGGATCGTGGCTCTCTTCGACGGGCCGGCCCGCGCGGTCGAATGCGCCGCGTCGATGGTGCGCCGGGCGCGCGAAGCCGGCCTCGAGATCCGCGCCGGGCTGCACACGGGGGAGGTGGAGCTGGTGCCCGACGATGTGCGCGGGATGGCCGTGCACCAGGCCGCGCGCATCATGGCCTTGGCCGCCCCGGGCGAGGTGCTATCTCGAGCGTCACGCCCTGAAGGGGATCGAGGGAGAGCGCGAGGTCTTCGCGCTCCAGGGCTAGGGGCGCGAACGCTGGAACCAGCGCTCGGGGCCGAACGCGCTGACGAGGACCAGGACCACTCCGCCGTACAGTCCGATCAGGTGATACGCGGTGGCCGGCAGGCCCATGTAGAAGACGTCGGGCCTCGGTGGCGGCATTGATGGTTCCCAAACCGTGTTGTACATCAGCAGCAGCACGCCCACCCACACTGCGGCCAGGAGCCAGACCAGCGCCGCGCCGCGAGCCAGCAAGCGACGCTGACCGATGAATGGGGGGTGAACCGCGGAGGCCTCCAACCCACCGAGGAAGGTGAGGCCAATGAAGAACGGGACGATGAACAGGTCTGACCCCGTGGCGACAACGGCGGCGATGCCCGCCAGTGCGGACCCCGCGAGCCCGAGCACGATGCGCATCGTCCTTGTCCCTCCCAACGATTCTTGCCCGAGGTGGCCTAGAGGTTCCCGCGCTTCGCCTGCTCGCGCTCGATCGCCTCGAACAGCGCCTTGAAGTTGCCGACCCCGAAGCCGCGCGAGCCGTGGCGCTCGATGATCTCGAAGAAGAACGTCGGGCGGTCCTGGACCGGCCGGGTGAAGATCTGGAGGAGGTAGCCCTCCTCGTCGCGGTCGGCCTCGATGCCCAGCTCCTCGAGCGTGTCGATCGGCACGCCGACGTCGCCGACGCGGTCGGCCAGCGACGCGTAGTACTCGTGCGGCAGGCCGAGGAACTCGACGCCGTTGTCGCGCAGCGCGCGGACGGTGCCGACGATGTCCTCGGTCCGCAGCGCGATGTGCTGGGTGCCCGGCGTCGAGGTAGTAGTCGAGGAACTCCTGGATCTGGCTCTTCTTCTTGCCGGCCGCCGGCTCGTTGATCGGGAACTTGATCCGGCCGTTGCCGTTGGTCATGACCTTCGACATCAGCGCGCGAGTACTCGGTGTGGATGACCTTGTCGTCGTAGTGGATGAGCTGGGCGAAGCCGAGCACGTCGCGGTAGAAGTCGACGAACGCGTTCATGTCGCCGAGCCCGACGTTGCCGACGCAGTGGTCGACCTCGAGCAGGCTGCAGGCCCGCGCGGCCGCGGCCGGCTTCTTGACCTTGCGGATAGCCGGGCGCGAAGGCGCCGTGGTAGTCGCGCCGGTCGACGAACGAGTGGAGCGACCTCGCCGTAGGTGTGGATCGCGGAGCGGCGGAGGACCCCGTCCTCGCCGCCGTCGAGCTCGGTCGGCTCCAGGGCGGAGCGCGCGCCGCGCTGCGTCGTCTCGCGCCAGGCCGACGTCGACGTCGTCGACGGCGAACGCGATGTCGTGGACGCCGTCGCCGTGGCGGCGGACGTGCTCGGCGATCTCGCCGTCGGGCGTCAGCGGGGCGGTGAAGACGAAGCGGATGTCGTTCTGGCACATGCACGTAGCTGGCCCGGTCGCGGACCCCGGTCTCGAGGCCCGGCATAGGCGACCGGGGTGAAGCCCCACAGGGCTCGGTAGTAGGCGGCCGCCTGCTGGCGTTGCCGACCCAGAACTCGACGTGGTCGATGCCCTTCGAGTGGCAGGAAGTCGGTGCCCGGAGAGGCGGCAGCCGGGCGAGCGAGCGTATCGGTCATCGGACGATGGTACGCGGTCAGTCGAGATCTGCCGCCAGCACGACATCGATCATTCGCTGAACAGCCGCATCCAGCTGTTCCGGACTGAGGTAGGTGTGCTCCTGGTTGGCATCTCCGCTGTCGATGTCGACGGCAACCCCGATGCAGGCGGCCTGGGCTCCACGCGCGGCGGCCAGGTAGAAGAGAGCGCTGGCCTCCATCTCGACGGCGATGGCACCTGCGTCGCGCCAGGGTCCCACGAAGTTCGGATCGGGGTGGTAGTGCGAGAAGACATCGAGCGTGGCGATCGGTCCCACGTGGAACGGGACGCCCAGCCGCTCGGCCGCGTGAACCAGGGCATGGGTGAGGGCAAAATCGGAAGCCGGCGCGTAGGGCTTGCCTCGCATGAACGCCTGGGTCGTGCCATCGGTCGGGCTGGAGGCGGTGGCGATGATCAGATCGCCGAGCTGGATCTCCCTGCGTAGCGCGCCTGTGGTCCCCACCCGTACCAGCCTGCGAGCACCGAGACGGAGCAGCTCCTCGGCCACGATCGCGATCGAGGGCGCCCCCATGCCGGTCGCCTGGACGCTGATCGGTCGACCGTTGACCGTCCCGCTGTAGCCGAGCAGGCCGCGGTTGGCATTGACCTGGCGGGCGGCCTCGAGGCCGCCATCGAATCGCATGGCGATCTTGCGAGCGCGTTCAGGATCCCCCGGCAGCAGGACGAGGGGCGCATAGTCGCCGGGCTCGGCGTGCAGGTGGATCTGTGGCACGCCGGCTAGGGTAGCGCCTCTCGGATAGGATCGTGCGAATGCCGGCCACTCACGACGACGACCTTGCGCTTGCCACCGATCTGGCCCGTGGTGCCGGCGAGCTGATTGCCGGCCAGTACGAGCAGGTGCTGCGCATCGACCGCAAGAGCAAGCGCGATGTGGTCACCGATGTGGACTACCGCAGCGAAGCCCTGGTCATGGATGCGATCAGGTCCCGCCACCCCGACGACGCTATCCTGGCGGAGGAATCGGGCCACCACGCACGGGGGCGTCCAGGCGGACGTGGCAAGTGGGGGACGCGGACCTGGGTGATCGACCCGCTCGACGGGACCGTCAACTACGCCAACGGAATTCCGTACTTTTGCGTGTCGGTCGCCCTGGTCGAGAACGGACGGCCCACCGTCGGCGTGATCCTCGATCCCCTGCGCGGCGAGCTGTTCACCGCCATCGCGGACGGCCCGGCCACGCTGAACGGGCTGCCGATCCACGCCTCGGAGAAGGACGAGTTGGGCGATTTCGTGGTCAGCCTCGCCATCATCGGGCGAGGCGGGATCGCGCGGGAGCGGCGCGTGGCGCAGGCGATCCGCATCCCCCGGCGCATGGGCAGCGCGGCGCTGGCGTTGGCCTACGTGGGGTCAGGCCGATTCGACGCATTCGTACAGAACGGCGGGCTCTCGCTGTGGGACATCGCCGCGGCTGGGCTGATCGCCGAGCGGGCTGGGGCCACGGTCACCGACCTGCGCGGAGGGCCGTGGTGGAACACCGCACGCCGGGGGGCGAGCCTGTCGATCGTGGCCGCTCCGTCGCGGCACCACGGGGAGCTGTTGAGCCTGCTGCGTGCGGCAAGGACGACCGTCCAGACGCGTCGCTAGTCGAGCCGATCCAGCTCGCGCAGCACCGTGGCGAACATGGCGAGCGTGCGCGCCGTGGCGCCCCAGATCCGATGACCGCCAAACCGATACGTCGCGGCGCGCAGCAGCCACCCGGGCCCTTCGATCAGCTCATCGGTGACCGCGTCATCGGCCAACAGATGGCGCAGCGGCAGCTCCACGATCTCGGCCACCTCGGCCACGTGCGGCGCCAGGGCGGGCCGTGCGTCCAGCATGCCGACGAACGGCTGCAGCTCGAAGTTGCTGACGGGGATCCAGACCGGGTCCAATGCGCCGACGATGCGCACCAGCGAAGGCTCCACGCCAACCTCCTCGTGGGCCTCGCGCAACGCCGTCGCTTCGGGCGACGGATCGGCCCGGTCGACCGCTCCACCGGGCAGCGAGACCTCCCCGGCGTGCGCGCGCAGGTCGGCGTGCCGAACAGTCAGCGGCACGGTCAACGCGCCGTCGGCCGCGGGGTAGACCAGGAGCAGAGTGGCCGCCGGTCGCGCCGGAGGGAAGCCGGATCGGTCGTACCGCTCGAGGTTGGTCCGGCCGGCGGCATCCCGGGGGCTGAAGCGCGGATCGACCGGAATGGGGCGGGCGACGCGCCGCAGGGCATCGGCGATGGCCTCCTGCCATTGATCCGCGCCGCGTAAGATTCGATCCATGACCTACCTGGCTCCGCCCAACCGCGATGCGCTGGCCCGCGCTGCCATCTATCGCACGCGGGTGCTGGTAAACCGCACACCGCACTTCACCACGCAGACCCGCCGCGAGGCAAATCGGGCGCTCGACCTGCTCGAGGGACAGCTTGGCCTCAACCAGGTGAGCGTGCCGGAGGCCGCGCGCGGTATGGAACTGTTGCTGCGCGCTCACTCGTCGCTCGCATTCGGCCTGCTCCGTGACAGTGCCTTTGCCGAGCGCTTCAGCGCCGCCCTGCGCCACCTGGGGCTGCGCGGGATCGAGCAGCGGCTCGACGAGGTGACCGGCTCGGTGATGGCGGAGCCGATCCCGGGCCAACCGGGGGCCGACGCCATCGCGACGATCTACCGGCCGACGAGCGCCTGGACGCCGAAGGGCAACCCTCTTCCGCCACTGCCGGGCTTCTAGAAGGCTCCGGCTCGCCGCGCAGGGCGCATCGATCAGCGCCTTGTCGGTTGACGTGCCACCGAGTCCCAGCCGCGCACCGGCTCGTGCGGCCAGTGTCGGCTCCAGGTAGGTCGAGCGCAGCGCATCCCAGGCAGGCTCGGCAAAGACCGATGCCGGCGGGCCGTCCAGGATCAGCTTCCCGGCGCGCATGACGACGACGCGATCGAATGCCGAGGCCACGAACTCCATGTCGTGGCTGATCGCGATCACGGTGCGGCCGGCGGCGTGCGCGGCTTCGATCACAGCCCGCACGATCGCCACCCCGCGCAGATCCTGCCCCGTGGTCGGTTCGTCCAGGACGAGGATCGGCGTCCGCATGGCCAGGACCGATGCGAGCGCCAGAAGCTTCTGTCGCGAGCTGCCCAGGTCGTACGGATTGGTGCGCCCATCCGCCTGGAGGCCGACCGCCGCGAGCGCCTCGTCCACCGTCTCCCGGAGCACCGCGCCTCCCATCCCCAGGTTTCGCGGCCCGAATTCGACCTCGGCGCGCACCGACCCGGCGAAGATCTGGCTGGTCCGGGTCCTGGAAGACGAGGCCCACGCTGCGCGCCAGCTGCAGCGACGGTGCGCCGCCGCCGATCGGCACCGTCCAGCAGGACACGGCCCGCCGTCGGGTCGCAGCAGGCCGTTGAGGTGCCGGACCAGGGTCGTCTTGCCGCTGCCGTTCTGACCGACCAGGGCGAGCCGCTCTCCGGCCTCGATGCGCAGGTCGATCCCATCGAGCGCCCGCACCTCGCCGCTCGGGTAGACGTGCACCACCGATTCCAGGGCCAGGCCTGGCATCAGGCCAGCGCCCCGACAAGACGCTCGATGGCGGCAGCCGGCAGCATCGCACGGCGCGCCGATCCGAGCAGGCGCACCGCGGCCGGTGCCGCCACGCCCAGCTCGGGGAGCCGGGGATCGGCGAGCACATCGGCGCCGTCGCCGGAGAGCGCCGCGCGTCCCTCTTCGAGCACCAGCACGCGCGAGCAGATGGTGGCCAGCAGATCGGTCTTGTGCTCGGTGATGAGGATCGAGGCGCCGTCCTGCGCCAGTCGCGCCAGGGCGTCCGCTACGAGCGAGGTGCCGGCGGGGTCGAGCTGGGCCGTCGGCTCGTCGAGGACCAGGTGGTGGGGGCGCATGGCCAGCAGGCCACCGATCGCCACCAGCTGCTGCTGTCCGCCGGAGAGGTGGGCCGGGTCGCGGGCGGCCAGCGGCTCGATGCGCAGAGCCGCCATCGCCTGTTCAGTGCGCTCGATCACCTCGGCGCGCGGCAGGCCCAGGTTCATCGGTCCAAAGGCGATCTCCTCGTAGACGGTGTCGGCCACGCCGGACAGCTGTGTGGCGGGGTTGGCGAAAGCAATCCCGATGCGGGCGGCCAGCGCATGGATCGGCAGCGGCCCGACATCGTCTCCGTCGAGCAGGATGCGTCCCGTGAGCGTGCCACCCACCGTGCGCGGGGCCAGCCCCGAGACGACCAGGCAGAGGGTCGTCTTGCCCGCCTCCGACGCGCCCACCACGCCGAGCACCTCTCCGTTGCGCAGCTCCAGGCTCACCTCGTGCAGGGAGGGTCGCGGCGCCCCGGCGTAGCGGTAGGTGACCGATTCCAGGGTCAGCATCAGCCGAGCCACCCGAGCCAGCCAGCGGCACGCGCCGCAAACAGGAGTGGGATGAAAGCAACCAGCAGCCAGCGGGCCACGCGTTGCGGCGCCGAGTCAGGCGGTTGCCAGAGCAGCGTGCGGCGGCCGGGCCGGGTGAAGCCGCGCGCCTCGAGGGCCAGGGTGCGCTCCTCGACCTGGGCGATCGAGCCGAGCAGGACCGGACCCGCCAGCGGCAGCACGCCGCGCAGCCTCCGCCAGATCGAGCCTTCGGTGTCGAGACCGCGCGCCCGTTGGGCGGCGGTGATGGTCGCAGCCCGCTCGACCATGGCGGGCACGGTCTGCACCGAGGCGAGCGCCACGAAGGCGATCCGTGGCGACACTCCGCGGCGCTCCAGGTCGAGCACCAGCTCGGCGGGCGCGGTGGTCAGGTAGAACAGGGTGATCGCACCGCTGATGGCGCCGATTCGTGCCAGCGTCTCCAGCGCGAAGGCGAGCCCTTCTGCGGTCGCCCGGATCGGTCCGACCTGGAACAGGACCTGCTGACCGGCGGGGTAGAAGAAGAGGTTGACGATCAGGACGCTGACCGCGATCGGCAGGGTCAGCAGCAGCGCCGTGCGCAGCAGCCTCGCCAGGATGCCGGCCGCCAGCGCGGGCGCCAGCACTGCCACGGCCACCAGGACGGCTGGCCCCCAGATTCCGCCGAGGGCGATCGCCAGCACCGTGGTGACCGCCACCAGGATCAGCTTGGTGAGCGGATTCCAGCGGTGGACGACGCTCCGCCCAGGCGCCCCGAGGAACGGCGGGACGCGATCGGTCAGGCGGACCCCTCCTCGAGCACCTGCTCACCCTGCGGGAAGCGAGCCTTGAAGCGGTTGGCCAGGGCGCTGAGGATCAGGTAGACGGTGAAGAAGGTGGTCACCTTGTCGATCGGGTCGCTGATCAGGCCCTGGCCGGTGGTGGCCGCCTGCACGTCGAGGCCGGCCTGGCGGAAAGCGGCGACCAGGAAGTCGGTCCCCGAGGCGGTCACGCCACCGAAGACGCCGGCCGCGATCGGGGCGCTGATCAGCGCCGCCACCACGCCGGTGAAGACACCGGCCACCACGACATAGGCCGCGGTCAGGTCGCGGCGAACCAGCAGCAGAGCGAAGAGGCCAACCACCGCCAGCACCACCAGTGCCAGCGCCAGGTAGCCGAGGATGAGGAAGAGCGGGTCGACCGCGTTCGGGTCCGGAAAGAGCACCACCGAGGTGCCGAAGACCTTGTGGTAGCCGATCACGCGGCGGTCGGCCATCCCTCCGACCAGTGCCACGGTGACCAGTCCGCCAACCAGCAGCTCGCCGGTGCTTCGGTTCGGACGCGGCCGCAGAAAGCCGGCTCGCCCGGCCAGCCCGGCGATGACGCCGATCGCCACCGCGGTGATGGCAAAGGCCGCCGCCGGCTGGTACTGGAAGGGTGGCGGGATGACGTACGACCACAGCACGTTGCCGAGCCCACCGGTGAGCGCGCCGGCCACCGGGCCGCAGAGCACGCCGACCAGGATGGTGCCGATCGAGTCGAGGTAGATCGGGATCTTGAGGGCCGAGGCCACGGTCTGGCCCAGGATCACGTTTACGCCGATACCGACCGCCATGAGCAGGTAGGTGCGGGTGGTGAACTGGCGGGCCAGCGAATCGAGGCGACCGGTCTGGAGCAGCTCCAGGCCGAAGGTGACGACCGCGCCGATCACCATGGCCACGGTCAGGATGAGCGCCCAGGAGTTTGCCGCCTTGGTGTTGGCGTAGGTGTTCGGATCGACCGCGTTCGGGTCGCCGAAGTTGCCGAAGGCGATAATGCCGATGTAGGTGGTTACGGCGAAGGCAACGAGCCCGACCGCCACCCGCAGCGAGCCCCAATTGCCGGTCTGCCTGCGGTCGAGCAGTGCGTAGACGAGATCAGCCACGATCGCGCCGATCGCGGCGGCCAGCGGCCAGGCTTGCCCGGCCGCCACACGATGACGCCCAGCCCGCGCCGGCAGCGAGGCCGATCCCGGCCCGGGTCCAGCGTGCAGCATCCATCTCCCGAACCTCCTTGAGCTCCCTAGGGCATGGGCGCGGAGACTGCGCGCGCCAGGCGCGCCAGCAGCTCCTCTTTCATGCCGTCCGCATCGACGGCCAGCGCGACATTGGCCGGCGCGCGATCGGCATCGTCCGACCGGTAGAGGCTGCCCGCCAGGTCGGGTCGGTGCCCGTGTCGCAGGCCAGGCGCTCGATGGCCGTCTCGGTCACCAGCTCCGGCCGCAGCAGCGAGCCGATCAGGGTCACCGGATCGTGCAGGTAGCAGCCGTCGATCCCATCGGCCTGCCGGTGGAAGCCGACGTAGAAGCGCACCGCGTCGCGCACGATGCCGGCCAGGTGGGTGTCGGGCAGGCTCGTCGAGGTCGTCCATGGTGAAGATGACGTCCTGGGTGGCGTCCAGCGGGAAGATGCGCGGATGGCGCCGGCGCGCCAGGCACGACTCCGCCGCCTCGGGATCGACGCAGGCGTTCCACTCGCCGGTCTCGGTCGTGTTGCCTCGCTCCTCGAGCGTGCCTCCCATCCAGATCAGCTCGTGCAGTCCGCTGGCCAGGTCGACCCCGTTCTGCGCCGCGGCCGCCAGGTTGGTGAGCGGCCCCAGCGCCACGACCGTCACCTCGCCGGGGTGCCGGTCGACGTGCGCGCCAGGTACTGCGGGGCAGGGACGCCGTGAAGTCGGTGGTCGCCAGCGGCGGCTCCTCGCCGGTCAGCTCCACGTAGCCGGTGCCGGTCGGCCCGTGGGTCTCGGGCGCCGTGCGCAGACGCCGGGTCAGGGGTCGCGCCGCGCCGATACTGACCGGCACATCGCCGCGCCCGACCAGCTGCAGGATCTTTCCGGTGTTGCGCGCCACGTGATGGATCTCCACGTTGCCGGCGACGCAGGTGACGCCCCGCAGGTTGAGCTCCGGGGCCGTCGCGGCGATCAGCAGCGCCACCATGTCGTCGATCCCCGTGTCGACGTCCAGGATGACCCGGCGCGCATCCATCGCGGCCATCCTAGCGCGCTAGCTCGGCCAGCCGCCGGCGCGGCCCACCCTGGAGGCGAGCGGCCGGCCGAGGGCATCGGCAATGAACCGGGCAGCAGTCAGGACCCCTTCGAGCTCGACCCCGGTGCGCACCCCCTCGCGATCGAGCAGGTAGACGAGGTCCTCGGTCGCGAGATTGCCGGCAGAGCCCGGCGCGAACGGCGATCCGCCGGTGCCGCCGGTCGAGGCATCGAAGCAGCGGACCCCCAGCTCCATGGCGGTCACCACGTTGGCCAGGGCGGTCCCCCGCGTGTCATGGAGGTGCAGTGCCACGGCCTCGGTGCTGATGCCGGCCGCGCTCAGCGCGCCCAGCACGCGGCGCAGGTCGACCGGGGCGGCGACGCCCACCGTGTCGGAGATCGACAGCTCATCGACCCCCAGCCGCAGCAGGCGCTCGCTGACGCTGACCACCGCCCGCTCGTCGACCTCGCCGGTGTACGGACAGCCGAATGCGGTGCTGACATACGCCCGGATCCACCAACCGCGCCGGCGGGCCTCGATGGCGATCGGCTCGAAGGCGGCCAGCGATTCGTCGACCGTCATGTGGATGTTGTGCTCGGCATAGGCGTCGCTGGCGGCGGTGAAGAGGCAGATCGCGTCGACATCGGCGGCGATCGCACGGTCCAGGCCGCGCTGATTGGACACCAGCACGGGGTAGCGCACCCCTGGCCGCCGTGCGAGGCGGGTCAGCAGCTGGTCGGCATCGGCCATCTGCGGGATCGCCTTCGGCGAGACGAGCGAGGCCGTTTCGATCTCCCGCAACCCCGCGTCGGCCAGCAGCGAGATGAAGTGCAACTTGCTATCGGTGGGGACAACGGTCGCCTCGGCCTGCAGGCCGTCGCGTGGGCCGACCTCGTAGATGCGCACCTCGGGGCGGGTCATCGGTCCGGCCATCTTAGGCCGATACCTCAGCCAGAAGGTCTCCGCGCTGGACCTGCTGGCCCACCTTGACCGCGATGCGGGTCACCGTCCCGGTCAGCGGCGTGACCACGGCGTGCTCCATCTTCATCGCCTCGATCACCACCAGCGCCTGGTGCGCGATGACCGATGCTCCCTCCACGGATCGCACGGCGATCACCCGGCCCGGCATGGGGGCCGTCAGCGTGGCCGCTCCTCCGGCGTGGGCCGCCGCATGGCGCACCGCCTCCTCGACGCTCGGCGGCATGGCCAGACGGAGCTCGAGCGACTGCCCCTCGACCTCGGTATGGGCGGTGCCTCCCTCGACCACGACCTCCGCCCCATCCACCCCGCCCAGCTCGATGCGCCGCTCCTCGTCACCGAAGCGCAGGCGCACCGCTGCAGGCGCTGCCGCCCGCCAGCCGCCGCCCCATGGCCCGTATGGCCCTGCCTCGAGGAGCGCTGTCGCCGCTGCCGCCCACGCGGCGTCATCGGGCACCGGCGCAGGTGGCAGGGCCAGGCGCCCCAGCGTATCGGTCCGGACCTGCCCTTCGCGCACGACCGGCTGGTCCAGCAACCAGCGCAGGAAGCGCAGGTTGGTGCGCACTCCGAGCACCAGCGTCTCGTCGAGCGCCGCACGCAGGCGGGCGAGCGCCTCCTGGCGAGTCCGGCCGTGCGCGATCAGCTTGGCGAGCAGCGGATCGTAGCGGTCCGAGATGGTGTCGCCCTCGCGCACCCCGGGGTCGACCCGGATGCCGGTCGGCCAGCGCACGCGCAACAGCCGGCCGGTGGCGGGCAGGAAGCCGGCGTCGGGGTCCTCGGCGTAGAGCCGGACCTCGATGGCGTGCCCGTTGAAACGCACCGCCGACTGCCCGAGGCCGAGCTGATCCCCGCCGGCGATCCGCAGCTGGTCAGCGACCAGGTCGCGCCCGGTTACCGCCTCGGTGACGGGATGCTCGACCTGGAGGCGGGTGTTCATCTCGAGGAAGAAGAAGCGCCCGTCATCGGTCAGCAGGAACTCCACCGTGCCCGCATTGACGTAGCCGACCGCGGCGGCCACGGCCAGCGCGGCAGCACCCATCCGCTCACGCAGCTCCGGCGAGACCGATGCCGCCGGCGACTCCTCGAGCACCTTCTGGTTGCGCCGCTGGGCCGAGCAATCTCGCTCGCCCAGATGAACGCCGCTGCCATGGGCATCGAACAGGACCTGGACCTCCACGTGCCGCGCCCCTTCGAAGAGGCGCTCGAGGATGAGCCGATCGTCCCCGAAGGCGCCCCGCGCCTCGCGGCGGGCAGCTGCCAGCGCATCCGGCAGCTCGCCCGCGAAGCGCACGACGCGCATCCCCTTGCCGCCGCCGCCGGCGGACGGCTTGACCAGCAGCGGGAAGCCGATGTGAGATGCCGCAAGGCCGAGCGTCGCGTCGTCCTGGGCCTCGCCGTCGTAGCCGGGTGCCACCGGAACGCCCTGGGCCACCGCCGCGCGGCGAGCAGCGGCCTTGTCGCCCATGGCGCTGATGGCGGCCAGTGGCGGCCCGACCCAGATCAGTCCCGCCTCGCCCACCGCCCGTGCGAAGTCGGCGTTCTCTGCGAGGAAGCCGTAGCCGGGGTGCACAGCATCGGCGCCGGCTCTCCTGGCCGCGTCGAGAATGGTCTCGCCGTCCAGGTAGCTGGCAATCGGAAGAGCGAGATCGAGTCCATCGGTCGCGCGATCGTCGGCCGGGTGGACACCGATGCTGCGGATCCCGAGCCCCCGCGCGGTGCGGACAATCCGCGCCGCGATCTCGCCCCGGTTGGCGATCAGCAGGGCCCGGATTGCATGCTTCGGCGCTTCGGCGGCAGGGGCGACGGCACCGAGCGAACCGCGCGGGATGCGCACCCGGCCGCCGACCCGCGTGGCGGACAGGCGGCCCTCCGCTACCCAGCGCTGCACCGTGCGCACCGTGACCCCCAGCTCCTCGGCCACCTGGCGCGGGGTGAGCGCCTCATCGGTCATGTCGCGATTGTCGCAGAGGTCGTCCGTCGGAAGGCGCGGCTGCGGATCAGCTCCGCCAGGACGGCGGCCGCCTGGCGAGGAAGGCGCCGAGCCCCTCCTGTCCCTCGGGAGAGACGCGTTGTCGCGCGGCGCGCTCGACGCTGAGCGCCAGGGCATCGCCGCGGGTGAGGCCGCGCTGCTCGGCGATCATCTGCTTGGCGGCACGGGCGGCGAGCGGTCCGGTGGAGAGCAGCTCGACGACGAGCGCATCGACGCGCGCATCGAGCGCCGCCTCGTCCGGCAGGACCTCGTGCACCAGCCCGATCCGCAGCGCCCGCTCCGCTCCGAAGCGCTCGCCGGTGGTGAACAGCGCCCGGGCATGTCCCTCGCCGATCCGCGGCAGCACGAACGGGCTGATGACCGCCGGGATCAGGCCCAGCTTCGTCTCGGTGAAACCAAAGATCGTGTCGGCGGCGGCCAACGTCACGTCCGCCACGCAGCAGAGCGCCATGCCGCCGCCCAGGGCGGCGCCGTGAACCCGTGCGATCACCGGCACGCCGCACTCGTCGATGGCGGCCAGCATGGCCTGCAGGCGTCCGGCATCGGCCTCGTTCTGCTCCATGGTCAGGCTCATGGCGGCTCGCTGCCATTCGATATCGGCCCCTGCGCAGAACGCCTTCCCGTCGCCGGCCAGCACGATGGCGCGCAGCGTCTCCGGCGGTTCGCCGCCGAGTGCCGAAAACGTGTCGCGCAGCTCCGCGATGAGCTCAGCGTTGAAGGCGTTGCGCACCTCGGGCCTGGCAAGCGTCACTCGTGCGACGACCCCCGCGCGCTCGACCCGCAGCACGCCGCTCACCGTCGGTCTCGGCGGTAGAACGGCTCGGCCACCGCCCGCACCGACGCCAGCAGCGGCTCCTCCAGCCAGACGACATCGGTCCCGTCGGGCACGTCCACGGTGGCCGAGGCTCCCTCGCCGCCCAGCAGGCCGAGCATGAGCCGAGCGGTCCCGCCGCTCTCCGCTTCGACCAGCCACGCGGCGTCGACATCGGTCGCACGCAGCGCCTCCGCCAGGGCAGCCTCCAGGACCAGCGCCTCGGGGCCGGGGAGGCGCAGGCGGAGCGAATGGCGGGTTGGCGGCGTGAAGATCGGCAGCTCGCTGCCCGGAAAGACTCCGGCCGCCAGGGCCGCCAGCTCATCGGGCTCGAAGCGATAGGGGATCGGGCCGGCCGGGTCCATGATCGCCGGCACGCCGGCCGCGGCCATGTTGGCGATCGCGATCCGCGCCGGAAGCGGCAGCGAGGCGGTGCCGCGCGGCGCCCAGGCGGAGAGCGCCGCCACCGACGCGAAGCAGACGCTGATGTGGCGACCCTCGGTATCGGCTGCCAGCAGGACGCTGATCTCGACCTCCTGGTCGTCGTTGATCGCCGACTCGAGCGCCGATTTCGCCTCATCGCCATGCTCGGGAGGGACGGGGAGCAGTAGCGAGCCGTCCAGCAGCGTGCGGTAGAAGGACTCCTGCGCAACACGGTCCGGATCGCCCGAGCCTTCCGCATCACGGGCGGCGAGCATCACCTCGAACAGGTTGGCGGCCGACTCCTCCAGCGCGCCGCTCGGCGTGGAGCGGTCGTGGGAGCCGGCGGCGGGACGTTCCAGGGACATCGGTTCGCAGCCTACCACCGGGGCCGATAGGATTGGGGCATGGTCAGCGGGATCGATCACGTCGTCATCGCCGTGGCAGATCCGGATGCCGCTGCCGCAGAGCTGACCGAAGCGCTGGGGATCGCCTTCACTGGCGGAGGGCGCCACGAGGGGCTCGGCACCTTCAACCGGATCGCATTCCTGGGCGACGCTTTTCTTGAGCTGCTCGGTGTGCGGGACGACGGCGAGGCGCTCAACTGGCCGGTCGGTGCGGCCGGCCTCCGCGAGCTCCAACGGGGCGGCGGTTTCGCCACCTACGCGCTGCTGGAAGACGCCCTGGAGGTGAGGGTGGCGGCGCTCAAGGCCGCCGGCAGCTCCATTGGTCCGGTCGTCCTCGGCAGCCGCCAACGTCCCGACGGCGATCTCGTCGAGTGGTGGAGCGCCACTCCCCCCGAGCTCGGCCCGGATCGGCCTCCGTTCTTCATCAAACACGCCTACGCCGGAAGCGAATGGGGGCCCGATGCGATGAACGCGCGCCGGGCGTTTCGCCACCCGATCGGCTCGCCCGCAAGGCTGCAACGCCTGGAGATCGCCACCGCTGACCCGCCCGCTCTCGCGGGCGACTATTCCGCGGAGATCGGTCTCGAGCTGTGGGCGGTCGGCGACCTGGCAGTCGGCACGGTCGGTCCGCACGTCATCCGCCTCGTGCCGTCGCGCGAGATGGAGGTGACCGCGGCGGTCACCATCGGCGCCGACGTGAGCGTGCCCAGGACCTTCCAGGCGTTCGGCGTGCGCTTCGATGTGGAGCCGGTAGTGGGTGGACCGTCGCGCTAGATTCGAGCCTCCGACGGGCGTTTGCTCAGGTGGGCCCACCATGGGAGCACTCTCTTCCGACAGGGCGTGGCCATGCGATGGCTACAACGGCCAACTTGAGGGCCCTGCTTGCCCCTCGCAGCCGCCTCGCGGCCAATTGGCCACGTTAGAGGGGCTCCCGGCGTCCAGCTTGGCCGTAAGAGCCACCTGGCGGCTGCCGCGGGGGACCGGGCTTGAAGCCGGCTTGCCCGCCAGCTACATCCGGAAGACGCCGAAGCGTGTCTCCCCGATCTCCGCGTTGAGGGCGGCGCTGATCCCGATGGCCAGCACCCGCCGCGTGTCGAGCGGGTCGATCACGCCGTCGTCCCACAGCCGCGCGGTCGAGTAGTACGGTGATCCCTGGCGCTCGTACTCGGCCCGGACGCGCGCCTCGAATGCCTCGCGCTCCTCGTTGGAGGCCAGGTCCCCGCTGACCGTCGACAGAACGCGGGCCGCCTGTGCGCCCCCCATGACGCTGATCCGCGCATTGGGCCACATCCACAGCTGACGCGGCGAATAGGCGCGTCCCGCCATCCCGTAATTGCCGGCTCCGAATGACCCGCCGATGATCACCGTGAACTTGGGCACCGCCGTGGTCGCCACCGCGGTCACCAGCTTGGCGCCGTCCTTGGCGATCCCGCCGGCCTCGTACTCGCGGCCGACCATGAAGCCGGTGATGTTCTGCAGGAAGACCAGCGGGATCTTGCGTTGGCTGGCGAGCTCCACGAAATGCGCTCCCTTGAGCGCGGAGCTGCTGAACAGGATCCCGTTGTTGGCCAGGATCCCCACCGGGTAGCCCTCGATCCGAGCGAAGCCGGTGACCAGGGTCTCTCCATAGCGCTCCTTGAACTCGTGGAACTCGCTGCCGTCGACCAGGCGCGCGATCACCTCGCGCACGTCGTAGGCCTGCCGCGGGTCCGCGGGGATGACCCCGTACAGCTCTTCCGGATTGACCGATGGTACCGCCGGGTTGCTGCGCTCCCAGGGCGGCGCGGGCTTGCGCCAGGCGAGCGAGCGCACGATCTCGCGACCGATCGCCAGCGCGTGCTCGTCGTCGAGCGCGTAATGGTCGGCCACGCCACTGGTCACGGTGTGCACCTCGGCCCCGCCCAGCTCCTCGGCGCTGACCTCCTCCCCGGTGGCGGCCTTCACCAGCGGCGGGCCGCCCAGGAAGATGGTGCCGGTCCCCTTC
The DNA here is from genome assembly GCA_963750025.1 of uncultured Chloroflexia bacterium. GTDB lineage: Bacteria > Chloroflexota > Limnocylindria > QHBO01 > QHBO01 > CF-167. The sequence continues at coordinate 180,189 of CAVVPF010000009.1, forward strand.
ACGATCACCGTCTCGTCGGACATCGCCGGCACGTACGCCCCGCCGGCGGTCGACGAGCCCATCACCAGAGCGATCTGCGGGATTCCCCGGGCGGAGAGCTGGGCCTGGTTATAGAAGATCCGTCCGAAGTGGTCGCGATCGGGGAAGACCTCGTCCTGCAGCGGCAGGTAGGCTCCGCCGCTGTCCACCAGGTAGAGGCACGGCAGCCGATTCTCGAGAGCGATCTCCTGGGCGCGCAGGTGCTTCTTGACGGTCATCGGGAAGTACGTGCCGCCCTTGACCGTGGCGTCGTTGGCCACCAGCACGCATTCGACTCCCTCGACCAGGCCGATCCCGGTCACGATGCCCGCGCCCGGCGCCTCTCCTTCATAGAGCCCATCGGCGGCCAGCGCGGAGAGCTCCAGGAAGGCGCTGCCCGGGTCGATCAGCCGCTCGATCCGCTCCCGTACCGGGAGCTTGCCGCGTTCGCGATGCCGGGCGACCGAGCGCTCGTCGCCACCTGCTCCCCGAGCGCTGACGGCGCCGGTGCGCGCCCACAGCTCGTCGACCAGCGTCTGCATGGCCGTTGCGTTGCCGGTGAACGCGGCGGATGCCGGATCGAGGGAGGAGCGCAGCACGGCCATCGTGCCGCCGATTATCGCCGCCCGGACTGGAGTGGGGCCGGGACTTGTGAGCTAGGCCAGGGTAAAGAGCGGAACGAGCGCGGTCACGTGTGCGGCGTTGACAATCACCACGCTGACGACGTGCTCGAACGGCGGTTCGCCACGATGCAGGATGTGGGCGTCGGTGAGCGGCAGGAAGCGTTGGCCGCGGTCCAGCATCCAGAGTCCCGGCTCGGTCCCAAACGGCACGTGCGCGTTGCCGGTGATGCTGAACTGGCCGACCTCGATTGCCACCCGGCGTAGCCTGCGGTGGATGCGCAGCTGCCGATTGGTGCGCCACTCGGGAGGCATGGCCAGCAGGATCTGATCAGCAACGATCGACTGCCATTCGCCGTCGTCCGCGATGGAATCGCTCGACGGCGTGACAGTGCCCTCGCGCGGGACGGTCGGCTGCCAGAGGCGCAGCTCATCCTCGCTGTTCAGGAGATCGGTCACGCGGCGGCCGTTGGTCTCGATCCATGCCACCACGCGCGATCCCGCGGTGTACAGCTCGATCGGCGCCAGCTCGCGCGAGAGTGAGATCGCCGCGCTGCCGGAGCTCGCGGTGGCGCCGGTGCCCCGGCCCGCATTCCAGAAGGTCACGCCCCGATGCTACGCGCCGAGATGGCGCGTCCGGAACCGCCCGACAGTACTACGGGGGCCTGTTGCCAGCGATCACCGTGCTACGGTGCGACGATGATCGAATTCGACGACTTTGCCAGGGTGGAGATGCGGATCGGCCGCATCCTGGAAGTGCGCCCCTTCCCGGAGGCCCGCAAGCCTTCCTACCAGCTGCGCATCGACTTCGGCCCCGAGGTCGGCGAGCGGGACAGCTCGGCCCAGCTGACGGTCACCTATCCGGATCCTGCCGTGCTCGTCGGGCGCCAGGTGGTGGCCGTCGTCAACTTCCCGCCGCGCCGCATCGCCGGTTTCGACAGCCAGGTGCTGCTGCTCGGAGCGATGGGCGCCGATGGCGAGGTCTGGTTGCTCGAGCCGAATCCCGCCTCACCCCTTGGCCTGCGCGTCGGCTAGAGCCCGCATGCGGATCGGCCATACTGGGCTCCGTGACCACCGAATCGCCGTTGCTCGGCGCCGCGCCTGCCGGGATGCCGGACCCGGAGCTGTCGCCGCCGCAGATCGCCCGTGCCGGCGACCCGTTCGCCGCCTTGCGCCTGGTCCATTTCCTCTCGCGCCTGCGCCGCAACACCACGCTCCACCTGCGCGACGTGGTGGCGACCCTCAACGCCACCTACCTGGATTGGTACTTTCCCGAGAAGGTGGTGCTCGCCGAACTCGTGCAACTCCAGGCAAACTGGGCGATCAGCTTTCACGGGGAGGATCGGATCGTGCTCGGACGTGACGAGCGCGGCCACACGCTGCTGCTTGTTGATTCGACCAAGATGACCGCGTTCCTGATCGGGCAGGCCACCAGGTTGCAGGAGGCCTGCGACGCAGAGCTGCGCCGCTTCTCGCTGGGCGACGGGATCACAACGGACAACTAACCGATGCGCCCGGCGACGCTGGCCGCCGCCCGTGGACGTGCTCGGAAAGAGGCGCAGACGTACCTCTCGCCCGTGGAGAACTGCGCGCGGCGACCCACCGATTCCGGCTTCCCACGCGCGTCATTTCTCCCCGACTGAGCGTTAGCCTGGCATCGGGACGTCACGCTTGGCGATCTTCTCCACCGGAGAGAACTCGCAGCCGAGACAGCCGCGCGCTGAACGACTACGCCCGTGTCACGGTAGGGGTCGACGGCCCGCGTCAGACCCGGTCGGAGCCTCCGGCCTGGCCGACTGCAGCTTCGGGCGCCTCGATGGCGATCGGGTCGCGCCGCGCCCGCCGCAGCCGCGGACGGAAGGGAGAGGTCTCGGGGACGATCGGTCCATCCGTCTCGGCCAGGTCGCCAGAGCGGTAGGCCTCCCAGACCGCCATCACCGTGTCGCGATGCGGGCGAATGCGGCAATGCTCATCGCGATTGCCCATCTCGTCGCAGTAGCCCAGCGGCACGCACTTGGGGGCCAGGAACGAGCCGAAGAACGGGCTCACCCGGAAGATCTCGTGGCGGATCTGCTTGAAGAGCTGGCGAATCTCCCACTGGGCCATGGTGCACAGCCGCAGTCCGCTCATGTGGATCAGCTGCCGCAGGTTGACGGTCATGATCAGGTTGGTCTGCATGGCGTTGGGGAAGATGAAGCGCGCGTCCTCCGCCGGCACCTCGGCCTGCAGCAGTTGCCCGTATAGGTCCAGGTTGGCGTCCACCGCCGCCTGGAAGCGGCCGGCCAGGTCGTCGGGCAGGTCCCCGTTGGCGATCGAGTCGGGGATCGTGAAGTTGTCGCGCCCCTTGAAGCTGACGTAGCGCTGCGACTGCTGATCGAAGGCGGTCCCGGCCCGATGGCGCACCAGCTGGTGGCTGAGCGTGCGGGTAACGCCGCTGATGGCGAAGGTGAAGTTCACGTGCTCGATGGTCGACCCGTGTCCGGACTCCATCACCTTGCGGACGAGTGACTGCTGCTTCTCGTCGGCGACCCCGCGGCTCACCGCCTTGTCCCAGATCGCATCCGGAAGCTGCTCGGAATAGCAGGTCCGGCAGGCGGTGTAGATGATCGGGAGGTAGTACTCCTCGACGATCTCCCTGGTCGGGAAGATCAGCTTGGCGGAGACGGCAGTCGCGGTCGGCATGATCCGCCGAGGATACCACCGCGGAGGGCGCCAAGCTGGGGCTTATCCACAACATGTAGCGGTGTGGATAAGTTGTGGGCCGCTATCTTGTGTCCCGTCGGTAGCGGCCAAGTGGCGTTGTTCAGTCGATCCGCAGGATGATGCCGATGACGGCTGCCGCGAGCGCCGCCGTGCCCGCAATCAGCACCAGGCGCATCCCATCGCGCCACGGGCTGCGGCCGGTCACGCCTCCGGCCCAGCTGCCAACGCCAAAGAGGGCGAGGATCGAGATCACGAAGCAGGTCACCACTGCGGCGTGGAACGGCAGGAAGGCGAACGGGATGAGCGGGACGAGCCCGGCCACCATCGCCGCCCCGAAGCAGACGATGCCGGCCTGCGCCGGGCCGAGGCGTTGTCGGCCTTCGGCCGGCACCGGAGCCCGCGCCGACGCCGGACCCGCCGCCTCCGCGCGAACGCGGGCTTCGAGGTCGAGCTCCGCCCGCGTCGAGGTGTAGAGGACGCCGCCCATCGAAATCGCCTCCGCAACCCCCGCAGCCAGGCCGGCGAGCGCCACGAGGTCGGAGCGCCCCGCCCCGATCGCCACCCCGAGGACCACCGCGAGCACGTTCGTGAGGTTGTCCTGAGCGCCCATCAGGACCTCGCGCAGCGTCGCGCGCTCGATCTGAGAGCGGCGGTCAGGCTCAGCCGGACGGTCGCGCGTGCCCGCCAGGGCCGCCAGATCGATTCGTGGCTCGGCCCGCGGGTCGGCCTCCGGCACGGTCACCCTCTCGACTGCCGGAGCCCGGGGATCTGCACGCCGCCCATGTTAGGAGGTCGGCTCCTCCTCCGTGGCCTCGGCGTGGTCTGGCTCATGACGCGAATCTCGGTGCTCATCGAGACGGGCCAGGCCATGGAGCCGATCAAACGCGATCCGATTCCCGCCGGCTGCCTTTGCCGATTCGAGCGCCTCCTCGACCGATGCCAGCAGCTGGTCATCGGTGAGGGTCATGCCCGGGCGCATCAGCGCGATCCCGATCGAAACGGCCACCTTCGTCTCACGCGCCCCAAGATCAAGCGCTCGGTCGATGATGCGGCCGCGCAGCGCCTCGGCGAAGGTGGCTGCGCCGGCCTCGTCGGTGTGTGGCAGGATCGCGAGGAATGCGTCGCTGCCGAGCCGCCCGAGCGCATCGGCCTCTCGGACGCGGAGCCGCACGCGGAGCGCCACCTCGCGCAGGAGAGCGTCGCCGGCGTCGAGCCCATGCTCGTGGTTGAACGCGGCGAAGTGGTCGATGTCGAGCAGCACGACCGCCAGCGGGTGGGCGTAGCGGCGAGCCTCGGCCGCCTCGATGCGCAGCCGCTCCAGGATCGCCACGCGACCGCCGATGCCGGTAAGCGGGTCGGTCCGGCTGACGCGCTCGATCTCGGTGCGCTGCAGCTCGACGGTGCGCCGCGCGCCGACCAGCTCCGCCAGCGTGCCCCGCAGCTCACGTACCAGGCGCGGGACCTCGTCGAATTCAGGCTCCGGTCCGGGCAGGGTTGTTACCGCGGTTGCCGGCAATGACGGAGGGGCGGCGAAGCTCGCCTCCCCACGCGATCTGCCCCGCACGACGATTGACCAGCCCAGCACGACCACCGCGATCGCCATCGACGCGACGCCGATAAGCGGCTCCGCGGCGGTGGAGCGGGTAAGAGCCAGCACCAGGCTGCCGGACGCCGCCAGGCCCAGGGCCACCGCACGGATCGGAGCTTCGAGGGCCGTGACAGCGGCCACGGTCATCAGCACGGCCGCGCCGGCGAACAGGACGGCGGTCAGCTGCGCATCGGCGACGCTGGATGCGACCAGCAGGACGGCGGCCAGGGCTCCTTCGGTGAGCAGGAACAGGCCGGCCATGGCGGCGAATGCCACGCGCCGGTCCGGAGCGGTCTCGTTGGTGATGGCGGATGCGGCAGCGAAGGCCACGGCGCTCGCGAGGAAGCCGAGGCTCAGCCCGGCGGCGCCAACCAGCCCAAATGCGGCGAGAGCGAACGAGGTGCCCAGGCTGCCGAGCGCGGCGGCATCCAGCAGATCCCGCGGGCGACCGTGACGCTGCCACGAAACGGTTGCCGCCACGAACGCGCTGGCGGCAGCCACGGCGGCGGTGCCGGCGAAGCTCGGCGCCACCCAGGGGAGCGGCGTGCCGAGGAAGGACGACGGGAAGAGGCGGGCAGCTCCCAGGGCAGCCAACGGCAGGAGCGCCGCGGTCAGGCGGGCTCCGGCGCGGGCGGTCGTCGCGGCGAGCGATCGGTTCATGCGTATCCGCGGTGCGGTGAAGCACCACGAGTCTCGGTCGAGCTCCGAAGGGCGGCAATAGTACGAACAGGCACGGGACAAGCCCGCTGCCGTATCCTCGGCAGGTGGCCACGCCCCCCGCGAGCGGCACAGTGATGTCGCGCCGCCGCTTCCTGGAACTGACCGACCGGCTGATCGCCGATGGTGACGCGCTGCTCGTCGAGCCGGACTGGAACCTATTCCGCGCCTGGCTGCTGAACTGCGATCAGCTGCTCGAACGGGTCTGGGGCCGGATGGACCGATACCACCTCGCCTGGCTGAACGTCGGACGCGATTCGTCGCCTCCCGGTTCACCGCTCGACACGGCCGGCACTGCCCGTTTCATGACGGAGCTGGCAAGCGCCAAGCTCGCCGTCCTGCGTACCATGCGAATCGCCGTGGCGCAGCGTGGCGCCAGGGCGCTCAGCGACGACGAACCAAGCCAGGAGGATCGGTGACCGATCGGCCCGACGAGATGACCGGTGGCCTTGCCGCCGTGCTCGCCCACCCCGATGACGAGAGCTTCTCGTGCGCCGGCGCGCTGGCCCTGGCGCACGACGCGGGGCGCACGGTGCGCCTCCTCCTGCTGACCCGCGGCGAGGCCGGCAACCCCGACGGCACCCCGGACCTGGACCTGGCCGATGTGCGCGAGGAGGAGATGCGCTGCGCGGCCGCCAAGATCGGGATGGCCGAGGTGACCGTGGTCGATCACCCCGACGGTCGCCTGGCCGAGGTCCCGTTCTCGATCCTGGTCGATGAGATCGCCGCCTGGCTGGCCGATCGCCGGCCGGACGCGGTGATCACCTTTGGCGCGCACGGGGTCACCAACAACCCCGATCACGTGGTGGTCGGTTCCGCCACCCGCTGGGCCGTCGAGCGGCTCGCCGAGTCGGGGCTGGCGCCGCATGCGGTCTACGTGGTGGCACCGGTCTTCGGGCCGGGCACCAAGCGCTACGACCTGTCGGCCGAGGAGGGCGCTGCCAGCCACCGGATCGACATCACCGCGGTGGCAGGACGCAAGCTCGCAGCACTTTCCTGCCACGCCTCGCAGTCCGATGCGGCGGCCGAGGTGATCGAGCTGCGCACCTTGCTCGATCGCGACGGGGTGGTCTACGAGGGCTACAACCGCGTCAGACCGATCGTCCCCGCCCCGCACCCGGTCTTCGACACGCGCCTGGTGTAATTGGCCACTGCCACTCACCGCGCTTGACGCGCGGGGCTCGGGGAGAGGCATGCGGCGCTGGACGGGTGGCCCTCGGAAGCTCCCTCGCGCGGACGACGTCTGGGCACGGGCCTGGGCTGGGGCCGTTTCCCACTGCCGACCCCTCTGCTGCTCGGCATTCGAGCACATGGACAGGAATTCGAGGAATCAGGGGCCCTTTCGTGGCCATCCTGCTCACATGCCGAGAAACCGGCCGGGATTCGGAGCCTTCCCCGCCCATGCGCTCGGTGGCTGAGCAGACGGCTTCGGGCGTGCGCGAGACCGGCCTCGGAAGCTCCCTCGCGAATCGCTGGTAGACTGCCGGGCCTATGACGATTGATTCCAACCTCGCCAAGGTCGACGAGGTGATGACCGCGCTCTACGAGATCCAGGACCCGGAGATCGGGATGAGCATCGTGGACCTGGACCTGATCAAGCACGTCGAGATCGGGGCCGATGGCGCGCCCACCGAGATCAAGATGATCCTGACCACCCCCTTCTGCCCGTGGGCCGGAGAACTGATTCAGACGGTCAAGACCAAGACCGAGGAAGTGGTGGGGCCGCCGGTCAAGGTGACCCTGCTGGCCGATCGCTGGGAGCCACCCCCGGGTCTCTTCTAGGGGATGTGCCGGCGCTGCCCGCCGCGGTCGACGCTGCCGGCCGCCGTCGACGCTGCCCGCCGCGGTCGACGCTAAATTGCCGGCAGCATTACAACCGCTCATAGGTGCCCCGTGCCGCGCCGCCGCAATGCCACCGGCATTGACGCGATGCACGGGAAGGGCTTTCGGCAACGTTGTACTGCCTGGGGCAATCGCCCGCGCGGCCGCCCGTGCCGCCCACGCCGCGGTCGACGCTGCCGGCCGCCGTCGACGCTAAATTGCCGGCAGCATTACAACCGCTCATAGGTGCCCCGTGCCGCGCCGCCGCAATGCCACCGGCATTGACGCGATGCACGGGAAGGGCTTTCGGCAACGTTGTACTGCCTGGGGCAATCGCCCGCGCCGCCGCCCGCGCCGCCCACGCCGCGCCGCCCGCGCCGCCCACGCCGTCGACGCTAAATTGCCGGCAGCATTACAACCGCTCATAGGTGCCCCGTGCCGCGCCGCCGCAATGCCACCGGCATTGACGCGATGCACGGGAAGGGCTTTCGGCAACGTTGTACTGCCTGGGGCAATCGCCCGCGCCGCCGCCCGCGCCGCCGCCCGCGCCGCCGCCCGCGCCGCCTTGCCTCCGCTTCCACAACCACTGCTTGTGCAAGGGCACCGGAGAGGGTCCAGCCGCGTTGCCTCACCACTACTGGTTGTGCGGCGACCCGTAGGAACGCCCAGCGGTGTTGGTACACAAGCAGCGTTTGTAGCGCTCTCGTGTACACGCGTGCCGCCCGCGCTACGATCCTCGGAACATGCGCATCTACACCCGCAAGGGCGACACCGGCACCACGGGGCTCCTGTATGGCGGCGCCCGCGTGAGCAAGTCCGACCTGCGTACCGATGCGTATGGCACCACCGATGAGGCGGTCTCCGCGCTGGGCCTGGCGCGTGCAGCACTGGCCGGCGGGCCACTGGCCGATTTGGTCCTGCGCCTGCAACGGGAGCTCTTCGTGGTCGGCGCCGAGCTGGCGACGCACCCGGAGCGCCGAGCGCGGCTGAAGGCAGGCGCAACGCTGGTGACCTCCGAGATGGTGACCGCGCTCGAGCACGAGATCGATGCGCTGGAGGCAACTCACCCGATGCCGGTCGAGTTCGTGCTCCCCGGCGAGACGCTTGCCGGTGCGGCAATCGATCTGGCGCGGACGACGGTCCGCCGGGCGGAGCGACGAGCGGTGGCGCTCAGCAGCGGCGGCGGCCTGCCGGACTCGCAGGTGGTGCCATATCTCAACCGCCTCGCCGATCTGCTCTTCGTCATGGCCCGCGCCGCGGACGGCGGCTTCCGCCCGGTCAACGCGCCGGTCTGACGGGCTGTCGAATCTGCGCGGGTGCGCAGTAGAATCGGCCTCCAGAATGACGCGCCTGTTGTGGCGCACTCACGCCCGCTCTCCAGCGGCTCCATTGAGCCAGAGGTACGCATGACACTCACCGGCACCCGCAACCGGATGTTCATCAATGGCGACTGGGCCGATGCCGAGTCGGGCGAGACGACCCAGGTCATCAACCCCGCCACCGAAGAGGTGATCGGCGAGGTGCCCAAGGGCACGGTGGCCGATATCGATCGGGCGGTGCTGGCGGCTCGCGCCGCCTTCGGCGAGTGGTCGCAGACGACCCCCGCCGAGCGTGCCGGCATGCTCCTCAAATTCGCCGATGCGATCGAGGGCGCCAAGGAGCGCCTCTCCGCGGTCGAGAGCGCCAACGTGGGGAAGCCGAAGGGGGTATCGGACTTCGACGTCGACTTCAGCGTCGACAACGTGCGCTTCTTCGCCGGCGCCGCGCGGGTGGTCGAGGGCAAGGCAGCGGGCGAGTATGTCAGGGGCTTCACCAGCATGATCCGCCGCGAGCCGGTGGGCGTGGTGGGCCAGGTGGCGCCCTGGAATTACCCGATGATGATGGCCATCTGGAAGCTCGGCCCCGCCCTGGCGGCCGGCAACACGGTGGTCCTCAAGCCGTCGAGCTGGACCCCGCTCACCGCCCTGATCCTGGCCGAGCTGGCCGCCGACATCTTCCCGGCGGGCGTGATCAACGTGGTCACCGGGCCGGGCAGCGTGATCGGCGAGCGGCTGGTCACCCATCCGCAGGTCGACATGGTGTCGCTGACCGGCGACACCGCGACCGGCCGGCGGATCGCCGCCGCGGCCGCGGCGACCGTGAAGCGGCTGCACCTCGAGCTGGGCGGCAAGGCGCCGGTGCTCGTCTTCGACGACGCGGATATGGATGCGGTGGCCGCCGCGGTCAAGCTGGGCGGCTTCTTCAACTCGGGGCAGGACTGCACGGCCGCGACCCGCATCCTGGTAAGCGACTCCGCCTACGACCGGCTGATGGTCGAACTCGTGCCGGCGGTCGAATCGGTCACGGTGGGGGATCCGGCGACCGATGACTCCCTGGACATGGGCCCGTTGGTCAGCAGGTCGCAGCGAGAGCGGGTGAGCGGCTTCGTCGATCGGGCGATCAGGGATGGCGCCGAGGTGCTGACCGGTGGCAAGACGATCGGTTCGCGCGGCTTCTTCTACTCGCCGAGCATCATCGGCGGGGTGCGCCAGGATTCCGAGATCGTGCAGCAGGAGGTCTTCGGGCCGGTCGTATCGGTCCAGCGCTTTGCCTCCGACGAGGAGGGGATCGCCTGGGCCAACGACGTGCCGTTCGGGCTGGCGGCATCGGTCTGGTCGCGCGACATCAAGCGCGCGCTGCGTGCCGCCAGGGCCCTGCGCTTCGGCACGGTGTGGGTCAACGACCACCTGACCATGGCCGCCGAGATGCCGCACGGTGGCTTCAAGCAGTCCGGCTACGGCAAGGACATGAGCAGCTACAGCATCGAGGACTACACGATCGTCAAGCACGTGATGGCCAAGATCGACGAATAGACCGATGGAGTGACGGTGCGGCCGACGCCCGCGTATTCCCTAGCCGACTCGGGTCCTCAGGCTGGCCGTTGGCCGATGGCGAAGGAGATCGGGGCCGTCCAGCGGAAGTCGGCGGGGCCAAGGGCGGCAAGCCGCCGACGGATCCGTTCAAGAAGCGCGCTTCGTGCATCGTCGTCGAGGCTGGCCAATGCATCGGAGTTGCGGCATGCCTCGATGTATTCGAGGTACTCGGCGGGTGCCCACTGGCGGCTCAGCTCCTCCTGCCAGGCTCGCACCCGTCGGAAACCGGCCCGACGCAGCTGGCTGGCTGCAGCGCCGGAGGAGGCGACGTCGCCGGCGACCGAGGTCGATCCACTCCACCCGTCTCCGGCCTGCACCCCGAGCTCCTCGTCGACGATTTCACGAGGCGTGAACAACTCGTCCGTCTTGATCCAGGTCACGTAACCGAGGAGCCCACCGGGCCTAAGGATCCGATATGCCTCGCGCAGGGCTGCCAGCCGGTCGGGCACGAGCTGGAGGACGAACGACGAGACGACGAGATCGACTGCCGGAGCAGAGAACGGGAGCCGATCGGCCGGTGCCTCGTATAGCTCGAGGCGGCCGTCGGCAGTCGCGATCCCGGTGGCCCGCCGGCGGGCCACCGACAGCATCGCGCGCGAAGGATCGACGCCGATGATGCGCGCGCCGGGCCACCGCTGGGCGGCATCGAGGGCCAGCAGGCCCGTACCGGTCCCGACATCGAGGAGCGTCAGGTTCCCGGAGGTCGCCGGTGCCTGGTCGGACAGCAGACCGTCCTGCTCGAGTGCGTCGAGCAGCCGGCGCCCGGCTGGTGCCAGGACCGGTTCCCAGTAGCTGGTATACCGCTCGGCGAATGACGGGTCGTCGTACTTCTTGCCGGTGAGTGCCGACTCCGGCCGCTCATCGATCGCTGGCGCGGTAGTCGCCTCCATCGGCTGTCCTCAGCTCCGGGCGCGACCGGGCAGCGACTCGTCCGGAGCGGGCTTCCGGGCGCGGACGAAAACGGTCCGCGCGATCCGGCCGTGGCGTTCTGCCGGGACGAGACGCCGAAGCAGCCCGAGGAGTTGGTCATTGAAAAGCGGATAGAGGGCGCACTCTTCGATCCCGAAGTCGTCCAACGGCTCGATGCCGACGTCCCGGAAGCCTGCCCGCCGCAGACCCTTATAGAGGGCGGTCTCGGACAATGCGCCCGACAGGCAACCGGCCCAGGCCGCCGGGTGGGTCTGGATCTCGGGCGGCAGATCGTGGTCCAGCACGAGGTCGACGATCGCCAGGCGGCCACCGGGTCGCAGGACGCGGAACGCCTCGGACAGGACCCGCACCTTGCGCGGCGAGAGATTGATCACACCATTGCTGATGACCACGTCGACCGAGGCGTCGGGCAGCGGGAGGGCCTCGATCTCGCTCTCGACAAAGCGGACATTGACCAGTCCCGCTTCGGCCGCCGCGCGCGTTGCCCGTTCCACCATCTCCGCCAGGAAGTCGATGCCGACAACACTGCCCCCGGGCGCAATGGACCGCGCCGCGATGAGGCAGTCGATCCCACCACCTGAGCCGAGATCGAGGACATCGTCGCCGGCGCTCAGACCGGCATGGCGCACCGGATTTCCGACCCCCAGGGCGATACGGACCGTCTCGTCCGGCAGACCGGCCAACTCTTCGGGGCTGTAGAAGCGCTCCGCGACCTGCCGGTCGGTCGGGCCCACCGAGCGATAGGTCTGACGGACAGCACCGCGGATGGCATCCTGCTGGAGGAAGTCCGTGCCGACCACGGGGCCAGAGTGCAGGTCAGTCATGGGCCGTGCCTGCATCGGTCCGGACACCGCCGCTCCCGAGGAGCAACTCGAGCCGCTGGCGGAGCGGGTCAGGCAGCGCCTCCGAACCCGTCGCCGCCACCATCTCCTTCAGATGGCGCGAGAACTCCAACTCGCCACAGCATCGCTGGCAGGCCTCGAGGTGCGTCTCCAACTCCTCTACCGGGGCACGCTCCAGGGTGTGGTCAAGGTACGCCCACATCCGGCGGACGGCCTCGCGGCAGTCGATCATGGCTCGTCACCTACCTCCACGAGGCCGTTCTTGACGGCATAGTCCCACATGCCCCGTTCGAGCTGCTTCCGGCCTCGATGCAGGCGCGAGAGAATTGTTCCGAGCGGCACCTCGAGGATCGCTGCGGCCTCCTTGCAGCTGAAGCCGTGGATCGTCGTGAGGATGAGGGGCGCCCGAAAGACCGGGTTGATCCGGGCAAAGACATCCTGGACGTCCTCGTCGCGAAACAGGCGCAGGAAATCCAGGTGCAGCTCGTCGGAATAGGGGAACGGGTCTTCGATGGCGAGGGTCGCGAACAGCGAGAAGTCGTCATCCGGGTCGCGGCTGTCCAGCGAGACCGTCGGAAGCGTGCGGCCGCGAGCGCGGCAGAGGTCCCGCCAGGCGTTCGTGGCGACCGTGAAGAGCCAGCTCTTCACCTTCTTCTGGTCGCGAAGTCCCGGGAACGCCCGCATGGCCCGAAGCAGCGTGTCCTGGACGAGGTCCTCCGCGTCGGTCCGATTGTTCGTGAGCCGGACGCAGTAGCCATACAGGCCATCGAGCTGCTCTCGGGCGACGTCGGCGAAGGGCCGATCTTTTGGCTCGTCGTCAGCACCCTCCGAGCTTGGCTGCCTGTGCGCGTCGATCACAGTCGCGATCATCGCTCCCTCGGCGTCTGCGTGCATGGGAACCGATCCTTCTCTGCCTTGACGGTGCAGCCGCGCCGATTATTCCCGTCTCGGCCCAGGATGCGGTGAAGGAATAACTTCGGTCGGCGAGGCGTCACTACCCCTGAAGCGGTCGTCCACGTGAGGTGACCGGTTGAACCGTATGACAGGAGGCACACCCATGGCCACCCTCACCGCTCGGAACGGTGTCAACGTCGAGCAGCTCATCGCCACGATCGGGGCCGTCAAGCAGGACCCGAACGTCGCCGCCTTCACCTTCAAGGCATCCAGCACGTGGCGCTCCGGCGCCCGCAACGAGGGCGAGATCAAGGACTTCGTCCATGCCGGCCAGCCGGCGGTGCGGCCCGAGGCGTTCCGCCTCGCCGGGGACGAACCGCCGGTCCTCCTCGGCTCGAACGAGGGCCCCAACGCGGTCGAACTCCTGCTCCAGGCGCTCGGCTTCTGCTACGCGGTCGGCTATGTCTACAACGCGGCCGCCCGAGGTATCGAGATCAGCGAGCTGCGCTACGAGATCGAGGGCGATCTTGATCTTCACAGCTTCCTGGGACTGGATGGCCCGCGCGCCGGGTTCACCGCCATTCGGGCCACGAGCTGGGTGAAGAGCCCGAACGCAGGCAAGGAACAGCTCGAGGAGCTCTGCCAGTACGTGCAGGACACCTCGCCGGTCCGCGACTGCCTGGCGAACCCGATCCCGATCACGACCGACCTCGTAGTCCTCGACTGAGCGCCGTAGGGAGTCCTCTTGAACCAAGCCCTATTCGCTGAGCGACTGGTGCGACGGGCGGAGGGGTCCGCGAGCGTGTTCCTCCGACCGATGATGCGTGGAGGGACTGGTGCGACGGGGAAAGCGCCTCATCCGCCCGGTTCTCCGACGTACCAGTCGGTGGAGGCATAGCGGGCGCCGATCGAGTCGATCGATGGGTCGCGGCCGCTATCATCGGGGCCGATGGCTGAGCAGACGACGAAACCCGCGCCCGTCCGGAGAAAGCGTCCGCGCACGGCGGTTGCGGCCGTCGTCCCGCCGGTCGTCACCCAGCCCGAGCCGGAGCTCCCGCGCGGGCATACCGCGCCGCTCGACGCGGAGCAGGCCGATGAGCTCTTCCACAGTGGCGTGGCGCTCTTCAACGGGGTGCGCTACTGGCACGCGCACGAGGCCTGGGAGACGGTCTGGCGCGCGGCGCCGGAGCGCGAGCGCGACTTCTACCAGGGGCTGATACAGGTCGCCGCCGGGCTGCTGCACCTCCAGCGCCGCAACGTGCGGGGCGCGCGCAACAAGCTGGCCGAGGGGCTGGCCAAGCTGCGGCCGTACCAGCCGACCTATCGGGGCATCTTCGTCAACGAGCTGCTGGGCAAGGGAGAGCGCATCCTCGATGACCTCGACCATGGACTGGTGCCATACCTGATCCCGCCGGTGATCCGCTTTACCGAGGTCCATCGGTTGGACGAGGACTTCAACCGATGAGCCCGGACGAAACGTTCCGCATCGAGCACGACTCGATGGGCGAGGTGCGCGTCCGCGCCGACGCCCGGTGGGGCGCGCAGACGCAGCGCGCGGTCGAGAACTTCCCGATCAGCGGGGCCGGCTTGGAGCGGTCACAGATCGAGGCGCTCGGCCGCATCAAGGCCGCCGCCGCCAAAGTGAACGGCGAGCTGGGCGTGGTGGACGCCGATACCGCGGCGGCCATTCGCAGCGCCGCCGACGAGGTGGCGAGCGGCGAGTGGGATGCGCACTTCCCGATCGACGTCTTCCAGACCGGCTCCGGAACGAGCAGCAACATGAACGCCAACGAGGTGATCGCCTCACTGGCGTCGGAGCGGCTCGGCCGGCCGGTCCACCCCAACGACCAGGTCAACGCCAGTCAGTCGAGCAACGACGTCTTCCCGTCGAGCATCCACCTGGCGGCCACCAGCGGCGTGGTGCAGCGAGCTGATCCCCGCCCTGGACCACCTGGCCGATGCGCTGGAGGCAAAGCGCGACGAGTTCGCATCGGTCGTCAAGTCCGGTCGGACCCATCTGATGGACGCCACGCCGGTGACCCTGGGGCAGGAGTTCGGCGGCTATGCGGCCCAGGTGCGGCACGGGATCGAGCGGCTGCGCGCCAGCCTGCCGCGCCTGGCGGAGCTGCCGCTGGGCGGCACGGCGGTCGGGACCGGCATCAACACGCCGGCAGGGTTCGCCGCCGCGGTGATCGAGGAGCTGAAGGCCGCCACCGGCCTGCCGCTCAGCGAGGCGCGCGACCACTTCGAGGCGCAGGGCGCGCGCGATGGCCTGGTCGAGGCATCGGGCCAGCTGCGGACCATCGCGGTCGGCCTCTACAAGATCGCCAACGACCTGCGCTGGATGGGCTCCGGGCCGCGTGCCGGACTGGCCGAGATCCGCCTGCCCGGACCTGCAGCCGGGCTCCTCGATCATGCCCGGCAAGGTGAACCCGGTCATCCCCGAGGCGGTCTGCATGGTGTGCGCCCAGGTGATCGGCAACGACGCGGCGATCGCCTTCGGCGGCGCGGCCGGCAACTTCGAGCTGAACGTGATGCTGCCGATGATGGCCCGCAACATCCTCGAATCGATCCGGCTGCTGGCCAACGTGTCGCGCCTGTTTGCGGACCGATGCGTCAGCGGCATCACCGCCGACGCGGCCCGCGCTCGCGAGTACGCGGAGTGTTCACCGTCGATCGCGACGCCGCTTAACCGGTACATCGGCTACGAGGAGGCGGCCAAGGTCGCCAAGCAGGCGCTCGCCGAGGGCAAGACGATCCGCGCGGTCGTGCTGGAGCGCGGCTACGTGGAGGCTGGCAAGATCACCCTGGAGCAGCTCGACGAGGCACTCGACGTGCTGGGAATGACCCGGTCCGCGGATTAGGCAGGAGCCACCAGATGTACGTCGTCGAGGACGAGACGTTCCGCCAGGCAAGGTCCATCCTCTCTTCCCTCGCGAAGGAGCTCACCGACGAGGAGGAGTCCGGGTCCAGGCATCCGATCGATCTCCAGGAGCTCATCAGGCGGTCGGCGGAGGTCGATCTACCCCCGGGCGGCGAGGGAGCGTACCTCTCTTGCGTCGCAGGAAGCCTTGAGCGGTTGTTCCCCATCGAGGAGCTCTTCCCCCGTAAACGCAGACCTCGCGACGCATAGCCCCTGACATGAAATGGATCACGCGCGAACACGTCAAGGTGGATCGAGTCGCCTGTCCGTGGCTGACTCGCAAGTACATCGACCCCGACGCCGAGTTTCTGTTCGTCCCGGCGGCGGACGTTGCGGCGGCCGCTGACCGCGAAGGAGCCACCCCATTCGACGTCCAGGGTGCAGTGCTTGGTCATCGGGATGGGAAGTGCAGCTTCGAGACGATCGTCGAGGAGTACGGGCTGCTGGTGCGCGATCCCGCGCTGGCCAAGATGGCCGAGATCGTGCACGGGGCCGATGTGTCGGCCGACCTGGACCGAGTGCCCGAGTCTCGCGGGCTGAAGGCGATCGCCGAGGGCTTCGGCCTTGTCTATGCCGATGACCACGCCATCCTGGCAGCGGAGTTCCCGCTCTACGACGCACTCCAGGCCTGGTGCGCCCGCCAACGAGGTTGAAGGACTCGGC
Organism: uncultured Chloroflexia bacterium; assembly: GCA_963750025.1. Classification (GTDB taxonomy): domain Bacteria; phylum Chloroflexota; class Limnocylindria; order QHBO01; family QHBO01; genus CF-167. The sequence goes on from CAVVPF010000009.1 coordinate 196,820, forward strand.
CCGAGCCTTGCCCGACCAGACGTGATGGCCGGGTAGGAGCGATCGCGCTCTTAGTTGGTGATCGTCACCACGAAGTCGCCGCGTCCGCTGAGCGACCGACTGATTACAAAGCCCGTCACGCCGAGGAACTCGTCGGTGCCGCCAATGATTGCCGCAGTGGCCGGCCGCCCGGAGCCATCGTCGTAGAGCGTCTCGCTGAAGACGATCTGCCCTCGTCCGGTCAGCGTGATGGTATTGGCGGGAGAGTGGAACAGTGTGTCGCCGGTGTCGACGACGAATTCTACGTAGACGAGCGTCCCGACCTGCTTGCCGGTCGCCGCATCGAACAGGAGGTCATCCCCGATGAGGTAGTCGCCCTGGCACGACGTCGTGTTCGTGCACGCAGTGACCGAGCGGACCGAGACATAGGTGTCGTTTCCCGGCTGCAGGGTGAGGTGGATCGTCTGCGGCGGCTTGGCGCTGCTGGCGGCCGCGCTGGCGGATAGATTGGGGCCGGTGCAGGCGGCGAGTGCCAGCGCCACGGTCGCCAGGCAGGCGACGAAGAAAGGCACACAGGTGTCACGGCTCGGCTGGCTAGGGGTCATCGAATGCCTCCTTTGCGGCTGTGCGCCCCGGCAGCCCTACAGGCCGAGCGCCTTGAGGACGAGAGGGAATGAGACATGAAGGTCGCGCACCATGTAGGGCGTGGTGTGGGTGCCCGGCCCGTAGGCGTAGACGGTCACCGGAATGTTCAGCTCGGCGAGCCGCTGGACGAAGGCCGCGCTCTCGATCCCATATTCCCGTTCCCCCGGACCGGTCGGGTTGTCCGGACCGCTGTCGAACGGCCCCAGCTCGCCGTTGCCGTAAGCGACGTAGAGCGTGGTACCCCGGAGGGCCGCGGCGTTGGTCATCGGGTCGTGCGCCCTCCACACGTCGGCCTGCGCCACGCGGTCACCCATGAGGTTGAAATGGCCTGCCCATGGCTCATCGGCGAAGGACGTTGGGCCAAACGAGTCGAGGGGTGCGCTCCACGACCCGGCGAACACGAACATCCCCGGATGGCGCTCGGCATACCCAATCGCCCCGGCGCCGCCCGACGACGGGCCTTCGATCGCACGCGTGTCGCCGGCATGCCAGTTCCGCTCGAGCAGCTGGGGCAGCTCGACCACGTGGAAGGTCTCCCACATCGGCGGCCCACCTTTGCCGCCATTCCACCAGTCCGCGTACCCTCCACCACCGATCTCGGCGCCCGAATCGGGAATGACCACGAGCAGGTCCGCTGGGGCGGTCAGCGCCTCGATGTCCGTCTGCTGCGTCCAGGTCAGGTGTGTCCCGGAGGAGCCGCCGAGCACGTACAGCGCCGGCCAGCGGGTCTCCGGCTGGGCGTCGAACCGGCTGGGGAGGAGCAGCTGGACCTGCACGGTGCCGACGGCCGGCGAGTCGATCGTGAGGTCTCTAGCCCGGGTCACCGGGACGGGGCCGTAGAGGGGGTTCGTCTCGACCGCGATGATGCGCGCGCCGTCGTCGGCCGGCAGGCCGATGGTCGGAGCCGGGCTCGGCGTCGGAGCCGGGGTTGGCGTGCCTGTCGAGTCAGTGCTCGATGTCGGTGTCGGCGTCGGGCTCGCACCGCCGGCGCAGCCCGCGGAAATGAGGAGAACGGTCAGGCCGGTCAGCAGTTGGCGACCTGTTGCTCGGCGGGTCATGGCGTCGGCTGCAACACGGCGTCCGCGAAGTCTTGGAGCTGTGGCGCGAGGCTGGACTGTGTGGCGTTGCCACCATCGGCATCCATGATCCAGTACTGCGCAGGTCCTTCGGTCTGTTGGTTGCCATCCACCCTCGGAGTCCGGATAAACCAGATCCGTCCGTCGACGCTCCAGGCCGGGTTGCCTGAGATCTCGTCCGTCGTCAATCGGCGCAGGTCGGTCCCGTCCGGACGCATCGTGTAGACGTCGCTGAAGAAGCGATACTCGAATTTCGTGACCTCTTGGTACCGATCGATCTGAAAGACGATGCGCGTGCCATCCGGCGACCAGCTGGGGGACCCGCCAGACGGGCTGACCTTGTGGACGTTCTTTCCATCGGCGTCGGCGACGAAGACCGGCGAGTCCCCGGGGGCCTGAGGGCCGAAAATGGGGGCGGCCCAGGTGAAGACGATCTGCGTGCGGTCGGGGGACCAGCGCGGATCCGATCTCGGCCACTCGCTCCCGCACCGGTCGCACTGGTCGAAGTCTCCCAGCTCGGTCACGCGGCCGGTCGAAAGGTCGATCGACGCGAGGACCTTTATTTCCGTAGCCGGCGCCGGCTTGCCGGTCACCGGATCGGGGGTGGCCGATGGCGGCGCATCGATGATCTTCAGGCGGACGAAGAGGATTCGGCGACCGTCGCTCGAAGAACACGCCATGGTCCTCGGCCCGGCAGGGGCTGACACAGCCGGTGTCCACCAACTGGGGCTGGCTGCCGCTGGCGTCGGTCACATAGAACCGTTCTACGCCGGTCATGCCAGCCTCTCCGTTCCACCTGCATTCCGAGCGTGAGAAGAGCATGTGCGTCCCGTCCGGCGACCAGGCCTGGAATCGCTGGCATCCACTCTGGTCCGGGATCAGCTCATGCGCCCCGGTTCCGTCAAGGTTGGCGACCCACAACCGAGAAATGCACCCGCCCTGTGGGGCGCCGCCACATTCAGCCGCACTGCCGGCACCCTTGTTGAACACATACACAGCGGGTTCTGGCTGGACGGGCGGGCTCGGGCTGGCGCTCGCACTGGGCGTCGGGCTCGGACCGACCGCCGGGGGCTGGCGAAGTCCGACCAGGTAGAGGGTGCCGCCGACGGCAACCGCCGCCGATGACGGCGGCCGCGGCAAGGCGTGTCGACATGGTGTTCATGGTCGGGAACCTCCACGGCATGCGCACGAGCGCGCCGCTGTTGGGTGTGGTCGATCTCGTCGAGGGCGGCGTCGATCACCCGATCGGCCAGCTCGTCGGTGCCTTCGACGAAGAAGGCACCAAGGAGGCGATCAAGGTCACGCTGGTCGGTCATCGGGGTCGCCCTCCGGCCACCGCGACGGGGCGCTCATCGGCCTCGATGGCCGCGCGCATCGCCCGGTGGGCGTAATGGAGTCGGGAACGGGCCGTCCCCACCGGGATCCCGAGTCGGTCGGCGATCTCGGTCGGGGCCAGGCCCAGGTAGTGGGTGAAGACGAGGATCGCCCGCTGATCGGGCGGGAGCCGTCGAAAGCCGCGTTCGAGGCGATCGCGGTCATCGATCGACATCGCCTCGTCCGGCCCGGCCGGCCCGTCGACCGGAAGGACGCGGATGTTTGCGCTCCATGACCGCCAGCGACGGGCTTCCGCGTAGCTGGCATTCACGAGCAGGCGCTGCAACCAGGCTTCGAAACGGGCCGGATCGCGGAGGCTCGGCAGTTCGCGCCAGGCGATCACCAGCGTCTGCTGCACGGCGTCTTCGGCCCTTCCGACATCCCGAAGGATCCGTTGGGCGATCCGCATGAGCCGGTCACCATGCGTGCGGGCCAGGATGGCGAATGCCTCCCGGTCACCGCGCTGGGCCTGCTCGACGAGGTCGCGATCCAACCGATCGTCCTCCTGGCGTCGCATCGGGGACGCCTTCCGATGTACTGAGTCGCGCAGGTGGGTTCGCGTTCAATCTTCAGATTTAGCACGGCTGGGGTCAGGCGAACTGAACCGCCGGCTTTGCCGGTCAACCTCGCTGAGGAGCCTCTAGTCGCGAAAGTGCCGTTCGGCCTTACTCCGGGCGGCGGGTCGGACATGACGAGGCCGGTCAGCGTCGGGGTGGACGTGTCGGCGGACCTCGACCGGGTGCCCGAGTCGCGGGGCGTGAAGGCGATCGCCGAGGTTGCCCGGCCTACGCAGCTAACCTGGCTGTCTCCGATGCGGTTCACCGCGGTGCGGTGAGCGTACGCGGCCCTCTCTCTGACCTACGAAGTAGGGAACCTGGCCACGCCGGGGTCCTTGCTGTAGTCAGATGGCAGTTCGCGGGGCGCATGATGATTGCCCCGCGTCTTCAGCCGCCACAGGCCTGCTGCTGCGGTCGCCTGGTGGCTACTACGGCCAAGATGGACGCCGAGAGCCCCTCTGGGTGGCTGCTTCGCCGCAGGGTGGCTGGGACGGCCAGGCATCGGGCTGAAGTTGGCCGTCGTAACCACGGGATGGCTATGCCCGCACGCCTACGGCTGCGCGAGGTGGGTGAAGTTTCGGGCACCGTCGAGGCCTATCAGGCGGACGACCGCGGGGCCGTACAATCGAGTCCCACACGCTAGCCATTCATCGGCCTGTCGCCGCCCACGAGGAGACCTCCCAACGTGACCATCGCCACCACGAGCTACCAGAACCTGATCGGCGGCCGATGGGTCGCGGCGCAGTCGGGCAAGACCTTCGACAGCGTCAGCCCGGCGAACCACGAGGAGGTGATTGGCACCTTCCCGGCGAGCGGACCGGCTGACGTTGACGCGGCGGTTGCAGCGGCGAAGGCCGCCTTCCCGGCCTGGTCGCTGATGCCGGCGCCCAAGCGCGGCGAGATCCTGTTCAAGGTTGCGCGCATCCTTGCCGAGCACAAGGAAGAGCTGTCGCGGCTGATGACCCGCGAGATGGGCAAGGTGCTGACCGAGGCGCGCGGCGACGTCCAGGAGGCGATCGACGTGGCCTACTACATGGCAGGCGAGGGTCGACGCCTCTTCGGGCAGACCGTGCCGTCGGAGATGCCGGACAAGTTCGCCATGGCGATCCGCCGGCCGATCGGCGTGGTGGGAATCATCACTCCGTGGAACTTCCCGGTGGCGATCCCGGGCTGGAAGCTCTTCCCGGCGCTCATCTGCGGCAACACCGCGGTCATCAAGCCGGCCAGCGACACGCCTGCCTGCGCCATTCGTTTCGTCGAGTTGCTGATGGAGGGTGGCATTCCCGATGGCGTGGTCAACATCGTCACCGGCTCCGGTGCCGAGGTGGGGAATGCCATCGTCGAGCACCCCGACGTGCGAGTCATCAGCTTCACCGGCCACACCGATACCGGCGTCGAGATCAGCACCCGCGCCGCCAAGACCCTCAAGCGGGTCAGCCTGGAGCTTGGCGGCAAGAACCCGATCGTCATCTGGGAGGACGCCGACCTGGGCCTTGCCCTCGACAGCGCGGTCTGGTCCGCGTTCGGCACCTCCGGCCAGCGCTGCACCGCGGCAAGTCGGCTGATCGTGCATCGGGCCGTGTACGACGAGTTCGTCGAGGCGCTCCGCAAGCGCGTCGCTTCCCTGGTCCTGGGCGACGGCCTGGATGAGAAGACCGATGTCGGGCCGGTCATCAACGACAAGGCGGTCGAGCGGATTGCGGCGTACGCCGCCATCGGTCGGGGAGAGGCCCAGCTGGTGATCGGCGGAGAGCCGGCCACGGCGGGAGCGCTGGCGAAGGGCTCATTCTTCCAGCCGACCATCTTCACCGAGGTGAAGTGGGATGCCCGCATCGCCCAGGAGGAGATCTTCGGGCCGGTCACATCGGTCATTCCGGTGGATGACTGGGAGGAGACCGTGCGGATCGTCAATTCGGTGAAATACGGGCTCTCGACCTCGCTCTTCACCCATGACATCAACCTGGCCTTCCGCTCCATCCGCGACTTCGATTCGGGGCTGGGGTACGTGAACCACGGCACCATCGGCGCCGAGGCGCACCTGCCGTTCGGCGGCACCAAGGCGACCGGCAATGGGCACCGCGAGGTCGGCCAGGCAGCGCTCGACTTCTTCAGCGAGTGGAAGAGCGTCTACATCGACTACTCCGGGAAGCTGCAGCGCGCCCAGATCGACATGGAGTTCGTCGACCAGGTCTAACCCCGGCTGGTGTTGCGCGTCGGCAGCAGCGCAGAGGAGTCCCATCGGCCAGTGAATGGCCGATTGTCCTCCGCCTGAGTCGTGCCCCGGGGGTCAGAGCCCGAAAAGCAGCCCGGGCGCGGCCCCTGGGCCACTCGGTCGCTGTTGAGACCTCCGGCGGCGACAAGCCGATGTCGGCGGTGGCTATGCGCCCGCCGTCCCGGCCCCTGAGCGGCTTATGGCGCGGAGCGTGAGGGCCGTTCGCAGCAGGCCCCACCCGACCCCCAGGATCGCAATGACAACCAATGACAGCCCGATGTCGGGGGCGAGGCGCACGATGAGCGCGATGTCCTTGGCTGGGCTGCGGTCGAAGACGAACCACCAGGCAAAGGCGGTCACTCCCAGGTCAACGGTCAGCGGCAGCACCACGTGTCTCAGCAGGCCGGATCGTCCGCTCGGCGCCGATGCCGGATCGCGCCGCCAGCGCCGGATCCGGCGCTGGGCCCAAGGGATGCCGAGCGCCATGAGGATCACCACACCGCCGAGGAGCAGCTTCGCGTTCTGCATGAGCAGGTCCTCGCGCACGATGAGCGGTCCCGGCTCCCCGCCCAGCAGGATCTGGGCGATCCCCAGGTGGATCTGGGTGAAGCGAGACGGAACGGCCTCGTCGTTGAGGTTCATGAGGATCACGACCCCGATCCCCTCCATGGGCAGCAGGAGCATCCCGGAGGCGTAGGTGGGTTGCCTCCCGACATGCTCCAGCATGACCGGGACCTCGAAGCGAAACGCGTCAGCTGCATCGACCAGGTGGCCGGCATCCCACAGCGGGTAGGTCCACCAGCCCCAGCCATATCCATTCCACACGTCCGGATGGACGAGCGGCGTTCGGAGCTGCCTCATCGCGCCGGGAGGGAGGACCGGGTTGCCGGCGTACTGCCCGTCGTTGAGATGCGCGATCAGGACGTGGCCGAGGTCCTCCGCGCTCGTCGCGATGAAGCTCCCCGGCACGCTGCTGCGCGCGAACGGGATGTCGTAAGGAATCGGGATCCCGAAGAAGGGGTAGTAGCCCTGAGCCCGGCCGTCTGCGCGAGCTGACGAGTCGCTGGTGTGGGTGTGTGCCATCTGCAGCGGGGTGAACACGTGCTCCGCCATGTACTCCTCGTACGACTCGCCGGAGCGGACCGCCACCAGGTAGCCGAGCACGTTGTAGTTGCCGTCGGAGTATTCGAACTGGCCGATCGGGTGGCTCGGCGGGATGCCCGCCAGCCGGCGGACGTTGCGTTCGAGCGCACCGTCGTCGGTGGCGTCGTCGATGCGGTTGGTCAGACCATCGGACTCACTCCAGCCGCTGGTGTGGGCCAGGAGGTTGCGGATCGTGATGCGCGCCGTCTCCGAACCTGCGGCCCCAAACCAGGGGAGATAGCTGTGCACCGTGGCGTCCAGCTCAAGGTCGCCGGACTGGATCAGCTGCATGACCGCGATCGACGTCAGCTCCTTGCTGAGCGAGGCCACGTGGAACGGGGTCTGGGGCGTCGCCGGGGTCCCGTCCGGTCGGGCCGACCCGAAGCCCTCCTCGTATTCGATCCCCTCGGGGCCGACGATCACCACCGCCGCTCCCGGGACCTTCAGCTCAGCGAGCGCACCCGCCACGTAGTCGTGGACCTTGTCGTGGACCTTGGCCGTCATCTCGGCGCTCAACGGTCCCTTGGCGACGGCGGGCGCCGACAGACAGGCGAGGGCCAGGGCCAGGCCAAGCGCTGCGAGGCGGGCGGGGCGCAGCATTGCGCCTCAGCATACCGCCGCCATCAAGCCATCAGTCTGCCGAGGTTTTGCCAGAAGCGGACCAGCATGCCACCATCGGGCGGTCATGCGACTGCCGCTCTTCCCGCTGCACACCGTCCTCTTTCCGCATCTGCCGCTGCCACTCCACATCTTCGAGGAGCGCTATCGGGCCATGATCCGCGACGTCCTGGCCGACGGCTCACCGTACGCCGGCCGCTTCGTGGTGAGCATGATCACCCAGGGGTCCGAGGTCGGCGCCGATCCTGCCCGGCAGCCACTCAGCGCTCGAGTCGGCACCATCGTCGAGGTGCGCCACGCGGAGCGATTCGCCGATGGCCGCTGGGCGCTGCTGGCAGTTGGCCTTGCACGGGCGGCGGTGAAGAGCGTCGAGCAAAGCGGCCCCTATCCCCTGGCCGAGGTCGATCAGCTCCCCGAGGAGCAGGGTGATCCAGCCGCGGCCGCCGCGCTCCTCCCCCAGGTCCAGGAAGCGCTGGATGCGTATCTGCAGACAGTGAAACGCTACGTGGCCTCGGCTGCGTCTGTTGGGCGTGAATCGCGCGAGATCGGCAGGATGACGGGATCGCTCGACGAGGTTCTCAAGCCGATTCGCCTGCCGGATGACCCGCTCGCCGCCAGCTACGGTGTGGGAGGCATGCTCCAGATCGAGCTGACCCGCAAGCAGCAGCTGCTCGAACTGCCCGATGCCGCGGCGCGGCTGACTGTCGAGCTGCAGCTCCTGCGTCGGGAAGCGCGGCTGCTGGCCGACGGCGCCATCTCGCCGATCAGCAGCGCCGACCTCCACTACAACCCCAACTGAACCGATGATCTCGCGCCGCGCCGCAACCCTCCTCGTCGTGCTGGTGCTGCTGACTGCCTGCAGCAGCTCGCCGACCCCCAGTGCCTCAGGGACCGCCAGCGGCCAGCCGACTGCCACCGCCACGTCGACAGGGTCAGCCCAACCGAGCGATGGCGCGAGCACCACCCCCACCTCGACGCCTTCCTCGGTGGGGACGACCTACGTGGTGCGTGCGGGTGACACCCTGTCCTCGATCGCCCGCGCCTGGGGCACCACCGTCGGCCAGCTGCAGGTATGGAACGGCGAGCGCCACCCGTCGCTGGTAACGGATCCGAACTCGCTCCAGGTGGGCTGGGAGCTGATCGTTGCGGGCGATCCCAACGCCACCCCGCTGCTGACGGTCGCGCCGACCCCGCCGGCCTCCGGCTGTCGCGCCGGCAACCGGGTCCCTGCCGGAAGCCAGCAGACCTTCGCCACCATCCCGAATGCCGGGCACGCGGTGGGGCTCACCCTCGACATGGGCGGTCGCCTGGATCCGGGGATCGACATCCTCAACTTCCTCATCGCCCACCACGTCTGTGCCACGCTCTTCCCCACCGGGGCGATGGCCCAGACCACGCAGGGGCAGGCGGTGATGGCCATCATCAGGGCGCACCCGGAGCTCTTCGAGATCGGCAACCACACCATGCACCACTGCGACCTGGTGCGCGGCGGCGGTGGCTCGCCGACCACCGCCCCGTGCGTGACCGGCGGCACCCCGACCGCCGCCTTCATCCGCAAGGAGCTGACCGACGCGGCAGCCATCCTGAAGCAGTACTCGGGGCAGGATCCGGTCCCCTACTGGCGTCCACCGTACGGCTCCATCAACGACGCGGTGCGCGCCGCGGCCGCATCGGTCGGCTACACCAAGACCTTCATGTGGGATGTCGACACGATTGACTGGAAGCCGATCTCCGACGGCGGACCGACCGCCGAGCAGATTGCCAGCAAGGTGATCAGCCGATCGGTCGACGGATCGATCGTGCTCATGCACCTCGGCGGCTACGAGACCCTCGACGCGCTGAAGATCATGGTGCCGGGACTCCGCGAGCGAGGCTTCCTGCTGACCAGCCTCTCCGACATGCTCCACTAACCCGGCGCCGCCCGGGTCGGGCCAAAGGTCACGGCTGCTGAAGGCCAATGGCACATGTGACCTGCCGTGCCGGCTGGCAGGGTGGAGGCGTGAAACCGCGGGTCAGCCTCGCAGGCAGACTGGGCACCACCTGGTTCGGCGGTGGCCTCCCGCCACGGGCACGCGAGCGCCTCGCCTCAATCGCTGAGGTGCGGGCCTTCGGGCCGGGCGAGATGCTGCTCAAAGAGGGGACCGAGTGCGACCACTTCGGGGTGCTCCTCTCGGGCCTGCTGGCGATGCAGGTGCCGGTCCCCGGACAGGGCTCGGTCACCCTGCTCACCGTTGAGCCCGGCGACGTGTACGGCTGGTCGGCGGTGGTTGCGCCGCACCGCTCCACGTCGACCGTGGTCGGGGTCGAGGCTGGCGAGGCGCTGGCCTTCGGCGCCGAATCGCTGCGCGACCTGCTCAATGCCGACGACGTGCTGGCCGCAACCCTCTATCCGCGGCTCCTGCACGCGATGTCCCGGCGCCTGACCGCCACCCGCCTCCAGCTGCTCGACCTGTATGCGCGGGAGCGGGAGGTGCTCCCATGGTGATGGCGCCGCCCGGGCAGGAGTTCCTGCCGCGCGAGCGCTTCGACGCCCTCCTCGAGCTGCTGCGGGAGGGCGGTCGTACGATCATGGGGCCCACGCTGCGCGACGGCGCCGTGGTGCTCGACGAGATCGCGTCGGCCGACGACCTGCCGCGCGGCTGGCAGGACGAGCAGGCTCCCGGTCGGTATCGGCTGACCGGGGACCATGGCGAGCGGCTCTTCGACGTGGTGAACGGCCCGATGAGCTGGAAGCAGTTCACCTTCCCGCCGCGCCAGGCCATGGCGAGCGCCCGGCGGAACCCCGATGGCACTGCCGCGTTTGGCGCGACGACCCCCGATCCGCCCCGGTTCGCCTTCCTGGGGGTCCGCGCCTGTGAGCTGGCGGCGCTGCGGATCCACGACAGGGTGCTGGCTGGAGGCGCATTCGTCGACGAGGACTATCGGGCGCGCCGCGACGGCGCCCTGGTGGTGGCGGTGCAGTGCACGCGAGCCGCCTCCACCTGCTTCTGCGCCTCGATGGGAACCGGACCAGAGGTGCGTGACGGGCACGATCTTGCCCTGACCGAGCTCGAAGATGGCTTCCTCGTTACATCCGCCAGCGCGGATGGAGCGCGCCTCCTGGCGCGCCTGCCGACGCGGCGCGCGACGGCGGCCGAAGAGGCCTCGGCGGCGGGGGCAGTGGCCGAAGTGCGGGCGGCGACCGGGGATGCGGTCGCCCTGGACGGCCTCCGCAATCGGCTGATGGACCAGCTGGACAACCCGCGCTGGGGACAGGTGGCGGATCGCTGTCTGGCCTGCGCCAACTGCACCATGGTCTGCCCCACCTGCTTCTGCACCAGCACGTCGCTGCGCTCCGACCTGGATGGGACGGTCACGGTGGCCGAGCGGGTATGGGACTCGTGCTTCACGGTGGGCTTCGCACAGGTGGCTGGCGGCAACTTCCGGCCGCGACGCTCGGACCGATATCGGCAGTGGCTGACCCACAAGTTCGCCACCTGGGTCGATCAGTTCGGCAGCTACGGCTGTGTCGGGTGCGGACGCTGCGTGACCTGGTGCCCGGTGGGGATCGATGTCCGCGAGGAGCTGGCCGTGATTGCCCCCCCGGCCGTGCCTCCCGAGCGGGGGGCGACCCGACCGGCAGCCGCCACGCCGGGGCGTTTCGATGTCGCCACCCTGGGCGCGCTCCGGAACGAGACCGCCGACACCTCCACGCTGCGCCTTGTGCCGCGCGATCCCGCGCTGCTGGCGGGCCTGCCGGGACAATTCGTGATGGTCGCCCAGCCCGGATTCCCGGCCTTCCCGATCTCGGTGTCCCGCTACAGCACCGACCAGCTGCTGCTGACGGTTCGCGCAGCTGGGCCGGCCAGCCGGGCGCTGCTCAGCGAGCCGATCGGGGCGCAGATCGGCCTGCGCGGGCCGCTGGGCCGGCCGTGGCCGCTGGAGCGTGCCGTCGGTCGGGACGTGGTGATCGCCGCGGGCGGGATCGGCCTCGCTCCGCTGCGGCCGTTGATGGACGCGATCCTGGCCGAACGCCAGCGCTACGGTTCGGTGCTGCTGGCGTACGGCGCCCGAACGCCAGCCGACCGGCTCTTCGTCGACGAGCTCAGCGCCTTGGCGGAAGGCGGAATAGAGGTGGCGCAGATCGTCGACCGCTCTGGCCCGGGCTGGACAGGGCGGGTCGGGGTGGTCACGCAGCTGCTCGACCAGCGCGACTTCAGCTCACGGCCGACGGTGGCCTTCGTGTGCGGGCCGGAACGCATGATGCAGAACGTCGCCACCGTGCTTCGCGACCGTGGGGTCGCGCCGGAACGCGTCTTCGTGTCGCTGGAGCGACACATGGAATGCGGTATCGGCCTGTGCGGGCATTGCCAGATGGGCCCCTTCTTCGTCTGCCGCGACGGACCGGTCTTCGCACTGTCCGAGCTGGGCGACCTGTTCGCCCGCGAGGGGATCTGATGAGCGAGACCCGACTGCCGCGGGTCGGTGTGGTCAAGCTGGCCTCGTGCGACGGCTGCCAGCTGACCCTGCTCGACCTGGAGGACGAGCTGCTGGCGATCGGCGCCCGCTTCGACCTGGTCGAGTTTCCCGAGGCGACCTCGCGGCGCTCGGACGGGCCGTATGACCTGCTCCTGGTGGAGGGTTCGGTGAGCACCCCCGAGCAGGCCGAGCGGATCCAGAAGCTGCGCGAGCGCTCCAAGCTGCTGGTGACCATCGGCGCATGCGCGACGGCCGGCGGGATCCAGGCGCTGCGCAACTTCGGCAACGAGCCCGAATGGCGCGCATCGGTCTATCCGCAGCCTGAGCTGATCGAGTCGCTGGCGGCCGCCACCCCGGTCGCCGATCACGTCAACGTTGACGCCGAGCTGCGCGGCTGCCCGATCGACCGCCACCAGCTGCTGGAGCTGCTGACCGCTCTGCGCGTCGGACGCCGGCCGCAGCTGCCCGACGAGGCGGTCTGCCTCGAGTGCAAGCGCCTTGGCAGGGTCTGCGTGCTGGTGGCCGGCGGGATGCCGTGCCTGGGACCGGTCACCCAGACCGGCTGTGGCGCCCTCTGCCCGGGCTATGCGCGCGGCTGCTACGCGTGCTTCGGCCCGCGCGAGGCGGCCAATACGGGCAGCCTCTCCGCCTGGCTCGGAGCCGATCGGCCGAGCGGCACGGTGGATCGCCTGTTCGCGGGCTTCACCGGGTACGCGCTGCCGTTTCGTGAGGCGAGCGCCCGGGCGATGGCCATCTTCCAGCCGCCCGTGACCACGGGCGAGGACTCTGACTGATGGCCACCGACCAGCTGCATTTCGAGGTCGCGCAGCTGACCCGCGTGGAGGGCGAAGGGTCGCTCGACCTCAAGGTGGCCGCCGATGGCAGCGTCGCCGCCCAGCTGCGCATCTTCGAAGCGCCCCGCTACTTCGAGCGGCTGGTGGTGGGCCGCACGCCCGACGAGGTGCTCGACATCGTGTCGCGCATCTGCGGCATCTGTCCGGTGGCCTACCAGATGTCCGCGGTGCACGCCTTCGAGAGCCTCTTCGAGGTGCCGATCGACCCCGCGGTCCGCATGCTCCGTCGATTGCTCTACTGCGGCGAATGGATCGAGAGCCACGCGCTGCACATCTACCTGCTCCACGCGCCTGACTACCTGGGATATCCGAGCGCCCTGGAGATGGCGCGCGATCACCGCGCCGTGGTCGAGCGCGGCCTCCGACTGAAGCAGCTCGGCAACCGGATCGTGGGGATCGTGGGCGGGCGAGCCATTCATCCGGTCAGCGTCAAGGTGGGCGGCTTCTCGCGCGCGCCACGCCGCGCCGAGCTCGAGCCGCTGCGCCCACTTCTCGCCGACGCGATCGCTGCGGCGCAGGAGACGGTCAGCTGGGTCGCCGGGCTCGACACGCCGTCGTTCGACCGTGAGCCGCGCCTCGTCGCGCTGCGCCACAAGAGCGAATACCCGATGAACGAGGGGCGGATCGTATCGAACGATGGGATCGACCTTGCGACCGGAGACTGGGGGCAGGCATTCGAGGAGGTGCAGGTTCCGTGGTCCAATGCGCTGCAGGCCCGCGCCGCCGATGGTGTCCCATACCTGCTCGGGCCGACCGCTCGGCTGGCCCTCTCCGTGGATCGGCTGCACCCCACGGCGCAGGCGGCCCTGGCGGCGACCGGTCTGACGCCTGACGCCCTGCGCCGCAACGTCTTCCTGAGCATTGTCTCGCGCGCGGTGGAGCTGCTGCACGCAGTCGCCGTGGCGGCCGACATCGTGGACCGCTACGCACCGCCGGCGCGTCCTGCCGAACCGTGGGAGCCGCGCGCCGGGACGGCCGCCTGGGCGACCGAAGCGCCCCGCGGGCTCCTCTTCCAACGCTACCAGGTCGACGCGACCGGAGCGGTCGAGCATGCCCAGATCGTGCCGCCGACCAGCCAGAACCAGGCCGCTATCGAGCACGATCTGGCCCTCTTCGCACCCGCGGTGCTGGACCTGCCGCACGCCGAGGCCACCCTGCGCCTGGAGCAGCTGATCCGGTCCTACGATCCGTGCATCTCGTGCGCCACCCACTTCCTCCAGCTGCGGGTCGAGCGCCCCGAATGAGCGCCAGCGTTCGCATCCTGGCCTGCGGAGCGATCGATCGAGGCGACGATGCCGCGGCGCTGCTGGCGGTCCGCCGCCTTCCCGCCGCCGCGCGCCGGGCGGCATGCGTCGAAGAGATCGGACAGCTGTCTGCCGAGCACCTGCTCGGTTCGCCGGGGTCGCGTACGGTGGTGGTCGACTGTGTTCGGGGCGTCCCCGCCGGATCGATCCTGGAGCTGCCGCTCGCCGAGCTCCCGGCGCTGGAGGCTTCGCTGCCGGTCACTTCGACGCATGCGCTGAGCGTCGGCGGAGCGGTGGGGCTGGCCGCAGCGCTGGGCGGCATCGGCCCGCAGGATTGGTTCCTGGGGATCGGCGGCGAGTCATTCGCGGTAGGAGGTTCGCCGTCGGCGGCCGTTGCCAGCCATCTTGAGGAGCTGGTCAAGCGCCTGGTCGCCCTGACATTGGAAGCTCCCGCGCCGGAGACCGAGCCATGTGCCTGATTGCGCCGGCACGGGTCATCGCCGTCGACGCGGATGGCGCGACGGTGCTGCTCGGTGGACGCGAACGGCGCGCCTCGACCCTGGTACGGCCCGACACCGCGGTCGGTGACTGGGTGGTGGTGGGGGCGGGCACGATCCTGGAGCGGATCAGCGATGAAGAGGCGACGCGGCAGATGCTGGCCGTGCGCGAGGCATACCGAGAGGAGGCATGAAGGTGGGAATGAAGGTGCGCGGCCGGCCGATGGCGATCGGCGTCAGCTTTGCCCTGGGGACGGCGTTGATCAGCGGTGTCGCCGTCTTCCTCAACAGCCAGGCGGTCCGCCAATTCCCCGATGCAACCCTGTTCACCACGCTGAAGAACGGGGTCGCGGCCGTCGTGCTGCTCGGTGCCGCTGCCGCGGTGGGTGGCCTGCCGCGCGGGCTCGGCTCGCGGCGCTGGCTCGGCCTGCTCGCGCTCGGCATGATCGGCGGCAGCATTCCGTTCGTGCTCTTCTTCAACGGCCTGGCCGGGGCCAGCGCCCCCGCCGCCGCGGTCATTCACAAGACCCTCTTCATCTGGGTGGCGCTGTTGGCGGTGGTCTTCCTCCGTGAGCGGATTGGCCCGTGGGTCCTTGGCGCCCTCGGCGTGCTGCTTGCAGCACAGCTCATGATCCAGCCGCCCGCCGGAGTGGCCTGGGGTGGCGGAGAGTCGCTGATCGCGCTGGCGACCGGCTTCTGGGCAATCGAGACGGTGTTCGCTCGGCGGCTCCTGGCCTCCGTTCCGTCGCTGACCGCCGGCGCAGCTCGGATGGGTTTCGGATTGATCATCCTCATCGGCTACCTGGCGTTCAGCGGGCGGCTAGGACTGATCACCGCCCTCGGTGCCGCCCAGTGGGCCTGGGTGCTCGGCACCGGGCTTCTGCTGGCAGGCTACGTGGCGACCTGGTACGCGGCGCTGAAGCGCGCGCCAGCCACGGTCGTGGCCGCGGTGCTGACGCTTGGCGCACCGATCACCGCACTGCTGCAGGCGGCCACCAGTGGCACCATCCCGGCGCCATTGCCGCTGACCGGGCAGCTCGTGATACTGGCCGCGGCCGGCGGCCTGGCGGCCTGGTTCCTGCGCGGTGCCGGCCTGCGGTCCCACCCGGCCGGGAGTATCAATGGCGATCAGAGCGGCGCCTGACACCCTGCTCGGGTCGTCGAGCACCCCGCCCGGCCCGGTCCTCTTCGGGCGGTACGCCTTCGGTCCGAACCGGCTCGGCTATTGCGGACCGGACGACTCGACGGCCCTCCTCGAGTACGCGGCCGCAGGGATCGACGATGGCGGCCTGCGGGCCCTGGCTCGCGGCTTTGAAGGCGCCTATCCCTACCTCGAGCTGATTGCGGCTGCCAACGGCGTCGCGGATCCGCTCGACCGGTCGGTGGTCGAAGCGTATTGGCTCGGCAACGGCCTGACCGAGGCGGTCCGCCCGGCGAAACTCCAGCGGTCAGTCGCAGAGCGGTTTCGCGCGCGCCTGACGCCCTCCTCCTGGCGCTGGCTGGAGGCCTCGCTGGCCGGTGGCGCTCGCCCGATGCATGCCTTCCATGTGCTGGAGATCTTCCCGCGCGTCGGGCTGCTGCGCGGTGGCGCGACAAGCGACCTGCTGGCCACCATCGACGCGTGCCGGATCCGGTGGGGACGCGTGGAGGCGGTCTCCGGTGACGCGCTGGTGGTCTCGGCGGTGCCGGTTGAGCTGATCGACGGCAAGCTGCGACTTGGATCTCCGCGCCTCGAGACAATCACCCGCTGGCTTGATGGCCGCGGCTTCGTCGACGACATCGCGCCCGGAGAGATGGTCGCCATTCACTGGAGCTGGGCCTGCGATCGACTCAACTCGACGCAGTTGGGCAACCTGGTCGCCTGGACGGGCCTCGCCCTGCGCCTCGCCAACCGCGCGATCTAGGAGTAGCCGGGCGACCCCTCGCGACCGCGGCGCGGCGGATCGCCGGCAGCCTCACGCACCAGCGCCACCAGCTGGGCTTCGGTCAGCGGACCGGTGGAGTGGGTGCAGACGTGGCGTGGTCGACCGCGATGCTGATCGTTCGTTTCGACGAGATGCGCCAACCGCTCCCGCACGGTGCCCGGGCCCAGGATCTCGATCTCGTCTTCGGGCGCCAGGCGTGCCTCGACCTGCGAGATGAACCGATGCAGGTGCTCCAGCCGATGCCGCTCCCCGGCCTCCTGCCGGACCCCTCCGCCGCCCTGCCGGATCAACGGATTGTGGGCCACGTGACCGGTCGAACGATGGTGGGCGGGCACGTCGCTCTCGATGCGGATGAACCTGGCCGCCCCATCCCAGCGGACGATCACGGCCTGCCGTGAGTCAATCCATACCAGCGTCCGTTGGCGGGGGACGCTGGGCGTACCATCCAAGGAGGGGTCCATCGGTCATTCGCTCCGTATGCAACCCGATGATCGAGCCGTGCACCGGGGCTCGCCAAGGGCCGTCGGTCATCCCCGAGCGGTCGCAATGTCTGGCTTGGACGGGACGTTAGCCGATGAGCCGCTGGATCTCGGCCAGGGTTGTGGCCGATGGCCTCGGCAAGAGCGTGAGCGATGCTGCGCGGCGCATCGGCCAGCTGGTGGCGGCATCCACCGTGGCCTCGTCGACGCCGGGCTGCAGGCCGGCGAGCTCCATCTGGCCGTCGGGACCGAAGTGGTAGAGGGCCAGCTGGGTGACCACCGCCGTCGGGCCGGCCCCGGCCCACGACGGACGACCTCCGCTGCCGTCGGGCCGGCGGTGCCCCGGCGAGGTCACGAAGTCGATCTGCTCAACGAAGGAGCGCAGCGACTGGTTCATCACCACGACCACGCGCTGAGCATTGAGGGCGATCTCGCACGCACCCCCCGAGCCGGGCAGCCGGACGGTCGGCCGCGCGTAGGGTCCGATCACGGTCGTATTCAGGTTGCCCCAGCGGTCGATCTGCGCCGCGCCCAGCATGCCGACCTCGATGCGACCGCCCTGCAGGAAGCCGCCGAACAGGTCGCGCATGCTCAGGGTGGCGGCCGCCCCCGAAACGAGGGCAGGATCGCCGATGCTGTCGGGCAGCCGCGCCGGCCGCGCGCCGATCACGCCGGCCTCGTAGATCAGCTCGAGCTCCGGCGCCACGGTATGGCGCGCCAGGTTGGCAGCGGCGTTGGGCAACCCGATCCCCACGAACACGCTGCGGACCCCTGCCAGCTCGGCGGCGGCGGCCGCGATGATCAGCTCCTCCGCGCCGGCCGTCATCGGTAGCTGCCGTAGTCGACCGAGCCGGAGGGGAGGGGCGCAGGCCGGAGCGAGGCCAGCCGCTCGGGGCCGAGTCGTTCGAGGTACTCAGCCCGCGAGGCCACGCCACGCACCCACTCGTCCAGCCAGAGCTCCAGGCCGGCCGGGTCGCGGCTGATCGCGTCCCAGTCGCGGTAGAAGCGGTTGTCGCGGTCGTAATGGCCCTGCGCGAACGAGGGGTGCGCCCCCCACGGCTCGACGCAGACCGCGTCGACGACCATGCCGGGCAGCAGCGTGCGGTCCGGATCGGAGCGGATCACCGATTCATCGACCAGCTCCTCGACCACGGCAACCACCCGTTTGGCAGCCAGTGCCGCCTCGCGCTGGACCCCCACGATGCCCCAGGCCTGCACGTTGCCGGCTGCATCGGCCCGTTGCGCGTGGATGATCGTGAGATCGGGATGGAGCGGCGGCACGACCGCGATCTGCTCGCCGTCGTAGGGCGAAGCGACCCGTCGGATGGCTGGATTCACCGACTCCAGGTCGCTCCCGTCGTAGGAGCGAATCGGAAAGAAGGGGAGGCGGCTGGCGCCGGCCGCGTAGCGCGCCACCATCCCGTGGTGGCTGTATTCCTCGATCGCGAGGGTTCCTGCCTCGATCGCGTGGCGGATGGCATGCAGCGACCCGACCCCGGGGTTGCCGAGCCAGGAGAAGATGAGCCGATCCGCACATCCGGCGGCCACCATCTGGTCGTAGACCAGGTCCGGGGTGAGCCGCGCCAGGGTCAGCCCGCGGCGGCCCTGGCGAATGATCTCGTGCGCGGCGGCGAAGCTGATGAGATGGGTGAAGCCCTCGATCGCCAGCGTGTCGCCGTCGTGCAGGTAAGCGGCAATCGCCTCGGCCAGCGGCACGACCTTGGCCCCGGTGCCCAGGACCCGGCTCATCCCCCGGTCTCGTCCATCCCCTCGGTCGGCCGGACGGCGGCCGCCATCGCCTCGCCGAAGATCGCCACGGCGGTATCGACCGCCGCTTCGTCGATCATCAGCGGTGGACAGAGCCGAATGGTGGCCTCGCCGCACTCGAGCACCAGGAGCCCGCGCTCGAAGGCCGCCTGCTCGACGGCGTTGGCCGCCTCGTGGCTCGCGAACTCCACGCCGATCATCAGGCCGACCCCGCGCACATCCCGCACCGCGCCGTGCTCGTCGGCGACCCGCTCGACGCCGGCTCGCAGCCGAGCGCCCATGCGCGCGGCGTTCTCCATCAGCCCGCCCTCGATCAGCTTCAGGGTGGCGATGCCAGCGGAGGCGCAGACCGGGTTGCCCGCGAAAGTCGAGCCGTGCGCGCCGGCCGGCCAGGACATCACCGAGTCACGGGCGATGAAGGCGCCCAGCGGCATCCCGGAGGCGATCCCCTTGGCCGTGGTCACGATGTCCGGCTCCACTCCGGCGTGCTCGATTGCCCACCAGCGCCCGGTGCGGCCCATGCCGGACTGGATCTCGTCGGCGACGAGCATGATGCCGTGCTCGTCGCAGATCTCCCGCAGGCCGCGCAGAAAGGCGGCGGGCGCCGGGAAATAGCCGCCTTCGCCCTGGATCGGCTCGATCACGATGGCGGCCACGTCGCGCGGGGCGATGAGGCGGCCGAGGATGCTGCGGCGCAGCACTTCGAGCTCAGCGCTGCCGTCGCCGCCACTCCCTTCGCGCCAGGCTCGGACCCTGGGGAACGGGGCGTGATGCACCATCGGCAGGAGCGGCCCGAAGCCGGCTCGCTGCTTGATCTTGCTGTTGGTGAGCGACAGTGCCCCCATCGTCCGGCCGTGGAAGGCTCCCTCGAACGCGATCAGGCCAGGCCGATGAGTGTGGTAGCGCGCCAGCTTGATGGCGCCCTCGACCGCCTCCGTCCCCGAATTGGTGAGGAAGACGCGCGCCGGCTCGTCGAATGGGGCGATCCGCGCCAGGTGCTCGCTCAGCTCCAGGTAGCGCGGCTCGTAGAAATCGGTGGCCGCGATGTGGATCAACCGATCGGCCTGCTCCTTGATGGCGGCGACCACCTGTGGATGTCCGTGGCCGGTGGAGCAGACCGCGATCCCCGCCGCGAAGTCCAGGAAGCGGTTGCCGTCGACATCGGTCACCACGTACCCGCTGCCGGTGTCGGCGACGAGTGGATAGGCGCGCGTCAGGCTGGGGCTGACCACCGCGTTGTCCCGGGCGATCATGGCGCGCGCTCGCGGTCCGGGTAGCTCAGTGATGATCTGCGGCGCCGTCATGCGAGCAGCCGCGGAGGAAGGGCTGGCTTCAAGGGTCATCGGTACCAAGCACTCCGAACGGAGCGGCGCGTCCTGCCCGCGCCCTTGGCTAGATGGAACCCTATCGTACCGCCTTCGCTGCCTCGCCGATCAGCCCCGGGCCGCGATAGACCAGGCCGGTCCACAGCTGCAGCAGGTCGGCGCCCGCGCCGCGCACCGCCACCGCGTCCTCAGCGCAGGCAATTCCGCCCGATGCGATGATCGCCAGCCGATCGCCGGCCACCTCTCGCGCCTGCCTGACGGCTGCCACGGTGCGAGCCAGGAGCGGCGCTCCTGACAGGCCACCGACCTGGCCGGACAGCTCCGCCGGTGAGGTCAGCGATTCGCGTTCGAGAGTGCTGTTCGACAGGATCAGGCCGGCGACCGGAGTCCCGAGCAATGCCGCGATGATCGCCGCGCGATCGGCCTCGTCCAGGTCAGGGGCGAGCTTCACGAAGAGGGGCCGTCGGTGACGCCGCTGTTCGCCGGCCTCGGCCAGCGCCTCGACGAGTCGGACAAGGCGTGTCGGAGCCTGCAGGGCCCGCAGGCCGGGGGTATTCGGTGAGCTGACGTTGATGGCCAGATAATCGGCGACGGGGCCGGCCAGGCGCTCCGCCGCCAGGTAGTCGTCGAGCACGCCCGCCTTGGGGGTGTCGCGATTCGGGCCGAGGTTGACCCCCACCACGAAGCCCTCGGGCAGATGACGCCGGGCGAGCATCACGTTGCGCGCCACCGCTGCGGCTCCGGCATTGTTGAAACCGAGCCGGTTGACGAGGGCTGCGTCGGCCGGCAGGCGGAAGAGCCGGGGCCGCGGATTGCCCTCTTGGGGGAGCGGGGTGATGGTGCCAACCTCGGCGAAGCCGAGTCCCAGCGCGGCCCAGCCACGCAGCGCGATGCCGTCCTTGTCGAATCCGGCCCCCACCCCGATCCGGTTGCGAAAGCGCAGGCCCGCCACCTCCGCCGGCTCCTTGTCGGCGGGCACGCCGCCCAGCCAGCCCGCCACCCATCGGCCGATCGAATTCTCACCGGCGATCCGCAGTGCGTCGATCGTCAGGCGGTGGATCCGCTCCGGCTCGAAGCGGAAGAGGAGCGGACGGCCGGCCCGATAGGCCAGGCTCCGCCAGGGCATCAGTCGTCGTGGGCGCGGGGGAAGGCCATCTCGGCCGGCCGCACCATGGGGAGCGGCTCATCTCCGGCATCGGTCTGCAGGCCGGGCGGTGCCATGAACTCGTGCCAGACCTCGGTCCCGGCGGCAGGCGGATCGTCGAGCTCCTTGAGCGCCACGATCCCCTCGAAGCGGATCACGCCGCTCTCGCCGGCATCGGTCTCGAACTCGTCTTCGTACTCCTCGGCGACCTCGATCGCCCGGCCCAGGGCGGTCTCCTCGTCCTCGCCGTCGATCAGCACCACGCGGTCCTCGATCATGGTCGGCGTCTCTCCGACCAGGTAGGCGTAGCGCAGCTGCACGCTGAACCAGCCACTGGGGTCGACGACCGGCGCGAGGACCCCGTCTTCCTCCCCGCCGAGCTCGAGGTCCGTCATGCGGGCGGCGGTTCCTGGCCCATCACTGTCTGTGACTGCTCACGCAGGAACTGCATGCACGTAGTACGGGCCGAGCCCGCTCTTGCCCGATGAGCCGGAGCCCTTCCAGCCGCCAAAGGACTGGATCCCCGGCCAGGCGCCGGTCGTTGCGCCGGCCCGCCGGTTGACGTACACCACGCCCGCCTGGATGGTGTCCAGGAACTGGCGGATCTGCGCGTCATCGTGGCTGAAGATGCCGGCCGTCAGGCCGTAGGCGGTCGCGTTGGAGAGCTGCAGCGCCTCGTCGAGCGAGTCGACCTCGCCGACGACGATGAAGGGCACGAACAGCTCGTCGCGGAACAGGCGATGGGATGTCGGCAGGCCGGTCACCACCGTGGGCGACGGGAAGTGGCCACGCTTGGTGCCTGGGTCGTCGCGCACCGCTCCGCCGATCTCGATCCGCCCTCCGTCGCGCTTCGCCTCTTCAACGGCATCGGTGAACTTGTGCAGGGAGCGCTCGTTGATGACCGGGCCCATCCAGTTCTGGCGCTGGGTGGGATCCCCGATCTGGATCGTGGCGGTCTTTTCGACCAGGCGGTCGACGAACTCACGCGCGACCGATCGCTCGACGTAGACGCGGCTGTTGGCGCTGCACTTCTGACCGTCGAAGCCGAAGGCGGAGCGCATGACCCCCTCTGCCGCCTCGTCGAGATCGGCGCTGGTGGTCACGATCGAGGGGTTCTTGCCGCCCATCTCGGTGATGATCGGGCGCGGGTAATCGCGCGTGAACCCGGTGTACAGCCGCATCCCGACCTCGTACGAACCGGTGAACACCATCCCGTCGATGTCAGAGTTCTGCTGCAGCTCCGCGCCGACCGTCTCGCCCGGCCCGGTGACCAGGTTGACCACCCCCGGCGGGATCCCGGCGTCGCGCAGCGCCTCGCAGAACTTGTAGGCCATCAGCGGGGCGTCCGATGAGGGTTTGATGACGACCGTGTTGCCCGCGATCAGCGCACCGGCTGCGGGTCCGCCCGCCAGGGCCATCGGGAAGTTGAAGGGCGAGATGACCGCCCACACGCCGTGCGGCTTGAGGATGCTGCGGGTGTGCTCCGCCGGCGAAAGCGACCCCATCGGCTTCACGAAGCCGTCGGCCTGCTCCATCGAGTCCGCGTAGTAGCGCAGCAGGTCGGCCGTCTCCTCCACGTCGCCCAGCGCCTCGAGGCGGTTCTTGCCGACCTCGAAGCTCATCAGCGCCGCGTAGTCAAACTGTCGCTGGCTGATGAGATCGGCCGCCTTGCGGATCAGCTCCAGGCGCTTGCGCCAGCCGAGGTCGCGCCAGCCCGGGAAGGCGGCGCGCGCCGCGGCGACAGCGTCGCGGACGTCCTGGGCGGTGCCGACCGGGAAGCGCGAGACGACGATCGAGGTGTCGATCGGCGAGCGATCCTCGAACTCGGTGGCGCCGCTCCGCTGCTCGTTGCCGATGAGCATCGGGTACGAACGACCGAGCTCGCCGCGAACCCGCTCGACCGCCGCGTCAAAGGCGGATTGCAGCTCTTCGTTATCGGCCGACAGGGTGGCGTAGGTGATCTTCATCGGGGTGCTGGTGGCCATCTTCAGCCTTGGGCCTCCGGGTAGAGATACTGCGCCCCGGCGAACGCGCGGGCGACCTTGATCAGCGCGGGGAATGCCGGGCCATTATGGCACCGTTCAGTCGCCGGGCATGCCGAAGGCCAGGCTCCGGGGGGAGAAGAGCCTGGCCGTCGACGGCCGAAGCATAGATGCCGCGTGATCGGCCCGCAACGCCGTTCTGCATCTTCCCGCAGGCCGGAAGTCAGGCTTCTCTGGCCCGGTGGAAGAGGCCCAGTCGAATGGTCAGGGAGGGTGGATGCGGCCCCATGAGAAACGCTCGGCCGCGGTCGCCGTAGAGGCGCGGCAACAGGTCCTGGGTGGCGACTGGATCGGACAGATCCAGGCGCGCATGGACGACCTTGATCTTGAAGCCGTGGCGCAGCCACCAGCCGGTGCGCCGCCTGGTCGCTTCGGCGGCATGCGCCACCACCTCGGGCTCCAGCAGGCCGGCCATCTCGTCGCGGCCGTAGTAGCCGATCACCACCAGGCGCCCACCCGGGCGCAGGACGCGCATCGCCTCGGCGATGGCGGGGAGCGATCCATCGTCGGGCTCGATCAGCCCCGACAGCACGATATCGACCGCTTTGTCGTGGAGGGGCAGCGCCTCCGGGGTGCCCGCCACGATGCGCAGGTTGGGCTGATGCGCCGCGTCTGCCCGGCTGCGGGCCACCGCCAGCAACGCTGCGTCCGACTCGACGCCGTAGGTGCGCCCCGTCCGGCGAGCCAGCAGCATGGGGTAATGGCCGATCCCGGTGCCCACGTCGGCGATCCGCTTGCCGGAGAGCGGCACGATCCGCTCCAGCGCGGCGAGCACCTTGCGTTCGGGGTCGAAGATCTCCCCGAAGCGCGCGTGCAGCTCCGGGTCGGGATCGGTCCAGGGGGGGAGGAGGGCTCGCATCGGTCGCCTACGGGAGCTCGACGCGCTGCTCAGCCGGCTGACCGGCGTCGCTAATCAGGATGGCCTCGCCCGCCAGCACCTGGAGGTCGAAGGCACTCGGCTGAATGGCGATCCGGTTGGCGACCAGGGTGATGGTGATGGTTGCGCCCGGAAGCAGCGGACCCCAGCCAAGCGAAGTGGTGCCTGCCGGCTCGCCCCGCTCTCCGGGCCCCTCGACCCACTTCGTCCACTCCTGGTAGAGCGGCCTGAAGCGACCCTCCGCGATGCGGGTGGCGGACGGCTGAAAGGGCGCGAGGAAGATGATCTCCTTCAGGGCGGTTGGCCAGCGCAGCACGAGCTCCGAGACCACGGTATCGGACAGGTTGGTGACCTTCACCACCAGGTGACCCGAGGTGGTTGCGGTCAGGTCGGACTGGCCCTTGACGGTGAACTTGACCAATCGCACATCCCCCGTGTGCGGGAGCGCTAACGAGAGCGGCGGCTCGGGTGTCGGCGATGGAAGTGGCGTGGGGGTGCCTGTCGCCGCCGCGGTGGCCGTCACCGACGGGATGGCACTCTGGCTCGGCGACGGCGAGGTCGCGCACGCCGAGAGGGTGAGCCCGACCAGCAACGCAAGGACCCGACGGTCAGTCATGCGCGAGGCGGTCGAGCTCTGCCAGCCGATTGCGAAATGCGAAGGTGGCTGCCTGGGCTCGGCTCGTCAGCGCGAGCTTGGCGAGGATGTTGCTCACGTAGTTGCGGACCGTCTTCTCGGCCAGCTCCAGGGCACCGGCGATCTCCCGGTTGGACTTGCCCAAGGCCACCTGGGCGAGGACCCGACGTTCCCGCTCGGTCAGGTCGCGAAATACCCCGCTCTGCTCCGAACGAGCGGCGGCCCGAAGTCGCTCGAGCACCGCCGCGGTGACCGCCGGATCCAACGTCGATCGGCCCCCAACCACGGTCCGAATGGCGTCCGCCAGCTCTTCGCCGCGCACGCGTTTCATCAGGTAGCCGGAAGCGCCCGCGTTGATCGCCCCGAACAGGCTCTCGTCGTCGCGGTATCCGGACAGCATTACCACCGGCGTCTCGGGGCTCTCCGCGGTGATCGTGCGGCAGGCGTCGTTGCCCGATCCATTCGCCATGCGCACGTCGAGCAGCACCACGTCGGGGTGCAGCTCGCGTGCCAGTTCGACCGCCTCGTCGCCGGATGATGCCGCGCCGATCACTGCCATATCGACCTGGCGATCGAGCAGGGCAGAAAGCCCTATCCGGACAACCTCGTGGTCGTCGGCGATCAGGATCCGAATTGCGGATTGGACGGTCACAGCACCACTCAGGTCGCGAAGATTCGTCGAGCGTTGCGCGTTACGCCCGCCGGCCATGGTAAGCGAGCGGCCGGCATTCCGTCCGACGCTGCTACGATCGGCCGGATGAGTGTGGACCCGCCCCCGATTGCGCCCCAGCCGTCAGAGACTGAGCGCCCGCCGATGCCGTTCGGGGTACGCCTCTGGTTCGGGTGGGCCTTCATCCTGCTGGCCTTCACCGGCTTGCTCCTGCCCCGCATCATCGAGTTCGTCGATTTCAGCGAGAAAGCTCCGTTCAGCCTGCTCGGCATCTTCATGATGCTCGAGCTGGCCGCCGTCCTGTTCGGGATCACGGTGGCGATGCAGCGCAAGCGAATCGCATACCGCTTCGCCATTGGGATCGCCGTCCTGGCGGCACCGATCCTGGCGGGGCTGCCGCCGATCCTGCTCCGCTTTCCGCCGGCTGCAGCGGCCGGCTGGCAAGGTCTCTTCGTGCCGATCGGGCTCGCCATCACCCTTGTCCTGGTCATCCTGCTGCTGCGCCCATCGTCGCGCGCCTACTTCAGCGAGGACTGACCCTTCCGGACCTTTGTCGCGATGCCGTCAGCGGGGGCGGCGCTCCGTATACTGGCTGCGTGCAGCTGCTGGCCTATGCTCCGCGCGACGCCGGCCCCTCACCGACCCCAACACGCCTGGGGCTGCTCACCGACGATGGCATTCGTGACCTGACAGCCTCGACCGGCGCGCGCGAGATCGGCGAGCTGCTGACCGCCGGACGCCACGTGACCGACCAGGATCACGGAGAGCTGATCGATCCCGCCAGCGTGTCGTTGCGCGCTCCGCTGAGTCGCCCCGGGAAGATCGTGTGCATCGGCCTCAACTACCACGACCATTGCCGCGAGCAGTCGGTCGAGCCGCCCGCCTATCCCATGCTGTTTGCCAAGTTCGCCAACGCGGTGGCCGATCCCGGACAGCCGGTGATACGGCCACGCGCCACCGAGAAGCTCGACCTGGAGTGCGAGCTGGCGGTGGTGATGGGGCGGCGTACGAGCCACGTCGGGCGGGGAGAGGCGCTGGCATCGGTCTTCGGCTACACGGTGCTCAACGACGTCACCATGCGCGACCTGCAGCGCGAGGATCGGCAATGGCTGCGCGCCAAGGGTTCGGATGGATTCGCCCCGCTGGGACCCGTGGTGGTCACCGCCGACGAGCTCGGGGATGCCTCCGGACTGCGTGTGCGATCCGCGGTCAACGGGGAGACCTGGCAGGACTCGACCACCGCCGAAATGGTCTTCGATCTGGCCACGTTGATCGCCTTTGTGTCGCGGACCATCACCCTGGAGGCGGGCGACGTGATCGCCACCGGCACGCCGGCCGGGGTCGGACACTTCCACGATCCGCCCCGCTATCTCGTGGCCGGTGACCGGATGCGCTGCGAGATCGAGGGGATTGGCGCGCTGGAGAATCGCATCGTGGATGAGCTGCCGCGCATCGAGGATCATACGACCGCCGCGGGCGTGGGTGAGCTTCGATGACCGCCGTCGTGGCTCCGGCGCGCACGATGCGGGCGCTGGCCAAGACCAGACCCGGGCCGGGGCTGGAGCTCGTGCAGCGGCCGATTCCGGTGCCGGGACCCGGCGAGGTGCTGCTCAAGATGGAGGCCGCCAGCATCTGCGGCACCGACTACCACCTCTTTTCCTGGGATCCCTGGGCGCGCGAGATCATGAAGCCGCCCACCATCCTCGGCCATGAGCTGGCTGGGCGCGTGGTGGCCAGCGGCAGCGGCGTGACCCGGGTGCGGGAGGGCGACCTGGTCGGCGTCGAGAGCCACATCGTCGATTGGACCTGCGCGCAGTGTCGGCGCGGAGACATGCACCTGTGCCGCAACCTCAAGGTGATCGGCGCACATGTCGACGGCGGATTCGCCGAGTACGTGGTCATCCCCGAGACCAATGCGATCGAGAGCAATGGCCTCGATCCGGCGGTGGTGGCCCTGCAGGAGCCGATGGGCAACGCCGTCCACGCCGCCTTCGTCGAGCCCATCGAGGGGCGCACGGTGCTGGTCACCGGCTGTGGACCGATCGGCCTGTGCTCGGTCGGGATCGCGCGCGCCGCGGGCGCGGCCCTGGTGATCGCCACCGATACCGAAGACTACCGGCTCGATCTTGCCCGGCGGATGGGCGCGCACCTGGCGCTCGACGCGCGCGATCCGGGCACCGCGGCCCAGATTGCCTCTGCCACCGGCGGCGACGGGGTCGAGGTGGTCCTCGAGATGAGCGGCGCCCAGGCGGCGCTCGACCAGGCCCTGGGGGCGATCACCCGGGGCGGGCGGATCAGCCTGCTCGGCATCTTCGGCGAGCCGGTGCGCGTCGACCTCTCCGACTTCGTCATCCAGAAAGGGCTGCGCATCTTCGGCATCTACGGTCGCCGCATCTATGACACCTGGGAGCGCACGCAGGCCCTCCTGCGCTCCGGCGCCCTGGACGTGACGCCGATCATCACCCATCGCTTCGACCTCGCCGATTGGGAGCGCGGCTTTGAGCTGATCGCCTCCCGACACGCCGGAAAGGTGGTCCTCCTGCCATGACCGATGTCGTCCGTTCTGCCCGATCCGCCAATCCTCTCGCCTTCCTGGAGGCGGAGATCGAGGACCTGCGGGCCAAGGGGCTGTATCGGCGCCTGCGCGTCGTCCAGAGCGCGCAGCGCAGCCGCTGCATGATCGATGGCCGAGAGGTGATCACCCTGTCGAGCAACAACTACCTCGGGCTGAATACCCACCCCCGCCTGCGCGACGCTGCCATCGAAGCGGTGCGCCGCTTCGGCGCGGGCTCCGGCGCCGTGCGCACCATTGCCGGCACCATGAGCCTGCACGAGGAGCTGGAGCGTCGCCTCGCCGAGTTCAAGCAGGTTGAGGCGACCCTCACCTTCCAGTCCGGCTTCACCGCCAACACCGGGGCCATCCCGATCCTGGCCGGCGAGGGCGCGGTGATCGTCTCGGACGCCCTGAACCACGCCAGCATCATCGACGGGATCCGGCTGACCAAGGCGGAGCGCCGCGTCTTCCCGCACGCCGACATGGATGGCCTGCGCGACGCCCTGCGGGCCGTCCGCGATGCCCCGGGCGGGGCCGACCGCACGCTGCTGGTGATCACCGATGGGGTCTTCAGCATGGACGGCGACATCGCTCGCCTGCCGGAGATCGTGGAGGCGGCCGAAGCGGTCGACGCGATCGTCTACGTCGACGATGCACATGCCTCCGGGGTGCTGGGTCGCAACGGGCGGGGCAGCATCGACCATTTCGATCTGCACGGCCGGGTGCACGTCCAGATCGGCACCCTCTCCAAGGCGATCGGCGTGCTGGGCGGCTACGTCGCCGGCAGCACGGCACTGCGCGAGGTGTTGATCCATCGGGCCCGCCCGTTCCTCTTCTCGACGTCGGTCCCGCCGGCCGTCGCCGCCGCCTGCCTCGCCGCCATCGAGGTGCTGGAGACGGAGCCTGAGCTGCTCGAACGCCTGTGGCTGAACACGCGCTTCTTCAAGGCTGGGCTGGCGCGGCTCGGCTTCGACATCGGTCACTCTGAGACGCCCATCACCCCTGTTATCGCGGGGAGCGGCGCGATGGCCATGAAGCTCTCCGATCGGCTCTTCGAGGAAGGGGTCTTCGCCCAGGGCATCGGCTTCCCGACCGTCCCTGACGATCGCTCCCGGGTGCGGACGATCGTGACCGCCGAGCATTCGCGCGAGGAGCTGGAGACCTGCCTGGCGGCCTTTGAGAAGGTCGGTCGCGAGCTGGCCCTCATCTAGCAGCAGATCCCCCCACACAACAGAAGACGGGGTAAGGGCGAACCCTTACCCCGTCCCTGCCAGGGGGGCTGGATCAATCGGAGTCGGCCAGCGCTGTCGTCCGGGCTCCGTGGGATCTTCGTGTCGGAAGTGACGCAGCCCCCGGTCTCCCAGGGGCTGCGTCATCGAGTGAACGGCTTGCGCCGTATCAGGCTCTAGCTGCGGCTGCGGACCGTCTTGACATTCGCGTAGGCGAGCGTCGCGAGGGAGGCCAGCAGGATCAGGCTGAAGGCGATGGTCGGGATCGGGCTGACGCCGTTCTGCGAGAGCGCGGTGTTGGCCACGCTCGGCGCAGGGGTCCCGGTGCCGGTCAAGACCACGATCTCAGTGCTCGGCGCAGGGGTCCCGGTGCCGGTCAAGACCACAATCTCAGGAGTTGGAGTTGGAGTCGGAGTTGGAGTCGGAGTCGGAGTTGGAGTCGGAGTTGGGGTCGGAGTCGGAGTTGGGGTCGGAGTCGGAGTTGGGGTCGGAGTTGGGGTCGGAGTCGGAGTTGGGGTCGGAGTCGGGGTCGGCTTCGCAGCCGCCTGGCAATCCTCGACCGTGGCCTCGCCCGCGAGCAGGAAGTCCTGCTCGTGCCCGTTGAGCGGGCTGCCGTTGGAGTCGAGGTGCGGGAAGGCGGAGGCGCCCTCGTCGATCGTGATGACCACGAACTCATTCACGCCACTGGTGGCATGGCAGATGGTGGCCTTGTCGCCGGCGGCATGGACCGGCCGGACCAGAACAGCGGCGGACAGGGCAATCACCCCGATGGCGGCCAGAGCGACCATCATCCGGGACATCCTGCCGAGCGACAGAGTGCGAGCGTTCACGATTGGATCTCCTTGGATCGTTCCAACTCCCCTGAGCACTTGGCGGACCGCCCGCGGTGTCCCCTGGGGGAATGTCTGCCCGGAATATAAACCGAAGGTACCACCCTGCATAGTACCTTCTGGTCTGGGTTTTCAGGACATTTGTGGAGTCTGGTGGGGTCTTCCGCAGTTAGAGCGGTGCATCGGTGCACCAGAACTGACGAACGGACCAAGCGCGGGCGGTCAGTCGGTGCGGCCGCGAGCCTCGAGCAGGACGACCTGCGTCTCCTCCGGGAGGGTCGAGAGGTGGACCACTGCCTTGGGCTGGCGGATCGGCTCACTGACCGCCAGCTCCTGCAGGAAGAGCTCCGGCCCGAGCAGATCCGTCGAGGCGCCGTCGGTGGCGAAGTGCATCGGGATCACGATCTTGGGGTTCACCTGCGCGACCACCTCGGCCGCCTCGGCCGGGGAGATGGTGAAGTTCCCGCCGGCGGGTACAAGCAGCACGTCGATTGGCCCGAGCTCGGCCAGCTCCTCCTCGGTCAGCAGGTGGCCGAGGTCACCGAGATGGCAGACGTGCACGCCGTCGATCTCGACCGCGAAGACCACGTTCTCACCTCGCTGCTTGCCGCGCTCACCGTCGTGGAACGTGCGCACGCCGGTCACCAGCAGGTTGCGGTGCTCGTACTCGCCGGGGCGCGTCAGGGTCAGGCCGGCCGTGATCGAGCGGGTGTAGGAGTGATCAGCGTGGCTGTGCGAGATGGTCATCAGGTCGACCTCGTGCTTGCCCGCCACAAAGCCGGTCGACGGGCGGGCACGGGTCCGTGATGACCGATGCTTCGCGCCCCTTCAGGCGGAAGCAGGCACGCCCGTACCAGGTGATCTCCATGGGATCCCAGATGCTACCGGAAACGCACGAGCGCCGGTGCCCGCCCAATGACACCGGCGCTCGCAGGAGGGAGGGTGGAGGCAGAAACCCCGATGGATCTCCAACTCGCACCGTGAACGCTAGCGCCAGACGGTGAATCCCAAAGGGGGTCTTGTCTTAAGAAACCTGAACCTTGGCGCCCCCGCGCAATGCGACAATGCCGCCGATGTCTGCGCCCGTGCGGCGGCTGGCCGCCATCGCCGTGCTCCTGCTATCGGTCGCCATGGTGGCGGTCCTGGCGCTGCGCGGCATGGGATTCGAGGTCGCCCTCGGCCCGCTGGCTCGCCCGACGCCGGTCCTCGCCACTCCGTCGTCGAGCGCATCGCCGTCGGCCTCGCTTGATCCGGTCGTCGAGATGGCCGCGATCGAGGGCCAGGTAAGGCAGCTGCGCGGACTGCCCGATCCGTTGATCGGGCCGGCTCGCGTGGTTTCGCGCGCCAAACTGGGCGGTCTGCTCACCTCGATCTTCGATCGCGATTGGCCTCCGGACCGTCTGGCGGCCGAGGACCTCACGCTCCATGGCCTTGGCCTGCTGGCCGGGGACCAGGAGATCCGCCAGCTGACCGAGCGTCTGTACGCCGACCAGGTGCTCGGCTTTTACGACCCCATCGAGCGGCGGATGGTGGTGGTCAGTGATGCCGGGCTCACGCCGGAGGCACGGATCACGTACGCGCACGAGTACACCCATGCGTTGCAGGAGGCCGCCTTCGACACCGCTGCCATCACGGAGGCCGTGGCCGGCGAGGACGACCGCGAGGCCGCCCTGGTGGCCCTCGAGGAGGGCGACGCGTCGACCGCCATGGTCCTGTGGGCGATCGGCCGGATGACCACCGAGGAGCTGGTCGTGATCACCCAGACGCCCATCCCTGCCACGACCGGCATTCCAGCCTGGATGGTGCGCCAGCTGGAGTTCCCATACCTGGCCGGAGCCGAGTTCGTGGGTCGCCTCTACGCGTCCGGCGGTTGGGACGCCGTGAGCGCCGCCTATGCCGACCTGCCTGCCTCCACCGAACAGATCCTCCACCCGGACAAGTACAGCGCGGACGAGCTGCCCTTTGCGGTCACCCCGCCTCAGGTCGTGGCCGCGCTGGGCTCGGGCTGGACCGAGCGCGAGGAGACGACCCTCGGTGAGGCCTGGATCGGCATCTGGCTCTCGGGGATCGGAGCCGACCAGGCGAGCGCCGATCAGGCGGCAGCCGGCTGGGGAGGCGATCGGATCGTGGTCGCCAGTGGTCCCGACGGAGCCTGGGCGCTGGCCTGGCGCTTCAGTTGGGACGCGCCGATCGAGGCGCGCGAGTTCGCGGCCGCCTACAGCGCCGCCAGCGCGCAACTGCCCTTTGCCACGCGCCTGGTGAGCATCAGTGACACCGAATCGATCGTGCTCCACGCCTCGTCGGCGGCGTTGCTGGACCGGATGGCGGCCGGCTTGTAAGGGCGCCGCGTCACATCGACTCGGGCGCGGAGATCCCCAGCAGGCCCAGCGCGTTGGTGAGCACCAGGCGCGCGGCGTCGGTCAGCGCCAGTCGCGCCCGCGAGAGGGCCGCCTCGGCCGGCTCACCGCTCAGGACCCGGCAGTCGCGGTAGAACTGGCTGAAGAGGCTGAGCGACCTCGAGGCAGTAGGCGGTCAGCTCGTGCGTCTCGCGCCGCTCGGCGGCGTCGGCCACCACATCGGGCAGCGCGAGCAGGCGTCGGATGAGCGCCTGCTCGGCCGGATGCTGGAGCAGCGCCACAGCGTCGGAGGCGTCGGGGCCCAGGCCGGCCTCCAGCAGCCTTGCGCAGGATTGAGCTGCAGCGCGCGTGGGCGTACTGCACGTAGTAGACCGGGTTTTCGGCCGATTGCTGCTTGGCCAGCTCGATGTCGAAGTCGATGCCCGAGCTGGTCGCGCGCGAGCCGAAGAACCAGCGGGCGGCGTCAGCGCCGATCTCGGCCAGCAGCTTGTCGAGGCTGATGAACTCGCCCGAGCGCTTGCTCATGCGAGTCGATCACCCCGCCGCGCACGAAGCGCACCCAGGCAATGAGGATGACCTGGACCGCTTCGGGATCGAGCCCAGCGCCTGGGCGGCGTTGCGCAGCCGGGCCACCGTCCCATGGTGGTCCTCGCCCCACAGGTAGATCAGCTCGTCGAAGCCACGGCTGAACTTCTCGACCAGGTAGCCGATGTCGGAGGCGAAGTAGGTGGGCTGGCCGTTGGAGCGGAAGACGACCCGATCCTTGTCATCGCCGAAGGCGGTGGAGCGGAACCAGGTGGCGCCGTCCTCCTCGTAGATGTGGCCAGCGGCGCGCAACTGCGCGACGGCATCGCTCACCCAGTTCTCGTCATGGAGCGAGCCCTCGCCCTTCCAGACGTCGAACTGCACCCCGAGGCGGGCGAGGCTCTGCTCGATCCCTCCCCGCACCCGCTCCGACGCCCACCGCCCGAGCACCCGCCGGTTCCGCTCCCGGAGCAATGGCCGCCTGCCAGACCTCGGTCGGGCACCTGCGCGGCCAGCTCCGTCACGTAGTCACCGTGGTACCCGTCCTCCGGGACCGGTTGGCACCGTTGCGGCGGGCCAGCACCGAGAGGCCGAGGTTGAGGACCTGTGCACCGAAGTCATTGAAGTAGTACTCGCGAGTAACTTCGTGTCCGACCCCCTCGAGTACGCGGCAGAGCAGATCACCGACAAAGGCGCCCCGCGCGTTGCCTACCGTCAGGGGCCCGGTCGGGTTGGCCGACACGAACTCGACGTTGATCCTGCGGGGCTGCGCAGTGCGCAACCGGCCGAAGGCCGACCCCTCCTCCCGGATGGTTGCCACCTGTGCCGCCACCCAAGCCGGATCGAGGCGCAGATTGAGGAAGCCGGGGGGCGCAACCGACACCTCGGCTACCCCGGGCGGCAGGCCGAGATGCTGGCGAATCGTCTCGGCGATGCGGAGTGGCGCGGCGCGAAGCACCGGGGCGAGCTGCATCGCCGCGTTGCTGGCGTAGTCGCCGTGCTCCGGGTGGGCCGGCTGCTCGATGCGGACTTCCGGCAGGCGTGCACCATCGGGCAGCCGGAGATCGCCAGCGGCGAGCGCCAGGTCACGAGCGGCCTCGACGGCGCTGCGCAGCGTGTCGCGCAGGCTGCTCATCGGTCCCGCGCCAGGCGCAGCTCGAGCGCCTGGTCGGGGGTGAAGCCCCGGAGGCCCAGCGTGTCTGCGGCCACGTCCAGCAGCGCACCGGCAGGGGCCAGGCCGATCAGCTCACAGTGGTCGATGTCGGTGCCGGCGGCTCGCGCCAGGCTGTCGGATCCGATTCACCACGGTGGCGATGCCGGTCCGCTCCCAGTCGACCAGGTTCATGCTGACCTGGGCGTAACGGCGCTCGCCGGGATTCTCGAGGAGCACCCCCATGGCCTGCACGGCCGGCAGACCGCCCGACGATTCGCGAATGGCATGGGCGATCCGCTTCGCCAGCTCCAGGTCATCGGTCGCCAGGTTGACGTTGAAGGCGATCAGCGGCTTGCGCGCACCGACTGCCACCGCTCCTCCGCGCGGGTGCAGTCGCTTCGGGCCAAAGTCGGGGTCACGCTCGGGATTGACCCCGATCTCCTCCTTGAGCCCCTCGTACTGGCCCTTGCGCACCTCTGCCAGCCGACGCCGTTCGGGGCGCAGGGCCGCTTCGCCGTAGAGGTAGACCGGCAGGTCGAAGAGCCTGGCGATCTGCTCGCCGAAGCGGCGGGCCAGGTCAACGCACTGATCGAGACGGGTGGTGCCCAGCGGGACGAACGGGATCACGTCGACAGCCCCGATCCGTGGATGCGCGCCGTGCTGCTGCTCCATGTCGATCAGCTCGAGTGCTCGCCCAACGGCTGCGGTGGCGGCCCGCACCACCGGCTCGGCGGCCCCCGCGAACGTGATGACGCTGCGGTTGTGCGTCTCGTCGCGCGAGTGGTCCAGCAGGGACACCCCGTCGATCGCGCGGATCGCGCGGACGATCTCCTCGATCACCTCGGGGCGGCGTCCCTCCGAGAAGTTCGGGACGCACTCGATCAGGCTGGTCATGCGTTCCTCGCAGGGAAGGCTTGGGTCGGACCGATGATACGGCCCTGACTCAGTGCTCCTGCGGTTCCGCCCGTACTGCTGAGCGCAGTACATGAGCACCGGAAGGCGTCAATGCATGCGTTCCACGTGCGGCTGTAATGCCGGTAGCAGTGAGCCGATGTTCCTGCGAGGCCAGCTACGCCGATGTACTGCCCACGGCAATACGTGAGCCGGCATCCCTAGGCGTCGGCGGCAGCCGCCTGTCGGGGATCGTCCCGCCCGATTGGGTCCGGGTTCAGGCCATGCGCCCTGGCCAGGCGTTCGGCCAGCAGCTGGAGCGGCACGGCACTCCCCAATGCGGTCGCCACCAGGCGCGGCAGGCCGCCCGCCAGCGGCACGGCCAGGCGCCCGGCCGGGGTCAGCGAGAGGGGCAGGTCGTCTCCCAGGTCAGCGGCCACGATCGCCGCGGCCGGCATGCCCAGCGTCTCGGCGGAGCGCAGCACGGCCCGGGCGCGCTCGATGATCGTCTCTCCCCAGCTCTCTGCATCGGTCAGGACCAGGACCAGCCCGGTCCGCTCATCGGCCGCGGCGAGATGGCCATGGCGAATCGTCTCGAGTTGGAGCGCGGAGGCAGGCAGCCGGACGCCCTCCTCGATCTTCAGGGCGAGCTCACGGGCGGCGGGGTAGTCGATTCCGGAGCCGACCACCAACAGGCGCCGGCAGCCGCCCAGGAGGAGGGCGAGCGACTCCGCGGCCTCGGCCGCGTCGGCGATCTTGAGCAGCGCCCGGGTGGCGACCGGGTCGAGAGGCGACGACCGCAGCTCACCCGCGATCACGGCGGCGGCCACGACCGGCGAGAGGTAGCCGATGGTGTGGCACCAGCTCTGGTCCTGCTCGCCAGTGGTCAGCACCAGGTCGGCCAGCGCGGCCCCCGGTGACCGATCACTGACCGTGACCAGGGCGGTCTGCGCGCCGGCCTCTCGGGCTGCACGGAGCGCCTCGTTCGTGGCCCACGTCCCGCCCTCGTGCGAGATGGCCAGCGCCAGGCCCCCCACCGGCGGGCGCCGCGCCAGCTCGAGTGCCTGGACCGGCCAGATGGTGGGGCCGGCCAGGGCATCGGTGAGGAGGGCGGCGGCCACCATGGCGGCATGCTCGCTGGTGCCGCAACCCGTGGTCAGCACCGGAGCGCCCCGCGAAACGGCCGAGTGGACGGCCTCGACCAGGCGTGGCAGTGCCGGGTCATCCTGGAGCCGGCGCACCAGCCGCGCGGCGAGGGCCGGCTCCGCGGCGATCATCTCGGTCATCGCGTAGGGAGGTCCATCGCGCCGGTCCGGCATGCTCGAACCTGCCCACGGATTGGGCGCGTCCGGCAGGGGAGCCTCGGGGTCGAAATCGGCCATCTGAGGCTCGATGCTACGCGATGGCCGCGCGACGCCGTGGCGGGCGGTACGCTGCGCCCGTGCCGGACCTCTCTGGGCTGCCCGTTCCGCCGCGCGCGAGCTTCGAGCCGACCGTGCCCGCCGACCCGAACCTGGTCAACCTGCACGACTACGAGCGGGTGGCGACTGAACGGCTGGCACCGGGCCCACTGGCCTACTTCAGCGGCGGTGCCAACGACGAGCGAACGCTCGAAGAGAATCGCGCCGCATTTGCGCGCCGGCGCCTCGTGCCGCGAGTGATGCGCGATGTGTCGGTGGTCGACCTGTCGGTGGAGCTGCTCGGCCGGCGCTGGCCGGTGCCGATCTCCATCGCGGCGACCGCGCTGCAGCGGATGGCCCATCCCAATGGAGAGCTCGCCACCGCGCGTGCCGCCGCGGTCCGTGGCATCACCATGACCCTCTCCACCTCCGCCAGCACCGACCTCGCCGAGGTGGCCGAGGTCGGCGGCCCGCGCTGGTTCCAGGTCTACCTGCTGGCCGATCCCGGGGCGCGGCGTGCCCTGATCGAGCGGGCCGTGGCCGCCGGCTACGAGGCGCTGGTGCTGACCGTGGACCTGGCGCGCCTCG
Source organism: uncultured Chloroflexia bacterium (assembly GCA_963750025.1). Classification (GTDB taxonomy): domain Bacteria; phylum Chloroflexota; class Limnocylindria; order QHBO01; family QHBO01; genus CF-167. The sequence continues at coordinate 233,867 of CAVVPF010000009.1, forward strand.
GCCGACGGGAGCGGGACATGCGGGTCGGCTTCAGGATCCCGGAAGGGGTCGAGATCCCGAACATCGCCATCGCCGCCGGCGTGACGCCCGCGGAGGTGGCATCGGTCGCCTTCGTTGACCGCCTGACCTGGACCGATCTCGAGTGGCTGACCGGGTTTGGCGTCCCGGTGCTGGTCAAGGGGATCCTTCACCCCGAGGATGCGCGGTTGGCGGTCGAGCACGGCGCGGCCGGGATCGTGGTCAGCAACCACGGCGGCCGGCAGCTCGACGCCGCCATCGCCAGCCTGGACGCGCTGCCGAAGATCGTCGAGTCCGTCGCCGGACGCGTGCCGGTGCTGCTCGACGGAGGGATACGACGGGGCACCGACGTGGTCATGGCGCTGGCCCTCGGCGCGGCCGCAGTGGGCATCGGTCGACCCGTCATCTGGGGCCTGGCGGTCGACGGCGAGGCCGGCGTAGGGAGCATCCTCGATCTGCTGACCGCAGAGCTTGAGGTGGCCATGGCCCTGTGCGGCGCGCGAAGCGTGGCCGACCTGACCCCCGAGCTGCTCGCCTAGCACGGCGGCCGACCTCGCCCGACGGCGCGCGCCTCGGCGCGATGACCCGTCAGGACCCCGGCTTGATCACCATCAGCGCCACGATCGCCACGATCACCGCGTACTCGTAACGTCGGGCCAAAGCGACTACCGGATCGGCGAAGGCGGCACGCAGCCCCGGGGTGACGACCCCGGCGGCACGGGCGGCGGCCATCTCCTCGTCGAAGCGCCTGCGACGCGGGATGAAGACCAGCGGCACGAAGGGGACGAGACTCAGCAGCAGAAGCGTCGCCACCAGCATCCAGCCGGTGGTCAACCCGAGCCACTCGTACCCCTGCGCCCCGGCGGTGAGCATCCCGGCCGGCAGGATCCAGGTGGAAGCGTGGACAGCCATCTTCTCAAAGGGCGCGGCGGCCTCGGCGAGCGCGAACGCCGTCTCGACCTCGCTCGCGCGCGCGGCCCGCGCCAGGACGAGCGAACGGCCCACCGCCCCCGTGATGAAGGTGATGCCGATCCCGATATGCAGCAGCTTCAGCAGGAGCGGTGGCCAATCCACCTACTCGGTCTCGGCCATCGGGATGCGAACGCCCCGCTCGCGCGCCACTTCCAGCGCGCGCTCGTACCCCGCATCGGCGTGGCGGATGACGCCCATTCCCGGATCCGTGGTCAGGACCCGCTCGAGGCGAGCGGCGGCCTCGTCGGTGCCGTCGGCCACCACCACCATCCCGGCGTGCAGGCTGTACCCGATCCCCACGCCGCCGCCGTGATGGACGCTCACCCAGGTGGCGCCGGCGGCGGTGTTGACCAGGGCGTTGAGGATCGGCCAGTCCGCGATGGCGTCGGATCCGTCGCGCATCCCCTCGGTCTCGCGGTAGGGACTGGCCACCGACCCGGCGTCCAGGTGATCGCGACCGATCACGATCGGCGCGGCCAGCTCGCCCGAGCGCACCATCTCGTTGATCCGCAGCCCCGCCTTCGCCCGTTCGCCGTAGCCGAGCCAGCAGATCCGCGCCGGCAGCCCCTGGAACGGGACCTTGGACTCGGCCAGACGCAGCCATCGGTGCAGGCTGGCGTTCTCCGGAAAGAGCTCGGCCAGGGCCGCATCGGTCTTCAGGATGTCGTTGGGGTCGCCCGACAGGGCGGCCCAGCGGAAGGGCCCCTTGCCCTCGCAGAAAAGCGGCCGGATGAAGGCCGGCACGAAGCCGGGGATGTCGAAGGCATCGGTCACCCCGGCATCGCGGGCGTGCGCCCGGATGTTGTTGCCATAGTCGAAGACGACCGATCCGGACCGACGGAAGGCGAGCATCGCCCGCACGTGATCGGCGATGGAGGCCAGCGAGCGGCGGGTGTAGTCCGCGGGGTCGCGCTCGCGGAGGGTGAGCGCCTCGGCGAGTGGCATGCCTCCCGGCACATACCCGCCCAACGGGTCGTGGGCGCTGGTCTGGTCGGTGACGATGTCGGGGTGCCAGCCACGCCGCACCAGCTCGGGCTCGACCTCGGCCGCGTTGGCGATGAGCGCGACCGAGCGTCCCTCGCCAGCGGCCCGCCAGGCGTCGACCATGGCCACCGCGGTGTTCAGGTCCTCTGATATCTCGTCGACGTAGCCGGCCGCCTGCCGGCGCTCTGCCCGCGCGCGGTCCACCTCCACCGCCAGGATCGCCCCGTCGTTCATGGTCACCGCCAGCGGCTGCGCGCCGCCCATCCCGCCCAAGCCGGCGGTCAGCGTGGCGGTGCCCTTCAGCGAGCCACCGAAATGCTGGCGCGCGCACTCGGCGAAGGTCTCGTAGGTGCCCTGGATGATTCCCTGCGTGGCGATGTAGATCCAGGAGCCCGCCGTCATCTGGCCGTACATCGTCAGGCCGGCGCGCTCCAGCTCGCGGAACTGCTCCCAGGTCGCCCAGTGGGGGACCAGCATGGCGTTGACGATCAGGACCCGCGGGGCGTCGGGCGTGGTGCGAAAGACGCCCACCGGTTTGCCTGACTGGACAAGCAGCGTCTCGTCGTTCTCCAGGCGGCGCAGCTCTCGCACGATGGCGTCGAACGCCTCCCAGCTGCGGGCCGCCCGCCCCGTCCCGCCGTACACGATCAGATGATCCGGGTCCTCGGCCACGTCGGGGTCGAGATTGTTCATCAGCATCCGCAGCGCGGCCTCCTGGCCCCAGCCCTTGCAGGAGAGCTTCGTCCCCCGCGGGGCGCTCACGCGACGAGGTCCGGAGGCGGGCTTGGCGGTCGCGGTCATGCACCGATGATACGGCCGATGGGGACCTCGGCAGCCGGACGACCTCTGAATGGACGACTTGGAGGAGTCAGCCTTGAACCGGCTGCCAGACTGGTGCGGAGTCGGACGCGCCGGGAGGGGTGATGGTGACCGGCTCGCCACCTGCGAGGAACACGATCTTGATGACGCTCCGCTGGGGGGCGGCCATCACCGAGTAGGCGAGATAGCCACCGTCCGGCGACCAGGTCGGACTGAGGCGCTCAAGGTTTAGGGTCGCGCCCGGCTCGACGATGCCCGGCTCGAAAACGCGCGGTGTGCCCCCGCCATCCGTCGGTGTCAAGCACAGGCCGGCGTCGCATGCGGCCGCGACCCAATGTCCGTCGGGCGAGACGCGCGTCGGTGGAATCTCCTCGGCCAGGGCAGGGTCCAGGCCGCTGTCGGCGAGCAGCTGGACATCCGTCCCGTCCGCGTTGACCACCCATGGCCGCGCGGCGAACTTCGATTCGTCGGTGCCCCGCCAGCTGCCGAAGATCAGCTTCAGCGTCCCGTCGACGAGCGTCCAGCGGATCGGGTAGTCGGTGCTCGGGTCAGGTGCGAGACTCACCGGCGGTGAGCCGTCCAGGGCCGCGACCCGCACGTCGTTTGTCGTGCCGTCGAAGGCCTGATAGGCGATGCGAGTGCCGTCCGGCGACCATAGTGGCCCGCTGTCGGCGTCATAACCATGCCCACCGTCAGTGGTCAGCCGGGTGAATGTTCCATGGACGAGATCGACAACGGCGATCCCCGTGTTGTTGCCGCCATCGCCGCCGAAGGCGAGCATCCTGCCGTCCGGCGAATAGCTGGCCGGAGCGTAGACGGGATGGACCACACCCAGGTCGACCGCGTCGGTGCCATCGGGCATCAGGAGGCTCAACGTCGACGCGTACGGGTTGTCATTCGCCGTCGTGAGAAGCACGAGCCGTGAGCCATCGGTGAGCCAGGCGAGGGGGACCTCGTTGGCCGCCGGGTCGTCGGTCAGGCGGCTGACCGCGCTGCCATCGGGGCGCATGGTGTAGACGTCGCCGTCGCGGCTGAACGCGATCAGGCCAGCCAGCGACGAGAGCGATGGCGGCGACGGCGCGGTTGACGCCGAAGCCTGGGGTGTCTCGCTCGCGGTTGTCGCCGGGCTTGGCGTTGCCGTCGCCTCACCGGTCGGCGGGGAGAGCCGACTGTTCAGGACGAGCACCAGGACCAGCCCGGCCGCCACTCCCCCGGTGGCAACCAGCGCGCCCCAACCCCACGCGGTGCGGCGACTGCTCGACACGCCCAAGCCGATGGCATCGAGGTTCGGGCGCGGCCCCTGCGGGCACGCGGGCTTCAGAGGCCCGCAAGCGCTCGGCCAGGGAGCGGTCGAACTCTTCGTTGTGTTCAGTCATCGGTCAATGCCTCTCGGACCTGCGCCTTCGCGCGGGACAACCAACTCGCGACCGTCCCTGGGGGGACGCCCAGCATCACGGCGATCTCCGCCTGCGTGTAACCGTCGACCGCGTTCAGCAGCAGTGCAGCGCGATGCTCGCGCCGCAGGCCCTGGAGAGCCTCACTGAGTTCGAGATCCTGCGGATCCACCCAAGGCTCGCGCTCCGTTCGCTGACTGAACAGCGCACCGAAGCGCAGGCGCCGACTCCGCTCGTTGAAGGCCAGGCGCAGGCCGATGGTGTGGAGCCAGGCGCGGACGTCCCGGCCATCGAAGCGGTCCCAGGCGCGGAAGGCGCGCAGGTAGGCCTCCTGCGCCAGATCGCGGCCTGCCTCGCGGTCTGCGACCACCACCGTCAGGCGGCGGACCAGTCCCGCATAGTGCGGGGCGACCGCCTCGGTGAAGTCATCCGCGCGGGTCTGCGCCTGGGCGTCCAACAGACCGATTCCCTCCATCTCACCCAGTACAACAGGCGAGACACCCGGATTCTTGCAGACCGCGCGTGCCGGTCAGCTGACCGTCGACAGCAGGAAGGCCGCGGCGAAGCCGAACACGGTGGCCAGTCCGGTCAGATCCCCGCCCTCGGCGAACGCCTCGGGGATCATGGTATCGGCCAGCATGGTCAGGATCGCCCCGGCGGCAAACGCCTGGATCAATGGCACCGTCCCGGAACCCATCTCGCCCAGCAGCCCGTTGCCGATTGCCGCCGCGAGACCGGAGACGAGCGCCACCCCCACCCACAGACCGATGATCCACGGCGGCCGATGCCCCTCGCGCCGCAGGTCAGCGGCCGCCGAGAGCGCCTCCGGCAAATTCGAGATGAAGACCGCCGCGAGGAATGGAAGGCCCACCCCTGTCCCGGCGAGGAGTGTCGAACCCAGCACGACCGACTCCGGGATCCCGTCCAGCAGGGCGCCGAGCACGATCGCCGGTCCGTTGCCACCCGCAGGCTTCATGCGTGGCCCGCGCCGCGCGGCTCCTCGCCGATGCAGAAGCTGGTCACCGGTGAAGAAGGCAAGCGCTCCGGCGGCCAGGCCGCCGGCAACAGGCAGGGTGCCGCCGTGGGCGAAGGCCTCCGCGGTCAGGTCGAAGGCCAGGGCGCTGATCAGCGCCCCGGCGCCGAAAGCCATCGCCAGCGCCACGAATCGGCGCGGCACCGCACCCGCCAGGCCGACCAGCGCGCCGATCACCAGCGCCGAGGCCGCCCGCGAGTCCCCATAGGCCAGCCTCGAGCATCGGTCTAGCCGTCGCCGAACGGGTTCGGGCGCTTGGGGCGCTCCGGCAAACGGAAGAGATCGTCCTCGCTCGGCCCCTTGGGGAGTGGCAGAGGCCACGCGTCGCCCTCGTCGGGCGGCGGGGTGTGTGAGAGCAGGTCGCCCCAGCCGACCTCGGTTGAGCCGCTATCCAACTCGCGACGATAGGCCGGGTAGCGCTCGTCGCCGGCGGCGCGCGCGAAGTCGGTGGCCGCGTACACCGAAGCGCGTCCCGGAGAAAGCGACCACGGATCAGGCACGTCCTCTGGATACGCCTCCACGGCGATGATCCCCCGTCGGTCGAGCTCTCCGCACACGGCGGCCAGCAGCGCCGCGGCGATCTCGTCGCGCCCGGCCTGTTCGGCGGGCACCTGGAGACACGTGATGACCCAGGGCGCCGGGGAGTCGGGGAGCGATGGGTACCGGTTGCGGATCGCCTGGGCGCGCGGATAGGTCGAGATGGGGCCGAACTGCGCCCAACCGACGGCGACGCGGTCGCCGGCGACATCGGTCTGCCAGGCGAGCATGCCGTAGGCCCCGGCCAGCCGCCTGCCAGCCAGCAGGCGCGATAGCTTCAGCTCGCGGGCGGCGGCCGAGTCAGCCCGGTCGCGATGGCCGTCGAGGCGTTCCCAGTAGTCGCAGGTCTGGCAGCACATCCCCACCCCAGCGGGCGCGGGGATCGCGTCGAAGGAATCCTCGTCGACCAGCTCGAAGGTCAGCTCCGAGGCGGGCATCGGTCAGCCTTCGTCGGCGGCGGCCAACAGATCGCCGTTGCGGAGCAGCTCGCGGATCGTGGTGATATCGGGCGCCGGAGGGCGGTCCGCGCCGAGGTGCGCAACGCGCTGGCGGACCCGAGCGTGCGCTCGGGCCAGGCGCGGCCCGGGCAGGATCGGTGCGCGGAAGTCCAGCCCCTGGGCAGCGCACAGCGCCTCGATCGCCAGCACCGCCTCGGTTCGATCGAGCACCTCGCGAAGGTGGAGCGCCCCGGTGGCTCCCATGCTGACGTGGTCCTCCTGGTTGGCGCTGGTGGGGATGGTGTCGACCGAGGAAGGGTGGGTCAGGGTCTGCAGCTCGTTGACGAGCGCAGCGGCGGTGTATTGCACCATCATCAGCCCGCTCTGCAGGCCGGGCTCCTCCGACAGGAAGGGCGGCAGGCCCGACAGGTGCGCGTCCACCAATCGGGCGGTGCGCCGCTCGGAGATGGAGGCCAACTCGGCCAGCGCGATCTTGGCGTAGTCGATCGCCAGCGCCAGCGGCTCGCCGTGGAAGTTGCCGCCTGACACGATCCGGCCATCGGGGAAGACGAGCGGGTTGTCGGTCGCCGCGTTCAGCTCCACCGCCAGCACGCGCTCGAGTTGATCCAGGGCGTCGCGGACCGCGCCGTGCACCTGCGGCATGCAGCGCAACGAGTAGGCATCCTGCACCCGGTGCGGGCTGGCCCGATGGCTCTCGCCGATGGCGCTGCCGGCCAGCAGTGACCGCAGATGCGCCGCGACGGTCACCTGCCCCGGGTGCGGCCGCGCGGCGATGAGTGCCTCGTCGAAGGCTGCTGCGGTGCCCTGCATCGCCTCCAGGCTCATGCCGCCGATCACATCGGCCGACTGCGCGAGCCGCATCCCGTCGTGCAAAGCCAGCGTCGCCAGCGCGGCCATCAGCTGCGTGCCGTTGAGGAGCGCCAGGCCCTCCTTTGGGCCGAGCTCGAGCGGGGTCAGTCCCGCCGCCCGCAGTGCCTCGCCGCCACGCCGCGGCCCGTCCTCGGTGACGACCTCGCCTTCGCCGATGAGGACGAGTGCCATGTGCGCCAGCGGGGCGAGGTCACCGCTGGCTCCCACGCTGCCGCGCGACGGGATCAGCGGATGGATGCCGGCGTTGAGCATCCCGCACAGCTGCTCGGCCAGCTCAGGCCGTACGCCTGAGAGTCCGACTGCCAGGCTGTTGGCGCGCAGCAGCAGCATCGCCCGCACCACCTCGACCGGCAACGGCTCGCCGACTCCGGCGGCGTGGGAACGCACCAGGTTGCGCTGCAGCTCAACCATCTGCCCCGGCTCTACGCGCACGTCGGCCAGGTCGCCAAAGCCGGTCGTCACCCCGTAGACCGCCTGCCCCTCGCCGACGACCCGGCTGATCACCGCCAGCGAAGTACGCATGCGATCGGCAGCCTCGGCGGCGAGCGCCACCGCCCGTCCGCCACGGGCCACCGCCACCACGTCGGCGACCACCAGGTCGCGGCCGGTCAGCTGGAGCGGCGCGGACCGGGCAGGCTGCATGGCGCGGCTCCTCAGGTACGGTTGTGGGACCACTGCGTGGGCCTATCGGCCCGTCGGAAAGGCCGCTGGGCGACCCTATACTACGCAGCGTGCGACGACTCCCGGACCCCTCGATCCCCCCGGGTGCGGGTGCGGAATCGCGAGAGCGCCCCGGCAGCGCCGTTCCCAGCCCGGCGTTCGCCTTCCTGCTGACCCTGATCGTGCTGCCGAGCCTCTTCTGGCTCGTCACCCTCAAGCGCACCACCGATCACACCGTTCCCGAGGAATGGGTGATGACGCACATCGTGCCGCCCCTGCACAGCTGGGTCGCCCAGGTCGCCCCGCCGATCGACTCGATCCTGATTGGCATCAGCGGGCTCGGCTCCGGTTGGTTCGTGACGCTCGCCTTTGCCGCCACCGGGCTGTTTGCCCTGGCCCGCGGCCGGACCGACCTTGCGCTGCTGCTGGCAGCCGGCACCCTCGCCTTCCCGATCGAGTGGGCGCTGAAGTACTTCACCGCCATCCCCGAGATCAGCCTGGAACAGCTCGGCAGCGCCCTCTTCAACGTGAACGGGATCGGCCTCGATGACATCGCCGACTTTCCCGCCGGGCACGCGCTGCGCGCCACCGTCTTCTACGGCCTCGCCGCCTTCTGCGTCGCTCGCCTGACCACCAGCCGTCGGCGCGGGATGCTGGCCTACGGGGTGGCGGTCGGTCTGATCGGTGCCATCAGCCTCATCCGGATCTACCTTGGCGCCCACTACCCGATGGACGTGCTGGGCGGCTGGATGGCCGGCGGCGCGCTGGTGGCGATCATCGTGGCGGTCCACATCCTGGCGGTCGACGAGCGGACGCGCGCCTAGCCGATGCTCGAGCTGATCGACCGCACCGTCATCCCGTTCATCCTCCGCCTGTACGACTCGGTCGGCTACGCCGGGGTGGCCTTTGCCGTGGCGCTGGAGACCTTCGTGCCGATCGTGCCGTCTGAGGTCATCGTGCCGATGGCCGGCTGGAAGGTGAGCCAATCGGCCGCCGACCCCATGGTCCTGGAGCCGCTCAGCGGTCTCCCCTGGAACTGGCTGCTCGCCTTGCTGATCGCCACCATCGGTGCCCTCATTGGGTCATTGGCAGGCTATCTGATCGGCGCCTGGGGCGGGCGCCCACTGCTCGATCGCTACGGACGCTACGTGCATATCAAGCCGGACGACCTCGACCGGGCCGATGCATGGTTCGCCCGCTATGGTGACCGCGCGGTCTTCATTGGCCGATTGGTGCCGTTGCTGCGCGCGCTGATCAACTATCCGGCCGGGGTCGCTCGCATGCCGGTCGGTCGTTTCCTGCTTTTCTCGGCGCTCGGCTCCCTCCCCTGGAACGCCGCGCTCCTGTACGGCGGCTACCTGCTCGGGGAGAACTACCGCGGTCTGTACGACGCCGTCCGACCCTTCGAGCTGCCGATCTACCTGGCGGTTCTGCTCGGCGGGGCCTACCTGATCTACCGGTGGCTGCGCGGGCGCGGTTGACTGCTCCTCGTCGGGGTGGCAGGCTAGCAGGCAACTGAACGAATTCATCGCCTTCGGGGCGGGGTGAAAGTCCCCACCGGCGGTCGGTCCCACGCGTGGGACCAGCCCGCGAACCCCGTCGGGCTCGGGCGCCTGGGAGAGGTGCTCGGGACGACCTCGACGGGGCCGACCTGATCCGACGCGCGCGATGCGTGCCGGCAGACAGGGCCGACGGTCACAGTCCGGATGGGAGAAGGCGACCGCGAGCGTTCTTCCGACGCAGCGATACGCCGGTGGCGCCTGCCCGTGGCAGGGCCCCTGTCGCGTCGCGGCAGAGAACGACCCGCGGCGATGCCCCGGCGCGCTGCATTCGCCAACGACGACGTGCGAGGGCATGGTGGTTTCGGCCAACGATCGTTTCAGCGCTCAGCCCACGGCGGCTCCGGGGTCAGGTTCCGGGCTGCCGGTCACCCTGCGCGAGGTGAGCGTCTCATTCCCGACGCGGGAGGGCCGCCTCGTGGCGCTCCACGATCTCTCCCTGGACCTACCGGCCGGCAGCGTCACCGCGCTGATCGGGCCGAACGGCTGCGGCAAGAGCACGGCGCTGCGCGTGATCGCCGGCCTGCTGACGCCCGAGCGAGGCACGGTCGGGCTGGACGGTGGCGCCGTTCCGCATCCGGGGGACGGGAGGGTCGGCCTCGTCTTCCAGCAGCCGCGCCTCATTCCCTGGCTCAGCACGATTGAGAACGTGGCCCTGCCGCTGGCGCTGGCGCGGGTCGCACCGGAAGAGCGCCGCGCTCGGGCAGCCGAGGCCCTGGTTCGCGTCGGCCTGGCGGCGGCCGGGCAGGTCCGGCCGCGTGATCTCTCCGGCGGCATGGCCCAGCGTGCCGCGCTGGCCCGCGCGCTGGTGAGCGACCCACCCCTCCTCCTCCTCGACGAGCCCTTCTCCGCGCTCGACGCGCTGACCCGCGAGGCATTCGACAGCGAACTCCAGTTGCTGTGGATGGAGCGCCCAGTGACCGTGCTGCTGGTGACCCACGCGGTCTCCGAGGCGGTGCGCCTGGCGGACCGGATCGTGGTGCTCACCTCCCGCCCTGGCCGGGTCGCGAGGATCGTGCCAGTTGACCTGCCGCGCCCCCGGCCGGTTGCGCTGGCCGGTCACCCGCAGGCCGCCGCCATCGAGGCGGAGGTGCGCGATGCCCTGGCCGCGGTCCGCCCGGCTGAGCTGGTCTCCTGGACCGCTGAGGGCGCGGCATGAGATCAAAACGGCTGGGCCGCGGACTCGCCTCGCTTGCCTCGCTGGCAGGCTTCCTGCTGGCGTGGAAGCTGGTGACGGTGCTGACCGGCACCCCCGACTACATCCTCCCGGCCCCCGAGGTGGTGGCGGCGCGCGGGGCCCGCGCCATCGGCAGCGGCATCCTGTGGCCGCACCTTTGGGCCACCCTGGCCGAGGTCGTGCTCGGCTTTGGTGCCGGAGCGCTGGCAGCGATCGCGGTTGGGCTGGCGCTCGGTAAGAGCGTCGTGGTCGAGCGTGCCCTGTCGCCGTACATCGTGGCCGCGCAGGCGATCCCCATCCTGGCGCTCGCTCCGCTGCTCGACATCTGGTTCGGTAGCGGCCTCGCCCCCCGCGTCCTGGTCTGCGCGTTGATCGTCTTCTTCCCGATCGCCATCGCCACCATGGTCGGGATTCGCTCCACCGACCCGCAGCTGACCGAGCTGCTGCGTTCGCTGGGCGCGACGCGCGGCGACCTGGTCGGTCGCCTGGAGATTCCCTCGGCGCTGCCCGTGATCTTCGGTGGGCTGCGGGTGGGAGTCACCCTGGCGGTGGTCGGCGCGGTGGTGGCCGAATGGGCGGGAGCCAGCACCGGCCTGGGGGTCCTGATCAACATCGCCGACCAGGGCCTGTTCGATACCCCCTTGATGTTCGTGGCCCTCGTTTGGCTGGCAGTCATCGGCCTGGTCTTCCATGGCCTGGTGGTCGCCGTCGAGCGGAGGCTGGTAGCCGATCGCTGAAAGGAAGCCACATGACCGCTCGTCGTCGCCTCTCGATCCTCGGCCTCAGCGCGGGGCTCCTGCTTGCTGCCTGCGCCGCGCCATCCCAGACGGTGTCACAGTCGGCCAGCTCGACTCCTTCGGTCGCGGCGCTGCGCCCGGTGCGCCTGCTGCTCGGCTTTCGGCCGGACGTGCAGTTCTCGCCGTTCTATGTCGCGCAGCAGGCGGGCTACTACGCCGATGCTGGGTTCAAGGTGGAGATCGAGTACAAGAGCGACCCCGACCTGGTGCGGCTGGTGGCGGACGGCCGGGCCGAGTTCGGGGTGGCCGATGCCACCGACGTCATGATCTCGCGCACGGCGGGGATCCCGATCCGCTACGTGGCCACCCTGTACGACCTCTTCCCGGTGGCCCTGATCGGTCCGGCGGGGACGGTACCCGGGGCTGGCGGCCTGGCCTCGTTGGTCGGCAAGAGGATCGGGACGCCGGGACGCTACGGCTCGTCGTGGCACGCCCTGTTGGCCATCCTGGACGCGGCCGGCCTCAAGGAGACCGATGTCACGATCCGCGAGTACCCCTCCTTCAACCAGGTCGAGGGGCTGCTCAACGGGGATGTCGACCTGATCACCGGCTTCCGGAACAACGAACCTCTACAGCTTGCTGCGCGGGGGATGGCGGTCGACCTGCTGACCGTGGAGGACGTCGCCCCGCTGCCCGGCCCGGGGATGATCGTCAGAGATCAGCTGCTGGCCGACGAGCCGGCGGTGGTGGCGGCCTTCGCCGCGGCCACCCTGAAGGCTCAGCAGGCGATCGCCGCCAACTCACAGATCGGCCTGGAGGCGGCCATCGCGGTCGAACCCACCATCGGCGACGACCGCGCCACCGCGCTGGCCGTGCTGAAGGCCACCATCGATCTGTGGCGGGGTACTGGATCCGCGCCAACGGGCGCGATCAACCAGGCCACGTGGGAGCAGGGCTACGCCACCATCCGCCGCCTCGGGCTGATCGACGGATCGGTCCCGCTGAGCGAAATGGTCAGCGGTGTCCTGAGTCCGGGCGGCTGACGGTTCGTTCGGGAAGGGCGTATCGGTCGAGCGCCGGCTCCGCCTCAGCGGCCAGCCGCTCTGCGGCTTCGACCACCTGTCCGAGGAGCATCATGGTGGTTACCGGGCCGACGCCGCCTGGAACCGGGCTGATCGCGCTGACCACCGGGCGCACCGCGGCGAAGTCGACGTCGCCGACGATCCCGTCGGCCGTTGTGCTGATGCCGCAGTCGATCACCACCGCGGAACGGTTGACCATGTCGGCACGCACCAGGTGCGGCGCACCCGCCGCCGCCACCAGGATCTCGGCGCGGCGTGTCTCGCGCGCCAGGTTGCGAGTTCGCCGATGGCAGATCAGGACGCTGGCATCGGCCGCCAGCAGGAGCGCGGCGGTCGGCCGGCCGACCACCGCCGAACGGCCGATCACCACGGCCCGGCGTCCCGCGATCGGGATCTCGTAGCTGCGCAGGATGGCCATCACGGCCAGTGCGGTGGCCGGCACGAAGGTGCGCTCACCCCGCGCGATGCGGCCTGCGTTGACCGGCGTCGCGCCGTCCACGTCTTTGTGCGGGTCGATCAAGGCGACCACCGCGCCGGCATCCAGGTGCGGAGGGATCGGGTGCGCCACAACGATCCCCGACACGCTCGGGTCGCGGTTCAGGGCGCCGATCCGGGCGGCCAGATCGGAGAGCGCGACCCCGGCTGGCGGCGCCACCTCGAACGCCTCGATCCCGACGCTGCGCGCCGTTCGGATCAGGCTCCCCGTGTAGAGGGCCGATGGCCCTCGCTCGTCGAAGCGAATGATTGCCAGCCGGGGAGCGGCCCCACTTCGGTCGTGGAGTTCGGCGACCCGATCCGAGAGGTCGCGCCACAGGCGCGATGCGACCGCGCGACCGTCGAGGATGCGCGCCGTCATGACGACAGCAACCGGGCGTCGACGGCGGCCAGGGCGGCCCGCTCGCGTTCGTCGGCGACCGCTTCGAGCCGAATCAGCTCCGGAGGCGCGCTGTTACGCAGCGGCTCGTCGGTCGGCAGGTACGGAAGATTGATCCGCACGTTGAGCAGCGCACCTCGGAGCGCGGCGGCGGCGAGCTGTGCCGCGACCCCCGCGTCACTCACGGCATTCCGATTGCCGATCGGCGCGATCCGCGATGCCAGCTCCAGGACCTCGGCCGCCACCTTGGCCGTGCGCAGCGGGACCCGGGCGGCTTCGATCATCGCCGTGCGCAGGGCCGCCGCTTCGAGCTTCTCGCTCGGGCTCGGTCTCCCTGGCCATGCGGCGTGCGGTGACCACCGCCTGGTACGCCGTGGCGTCCTCCTCGGCCAGCGAAAGGAGGAGCTGCTGTCGCTCGCGAGCGGCCGCACGCAGCTCGCGCAACGCCGGCTCATGCTCGCTGTACTCGGCCCGGCCGATCGTCAGCTCGGCGACCATCGCCACCAGGGCCGCCCCCATGGCGCCCGCCACGGCGGCCGCGCTCCCGCCGCCGGGGACCGGGTCGCTCGAGGCGAGCCGATCGAGCAGCGCCTGGAGGGGGAGTTGGGTGAGCTTGTCGGAATCGACCATGCGCGCAGGTGCCTCGGATCATGCCGCCGCCGCGGCTCGCCGAGCCGCGCGGAGACGACTTCTCGATTGTACGGGCTAGACTCTGGCCCCATGAACGAGACCGGCTGGCGGGTGGTGCTCATCACCACCGTTCCTCCCGTCGCGCACGCGCTCGTGTCGTTCCTGCGAGAGGCCGGTCACGAACCGGTGGCGGTGCTGAGCGCGCGGTGGGCTGGGGCGCCGCCCTCGGACCGGGCACCGATGGGCGACCAGACGGCGCCGCCTGGCCTCGATATCCTCCTGGCCCGCGACAAGTGGTCGATCGAGCCAGTGGTGCGCGCCATGCACCCCGACCTGATCCTGTGCTGGGGATTTCCCTGGCGCATTCCGCTCGCCGCCTTGCAGGTCCCGCGCCTCGGCTCGGTGAACTGCCACCCTGCCCTCCTGCCACGTCATCGCGGCCCGATCCCCCTGGCCTGGGCGTTTCGTGACGGGGATGGCCAGTTCGGCGTCACGTGGCATCGCATGGACGCAGAGCTGGATACCGGACCGACGCTCGCCCAGGCCACCGTCCCGATGGCCGACGACGACTTCACCATCGACGTGGTCGGACCGCGTGTCGGGGCAGTGGCGGTGAGCCTGTTGCCGGCTGTTCTGGCTCGCGTGGCGGCCGGCGATCCCGGCGATCCGCAGCCGACCGATGGCGCGACCTGGGCCGGCCATTTCGGAGAGGACTACACCACCGTCGACTGGTCCTGGCCGGCCCGGCGGATCCACGACCAGGTGCGGGCCTGGGCCTTCACCTTCGGCCTGTCGCCGGTGGTCGGCCCGGTTGGGGAGCTGGACGGGGGACGAGTGCGGCTCGTCCGCACCTCTTTGGTCGATCCGGGCGGTGGCGCGCGCCAGGTCGAGTGCGGCGACGGCCCCCTGTGGGTCCTGGACGCCGAGCCGATCAGCTGACTCGCGCCTTCAGGCGGCGGGCTCGAGAGCATCGATGAACCAGCGGCGGGTGCGCGCGTCGAAGACGAGCGAGGCCAGCCCCGCGTCGGTCTCGACAAGGTACGTGACCCGGGGTCCTCGCCCGATCGGGTAGGCGGCCGTCTTATCCCGCACGGTCTCGACCGAGGTGACCGTCAGCTCGCGGTCCGCGAAGCGGACGGTGGCCGGAAGTGCGAGGCGACGATCCCACCTGACCCGAGCCGCGGTTGGGGTGATCTGCTGCAGTGCCATGGGAGTGCTCCTTCACGTAACGCTTGCCTGCGCGGGCACAGAACAGGCGTTCTATACGGCAGCATACGAACAGATGTTCGAGTTGTCAAGACGGTCCGTTTGTCTCGTCGGGCGCCTCCGGCCGCTCCCCGAAGTCGAATCGGCGGCGGTCGCGGTGGTCGATCAGGCGAGCACGAGTGATCGCCTTCTCTCCGAATCGCGCACGCACCGCGTCGATCGAGCGCGTGAGGCGGTCGGTGCGGTCGGAGGCATCAAACAGGGTCAGCTGCTGGGCATCGGTCAGGTTGATGGCGGTCAGGCCGATCAACCGGACGCCGCGGCCGCTCACCAGGGTCTTGCGCAGCAACGCCAGGCCGGCGGCGTAGATCGGCTCGGCCTCGCGGGTGTGGCGCGAAACGGGCATCTGCCGGGTGAGGGTCTCGAAGCCTTCGTAGCGCAGTTTGAGCTGCACAGCTCCGGCCGCGAGGTGATGGTTTCGCAGGCGGCTGGCCACCGATTCGGCCAGGTCGAGCAGCGTGGCCTCCAGGCGGGCGCGTTCGGTGACGTCGCGATCGAAGGTCAGCTCGTGGCCGATGCTCTTCGGCGCGTGGCTCGGCACCACCGGGGAAGGGTCGATCCCGCGCGCGCGCTGGGCCAGCTCGCCCCCGTGGTTGCCGAAGCGCCTTCGCAGGGTCGCCTCGGGCAGAGCAGCCAGCTGGCCGATGCGGGTGACCCCGTACTCGGCCAGCGCTTCACGCGCGTGGGGCCCGACGCCCCACAGCCGGCCAATCGGCAGATCCGCCAGGAAGGCGGCCTCGGCGCCAGGGGGCACCACCACCAGCGCGTCGGGCTTGCGCAGGTCGGACGCGACCTTGGCGCACAGCTTGTTGGTCGCTACGCCGACGCTGACCACCAGCCCGATCTCGTCGCGCACTCGTTCTCTGATCAGGCGGGCGATCGTCTCGCCGTTTCCGAACGCGTCGCGGCTGCCGCTGACGTCGAGGAAGGCTTCGTCCAGGCTGATCGGCTCCACGAGCGGCGTGTACGAGGCGAAGATCGACATGACCGCCCGACTGACCTCGCGATAGCGATCCGGATGGCCTGGCAGGAAGACGCCGGTCGGGCAGAGCCGCGCCGCGGTGCGCAGCGGCATCGCGGAGTGGACGCCGAAGCTCCGCGCCTCGTACGAGGCGGCGCTGACAACGCCACGTGCCGCCGGATCGCCGCCGACGATCACCGGCTTGCCGCGCAGCGACGGATCGTCGAGGACCTCGACGCTGGCGTAGAAGGCGTCCAGGTCAGCGTGCAGGATCGTCCGGCTCATTGGTCCCGTCAGTATCCGGCCGCGAGACGGGGGCGATCGGTCTAGGTCAGGCGGCGGATGACCCCGACGACCTTGCCCTGGATCTGGACGTCGGAGGCGTAGATCGGCTCCATCTCAGCGTTCGCCGGCTGGAGTCGGATGCGGTCCTTCTCACGGTAGAACCGTTTCAGGGTGACGCCGTTGTCCTCGAGCAGAGCCACCACGATGTCGCCGTCGCGGGCGGTCGCCTGCGGCTGAACGACCACGTAGTCGCCGTCGTCGATCAGCGCGTCGATCATGCTCTTGCCGCGCACACGCAGCACGTAGGAGTCGTCGCGGGCCTGCAGAGAGCGGGGCACCTCGAGCGTCTCGGCCCCCTCGGCATAGGCCTCGATCGGTCGGCCGGCGGCAATCTCGCCGATCACCGGCAGCGCCAAAAGATCTCGCTCGACCGGCATGCGGAACGGCGTCACGCGGCCGCGGTCGGCTCGCTCGAGCGCAGTGGGTCGTCGTGTGGCGCCGCCGACCTCGGCCTCGCCGCGCACGGTGAGGCGCAGGGCGCGCGACGAATGCGAACCGCGTTCCAACAGTCCTTCACGCTCCAGGGCCGTCAGGTGGTGGTGCACGGCGGACGGCGAGGCCAGCCCCACTGCTTCGGCGATCTCGCGCACCGAGGGCGGATAGCCACGCTCGGCCACGGCCCGGGCGATGCATTCGAGGATCTTCTGTTTGCGTTCCGCGTCGTGCCTGGTCAACGGCGGCTCCTTGCTGGTGCGCGATCGTCCGGGCGACCTTAGCAGAACAGGCGTTCTAATGTCAACCGGCCGAGCGCGCCGGCTCTGCTATCATCGGCGCCCACCTAGACCGGAACCGGAGACCCTGCGTGAACCTGTCCGGCCGATTGCGCTACGCGCGCCTGGCACGCCTGATCTGGAAGCTCCCGATGTACGCCCGCGTCGTATGGGGCCTCCTGCGCGACCCCCGCACACCGCTCCCCCTCAAGGGGCTGCTGGCGGCGGCACTTGTGTACCTGGCGGTGCCCCTCGACCTGGTCCCCGACGCCATTCCGATCCTCGGGCAGGCCGATGACCTGACGGTGCTGATGCTCGTCCTTGACCTGTTCATCTCCAACGCCCCGCCCGAGGTGCGCCGCGACCACGTCGAACGCGCCCATTCGGGTGCCGCCGACCTGGACCGCGACCTCGCGCGGCTTCGATCGGTGCTGGGAGGTCGCTACGACGAGATCCGGAACCGCCTTCCCGGCCTCCTGGAGCGATACGGTGACCTGCGAGACCCGCGGGCGGTGAAGGGGCTCCTCTCCAGGTGGCGAGATCGACGGGTCGGATGGCGTCGCTCCCTTGCATCGAGCGCCGAGTTCGAGGTCCATCCTCCTGATCGCGTCGCCCGCCTGGCCGGCGAGCCCATCGCCGAATCGGCCGACATCACGCTCAACTAACGACACGCACAGAAGAGAGAGACAGCATGAAGGTGATCCTGAAGCACGACGTGAAGGGGCTCGGTCTCGCGGGCGACGTCAAAGAGGTCAAGGACGGCTACGCCCGGAACTTCCTCTTCCCGGGCGGTGCCGCGGCGATTGCCGATGCCGGCGCCCTGAAGAACTGGGAGCGTCACCGCGCGGAACGCGAGGAGCGCGAGCGCGCAATTCGCACCGAGGCCGATGCAACCGCTGCCCGGCTGCGCGAGCTGACCCTGGAGATCGCCGTCAAGGCCGGCGAGAAGAGCCGCCTGTTCGGGTCGATCACCACCACCCAGATCGCCGAGCTGATCGCCCAGCACGGGATCGAGGTGGATCGGCATGACATCCATCTGCGCCAGCCGATCAAGACGCTCGGCGAGTTTGCGGTCGCGGTGCGGATCATGGCTGGCGTCGAGGCGCAGCTCACGCTGCGGGTGACCCCCGTCTAGCGCGGACCGTCACGCGACGGGCTCTCACGGGCCGTGATCTCCGAGGCCCATCGCGGGCCCGGTAGGCGGGCACAGCCATGGCACGGCGCTAGGCGGACGCGCAGGTTGCGCCAGGGAGTCCCATCGGCGAATGAGTGGCTCGGCCGTCTCGTTCGGGAAACATCCGGCCCTGCGAGTGCTCGCCGGTGACCTCCGCCGGCAACTTTCGGCTAATCACTGGCCGATAGGTCTGCCCGCCAGCACATCGGCGCGGGCGCGAAGGGCCATCAGCGCCTGTTCTCGTCCAGTGCGAGCAGCCGAAACCGCGCGTCTCTATCGCAAGGCGGGTTGGCTCGCTCGGCCGCGGCTGCGAGCGGCGCAGAAGCAGGGGTTGCTGTAGACCGCCGACCCGGCGTGCGACAGCGTCTGGCCCAAGATTCCGCTGGGGATAAGTAGGCCGTGCTGCGCGACGCACAACCTGTCGCGAACATGCGTTCGAATCGGGACCACCTCTCCACATCCGGTCCACTACGCGCGCTTCGTTATCCGCCGAGGCGCGGGTTCTTCGGGGATTTCCCTATTGCCAATAGCCGCAGCCTTGGGACAAGCGATCCACGTGTAGCAGGGGGAACCATCGGTCCCACCATGAGCATCGACAAGTTGGCGCCCCAGGCGGTCGAGGCCGAGCAGAGCGTGCTCGGCTCGATCCTGATCGATCCCGAGGCGATTCTGAAGGTCGCCGATTTCCTGCACCCGCTCGACTTCTACCGCCAGCAGCATGCCGACATCTTCGAGGCGATGCTCGGGCTGCACGGCCAGCGCGAGCCGATCGACCTGGTCACCCTGGCCGACGAGCTGGCGCGGCGCGACCGGCTCGAGCCGATCGGCGGGCCCGCCTACCTGGCCAGCCTGATGAACGTGGTGCCGACCGCGGTGCATGTCGAGCACTACGGCAGGATCGTGGAACGCAAGGCCGTGCTGCGGAACCTGATCGCAGCGGCCGGCAAGATCGCCGCCGTTGGCTACGAGGAGGCCAATGATGCGGAGGCCGCCATCGATCGGGCCGAGGGGATCCTGTTCGAGATCAGCCAGCGGCGAACGGTCGGTGGTTTCGAGTCGCTGGCGACGCTGCTCGGCCAGGCCTATGACCGGCTTGAGTATCTGCACGAGCATCGCGGGCAGATCCTGGGGATCCCCAGCGGTCTCTCGCAGCTTGACGCCCTGCTCGGCGGCTTTCAGCCATCGGACCTGATCATCCTGGCCGCCCGGCCAAGCGTGGGAAAGACGAGCCTGGCGCTGAACATCGCGCAGCACGCGGCGGTCCGCGAGGCGAAGAAGGTCGGGGTCTTCTCCCTGGAGATGAGCAAGGAGCAGCTGGCTCTGCGCCTGCTCTCCGCCGAGTCGGGGATCAACCCGCGACCCCTGCAGAGCGGCTTTGTCGACGAAACCGACTGGACCAAGATCGCGCAGGTGATGAACGACATGCACGCGGCACCGATGTGGATCGATGACTCGCCGGTGCTCACCGTGCTGGAGCTGCGGACCAAGGCGCGACGGTTGGAGGCGGAGCAGCGCGGGCTCGACCTGCTGATCGTCGACTACCTGCAGCTGATGCAGGGGAACTCGTCGCAGCGCGAGCCGAATCGGGTCCAGGAGGTGAGCGAGATCAGCCGTGGGCTCAAGCAGCTTGCCCGCGAGCTGCGCGTGCCGGTCATCGCCCTCTCCCAGCTGTCGCGCGGCGTCGAGCAGCGCGGATCGGCGGAGCCGCGTCTATCCGACCTGCGCGAAAGCGGATCGATCGAGCAGGACGCCGACGTGGTGATCTTCCTCTACCGTGACGGCGAGGCGACCGCGGAGAGCGACGTCGAGACGATCAAGGCCAAGGTGGCCAAGCACCGCAACGGCCCGATCGGAGAGGTGCCGCTGCAGTTCCGCAAGACGAACACGCGCTTCTACACCATGGCTCCGCGCGAGGTCGAGGCACCGGCCTACTAGACGCTGGCGCCCATCTACGGCTTCACGGTCACCAATGCCACCATCCCTGCCTCCCAGTGACCGGGCAGGTGGCATCCCAGCATGATCTCGCCCGCCTTGGTGAAGTGGTAGGTGACCATCCCGGTGCCATGGGCGTCCAGGTAGATCCCGTATCCCATGTGCGGCACCGCCGCCTGGTCGGCTGGAGGCGCCGCCATGTGAGCGGCGTGGTGGACCATCTGATCGGCTTCGTCACCGATGAACAGCTCGTGCGGGATGTCATTCGGGTTGGTGACGACGAAGGTGATCGTCTCGCCGACCTTGACGTCGAGCTGATTCGGGATGAAGCGCATCCCCTCCATGGTCAGTTCCAGCACGCGGTCGGTCCCCGCCGGGATATCGCGACGATCGGCAGATGGCGAGCAGGCAACCAGCAGCAGCCCCAGCCCGAGCGCGATCAGTGCCTTGCGGGGAGTTGTGGCCATGGGTGCACCTTACTCCAACGTAATGCGGTAGGCCTACCAGCGCGGGCGGTCACTGTCACGAGGCGAACGGCATAAATCGACGGGGCGGATCGGTCCGAATGGCACTTGCGGCGGCGTGTTCGCTCACCCGCACTCCCAGCTCAGCTGGCCGTCGAGGGTCGCTGGCCACGCGGGATCCGTCGTGCCTTCCCTGGGCAGGCCCCGGAATGTCAGCCGACCGCTACGGCCGCCGTCGGCGATCTCCTCGATCGTCACCAGGTCCGCCCAGCCGATGGTGCGTCCGGATGTGGCGGCCACCACGAACCCCAAGGGTAGGGAGGCCCCCTGGGACTGCGCCGGGATGGGCGTGGCCAGCATCAGAAGCACTTCGTCACCTCGCCGGGGATCACCTCCGAGATCGAGGTGCAGGCTCACCGGTTTTCCCTGCAGCGAGCCGACCTGGTCGCCGGCGACCGTCCACACCGATCCGTCCGCCTCGAACTCGCATCTCCCGCCCGAGCCAGGGGTCGGGCTCCAGTCCACACCCGAGAGGTCGACGCTGATCTCCGCAGCGGTGGCCGATGGCGGGGTCGCGTCCGCGGCGAACCATGGCCCACAGGCCCAGCGGATCTCGCCGCTGAGGGTCGCTGGCCACGACCCGGCCGCCGGACCCATGAGCTCATCCTCGTGAATCGCTGCGCCCTCGAACCTGGCGCGGCCGGTGGTCCCGCCGGGTGGCGCGTCGATCTCCGGATTGAGGCTGTCCCAAAACGGTTGCGCGGACCCCTCGGGGAGCGACGCCTCGTCGATCCACAGCGAGATGGATCCTCGGGTCGTCGTGCCCGGCGCCGGTAGGGAGATGCCAGCTCGCAGCAGGCCGCCGTTCAGAAGCCCCAGGCTCAGCGCGCTGACCCCCTCAACGTCGGTCCCGTCCGCGACCGATTGGCAGTCGGCCCGGCCGGATGTGCGCGGCTCGAAGGTGTCGAGGCCGTCCAGCGTCACGCTCGCTTCGCCTCGCGCCTCGAGGACGACCGGTGGGTGGTAGCCAAGATCCAGCAGCGGGACGGCGGCGGCGCCGCCGGCGGCGCCGGCCGCGATCAAGCCCGCTGCCGCGAAGGCAAGTCTGCTCGCCATCCGCCCGCGCCCCGCCGGCCGCAGGGCGTTGCCGAGCCCCACCAGGCCGATGACGACCACCAGCCCGCCGATGACGTACGCCAGGAGGGCGGCGCCCAGCGTATTGAGACCGCCAAGGCTCTCCTGGTAGCTGGCCTGATAGCCCAGGAACCCGCTGACCAGGAAGGGCACGGCGGCGGCCGGCAGCCACGCCCGAACCTTCCGTGGCGCCGAGGCGGGCGGGGGCGGCAGGTCGTTCACGCCCTCATCATCCACGATCCGGGTGCGGACTGCGGCCGACGACGGCCCGGCGTTCGGCACGTGCTCCGACTGCACTCTAGGCAGGCCCTGAAGCCGTGTGTATAGTCGGCTGCGGAAACGTCCGGTCCACTGCTCTACCCGAGTCCGACCGATCCAGCGCGATGCCGCCGATCAGCCCAGGCCCGTGGGACAGCACCGTCCAGATCGGCCCGGACAGTGACGATGGAGGTCAGGGCTAGCGTGTACGCCGACAAGACGATCAGCTGCCGGGATTGCGGCATGGACTTCGTCTTCTCATCCGGCGAGCAGCAGTTCTACGCCGAGAAGGGGCTGACCAACGAGCCGCAGCGCTGTCAGAGCTGCCGCGCGATCGCCAAGCAGAATCGTGCGCTGGGGATCGGCTCCGGCGCGGCGTCGGGCGAGCGGGAGATGCATGCCGCGGTGTGCGGCGAATGCGGCGGGCAGGCGCTCGTTCCGTTCCTCCCCCGAAACGATCGGCCGGTCTACTGCAGCAGCTGCTTCGACAAGGTGCGCGCCATGCGGACCTGAGGGTCCGCTCCGCGTCATTCCGTCAGCGGTCCCTGTACGATGAGCGCCTCCGCACCACGAGCTTGAGGTCAGTAGCTGCCCGTGTCCGTCATCGCCGTGGTTGGCGCCCAGTGGGGCGACGAGGGGAAGGGCAGGGTGGTCGACTACCTCGCCACCGACGTCGACCTGGTGATCCGTTACGGCGGCGGCAATAACGCCGGCCACACCGTGGTCAACCCGCACGGCCATTTCAAGCTGCACCTCATCCCCTCGGGGATCTTCTATCCGAAGACCCGCAACCTGCTCGGCAACGGGGTGGTGATCAATCCGCCCGCCCTGGTCGGCGAGCTCGACGGACTGGCCGCCGCCGGCTTCGACTGCGCCAACCTGTTCATCAGCGATCGGGCCCACGTGGTGATGCCGTACCACGTCCTGCTCGATCAGCTGGAGGAGCGCGAGCGAGGGAATGCGCGGCTGGGGACCACGTCGCGCGGCATCGGTCCCGCCTACGTCGACAAGGTGGCGCGCCGCGGAATCCGGGTGGTGGACCTGATGGAGCCCGATCGCTTCGCCGAGCAACTCTCCGACGCGCTGCGCCGCATTCGGCGCACGGTCGCCGGCTATTTCGCGGCTGGCGGTGAGGGAGACGAGCTGCGCTCCGCGATCAGTGAAGCAACCGACCAGCAGCGCATCGCCACGGACTACCTGGCCGCCGCCGAGCGCCTGCGAGACCACGTCGTGGACGGGCAGGCGATGGTCGATGAGGCCCTTTCGGGTAAGCAGCGGATTCTGCTGGAGGGCCAGCTGGGCACCATGCGCGACATCGACTGGGGGATCTACCCCTTCGTCACCTCGTCGTCGCCGATTCCCGGCGGCGCCTCGATCGGGGCCGGTCTGCCGGCGGTGGCGATCGATCAGGTGATCGGGGTGGCGAAGGCCTACACCACGGCGGTCGGTGCCGGTCCGCTGCCGACGGAGCTGCTCGATCCCGACGGTGACGCGCTGCGCGAGCGCGGAGCGGAGTACGGCACCTCTACCGGTCGCCCACGGCGCTGCGGCTGGTACGACGCGGTCGCGGTTCGCTTCAGCGTGCGGCTGGCTGGCTACTCGTCGATCGCACTCACCAAGCTCGACGTGCTCGACGGCTTCGACCAGCTGCGCATCTGCATCGCCTACCGCGATCCGGCCGATGGCCGCCAGTGGACCACGGTGCCGGCGTCGACATCGGTCTACGAGCGGTTAGAGCCCGTCTATGAAGAGCTTCCGGGATGGTTGGCCGATACCTCCGCCTGCCGCTCGTGGGACGACCTGCCGCCGACGGCGCGCGCCTACGTCGAGCGGCTCGAAGAGCTGGCCGCCGTGCCGATCAGCCTCGTGTCAGTGGGCCCGGAGCGTGAGCAGATGATCCGTCGCGGTGACTGAGGGCCGCGGGTCGAGGGCCTGAGTCCGTATACTCCGGGGACATCCCGCGGAGGCGCCCGTTGCTCGATTCATCGACCCTGATCCCCGGCGCCGTCCTGCCGCGCCTGCGCCGTGCCTACGGCTTCGAGGAGGTGGCGCTCGTCCCCGGTGCGGTGACGGTCGATCCCGCCGAGGTGGAGCTGTCGACCGAGATCGGCGGCCAGCGCCTGGAAATCCCGTTCATTGCGGCCGCCATGGATGCCGTGGCCGATGCCGACTTCGCGGTGCGCATGAGCCGCCACGGAGGCCTTGCCTTCGTCAACCTCGAGGGTCTCTACACCCGGTACGAGGATGCGTCGCCGATCATCGCCCGGGTGGCAGCCGCGGCCTCGGGGCAGGAGGCGGGAGCGGTCCTGGCCGAGGCGTACGCCGCACCGATCCGCTCGGAGCTGATCGCCGCCCTGATCGCCCGCATCAAAGCCCAGGGTGGCATCGCCGCCGTGGCCACCACCCCGGCCTCGGCCTGGGAGCATGCCGAGGTGGCGGCAGAGGCCGGCGCCGACCTGCTGCTGGTCCAGTCGCAGGTCTCCAGCGCGCGCCACATCTCCACCTCTGGCCGGGTGCTGTCCCTGTCCGACCTCACCGGCGCGTTGAAGATGCCGGTCCTGGTTGGCAACACGGTGAGCGGTGATGCCGCGTACCAGTTGATGGAACAGGGGGCGGCGGCGGTGCTGGTGGGCGTTGGGCCGGGCGCCGCATGCACCACGCGTGAGGTGCTGGGGATCGGCGTCCCGCAGGTGAGCGCCACCCTGGAGGTGGCCGCCGCTCGAGACCGATACCAGCGCGACGCCGGCCGATACGTGCCGGTGATCACCGACGGCGGTATGAAGACCGGCGGCGACATTGCCAAGGCGATCGCCAGCGGAGCGGATGCGGTCATGCTCGGGTCCCCGTTCGCCGCGGCCCTGGAGGCGCCGGGCCAGGGCTTCAACTGGGGGATGGCGGCGCCGTCGCCGACCCTGCCACGCGGCACGCGGATCAGGATCGGGGAGCGGCTGCCGCTCGAGCAGATCCTGTTCGGCCCCGCGCACACCAGCCACGGCACGCAGAACCTGGTCGGCGCGCTCCGCCAATCGATGGCGGCGCTCGGCGCGCGGACCATCGCGGAGATGCATACCGTCGAGATGGTGATCGCCCCCTCGATCGCCACCGAGGGCAAGTCATGGCAACTGGCAGGCGGGGAGTAGCCGGACCGATAGCCCCCGAGCGGTCAGCCCAGAGGCCAGACAACCTCGGTGCGCATGTCGGCCTCCGCCACCTCCGACGGATCGTCGATGTAGGACTCCCAGGGGCCCGGACCGGTCTGGAGTCCCTGGGCGCGCATCCACTCGCGCAACCGGTCGTAGGCGCCGCTGAGCCCGCGGTAGTTGCCGTGATGCACGGTGATTGCCGCGGGTCCGCCGGGCAGCTCGGAGGATCCCATCTCTCCGGCCTCGCACTCTGACAGTGGCCGCAGGTTCGGGACGGGGGCGGCGACCGGGATGCCGATCTCCACGTCGGCCTGCGTTGGCCCAAACTCGTGGTACCTGCCGTATGGGGCTCCGGCCGGCGTGCCACCGAGGTTGACGATCCCGTCGGCGATGTTGGGCAGATGGAGTTCGAAGAGCGCCCCCAGGTCGAGCTCGGCAAAGCTCTGCTGGATCCGCACCGCCACGGTCGGCTGCGGCGACAGGTCGATGATGCGCGGGCCGTCCCCGCCAGGCTGGTCGTTCACGGTGGATCCTCCGGCTTCGGTGTGACCCCAGCGTAGCGATGCCGGGCCCTTGTCGCCCGCCGGCCAAGCCCGCGCCGCACCGCCGGTAGACTGCTGGCACACAGTCGCGAGGGATCATTGCCCGAGGAACCATCACCGCCCACCAGGGGTCGCACGGTCCATGGTGAGCCCGCCAACGCCGGCCACCGGATCCTGGCCCCCGATGATGCCGAGGTCGAGGCGTATCTCGAGCAGGCGCTGCATGTCGCGCCACCGGCCCGACCGCCCGAGGAAGGGGCGCCGACCCAACCCGATACCGTCATCGTGCTCGACTTCGGCGGTCAGACCGCCCAGCTGATCGCCCGTCGCATCCGGGAGCTGCACGTCTATTCGGTCCTGCTGCCCCACGACACGCCGTGGAGTGAGATCGCGCGGCGGCGGCCGAAGGCGTTGATCCTGTCGGGGGGGCCGGCATCGGTCTATGACGAGGACGCGCCGCATCCCGACCCTGCGATCTGGTCGGGTGGCGTGCCGGTGCTGGGCATCTGCTACGGGGTTCAGCTGATGGCCCATGAGCTGGGTGGCGAGGTCTTGCCAAGCGCCAGGCGCGAGTACGGGCCGGCATCGGTCCAGATCACGACCGAGGATGGGCTGTTCCGCGGATTGGAACGAAGCCAATCGGTCTGGATGAGCCACGGCGACTCGATCGTTCGTCCGCCGCCCGGCTTTGTCCCCACCGCACAGACCGATTCGACGGCCTATGCCGGCCTCGCGGATCAAACCCGTGGCCTGTACGGGATCCAGTTCCACCCGGAGGTGGTGCACACCCCTTCGGGCAGGGAGATCCTGCGCAACTTCGTGATCGAGATCGCCGGTGCGCAACCCACCTGGACGCCAGCCAACTTCGCTGATACGACGGTGGCCGAGATCCGGACACGCGTCGGCGACGGCAAGGTCATCTGCGCGCTCTCCGGAGGGGTCGACTCGGCGGTGGCGGCCACCCTGGTCCATCGGGCGATCGGCGACCAGCTGACCTGCATCTACGTCGACCACGGCCTGATGCGCAAGCGCGAGTCAGACCTGCTGCGCGCCACCTTCGCTGAGAACCTGGGGATGCAGCTGGTCATGGTCGATGCCCGGGACCGATTCCTCCGTCGGCTGGCCGGAGTGGAGGATCCGGAGGAGAAGCGCCGCATCATCGGCGACGAGTTCATCCGCGTCTTCGAGGAAGAGGCGGCCAAGCTTGGCCAGATCGACTTCCTGACGCAGGGGACCCTGTATCCCGATGTCATCGAGTCGAAGACCTCGGAGACCAAGGCGGCCGTCAAGATCAAGACCCACCACAACGTCGGCGGACTGCCCGCCGACCTGCGCTTCTCCCTGATCGAGCCGCTGCGCTACCTGTTCAAGGACGAGGTGCGCGTCCTCGGCCTGGAGTTGAGCCTGCCCGAGGCCATGGTCCTGCGCCAACCTTTCCCCGGTCCGGGCCTGGCGATTCGGATCATCGGCGAGGTGACGGCCGAACGACTCGATACCCTGCGCGAGGCGGACTGGATCGTGATGGACGAGATCAAGGCTGCGGGGCTGTATCGGTCTCTATGGCAGTCGTTCGCCATCCTGACCCCGGTGCGCAGCGTCGGCGTGATGGGGGACGGGCGGACCTACGCCAACGTCGTCGCCATCCGCGCGGTCACCTCGGACGACGGGATGACGGCTGACTGGGCACGTCTGCCGTATGACCTGCTGGCCAGGATCTCCAGCCGGATCGTGAACGAGGTGCCCGGCGTCAACCGGGTCGTCTACGACATCAGCAGCAAGCCGCCCGCCACCATCGAATGGGAGTAGGACGGAGAGCTCGTCCGCTCGTCAGGCGTTCGCGCAGTGGTCCCCGCCGTCGCCCTGGCCATTGCCCGGGGTGCCGACCGGAGGCAGAGGCAGGGTCTGTGCGGGGTTGTGCGCGATCAGCGATTCCTTGGCCATTCCGTTGTTGTTGGACGGGCTGCCGGCCGCGGCGGCCGCGCAGTCGGTCGAGGGGAGGCCGCCGTGGTGGAATCCAAGCGCCGTGGCCGGCAATGTGAGGGACGCCAGGAGCAGAAGGATCAGGAGGAGTCGCTTCATCGGGTCAGCCCTCAGTGCGGTGATGTACTCCAGATACGAAGATGGTTACTGCCCCCCTGCGATCCGGGATAGGATTGCGGCAGATGTCCACCTGGTTTGACAAGCTGCTGGAGGAGCTGCAACGCCGGCAGGCGGAGCAGGACGCCCGCCGCGAGGGACGGCCGCTGCCCCGTCAGAGCCCTCGCCGCGTAAACGGCAACGGGCATGAAGGCGGCCCGGATGACGGGGCCCCTCCGCCGTTGCGACCTCGTCGAGGGACCATCCTCACCCCGGGCGGCCGTCCGCCGCGCTGGGGCCTGATCATCGGCATCCTGGCGGTCGCCTTCGTCGTCTTCGGGCTGCTGGGCGGCGTGGTGAACCTGCTCACCGACCTGATGTGGTACGACGCGCTGGGCCGACGAGACGTGCTTCTGACGCGGCTCTGGTCGCAGGTCGGCCTCTTCTTCATCGGTTTCCTGGCCTTCTCCCTGCCGGCGCTGGCGAGCATCTGGATTGCCCGCCGCATCGCGCCGCAGGTCCCCATGCACCGCGTCGGCCAGCTCGAGATTCCTGATCTCAGCCGTGCCGTGACGATCGGCCTCGCGGCGACGGCGGTCCTCTTCGGGCTGATCTCCGGCGCAGCATGGAGCGGCAGCTGGCAGACGATCCTGGTCTTCCTGAACGGTGGGGACTTTGGAACGGTCGACCCGAACTTCAGCCGCGATGTCGGCTTCTATGTCTTCGACCTGCCCTTCTATCGGTTCGTCCAGGGCTGGGGGGTGGCCACCCTGGTGGTCATCATCCTCATCAGCCTGGGCACCTACCTGGCGGGCGCCATGCGCTGGCAGCTCCGGCTGGCGGCCCCGGTCCGTGCGCATCTCTCGATCCTGGGCGCCCTGCTGCTGGCGGTGGTGGCGGTCGGCTACCAGCTCGACATCGCCGACCTCTCCTACTCGACGCGCGGCATCGGCGGCACCATCCAGGCGGCGACCTACACCGACCTGCACGCGCAGGTCCCTGCATACGCCATCCTGACCGTGGTGGCCCTGGCTGCCGCGGCGCTGCTGCTGGCCAACATCTGGTTCCGCACGCTGTGGGCCATCACCCTGGCGGTGGGTGCCTGGATGGTCGTCTCGGTGCTGGTCGGCGGGGTCTACCCCGGCATCGTCCAGCGCTTCAGCGTCGAGGCGAATGAACAGACGGTCGAGGCTCCCTACATCCAGCGCCACATCGCCTCAACCCGCGCCGCATACGGGCTTGACGCCATCGATGTTCGCGCCTTCACCGGCGGGCAGGCCATCACGCGGCCGCTGCTCGACCAGAACCAGGCCACCATCGACAACATGCGGCTGTGGGACTACCGCCCGCTGTTGGTCACCTTCGGCCAGCAGCAGATCCTGCGCCAGTACTACCAGTTCGCCGATGTCGATATCGACCGCTACGTGATCGACGCCAAGGAGCGACAGATCATGCTCAGCGGGCGCGAGATCGGCGAGCTGCCACCGAACGCACAGACGTGGACCAACGAGCGCCTCGCCTTCACCCACGGCTACGGCATCACCGCGGTGCCGGTGAACGCCGTGACCCCCGAAGGCCAGCCTGACTACCTGGTGAGCGGCATCAACCAGGAGCCGAAGCTGCCGGTCGGACAGCCGCGGATCTATTTCGGAGGGTCGACCTCGTCGTGGGTGGTGACCGGCGCGAAGACCAAGGAGTTCGACTATCCCCTCGGCGACCAGGGCGGCGAGACGACCACCTGGAGCGGGACCACCGGCGTTTCGGTTGGGAACCCGCTGTCGCGTCTGCTGTTCGCGTTTCGCTTCGGCGACCTGAACCTGATGATCAGCAACCAGCTGACCGATGCTTCGCAGATCCTCTTCCGACGCCAGATCGGCGAGCGCGTGCGCGAGCTGGCTCCCTTCCTGGCCTACGACCGGGATCCGTATCTCGTCAGTGCCGATGGGCGGCTGGTGTGGATCTGGGACGCCTACACGACCACCAACCGATATCCGAACGCGCAGCCGCTGACCGACCTCTTCCCGGGCGACAACTACGTGCGAAATTCGGTGAAGGTGGTCATCGACGCCTACGACGGATCGGTCGACTTCTATATCAGCGACGCCAGCGACCCGATCATCAACGCCTACTCCCGCATCTTCCCCAGCCTCTTCAAGCCGCTCGGCGCCATGCCGCAGTCGCTGGTTGCCCACTTGCGCTATCCCGAGGATCTGTTCACCGCCCAGAACGAGGCCTACCTGCTCTACCACGTCTCCGCCGACGAGAAGGGTGCGGAGACCTTCTACAAGCAGGAGGACCGCTGGTCATTCCCGACCCAGCAGACCGATGTCGAGGGCCAGGGGCGCCAGATCACGCCCTACTACGTGATCATGAAGCTGCCGGGCGAGTCGAAAGCCGAGTTCGTCCTGATCCAGCCGATGGTGGCCGCCTCACGACCGAACATGGTCAGCTGGGTCACCGCCCGGATGGACCCCGGCCACTACGGGGAGCGGATCAGCTTCCGCTTCCCATCGGACTCCACCACCCTTGGTCCGGCCCAGATCCAGGCGCGTATCAACCAGGACAGCACCATCAGCGCCCAGTTCACACTGTGGTCTCGCGCAGGCTCGAGCGTGGTGCGCGGCGACCTGCTGGTGCTGCCGATGGGCGACTCGATCCTCTACGTCGAGCCGATCTTCCTGCAATCGACCCAATCGTCGTTCCCCGAGTTCAAGCGCGTGATCCTGGCCAGCCAGAACCGCCTCGCCTTCGCCGAGACGGTGGAGCAGGGGATCAGCCAGCTCCTTGGCGAGGCCGTGGTGCCACCGCCCGCCGATGGAGGCGGCGGAGGCGGCGGAGGTGGCGAGCTGCCGGGCGACGTGACGGCCCTGGTGGCCCGGGCGCAGCAGCTCTACGACCAGGCGCAGACGGCGCTGCAAAGCGGCGACCTGGGCGCCTACCAGGCCAAGATCGACGAGCTGGCCAGGGTGATCACGCGGATCGGCGAGCTGGTGGGCACGCCCGTCCCCTCGCCGAGCGCCTCTCCCGCCGGCTAGCGTCGCGTCCCGGGTGGCAAGGGGCAGCGGCGCCCAGATCCTGGTCCTCGGGTCGGGAGCACGCGAGCACGCGCTTGCCTGGCGCCTCGCTCGGGACGATGGGGTCGGCGAGGTGCGCCTCGCGCCGGGCAACGGTGGAACCGCGGCGGTGGCGGGGACGGTGCCTGGCCTCGACATCCTCGATCCGCTGGCGGTCGCCCGGCATGCGGCCCGCGAGCGCTACGACCTGGTGGTGATCGGACCGGAGGCACCGCTGGCGGCGGGCATGGCGGATGCCCTGAAGCAGGCATCGGTCCCCGTCTTCGGACCCGACCGCGCGGCGGCTCGCCTCGAATCGAGCAAGGCCTTTGCCAAGCGACAGATGCAGCGGGCCGGGGTGCCGACCGCGCCCTTCGCCGTCTTTGCCGACCCGCTATCGGCCATCGACTGGGCCCGCCGACAGGACCGCCCGCCCGTCGTGAAGGCCGACTGGCTCGCCGCCGGAAAGGGGGTGATGGTGCCCGACACCGCGGCCGAGGCGGAAGCGGCCATCCGCGCAATTTTCAGCGGCGCTCCGCCGGGCGCCCAGGTCATCCTCGAGGAGCGCCTGGCCGGCCGCGAGGTCTCGGTCTTCGCCCTGGTCAGCGGTGAGACGGTGGTGCCCCTGGGCGTGGCCTGCGACTACAAGCGGCTGCGGGACGGCGATGAAGGGCCGAACACCGGCGGGATGGGCGCCTACGCGCCGGTCCCGGGGTTCGGGCGACCAGAGCTGGAACGCGCGGCCGCCGAGCTGCTGGAGCCGGTCGCCTGGCGGATGGCTCGCGACGGGATCCCGTACCGCGGCGTGCTCTACGCCGGCCTGATGCTGACCGATGCCGGGCCGATGGTGCTCGAGTTCAACGCCCGCTTCGGCGATCCCGAGGCCCAGGTCCTGCTACCGCTGCTTGACGGGGAGCTGTCGGCGGCGCTGCTCGGGACGGCGAACGCCGACCGCAGCGCCATGCAGGACTCGGTGGCGTTGAGCGGCGACGCGGCGGTGGGCGTGGTGATCGCCGCCGAGGGCTACCCCGAGGCGCCAGTGCCCGGTGGCGAGCTGCGCGGCATCGAGCCGGCCGACCCGGGCAACGGAGGACCGCTGCTCTGCTTCCATGCCGCGACGCGATCCCGGGGCGACGGCACCTACCGGGCGGCCGGCGGCCGGCTGGTGACCGTCGTCGGGCTCGGCGCCGATCTGGCCGAGGCGCGGGCGACGGCCTACCGGGGCGTCGACGGATGCACGGTCGATGGCGGGCAGCATCGCACCGATATCGGGCTGCGCGAGGTCTAGGCCGGCCGGTTGAGGGCGGCCATGATGCGCTGCTCGAACTGAAGGATCCGCTCCTCGAGCGCCTCGACGTGCTTGAGGATCTCGGTGTTGCCGGTCAGCAGCCGTTCGTTCTGCTTCTCCTCGATGTCGGCCTCGGTGGCGGCGTGCTCGAGGGTCATCCGGTCGCGCACGGCGGCGCGGTTGCCTGCCAGCAGGATCAGGGGAGCGGCGTAGGCGGCCTGGGTGGAGAAGGCGAGGTTCAGCAGGATGAATGGATACGGATCGAACGGCTTGCTGAGCAGGTAGATATTGCCGGCCAGCCAGACGGCCACCAGCACCGTCTGCAGGATCAGGAAGCGCCAGCTGCCCATGAACCCGGTCACCTTGTCGGCGATCCGTGCGCCGAACGGCGCTTCGTCCAGCAGGGCCCGGTTCACCGGATGACGGCTCGCTGCGATCAGCGTGGACCTGTGGGTCATGGCATGCCTCCTTGCTCTCGACCCGGCAGCCAGAGGGCAGCCGTGGGAAGGTATCCTAGAGCCGATGAGCCCTGCTCCCCGCGTCGCCGTCATCTGCGGCTCCCGCTCTGACCTGCCCACCCTGCGCGGCTGCTTCGACACGCTCGATCGGTACGGCATCGAGTGGGAGGCGAGCGTCATCAGCGCGCACCGTCAACCCACCGCGCTGGCCGACTACGTGCGGGCCGCCGAGGGGCGTGGGGTCCGCGTCTTCATCGGCGCGGCGGGCCTGGCGGCGCACCTGCCCGGCGTGGTCGCTTCTCAGACCGCCCTGCCGGTGATCGGGGTGCCGCTCGATGGCGGCACGCTGGGAGGCGCGGATGCGCTGTACAGCGTGGTCCAGATGCCGCCGGGAGTGCCGGTGGCGGCGGTCGCCATCGGTTCGCCGGGAGCCAGGAACGCCGCCCACCTGGCGGCGCGCATCCTGGCGCTGGCCGATCCCGAGCTGGCCGTCCGGGTGGATGCCTTCCGCGCCGAGCAGGCGGCAGGCGCCGAGCTGGGCATCGACCCGCGATGATCGACCGCTACGCGCTCCCCGAGCTGCGCGAGATCTTCGGCGAGCGCCGCCGACTCGAGCTGTGGCTGCGGATCGAGCTGCTGGCCGCCGAGGCGCTGCACGCCGCCGGCGTCATTCCGGCCGATGACTGGGAGCGGATCCGCAATGCCGCCACCGAGGTCGACGTGGCGCGCGCCCACGAGATCGAACGCGAATCGCAACACGACGTCATCGCCTTCCTGCGCTCGGTCACCGAGCGGCTGGGCCCGGAGGGGCGCTGGCTGCACTTCGGGTTGACCAGCTCGGACGTGCTCGACACCGCGACCGCGGTTACCCTCCGCGACGCGACGCAGTTCGTCGAAGGAGAGCTGAGCCGCCTGGCGGAGGTGGTGCGGCGACTGGCGATCCAGCATCGGTCGACCGCCATGGTCGGCCGCAGCCACGGGATCCATGCCGAACCGATCACCTTCGGGTTCAAGGCGGCTGGCTGGTATGCCGAGCTGACCCGCGACCAGGAGCGGCTGGCGCGAGCTCGGCGGGCGATCGCAGTCGGCAAAATCTCCGGTGCGGTGGGCACGCATGCCAACGTGAGCGCCGACGTGGAGCGCTTCGTCTGCGACGCGCTTGGCCTCGCCCCCGATCCGGCCGCCACCCAGGTGGTCAGCCGCGATCGGCACGCAGAGCTGCTCAGCATGCTCGCCATCCTGGGCGGGACCCTGGAGCGGATCGCGACCGAGATTCGGCACCTGCAGCGAACCGAGGTCGGCGAGGCATTCGAGCCGTTTGGCGCCGGCCAGCAGGGCAGCAGCGCCATGCCCCACAAGCGCAACCCGGTGCTTGCCGAGCGGGTCACCGGGATGGCCCGCCTGCTGCGTGGCGATGCCCTGATCGGCCTCGAGAACATGGCCCTTTGGCACGAGCGGGATATCAGCCACTCGATCAGCGGAGCGGTTCGTGTTCGAGCGCGCCCTGGGGGTGGCCGGCTACGCCACGCGCACGCTGGCCACCATCCTCGACGGACTCGAGGTCGATGGCGAGCGGATGGCGCGCAACCTCGAGCTGCTCGACGGGATGGTCTACTCCGAGGCGCTGCTGCTGGTCATGGTCGCCCGCGGTGCCGATCGCCAGCAGGCCTACCGCCTGGTGCAGGCCGCCGCACAGCGGTCGACCGGCGGGGAACGGACCTTTCGCGCCGAGCTGCTCGCCGACGAGGGGATTGCCTCCTGGCTGAGCGCCGATGAGGTCGAACGCGCCATGGACCTGCGTCATCACCTGGCAGGCATCGCCTCAACCTATCAAGCCCTGGGGCTCGACGAGCCCGGGCCGGAGCCGCGGTGACGATCGGCCTTGCCTGGCTGCGTCGCGCCGGTCGGGCGGCGAACCTGGTCAGCGATCGCGCTGGGCTGTGCCTCCCGGGCGCCGTAGCCGCCCTCGCCTACCTCGGATGGCTTCCGCTGGTCCTGGCAGTGGCCCCATTTCCCCGCACCAGCGACCTGGTCTTCCTGGGCGCCGGTCTCGTTACCTCGTCCATCTTCCCGTTCAACGTGCTGCTGATCGCCGCGGCCCTGGCGGTCATTGTCCTGGCGGCGTGCGGCGCGGCGGCGCTCGGTGAGGCTGCGGTCCAGCGTGGTCTCGCCGACGAGCCGCCGAGCGACCCGCTGTGGGACGACACCACGTCGATCTACGCCATCGTGTTGGTGGCCGCCATGCCGGTCGGGATCGCCGTGGCGGCGCTGGCGATCGCGCTGGCGGGCATCGCGCCGGACCAGCTGACCACCCCCGACATCGGCGGATCGCTGGCGGTCAGGGTCCTGTCAGCCCTTGGCCCGTTCCTGGTGGCGCTGGCCGTGGTCCTCCTCTTGGGGCAGGCGCTCGGCGCGGCCGCCATGCGTCACGCGACGGGGAAGCGGCGCTTGCGGCTCGGTGCGGCCCTCTGGGTCGGCATGGGCGACCTGCTGCGACGCCCGGCTCGGCGGCTGGGGATCGCCTTCACCACCGCCCTGGTCGACCTGCTGGCCCTCGCCCTGACCGTGGTCCTGCTGCACACGCTGTGGGCCCCGATCGGCCAGGACCTGGCAGCGGGCCGACTGGCGAGCCCGACCACCATGGTCCTGCTCTTCGGATTCGTCACCATCTGGTTGGCCACCGTACTGGCGGGCGGGGCGCTGCACGCCTGGGGAACGGCATGGTGGTCGCTGGAGCTGGCGCCGACGGTCGCGGAGGGCGGCGCATGACCCCGGATCTCGGCTTCGACCTGGAGCTGCAGCTGGCAGGACGGCTGGTCATCGGGCTGGTGTTGGGCGCGCTGATCGGCCTCGAGCGCGAGTTCCATCGACAGCCGGCGGGGTTCCGCACCCATTCGCTGGTGGCACTCGGCGCCGCGCTCTTCACCATCGTGTCGGCGTACGGATTCGCCGGCACCCTCGGTCGACCCGACCCGCATCGCCGCGCAGATCGTGTCGGGGATCGGGTTCATCGGCGCGGGCACGATCCTGCAATACAGAGGCAACATCCGCGGCCTGACCACCGCCGCCTCGCTCTGGTCGGTGGCCGCGGTGGGGATGGCCGCCGGAGCCGGGCTGCTGGCCATGGCCGCCATCGGCGCCGCTCTGATCCTGGTGGTCCTGTACCTGCTGGATCGGGTCGAGGCATTCGCCAGGGGGCGCCTGCACCGGCCGGCCGATCCGCAGCGGAGCGCCGAGGACGGTCGCACGGAGGACCTGCCATGACCATGACCCGCTCGTCGATCGCCGGGCTGCCGCTGCTGCACCGCGGCAAGGTGCGCGAGACCTATGGGCTCGGAGAGGATCGCCTGCTGCTGGTCGCCACGGATCGACTCTCCGCCTTCGACGTCGTCTTCGATCAGCCGATCCCCGACAAGGGGCGGCTGCTGACCGAGCTCTCCGGCTGGTGGTTCGAGCGGCTGGCAGGGCTCGGCCCAACGCATTTCCTCTCCACAGCCACCGCGGACCTGCCGGAGGCCGCCCGCGGCGCGGAGCTGTCGGGCCGCGTCACCCTGGCGCGCCGCGCCCGGCGGATCGACGCCGAATGCGTGGTGCGCGGCTACCTGGCCGGCTCCGGCTGGGCCGAGTATCGGGCCAGCGGCATGGTGGGGGGCCACCGGCTGCCGGTTGGGTTGCGTGAGGCGGAGCAGCTCCCCGAGCCGATCTTCACCCCGTCGACCAAGGCGGAGGTCGGACATGACGAGAACATCACGCGCGCCGAGCTGGCGAGCATGATCGGGTCCGAGCTGGCCCGGGAGCTGGAGGATCGTTCCCTGGCGCTCTACCGCGCCGGCGCCGAGCGGGCCGCCGAAGTGGGTCTGATCCTGGCAGACACGAAGTTCGAATTCGGTTGGATCGATGACCAGGTCGCCCTCATCGACGAGGCGCTGACCCCCGACTCGAGCCGCTTCTGGGACGCGGCCCTCCACTCCCCCGGGGAGACTCCTCCCTCGTTCGACAAACAGTACGTGCGCGACTTCGTGGCTGGATCGGGCTGGAATAAGGAGCCGCCGGCTCCCACTCTGCCGGACGAGGTGATCGCCGGTACCCGGCAGCGCTACCGCACCGCCTACGAACGCCTCACCGGGCTGTCGTGGCCGAACGCAGATGGATCGGCCTGATGCGCTGGCTGGCGGAGGTGCACATCCGGCTGCGGCCCGGGATCGCGGATCCGGAGGGTCAGACGATCGCCGGAGGACTGCGCGCGCTGGGCTTTGACTCGGTCGACGACGTTCGTTCCGGAACGCTGCTGCGCCTGGGCTTCCGCGCTCCCAGCCGGGATGAGGCAGAGGACGCGCTGGCCGCCATGTGCCGGCGCCTGCTGGCCAACCCGGTGATGGAGACCGCCGACTGGGAGCTGCGGGTCGATGACGAACCGGCCGACGAGATGGACGGATGAGCCGCTCGCCGCGGGTTGCGGTGGTTGTCTTTCCCGGCACCTGGAGCGAGCGTGACTTTGCTCACGTGGCAGGGCTGCTGGGCTGGGAGGCAAGGCTCGTCTGGCATGCCGAGCGCGATCTGGGAGAGGCCGATGCGGTGGTCCTGCCAGGTGGCTTTGCGCACGGCGATCACCTGCGCACCGGGGCGATCGCGCGCTTCAGCCCCGTGATGCCCGCGGTGGAGGCATTTGCCGCGACCGGCGGACCGGTGCTCGGTTCGTGCAACGGATTCCAGATCCTGTGCGAAGCGGGCCTCCTGCCCGGCGTCCTGTTGCGCAACGACCACCTCGAGTTCCGCTGCGATTGGCAATCACTGCGGGTCGAGCAGGCGACAGGACCGTGGCTCAACCAGCTGACGAGCGGGGCGGTGATCCGGCTCCCGATCTCCCATGGCGAGGGGCGGTACTACGCGAGCCCCGAGGTGCTCGATGCAGCTGGAGCACGGCGGACGCGTGGTGCTGCGCTATGCCGATGCCGGCGGCAGCGTGACCGCGGAGGCCAACCCCAATGGCTCGCAGCGCTCGATCGCGGGGATCGCCAACGAGCGGGGGAACGTGCTCGGCATGATGCCGCATCCCGAGCGGGCGGCCGAGGCCGAAGTGGGCGGCACCGATGGCCTGTACCTCTTCCGTTCGCTGGCCGAGTGGCTGGTCGCGCAGCCGGCCGTCGCCGAGCGTCGGCTATGATGCGAGGCACCGCTATCCGGCCCTGCTGGAGGCCTTTCGCCCGATGAACGACGACGAGCAGACGCCGCTCCCCGAGCCGATCGAGCCGGCCGCGCCCGGCGGCTTGCCGGGGCCGCCCCCCGGCGAGGTCGAGGCCTACGCGGTTCCGCCCCACGACCCCGCGTCGACCAGCCTGGCTGCGCATTCGGTGCCGGCCACGCAGCTGGGTGAGAGCACCCGCTGCCCGCGTTGCGGGACCGAGAATCGCCCCGGGATCGCCTTCTGTCGCGAATGCGGCCAGCGACTGATCGCCCCCGGCGCCTCCAGCACGCTGGCCCGGCCCTCGCCTCCGGACGGGACGATGGCCTGCCCTCGTTGCGGAACCCACAATCGGGCCGGCGCCGCCTTCTGCGCCAACTGCGGCGCCAACCTGAGAGGCGGCCCACAGGCGGCCGCGCCTCCCGTTGTCGTCCCCGAGCCGGGTCGAGCATTGCTCGGGCCGATCGTGCTGTTGATCGGTGCCGCCGGGATCGCCGCCGGCTGGCTGCTGCCGTTCCCCTTCGGCGGTGGCTCGCTCTTCGATCGCGCCTTCGCAGCGCCGGACGGCTACGGGGTGGGGTTCTGGAGCGGCTACGCAGCGGTCGGCGGAGGCATCCCGGGCCAGGCGTACTTCGGGTTCGCTGCCCCGGCTCCACTCCTGGTTGCGCTGCTGGTCGGGCTGTCCCTCGCCGGGGTGCTGCAGCGTGCTCCGGGGACGGTGCAGCGGATCGGCCTGCTGGTGGCGCTGCTGTGGGGCGTGGGACTGGCGGTGCTGTTCATCGTGGTCGAGCTGATCGGCGGCCCCGGCGGCGGCCTGCTGGAGCTGCTGCGAGCACTCTCGCCGGGCGGCATCATCTTTCTGCTGGCAGGGCTGATCATGGTGATTGGCACACTCACCCGCCTGGCGCGCGCGTGACCATCGCCCGGTGAGCTCGGCACCGGTCCTCGAGCGGCATGGCCTGACCGAGTCCGAGTACCGCGGAGCGGTCGCGGCCCTCGGACGCGAGCCCAACCCGGTGGAGCTGGGCATGTTCGGTGCCATGTGGTCCGAGCACTGCGCCTACAAGCATTCACGGCCCCTGCTGGCCGAGCTGCCGACGCGCGGTGATCGGGTGCTGGTCGGGCCCGGCGAGAACGCCGGGGCGCTCGACATCGGCGACGGGCTGGCCGTCGTCTTCAAGGTCGAGTCCCACAACCACCCCTCGGCGGTGGAGCCCTACCAGGGCGCTGCCACCGGGGTCGGCGGCATCATCCGCGACATCTTCACCATGGGCGCGCGCCCGGTCGCGCTGCTGAACTCGCTCCGCTTCGGTCCGCTGGACGCCGGTGAGGACGCCAGCGGCCGGACCGATGCCGAGGCGGCTGCCCGCAACCGCTACCTCTTCGGCGGGGTGGTATCAGGGATTGCCGGGTACGGAAATTGCATCGGGATCCCCGATGTCGGTGGCGAGCTGCACTTCGATGCGGCGTACAACGGCAACCCGCTGGTGAACGCCATGTGCGTGGGGATCGCGCGTCACGAGTCGATCACCCTGGCGCGGGCCGCCGGGGAAGGGAACGCGCTCCTGCTGGTCGGCGCGGCCACCGGCCGGGATGGCATCCAGGGGGCGAGCTTCGCGTCTGCCACCCTGGGCCACGACCGGGAGCAGCGTCGCCCGGCGGTGCAGGTCGGCAACCCGTTCCTGGAGAAATTGCTGATGGAGGCCTGCCTCGAGCTGGGCGGCTCGCAGGCAGTGGTGGCGATGCAGGATCTCGGCGCGGCCGGCCTGACCTGCGCCCTGGCGGAGCTGAGCGCCCGGGGCGGCTGCGGCGCCCAGGTCGACCTGGATCTCGTGCCACAGCGCGAGACGCACATGACCCCCTATGAGCTGCTGCTCAGCGAATCGCAGGAACGCATGCTGCTGGTGGTGCGCGCCGGGCGCGAAGCGGAGGTGCAGCGAGTGTTCGACCGCTACGAGCTCCATGCGGTGACCATTGGGCGGGTGATCGGCGAGCCGGTCGTGCGAGCCATGGCCGGCGGACAGGTGGTCTGCGAGGTGCCGGGGCGCAGCCTGGTCGACGATGCGCCGCGCTATCGGCCCCTGGCCGCCCCGCCCGCAGACCTGGCAGCTCGGCGGGCCGAGCGCCTCGACGGATTGGCGGCCGAGTCCCCGTCCACGGCGACGCTGCTCGAGCTGCTGTCCAGCCCGAACGGTCGCAGCCGGAAGCCGGTCTGGCGCCGCTATGACCACATGAACGGGATCAACACGCTGGTCGGCCCCGGTGCCGGCGACGCTGCCCTGCTGCGGATCAAGGGAACCCGGCGGGCGATCGCCCTGGCGCTGGATGGGCCGGGTCGTCTCGGCGCGCTCGATCCGCGGCTGGCCGGTGCGGCTGCCGTCATCGAGGGCGCGCTGAACGTGGCCTGCAGCGGGGCAAAGCCGATCGGCATCACCAACTGCCTGAACTTCGGATCGCCGGAGAACCCTGCGGGCTACTGGCAGCTGTCCGAGGCGGTGGCCGGCATGTCGGAGGCGTGCAGGGCACTGGCGATCCCCATCGTCTCGGGCAATGTGAGCCTCTACAACGAGACGCCCGATGAAGCGATCCTCCCTACCCCGGTGATCGGCACCGTGGGATTGCTCGAAGACCGAAACCGCGCCATCCCGCTTCGCTGGCGAGCCGGCGACGAGATCTGGCTGCTGGGCGCCGAGGCGAACGACGCCGATGCCCTGGCGGGCTCGGAGCTCGCGTGGCGCCGCGGGCGGTTCGGGGGATCGCCATCGCTCGACATTGCCGCGGCGGCCCGCCTGGTGACGCTGCTTGGGCACCTCTCCGACGGAGGCCTGGTCGCGGCCGCGCACGACCTGTCGGTCGGAGGCCTGGCCGTGGCGCTGGCGCGCATGGCGATCGCGTCCGAGGTCGGCTGCTCGG
Organism: uncultured Chloroflexia bacterium; assembly: GCA_963750025.1. Classification (GTDB taxonomy): domain Bacteria; phylum Chloroflexota; class Limnocylindria; order QHBO01; family QHBO01; genus CF-167. Next base: position 274,570 of record CAVVPF010000009.1, read on the forward strand.
TGACCCTCCTGCCTTCCGCAGCGGCCGTGCCTACCGCGGCACTCTTCGGGGAGCGTGGCGGTCGGGTCCTGGTGGCGGTCACTCCCGAGCGGGGAGCGGCCCTGCTCGCTGCGGCCGATGCCGAAGGGGTGCAGGCGTCGCGCCTGGGCGGCGTCGGTGGCGCCGAGGTGCGGATGGCGGTTGGGGAAGAGCGGCTGGGTGTCGACCTGCCGCGGCTGGCGGCCGCCTGGCGGACGCCGTTCTAGCGGGTCAGGCGGCCTGCGTCCTCAACCCGTGGCTCCTCGGATAGGGCTCGGCGCTGGAGGGGCCTCGGGCGGATCCTTCCGGGCCGATCGTCGGCGAGCGGGGCGTGCCGCGTGGGCATGCGCCCCGCGGTACAGGATCGCCGCTTGCGCGCGCGGATCGATGCGCGTCAGGCCGCCACTTGCCCGCTCGTGGAGCCGATAGACCTCCTCGAGGCCGTCGGGTGGCACGCCCTCCGCGTAGATCTGGCAGAAGACCGTCACGACGTCGGGGTCGAACTGGCTCCCCGCATGCTGGCGCAGCTCCTCGAGCGCTTCGTGGTGGGCGCGAGCCGAGCTGTAGGGTCGGTCGTGGATCATGGCGTGGTAGGCGTCGGCGACCGCCACGATGCGCGCCCCCAGCGGAATCTCGGCCCCCTTCAGGCCATGAGGGTAGCCGCCACCGTTGAACCGTTCGTGGTGATGCAGGACGACCGGGATCGCCTCCCGCAGCGACGATGCCTGCTCCAGGATCACCTGGCCGATGCGGGGATGCTCACCGATCGCCTGCCACTCGATGTCCGACAGGGTGGTCGGCTTGTCCAGGATCTCGGAGGGGACCGCCAGCTTGCCCAGGTCGTGGAGCAGAGCCGCGATCTTGATCCGTTCGATCTCGTCGCTGGGCACCCCCATCTCAAGCGCAATCCCGGTCGCCAGGGCGGCGATCATGTCCGACGGTCGGCCGCGGTGGTTCGGCTGTGGTGCCAGCACCGAGGCTAGCGCCTCGGTCGCCGTGTCATTCGCCCAGCGACCGATGGCGGTGGCTGCCGCGCGTCGCTCCGCGGAGATCGGAGCTCGTCGCACAGGCGCCTCTTCGTCGAGGGCGCGGAACAGGTAGGTCCGGTTGCGCCCCAGCGACTTGGCGGCGTACATGGCGGCGTCGGCCTGGTCGACCAGGCGATCCACCTGGAGCTGAGATCCCACATCACCTGCGACGCCGATGCTGATGGTCACCTGCACCAGCTCCCCCCCGGCGATCACCAGCGGGTATTGCATCACCAGGCTGCGCAGCTTCTCGGCGAGCAGCACCGCTTCGTCGGCGGTGGTCTCGGGCAGGACCAGCATGAACTCCTCGCCGCCATAGCGGCCGAAGAGGTCGCTGGCCCGCACGTTGTCGCTGATCAGCGCCGCGAGCTGGCGCAGCACCGCGTCCCCGGAGTTGTGCCCGTAGGTGTCGTTGATCGGCTTGAAGCGGTCGATGTCGATGAAGGCCAGCGAGAGCGACTTGTGATGTCGCGTGGCGCGTTCGATCTCGGTGGCCAACGTGGTGAGCAGGGTCTCGCGGTTGGCGACCCCGGTCAGCCGATCGTGACGGGCCCGTGCCTCGACCTGCAGGAAGGTCCCGACCGATGCATTGAAGGCACGTGCCAGGCGGCGCTCACCGGGGATGCCGGCGTCGCGCAGTGTGACCTGGGCGTTGGCGCTCAGCGTCGACTCGAGCGCCTGTGCCATGCGATTGAAGCGCCACCCGATGGAGAGCCAGCAGACCAGCGCGGTGCCGGTGATGCCCGCCGCCAGCGCGAGCCCGCCAAGCGTCAGCATGACGCCGCGCTCCTCAGCTCCGGCGCGGCCGATCACGATCGTAGCCACGAATGCCAAGAGGGCGATGACGATCGGCGAGGTGAAGCCGAGGGCTCGGGCGAGGCGAAGCATGAAGACTCCCTGACGAAGACGGTCTGCCGCCATCATCCGGGCTGATGCATCACCCCACGATGGCCCGATAGTCCCTGCTGCGGGCTGGCACCATGGGGGTGGTCGGAGGCGTGACCCGGCGCGCCGGCTGCTCCGGTATCATCGGGATGTGCCCCAGCACTCCGGCGGACGCTGATCTGTTGTCAGCCAGATGCCTGCCAGCCGCCGTCGCCGAGGGGCCTCTGCACCCCGCCGAGCTTCCCATCTACCAGCCCCATGGTCCGCGCGAGGAATGCGGCGTCGTCGGGATCTATGCGCCCGGAGCGTCGGTGGCGAGGCTGGCATACGTGGGGCTGCACGCGCTCCAGCACCGCGGACAGGAGTCGGCAGGCATCGCCGTCTCGGATGGGACGCGGCTCACCCTGCACAAGCGGCTGGGCCTGGTCGGCCAGGTCTTCGACGAAGAGACCCTGGTCAGCATGGAGCGGGATCCGCGCGCCGTCGACGGAGAGGTACGAGGCGCCCACATCGCCATCGGCCACACCCGCTACAGCACCACCGGCTCGAACAGCCTGCCGAACGTGCAGCCGGTGTACGCGCAGAGCGAGCTGGGCGAGCTGATGTTGGGCCACAACGGGAACCTGACCAATGCCACCTGGCTGCGCGACGCGCTCACCGAACAGGGCGTCGAGTTCGTGACGGCGAGCGACACGGAGGTATTGGCACGCCTGATCGCCCACGCCCCCGGCCGGACCTGGGCACAGCGTGTGGAGCATGCCTTTCACCGTGCTGCCGGCGCCTATACCTTCACCATGCTCACCGAGCGCGCGCTGATCGCCGCGCGCGACCCGGTCGGCTTCCGACCGTTGGCCCTGGGGCGGCTCAGCGGCGCTGACGGTCGCCCCCTGGGCTGGGCGGTGGCCAGTCGAGAGCGCCGCGCTCGATGTGATGGGCGCCACCTTCGTGCGCGACATCGAGGCGGGCGAGATCGTGACCATCGACGAGGAGGGAGTGCACTCGCATCGGCCCGCCATCAATGGGGTCCCTGCCGGCACCCGCGAACGGCTGTGCGTCTTCGAGTTCGTCTATCTGGCGCGACCCGACAGCGTGATCGACGGCCGCCTGCTCTACGAGGCCCGACTGCGGATGGGCCGCCAGCTGGCCATCGAGCATCCGGCCGAGGCCGACCTGGTGATGCCTGTCCCCGACTCGGCGATCCCGGCCGCCATCGGCTACGCAGAGCAATCGGGGCTCTCATACCGTGAGGGCCTGATCAAGAATCGATACGTGGGACGGACCTTCATCCAGCCGGCGCAGACATCGCGCGAAGCATCGGTGCGGCTGAAGTTCAACCCGCTGCCCGAGGTGCTGGCCGGCAAGCGCGTGGTGGTGGTCGATGACTCGATCGTGCGCGGAACGACCACCGCTCCGATCGTGGCCATGCTGCGGCGTGCCGGCGCGCGCGAGGTTCACGTTCGGATCCACTCGCCGCAGATGCGCTACCCGTGCTACATGGGGGTGGACACCGGTCGTCGTGCCGAGCTGATCGCCGCCAATCACTCGCTCGATGAGATCAGGCAGCTGATCGGCGCCGATAGCCTCGGCTATCTCTCGCAGGACGGCCTGCTGGCTGCCGTCGGTGGCGATCAGGATCGACGCTGCACCGCCTGTTTCGACGGACGCTACCCGATCGACGTGCCGCTCGACGTCGACAAGTTCGCGCTGGAGCGCGGCTAACCTCATGACCCGCAGCTATCGCCAGGCGGGGGTCGATATCGACGAGGCCAAGCGCGCGGTCAAACTGATCGGCGCCGCAGCGGCGGCGACCGCCACGCCGGCAGTGCTGGCCGGGATCGGCGGCTTCGGCAGCCTCTTCCGTTTTGACCCGACCACCCATCCCGACCCGGTGCTGGTCGCCTCGACCGATGGCGTGGGCACCAAGCTGAAGATCGCCATTGCCATGGAGCGCTACGACACCATCGGCGTCGACCTGGTCAACCACTGCATCAACGACATTGCGGTGCAGGGTGCCGATCCGCTCTTCTTCCTCGACTACCTCGCGGTGGGGAAGCTGCGCGCCGAGGTGGCAGCGGAGATCGTGGGCGGCGTCGCCAACGCCTGTGTCGCGGCCGGCGTCTCGCTGGTCGGGGGAGAGACGGCCGAGCTGCCCGACCTCTACGCGGCGCAGGACTTCGACCTGGCCGGCTTCATCGTAGGGGTGGTGGCGCGGGCCGACCTGATCGACGGGTCGGAGGTGCGGGCCGGGGACGCCCTGCTCGGCCTGCCATCCAGCGGGCTGCATACCAACGGCTACTCGCTTGCGCGGCGCACCTTCACCGAGGACGAATTGCGCCGGACTGCTCCCGGCCTGGATTGCACCATCGGCGACCTGCTGCTCGAGCCGCATCGGTCCTACCTCGACGAGATCCGCATCCTGCGCCGCGCCCTGCGCGCGGCCGGCGGAGATGCCCTGGCCTTCGCGCACATCACCGGTGGCGGCTGGGTCGACAACATCCCGCGCACCCTGCCGGACGGGCTCGGCGTGGAGGTCGAGCTCGGCTCGTGGCCGGTTCCGCTGATCTTCAGCATGATCCAGCAGCGCGGCGACATTCCGGACGCGGAGATGGTGCGCACCTTCAACCTGGGGATCGGCCTCACCTGCGTGGTCCGGCCCGAGCTGGCGGAAGTGGCGCTGCAGGCGCTCCCCGAGGCGCGGCGGCTGGGGAGCGTGGTGCCGGTCGCTCCGGGCGCCGCGCGCGTCTCCTTCGTCTAGCCGCCGATGCGGCTCGGAATCCTGGTCTCCGGTCGCGGCTCGAACCTCGAGGCCGTGCTGACCGCGGTCAGAGCCGGACGGCTGTCCCGCGTCGAGCCGGTGCTCGTCCTCTCCAACCGCCACGGGATCCGCGCGCTCTCCGTCGCGCAACGAGGCGGCGTCGCCACTGCGGTCCTGGCTGGACGCGACTTCGCCGATCTTGGAGCACGCGACGCCGCCATCGGCCAGGCATTGACCGCCGCCCGCTGCGACCTTGCCCTGCTGGCTGGATACGACCAGCTGCTGCGGCCGTCGTACTTCGCCGCCTTCGGGGGGCGGACCATCAATATCCATCCGTCCCTGCTGCCGCGCCACGGCGGTCCGGGGATGATGGGTCTGGCGGTGCACGAGGCGGTGCTGGCGGCAGGCGATCGGCAGACCGGAGTGACCATCCACGACGTGACCATGGAGCTGGATCGAGGCACGCCGATCGAGCAGGTGGCGGTGGCCGTGCTCGACGGTGACACCGCCGAGCGGCTCGCCGAGCGGGTGCTGGCGGTGGAGCACCAGGCCCTGGTGAGGGTCCTCTCGCAGCTATCTGCTAGCATGACCGCCGCGCCGCGAGCCTAGGTCTCTGCGCGCGATGCAGCTGAGGTTCGCCTCCCATGCCTGAAGGCCTGCCGGATCCGGGGAAGATCTGGAACGACTTCGTCACCAACCCGCTCGTCCAGACCGCCGCGACGCTGATCGTGATCTATGTCGTGCTGCTCTGGCTGGGGACCGCCTACTGGGCCTTCCGCGACATGCAGGCACGCAGCGAGAACCCGATCCTGCCGTACTTCGCCTCGGCGCTGCTCATCTTCTTCACGCCGCTCCTCTTCCTCTTCGCGGTGGTGCTGTACATGATCGTGCGACCGCGCGAGACGCTGGCCGAGGTCTACGAGCGATCGCTGGCGGAGGAATCGCTGCTGGCCGAGGTTGAGAAGAACGAGCTGTGCCCGGTCTGCCGCGATCGGGTCCAGGCCGACTGGCTGGTCTGCCCGAACTGCCGGACCCGGCTGCACCGCGTCTGCCCATCCTGCAACCGGCTGGCCGATCCGGAATGGTCGCTGTGCGCCTACTGTGGCCACGAGTTCCCGCTGGCCGCTCGTCCGCCGGTGAGCGCCGTGCCGCGCGCCGCCGAACGGCCCAGCGAGCCGGCACCCGAGCCGACCGGCTTCCGCAGCGCCACCAACCCCTGATCCGCGGCGGCCGGTGGACGATCCCGGCCTGATCGCGCCTTCGCCCGGCGCGCCCGACGCTCGCATCCTTGGCCGCTATCGCGTCCTGCAGGTCATCTCGATCGCGTTCATTGCGATCGGCCTGGTCCTGCCGACCGCGGTCGTGGCGCTCAACGCCGACCTGCTGTCGGGAGGCGTCTCTGCGCTGGAGCGTCTGATCGGGCCCGTCCTGCTCCTGGTGCTCGGTGGCCTGCTGCTGATGGTCGGCCTGGTGATGAACGCGGTGCGCGCGGTGATCGTGCGCGGCCAGCTGCCGCCCGAGCGCTATCGGGGACCGGCCGTCTTCGTGCTGCTGCTCCTGGCGGTGATCGTGGCCTCGATGCTGTCGCTGGGAGCGGCCGGCGACGCGACCTCCCTGCTCAACGGCGGCACGCTGACAGTGGGAGGCACGCTTCTGCTGCTGACCTCGACCCAGATCGGCCTGCTGGGGGTGGCGGGTGCCCTGGTCGTGCTGCCCAGGGCGTTGGCCGGGCTGCGACTCCTGCCCGCGCGCGGGATGCTGCGCTCGGCCCTGATCGGCCTGGGGTTGGCGATCCCGGCCTGGATCGCCGCCACGGGGCTCTCCGTCCTGGCGACACGCCTGCTGGAGGCCATCGGCCTGCGACAGGAGGCCGGCATCGCGGACCGGGTGCTGGCCCGCGGTGATCCCACCGTGATCCTGCTCGCCTTCCTGGTGGTGGCGCCGGTGGCCGAGGAGCTCTTCTTCCGCGGCGTGGTCTACAACATCTGGGAGCGGGAGCGCGGCGCTCGCGTTGCGCTCTACGGGTCAGCTGCCCTCTTCGCGGCCATCCACGCCAGCATCTTCGCCTTCGTGCCGATCTTCGCGCTGGGGATCGGGTTGGCGCTTGTGTACCGCCGCACGCGCAGCCTTCCGGCCTCGATTGCCATGCACGCCGGCTTCAACGCGATCTCGGTGGTCATCGCTCTGCTCGACCGGCTCGGGATTCTCCATCTGCCGACCTGATCCGCTAAGCCGCTGGTAACGGACCGATCATGACCGCCGGCTAGCCTGCTGCCCGTGAGCGTCAGCCTGAGGCCGATTCCCGTCTACCAGGCCCCCGCTGCCCGACGGCCGACCACCGACGCGGCGCGGACCACGCTGCAGCGACTTGGTCCTGCCGCCTGCCGGGACGATGAGCTGCTGGCGCTGGTGATGGGTGGCGCAGATCGTCTTTCAGTGGCGCGCGAGGTGCTCGCGCAGCACGGCGGCCTGGCGGGTCTGGCGATCGCTGGCATCGCCGAGCTCGGGCCGCTCGGCGGGCGACGCGCGGCCACCCTGCTGGCGTCGGTCGAGTTGGGACGACGCGTCGCCTGCGCCCTCCCCGCACCGCGCTGGCAGGTCCGCGCTCCGACCGACCTGGCCGAACGGCTGCTCCCGGCCATGGCGCATCTCGAGCGAGAGGAGCTGCGCGTGGTCCTGCTCACCACCAAGAACACCGTGATCGCCATGGTCACGGTCTATGTCGGCAACCTGGCCGGATCATCGGTGCGCGTGGGCGAGGTGTTCCGCGAGGCGGTCCGCCGGCAGGCAGCGAGCGTGGTGGTCGCCCACAACCACCCGTCGGGCGATCCGGCCCCATCGCCCGAGGATCTGCGCATCACCGGTGACCTGGCGCAGGCCGGACGCCTGCTCGACATCGAGCTGCTCGATCACCTGGTGATCGGGCAGGGCCGCTGGGTCAGCCTGCGCGCGCTGGGCGCCCTGTGATCGATCGGCTCATGCGTCGACCACCACCCGCGATAGCGTGCCATCGAGGGCGACAACGTAGATCTCGCCGTCCTCCCCCTCTCCGAATGAGGGGATCTTCAGGCCGGTGTCGGCCACCGGCCTGGGGGTGATGGTGCCCTCGTCCACCTGGAGGGTGAAGATCGTCCCGGCGCAGTAGTCACCGAAGATATAGACGCCTCGCAGCAAGGGTTGGCGGGTCCCGCGATAGACATAGCCGCCGGTCACCGAGCAGCCCCCGCTGTCGCTGTGCGAGTACTCCGCGATCGGCTTCACCAGGCCGGCCTGGTCACACTGGCTGCTGTAGCAGTGGCGGCCCTCCATCACGTTCCAGCCGTAGTTCTCGCCGCCGCGCGAATCGCCGGGCTGCCGGTCGATCTCCTCCCAGGTACCCTGCCCCACGTCGCCGATGTACAGGTCGCCCCCCGCGCGATCGAAGCTGAAGCGCCATGGATTGCGTAGGCCGTAGGCCCAGATCTCCGCGAGCCCCTGGCCGGGGCGCAGGCCGCCTTCCGCAAACGGGTTGTCCGGCGGGATCGCGTAGGCCTTGCCCGCCGCGTTGGCTCCATCCACGTCGATCCGCAGGAGCTTTCCCAGCAACGTCCGCAGGTTCTGCCCGTTGCCGTGTGGATCGCCGCCCGAGCCGCCATCTCCCAGGCCGATGTAGAGGTAGCCGTCTGGTCCAAAGGCGATCTCGCCGCCGTTGTGGTTGGCGTACGGCTGCGAGACGGTCAGCAGGATGCGTTCGGAGGTCGGATCGGCTCTTGTCCCGTCGGCCGATGCCCGCAGCTCGGAGACGACGGTCGCACCGTCTCCCGCCCGGCTGTAGTGCACGAAGAGCCGCCGGTTGTGGGCGAAGTCGGGGTGAAAGGCGACCCCCAGCAGGCCGCGCTCGCCGCCCGACTCGATGCGGTGGCGCAGGTCGATGAACGGCTGGGCCAGCAGCGTCCCGTCCGGCAGCACCACCCGGATCAGGCCGGCCTGCTCGTTGATGAAGAGCCGCCCGCTGCCATCCCCCGCCTGGCTGATGCCGATCGGCTGGTCAAGGCCCCTGGTCACCGTCTCCAGGCGCAACTGATCGGGCCCCGTCGCCAATGGCGGATTGGTGGAGCCGGCGGTGCAGCCGACCAGCACGGTCAGCATGAGGATGAGGGCCGGCCGTGCCGCCGCGGGTCGACGTCGAAGCATGTCTGAGAGCCTAGCGACTCGAACGCGCGTCGCGCTGCGCGGGCCCGATGGGGTACGGTTGCGCAACCGCCCATGACCACCACCCGATCGAGCCTCAAGCGCGCCGCCCATGCGGCGCTGGGATCCGACCCCTTGTCCGTGGGCGGGCCGGGTGCCCAGGCGGTCGGCACGCGTCGGGAGATCGTGATCGAGCGGGTGGAGCCGGAGCTCGACGGCGGGCAGCACCCAATCAAGCGAGTGGTCGGCGACCAGCTGCGGGTCACCGCCGACATCTTTGCGGATGGCCACGGCCTGCTCGACGCGGTGATTCGCCTCGCTCCGGAGGCGGAGGCTGACTGGCGCGAGACGCCGATGCGTCTGGTCGACAACGACCGCTGGAGCGGAACCGTGGGGCTGACGAAGATCGGCCCGCAGCGCTACACCATCGAGGCCTGGCGCGATGCGATCGGCTCCTGGGCGGCGAGTCTGGCGAAGCGACTGGTCGCCGGTCTGCCGGTCGAGGACGAGCTGGCAGAGGGGCGGCTCCTGCTGAAGGCGGCCCTGGCACGGGCCGACGGCGACGACGCCGCGATCCTGGACGCTGCGCTGGCCAGTGCCAGCCGGGCACGCACGGTGGCGACCCGCGTCGCCCTGCTGACCGCTGAGACGGTCATTGCCGGGGCCAGGCGACATCCGGACCGCCGCGCCGCGACCACCTATCGCGATCTGCCCCTGGTGGTTGACCGCGAGCGCGCCCGATTCTCCGCCTGGTACGAGCTGTTTCCGCGTTCGCAGGGACGCGACCCCGCCCACCCGGTGCCGACCAGCCTGCTCGACGCCGAGTGGCGCCTGCCGGGGATCGCGGCGATGGGGTTCGATGTCGTCTACCTGCCGCCGATCCACCCGATCGGGCGGACCAACCGGAAGGGACGCAACAACGCGCTGGCCGCGACGCCGGGCGAGCCGGGCTCGCCCTGGGCGATCGGCTCGTCGGACGGGGGACACACCGCCGTGGCGGAGGAGCTCGGGGGGCTGCCCGCCTTCGACCATTTCCGGCGGGCCACGGAGCAGCTCGGCATGGAGGTGGCGCTCGACCTGGCCTTGCAGACCTCTCCCGACCACCCGTGGGTGAAGGCCCATCCGGAATGGTACCGACGCACCCCCGATGGGGTGATCCGCCACGCCGAGAACCCGCCGAAGCGCTACGAGGACATCTATCCGCTCGATTTCGGCACCGATGACGTCGCCGCCCGCGCCGCGCTCTGGCAGGCCTGGCTGCAGGTCGTGCTGACCTGGGTCGAGCGAGGGGTGCGCATCTTTCGAGTCGATAACCCGCACACCAAGCCGGTCCCCTTCTGGCGCTGGCTGATCCGCGAGGTCCAGCGCCAGCATCCCGACGTCATCTTTCTGGCGGAGGCCTTCACCAGGCCAAAGATGATGCGCGCCCTGGCCAAGATCGGCTTCAGCCAGAGCTACACCTACTTCACCTGGCGCGAGACCCGCGAAGAGCTGCGCGAGTACCTGACGGAGCTCACCGCGACCGACGTGCGCGACTACTTCCGCGCGAACCTGTGGCCGAACACACCGGACATCAACCCGCGTCATCTCGATCTCGGGCGCCCGGCGTTCATCGTGCGCGCGGTGCTGGCCGCCACGCTCGCGCCTTCGTGGGGCATCTACTCGGGCTTCGAGCTGTGCGAGCAGGACCGCCTCGAGGACCGCGAGGAGTACGCCCACAGCGAGAAGTACGAGATCCGAGCGCGCGACTGGGAGGCCGCCGGCAACATCAAGCCGCTGATCAGCGGACTCAATCGCCTTCGCCACGAGTGGCGAGCCCTGCAGCTGCATGACAACCTGCGCTTCGAGTACGCCACCGGCGAGCAGAGCCTCTTCTTTCGCAAGGCCCTCCCCGACGGTGGGCTGGACCCCCTCACCGGATTCCCCAGCCGCTGGCGGGCGCCGGTCTACGTGGCGGTGAACTGCGGCATGCGCACCTCGGAGCGCGCCATCCTGCACCCCGATCTACCGGCGATCGGGATCGGCTGGGACCAGCCGTACCGCATGGTCGACCTGCTCACCGGGCGCTCCCGGAGGCTGCGCGGGGCCGACGTGCCGGTCGAGCTCGATCCGGCACGCCTGCCCTACCGCGTCTTCACTCTTCGACCGCTTGACGGCTGATCTGGAGGTGGCCGCCCAGCTCCCGGCGCCGCTCGGCGCGACGCCTGATGCGGCTGGCACCACCTTCGGGCTGTGGAGCGAGCACGCCGAAGCCGTGGAGCTCTGCCTCTTCCACCCCGGTGGCAGCGAGCAGCAGCTCCAGATGGAACGGGGCGCGGGGGACGTCTGGACCAGTCGGGTGCCAGGTGTCGGCGTGGGGCAGCGCTACGGCTACCGGGTCCACGGACCGTATCAGGCGGAGCTCGGCCACCGGTTCAACCCGGCGAAGTTGCTGCTCGATCCCTACGCCAGGTTGATCGAGGGACCGATCCAACTGCGCGAAGAGCACTTCGGGCACCTTGACGGGGAGGGCCATGCAGGCCAGCCCCGCGACGAGCGGGACTCGGCGCCGTTCACCCCCAAGTGCGTGGTGGTCTCCCCACTGGCCCCGATAGACGAGCACGAACGACCGGGCACGCCCCTGCTCGAATCGGTGATCTATGAGCTTCACGTCAAAAGCCTGACCAGGCTGCACCCGGATCTGCCCCCGGCGCTGCGCGGCACGTACGCGGGCCTGGCTCATCCGGCGGTGATCAGCCATCTCCATGGGTTGGGCGTGACCGCGGTCGAGCTGCTGCCCGTGCAGCAGCAGCTGTCACGCCGCTTCCTGCTCGAGCACGGGCTGACCGACTACTGGGGCTACAACACCATCGCCTTCCTGGCGCCCGATCCCCGGTTCGCGCCCGGCGGCGATCCGCGTCGGGAGCTCCGCGACGCCATTCAAACGCTCCACCGCGCCGGGCTGGAGGTGCTCCTCGACGTTGTCTACAACCACACCGGTGAGGGCGATGAGCACGGCCCCACCCTCGCCTTCCGGGGGATCGATAACGCGGCCTATTACCGGCTCGACCCTACCGACCTGCGCCGATACCGGAACGAGGCGGGCACCGGCAACACGCTCGACGCGACCCATCCGGTGGTGATGCGGCTGGTGCTGGACAGCCTGCACACGTTTGCCGCCGAGTACGGCATTGACGGCTTCCGCTTTGACCTGGCCACCACCCTGGGGCGGACCGCTGATGGCTTCTCGGCCGAGGCCCCGCTCTTCACGGCGATTGCCGCGGATCCGATCCTCAGCCGCCTCAAGCTCATCGCCGAGCCGTGGGACCTCGGGCCGGATGGCTATCGGCTGAGCGAGTTCCCTGCCGGGTGGAGCGAATGGAACGGTCGCTACCGCGACACCGTTCGCCGCTTCTGGGCCGGGACCGATATGGCTGCCGCTGATCTGCCGCTGCGCCTTGCAGGATCACCGGACCTGTTCGGCCCCGCGGGCGGCGCGGCCAGGGCATCGGTCAACTACGTGACCGCTCATGACGGGTTCACCCTGCACGATCTGGTGAGCTATGCCGAGAAGCACAACGAGGCGAACCACGAGGACAACAGCGACGGGGAGGACGACAACGATTCGCTCAATTTCGGGGTCGAGGGCGAGACCGATGATCCTCGAATCCTTGCTCTCCGCGATCGCCAGCGACGCGCCCTGCTGGCCACGCTGCTGCTCTCCCGCGGAGCGGTGATGCTCCTGGCGGGGGACGAACTCGGTCGGACCCAGCGCGGCAACAACAACGCCTATTCGCAGGACAACGAGTTGAGCTGGGTGAACTGGCGAACTGACCCCGCGGATCCGACGCTGGTCGCCTTTGTATCCGGCCTGGTGGCCCTGCGCAGGGAGCACCCGTTGCTGCTCGAGGGCGCCTGGACTGTCTTCGAGGATCGCCCGCTGACCCTCCTCCAGCGCGCCGGCGATGGCCAGCGGGGTCCCGATGCCGCGCTGCTGCTGGTGCTCAATCCGCTCGATGAGCCGATCGGGATCCGGCTGCCCAGCGATCCCGGTGGCGGGTGGCAGGTCCTCCTTGACACCGTCTCTCCGACGCCCCTGGCAGAGGGCGTGCCTGCTCAGGACAGCGTTGGCGGTCGCGGTCTCATCTTGTTGAGATTGCCTCGCTGAGAGGCGAGGCCGCGGCTACCCGGCGGCGGGCCGCAGGAGGAGCGTGCCCAGCGGCGGGATGGTGATCTCCGCCGAGGCCGGCTGACCGCCCCACGGGATCGGGTCGGCGTGCAGCAGGGCGCCGTTGCCGACGTCCGCACCGCCGTAGCGGGCTGAATCGGTGTTCAGGACCTCTTCCCAGGCACCAGCCAGGGGCAGCCCCAGGCGGTAGCCACGCCGCACCACGGAAGCGCCATTGGCGACCACCACCATGAGCTGCGCGGGCTCCTTCGGCAGAGCGCCGCGGCGCAGCCAGGCCACCACCGAGGGATCGGTCGTCCGCTCCGCGTCGATCCAGCAGAAGCCCTCGTCGTCGGGGTCCCCGGCCCACAGGGCGGGAGACGAGAGGTAGAGCGCGCCCAGGTCCGCCACCAGCGCGGCGATGCCCGCGCGAAGGGGATCAGCCGCGGCCGCCTCCCAGGCGAGCGGCGCGTCGTGGTCCCACTCGCCCGCGGGTGCCAGCTCGGTGCCCATGAAGAGCAGCTTCTTACCGACCTGCCCGACCTGGTTGGCCAGCAGCGAACGCAGGCTGGCGAACTGCTGCGCGGTGTCGCCGGGCATTTTTCCGAGGAGCGAGCGCTTGAGATGCACCACCTCGTCGTGGGAGAGGGGCAGGACCCACCTCTCGGAGGCCAGGTAGACGCTGCGGAAGGTGAGATGGCCGCGATCGCGCCAGCGTTGACCGGGCGTGCGACGGAAGTAGGCCAGCGTGTCGTGCATCCACCCCAGGTCCCACTTGAAGTCGAAGCCGAGGCCTGCATCGGCAACCGGCCGGGTGACGCCCGGGAAGGCGGTCGACTCTTCCGCGATGCAGATCGCCCCGGGGACCGATCGGTGCACCTGCTCATTGAGCTCGCGAATGAAGGCGATCGCCTCGAGGTTCTCGTTCCCGCCGAGGCGGTTCGGCGTCCATTGGCCGGCCTTGCGCGAGTAGTCGAGGTAGAGCATCGAGGCAACGGCGTCGACCCGCAGGCCATCGAAGTGAAACTCCTCCAGCCAGTAGCGGGCGTTGCCCACCAGGAAGTTGCGCACCTGCGGCCGCCCGAAGTTGAAGATGAGGGTCCCCCAGTCGGGATGCTTGCCGCGCTGCGGGTCGGGGTGCTCGTACAGCGGGGTGCCGTCGAAGTGGGCCAGCGCATGCTCGTCCCGCGGGAAGTGGGCGGGCACCCAATCGAGGATGACGCCGATGCCGGCGGCGTGCAGCTGATCGATCATGGCGCGGAGGTCGTCGGGCGAGCCGAAGCGCGCCGTCGGGGCGTAATAGCCGGCTACCTGGTAGCCCCACGAGCCGCCGAACGGGTGCTCGGCAATGGGCAGCAGCTCGAGGTGGGTGAACCCGTAGCGGAGGCAATGCTCCGCCAGCAGCGGCGCCAGCTGACGGTAGGTGAGCGGCCCTCCGTTCGCTCCGCGACCCCACGAGCCGAGGTGCACCTCGTAGATGCGCATCGGCCGCCGCTGCGGATCCTGGGCGGTCCGCGCTCGCAACCAGGTCTGATCGGTCCAGGCCCATGCGGGCTCGGCGACGATTCGCGACGCGGTCCCCGGGGGCAGCTGCATCGAGCGGCCGTAGGGATCCGCCTTGCGGCGAATCCGTCCATCGGCTCCGTGTACGGCGAACTGGTACAGCTGGTCTGGCTCGGCGCCAGCGACGAAGCGCTCCCACACGCCCGTTTCGGTGATCGGGGTCATCGGCAGGCGGGCGTCGTCCCACTCGCAGAAATCGCCGATCACGCTGAGCGCCCGCGCGTTGGGGGCCCAGACCCGAAACTGCACTCCGTCGTGTCCGGCAAGGACGCTCGGGTGGGCGCCAAGCAGCTGCCAGGGGCGCGGATGCGACCCTTCGGCGAACAGGCTCAACTCGTCGACCATCGCTCCAACCATAGCGAACGAGCCACCGCGGCGACTTCGGATTGCCCGCGGCAGGTCGATCCGTCACACTTGAGCCAGCGCCAGCCGCCCAGCTGGAGCTCCTCATCGGCCTCTCTTGATCCGCACACCCAATTGGAGGCACCGTGGGCATCTTCGACGGCCTGCTCGGGCTGCTGTCGCACGACGTCGGGATCGACCTGGGCACCGCCAACACCCTGGTCACGGTGAGGCACCGTGGGATCGTGATCTCCGAGCCGAGCGTGGTGGCGCTCGACACCCGCACCAAGCGGGTGCTGGCCATCGGTGCCGAGGCGAAGCGCATGGTGGGGCGCACGCCGGCCAACATCGTGGCCATCCGTCCGCTGCGCGACGGGGTGATCAGCGACTTCGACGTCACCGAGCAGATGCTGCGCTACTTCATCCAGAAGGTGCATGACCGCTATGCCCGCATCCCCCGCCCTCGCGTGCTGGTTGGCATTCCGTCGGGAGTGACCGAGGTCGAGAAGCGGGCCGTGCAGGACGCCACGCGCAACGCCGGGGCGCGCTGGGCGCGACTGATCGAGGAGCCGATGGCGGCCGCCATCGGCGCCGGCCTGCCGGTCTCGGAGCCGACCGGGTCGCTCATCGTGGATATCGGCGGCGGCACCACGGAGGTGGCCGTGATCAGCCTGGGCGGGATCGTGGTGGCCCGCAGCATCCGGATCGGCGGCGACGAGATGGACGTCGACATCGTCGGCTTCGCCCGACGGGAGTACAACCTGCTGATGGGCGAGCGGACCGCCGAGGAGATCAAGATCGCGGTCGGCTCGGCCTATCCGATGCCCGACCAGCGGACGGTCGACCTTTCGCGGGCGCGACCTGCTGACCGGACTGCCGCGCAGCATCGAGGTCGGGAGCGACCAGATCCGCGAGGCGCTGGAGCCATCGGTTGCCCAGATCATCGACGCCATCAAGGAGACGATCGAGGAAACGCCGCCAGAGCTGGTGGCAGACATCATGGACCAGGGGATCGTGCTGGCCGGCGGCGGAGCGCTGCTGGCCGGACTCGACAAGCGCGTGGCCGAGGCAACCCAGATGCCGGTGCACATCGCCGACGACCCGCTGACCTGCGTGGTGCGTGGGGCGGGCCGGGTGCTCGAGGAGCTCGACACCCTGGAACGGGTGCTCGTCAGCGAGCAGTTCAGCCGAGCGCCTCGCTAGGCGACCGGGCATGCTCGAGGGCAGTCCGCACCGTCGCTCGCGCGTGGGCCTGCGGCTGGCCGCCTTCACCATCGCCTCGTTGCTGATGCTGCTCGCCGCGCGAACGGAGCCGGCGCTCTTCGTGCAGCAGGCTGCCGCCCGGGCGCTCGACCCGCTGCGTGCCGCCATCGCCGGGGTCGGCCAGGCGGCATCCGGCATGGTTGGAGCGCTCGGCGAGATCGGTCGGCTGCGGAGCGACAACGATCGGCTGCGCAGCGAGATGGCCGGCGCGGAGCGGCGGATCGCGGAGCTGCAAGAGGCGGCCGCGGAGAACGTCGAGCTGCGGCAGCTGCTGGGGCTGACCACCAGCCTCGGCATGGACCTGCTGCCGGCGCGCATCCTGACCCGCGACCCGAGCAACTTCAGCTGGGAGATCGGAATCGACGCCGGCACCGACGATGGGGTCCGTATCGGGATGCCGGTGGTCGCCGCAGCCGACGGCGGTGGGGCCCTGGTGGGCTCCGTGGTGGTGGTCTCCACGGACAGCGCCACCGTGCGGCTGGTGGTGGACAGCCGATCCAGCGTGGTTGCCCTCGACCAGGCGACGCGGACGCTCGGCCTCGTGCAGGGCCAGCTCGGGGGACAGCTGGTCATGGTGCAGGTGGCCGTGACCGATCAGGCCGCCGTGGGCGATTCGATCCTGACAGCCGGCCTGGTGCTGACCGATGCCTCGACCGGTGGTGCGGTGCGCAGCCTGTACCCCAGGGGGCTCCTGATCGGCACGGTGCAGGCCATTCAGCATGACTCCAATGCGCTCACCCAGACCCTCTTCGTGCGGCCGGCGGTCGATTTCCGCCGCATCGAGCGGCTCCTGGTGGTTCTGCACTTCACCCAGGACTAGCTGTTCTTCCTGAGGTTTGTGGGACCTGGGCACAGCACAGGTGACCATCCGCTCGGCGAGCCAGCCCGGCCGGTGTGCCAGGGCGGGGATGAACTCGCAGCCGACGGGTCGGTGCAGTCTGTGCCGTCCGTAGGTGCCGTCCGCCGGTGCCTCCCCGAGCGGCGTAATTCTCACGCGCGGGGGCGTACGACCAGCGCGCGGCGGCCGGCGGCTGCTCCGACCACCTACCTCTCCGCGGGTGAGCATTAGGCTGCGGCAAGCCGCGGACGCGTTCGCCGGCGTGGCATACGCCCCCGCAGCTGAGAAGTAGCACCACCACGCCGCTCGGTCGGGACGCGCTGACGCCCCATGTCTCACTATCTCTAGGAAGAACAACTAGACCGCCACCGACGCCGCGCACGGTGGTGCGCCGCACTGGTAGCCACAAGATGGCGCTGTCAGGCTCAATCAGGGACCTGGCCGGGAACCCGCTGGCCTGGAAGTCGTGGACCTTCAAGAGGAGCTCGTCGGAAGCCTACGACCCGGCTCGCACCCTGGCCTTCGCGGCCGGCACCTACACCGGCTATCGGTTCAGCTCAACCGGAGCCGTCCTGGGAACCAGGGCCTACACGCTCACCAAAAGCTCGAACTCCCCGACCACCCGACGCGCCTCCATCCCCGGCCAGACCGGAGCCTGGTACCACATCTCGGCGGGCGTCTGGGCCGGCTACTGGATCAGAGATGGCAGCGGCATCGTCCTGCACTAGCCCTCCGGTCCCGGCTGCACGGGAGATTCGTACCATTCCGCGTTCGCCGTCAGGGCAGTACGGTGCAGGTCGATGCGGTCTGTTGATGACGCACGCATCGGTCGTCTGAACTGAGGTCGTGATGTCCCTGCGCCGGCGTAGCTTCGTGGTCCTGTGCCTCGTCACGGTGATGGCCGGCGGGCTCGTCAACGTGCCCAGCGCAGCCGCAGCGGATCCGCCGGTGCCGCCGCTCCGCGCTGACGGACCGATCACGCTTCCCACCGGCCGGATCCTGCCGGCCATGCCGCCGGGGCTGCAGCGAGCCTCCGTGCAGGCCGAGATGCTGGCGGCACACGCCGACGATCCTGTCGACTTCACCCCGGGAGCGCGCCCGCAGTCCCGCGCCGGGGCCGTCGCCGCAACGAGCCTGGCCGCCGGGCAAGGCTCCCACGTTACGACCCTCGGCCTCGCCCCGCCCTGGTCCTCGGAGGCGACGCTTGCGGCCAGCACCGCGTTGCCGAACGGCATGCGCAAGGAGGTTGTCGGCTTCCTGCCGTATTGGATGCTGAGCGGTACGGCGTTGCAGTGGATGCAGTACCAGCTCGTGACGACGATCGCCTATTTCGGCGTGGCGGCCCGATCTGACGGCACCCTGGCGACCAGCAGCGGGGGCACGGTGACGTCTGGCTGGAGCGGCTGGAACTCAAGCGCCATGACGCAGGTGACCAACGCCGCCCACGCACGTGGCGTTCGCGTGGTGCTGACGGTCAGCATGATGGCCTGGGATGGCGGGACCGGCCAGGCGACCCTGCTCGGGAATGCAACCGCGCGATCCCGCCTGGTCGCGGCGATCGCGGCCACCGTCAAGGATCGGGCGGCCGACGGAGTGAACCTGGATTTCGAACCGGTGTACACCGCCCAGCGGGACCAGTACACGAGTTTCGTCCGCCAGCTGAAGGCCGGCCTGGTGGCGGCCGGGGTCGGGTCCTACCTGACGGTCGACACGATGGCGGGAGCCGCGACCTGGTCGACGGGGTATGACGTGGCGGCGCTGACCGCCAGCGGCGCTGCCGACGCGCTCTTCGTCATGGGATACGACTACAGCTGGTCCGGCTCCGCACGGGCCGGCGGCGTCGCGCCGATGGACTCGCCGTACATGCTCGACGTCAATGAATCGGTCGATGACTACCTGTCGCTGGCGTCGGGCAACCGCATCCTGTGGGGAGTGCCCTACTACGGCCGCACCTGGCAGACCACCTCCGGGAACCTGAACGCGCTCACGGCATCCGGCGCTTCGGGCGCGTCGAAGGCCTACTACTACACCGGCGCGCGCGACAAGGCGGCGCAGTACGGACGCCTCTGGGATTCCGTCGGCCGGGTGCCGTGGTTCAAGTACTGGGACTCGACGGCCGCGACCTGGGTTGAGGGGTACTACGACGACGCCACGTCGCTCGCCATCAAGTACGACATGGTCAACCAACGTGGGCTGGCTGGCACCGGCATGTGGACCCTCTTGATGGACCAGGGCGACTCCGCTCTGTGGAACCTGATCGCCAACAAGTTCGTCAACGACACCACTCCGCCGACCGGCGGCATCCGGCTCCTTGCTCCGACGACCGATGCAGCTGCCGTGCAGGTCGGCTGGGCGGCCACCGATGTCGGCTCCGGCGTCAGCTCCTACTCGGTTCAGGTTCGCGACCGATCGGGCAGCACCTGGACCCCGTGGCTGACCGGCACCACTGCCAGGCAGGTCTATTTTGTGGGGTCCGCGGGGCACAGCTACGAATTCCGCGTCTCCGCCACGGACTTCAAGGGCAACGCGCAGCCGTGGCTGCCCGCGAACCCGAACCCCGGCTCGACCCTGGCGGTCGGTGGCTTCGCTCGTGTCGCGGTCGACTCCTTGAGGGTACGAGGCGGGGCGGGGACCGGGTTCGCGATCCTCGACACCCTGGCCGCCGGATCAGTGGTCGCCGTGCTCGGCGGTCCGATCGATGCATCGGGCTACCGCTGGTACCAGGTCCAGTTTGACTTCAGCGAGTGGCCTTCATCGCAATATCCGCGGCTCGGATGGGCGGCTGCCGCGTCGGGGTCGACCCCGTACCTCGTCCCCACCCTCGCCCCCACCGCCACCACGTTGACTCCCACCGTCACCGGCTACCAGGTCACGCCGCGGCGGGTCAGCCCCAACGGTGACGGCGTCGGTGATACGGTGACGGTGAGCTTCAGCCTGCCGCTACCCGCCTCACAGGCCCGCCTGGAGGTCCTCTCCGCCACGGGTTCAGTCGTCGATTCCGAAGGCCTCGGATCGCTGGCGGCCGGCGCTGAGCGAGCGACATGGGATGGAAGGCTCGGATCCGGCGCCTGGGCCGGCACCGGGTCGTACCTGCTGCGCGTCACCGCGGTCGATCAGAATGGCACGCACGTGGCGCCCGCCCCTGGAGTCGATGCTGCCGTCCTGGCGGCCTGGGGCGTCGCCGTCGACCTCGTTCCCCCCACAACCACCGCCACCCAGGTTGGCGCCGACTGGTCAACCACGATCAAGCCAAGCGTGGCCTTCAGCGAGCCGGTGGTGGGTGTCGGTGCCGCGACCTTCTCGCTCCGGGACACCACTGCCGGAAAGCCCGTCGCCGGCACGGTCACCTACACCGCGACCACCCGCACGGCGATGCTGACTCCCAGCGCCGCTCTCCTCGCGGGTCACACCTACGCGGCTTCGCTGACGGCCGATATCCGCGACACAGCGGGAAACAGGCTGGCCAAGACCAGCTGGAGCTTCACCACAACCCCGCTGGTCACCACCTACAGCCCGGCGCGCTCGGTCATCTTCCTGGCCGGCACCTACACCGGCAGGAAGTTCGACTCGGCGGGCAACGTCATCGCCAGCAAGACCTATACCCTCACAAAGAACTCCTCGGCTCCCACCACCCAGCGCAATGCGGCCCTGCCCAAGCAGAGCGGAGCCTGGTTCTACATCACAGCCGGCGTGTGGGCCGGCTACTGGGTGCGGGAGTCGCCGAGCGTCTTCCTGCCCGGCATCGTTTCGCGAGAAAAGTTCTCTCCGCTGCGCACCGCGAGCTTCGCCATTGGCACCTACACCGGCTATCGCTTCGACAGCACCTGGCGCTATGTCGTCGCGAAGAAGACGTATTCGCTCGCCAAGTCCTCCTCGGCATCGGCGTCGTCGTTGGCGGTCATCAACGGCCGGAGGTACGTCCTTATCAGCAACGGGATCTGGGCCGGCTACTGGATCCCGATGTCGAGCGCGATCACCCTGCGCTGATCCTCCGAAGCTTCACGACGCCACTCCAGATCTCCGCCATGCGCCTTCGGTGCTCCTCGATGGAGAAGCGGCCCGCCGTGGAGGCCACCGTCGCGGGGTCATAGTCAGGCACGCGGGCCAGGGCGCCCGCGAAATCCCCATCGGCGACCAGGCTTCCGTTCACTTCCTCGGTGACGATGTCGAGCAGGCCGCCGACCGCGCGCGCCACCACCCAGCGGCCACTGGCGATCGCTTCGGCCGCAACCAGCCCAAATGGTTCGGCGAGCGACGGGACGAGCACGACGGTGTGCGAGCCCATCAACGCCGGGATCTCGCTCGGGTCCACCTCGCGGATCCCTGGTCCGACCAACGTGTCGGCCAGCTGACGGGCAACCTCCACCCCCTTGTGCGCGAAATCGCCGCCCAGGTACAGGATGCGCCGCTGCGCCGGGCGAGGCTGCGGGACGAATCGGCTGAGGTCAATGCCCGGTGGCACCACCACGGCGGTCGCACCCAGCTGCGCAATCAGGGCCGCTGTCTCGCGTGAGTTGGTGACCACGGCGTCGGCGCCTCGCAGCACGGCGCGGGCCGCCCAGCGCAGGAGGTGGTTGCGGTTGGCCATCTCGCGGACGTCGCCGCCGTGCGCGTAGACCACCAGGGGAAGCCGTCGCACGTGCGCCACCACGAGCGCTATCAACCCTGACGGCACGATGAAATGCCCCTCCACCCCGTCGAATCTCCCGCGGGCGGTCAACCCCCGCCAGAGGAGCGCCGCGTAGCGGCGCCAGGCCGGGCTGTCGTAGCGGCGCGGCGCCACCACCAGCGACGTCAACCGTGGGTCGGCAAGTCGGTCGCGCACGAATCCTCCAGCCGCCGGCCGATCGGGGGTGGGGTAGCGCGCGGTGATCACCAGGAGGCGCATCGGTTCGTGACGGTAGCGCATCCCCGCCGCGAGCGCTGATGGAGGCGGTGGGGGCGGGGCGCGCGTAGAATCGGCCGCAATGTCCTCTATCGCTTCCGCTCGCCGCACGGACGGCCGTACCCCGAACCAGCTGCGTCCGGTGAAGATCGTGCACGACTACCTCAAGTTCGCCGAAGGATCGGTCCTGATCCGCGTCGGCGACACCAGGGTGATCTGCGCCGCGACCATCGAGGATCGGGTTCCGGGTTGGATGCGCGGCAAGGGGAGCGGCTGGGTGACCGCCGAGTACAGCATGCTGCCTCGCGCCGGCACCGAGCGCAGCCAGCGAGAGGCAAGCGCCGGGCGGATCGGCGGCCGCACGCACGAGATCCAGCGCCTGATCGGACGCTCCCTGCGCGCCTGCCTGGACCTTCCGCGGCTCGGCGAACGCACCATCACCCTCGACTGCGACGTGATCCAGGCGGATGGCGGGACGCGCACGGCGAGCATCACCGGTGCCTACGTGGCCCTGGCTCGGGCACTCAACAAGTTCGGCATGTCGCAGCTGTTGATCGGTCAGGTGGCCGCAGTGAGCGTCGGGATCTCCAGAGGCCAGCTGCTCCTCGACTTGAACTACGCGGAGGACTCAACCGCCGAGGTCGACTTCAACGTGGTGATGACCGATGCCGATCGGTTGATCGAGGTGCAGGGCACCGGCGAGCAGCGCTCGTTCAGTCGTGAGCAGATGAACCAGATGCTCGATCTGGCGGCCGGCGGGATTCATCAGCTCTTCGAGGTGCAGCGCGCCGCGGTGGAGGCGCCTCCGGCCGAGTGACGCGTCTGCTGCTGGCCACCACCAACCCGGGCAAGCAGCGCGAGTTCGGTCGCCTCCTCGGCGACCTGGCCGGGTCGGTCGTGGTCCCCCAGCAGCTGGGGCTCGACCTGGCTATCCCCGAACCGCACGACACCTACGCGGAGAACGCCACCGCCAAGGCGATCGCCTACTGTCGGGTCTCCGGCCTGCCGACGCTGGCCGATGACTCGGGGATCGAGGTGGCAGCGCTGGACTGGGGACCTGGGGTGCGCACTGCGCGCTACGGCGGAACGCAGGTGGCGGACCGGGCTGCCTACCTGCTCGAACAGCTCAACGGCATCACCGACCGGCGCGCCAGGATGGTCTGCTGGCTGGCCCTTGCCGTGCCGGGGACCGGCCCCGACGGCACGCCGCGTGCTCCACGGGTCGAGCTCTTCAGCGGAGTGATCGACGGGTCGGTCGCCTCTGAGCAGCGCGGCACGGGCGGTTTCGGCTATGACCCGATCTTCCTTCTGCCGTCGGGCCTGACCACCGCAGAGCTCCCGGAGGCCGAGAAGGACCGCATCTCGCACCGAGGACGCGCCGTGGCCGCAGCCCTGCCACGTCTGCACCGGCTTCTCGCCGCGCCCGACGGCAGCGCCGCTGGCTGAGGAGCAAATCGGTACAATGCAGCCTCCGAAGGAGCACGCATGAACGAACGTCCTGCGCGCATCCACCCCACGGCCGACGTCTCGTCTGAGGCGCTCATCGGTTCCGGCACCAGCATCTGGAACCAGGCGCAGGTGCGCGAGCGCGCCCGGATCGGGGCCGGCTGCGTGATCGGCAAGAACGTCTACGTCGACACCGATGTGGTGGTCGGCGACCGGGTCAAGATCCAGAACAACGCCAGCCTGTACCACGGTGTCACCATCGAGGACGGCGTGTTCATCGGTCCGCAGGTGTGCTTCACCAACGACAAGGTGCCCCGTGCGGTCAATCCCGACGGCAGCCCCAAGTTAGATCTCGACTGGGAGGTGAGCCCGATCCTGGTCCGCGTCGGTGCGGCGCTGGGTGCCAACAGCACGATCCTGCCGGGGGTCACGGTCGGTCGCTGGGCGATGGTCGGGGCCGGCAGCGTGGTGACCCGCGACGTCGACGACTACGCGCTGGTGGTCGGCAACCCTGCGCGACGCATCGGCAGCGCCTGCACTTGTGGCCAGCCACTGCGCAACGACGAGGATGGCCAACCCTTCCATGGAACCTGTCCGCGCTGTGGCGAGCCGTTCCCGCCGCGGACGTCGGAAGCGACCCGATGAAGGTCGCCTCGGTGGTCGGGGCGCGCCCGCAGTTCGTCAAGGCGGCGATGGTCAGCCGCGCGCTCCGCGCCTCGCACCACGAGCTGCTGATCCACACCGGCCAGCACTACGACGACGCCATGAGCGCTGCGCTGTTCAGGGACCTCGAGATCCCCGCCCCCGACGTGAACCTCGGGGTCGGCGGCGGTCCACACGGGGCGCAGACCGCCGACATGATCAGGGGCCTGGAGGCTGTCCTGCTGGAGCACCAGCCCGATGGGATCGTGGTCTACGGCGACACCAACTCGACCCTCGCTGGGGCGGTGGTCGCCTGCAAGCTCGCCTACCCGAACGGGCGGCGCCCGTGGCTGGCGCACGTGGAGGCCGGCCTGCGCTCCTTCAACCCCGCGATGCCCGAAGAGCGGAACCGGATCGTTGCCGACCACCTCTCCGACCTCCTCTTCGCGCCGACCCGCGATGCCATGGGCCACCTGCAGCGCGAGGGCCTGGCTGACCGAGCCGAGATGGTGGGCGACGTCATGGTGGATGCGTTCGAATGGGCCCGCTCGCGCCCCGCAACGTTTCTCCCGGAGGTGGCCATGGCCCGGCCCGGCTACCTGCTGGTGACGCTCCATCGGGCCGAGAACGTCGACGACCCGCGTCGCCTCGCCGGCCTGCTCGACAGCCTGGCGCTTGACCGCCCGGTCATCTTCCCGATCCACCCACGGACCCACCTCGCGCTGCAACAGGCCGACCTGGCGCTGCCATCCAACGTGACGGTCATCGAGCCGGTCGGCTATCTCGCCATGGTCGCCCTGGAGCGAGCGGCGGCGGCAATCGCGACCGACTCCGGAGGGGTGCAGAAGGAAGCGTTCCTGGCCGGCGTGCCATGCCTCACCCTGCGCGGCGAGACGGAATGGTCGGAGACGGTGGCAGCAGGCTGGAACCGCGTGGTGAACAACGACCGCGATGCGCTGCGCGCAGCGCTCGATGACCCTCGCTTCATGGATCGCACCCGCCCTCGTCCGGACCTGTTCGGCGACGGGCACGCCGCCACGCGGATCGTGGCCGCTCTTGAACGACACGCACTACAGCTGACGGAGGCTCTCGCATCGTGATCCCAATCGCACGCCCGCAGATGGGCGAGGAAGAGAAAGAGATGGTCTGGAGCGCGCTCAGCTCCGGGATGCTGGCCCAGGGAGCCCGCGTCCGAGAGCTGGAGGAGCGCTTCGCCGCATTCCTCGGGGTGCCGCACGCCGTGGCCACCAGCTCCGGCACCACGGCGCTCCACCTGGCCCTGCTCGCCTCGGGCGTCGGGCCGGGCGACGAGGTGATCACGGTCCCGTTCACCTTCATCGCCAGCGCCAACAGCATCCTGTACACCGGGGCCCGCCCGGTCTTCGTGGACGTCGATGCGCGCACCTTCAACATGGACCCGTCACTGATCGAGGCGGCGATCAGCCCCCACACCCGAGCCATCCTGCCGGTCAGCCTGTACGGGCAGCCGGCCGACCTGCCGGCGATCTCCGCGATCGCAGAGCGGCACGGCCTGGCCGTGGTCGAGGACGCTGCGCAGAGCCACGGGGCCGCCATCGGCGAGCGACGATCAGGCAGCTGGGGCGTCGGCTGCTTCTCGTTCTACCCGACCAAGAACATGACCACCGGCGAGGGAGGGATGGTCACCACCGCCGATGCGGAGCTGGCCGATCAGGTGCGGCTCACCCGCGAACACGGGATGCGGGTGCGGTACCACCACGACACCATTGGCTACAACTTTCGGATGACCGATATCCATGCCTCGATCGGGCTCGCTCAGCTCGACAAGCTACCCGGCTACAACCTGCGGCGCAGGGAGATCGCCGCTCGCTATGACGCAGAGCTGCAGGGCGTGATCCTTCCAACCGCACCGGCCGGCGTGACCCATGTCTACCACCAGTACACGATCCGGGTGCACCGCCGCGATGCGTTCGTCGAACGGCTCCGCGAGCTCGGCATCGGTACGGGGATCTACTACCCGATCCCGGTTCATCGCCAGAAGCCGTTCGTGGCGCTCGGCTACGGGGACCAGAGCTTCCCGGTGACCGATCTGCTCACCGAGCAGGTCGTCTCCATCCCGGTCCACCCATCCCTCACCGGTGACGAGGTGAGCGCGGTGGTCGCGGCGGTCAACCGGGTCGCCGTGGAGCTCGGGTCGCTGGAGACCGCGGCCGCATCGTGACGAAGAGCGGTTCGGCGACGCTGCGGGCCTGCGTCATCGGCCTGGGCACCATGGGACGCAACCATGTGCGTGTCTGGGACGACGAGATCGATGGCGTCGAGCTGGTGGCTGTCGCGGATCCCGATCCGGGGCGCTGCGCCGCGCCACCAAGGGTCGCGCGGCGCGTGGCTACCTTGACGTCGACCAGATGCTGTCCGCGGAGTCGCCGGACCTGGTGAGCATCGTGGCCCCCACGTCGCTGCATATGCAGACCACGCTGGCCGCCCTGGCGGCCGGTGCGCACGTCCTGGTCGAGAAGCCGATCGCCGCCACGCGTGGCGAGGCGGAGCAGATGATCGCGGCCGCGGTGAGCGCCCAACGCCTGCTGAGCGTGGGGCATATCGAACGCTTCAACCCGGTCATCCGGGAGCTGCAGCGTCGCCTGGCGGCGGGCGAGCTGGGCCGGGTCTTCGAGATCCGGGCGACCCGCCTGGGGCCCTTCCCGTCGCGCATTCGCGATGTCGGGGTGGTGGTCGACCTGGCGCCGCACGACCTGGACATCATGCGCTACCTGCTCGGCTCCGACCCGATCCGCCTCTATGCCGAGACCGAGCAACGGATCCACACCGACCACGAGGACATCTTCGTGGGGATCATGAAATTCGCCAACGGCGCGGTGGGCGTGCTCGACATCAACTGGCTCACTCCGACCAAGCACCGGACCCTGACCGTCACCGGAGAGCGCGGCATGTTCACCGCCGACTATCTCGCCCAGGAGCTCGTCTTCTGGGGCAATCCGGCCGATGCCTCGGTGGCGGAGGGGCAGCCGGTGAGGATCGCCGTCGAGCGCCGTGAGCCCCTGATCGTCGAGCTCGATGAGTTTGCCCGCGCGGTTCGCGATGGAGCTCCGGCACCGGTCGATCCGCACGAGGCGATGGTTGCGCTCCTGCTGGCACGCGCCATGGTCGAGTCGGCGCAGACCTCCCGGGTGATCGACGGCGCTGCGCTCCAGGCGGTGCTGGCGTGAGGATCGCGGTGGTCGGGCTCGGCCACATCGGGTTTCCGTTGGCGGTCCAGTACGCCGGCCGCGGGCACCAGGTGATCGGTTGCGACGTGGCAAGCTGGATCGTGGACGCGATCAACGAGGGTCGCTCCCCGCACGATGACGAGCCCGCCCTGGTTGAGCGCGTCCCCGAGCTGGTGCGCAGCGGACACCTGCGTGCCACCCTCGACGACGCGGAAGGGGTCCGCCAGGCCGAAGCGGTGGTGGTCATCGTGCCGGTGGTGGTTGACGAGCGCCGCGAGATCGACTTCGGACCGATCGACGCCGCCACGCGCGAGATCGCCCGCGGCCTGCAGCCGGGGACCCTGGTCGTGTACGAGACGACCCTGCCGGTCGGCACCACGCGTCAGCGCTTCGCTTCGATGCTGGAGTCGGGAAGCGGCCTGCAGCTGGAGAAGGACCTCTTCCTCGCCTTCTCGCCGGAACGCGTGCTGGTCGGAAGGGTGCTGCTCGACCTGCGCCGCTATCCGAAGATCGTTGGCGGCACCGGCCCAGCCAGCACCGAGCGAGCGGTTGAGTTCTACCGGTCGGTGCTCGAGCCGGGAACTGATATTCGCGCGGTCGCCAACGCGGAGACCGCCGAGATGACAAAGCTCGCCGAGACGACCTATCGGGACGTCAACATCGCGCTGGCCAACGAGTACGCGCGTTATGCCGCAGCTCGCGGGATTGACGTCACCGAGGTGATCGACGCCGCCAACTCGCAGCCCTACAGCCACATCCATGCGCCCGGTGTGGGGGTCGGGGGCCACTGCATCCCGGTCTACCCGCACTTCCTGTTCAACACCGAGCCGGACCTGCGGCTCCCACCGCTGGCGCGCGCCATCAACGAGGAGATGAGCGGCTGGACCGTTGCCCGGCTGGAGGAGAGGATCGGTCCGCTGGCCGGCCAGCCGGTGCTGGTGCTGGGCATCGCCTACCGCGCCGATGTCCGCGAGGACGCGTTCAGCTCCGCGTTTCGGCTGCGGGATGACCTGCGGGCGGCCGGCGCCACGGTCTACGGCCACGATCCCTACTTCTCCGACGACCATCTGCGGCAGGCCGGCTTCGAGCCGTATGACCTTTCGAAGCCGATCCCCGTCCGCGGCGCCATCGTGCAGGCGCCGCATGCGGCCTACCGCTCGCTCAGCTTCGGCGGCCTTCCCGGCCTGGAGGTCGTCATCGATGGGCGCAACGCGCTCGATCGGGCCGCCATCGAGGCCACCGGGGTGGCCTACCTGGGGATCGGGCGCTAGCCGATGGTGGTGGGCCTGGCCGCGGGGCGTGGCGTGGTGGTGGTGCTGCCGACCTACAACGAGCGCGAGAACCTGGACCGCGTTGCCCACGCCATCCTCGACGCATTGCCGGAGGCGCATCTGCTGGTGGTCGACGATGCGTCGCCGGACGGCACCGGCGACCTTGCCGATGCGCTGGCCGCCGCCGAGCCGCGGGTCAGCGTCCTGCATCGGCCGGCCAAGGAGGGCCTGGGGGTGGCCTATCGGGCCGGCTTTCGCTGGGCGCTCGACCGGTCGGAGACCGACGCAGTGGTCCAGATGGACGCCGATTTCAGCCACGACCCGCGCGACCTGCCGCGTCTCCTTGAACCGCTGATGGGAGAGGCGGACCTGGTCCTCGGCACGCGCTACATGGCCGGCGGCGGGACGCTCGGATGGCCGCTGCGACGACGCCTGGTCAGCCGGGCCGGCACGCTCTTCGCGAGGACGATCCTGCTGCTTCCCTACCGCGACCTGACCGGAGGCTTCAAGGCCTGGCGGCGCTCGGCGCTCGAGGCGATCCGGCTGCGCGAGGCGGATGCGCACGGCTATGGCTTTCAGGTCGAGACGACCTGGTGGGCGCACCGCAAGGGAACGCGCATCGTGCAGATCCCGATCATCTTCCGCGAGCGGGAGGCCGGCACCTCGAAGATGACCGGACCGATCGTTGGCGAGGCGCTCGGCCTGGTCCTGCGGCTGCGCTTCGAGGCGATCCGCGACGCGCTTCGCCGGCGGCGGTGAAGGCCTCCGGCGGTGGCACCGGGGGCTGCCATCGGCTAGCATGGCGCCTCGCCCGATGATTGACCGACCCTGTCCCGCCCTGCGGAGAACGCGTCGCTGATGTCCTTTCGCAATCGACCGGTCCTCGACCGCAAGCACCGCCCCCGCTGGCAGGATGAGCTGCGGACCCAGCGTCTGATCGTCGGCGCCTTCGCCGGCGCGATTGCGGTGGCGATCGGGATCTTCGGGGCGACCGCCTGGAGCGAGCACTACCAGGCTCACCTCAAGCAGATCGCGGTGGTCGACGATGCGTCGTTCGACGTGGATGCGCAGCGCAATCGGATGGATATCATCGGCTCCGAGCTGCAGGCCGCCGGAATCGACCTGCAGAGCGAGCTGGGTGGCGTGCGCGACGCTGTCATCAACCAGCAGCTGACCTTCATTGACAACCAGCTCAAGGCCCTGGTGGGAACCGCCACCGACTCGCTGGTCACCGGGCGCATCCTCGAAACGGAGGCTCCGGCGCGGGGGATCACCGTCAGCAACGCGGAGATCGACGCCGAGAAAGCTCGACGCCAGTCGCTGAACGACCGGCAGAAGCTGTCAGTGATCACCGTCTCGGCGCTTCCTGACGGCGCGGCCGCGACCGACAAGCCGACCGACGCGGATTGGGCACGGGCCGAGGCGGATGCCAAGGCGATCGACGCCGAGCTGAAGGGGGGCGCCGACTTTGCCACCACCGCCACGGCCAAGAGCAAGGATGCGTCCGCCTCTGGCGGTGGCCTCCTCGGCTGGGTCGAGGCCAAGGACGCTGACTTCAAGGACTACTTCGCCGAGGCCAAGGATTCGAAGGTCGGTGCCCTGCTGGGACCGACCAGGGACGCCACCGGGTATCACATCCTGCATCTCGACAACAAGCAGGCGGCAGGCCCGCACAAGCTCCTGATCGACCTGCTGGCTGCGGGCGGGGTGACCGATGCCCAATACCGCGAGTACCTGCGCGCTGAGCTGTTGCGGACCAAGTTCCGCGACTACTTCAGCAGCAAGGTGCTGACCCGCTATCAGCCGCAGCGCCAGGTCGCCCAGATCTTCATCGCCGCCGACAGTGGCGTGCCGGTCCCCAAGCAGCGGGTGCGCCATTTCCTGGCGCAGCCGATTCCCGGCGCCCAGGACCAGTCGACCGCCACCCCCGAGCAATGGGCCGCGGCCCTGGCGCGGGCGGAAGCCTTCCACGCCGAGGCGCTCAAGCCCGATGCCGACTGGGCCACGCTGGCCACCACCAGCGATGACCCGGGCAGTGGCTCGAAGGGGGGCGACCTGGGGTGGTTCGATCCCACCACCACGACCTTCGTGGCGGAGTTCACCAAAGCGATCGCCGGCCTCACCGTCGGCGCAATCAGCGAACCGGTGAAGACCGAGTTCGGCTACCACATCATCGAGGTGACCGATCAGCGCACCAGCGCCCAGGGGCAGGCGACCGACCTGCTGGCCACGTTGCGCAAGGACCCGTCCAAATTCACTGAGTTGGCGCGGCAGCAGAGCGAGGATGCGAGCACCGTGGCCACAGGCGGCGATCTGGGGTGGGTAATCCCGTACGAGCTCGACGAGCCGCGCAACACGGCCGTCTTCGCCCTTACCGAGCCGAACCAGATCAGCGACCTGGTGACGTCGTCGACGGGCTACTACATCTTCAAGCTGATCGACAGCGCCGAGCTGCGCTGGGTGCCCACGGCCCAGCTTGACTCGGTGCGCTCGTCTGGGTTCGCGCAGTGGCTCGACGCCATTCGCGCGGACCGGCAGGTCTGGATCGACCCCGCCTACGCCTCTTCGACCGCCACCGGGTGAGGGAAGGTGGCGTGGCGGCGTCGCGCGGCGTCGACGGGCTCCTGGCCGCGGCGGGCATCGATCCGGCCGAAGGGGTGCAGATCGTGTCGCTCAGCCGCATGGCAGCCGTGCCGTTCGATCCCGCGCTTCCGCTGCTCGTGCTGACCGCGCCGGAGCTACCTTCGGCAGGAGGGGTCATGCCGGGGCGGCACGCACGGACGAGCCCTCTTGCCGTGCTGGTCGCGCTCTATCCGCCGGCTCATCGGCTCCAACAACTTCCCAGCCGGGAAGAGCGCGCGCTGGATCAGCTGACCGATGCCGAGCTGGCCTCCCACGACTGGCTGGTGCCGGCCCTGGCGCCGCTCGACAACCTCGCCTCGCCCCATGGCATGGCCGCCATATCGGCCCGGCTGCGGGCGCCCGACGGCTGTCCGTGGGATCGCAAGCAGACGCACGCATCGCTGCGCCCGTTCGTGCTCGAGGAGGCGTACGAGACGGTCGATGCCATCGAGCGCGGCGATGCGGCCGACCTGGCGGAGGAGCTCGGCGACCTCTTCCTGCAGATCATCCTGCACGCCCAGCTGGCGGCCGAGGAGGGCAGGTTCGACCTGACCGATGTCTACCGCACCCTCGGCGCCAAGATCGTGCGGCGGCATCCCCATGTCTTCGCGGACGTCGAGGTGAGTGGCGCCGAGGAGGTGCTGCGCAACTGGGAGGCGATCAAGGCCGGCGAGCGGGCTGACGCCGGCCGCCCGCCATCGGCCTTTGCCGGTGTGGCGCGGGCCCTGCCGGCTCTGCCGGCCAGCCGCGAGGTGCAGGAACGAGCCAGCTCGCTCGGTTGGGACTGGCCCTCGATCGAAGGGGTCTGGGAGAAGGTCACCGAGGAGCTGGAGGAGCTGCACGCTGCGGCGGAGGAGCCCGGAGATGACGGTCGCGACGCGCGGCTCCACGAGTTCGGCGATCTCCTCTTTGCCATGGTCAACCTGTCGCGCTGGTTGCAGCTCGACCCAGAGGAGGCGCTGCGCACGGCGAACCGGCGCTGGATCGAGCGCTATGAGCGGGTCGAGGCCCTGGCGGCCACGCGCGGACACGTCCTCACCGATCTGTCGCCCGACGAGAAGGACCTCCTCTGGAACGAGGTGAAGCGGTGAGCCGCGTTGCCATCGTGGCGCATGCCGTCTACCCCGGCGATCCCCGCATTCGTCGTCAGACCGATGCCCTCATCCTGGCCGGCCACGAGGTCGATCTCTTCTGCCTGCGCGCCACCGGGGAAGCGCCCGAGGAGCAGATCGGCTCGGTGCGGGTGGTGCGGCTGCCGGTCAACCGCGCCTTCACCGGGTTTGCCGGCCACCTTGCCGAATACGTTGCCTTCTCCGGCTTCGCGGCGACCAGCCTGACCCGCCAGCATCGGCGTCGACACTACGGGTTGGTCCAGGTGGCCACCCTGCCCGACTTCCTGATCTTCGCCGCCGCGCCGCTGAAGCTTGCCGGCGTGCCACTGCTGCTCGACCTTCACGAGGACATGCCCGAGTTCTTCCGCGATCGCTTCAGCCACCGGGCGCTGCGCCCCCTGCTGCCGCTGGTGTCAGGGGCGGCACGGGCTTCGGCGGCGATCGCCGATCAGCTCATCAGCGTGCATGAACCGCTGCGCCAGCTGTCGATCGCCCGCGGCGTGCCGCCCCACAAGATCGCCGTCGTCATGAACAGCGCTGACCCCCGGGTCTTCGACCCGCAACGACACCCTCGGCGGGCGTTCATGGAGGACGGCGAGCTGCGCCTCATCCACCACTCCAATCTGCACCGCTTCTACGGTGCGGGAATCCTGGCGGAGGCGGTCACCCTGGTGGGTGATGCGCTGCCGGTTCGGCTGGACATCTACGGCGACGGGCCCTACCGCGAGGAGCTCGCGCGGCTGGTGGAGCGCATGGGTGTCGCCGATCGTGTCCGCCTCAACGGCCCGGTGCCGATCGATGACCTGGCTGGCCTGATCGCGGGCGCCGATGTCGGCGTGGTGCCCACCCTGGCAGAGCGGTATATGCAGTACTCGCTCTCGACCAAGCTGCTCGAGTACGCCGCGATGGGCATTCCGATCATCGCCAGCGACCTGGCGACCTTCCGCGCACACTTCACGCCCGACGCCATTCGCTACGTGCCCGCCGGCCAACCTGACGCGCTGGCCGCGGCGATCCGCGAGCTGGCCGCCGATCCGCCGCAGGCGGCCCGCATCGGCGCTGAAGCCCTGCGGCAGTCAGCCGCCTACGCCTGGCCGGTCCAGGCGCGGCGATACGTCGAGATCGTCGAGCGGCTCATGGCGCGGTAGCATGCGCGGCGTCGGGGCGTGGCGCAGTCCGGCAGCGCGCCTGCTTTGGGAGCAGGAGGTCGCCCGTTCGAATCGGGCCGCCCCGACCACAACCCGGCCGTATGATCGCCGCCGACCCATGCTCATGACCGTCCCTGCCCTGCTCGTCGCCATCGTCGCCTCGAGCATCCTCACCCCGGTCGTTCGTTCAGTTGCGCAGCGGCGCGGCCTGCTCGACGAACCCGGCGAACGCAAGGTCCACGAGGTCGCGATTCCCCGGCTCGGAGGTGTGGCGATCGCCGCCGCCTTGTATCTGGGCGTGGCGGGCGGGCTTGCGGTCGCGCTGCTCGGCGGTGCCCCCAGACCGCCGACCGATCAGCTCATGCTCATCTTGCTAGGTGCTGCACTGATCGCCGGAGTGGGCCTGATCGATGACCTGCTCGGCATGCGGGCACGGGCCAAGCTCGCCGCCCAACTGGTGATCGCGTTGGCGGTTGCCGCCCTGGGCCTCACCATCTCTCGTCTCGACGGACCCTGGGGCAGCATCGCCCTCGGCGGCTGGGCGATCCCCCTCACTGTCGCATGGTTCGTCGCGGTCATGAATGCCATCAACCTGATCGACGGTCTCGATGGCCTGGCCTCTGGCGTGACGCTCACCGCCATGGGGGCCTTCTTCCTGATCGCCTCGGCAGACGGCGCCATGCCGCCAATCCTCCTCCCCCTGGCGGCGGGGGCCGGCGGCGTCATCGGCTTCCTCAGGTTCAATCTGTATCCGGCCACCATCATCATGGGCGATACCGGTTCGATGTTGCTTGGCTTCCTGCTGGCCGCGGCCGGAATCAGCGTCACGCAATCCGGCCCACCCGGCGCGCCACCGTGGGTGCCCGTGGTGGCGCTTGGCCTGGCGCTTGCCGATACCGCCTGGGCGATCCTTCGCAGGCTCATCGCCGGCCTCCCGATCTTCGCGCCGGACAAGCGGCATATCCACCATCAGCTGTTGACTGTTGGCCTCTCGCAGCGGAGCGTCGTGCTCTCGTTGTGGTTGGTGTCCGCGGGCCTTGGTGTGGTCGCTGTTTTCCTTGCTTCCTAGGCGGGGGGAACGGCCGCGTCACTGCTCAGATACCAACCCTCCAGCGTCCCGAAGAGCCCCTGCGTTCCCTTCGAAGATCAGCTCGTCGGTTCTGGTTCGACCTGCAGCTCATCGGGCGCACCCTGTGGCAGATCGTCACCGGCCGGCAGTTCTAGGAGCTCTCGGCTCCTGAAGCTGGCTGGGTGGCCAGGACTGAGCCGAGTCCCAGCAGGAACCAGAACAGGTACGCCACGCTGTTCGCCTCGAGCAGCATGGTCGAGAGCGAGTTCACCACCAGGCAGAGGGCCGCGCCGACGACCCCGCAGAGCGCCACCCGACGTTCCCAGGCTGCCTTACGGGCGCCTCGCACGATCGGCAGCAGGGCGCTGCCCACCATGGCCGCGAAGGCCAGGAAGCCGATGATCCCGGACTCGACCAGCAGGTGCAGCCAGAAGTCGTCCACGGTCCGCTGGCTGGGATCCATCCGCAGCAGATCGGTCCCGTACTGCCGATAGATCGGGGTGCCGAAGAGGTCTGCCGCCGCACCGCCATACCTTCCCGGGCCGACCCCCAGCAGGGGATGGTCCGCGACGATGGGCACCGCATTGGCGATGAACAGGGTCCGCAGATCGGTCTCATCTCCGACCGCGCTCACCCGTCCGATGGTGGCCTTGAACAGGTCGGGCCGTCTGGCGGTCACGGAGGGATCCTTTACCAGCAGATCGCGCGGCATGACCAGCGCCACGGCGAAGGCGAACACGCCCACCGCCAGGCCGATGCGCAGTGCCCGGCGATCGAGCAGCAGCGACGCGATCACGAAGCCTCCGATCGCCCCCAGCCAGCCGCCCCGGGAGAACGAGAGCCACAGGGCAAGCAGCAGCAGTGCGGCGGCCGCCAGAGCAGCGCGGCGGCCGCGTGACGTCCTCAGCCCGCTCGCCCCGAACAGGAGGATGGGAATGGCCGCGGACAGAAATGCCGCGAACACGTTCGGATCGCCGAAGAAGGAGGCCAGGCGGTAGGGCTCCCCGAAGCGTCCGGTCAGCGCGGAGAGCCCCAGGATGTACGGCGACAGGAGGGCCTGTCCCGCGGCAACCGTAGCGGCGACGATCAGCAAGCCGACGAAGGCGCCAATCGCCATGAGGGCATCCCGCGGTCCAAACCCCACAATCCTGGCCAGCACGAACAGCGCGACCGCGTCGAGGGTGAATCCGATGCCGGCGATTGCCTGCAGGGCGGGTACGCCGTTCACCAGGGCGGACGCGACCGAGGCGACGACGAACACGCCGAGGAACGGCAGCAACGGGTGCGCCAACCCGGCGCGCAGCGTGCCGCGCCTGGCTGCCTGGGCCACTAGGGCGAGCCCGACCGCCACCAGCAGCGCCTCCGACAGGAGGTGCGCCAGATCCTCCGCCTGGGGGGTGAGCAACCCCGGCACCAGGTAGCGGTCGACGATCGGCGAAAGGACGACCACCACCAGCATCTGGCGAGGCCAGACGAGGCTTGCCGCCGCCACCAGCGTCACGAGCAGCAGCGCGGGCGTGATGAACCACACCAACGACAGGCGGGACCCGAGCACCGCGGTGACCGCCAGCAGCACCGCCGTGGCAGCCGTGCCGATCTCGGCCGCGGTACGAGGGAGTGAAGCGCGGGCAAGACGCAGGGTCATGGCACCACGCCCAGCAGCTCGAGGACTCGGTCGGCGCGGACCTCCCACGAGTTGGCCACGGCGGCGCGTCGGGCGGCCTCGCCCCAGCTCCGAATCTGATCGGCGGAGGCCGATGCGACCTCTGCGATCCCGGCGGCCAGGCCTTCCGCCGTGTCGGGCACGACCACCCCACAATCCGCGGCCCTCACGATTGCCGCGGTCTCCTCGACGTCGGTCACGATCAACGGCCGCCCGTACCCGAGGTACTCGAGCACCTTGATGGGGACGGCCAGGTGGTTGTATGGCGATGCGCGGCGTGGCGTGATGCTGGCCAGCACGCGCGGCAGCAGGCGGTCGATCTCCGGTCCGTCGGCTCGCACCAGCTCAAGCCACGCCGGCAACGGTCCGGGTGGCTCCTCCCCGGGCCTGGCGACGCAGATCAGCCTCACGTCGTGCCCGGCCTCGCGGGCCAGGCGGACCCCTTCCAACAGCAGGTCGCCACCGTGCGCAGGGTAGATCAGACCACCGACGAACAGGATGGCCCGTGCCGCCGGATCGACCGGGGGAGCGTCGGCCATGCGTGACCCGGGCGGCAGCAGGATCGCCGACTCGGCTCGACCCGGGTTGCGGAGCACTGCTCGGGCGAGGCCACGCGACGGGAACGCCACCTGCTTGGAGATCGCCATCAGCGTCCTCGTCGTGGGCAGGAAGAGCGCTCGCGACAACCGTCGTTTGACCGAATCACCGCGGTAGTACTCGGGGAAAAGCTGCTGCGCGTCGCGCACGTAGGTGAGGATTGGAACCCGGAGCGCGCGCGCCAGTGCCAGGAAGGCCAGGTCGATCGGCCCCGGAAGGGTGGTGGCGTTTTCCACGTAGATCCCGGCCAGGCCGCGCAGCCGCCCCCCCGCGGCATATCTGATGAGGCGGCTCGCCCGCTCGCCCCGCCGCCCAGCAACCAGGTCAAGTTGCACGCTGCGCGAGAGCGCCGCTCGCAGTTGGGTGATCCGGGTGGTGGCGCCCCACAGCCCCTTGTCGAGCGGGTACATGGAGAGCAGCAGGACGCGCGGCCTGGCGCCTCCCGGCAGGTCGGTCACGACCCGGTGGTTGGAGGGCGCCGGGCGTCGCTCCCCACGTACCAGCCATCAAGCACGGGACCGAACAGACGCTGCATCTCGGTCCGGACGTCGTCGCGGCGTGGGATGAGGAGAAAGTCCTTGAGCGGATCGACGGGCGGATCGACGAAATCGGGATACCCCAGGACCACGCGCTGGATATCCGGCCCGGTGATCAGCGGCAGGAGACTGGCCATGTCCCCCGCCAGCGCACGGGGAAAGTCGGTCTGAACGGCGCGGCCGACCGTCCGGAGGATCGATGGCAGGGCGAAGAACATGTCGGCCTGCGCGAGTTTCTTGCGCAGCTCCAACAGGACCACCTGCTGCCGATCGGCCCGCTTGAAGTCGTTCTGGGGCTCGCGTGTCCCGTCGGGCAGTTCCATCCAGCCCTTTCGGATCCGCGCGTAGGCGAGTGCATGCGGTCCGTCGTACTGCTGGCAGCCGGCCGCCAGCTCGATCCCGACCCCGTGCCAGGTGGGGCCGCCGTACTCGGGGTCGACCAGCTTGCCATCGAGGCAGAGGGTGACCCCGCCCAGCGCGTCGATCAGGTCTGCGAATCCCTGCAGGTCAACAGTGGCGTAGTACTGGATCGGGACGCCAACGTAGAGGCCAACGACCCTCTCAAGGGTGCGCAGGCCACATTCGGCGGCGGCATCGTCGGTCAGGTCGGGACACCACTGTTCGGGGTTCCGGCCGGCATCGGTGGTCAGCTGGTTGATCTTCCACGGGTAGACACCGTCGCGGTAGACGCTGCGATCGGGGAGCGGCAGATACCCGGTGTCGCGGGGGATCGAGATCATCACTGCGGTGCGCGCCAGCGGATCGACGCTGACCACCAGGATGGTGTCGGTGAGTGCCTCCGCTCGACCCGCCGCGGAGTCAATCCCGAGCAGGAGGAAGGTGATCCGCTCGGTGCCGTTCCAGCGGTACTCGGGGCGGTTGAGCGGTCCGCCGCCTCCACCTGGCGCCGAGGTCCCCCCGGTGAAGACGTCGTCCAGGGTTGAGCTCACCTGGTTGATGGCGGTCGCCGTCCAGGCATGCATCGCCACCGTGGCGGTCACCAGCACGAGCAGCATGGCAACCGAGGCCAGCCGCCTGCCGGAACGTAATCCGGGCCGACCGGCCAGGATGATGGAAGCCAGGCGCCAGGCCATCAGCGCCAGGTTCAGGACGGCAACCCCGGTAAGAAAGGTGGGGGACAGCACGTCGTTGCGCACTCGCCCGAAGAGGAGGGCGAGGGCCCCGGCGCTGATCAGCAGCAGGATCACCGGGGCCGCGAAGACGGCCGCCAACACTCCTTCGCCGGCGTAGGCCTGCCCGAGGCCGGGGAACAGGAACGACAGGAAGGCCGCGAGGGCGGCGTGAGGCCGGCGCGGGCGATCCGTCATGGGCACCTTCAGGGAAGATCGAGGGGAGGCGGGGCCGCATTCTAGCAAAGAGCCGCAAAATCGCCGTCGCGGCCACCGTCGCGGCGATGGTGCGCCCACGCCACGGAAAGACGGTGCGGGGTGGGCAGTACCTTTGCGCCAGGGTCGGCCGCGACCCTAGACTAGCAATCGATCGGCGCCTCGATCGAATCTTTTTGAGGAATTGTGTCCACCCAGACCGCCTTCATCATCATCAGCGCCGGCGTGGCCGGCCTGATTGGGCTTGCCGCCATCATCGCGCTGCTCGGCGAACGCGCTGCCCGCCGCCGGGCCGGCGAGGCGATCGACGGAGGGACCGAGGGCGGGCCTCTCGGTGCGGACAAGTACGACTCGGCCCGTGGCTCTGCGTCGGCTGAAGCGGCGAGTGGATCGTTTGACGGGGTGATCCGCGTCGTCTGGTGGCTCAGCATTGTCGGGGTGCTGGTGGGCGTCGGCATCTCGGGCGCCTACCCGCAAGACCAGGGCGCCATCTTCGCGGTCGCCGGGGCGGCTGCCCTGGTAGTGGTTGTCCTTCATGAGCTGCTGCCTCCCCGCTGGCGCAGCCGGTGGCTCATCGTGCTCGAGGTGGTGGCTGCGCTCGCTCTGGCGACGGGCGTCGTGTTGCTGACCGGGCACGCGCGATCGCCATTTGTCTTCAGCTATGACCTGCTGGCGGTCGCCGTGGCGCTGACCGTCGGCGGGTGGGCAGCCATGGCGGTTGCCGGTGCGGCG
The DNA here is from genome assembly GCA_963750025.1 of uncultured Chloroflexia bacterium. Lineage (GTDB taxonomy): Bacteria > Chloroflexota > Limnocylindria > QHBO01 > QHBO01 > CF-167. Next base: position 313,854 of record CAVVPF010000009.1, read on the forward strand.
GCCCTGGCCTACCTGGGCGTGGCCTGGCTCGACCCCGCCCGCGCGCAATTCACCGGCGGCGATCTGCTGGGGATCGCGCTCAACGGCGGTTCGATCATCGTCCTGTCCTACCTGGCCGCCGTGTTTGCCACCGGCGAACGGCGCCTGCGGGCCACTATCGAGCGACTGTGGCGGATCGACCACCTCACCGGGCTGATCCGTCGCGAGGAGCTCGCCCCCGCCCTGGAGCAGGAAGTCCAACGCTCCCGTCGCAGCGATCGGCCTTTCTGCCTGCTGATGTGCGACCTCGACGGACTCAAGGCCCTCAACGACTCTCTCGGGCACGAGCGTGGCGATGCCGTGCTGCGCGGCGTCGGCAGCGCGATTCGACGCTCCACGCGCACGGTCGACTCGGCCTATCGCTACGGCGGCGACGAGTTCGTCGTCCTGCTCCCCGAGACGGAGTACCACGGTGCCTACCTGGTGGCCGAGAAGATCAGGGTCGGGGTCGAAGAGGTGGGTCATGCGCTTGGCGGAGGTGGTGAGCTACCGACCAGTATCAGCATCGGCCTCGTTTCCTATCCAGAGGACGGCGTCTCCGCCGAGGAGCTGCTGCTGTCCGCCGATCGGGCCATGTACCACGCCAAGGGGCTCGGCAAGAACCAGATCAGTGGCAACCCCCGGCCCCCTCGTCGACTTGGGCTGGCGAGCGCCACGGCACCCACCGCCAGCGAGGAGAGCACTGGCGGCCCGCCGCCAGCGAGCAGCGCGGGAAGCTCCGGCCACGAAGAGATCGAAGAGGACGAGCCGGACCCCGGCGAGATGCGCCGCCAGATCGCGGTGGCGCGGGGCAACATGGATCCGGATCACCAGGTGCGCCGAGCCATGGACGCGTTCCTCTCCTGATGCCCGGCTTTTCCACGCGCGCCATCCGGGCGGCGAGCCGGGCGCCGGCGGCTCCCCAGGCGCCGATCAACGTGCCGATCTACCAGAGCAGCACCTTCGAGGTCGGCAGCGCCCAGGAGCTGGCCGAGCTGCTGGAGTTCGCGCGCCCCGGGCACAGTTACAGCCGCTACTCGAACCCCACCCATCAGGCGCTCGAGGAGGCGCTCGCCGAGCTCGAAGGGGGCGGAGGCCTGCCATATCACCGCTTCGGGGATGGCCGCTGTCCACGCCGTCGTGCTGTCGACGGTGCGCAGTGGCGAGCAGCTGATCGTGCCGCAGGCCGTCTACGGCGGGATGGTGGGGCTGGCCAATGCCGTCCTGGAGAGGTCGGGGATCACGGCCCGTGCGGTCGATACCACCGACTCCGAGCTGGTTGCGGGCGCCATAGGGGATGAGACCCGGCTGATCTGGCTCGAGACCATCAGCAACCCCACCACCGCGATGGCCGACATCGCCGCCATCGTCGAGATCGCCCACCGGCGCAACGTGGTGGTCGCGGTCGACAACACGTTCGCCTCGCCGTACCTGTGCAACCCGCTGGCCCTGGGCGCCGACCTGGTCGTGCATTCGACGACCAAGTACATCGGCGGCCATTCCGATATCACCGGTGGGGCGATCCTGGGCAGCGCGGAGCGCGTGGCGGCCGCGCGCAAGATCGTGATCAATGCCGGGGGCAATGCTGCCCCGCTCGAGGCCTTTCTAGCGCTCCGCGGATTGAAGACGCTGGCCCTGCGCATGGAACGCCACAGCAGCAGCGCCCTGGCCGTGGCAGAGGCGCTACTGCACGCGCCCGGCATCGAGCGGGTGCGCTATCCCGCCCTCCCCATGCACCCGCAGCACGCGCTGGCGCAGCGGACCCTGCGACGTGGCATGGCCGGTGGCATGCTGGCGCTGGAGCTGGCCGGCGGCCGCCAGGCGGGGGAACGCTTCCTTGATCGACTCCACGTGGCGGTCCACGCCACCAGCCTGGGCAGCGCCGAAACGCTGTGCAGCCATCCCGCCTCTTCCTCGCACCGGCAGCTGGGCGAGGCGGAGCTGGCGCTCGGCGGGCTGACCTCGGGAATGGTGCGCGTCTCGATCGGGCTCGAAGATCCGGAGGACCTGGTCGCCGATCTGGTGGCGGCTGCCTCTCCTACCGGCAGCTGACTCACCCGAGCAGAGATTGACCAGCGTCATCGACCTGTGGCGGGCGGTCGATCCCGAGGCGCGCCTGGTCTCAGGATCACTCGAGGCGCTGCAGCGGTCGGTCCGCGGCGTCGGGCGCAGCCGAGCGGCACCGCCGCATCTTCCGCCGGCCTCGGACGGCGAGCTGCTGGTGCTCGACGCTGCGCTGCTGGCAGGGCAGCCGCTCGACGATCTGCTCGTCACGTTGCGCGCCGCTGAGCTCCAGCCCGCCGCGGTTGTGCTGGCGGGAATGACGAGCACGCCTCGTCTCGACGCTGCCGGAGCTGAGCTGCCCATCCTGGCCAGCGCTCACCCGATCGCCTTGCTCACTGAACGGTTTGCCGCGTACCTGCGCGACGAACCCTCCGACCTGGTGCGCCTGGCAAGCGAGTTGCGCCTCGCCCTGGCCGAGGCTGCGCTGGCGGACCCAGACCCCGCCACCCCCGCGGGCCTGGTCGCGGCCCGCATCCGGCGTGGCGTCGCGGTGGTCGCTGACGGCGAGCTGCGCAGTCTCCATCCCCGACCCGCCGGACGGGCGCTTGCGGCACGCTTCGCCGCGGCGCATACACGGCTGCTGGGCGGCGGCGCGCCGCGCGCGGAGAGCCTGCGCCGCACCCGTGACGGCCTCTGGACGCTGGAGCGCCGCGTTCGGCCGGGCGCAGCGGTGTGGCTGTTCGATGACCTGCCCTTCGCCGCGGTCGACGCCGTTGCTGCCGATGCGCTGACGATCACCCTGCGGGCGCTGCTGCGTCGTTCGGTCGCGCCGCGTGCTTCCTCGCGTCAACCGCTTGCGGCACGGCCGCCGGCGCCTGACCCGGGAGGCCGCATCGCCCAGACCCTGTTGGCGGTGGCGCGAGCCAATGGTCGCGTGGCGCCGGCAGCCAGGGCGCTCGGGGTGCATCGCAACACGGTGCTGTATCGGCTGCGCATCGGCCTTGCCCAGCTTGGCGTCGACCCCCGGCGCCCGCAGGATGCCCTCCGCATCCTCGCCGAAGCGGAGCATCCGCGGTATTGATCGGGCGGAGCGAGCCATCGAGCTATTTCCCAGCCACGGAGAAGCACGGCAGGCCAGGCGGCGGCGGACCGGCCGGCATCGGGCTATTTCTCATCGGTTGCTGGAATAACGCGGCCAAGCGCCGCACGGCTACCGCAATTCCCCGCCCCTGAGAGATACGGCGCCACAGCAGCCGGGAGAGCTCGTGTACGGCCGGCGGCGCCCCATGTTTGTGCATACTGCACAAAGGTTGTCCGTCAGCCGGCACCAATCCGGGGTGTCGATGCTGCCAGGTGACGGCTAGCCTGCACCTCGTCCTCTGCATCGGGTAAGGAGTCCCATGGCCAACAAGGAGCTCGCCGCCGTTCTCAAGACCGCCGAGGAGCGCAACCTGCGCTTCATCAGCCTGCAGTTCACCGACATCGTGGGGCAGGTGAAATCGGTCCAGGTTCCCATGCACCAGCTGGAAGAGGCGGTCGAGCACGGCAAGTGGTTCGATGGCAGCAGCATCGAGGGGTTCGCGCGCATCGCGGAGTCCGACATGTTCCTGGTGCCGGACCTCGCCACCTTTGCGGCGATCCCCTGGGAGCCCGGGTTCGACCCTTCCGGCAAGCCGATCCCGACCGGTGCGGCCCGGGTCATCTGCGACGTCTTCACCCCCAACGGCGAGCCGTTCCCCGGCGATCCGCGCTGGGTGCTGCGCCGCCAGCTGGAGAAGGTCCGCAAGCTCGGCTATGTCTTCAACACCGGGCCGGAGCTGGAGTTCTTCCTGCTGAAGCGCAACGACCACGCGGTCGAGGCACTGCCGCACGACGCCGCCGGCTACTTCGATCTCTCCAGCGACCTGGGGACCGATGTTCGCAAGGAGATGATGAACGACCTCGAGGCCTTCGGGATCAAGGTCGAGACCGCTCACCACGAGGTCGCCGCGGGTCAGCACGAGATCGACTTCGAGTACGCCGATGCGCTGCGCACCGCGGACAACGCGGTCACCTTCAAGACCACCCTCAAGGCGGTGGCTGCCCGCCACGGCCTGTACGCCACCTTCATGCCGAAGCCGTTCTTCGGCATCAACGGCTCGGGGATGCACACCCACCAGAGCCTGTGGGACGTCAAGAAGGGACGGAATGCCTTCGCCGATGCCGCCGATCCCTACGGCCTGTCGGCGATGGCGCGGAGCTACATCGCCGGCACGCTGGCGCACGCCCGCGGCATGATCTCGGTGCTGGCACCGCTGGTGAACAGCTACAAGCGGCTGGTCCCCGGTTACGAGGCGCCGGTCTACATTGGCTGGGCCCGGATCAACCGATCCGCCCTGATCCGCATCCCCCAGATCAGCAAGGGGCAGCTCAACAGCACGCGCATCGAGCTGCGCTGTCCGGACCCGGCCGCGAACCCCTACCTGGCCTTTGCCTGCATGCTGGCCGCCGGGCTCGATGGCGTCGAGCGCAAGCTGACCCCGCCCGACCCGGTCGAGGAGAACCTCTACCACTTCGACGCGGCCAAGCTGGAGAGCCGCAAGATCCGGCAGCTGCCCGGCACACTCCGCGAGGCGCTCGACGAACTGGAGGCCGACACGGTGATCGCCGAGGCCCTCGGGGAGCACGTCTTCGAGCGCTTTGTCGAGGCCAAGACCGAGGAGTGGGACGCCTACCGGATGCAGGTCACCAGCTGGGAGGTGGATCGGTACCTCGAGGCCTTCTGAACCTCGGATGGCATACTAGAACCGACCTGTCTGGCCATATGCATCACGGAGGCCCACCCCTGCCCGCAGTTGCCGCCGTCACTGGCGCCGAAGGCTTCATTGGCTCGCACCTGGTCGAAACGCTCGTTTCGCGTGGGGACCGCGTGCGAGCCATGGTGCAGTACAACTCCTTCAACTCATGGGGCTGGCTGGAGAGCCTTCCCGCAGAAGTGCTCGATTCGGTCGATGTCATTCTGGGAGACATCCGCGATCCCGATTCGGTCGGCGACCTCGTTCGCGATGTCGAGGTGGTCTACCACCTTGCCGCGTTGATCGCCATCCCGTACTCGTACCGTGCCCCCCGCTCGTACCTGGCCACCAACGCCGGCGGCACCCTCAACGTTCTCGAGGCGGCGCGCCTGTATCAGACGCCCCGGGTCGTCCACACGTCGACCAGCGAGGTCTACGGGACCGCTCGCTCGGTGCCGATCGACGAGACTCACCCGCTGCAGGCGCAGTCGCCCTACGCGGCCTCGAAGATCGCAGCCGACAAGCTGGCGGAGAGCTACCACCTCAGCTTCGCGCTTCCGGTCGTCACGCTCCGCCCATTCAATACGTTCGGGCCGCGACAATCGGCCCGGGCCGTCATTCCGACGATCATCTCCCAGCTCGCGGCGGGGCAGGCCGACGTCATGCTCGGCGCGCTCGAGCCGACCCGCGACTTCTCATTCGTGAAGGACACCGCGGATGCGTTCGTGGCGGTCGCCACGGCACCCGCCGCCCAGGTGGTGGGCCGCGTCCTGAATGCAGGGAGCGGCCGGGAGATCTCGATCGGTGACCTGGCGAGGACCGTGGCGCGGATCATGGATCGTCCGATCAACGTGCAGACTGCAGCGGAGCGCCTGCGACCTCCCGACTCGGAGGTGATGCGCCTGCTCTGCGACAGCTCGAGGCTCCAAGAGGCGACCGGGTGGACCCCGCGCCACACCCTCGAAGAGGGCCTCGCGTTGACCGCCGCGTGGTTTGCCGATCCGGCGAACTTGGCACGGTACCGATGGGGAACGTACAACGTCTGAGTCAGGCGGCGATTCGTTGCTCGGGCCGATGCACGCGGTCGTATTGGCCGGTGGGATGGGCACCCGGCTGGGCCCGCTCACGGCCTCACTGCCCAAGCCGCTGGTTCCCATTGGCGAAGAAGGTCCAGTGCTCGAGATCGTGCTCCGCCAGTTGGCTCAGCACGGCTTTCGCCGGGTCACCATCGCGATCGGGCACCTCGGCTCGCTCATCCAGGCGGTGGTGGGTGACGGCGCCAAGTGGGGACTCGATGTCGATTACGCAGAGGAGGACAGGCCGTTGTCGACCATCGGCCCCGTGGTCCAGATCCTCGGCCGATTGCCCGAGCATTTCCTCGTGCTCAACGGCGACCTCCTGACCGACCTGGATCATGGTGCGCTGCTGAAGGAACACGCCGGGTCCGGCGCCCCGCTGACGATCGGCACCTACCAACGCCGCGTCGAGGTCGATTTCGGCGTCCTTGAGCTCGACGGTGTCGAGGTCGTGGGGTTTCGTGAGAAGCCGACGCTCGAATACGCGGTCAGCATGGGCATCTACGGCCTGTCGCGTGCGACGCTGGCCGGATATCCGGTCGGCGAGCCCTTTGGTTTTGACGAATTGGTGCTCGACCTGCTTGCACGTGGCCAGCATCCGCATGCCTACCCATTCGACGGGTACTGGCTGGATATCGGGCGCCCCGAAGACTATGAGCGGGCGAACCGCGACTTCGACGAGATGCGACAGCTCTTTCTCCCCGAGGGCTGAGATGGCCCGCGTTGCGGTCGTGGGTGCCGCAGGTTTCCTCGGGAGCCATGTCGGTCGAGCGCTCACGCTCGCGGCCAACGAGGTCATTGCCGTGGGGCACCCCGAGCCGACCGGGCCAGGACTGATCCCCATGGTCCGCCAGCTCGTCAGCGACGAGGCACCGCAGGTGGTGGTCAATTGCGGCGGGGTCACCCACGGGACGCCTGCGGAGCTCAAGAGTGGCAATGTCCAGCTCGTCGCCGATCTGCTGGACGCACTGGAGGGCACTCGTGTGCGGCTCGTGCAGATCGGATCTTCGGCCGAGTACGGCGCAGGTGCAATCGGAACGCCCGTCAACGAGGCGCAGCCCACGATCCCGCAGGGTCCCTACGGCGAAAGCAAGCTGCGTGCCTCGCAGCTCGTGCTCGACGCCGCGCGATCCGGACGCGTCCGAGGCACCGTCCTGCGAGTCTTCAACCCGGTTGGTGCCGGCAATTCATTGCAGAGCCTGCCGGGCCGGGCTGCGCACCTGCTGCGCCAGGCCCTGGCCGATGGCGGTCCCGTGCGCCTCGGTCCGCTGACGGCGACGCGCGACTTCGTGGACGTGCGTGACGTTGCCGACGCGGTGGCTGCTGCATGCGCGGCACCAGGCATCGCAGGCAGCATCATCAACGTAGGGTCGGGACGCGGTACGACGGCGCGCGAATTGGTGGACCTGTTGGCCGCGGCGGCGGGCTACGTCGGTGAGATCCTCGAGGAGGAGGCTGGATCCGCGCGATCGGACGAGGTCCCATGGCAGGTGGCGGATATCTCGCGTGCGGCGGCCGTCCTCGGGTGGGCTCCGGCCAGGTCGCTGGCGGACGCGCTCGGCCAGCTCTGGTCGGCAGCGGTCTAGCGGCTAGCGGCCAGCCACCTCGTCGAGCACAGACCCGAGTTGTGCCGCCAGCCGCCGGCGCTCGAACCTGCCTTCGGGATCAGCGTGCCGCCTGGCCGGCGGCGCGTCGACCAGCCGCTCGAGTGCCGCGGCGACCGCCGACGGCTCGGGATCAGCCACGATCCCCCAATCCAGGTCCGCGAGGATCTGCCGGGCATCGCCCCGCGGCACCGCGGCCAGCACTTGGCGATCGAGACCAAGGTACTCGAAGAGCTTTGCAGCGACCGCCAGCTCGCGGCCTGGGTAATCGGCCAGCAGCAGGAGACCGGCATCGGCGGCCTTCAGCCGCGCCAGCGCTTCGCTGCGCGATACCTGTCCCGACAGCTCTAGGACCGGCGCCAGGCGCCGGCGAGCCTGGTCGGCCTCCTGGTAGTTCTTCGGAGTCATCCAACCGAGGAATTCGACACGGAGCCGGTCGCCCAGGTCGGGATGACGACTGAGCGCCAGCGTCAGGCCTTCGAGGAAGATCGTCAGCTCGGGTTCGGTGTACAGGCTGCCGCTGTACATCAGGCGCATGATCGGGTCGGGCTGGCGCGGAGCCGGCTGGATGCCAGCAAGCTCGGTCGCGTCGTAGCCGTTGGGGATCACCACGAAGCGGTCTGCGCGGCCCGGGTACCGGGCGCGATACCGCGCCGCCAGGCCCGGCGTGGCGAACACCGCTCGGTCTGCATGTTCCACGATCCATTTCTCGATTCGGATCTGCAGCCGTCGCTGGAAGCCGGGGAGCTCCGGCAGGAAGGCGTTGCCGATCCACGGGTCGCGGAAATCTGCAACCCAGGGCAGCCCGGTGCGCCGCTTGATCATCCCCGCGATGAGATGCGTCGAGATCGGGCCCGAGGATGAATAGACGGCCTCGGTCGGCCGCCTCGCGTGAACAGCGACCGCAGAACGAACGGCAAACGGCACCCACAGCAGTTGTTCGTCGGGGAAGAAGAGAAGACGGATCGCGCGCGCCCAGACCGCGTTGAGACGTCCGGGCGACCCGCTGGGGCCTTCGCCGGCCTTGCCCATGGTCCGGTCGGTCGGAGCCGCGCCACCGGCGAAGAGCCGTGCGAGGCGCGCGATCTGTCGTCGCAGGTGTGCCGGCTCGTAGCAGAAGCTGCGGTGGATCTCCAGATCGGGCGGCAGAGAAGCGACCGATGCCTCATCCATGACGCGATAAATGGCGTTGCGCGGCGCGATGACCACCGGCGTCCAGCCGACCGTCGGCAGATAGGTCGCGTACTTCAGGGTTCGCTGGACGCCGATGCCACCGATCGGTGGAAAGAAATAGGTGATCATCAGGACGCGCCGGTCACTCATGTGCGGTACCTCCCTTGTCGCTTCGGCGAAGGCCAGCGATCAGGTTGGTCACGCCGTCCCGCAGTCGGCGGGCTTCCGATGGTCCTGGAACGAGGAATTGCGCCCATCCGCGCCTGGTCATCCGACTGGCCATGGCGACCAGGATGACCGCATGGATGGAGTAGGAGATCAGCGACGCGGCCGATGCCCCGACAATGCCCCAGAGCGGGATCAGCAGCAGGTTCGCAATCACGTTGACAACCAGGGCGGTCACCGACGCCGCCGCTACGGTCAGTGGCATCCCGAGACCAGAGATGTAGCTCGAGAGGACCTTGGCCACGCTGAGCGCAACGATCCCGGGCAGGATCACCAGGAAGGCGGGGAGGCTCCCGGTGAACGCTGGCAGGATGAGAAGTACCAGCACAAAGGAGGCCGGGATGAGCCCCACCACCGACAGGCCGGTGACCATGACGGTGAAGCGGCTGACCAGCGGGGTCATCTCGTCGGCAGTCGCCCGCTGGGCGGCGGCAACGCGCGGGAAAAAGACGGTGCTCACCGAGTCGGGCACGAAGAAGGTCAGCTCGGCAAGGCTGACCGCCATGCTGTAGAGGCCGATGGCGCCGGCGTTCCCCAGCAGGAGTGCCAACAGGAAGACGTCCGCCCGGTAGCTGAAGAACGAGCTCAAGGTGGCCGGGTACAGCTTCGCGCCGTAGCTCGCCAGCTCGCGCACGCCGACCGGGCGAGACTCCGGGTCGTCTCGCGTGACCCTCCGCGCCTCGATCGTGACCGCAAGCGCGCCCGCCGCGGCGATGACGAGATTCCCGATCACGGCGCCGGTGACCCCCAGCCGCAGGACCCCCACCAGCACGACGACACTGACCAGCGCTCCCACCGACTGGAACACGAGGATTACGTTGTAGCGTCGCATCGTCTGGCGACCGATCAGGATGGCGCTCCCGAAAGAGCCGACGAACTGGAACGGCAGGGAGATCAGCGCGAGCCTTACCAGGTCCGGCGACGCGGAGCGCAGTAGCGACTGGGTGAGGAACGGCAGCGCAGGGATGGTGGCGGCGAGGAGCGCTGCGGCCAATACGCCGGCGATCACCATTGACAGGCGCTGCAGGCTCTTTCCCGATCGGCCGCGACCGGCGAAGAAGCTCACCGCCGACGGCAGGCCGAACTGGCCAAGGGCGAAGAGCATCGACGGTGTCAGCACGACCAGGTAATAGGCGCCGCGCCCGTCGGGGCCGAGCAGTCGTGCCATCAGGAAAGAAGTCCCGAAACCAATCACGAACTGCGTCACGCGGGTCGCGAAGACTCCGGCCACTCGGCGGGCAAACGGGGCGTCGGTCGCGCTCACCCGCTTGCCGCCAGCTGCCGGTAGAGCTCTTCCATCTCGGACATGTTGGCCGCCTGATCGGCCTCGGAGACGACCCGCGTTCGCAATGCGTTGGCCAACGCCGACCGCTCCTGCCCGTTCATCTCGAGGACTGCCCCTACGGCGGTCGATAAGCGCTGGGAATCGCCGACTGGCACGATCAGGTGAGCGGAGACCGGCGCCAGCAGCTCACGGACGGCCGGGAGGTCGCTCACCACGACGGGGCTGCCGCAGGCCATTGCCTCGAGGACGGTGACCGGGAGGCCGTCGCTCTCCGGGACCGAGACGACCGCCGCGCAGGAGCGATAGAGCGCCAGCATTGCCTCGTCGTCGATCTCGTCGAGGATGCTCAGGCGGTTGCTGAGGCCAAGGTCCGTCGCGCGGGCCTCCAGGGAGGAGCGGTACGCGGGATCCGCATGCCGTCCCGACATCACCAGCCTGACATCTGCCGGCAGTGCGGCCCACGCCTCCAGCACCGTCTCATGCCGGTAGAGCGGCCTCAGGCTGCGCGGCGAAAAGAGGAAACGCCCATCGGCCTTAGCCGCCGGCCCTGGTAAGAAGCGGGCGGTGTCGACCCCGAACTGGATCCGCCGTATGCGACCCGGGCGTGCTCCCAGTGCCACCGCAGCCGCTTCCATCTGGGAGGAGACCACCGTCACCAGGTCGGCTCCGTGCAGCGTCCAGCGTGCCCAGAGGCGTGCCCGGAGTGATCGCCGCGGCGTCACGAAGAGGTCCGAGCCCCACGGGGTCACCACGTACGGGTGGAAGCCGGAAAGGCGCGCCTGCCACCCGTACCGAGAGAGGTAATGAGCATGGAGCACGTCTGGACGCAACCTTGCCAGCAGCTCTCGCAGCGATGCGCGGCCCTGCAGTGAGGACAGGAACGAGACGCGGCGGCGGCCAAAGCGCCGATAACGGTGCAGGACCACGCGGTCATGCAGCCCGGGCCGCACCTCGTCGTCGATCCCGACCAGCAGGTGGACTTCGTGTCCCCGGTCAGCAAAGAAGCCGATCCAGCGTCGGGTATGGACGCTGTTTGGGTCAGCAAGGTAGGCAAGCCGCAGGGGCGTGGACTCCACGGCCGCATCATACGGACTGCTTCACCTCGCCATGACGAACCGCCCGGGCGCACCGGCGGCCAGGCCCATCACGGCTCGGCTATCATCCGACGCGGACCCACATGCAGCAGGTGGCGCAGCTGATCGACTTCACCGGTCGTGCACTCGTGCTCGGCGCACACACCGACGACGAGTTCGGTTGCGCCGGCACCGTCGCGCGCATGGTGGAGGCAGGGGCCGAGGTCCATTACGCCTGCTTCAGCTCCTGCGAGGAGTCGGTTCCGGAGGGCTGGGACCCCGACGTGCTGAAGCGCGAGGTGCTTGACGCCATCGACGTGCTGGGCATTCCGCCAGAGCGGTTCACGCTCTTCGACTTCCGGGTGCGTCACTTCCCGTCTCGTCGCCAGGAGATCCTCGAGGAGATGATCAAACTGCGGAAGAGGATCGACCCGCAGACGGTCTTCATCCCGGCCATGTCCGACATGCACCAGGACCACGAGGTGGTCGCGCGGGAAGGGCTGCGGGCGTTCAAGCACGCCACAGTGCTCGGCTACGAGCTCCCGATGAACACCATCTCCTTTCAGCACGCGTGCTTCATCCGGCTGGAGGAGCGACACCTGGAGGTGAAGCTGCGCCATGCGGCCGCCTATCGATCGCAGGCGTTCCGCGCGTACCTCAAGCCCGACTTCATTCGATCGCTGGCCCGGGTGCGAGGCCTGCAGATCGACCAGCCGGCCGCCGAAGCCTTCGAGGTGATCCGCAACGTTGTCATGTAGCGGCCGGGAATGAGGGACCGATGAGCGAGCCGATCATCCGCGCCGGCCGGGTGAGCATCGCCCCGGACGTGGCCTTCGGCGACGACGTCGTTATCGATGCCGACGAGGTCGAGATCGGCGTCGGTGCGCGGATCGGCTTTTCGGGTGCCGACGACTTCCGCACCCCGGCGGGCGTCAGGATCGCGGTCCGGCGGCTGGTGCTGGGCGAGCGCGCGGTGATCGGCCGCTCCGTCCGGATCGAGGGCGGCGAGATCCACCTCGGCGCGGACGTGAGCGTCATGCGCAACGCGACCATTCGGGTCCTCGATCAGCTGCGCATCGGCGCATCCGGGACGGTGGGCGAGGGAGGAGAGATCTCGGGCCGCCGCGTGCGCATCGGCGAAGAGCTGTGGATGCTCCCGCAGGCCAAGATCGGCGGCGGGTCAGCCTTCGAGAATGCCTCACGGTTGGAGGCCGGCCACTTCCTGCACATCGGGGTTCAGGCTCTGATCAATACCGCGCGGCCGGTGGTCATCGGGCACGAGGTCGGGCTGGGCACTCGGACGTCGATCTACACCCATGGCGCCTACCCGTCGAGGCTGCAGGGCTTCCCGGTCGCGTTCGACGGGGTTGAGATCGGCGACTTCAGCTGGGTGCCTGGGGCGATCATCAACCCCGGCGTCCGGATCGGGCGCAATTGCGTGATCGGAGTCAACTCGCTTGTCACCTCCGACATCCCGGACGGCTCGCTGGCTGCCGGCTCACCTGCGCGCGTGATCCGCGAGAACGCATACCCCAAGCCGATGACCGATGAATCCCGCCTCGCCTTCCTCGCCGCGTTTCTGGGCGGCTACGCGCAGCTGCTCGGGGCGGATGCCGACGTCATGATCCGCGACGCGATCGCGGAACTCGACACCCCTGATGCGGTCTACCTGGCCACCGGGTCGAGGAAGACTCCCATCAAGGCGGGCGACCGTGAAGGTCGCCGCGTGCTGGTGCTCGCGGACGCCCGCGGCCAGGCGGCGCCCGAGGGATGGACCATCTTCGATACAGCCGGGCGGCACGTCTCAGGAGTCGCGGACGCGATCTCAGCGCGCTTGGCGAACGAGCTGCGCCGACATGGAATCCGCTTCTATTCTCGAGGCATCGACGGCCGATACCAGGATTGGGAGCCCACTCCGCCGCAATTCGCCGAGTGATCTCCCGCCGCGCGCTTGCCCTGCTCCCGCTGCTCGCCGTCCTGCTGGCGCCGGCCTTCCCGACGCAGCCCGCAGCGAACGCGGAGACCGCCGGCTACACCTCGATCTCGGCGCTCGACGACTTCTTCGACGCGGAGATCACCCGCGTTGCCGTCGGGACCACAGTCGAATGGCGCAATGACGGGCGCAACAAGCACACCGTGACTGCGGATGACGGCAGCTTCGACTCGGGGAACATGGAGCCGGGCGCCGAGTTCAGCTGGACCTTCGATACCCCCGGAGTGTACCGCTACTACTGCATCTACCACGGGTCGCCGGGCGGGATCGGGATGGCCGGGATCGTGGTCGTGGGGGATGCGCCGCTACCGGGCGGCGGCGGCGCGAGCGTTGGACCGGGCCGCGAGCCGGTGCCATCGGGCGCGGGGCACACCATCCGTGTCCCGCAGGACCAGGCCACCATTCAGGGTGCCGTCGACGCCGCGTCTCCGGGCGACCTGGTGCTCATCGGTCCGGGGGTCTACCACGAGGCCGTCCGCGTGCTTACCCCCTACCTCACGATCCGCGGCACGGACCGCAACAGGGTCATCCTCGACGGCGAGTACCGCCTGCCCAACGGCGTGCACGTGGCCGAGGCGGACGGCGTGGTGGTCGAGAACCTGACCGCCCGCCACTACCTGCTCAACGGCGTCTACTGGAACTCCGTGAACGGCTATCGGGCCTCCTACGTGAGAGCCTATGCCAACGGCGACTACGGGATCTACGCCTTCAACTCGGTGTGGGGCCGCTTCGACCACGACTATGCCGCGGGCAACCCGGACAGCGGCTTCTACATCGGGCAGTGCTATCCCTGCCACGCCGTCATCACCGATGTCGTCGCGGTCGACAACGCAGTCGGCTACTCCGGTACGAATGCGGGCGGCGACCTGCTGATCGTCAACAGCGAATGGCGCGACAACATGGGCGGGATCGTGCCGAACACCCTCGACTCGGAGCAGCTCGCCCCCCAGCGCGGCGCGACCATCGCCGGCAATTGGGTGCACGACAACAACAACGTCAATGCCCCCGCCAAGCCGCTGCAGACGGTGGCACTGGGTATCGGGATCGTCGTCGCCGGTGGCCTGGACAACCTGGTGGAGGGGAACCTGGTCGAGGACCACGGGGCCTACGGCATCGCCGTCTTCCCGATCATCGACGCCAACCTCTGGCTGTCCGGCGGCAACCAGGTGCGCGGCAACCGGGTACGCCATTCGGGGATCGCCGACCTGGCGCTCGGCGCCTTCGGCACCGGCGGAGACTGCGCCAGCGGCAACGCCTACGGGTCCAGCCTGCCGGCCCTGATTGAGCTCCAGAACGCCTGCGGGACCGATGAGGCCGGCGTCGCCGGCCCACGCCCCGGTGGCGGCGCAATGGCTGTGACCATCCGGCTGCTCGCCGGATTTGCGATCGCACTCAACGGGCACGCGCCGGGGGGCGACTGGACCACCTACCCGGACAGCCCCGACCAGTCGGGGATGCCCGACCCCACCGCCGTCCCGGAGCTCGCCGTCCCCGAGACGGCCGTCCCCGGCGCGGTCCTGATCCGCTCACTTGACCAGATCGTCTCGGCCGACGACGGCCATACCATTGGACCGGAGGTGACCTTCATGGGACTCCCGCTCGCCGCTTCGCCGGCCGCCCTGCTGATCGGCCTGTATGGCTACGCCTTCCCGCTGATCCTGTACGTGGCGTGGGTGGTGCTGGCGCTCTGGGACCTGGCCCGTCGCGAGGACCTGTCCGGCACCACGCGGCTCGGCTGGACGGCTGGCGTGCTGGTGCTGCCGCTGGTCGGCCCGATCGGCTACCTGCTGGCCGGCGGTTCGCAGATCCCGCGCGGGATGCGCCTCTTCCTGGTGCTCGGCGGGATCGCGATCTATGCGGGCCTGGCGGCGCTTGGATTCCTGCTGTCCTGATCGGAGCGGCACGTCGGCCGCGGCCCGGGCGGCGCTGTCGTGGAAGGCTCGGCGCCCTGACGTGTGCTCGACTGCCGAGCACACGGACCAGGATTGACCGATATCCGGGCTGTATCGTCGCTCTTCTGCTCGCCGGCCGAGCATTCGGCCGGGATGCGGCGGTTTTCCGGTCCATGCGCTCGGATGCCGAGCACGAGGCGGACCACCGACGGGACGGAGCGCGTCTCCGGTCCATGCGCTCGGATGCGGAGCACCAGGCGGATCACCGACGGGACGGAGCGCCTTTCCGGCCCATGCGCTCGGATGCGGAGCACGAGGCGAACCACCGACAGGGTGAAGCGGCTCAGGACTCCGTGACGCCCGCGGTGATCGGCACGATCTCCCACCAGATGACGCCGGGGTGCAGGATCACCGGCTCGCCACTGTCGGCATACGTCCAACGCGTGCCGTCGCTGGCGGTTGGGCGCGACCAGTGGAGTGCGATGGCACGGCCTCCGCTGTACAGCATCCCGTTGCCCTTTCCCACCAGGTGCTGCAGGCGTCTGGGGTTGCCAGCGGGGTCCGGGTCGCCGTACACGACCTCCTGGGCGACGCGCTGGACGAGCACGTGGGTGACCGTGAGCGGCTTACCGGTGACCGCGTCGACGACCACCTTGCCGGCGTCCTGGCGTGTCCACAGGCCGGTCGCCGCGTCCCATGACCAGCCAAAGCGCCAGTAGCTGTTCGTCCGGATCTCCAGCGCGGCGATGGCGCGCCCGGACGGCAGCGTCGCCTGCGGGTCGAAGGCGAAGGGTGGCCGGAGCGGCCGGACACGGGCGGCGAGTCGGTCGATCGCTTCTCCGGAGCCGAGCGCGCTGCGGATCGCCTCCACGTCTCCGTACAGGTTGTGGGGCGCCGGGTTCGTCCCGGAGCGCCGGAACCAGGGCCACGCGCCGGTGATGCCGTTGACGTAGGGCATCCCCGCCGCCGCGAACCGCTGGAGCGCTCCGTTGCTGGCGCCGAAGCCGACCGTCAGGACACCGAGATCCTGCCACAGGTCGATGTTGTAGTAGCGAGCGCTCCGGACCGGCCCTGTCAGCGCGATCGTCGCTCGGCACAGGTAGACGGCGGTGAAGCGCGTGGTATCCCCCTCGACCGGCGCCTCGATCACCATGTCGGCGTTCGACAGGTTGCGTGCCGGCCGTGCCTGTGGGTGGTTCTCGATCTGGACGGCCAGCGCCGTTCGGCCGAGGAGCGACGGGTCGTCGACCGGCAGCCCGTTCAGGGGACAGGCAACCACCGGCTCAGCGCTCGGCGACGGCGAAGGGGTCGGAGAAAGGGACGGGGTCGGCTCAGCGGTAGCCGATGCCGATGGAGAGGCGACCGCCTGAGGCGTCGCACCGGGCCTCAGCAGGAGCCAGCCGACGACCACGATAAGCAACACCGCCACCGCAGCGGCAGCCGCCAGCTGTCCGCGTCCGAGCTGCCGAAGTCGATGCATGCCAAAGATCGTAGCCGATGGGCATCGAGCGGCCATGGCACAATCGGCCGATGGAACCCCTGAGGCCGAACCCGCGTGCCCCGCTGGCCGCCCTGCTGTCGTTCCTCTTCCCCGGCTTGGGACAGGCATACAACGGGCAATCCGGCTTGGCCTGGCTCCTGGCGGGGCCGACCCTTGTCCTGGTCGTTGCGGTGATCGCCGTCATGCTGACGGGCACGTCGCAGCTGCTCGCCCGGCTCTTCGACGTTCGATTCCTGATCGGGCTGATTGTCCTCGACCTGGTCCTGCTGGCCTGGCGACTGATCGCGGTCGTGCAGGCCCATGGCCGTCGCGAGCGGCCGAGTCCGCGAAGCTGGGCGACGTGGGCCACCGCCCTGCTGGTGACCGTCACGCTGGCGATGCACGCGCTGCCGGCCTACTACGCCGTCAAGGCGATCGACACCCTCGGGGCGGTCGCGCTGGGCGGCGCCCACGGCAGCGACCTGGGCGATACCTTCCCCGTCTTCTCCGGGCTGCCGCAGCCCTCCGACCAGCCGGACCTGAAGGCGGGGGAGCGGGTGAACATCCTGCTGGTGGGGGTCGATAGCGCCCCCGGGCGCGTCACGCAGCTGACCGACACGATGCTCGTTGTCAGCCTCGACCCCAACGGGACGAAGTCGGCGATGATCTCGGTGCCGCGGGACCTGTACGGCACGCCCCTCGGGGACGGCCGGGTCTTCAACGCCAAGCTGAACTCGCTGATGGTGCGTGCCGCCTCCGACCCCAAGCGCTACCCCCTCGGCGGGGTCGGCACCCTCAAGGCGGCGATCGGCGAGCTGCTGGGCGTGCGGATCGACTACTTCGCCGCGATCAACCTGATCGGCTTCAAGCAGACGGTCGATTCGATCGGGGGCGTCGACATCACGGTCCAGCGGGCCATCAGCGACCCGACCTACTACGACGAGTTCGGGCGGCACGTCGGCTTCTACATCAAGCCGGGGACCTACCACATGAACGGACGGACGGCGCTCGCCTTCGTCCGGTCGCGCAAGGGGGTCGGCGACAATGACTTCACCCGGGCCGATCGCCAGCAGCAGCTGCTCGAGGCCGTGCGGGCGAAACTGACGGCGGGCAACCTGCTCCTGGCGCTGCCCGGCCTGCTCGACGCGGTGAAGAACACGATCGCCACCGACGTGCCGAGCGAGCGGATCGCCGAGCTGGCGCAGGCGGTCCAGGCGGCGGACATGTCGCAGCTGCAGCGGATCGTCCTCCAGCCGCCGGAGTACATGACCGCCGACCCGCACTCGTCGGCCGGCTACATCCTGATACCTGATCTCGAGGCGATCCGCGCCATCGGTGAGTCGCTGCTCGGCGCCGTCTCGCCGACACCCTGACCGCTCCATTAGCCGTTCTTCCGGGCCGTGTGCTCGACTGCTGAGCACACGGACCAGGATGGACCGATATCCGGGCTGAATCGTCGCTCTTCTGCTCGCCCGCCGAGCATTCGGCCGGGATGCGGCGCTTTTGCGGTCCATGCGCTCGGATGCCGAGCACGAGGCGGAGGAAGCACGTCGCCGAGCGGGGTTTGACGGGCCGGTATACTGTGCGCCGGTTCACGTGCGAGCTCCGAGACCTTGTGAGCGCGCGTGCCGGGGCACAGGAGACCATCTTGGAGCAGATCGCGCCGCAGATCTCGCAGCCGAGTGTTGTTCGCGCTGCCTCGACCCGCAGCCTGCTCTACGTATTCACCAAGCGCCTGATCGACATCGGCCTCTCCGCCGTCGGCCTGGTGGTGCTTTCGCCGGTGTTCCTGGTGATCGGACTGGCGATCGCGCTCGACTCCGGCATGCCGATCCTGTACCGATGCCAGCGCATCGGCCGCCGCGGGCGCCCCATCACCGTCCTGAAGTTCCGCACCATGCGTGACGGCAGCCACCACCACCTTGAGGAGATGCTCACCGCGGACGAGGAGCTGCGCCTCGAGTACAACGTCGCCCGCAAGCTGCGCGAAGACCCACGGCGCACCCGCGTCGGCACCTTCCTGCGGCACACCTCGCTCGATGAGCTGCCACAGCTGCTGAACGTGTTCGTCGGCGAGATGAGCCTGGTCGGCCCGCGGCCGTACTTTCCCGGCGAGCTCAACGGCCAGTCAGATGCCGACCTCGATCCTCCAGGTCCGCCCCGGCATCACCGGCCTCTGGCAGGTGAACGGGCGCTCGGACCGCACCTTCGGCGAGCGGCTGGCCTTTGACGTCGACTACGTGTGTCGCCGCACCCTGGCCCTCGACCTGGAGATCATGGGACGGACCGTGGGAGCCGTCGTCAGCGGTCGCGGCGCCTACTAGCACCGGGACGGCGGCGCGGCGATCCCGGGGATGTGCCACCTCCTGGTCCCCCGCGGGATCGCGATGTAACTGGCGCTAAGCTTCCCGCTGGCCTGAAGGGAGGGTCTCACCTCTGTGACGATCCCTTGAGGAGCAACGCGGCGATGCGCTCCGCCGACCGGCCATCGAGCGGCCCCACGATCCGCTGCAGCGCTGCAGCTCGCTCGGAGAAATAGCTCTCGCGCGATGACCCCAGGCTGACAATCAAATCGGCAAGCGAGTCGCCGCTGTCCGCACGCGGCAGGCGGAGGTCGCCCAGCTCGAGATCAGCGGCGCCGGGCGCTTCGGCCGTAGCCAGCAGCCCGACGGGCGTGCCGGCTGCAAGCGATTCAACTGCGACCGTCGACCGTTGGACCAAAGTCACATCGGCCCACCTAAGCAGCGGGTAAAGCGGCTCATGCCGGAGAACGCGAACCCGCTGCGCCGCGGGATGTCCCGCCAGGACCGGCTTCACGAACCCCCAGTCGCCCTGGCCGGGATGCAGCTTTGCGACCATGCAGGCTTCGGGCAGGGACGCCAGCCCGTCGAGCGCTAGCCGAAGGACGGCCTCGTCTGTCGGAGCACCTGGACTCAGGGCCAAAAGGATGCGGGGCCTTCCACGGAGGCGGGTTACGCCAGGGACGCTGGCTGCGGCCCCACTTGCGGTGCTGTTCCAGAACTCGTCGAGGCGCGGGTTGCCGGTGACCGCCACGGCGCCGGGCGCGGTGCCGTGTTCGACAAACCAATCGCGGGAGGCTTCCGACCATGCCGCGACAGTCGGCGCCACCACCGGCAGCAAGCCGATTCTTGCTTGTGGGAGCCCATGTTGCAGGACCACCGCCGGAATACCGACCTCGCCGGCGACCTGCGCCACCACCCGTCCGATCCGATGCTGGTCGCTCCCGATCGCGATGCTGATCGGTCTCGTCCGCTCAAGAAGGCGGCGCACCGCGGCGACCTCGACGCCCAGCCACGGAAGCGAGCGGGTGAGCAATGGCAGCAGGACGCCGAGTGCGGGAATCGCGACGTCCTCTCCGCCCAGCTCCATGATCGGCGGATCGGTTCGCACGGGGGCCCATGCCACCTCCGCTGAAACCTGCGCCCGGCGGAGGAGGGATCGCTCATCTCTCCATGGCACGGTGAGCGCAACCGGGCGCAGACCGGCTGCTGCCAGTCCACGATACGCCCGAGGATCGGCAGTGGCCACGATGGCCCCAGGCGTTCCGATCACGCGAGCAACGGCCGCGACTGGATGCAAAATTGACGGGGTCGGGATCTCGACGACGAAGGCGACGCGTCCGCCGGGAACGACCGGCACGGTCTCGACCCCCGGTGCGCGCAGCAGGCGGAGCCCGGCTGTTCTCGCTGCGCGATCAAGCCCAAGTTCCTTGACGGTCTGCAGCAGCGAAGGCGAGGTGCGCCTGGGTGCCGAGCCGAGGCGCTCCAAGGCGAAGCGGAAGAGCAGTCCGTAGGCCTCAACATGGGTGGCCCAGCCCGCGTCCAGGCCATCGATCTGCAGGCGGTCGGTGCCGGCCGCGTCCAGAAACCACCGCTGCGCCCAATCAGCTGCCCAGGCCCGCGCCTCTGCGAAGGAACTCGTCATCGGCTCAGTAGCCCACCCAGTATCAATCCCACCGACTCGCGGTCTGTCCTGTCGCGGTCATCAAGAAACCAGCGTCGTGCCCAGTAAGTGGACCATACCCTGGCTTTGTCGTAGCTGACGTTGTTCGCGCGGGCTACTTGGGACCTCTGCGCGGTCACGTCCCCGCGTTGCGCGGCAGTCCCCCCGCCAATCGCAGCCCCGCATAGAGGGCGACCAGGGGAATAACGCTGTAGAGCAGGACGCTGGTTAGACCCGACTGCACGATGCCGGCCAAGCTTAGCGAGAGCAGCACGGCGAACGAGGCGTCCAGATGCGACCGGACCCGAAACCTAGGGTGGATCTGCGAGAAGACGGCACCCGTCCCTAGGCAGATAACCACCGCGGCAATGGGTCCCCAGTTCGCATAGGACTCACCAGTGATTCCTATCGTGATCCCACCTCCAGCGAACTGCAGGCCCATCGCGTCCTTCAGCCACATGCTGAAGTTCGGCTGCGCGCCGGGGACCAGTACCGCGAGATCGATCAGATAGCCGCGACCGAACAGAAACGGCGAGTGTGCAGGAAAGAAATCAACGACCTGTTGAAGATTGGAATCGTTGACATATGCTAGCCAGCCCACCCGATCGAAGACCAGGCCGATATTGGGAACATCACCCGCTCGCAGCATTGCTGCGGCCGCCAGCACGACGAAGGACGCCATGGCCGCGAGCGCGAGCCATGACAGACGAGGCAGGGTGCCGCGCGATACGAAGGCCACCCAGCCTGCCGCCAGGAGCAGCACCAGGACGGGCGCTCGGTTCCCGATTACGGCAAGCAGGACACCCGAAATGGCGACGATGAACCATATCCTGGGCGCCGCATGGCCACCAGGTGCATAGGCACGAGCCACGAGGGTGACTGTGGGCAGCGTGATAAGCCAGATCGCTGGAACGATGATGTAACCCAGGCCGGCCCTGGCGGTTACGCGTGCCTGCTCCCCGAGAGCTGATAACACAGGGATGCCGCCGGACTCAAGAATGAAGAAGAGGACTAGCGCCCAGCCCAGAACCAAGGGAGCCACGACCCACCGTGTGTTTGTGCCCAGGGGGGTCGGCCTCGCGGCCCATGCTGCGGGGGGACCGATACTGCTTGATGGCAGCAATCTGGAGCGCGCAGCAGCCCCCCCAATCACGAAAGCCGCATATGAGCTGACGACGAGGGCTACTGCACCGATGCTCATTTGTGGTGCCCCCGCATAACGCTCACCGAGACCGAGGCCTGCCACCCAAAGGGCACTGAAGAGCACGAAGGCCGCCACGAATGGATCATCCAACCGCCTGAGGTCAATGTGGCGACGGAGAACCAGATACGCTGCGGCAATGCTGGCAAGCGCGAAAACGGTGATCACGGCCTCCGGATTATCCTAAAGAGCGCCTGGAGAGATTTGTTGTCGCTCGGCAGAGAACTGCATAAGCAGCATCTGCGGCAGCAGGTTGTCGATATTGCCGGGCAGCGCCAGGATCGCGAACACGAGAGCGGGAACGCGCCAATCGGGCCGGCGCATCGCCAATGCGGAAATGGCGGCGAGGCCGAGCCCAACCCACAGGATCAGCGTGGTCAAGGAGCCCCCTTCGGAGTGGTGCCCTCCACGAGGTCAGGCGATGTGCCGGCGAGTCTACCAGCGGAGATCGCGGCCGGCGGCCAGGGTTCGACCCGG
This sequence comes from uncultured Chloroflexia bacterium, assembly GCA_963750025.1. GTDB lineage: Bacteria > Chloroflexota > Limnocylindria > QHBO01 > QHBO01 > CF-167. Next base: position 336,092 of record CAVVPF010000009.1, read on the forward strand.
TTGGCAGCGCGCCGACCCGAATCGGTCCATAGAATGGTCGAGCGTGGAGGCATGCCTCGATCCGGAAGGGGAGCGAATGGGGATATTCGACGGCAAGGCGGTCCTGGTGACCGGCGGCACGGGTTCGTTCGGGAAGCTCTTCGTCAAGACGGCGCTTGAGAAGACGAAGGCCCGCAAGGTCATCGTCTTCAGCAGGGACGAGCTGAAGCAGTACGAGATGCAGCAGCTCTTCGGCGAAGAGGCGCGCCTCCGCTACTTCATCGGCGACGTTCGGGACTACCAGCGGCTCTATCGGGCGTTCCATGGGGTCGACTTCGTGATCCACGCCGCAGCGCTCAAGCAGGTGCCGGCCGCCGAGTACAACCCCTTCGAGGCTGTCAAGACCAACATCAACGGTGCGCAGAACGTCATCGAGGCAGCCATCGAGCAGGGCGTTCAACGCGTCGTGGCGCTGAGCACCGACAAGGCCTGCAGCCCGATCAACCTGTACGGCGCGACCAAGCTGGTCAGTGACAAGCTGTTCATCAACGGCAATGCGTACGCCGGCGGCACGAAGACGCGCTTCTCGGTCGTGCGTTATGGCAACGTGGTGGGCAGCCGCGGGAGCGTTGTTCCCCTCTTCATGCGTCTGGCCTCATCAGGCGTGCTCCCCATCACGGACGACCGCATGACCCGCTTCTGGATCACCCTGGAGCAGGGTGTGCAGTTCGTGATGGACTCGCTGGAGCGAATGCACGGCGGGGAACTCTTTGTCCCGAAGATCCCCAGCATGCGCGTCGTCGAGCTCGCGCGAGCCATCGCCCCGGAAGCACGCCTGGAGATCGTGGGTATCCGTCCCGGCGAGAAGCTGCACGAGGAGATGATCAGCGCCCCGGACTCGCGCCGGACCGTCGATGTCGGCGACTACTACGTGATCCAGCCGGAGATGGACTGGTGGCCCGAGCAGCACATCACCGGTTCCCCGGTGCCCGACGGCTTCTCATACGCCAGTGACACCAACACGGAGTGGCTCTCCGTCGAACAGCTGCGCGACATGATGGCGCGTGTCTGAGGCATACCTTCCGTACGGGCGTCAGTCAATCGACGAGGACGATGTCCGTGCCGTCGTCGATGTCCTGCGGGGCGACTACCTGACCACCGGCCCGGCGGTCGGCGCGTTCGAGGCCGGACTCACGGCCGCCACCGCCGCGCGGCGCGCCGTGGTCATGAACTCCGGGACATCGGCCCTGCATGCCATGTACTTCGCCGCCGGGCTCCGCGGCGGCGACGAGATCGTCACCAGCCCGCTGACGTTCGCGGCCACGGCAAACGCGGCCCTGTACCTCGGTGCCTCCGTTCGATTCGCCGACGTCCGTCCGGAGACGGGGAATATCGATCCTGCGTCCGTGGACGCCCTGATCACCGACCGGACGCGTCTCATCGTTGCCATCGACTACACCGGTATGCCGGCGGACTACGACGAGCTTCAGCGGGTCGCCGACGCCCACGGCGTCACCCTGGTGGCGGACGCCGCACACTCGCTCGGGGCCACCTACCACGGCCGCCCGGTTGGCACGCTGGCGCGAGCGAGCGCTCTCAGCTTCCACCCGGTCAAGCCGATCACCACCGCCGAAGGAGGCGCAGTCGTCACCGACGACAACGACCTCGCAGATCGCGCCGCACGCTTCCGAACGCACGGCATCACCCGGGACCCGGCGCTCATGGAAGGCGACGAGGGACCGTGGTACTACGAGATGGTCGACCTCGGCTTCAACTATCGAATGACCGATCTCCAGGCGGCCCTCGGTCTCAGCCAGTTACGCCACCTGGGCGGATTCCTCGAGCGCCGGCGAGCGATCGCCGCGCGCTATGCCGAAGCACTCGGCGATGTTTCCGCGCTCACCCTGCCGGCCGCGCCCACTGGGATCGTGCCGGGTTGGCACCTCTACGTCGTGCGGGTGGCGGGGGATCCGGGACGGCGACGACCGTTCTTCGAGCGGTTGCGCGCACTCGGCCTCGGCGTCCAGGTGCACTACATCCCGGTCTACTGGCATCCGTACTACCGCGAACTGGGCTTCGCGCGCGGCACCTGCCCCGGGGCCGAAGACTTCTACTCGCGGGCGGTGTCGCTACCGATCTTCCCGCGGATGACCGACCGCGACGTCGACACGGTCATTGCTGCGGTGCGACAGGCGGTCGCCGACGTCCTCTAGGTGATCGACCGCACCAGCACCGTGGCGGTGCCGTCCAGGGCGACCTCTCCGTCTACCTCCACGCGGGTGGCCAGTTCTATGATCGGCTTGTCCTCGCGACGGGACACCACCTCGACGGTCGCCGTCACTCGCTGACCCGGATAGACGGGCCGCCGGAATCGCATCTCCTGGCCGAGGTAGATGGTGCCCGGGCCCGGGAGTTGGGTACCCAGGACTCGACTGATCAGTCCCGCGGCCAGCATGCCGTGCACGATGATCCCCGCGAAGCCGGCCTGTCGCGCCGCTTCGTCGTCCAGGTGGACCGGGTTGTCGTCGCCCGACAGTCGGGCGAATTCCGCGACATCCTCGCGGCTGAAGACATGCGAGAGGCTGGCCCGATCCCCCACAACCGGCAGCCGGGGCTGGCTCACGGCTGTTGAGCCTTCCACTCCTCGGCCAGCATGCTGAGCGCCACGACGTCCTCGAAGTGGTCCTGTTTCCAGATGTGCCTGCGCAGCGTCCCATCCACGACGAACCCGAACTTCTGATGCATCGCGACCACAGCTTTGTTGGAACCCAGCACCTCGCAACAGAGCTTGTTGAGGGCGAGTTCTTCGAACGCGTACCGCAGGACGAACCGCTCGGTCGCTGAGCCAACCCCTCTGCCGCGAACGGTCGGATCGGCGAGGTAGAACGCCCAATAAGCCCGACGGTGACTGGTATTGATGTCATACACGTTCGCCAGGCCGACGGGGATGCCGTCCAGCTCGATGATCCAATACCTGCGATCCGGGGAATCGAGCGCCTTGCCGAACCACGACGCGTGCTCTGCCTCAGAGATCTCGTGATCGGTGTACATGTAGCGCCCGACCTCGGGAAGGTTTCGCCACTCGCGGACGCGGATGATGTCCGCGAGCGAGAGCGGGCGCAACGTGACGTCAGACGGTTTGGATGTCACCTCTGTGTCCCTCCTTTTGAGCGCTTTCACGGTGCAGCACGGTGGACTGGATCACCTCGGCAACCTGCTCCGCTCCGCGACCATCAGTCACTGCAGCTGCTGCCCGTGACATGCTCGCCAGCCGCGATGGGTCAGACCGCAGACGCTCGATCGCGGAGACGATATTGGGCTCTCCAACCTCGTCGTACCAGCCCAGATGTTGCGCAGCTCCAACCTCGGCCAACGCGCTCGCCACGCGACGCTGGTTCTCGGCAACGCCAATGAGCAGTGTCGGCAAGCCCAGGCAGCAGCGCTCCCAGCTGGCACTGCTCGGGGCTCCGACGGACAGGTCGGCCGAATGCATCAGTGTCGCCATCTCGGTGACATTGTGGTGGACGGTGACGTTGGTCACGGTGCGAGCCCACGTCTCCAGGCCACGGGAGAAGGGATACGCACTGCCCGCGACCACGTCAACTCGCACGCCGGTATCGGCCGCCGCACGGGCGGCTAGACCGGTGACATCGTGTTGGTCGCTTCCGCTGATGAACACCAGGATGCGCTCGACCGAATCGCGAACCCGCGGTGCGCTACCGCGGGTTGCTGAGAACTGGGGCCGCAGGAGGGCGTAGCCGGGGCCCATCAAGAGTCTGCAGTTGTCGCCGATCAGTCCGTCGTACTCGGCGGGCGAATAGCCGAGGTTCTGATTCAGCAGGATCGAGACGGCATGTGGCTGTTCCGCGAGGTCGTCGATGGCCATGACGTGCGGAGCGACTTCGGCCATGGCCTTTTCCCAGTCCCTGCCGACGTCGTAGTGATCGACCAGAGCCAGCAGCGGCGGAGCATCCGTGAGTGCACGCATGATGGTCGCCGGCTCTGCCTCCAGGGGGTCCTGGTCCCCGATGATGATCAGATCATGACCTGCGCCCTCGATGTCCGCGCGCAGCGGCTGAGGCATCTCCCGCGCCGCGAAGGTGACCCGCCAGCCTCTCGACTTCAGGACGCCCGCGAGAGTCAGGCAGCGCACGACGTGACCCGTTCCCACACTCAGCGATGCGTCGCAACGGATCAGGGCTGCCTGCTCTCTCATTCGGTCGCGATCTCCCGCTGCGCTACGCTCCGGTTGATCTCCCGGAGCTCTGACCGGCGCTCCACGAGTCCCAGGATATCTGCCATCCGGAACCGTGGATTCTGCGGATACAGCTCCTCGATCACCTCGCTGACGAACCGGTAGTCCTCTCCGGTATCGACCGTCCAGCGGTGGTCGCTCAGATCCCCTGCGTGCTCCAGACCGCAGAGCCGAAAGCGCCCAGGCTGGCTGTAGAGGAAGGGCGTTACGTGCTCGCGGTCCGCCAGCCGCGTTGCTTCGCGGCCAGCCAAATCGAGCGCGCGGCGGCTGATGACCTCGGTGTCGAGGCCGCGGGGGAAGGTCCTGGTCAGCGTGTTCGACGCGTAGTCGCAGCCGCCGCCCTCGTAAAGCGCGATCACGCGGCTGACGACGTCAGGATCGATCAACGGGCAGTCCGAGGTCACGCGGATAACGGGATCCGCCTGCATGACCGTCGCCGCCTCGACGTACCGGGACAGGACATCGTCCTCCGGACCGCGGTGGACGGCGATCCCGAGTTTCCGGCACAGGTCCACGATCGGCTCATCGGTCCCGTTCGTGGTGGTCGCGACGCAGAGTCGCGTTCGAGGCACCTCGCGCAGGCGGTCGAGCTGATACTCCAGCAGCGGCCGACCCATCACCGGCAGCAGCACCTTCCCGGGAAGCCGGGTGGATGTCATCCGCGCCTGGACGATGATCGTGGTGTGGGTCATGCGTTCCCTTGGCTGAAGGCGGCTGCGCCATACTAGGCTCGATGATGCGGGAGAGAGCCGGCACGCGGTCCGCGACGGCGCGCGAGATCCATATCGGCGGCCGCACGGTCGGGACGGGGCATCCCACCTTTGTGATCGCTGAGCTTTCGGCAAATCACGGCGGCGCCTACGAGCGCGCCGAACAGCTCCTGCGGGCGGCGGCTGAGGCCGGGGCCGACGCCGTGAAGGTCCAGACCCTTACGGCCGGCGGCATCACCCTCGAGAGCGACAGCGACTATTTCCGAATCGCCGCTGGGACTGTCTGGGACGGTCGCACTCTCTACGATCTCTACCGCGAGACGGCCATGCCGTGGGAGTGGCAGCCTCGTCTGAAGCAGCTTGCCGATGCTCTCGGCCTCATCTTCTTCTCGTCACCCTTCGAAACGTCCGCCGTCGAGTTTCTCGAGACGCTCAATGTGCCCTGCTACAAGATCGCATCGCCCGAGATCGTGGACATCGGGTTGATCAAGCTCGCGGCGGCAACCGGCAAGCCCCTGATCATCTCGACGGGCATGGCCACGTATTCGGAAATCGAGGAGGCCGTGAGCGCGGCCCGCAGCGCGGGCGCCACCGGGCTCGCGCTTCTGAAGTGCACGAGCGCCTATCCCGCACCGCCCGAAGAGATGGACCTGCGCACCATCCCCCACATGGCCGAGTCGTTTGACGTGACCGTCGGCCTTTCGGACCACACCCTCGGCATCGCCGTGCCGGTCGCCGCCGTAGCATTGGGCGCAACGATCGTTGAGAAGCACTTCACGCTTTCCCGGGCGGATGGCGGGCCCGACTCCGGTTTCTCGCTGGAGCCCGACGAGTTCGCCGAGATGGTTCGACAGATTCGCGTGGCGGAGAAGGCGCTCGGGTCCGTCAACTACGAGCCGACATCGCGGGAGGCGGCGACCCGCCAGCTGCGACGCTCGTTGTTCGTGGTGGAGGATGTGCGCGCGGGGGAGCTGTTCACGCGGGAGAACGTGCGGAGTATCCGACCCGGTCACGGACTCCATACGCGACACCTCGACGAGGTCGTCGGGCGCCGCGCGCGCGCGGACATCTCTCGCGGAACGCCGCTGAACTGGGACCTTGTCGCGTCGGAGAGCGTTCCCGCGTCGCTGTGAGCGCCGGACGCCGCGCCCTCGCTCGCGAGTTCCTGCTCTTCGGCTCGTCGACGACGATCCTCCAGGGGGCTCGGTTTGCGTACTCGCTGGCCGTCGCGAGCGCCGTGCCCGTGACGGCTCTGACTGCATGGGCCCTGCTCCTAGCCGCGATTGGGTACGCGCCGGCGCTTCTCCTTGGCGTGGTGAACGGCATGAGTCGTGATCTTCCCTACCTCATCGGCGCGGGCCGGCTGACTGAGGCACGGGTCGCAGAGGCGACAACGTGGGCGACCTTCGGCGCCGTGGTTGTCTGCGTGGCGGTCGGGGGGCTCGTCGCATCGCTCGCGGGAGTGGCGCCGATCGACGCGGTTGCGGTCGGCCTGGCTCTGGTCATGTCCATCGGTTACCTGGTGCAGCAGTTCGCGATGCGGTCGCGCCTGGCCTTCAACCGGGCAAGTGCCCAGCAGGCGGTCTTCGGGCTAGGTATTCTGCCGGCTGGGGCGTGGTTGCTCCTGCGTGGCCACGCCGCCTTCGTGGAGGCGACCCTCCTCTACGCGGTGGCCTGCGGGATTGCCGTCGGAGCCGGGCTGGTGCTTCAGCCGCCCAATCTCAGCGGCGCAACTCAGCTGATGTGGAGACGTCTCTTCGGGGTCGGGTTCCCGATCATGCTCAGTGGGGCGGTCTTCAGCATCTTCGTGACGAGCGATCGATGGATCGCGACGACGCTGCTTGGCGCAGCAGCCGCTGCCCCGTACGCGCTGGCCTCCCTCGTCGGTTCAGCCACGCTCGTGCTGCCCACCGTCATCTCACAGCAGACATATCCACGCATGGCGATCGCGTATGGTGAGCGACACGATGGGCCGGAGGTGCTCGGCATGGCCCGCCGGCAGAATCGCACCGCGTTCGCGTTGACGGCCCCGCTGGTGCTCCTGGTGGGAGGGGCGGCCGCGTTGCTCATCCCGAGGTTCCTTCCCCAGTACACCGAATCGGTGGTGCCGATTGGGGTCATCGTCATGGGCCTTGCCGCACTCGCGGCATTCACCGGATATGGCAATTACCTGATCGTGATCGGGGCGCAGTGGGCCTATCTCCGAAGCCAGTTGGCCGGATTGGCAGCCGCGGTGGTGACCGCGACCATCGGCGGGATGCTGATCGGATTGAACGGCGTCGCGCTGGGCATTGCCGCCGGCTATCTCGTGTACGGGCTGCTCGTTGCACGTACGGCTCGGCGGGAGTTCGACGTTCGCTTCGGATCGAGGGGCCTCGGCCCCATGGTCGCGAGGGCGGAGGTCGAGGAGCTGGGGAGTCGATTATCCTAGCCAGCGGAATTCGAATTGGCTCCCTGGGAGATGCGAAGGGTTGGGTGAGCGGATGCCGCTGAAGGGCGTCGTACTGGCAGGAGGCAGCGGAAGCCGCCTCTTCCCGCTGACGCTCGTCACCAACAAGCACCTCCTGCCGGTCTACGACCGACCGATGATCTTCTACCCCCTCCAGACGCTGAAGGAGATGGGATGCCGCGAGGTGCTCGTCGTCGTCGGAGGTCGATCGGTCGGGGACATCCTGGAGCTGTTGCATGACGGCTCGGACCTCGGTCTTAGTTTGACCTATCGCTACCAGCGGGGAGCTCTCGGGATCGCCCACGCGCTCGGCCTTGCCCGAGAGTTCGCTGGTCCTGATCCGATCGCCGTTGTGCTGGGGGACAACATCCTGCACGGGTCGATGCGCGCGTTCGCAGATCAGTTTGCGGCCGGCGATGCCGAGGCGGGGGCCGTCCTTACCGAGGTCTCGGATCCAGAGCGGTTCGGCGTGGCCGAGCTCGATCTCAACGGTCGTCTTGTCGGCTTCGAGGAGAAGCCGGCGCAGCCGAAGAGCAACCTGATCCCGATCGGGGTGTACTTGTTCCGCCCGTCGGTATTTGATGTGATCCAGACGCTCCGACCGTCGGCTCGGGGAGAGTTCGAAGTCACCGACCTGCTCAACCACTATCTGAGTCGAGGGAGCCTGGTCCACCACGTATTCGACGGGGACTGGCAGGATGCCGGCACGATCGACGCGCTGCTCCAGGCCAGCGCCGTCGCCGCACCGTTCGCGCCGGGGGTACCGATCAGTACCGGCCACCGCGTCGAAGAGGTCGAGGCCGAGCAGGTTGACCCCTCCGAGATCCGTCCATGATGGCTGCGCCGCGTCGCCTCCTCGTCACTGGCGGTGCGGGCTTCATCGGCTCCAACTTCGTCCGCAGACAACTTGCCTCGCGTGAGGATGTGCAGATCACGGTGCTCGATAAGCTCACCTATGCCGGCAACCTCGCCAACCTCGCGGATGTCGAAGGCGACCCCCGGTTCCGGTTCGTCCTCGGTGACATTGCCGATCAGGCGGTCGTCGAGGAGCTGGCGGCCGAAGCGGATGCGATCGTCAACTTCGCGGCCGAGTCGCATGTCGACCGCAGTATCGAGTCCCCGGACGCGTTCATCCGGACCGATGTCTACGGCACCTTCGTCCTCCTGGAGGCGGCCCGTAGGCACCGGCACGCCCGCTATCTGCAGATCAGCACCGACGAGGTGTACGGAAACGTGCCGAGCGGAAGCTCAACCGAGCGTGACGCGCTCCAGCCGCGCAGCCCGTATTCGGCAAGCAAGGCTGCCGGTGACCTCCTGGCGCAGGCGTACCACGTCACCTACGGGGTGCCGGCCATGATCACCCGGTCGAGCAACAACTTCGGCCCATTCCAGTATCCGGAGAAGATCATTCCACTGTTCGTCACCAACGCCATTGACGACGAGCCACTGCCGCTCTACGGAGACGGTCTCCAGGTGCGCGACTGGATCTACGTGGACGACCATTGCGACGCCATTTTGCTGGTGCTCGAGCAGGGAGAGCCGGGTAGCGTCTACAACCTCGGCGGCGGCAACGAGATGACGAACCTGGAGCTCACGCGAGCCATCCTGGAGCGGCTGGACAAGCCCATCTCCCTTGTCCGTCGCGTCCCTGACCGGCCCGGACACGACCGCCGCTATTCCGTCGATTCGGCGAGGATCCGCGCGCTGGGCTGGCAGCCTGCCCACTCGTTCGAGGATGCCCTGGCGGAGACGGTGCGCTGGTACCAGGAGCGCGAGGACTGGTGGCGTCCGCTGAAGAGCGGCGACTACCTGGAGTTCTACCGGCGCCAGTACGAGGCCCGCCTGGCAGCGGGCACGGCGGTCGAGTAGTGCGGCGCCGAGTCGCCGTCACCGGGGCGACCGGTCGGTTGGGAAGCCAGATCGTGTCCGTCTTCCGGGAAGGTGGCAACGAGGTTCTACCGCTCGGGCGGCCGGCGTTCGACATCACCCGCGCAGCCGACCTTGGTCAGCTCACCGCCTGGCGACCTGACGTCGTGGTCAACACAGCCGCATGGACCAATGTTGATGCCTGCGCGCATGATCCTGAGCGCGCGGGGCTGGTCAACGGGACTGCGGCCGGGATGGTGGCCGAGGCCGCAGACCGGGCGGGCGCCCTGGTCGTGCAGGCCAGTACCAACGAGGTGTTTGACGGAGTCCTTGACCGCCCATACACCGAAGAGGACGAGCCGAACCCGGTCAACCCCTACGGCGCTTCGAAACTGCTCGGCGAGCAGCTCGTGGCGGAGGCCACGCCGCGATACCTGGTTGTGCGGACAGCCTGGTTGTTTGGGCCCGAGGGCGAGAGCTTCGTAACCAAGATCCTGGCCGCTTCGGACCGAGCTCGTGCGGCCGGTGAGCCGGTTCGGGTGGTGGGCGACGAATGGGGCAACCCGACGGCCACGCCATGGCTGGCCCGCGCAATCCTCGACCTTGTCGAGGCTGCCATGACGGACTCCAGCATTCGGGGCGTCTACCACCGGACGGGCATTCCTGCGGTCACGCGCTCCGGGTGGGCTCGGCACATCCTCACCGGCGAGCAGGTCGACCTGGTCGAGATCCCCCACACCGCGTTCGTGCGGGCTTCGCGGCCCCCACTTCGCGCGGTCCTTTCCTCGATTCGGCCGCCATTCACTCCGGGCGCAGAGTGGCAGGTGGCGACCAAGGCGCGGGTGGCGGCGTGGCGAGCGTCATCAGCCGCCCTCCAAGGGGGTCCGCGCTGAAGGTCGCGATCTTGGGCACCCGCGGCGTGCCTGGCAACTACGGCGGCTTCGAGACCTTCGCGGAAGAGCTCTCCGCGCGTCTCGCCGCGCGCGGCCACGAGGTCACGGTGTACTGCCGCACCGGCAATGGCGCTGATCGCCCGCGCTCGCATCGCGGCGTCCGCCTCGTTCACCTTCCCGCGGTCCGTCACAAGAACGCCGAGACCCTCTCGCACACCCTCTTCTCGGCGCTGCATGCCGTGTTCCAGCGGTACGACGTTGTCTACGTCTGCAACAGCGCCAATGCGCCGATCTGCTACATCCCCTGGCTGCGTCGGCAACGGGTGATCCTCAACGTGGACGGGCTCGAGCTGGCGCCGCCAGAAGTGGGGACGCATGGCGAAGCGCTACTACCGTTGGGCTGCCCGGCTTGCGGCGCGCATGCCGATTGAAGTGGTGACCGATGCTGCGGTGATCCAGGACTACTACCGGACGGTCCTCAAGCGGTCCACCCGCTGCTTCGTGTACGGCACCGAGCTGTACCCCCGCGGGTATCTCGCCGAGAGGCTGATGGGCCTCGGGCTGGAGCCTGATCGGTACATCCTGTACGTCAGCCGCATGGAGCGAGAGAACAACGCCCTGCTCGTCGTGGAGGGCTACCGTGCGGTGGAAACCGATCTGCCCCTGGTGATGGTCGGCGACGCCCCGTACGCGCAGGACTACCTCGAGCAGGTGAAGGCTGCTGCAGATCCCCGCGTCCGGTTCCTGGGGTACCGATTCGGCGACGAGTACCACGCGCTGCAGGCGAATGCGCGCGTGTACGTGCAGGCCACCGAGGTCGGCGGGACCCACCCGGCCCTGGTCGAGGCGATGGGCCACGGGAACGCCATCCTGGCCCAGGACGTACCGGAGCATCACGAGGTCCTCGGCGAGGCGGGAGACTACTTCGCGCTTCATGACGTCGGCAGCCTCGCCGCCGGTCTCCGCGGTCTGCTCGCGGATACGGAGCTGGTCGAGCGTCGACGAGCGGCGGCTGCCCAACGAGCGGCAGGGCGTTTCGGATGGGATGCCGTCACGGACGCCTATGAAGCCTACTTCGAGGAGCTGGTGGCGCGATGAGAGTTCTGGAGACGCGCCTGGCGGGGCTCATCCTATTGGAGCCGCAGGCCTTCGCCGACGACCGCGGGTTCTTCGTCGAAACGTACCGGCGCGACGACTATGCCGCTCACGGAATCACCGTCGACTTCGTGCAGGACAACCACTCCCGCAGTGTCCGGGGGACGATCCGCGGTCTGCACTACCAGTCGACGCCGGGGCAGCCGAAGTTGGTCCGCGTCGCGCGCGGTTCGGTCTTCGACGTGGTGGTCGATATCCGGCGTGACTCGCGTACGTTCGGCCAGCATGAGGCGTTCGAGCTCGATGATCGTCTGCATCACCAGCTCTTCGTGCCACTCGGCTTCGCCCACGGCTTCTGCACGCTGAGCGAAGTCGCCGACGTGGTCTACAAGGTGGGGAGCTACTACGATTCCGCCGCCGAGCGCGGCCTGGCGTGGGATGACCCCGCACTCGGGATCGAGTGGCCGGCGTTGGAACGCATCGTCTCCGCCAGGGACCGCGCCAATCCGCTGCTGCGCGACCTGCCTGACTGAGGCGTCCGGCCTACGCAGTCGGCGACGGAGAGGGACTGGCCTCGTCGGTGCTGCCGGGCGCTTGCCCACTCGCCTGCCGGTAGGCGGCAGCCAGACCCGAGTCGGTCAGGACCGGTAGGCGACCAGCTGGATACTTGCGCCTGTCCGGAAGAGTGGTGCGATCCCGGACCACGCCACTGCGACCGGCATAGCGCCGAGCGCGAGGGCGAGCGACGCATAGACCGGCGGTCCGAACGCCACGCGCGGATCGCGCTTGGCGAAGCGGTACAGGAGGTCTCTCTCGATTCCGACGCGATTCAGCACGGTCTGCACCAGCCCGATCACCTCCATCTCCGGATAGAAGTGGCCGATCCGCGCCACCTGCAGGCCGGCCCGTTCGACCATTGCGGAGAGCGAGCGCGGACCGAAATGGAACAGATGTCGCGGCAGGTCCAGGTGGAACCACCGCTCGCCCCCGAGTCGAGCCTGCAGGCTGTCGACGTTGGGCACGGACACCAGCAAACGTCCGCCCGGCCGGAGCAGCTCCGCGGCCCGCGCGATGGCCGCCGCAGGGTCGGGGAGATGCTCAAGGACGTGCCACATTGTGACGACATCGAAGTCGCCATCGAGTGGAACCTCCAGGAAATCGCCGGGAACGACATCGACCCCGTGGGTGAGGCGCGCAGCAGCAGCCGACGTTGGTGCGAATTCGACGCCCACAACCCGCCAGCCGGCATCGCGTGCCGCTGCGAGGAACGAGCCCTTCCCACTGCCAACGTCGAGAAGACGGCCGGCTGCGACACCACGAAGCTCACGGAGTCGGATCGCGTTGTTCAGCCGATGAAGATTCCGGATCAGTCGCCCCCCTCGCGCCGCGGCGGGCTCATAGAACCCGGAGGCGTAGAGGGCGGACAATTCGTCGCCGGTGGGCGGCTCGAGCAACCATCGAAGTCCACAGCTGGCGCAGCGCCCAAGGCGAACCGGGCGCTCGGCGAACTCAATGACGGACATCTGCCGCTCGGCACATGCCGGACAGCCTGAATCATCGGCATGCGTCTTCGGAGCCCGACCGACCAACATCGCGTTGACCAGACCATGGTTCGTATCGTCCATGATGTCCTTGTGCGAGCAGTTGAATTGGGGCAGCCACATACTACCGGGTCGTCGCATCTGACCGGGACCCCAGAGATCGGCCCGTCGCTTAGACTTCCCGCACGAAGCTCCATTGAGGAAACCTACTTCGCACATGGTCGCGCAGTTGATCGGGTGCCCGCGCATCGGGCCAACCCGTGAGTTCAAATGGGCGCTTGAGCGCATCTGGTCCGGAAGCCTGGCAGCCGATGCCTTCGCCGAGCGCGTCGACGAGCTGCGTCGCGCGCACCTCGCTGAGCAGCGCGAGGCGGTCGGCTCAGCCGTCGATGGCGTCCGCTCGTAGACCCGCGTCAACGCCGAGCTGCTCGCCGACGCCAATCTTCGCCGCCGCTGACGCGATGGAGCGCACGGGTGGTGGATCGGCACCGTCACAGGTACCACCCGGCGGCGTGCCGCTGACCGCGGCGGGCAGGCGATACCTCTACCTGGATATCGCGCGCATCGCGGCGATCCTCGGCGTCATTGCCATCCACAACTGGTCGCTGCTCCACGTGCTAACTCCAGGGACGCCGGCATGGTGGGGTGACGACGTGCTCTCCAACGTCGGCCGATGGGCGGTGCCCGTCTTCGTCATGATCTCCGGCGGACTGCTCCTCCAGCCCGGACGGACCGAGGCCCCATCGGTCTTCTACTGGCGCAGGCTGTGGCGGGTCGGCCTACCGGCGATCGTGTGGATCGCCGCGTACTTCGTCTTCCGGGCAACGGTGCTCGATCAGGAGTTGACACGGCGCACGATAGTCACCGACCTCGCGAACGCCAGGCCGTTCACCCATCTCTATTTCGTCTACGTCATCGTTGGCCTCTACCTCGCGACGCCACTCCTTCGCACCTTCACTGCCGCGACCCGTCGGCGCACGGTCGCCATGGCGTCCGGCCTTCTCCTCGGCAGCTGGGCGCTCGACGCGCTGTTGCCGTATTTCATCGGCTCAGGGTCGCGGGTCACCGGCCTGACCTATTGGTTCCCGTTCCTCGGCTACTACTTGGCCGGCTACGCCCTCTTCGGGCTCCGCCTTTCACGCTGGGCCACGCTGCTCATCGCCGGGGTCGCCGTGGCCGCGGTCGTGCTCCAGATCCTGGCTACCTACTCGCTCGCGGTCGCCACGGCCGGAAAGTGGACGCTCTACGCCGGCAGCTATTGGTCGCCCTTCACCATCGCCGCGGCGCTGGCCATCTTCACGCTGGCCGCTCGCGAGACCGCCGGGCAACATCGCGTGGGGCGACCGGCGAGGGTCATCCGCGCGCTGGGCGATGCGACGTTCGGCGTCTACCTCTTCCACGAGATGGTCCTCTACCTCCATGCGTTGAATTTCGTGCACGGGTCCGCCGAGCAGCTCGTCGTCGCTCGCATCCCGACCTACCTGGTCGGGGTGGTGGCCAGCTTCGCGATCGTCCTCGTGGTGCGCCGCATTCCCATCGCGCGGTCCGTGTTCTAGGCCGCCCGAGCCGCTACCGTCGGGCTCCAATGGCCCGCATCCTGGTTGTCGATCCGGTCGCCAAGAGCGCACTCGAGCTGCTGGTAGCTGCGCATGAGACCGTCGTCTGGCTCAACCTGCCGCGGGACGAGTTGCTGAGCCTGCTGGTCGGGACTCCCGCTGGGATGCCCTGCTGCGTCGAAGAGTCGCGAGACTTCTTGGGTACCGCGCGCCTTGGCCGGACAGCCGCCGTGCTCGTCGTGCCGCCGGTCGGTCCGATCGGCTACCTGCTGGCCGGCGGCTCGCGATCCCGCGTGCGATGCGTCTCTTCTTGGTGATCGGCGGGATCGTGATCCACGTCGCGCTGGTGGGGATCGGGTTCCTCATCTCCCGATCCTGGGCGGGGCGCCTCGATCCTCGATCGAATCGCCTAGACCAAGCGGCCATCCGCACTGAGGGCCTGTAGCCGAATTCACCCGACCTGAGGGGTGGCGGGCATGACCTGCGGTGACACCGGCGCGGCGAGTGGAGAGAGCTGACGGCAGCGCGGACATGACGGGCTGGGGGTGGACGCTCCGAGGCAGCATCCGACGCGGATTCGGGCCACCTTGGGGCCGATGGCGTCGCTGACGCGCCGCGCGAGATCCGTCCGGTCAGGCGGCTGCCCGCCAGGCGAGATAGCCGACCGAGGCGACCTCGAGCCAGGCCCGGGCGCTCGCCTGGCTGCCTTCGTAGCAGCGCGACAGGCGGCGCCAGCGGCCGAGCTGGGCGAAGGCGTGCTCGACCCGATAGAGCGGCCGGATCGGGACAAAGCCGCTCGCGCCCTTCGGCGGCGACTTGATGTCGAGCACGACGTGCTTGCGCCCGGCGAGCCTGGCGAGACCGCGGTAGGCCCGGTCGCCGACGATCGCCCGCACGCGCGGGAGATCGGCCAGGCGGTCGCGCAACAGCTCGCGGGCGGCGACCACGTCGTGGGGTCGAGCGGAGTCCGCGCGCGCGGCGAGCGGCAGGCCGAGGATCTCGACGAGCAGCGTCCGCTTGGTGCCGATCGTCCGGCCACCTCGGCCACCGGCCTCGTGGAACGTCGGCCCGTAGCGGCCACCCTTCACCGTCTGGGCGTCGACCATGACCATCGACGGGAGCGGCTCGCGGTCGTGGAGCAGCCGGACGACCACCGCCAGGCGGGCCATCGCCCGCGCCCACACGCCGTTCGCCCGCCAGCGCCGCCACTGGGCCCAGACCGCGGTCCACTTCCCGTAGCGCTCGGGCAGATAGCGCCACTGGCAGCCGGTGCGGGCGAGGAACAGCATCGCCTCGACCATCGCGCGGCGCGGGATCTGCGCCGGGGCGCCCCGTCGACCGGGTGGGTCGAACAGGTCCGCGACCAACTCCCACTGCTCATCGGTCAACGCGATCGCGAAGCTCATGGGACCCAGCCTGTCGGCCGGCTGCGTCCGCTTGTCTGGCACAAACCCGCGAATCGAACGGG
This sequence comes from uncultured Chloroflexia bacterium, assembly GCA_963750025.1. Lineage (GTDB taxonomy): Bacteria > Chloroflexota > Limnocylindria > QHBO01 > QHBO01 > CF-167. The sequence goes on from CAVVPF010000009.1 coordinate 351,904, forward strand.
AGAATTCGGCTACAGGCCCTGAGACTCATGCCTTGCATGTCGTCGCGCAGTTGATCGGATACCCGCGCATCGGGCCGAACCGTGAGCTCAAGTGGGCGCTTGAACGCATGTGGTCGGGACGACTGGCCGCCGAGGCGTTCGCCGACCGGGTCGACGAGCTGCGCCGCGCGCACCTCGCGGAGCAGCGCGAGGCGGTTGGATCCGCGGTGGATGACTTCTTCCTGTACGACGAGGTGCTCGAGACCGCTCTCATGCTCGGCATGCGGCCTGCGGAGCTCGGTGGCAGTCCGTTCGACCTGCTGACGGCGCTGGCGCGGGGCACGCCCGTGCGCGAGGCGTGGGAGATGACCAAGTGGTTCGACACCAACTACCACTACGTGGTGCCCGAGCTGGGGCGGATGCCCGAGGGGTTGATCCCGCTGCCGTGGCGCGAGCCGCTTGGCGGCACCGACATCATCTGGCCGATCCTCGGGCCATACAGCTTCGTCCGGCTCAGCAAGCACGCCGGGCTCGACGCGACCGATCTGGCACGCGCGGTGGGCACCGCCATTGGCGCGTGGGTCCGCTCGCAGCCGGCCGGGTTCCACCTCCAGCTCGATGAGCCGTGCCTGGGATTGCGGCTGGACTCCGCCGACGAGTCGCTGCGCGACGCGGCGTACGACGCCCTCGGCGAGTCTCCGGCTGAGTCACCGACGCTGGTGACGGTCCAGTTCGGCGCGGCCTCAGCCTCGACCCTCGAGGCTCTCGGCGGCCGTGGCTACGCGGTGCAGATCCCGCTCGAGCACGTGGCGGCCCTGCGAGGCACGCCGGGTTGGGACGCGCAGCCGGAGCACGCTGTCGCGGTGATGGACGGTCGCAGCGTCTGGCCGGATGCCTTCGACCCGGTGCGCCAGGCGCTCACCGGCACCGACGACGGCAAGACGGTCCGCCTCGTCCCGTCGACCAGCCTCATGTTCCTGCCGTACACCGTGGAGGGCGAAGAGCTCCCGGCTGGCTTCCAGTTCGCTCGCGAGAAGGCCGTGGCGTTGGCTGCGTGGGCGCCGGCGCTGGCCGGCGGGACGTCGCCGCACGCGGAGTGCAGGCGACGGCTGTTCCAGAAGTGGACCCACTCGGCGGTCGCCAGCTCGACCTGGTCGACCGATCGCCAGGGCCCGGCGCGGTTGATGAGCTCGGCCTTGTACAGGCCGTTGACGGTCTCGGCCAGGGCGTTGTCGTAGCTGTCGCCGCGGGAGCCGACGGAGCCCACCGCGCCGGCGTCGGCCAGCCGCTCGGTGTAGCGGATGGCCAGGTACTGGACCCCGCGGTCGGAGTGATGGACGAGCCCGGCGAAATCAGGGGACCGCCGGCTGCAGAGCGCCATCTCGAGCGCGTCGAGGGCGAGATCGGTCCGCAGCGAGAGCGAGACGCGCCAGCCGACGACCGCCCGGCTGAAGGCGTCGACCACGAAGGCCGTGTAGCAGAACCCGGCGCAGGTCCAGACGTAGGTCAGGTCGGCCACCCACAGGCGGTTCGGGGCGGCGGCCGCTGAAGACCCGCTCGACGAGATCGGCCGGACGCTCGGCGACCGCCAGCCGGGCTGGTCGTCCGGACCGCGCTTGCCCCGGATCGCGCCGGCCAGGCCGAGGCTGCGCATCAGCCGGCCGACCCGGTCGCGGCCGACGCGCGATGCCCTCGCGGCGCAGCGCCGCCAGACCTTGCGCACGCCGTAGACGCCGAAGTTGCTCCGCGTGGACCCGGCCGATCTCGACGCTGAGCTCGGCGTCGCGGACGGCCCGGGCCGACGGCGGCCGGGAGCGGGCGGCGTAGTAGGTCGACGGGGCGATCGCCAGCGTCTGGCAGATCGGCTCGACCCCGAACGAGCTCCGGTGCTCGTCGATGAAGGTGATCATCTCGGCGAGCGGCGGTCGAGCTCCGCCCCGAAGAAAGCCGCCGCGCCTTGAGGATCTCGTTGGCCCGGCGCAGCTCGCGGTTCTCGCGCTCGAGCGCCTTCAGCCGCTCCCGCTCCTCGGTCGTCAGGCCCGCCCGCTGGCCGCCGTCGACCTCGGCCTGGCGGACCCATTGGCGCAGGGACTCGGGGCCGATGCCGAGCTGGCGGGCGACATGGGTGACGGCACCGTGGCGATCGCCCCGCTCGGCGGCCGTCTCCGACGACCAGCCGCACGGCCCGTTCGCAGAGCTCCGCTGGATACCGCCGCTGGAATGGGCGGGTGCTGCTGTGTTCTGCCATGACTCCATCTTCCTCCAAGCGATGGAGTCTCCACCGAAGTCAGGGCGGTTCATTTCTCAGGCGAAACCACACACTCCGACCAATGGTCACGGCAAGAGCCCGTATGATTGCCCGGTCCGTCAAGCAGACCGTAGCGCGGGGGGCCAAGCGGATGACACTTACATCCATTCCGGTCAACGACCTACGGCGGGGCTGGATAGCTGAGTCACCCGAGGCTCAGGACGCGGTCGCGCGCGTGCTCAGCAGTGGCTGGTACGTCCGCGGGCCCGAACATGACGCCTTCGAGAACGAGTTGGCGCGATACCTCAGCGTCCAGCATGCAGTCGCCGTTGCTAGTGGCACCGATGCGTTGACACTTGCCATGCAGGCCCTGGGGCTTGAGCCGGGCTCTGAGATAGCCATGGCCGCCAACTCCGCTGGCTACGCTGCAATTGCCGCGGCCCAAGCCGGCTATGCGGTCGTGTACACCGATGTCGACCCCCACAACCTGGTGATGACCGCAGCCGCCCTCGTCGCCGCCATTGGTCCGGCCACGCGGGCCGTCGTCGTGACGCACCTCTACGGCAATGTCGCAGACATGAAGGCCATCGTTGATTGCTGCCGCTCGCGCAACATCCTCATCATCGAAGACTGTGCCCAGTCTGTCGGAGCGCCCGGGTCCGTGGTGCATGCGGACGTTGCGGCTCTCAGTTTCTATCCGACAAAGAATCTTGGAGCGGCGGGAGATGCCGGAGCTGTTCTTACTAACGATGCGGCGATTGCCGACCGGGCGCGCGCTTTGCGTGAGTACGGCTGGCAGCCGAAGTACACGATCTCCGTGCGGGGAGGTCGGAACAGTCGCATGGATGAAGTTCAGGCGGCGCTGCTCAGGATCGGGTTACGCCAGCTCCATGAACTCACCGATGCGCGTCTTGCGATCCTGCGGCGATACGCCGCGGTGGTAGATATGGCATCTGTCGAACTCGTCACCGGAGCCTCCTGTGAGACCGTCGCGCACCTCGCTGTCGTGCGGACTCCCGCCCGCGATCGATTGCGCGACGTTCTGCACGTTGCCGGTATCGCCTCCGACATCCACTATCCGGTTCCTGATCACCGCCAACCCGCGCTCCCGCCTCCATCGCGCCCCACCGCTCTCCCTGTGACAGAGCTGGCCGCGAGTGAGGTGTTGACCCTACCGTGCTTCCCCGGCATGACTGACTCCGAGATCGATAGGGTGGCGGAAGTACTTCGTGGCTTCGATGGATAGCGCGCCCGTGACGGGTGCATTCCGCTATTCCGTCGTGATTCCGGTGTACCGCAACGCCGAGTCACTGCCGCAGGTGGTGGCGCGACTCATGGAACTCGCCTCGTCTCGGGATGCGGCGATGGAGGCGGTGTTTGTCGTCGACGGCTCGCCTGATGATTCCCTTCAAGTCCTGAAGCGCCAATTGGCGCTGGTACCCCTCAGCGCTCAGCTGGTTTCGTTGTCTCGCAATTTCGGATCGTTCTCGGCAATCCGCACGGGGTTAGCCGTTGCCCGTGGGCGGCTCATTGGTGTGATGGCGGCGGACCTTCAAGAACCGATGGAGGTGCTTACAGCATTCTTCGACCTGCTCGAGGGTGGGGAATGCGACATCGTGCTAGGCGAGCGTGTGGGTCGGACCGATCCGGCGTTCTCGAACCTGACGGCCCGCGCGTATTGGCGTGTTTACCGGAGATTCGTCAACCGCGAGATCCCCGAGGGAGGGGTGGACGTATTCGGGTGCACCCGGGCAGTCGCCCAAGAACTGTCGGATCTGCGAGAAATACACACCAGTCTGGTTGGACTTCTCTACTGGGTCGGCTTTCGGCGCAAGTATGTCCAGTACCAGCGTGTCGCCCGAACAAGCGGGGAGAGCGGATGGACATTCGGCCGAAAGATTCGCTATCTGCTGGACAGCATCTACGCTTTCACCGACCTGCCGATCACGGTGCTCCAGATGGTGGGCGTGATCGGCATGGCCGTCTCGCTATTCGTCGGCCTGGTCGTCTTCGGCGGATGGCTAGTCGGGGCCATCAAGCAACCCGGGTACACGCCGCTGATGATCGTCATTCTCGCCTCGACCTCAGCGATACTCTTGGGGCTTGGCATCGTCGGTTCATACGTCTGGCGCGCCTATGAGAACGGTAAGGGGCGACCGGTGGCCCTTATCGCATCGCACGACTATTTCGAAAGCGAGCGGCATCCCGGTGAAGCGCCTTGACCGTTCTCATCCGATTCGTGCTGGTCGGCATCACCAATACGCTCTTGACCGGGGCGTTGTTCTTCCTACTGTCATTCGTCCTGCCAACGTGGGTCGCGTATAGCGTTGCGTTTGCCTGCGGGATCGTCTTCGCCAGCTACGCAACGCCCCGTGTCGCATTTCAGGTGCGCGCGTCGACTGTTCGCCGGACCGTGTTCGCTACGTGGTACCTGGTCGTCTATTTCATCGGATTGGGCGTGATTCGCCTCCTGCAGGCCTCGTTTGTTGCCAGCCGGCTCGAGGTTACGATCGTTACTGTGGCGACGACTGCGACGTTGGGATTCGCTGGGGCACGGGTCCTCTTCGCAAACCTCCCCGAAGGAGAACAACCGTGACGGGCGACTATTTCGTCCACGACGCAGCCATCTGCGAGTCCCAGAAGGTGGGGAGCAGGAGCCGCATCTGGGCCTTCGTCCACATCTTGCCCGGGGCAAGGATCGGGGCGGACTGCAATATCTGCGATCACGTCTTCATTGAGAACGACGTCATCATCGGCGATCGAGTCACCGTCAAGTCGGGGGTCCAGCTGTGGGATGGCGTTCGCCTCGAAGATGACGTGTTCGTTGGACCGAACGTCACCTTTACCAACGACAAGTACCCGCGCAGCCGCCACTGGCTTGAGGAGCATCCCGTCACGACGGTGCAAAGAGGCGCCTCGATCGGGGCCAACGCCACGATCCTGCCGGGCATCAGGATCGGACAGGACGCGATGGTCGGAGCCGGTGCGGTTGTCACGGAGCATGTTCCTCCGAACGCCGTCGTCTACGGCAACCCTGCACGGATCCGCGGGTACCGGGGAGTCCCCGAGCAGGGAGTGGCAGCTCGCGTCTACGCGGCGTCACTCGATGTCGAGGTACCACTTCCGGGCGGTGCTCGTGTGATTGCCTTGGGGAGCGCCGAGGACATGCGCGGGAGCCTGGTGGCGCTGGAGTTCAGCGCAGACCTGCCTTTCCGCCCCGAGCGGCTGTTCGCCGTGTTCGACGTCCCGTCAGCCGAGGTGCGCGGCGAGCACGCTCATCGCATGTGCCATCAACTGCTTGTGTGTACGCGAGGGTCCGTCGTGTTGCTGGTGGATGACGGATCAGATCGCTGCGAATTGGTACTCAACAACCCGCGCATGGCGCTGTATCTGCCCCCAATGCTCTGGGGGTCGCAGCGCGGTTTTTCCCCTGATGCGGTGCTAACTGTCCTGGCGTCGCATCCGTATGACCCGACCGACTACATACGCGATTACGGCGAGTTCGTACGCCTGAAAGCCGGAGAGGGTGATGTCAGCGGGACGTTGTCCTGACACGACGTGCGTCGGACCATGGCAAGGCTAACCCTGAAGACCCAGCCCTGCTCGTGAGGGTTGTGGAGTTCGGCCTGGAGGCAGGCCGTCGACTCAGCAGACGTCCGGCGATCATCTACGTAGCCCTGACGTTGCTCAGCTTCCCGATTCTGGAGCTGATTCTCGACCGACAGCAGGCAGTCCAGTACGTCCAGGACGTTCTTGACGGAGATCTTCCTCTGCTTGCCGCGATCGCCGCGGATTGGCAGCGCTTCGGCCCATCTCTGTGGGATGCCCATGTCACGGCGGGCAATGCCACCCTGGCGCAGCTCGCCGTGCCCCCATTCACGCCCGACTTTCTTCTCAGTTTCTTCCTGCCCCTTTTCAGCGCGTATGCCGTGACGTATGCGCTTCTGATCTGGGTCGCAGGCTACGGCATGCACCGGTTTCTGCGGGAGTCGCTTCGCGTGCCGGTTGCAGCGGCGTACGTCGGCGGCGTGGCCTACGGCTTCTCCTTCTGGCACTACGTCCACGGATTCGCCGTACCACTCTTACCGCTGATCTTGTGGCAGACGGATCGGCTGGTTTCCGGCGGGAAGTCTGCCCGCATCCAACTAGTCCTGCTGATCCTTCTGCAAACGTTCGCCCTGTACGCCGGCCTACTGCAATTGGCCGTGATCGTGGGGCTCGCGCAGCTGGGATACCTAATCCTCAGCGCCACTTCTCGTGGGCAGGCACTCCGGCACGCGGCGATGTGGGCAGGAATGTGGGCGGTCTCTGCGCTGCTATTCGCTCCCGTGTTCCTGACCCTACTTGCCTACCTCGGCACGTCGCAACGAGCGGCATGGCAGCTAACAGACTTTGTTAACTCTCGCCCGATTCCGGCCATAGAGAATTGGCTCGTCCTCTACGCCAACGTCTTCGTAGGTATTCCGCTCGGCACGACGATCACCGGGACAGCCGACTACGCAGGGACTTACTTCTTAGGCCCGCTCTTGCTTCCGCTTCTGGTCGTCGGAATCCTGACACGCCGATCCGATGGCGGTCGTCGGTTCGCTCTCGCATTGCTGATCGCCATCCCAACCCTAGACCTGATTTCTGTGCTCGCCACGCCGCTCCAACAGCACCTAGGATTCCTCAGTTCGTTCCAGTTTGTGCGAG
>CAVVPF010000010.1:0-20241 GCA_963750025.1 uncultured Chloroflexia bacterium
CGGGTGCGTCGGGGCACCGCGAAACAAAGGCAGGCCAACCGCCGGTCCGTCAACCGGCCAAATCCCCGGACATCGCCAAGCCGGCCCTGTGCTGCCGCTGACCCGGCCATCACACTAACCGCCCTTATCGTTACCGGCCGACTGGGTGGCACCGACGACATGTCCGGGCGGCGGGTGGCATCAGGTCTGACATAGATGTCTGGCTGACGATTTGCTGCCGCGTGCGACCCGCGCCGCAGGGAGGGTTCCGAAGGTCGCCCCACAATGTTTCGATGGTCGGACAGCGTGATAGCGGTCCTAATCAGGCGTTAGGACGCCACCGAGCTCGGCTGAGAAGGAATCAGGATGCGTTAACCGCTAGACACTCAGCGTTCCAAGCCTCTACGCCTCAGCGCTGATGCCAAGGAAGGAGCGGGCCTCGCTCCCCATGCTTAGTGTGCTTTCCTCGTGCGATATTGCGCATTACTGGCTCAGGCACCCCTGGGCCCGGAGTCAGGCCACGGGCTCGCCACCCCCAGGATTCGGCTGCCCGCCGTAGGCGACCTGGGTCCCTTTGCTCCGAAGGCGGTGCCAGGGATCCTGCGTGGGCGCCGTAGTTGTCTGCCACCGGATCCGGACCGCCGATGCGCGCCCTTACCTCCAATCGTTCTTACTGGCGCGCCGGAGAAACTCCCACGAGCCGTCCGCGGCGCCATCTCGTCCGGTGGTGTGACGTACGACTAGGCTCGGGTCCAGCTCGATGCGGCTCACGCGATACTTGCGCCCGCCCAGTTGGCGCAGGAGCAACCGCACCGCTCGACGTCCCATATCGTCGATGTGCTGCGCAATGCTCGTGAGCCCGATGATCCGTGAGGAGGCAAACTCGATGTCATCGAAACCCGCGACAGCCATGTCGCCCGGGATCTCAACGCCGCGCTCAACCAGGGCCGCTAGTGCTCCAAGGGCGACCTGGTCGCTCACGCCGACAATCGCGCTAGGCGGGTTCGGCATCGACAGCCAAGCTCCGACCGCGTCGACCCCGCTGGCGGGGGTGAAGTCTCCCTCGGCGACAACCACCTCCGCCCCGTCATCAATGGCGGCGTCGCGAAGTCCGTCGAGCCGTTCTTGACGATTGGCCGCCCACTGTGGGCCAGCGATGAATCCAATGCGGCGATGTCCACGCGCCAGGAGATGCTCGCCGAGGAGGCGTCCACCAGCCGCGTTATCCGATACGACATAGCTGACTCCTGGGGAGGACGGACGTCGATTGGCGAACACGATGCGACGGGGGTCGTGGATTGCCCGGAGGACCTGAAGCTCATCCAAGCCGGTCGACGCATGGATTACGCCTGCGGTGCCCTGGTCCAGGAGACGCTGCACATAGCGCAGCGTCTCCTGGGGCTCATCGTCGGTATTGCAAATAACGACCGCGTAGTCTTCCCGCCACGCTTCGCGCTCGATGCTCTTGGCCAGCTGCGGGTAGAACGGGTTAGTGATGTCGCTCACGAGGAGTCGATGGTGCGCGAGTAGCCAGCGACAAGTGCGCGGGCGAGGCTGGAGGGCCGATAGCCGAGCTGATCGATGATTCCTAGGACGTGCGCGCGCGTTTCTTCACGGACGTCTTGATGCTCGCGAACGACGCGAGAGACGGTCGCGATCGACACACCTGCTGCGCGAGCCACGTCCGAAATGGTCAGCGCTCGGCCTCCCTGTAGCGCGCGCGTCTCGCTCACCTTGTCTCCGACCTCAAGACCTGCGACCTCTGCCGCACCCTACGCCGGTGCGACCCTCTCATGGCGGACTATGCGGGCAACGTCTTCGAACGCTCGACCATAGGCGTCGGCCACAGCTTGCAGGTCCGCGTCCGACAAGACCGTCGAAAGATTCAGCATGCCACGCGGTGCGGAGTACACGCCGTGCAGCAGCAGGGTGAGGTGCAGGCTCGCCGCGTCCTGGGCGCCGACTGAGCCTGCCCGTTCCATCCTCGCCATGGTCTCGGCTACCGGTGCTGGTGCAGGGACGAGATGCACATGCAGAATTGACCCTGCTCGGGTCACCACCATCGGCACGCCGGCTGCCCGAGCTGCCGCTTCGATGGCTGCCTGCAGTCGGGAGGCCCGCTCGATCAGCTCAGTGATGACCGTGGCGGTCAAGGCCCTGAGTGAGGCGACGCCGGCGGCCATCGTGAGCGGATTGCCGTTGAAGGTGCCCGAATGCCTGATTCCATCAGCTCTATCGGCCGCAGTGAGGCGCAGGAGGTCGGCCGCGCCGCCGACCGCCCCTACGGGGAGCCCGCCGCCGATGATCTTGCCCATCAGAACGAGATCGGGATCGAGGCCGAGCTCGCCGTGCATCCCGTGGAACGCATTCCGCAGCGACTGGACCTCATCGAGGACGAAGAGCGCACCGTTGCGCTGGGCGACCCGCTGCGCGGCGGCCAGGAAGCCGTCCTCGGCGGGGATCACTCCGCCGCTGCCGAGGAATGGTTCGGCGAAGACCGCAGCCACGCCGTCGTCGATCGCGGCTGTTAGCGCCTGGATATCGTTGTACGCCACCCTCACGCAGTCACTGTTGGGATCGGCAAATTCCGCTGCCGTTCCGTGGTAGCCCCCGTCAAACATGACGATCCGCTGGCGGCCGGTGGCGCGGCGAGCGATGCGCATGGCAAGCATCGCCGCCTCAGTGCCCGAATTCGTGAATCGCAGCAAGACGACGGCGGGGTAGCGCTCGACCAGCAGGTCGGCAAGCTCGAGCTGCCGGCGGCCGGGGGCCGGGTGCGCGCTACCACCAGCCAGCGCCGCCTCGACGGCTTCCACGATCGGCGGATACGCGTGGCCGTGAATCAGGGAGGTGTAGTTGTTCAGCACGTCGAGGTAGCGATTGCCGTCGATATCGGTGATGGTCGGTCCGCGTCCGAGCTCAATCGCGACTGGGTAAGGCGGGAAGTAGGTGACGGCGCGCGTCTCGCCGGCGGGCAGGACCTTGACGAGGCGCTGGTGGAGCGCGGCCGAGGACGGCGTTGCTCGGCGGTACTGATCGAAGAGCTCGGCGACCGAACCGATGGCCGCTGCCTGGGTGGCGCGCATCAGAGGTTCCTCAGCGAGACGTCAGGAGCCCGGTCGGCTTTCGTGCCAAGACGCGGTGGGCAGTCTGCACGATGTCGTGGACGCCCATGCCGAACTTATCGAGCAGGGCGAAATAGGGCCCAGATTCGGCAAAGCGATCGGTTACCCCAATGCGCGCCACAGGAACGCCGACTCCGGCTTCGGCGACGACCTCGGCCACGGCGCTGCCCGCGCCTCCAAGCACATTGTGTTCTTCGGCGACCACTATCGCGCGGGTCTCGCGCGCACAGGCCAAGACGGTATCCACGTCCAACGGCTTGAGCGTATGGAGATCCAGGACGCGCGCGTCAATACCCTCGCGCGCGAGCTGCTCGGCGGCATCCAGGCATCTGCTCAGCATCGTTCCCACGCCAATCAGCGTCACGTCGTCCCCGGAGCGTACCGTACCAGCCTTTCCAATCTGAGGCGCGTACGAGGCATCGAATACGATCGGCACCTCGCCGCGCGTGAAGCGGTAGTACACCGGCCCTGGCCAATCCGCGACCTGCGGCAGTAGCTTGCGCATGGCGACCGGGTCGGCGGGGGACACGATTGTCATCCCCGGCAGGGCTCGCATGGCCGCGACGTCCGCGATGGCATGGTGGGTCGGGCCTTCCATCTGGGGCGACAAGCCGCTATAGCCGGCCATCAGCTTGACGTTGGCTCTCCCGTACGACAGGTGGGTCAATACTGGCTCCAACGCGCGGCTGGCCATGAACACGGCGAAGGTGTTGACGAATGGCGTCAAGCCTTCGTATGCCAGCCCCACCGCGACGTCGACTAAGCACTGCTCAGCGATGCCAACATTGAAGAACCTCTCCGGAAACGCTTCAGCGAAGAGGTAGCTGAAGTCGGAGGTCTGGACGTCGGCGCTGAGCGCGACGACGTTGGAATGGCTGCGACCGAGGTCCACCAGCGCTTCACCGTAGGCGTGCCGCATCGGCGCTAGCTCGCCCATCGCCGCAGCCCTTCCTCGAGTTGGAGCATGGCTCGGTCGTAATCCTCGCGGCCTGGTACCCCGCCGTGCCAGCGGTGGTCATACTCCATGAAGTCGACCCCCTTGCCCTTGGTCGTGCGCGCGATGATCACGCTCGGTCGCCCATGGATCTCGTCGGCCCGGTCGAGCGCGTCCAAAATCTGCGCCACATTGTGGCCGTCGATGTCCTGCACGTCCCAACCGAATGCCCGCCATTTGTCGGTGATCGGCTCCAGGGGCATCACATCGGCCGTGGCGCCCGTCTGCTGCACGCCATTACAGTCCACGATCACCACTAGGTTGCCCAGCCCATACTTGGCCGCCATCATCACGCCCTCCCACACGATCCCCGCGTTCAGTTCGCCGTCACCCGCCAGTACGTAGACGCGTGCTCGTGAGGCGTGTGCCGATGGCGCGGACAGGGCGGCCGGTTTGGCGACGCCCATGCGCAGGGCGAGCGCCATGCCGGCAGCCACGGCGATCCCGTGGCCGAGCGGCCCGGCGGCCATCTCGACGCCCGGCACGTCTCGGTCCGGATGGCCGTTCAAGCGGCTGCCTAATCGGCGAAAGGTCTGCAGCTCCTCAGTGGCGAAGAATCCGCGGTGTGCAAGGGCGGCATACAGCAACGCAGAGGCATGGCCCTTGGAAAGCACGAAGCGGTCGCGTTCGGCCCAGTCCGGCCTCGTGGGATCAATCCGAAGGTGGTGCCAATACATGGAAGCCACGATCTCGGCGGCTGAGAATGGGCCGCCGATATGGCCGGACTGCGCCCCGAATACCATCTGGAGAACCTCGATGCGCAGTCGCTGAGCCATCGCCGAGATGTCGCGTACCCGGCGCTCGGGATGGAAGTGGGGCGGATCCCCGCCCACCACCTGTCCATCCCAACGACCAGGCTCGGCCGACGACGTGTACTGCGGGTCAAGCGCCGTCATGCGGTTTCACGGGCGGTTCATACGAGCCGGGAATGACGGGCGGCGAGAAGACGGTGAGCAGCTCCAGTCCTTCCTCGGCAGAGGAGGCCGTCGCGTGCTCAACTCCCGGAGGGATGTAGACGGCTACGCCCGGCTCGAGATCGATCGTGATGTCAGACGAGCTGAGCTGTCCACGCCCGGCGACCACATACACCAGTTCTTCTTCCGCTGCGTGCCGATGGCCACCGGGAGCCGACCCGGGCGGGAAAGTTGAGTAGCCGAGCGTCACGTTGCGCACGTGGCCGGTTTCCGGCCCGAGCAGGAGGGCCCATTCGCGCCCGGGCAGGCTCAGGACCTTGGCGCCTTTGCGATTGGATGCGATCAGCATGGGGTCACCCTTCTCTTCGAGCGAGTTAGGTAGAGGATGGCAAGGAGGGGCCTCCACCAGGCCATTGCGGCGTCGCGCGCTGTAGGAGTGGCTCGTCCCGATGGTCCCAGGCTCGCACCCGTTCAGGCGGCAGCCGCAGGAGCTCCCACTCCACCTCCCGGAATTGCTTCAGCCACTCGTTGGTGATCTCGGCACCCATATACCGCGTCGCGATCCGGCGCAGTCCGGCAGCCCCTGGATCGGGGTGCCTCTCGGCGATTGCGCCGATCTCGAGACCCCGCCCCGGGAACGAGGCTTCCTCCGCCAGCGATAGGGACACTCGCGGATCGCGCGTGACGTGGCGGTCCTTGATGTCATTCTCCGGAACGCTGATCCAGAAGGCCTCGCCGTCCCATTCCCACCATACGGGTGATAACAGAACGCTGCCGTCCTGGCGGTGGGTGGCAAGAGTAGCGAGCCACGGCTGCTCGAACAGGTCGCCGAGGTCTGCGAGTGTTACCCGCTGCATCACGTCCTCTGATAGCGCTACCGAAATCGTTGACAGTAAGGATAGCAAGCGGTAGCCTTCGACGCTAGGGGCTAGATCGAAGCGGGAGGTGGGATTCTCATGGCTACCCCGATGAACACACTAGGTAACGAGCGCCCGCTGCGTGCTCAAGTGGGGGCGACTCAGATCGTCATTGTCGCCCTCTCTTCGGCCATCTACGCGGTGCTGGGCATCGCCGGAGCCACCTTTGCCGTGGCACCAGGCGGGATCGTCATCTTCTATTTGCCGGCGATCTTCATCTACCCAGTCGCCATTTGGTTTGGCGTGTGGGGCGTTTTGGGCGCCTTCTTTGGAACTCTCCTGTTTTCGCCGTTTTTCGGCTACGGCTTCGCCTTGGGCCTTTCATTCGCGGTGGTGAACATGGTTTCCCCGGCTATCGTCGGGCTCGCACAGCGGGGCCTGCGGATCGATCCCGCGGTGACGACGAGCAGACGCGCGTTCATCACCTTCGCGCTGATCGTGATCGTAGGGGCTGCCGTCGAATCGGTTCTCGGCAACATCGTGCTGCTGGTCTTCGCCCTGACCTCCCTTGGCGGTCTCCTGTTCTCCGGTTTCGTGTGGTGGATCGGCGAGGTGTCGGCTGGGATCGTCCTGTCGCCGATCCTGCTTCGCGTGCTGACGCCGCAATTCAAGAGAATGGGCCTATTCCATCAGCGCTTCTTCGCCGCTCAGCGAGGGGCGCGCATCGTCAGCTAGTCTGGCTGTCCTCGCATCTACAGGGGCCGGCTACAGCGTGTTGCGTTTCGCTGGCCGGCCCTCTAAGTGCCTTCGGGGTCGTTGGGATGGGTGACTAGCGCTTTGTTTACATACGCCATCTACAAACCACTGCAGACGCCGCTCCATCGGCTCAATCCAGCGGCCAAACTCGTGCTCACCCTAACCGTGATGGTTGTCATGCTCGTCACCACCAGCCTCGCCACGGGTGTGGTGATCTTAGCCGTGGTGGTCGCATTGCTCATCGCTGCCCGGGCCCCCTTAGGCCTCCTGTTTCCCTTCATTCGCGCCGCGCTATCGCTGAGCGTGGTCTTCGCGATCTCGTGGTTGGTGTTTACCCACGATGGAACACCGGTCTTTGGGACGTGGGGCCCAACTACTCGGGCGGTCGTAGCGGCTGCCATTGCAGGACTCCGCGTCGTGGTCATGGTCCTCGCATCCGCGCTCTTGCTGTTCATTACCTCGGAGACCGAGCTGCTACAGGGTCTGCGTCGACTACGTGTCCCGTACGTAGCCTGCTTTACCCTCATGCTGTCGTTGCGCCTCCTGCCGTCGCTGAGTGAAGACTTGGCGGTCATCCGTCAGGCGCAGATGTGCCGCGGGTTTGAGCTGCAGCGCGGGAGCTTCGTCGAACGCGCAAAGCGCTCGATCACCGGAGTGGTGCCTCTGGTCGCGATTGCCTTCAAACGAGTCGAGACGCTTGCCCGCGCCCTCGAGTCGCGTGCATTCAACCTCCACGGCATGCACCGGACGACCTACCGCGAGGACGTCCTGCGGCCGGTCGATCGCGTCATCCTCGGAGCATCGGTCGTCGTGATCGTTGGTTTCTTGGTATTCCGACCATGAGCGATCTGATCACCGTCGAAGCCCAGCCGGACGGCGAAATCGGCGGGGCTTTCGTTCAGGTGCGCAATCTCACCTTTAGCTACTCCGAGGACGCCCCGCGCTCAGTACTTACCGACATATGCATTGACGTTGGCGAGGGCGAGTTCCTTGCGGTCGAGGGGCCGACCGGCGGCGGCAAGACGACGTTGTGCGTGGCCCTGAACGGCATCATCCCGCATGCCACCCCGGGATTGTTCAAGGGCGACGTGATCGTTGCGGGCCGCAATACCAAGAGCGTTTCGGTGCCCCAGCTTGCCCGCGACGTCGGCCTCGTCTACCAAGATGCGGAGTCTCAGCTATTCGGGCTGACCGTTGAGGAGGACGTCGCCTTCGGTCTCGAGAACCTCGGGGTGCCGCGAGCTGAGATGCATGCTCGGGTGGCTTGGGTGCTGGACGCGGTCGATCTCGCCGGACTCGAGAAGAAGGCTCCCAACAGCCTGTCGGGTGGGCAGAAGCAGCGGTTGGCCATCGCCAGCGTGCTCGTCATGCGCCCTCGCGTAATGGTCCTCGACGAGCCGACTGCTGAACTTGACCCGGTGGGCAAGCAAGAGATCCTCCGCGTCGTCCGGCGACTATGCGAAGAGTTCCACCTCACGGTCGTGTTGGTCGAGCATGAATGCGAGTTCATCGCGGAGTTCGCAGATCGCGTCGCACTCCTCGTCGACGGCAAAATCGTCACCGACGGGACTCCAGAGGTCTTCTACTCATTCCTGGCTGATCGGCCGGATTATCTCGTCCGAGTTCCTCAGGTCTCCCAGCTCGGGGCTGAACTCTGGCGGTCGGCGGAGTCGACGGTTAGCGGCAGCCCCGCCGACCGGCTGAACGCGCCAGTCCCGATCAATCTGGAGGAGGCACAGCGCCGACTGACGGCCGCGCTCGCGGCGCGTCCGGGCCCCAGCAACGGTGCGATCTTAGTGGCTGGAGAGCGCGATGCCGCGCTGCAAAACAGTCGAAATCCGCTGCTGTCAGTCGATGATGTCTTCCTGACCTATCCAGATGGGTCTGAGGCGCTGCGCGGCGTCTCGTTGACGATTGAGCCGGGCGAGTACCTCGCGCTGATCGGGCAGAATGGCTCTGGGAAGACAACGTTGGCCAGACTGCTTAATGGTCTGCTACGACCCTCGGCCGGCAGCGTGTTGCTGGAAGGCACCAACACTGATCGGTTTTCGGTGGCACAACTCTCGCGGACGGTTGGGTTTGTGTTCCAGAATCCGGACCATCAGCTCTTCGCCGAATCAGTGGAATTAGAGCTGCGCTACGGCCTAATCAACTATGGCATTCCTCCAGGGGAGCACGAGGATCGCATCACTCACGCCTTACGCGTGTGCGGAATCGAGCGTCTGCGGGATGAGCATCCGCTGTTCACCAGCCGCGGTGAACGGCAGCTGATTGCGATTGCCAGCGTCATTGCGCTGGACCCACCCGTAGTCATCTTCGACGAGCCCACTACCGGACTTGACGAGCGTTATCACGCCCTCCTTGCCGAGCTTCTCGACGGGCTGCACTCGGCCGGGCGCACGATCGTGGCCATCAGCCACGACATGCGGCTGGTTTGCGAACATGCGCAGCGCACTGTGGTGCTCCATCGGGGGCGGATTCTGATGGATGCGTCGACGCGGACGGTGTTCGATCAGGTGGACCTGTTGCGAACGACACAGATCTCGCCACCGCAGATAACCCAACTGTCGCATCGACTCGCGCCTGAAGGCATCGCCACAGCACTCAGCGTCGGAGAGCTATTCGACCAGCTCATGCAGAGGCTCGGAAAGGATGACGACGCATACCGTGCCGCGCTTGGCCTGCCAGCAAGTTCACCGCGCTACCCCATCCGCACCCAAGGAGGCATTTCATGAAGGAGAAGCTCTCGCTCCCAGCCAAGCCGCATGGTCGGTGGACGATCGTCGATCAGGTGCAGGACGCCATGCGTCACAACTACTACCTCTTCGTCATCGCCTGGTCGTCGATGTACAAGCAGCTGATCGAGCAATTCGGCGACCAGGGACGACGGTTGGCGGCGAAGGCGAGTGAGGACATGGGCCTGAAGTGGAGCGAAGCGATGCTCGAAATCGCCGATGAGGATCGGTCGAAGACGACTGCGGCCGACATCGCGCGTAGCTACCACGAGAGCATGCAGTTCTTCGGCTATGACAACGAGATCGTGGAATCATCGGACAAGCGGGCTGTCGTGCGGGTAACGAAGTGTCCGCTCCTTGAGTATTGGCGAGTGCAATACCCCGAACTGATTCCGCACGCGTGCTACGTCGAGCCGAACATCGACGTCGGCTCCTACCGCTACATCAACCCGAAGGTTAAGCTCACGATCCCCTGCAAGCTGTCCGAAGGAGCCGCATACTCCGACTACGTCATCACCATCGACGACGAGGGCACGATCCCCGAGCTCGTCGACCAAGGGACCACGACGTTCGAGGAGTACCTGAGCCGGCGCGGTACCAACGCTGCCGCGGCCGATGCCTAAGCGCTGCGGCCGATGATTCGGGAGCTCGTCGCTGAGAACGTACGCCGAGCGCAGGCGGCCGTGAGCGAGGATGGCTTTGCGGGGTTCATCTCCGACAGACCCGAAGACGTCGCCTATCTGTTTCCGACACGGGCGTTTGTCTACCGTGTCATGGCCGAGAGTCGCGGTTATGAGGTCGTCCTCCTGCCGGCCGAGGGCACACCCCAACTGCTAACCGCCCCGGCCTACGTGCCGTTTTACGAGAGCCAGCGAGTGGACGCCGCCTCGACGGAGGACTCGGATCGCCTGCTGCGTGCATTTGCTCGCGGCGTCGGCGGGCGGATCGCCACATCGCCGGACACCTCTGGGCGAGTGATGGGGACGCTGCGCAGCGTGCTCGGCGACCAGCTTGTCGTGGCCGACCCGGTGCTTCGGGCGCGCGCCATTAAGAGTTCTCTCGAACTGGAGGCCATCCGTCTGGCCGCGCAGGCGGCCGATATCGGAATGGCCGCGGCACTCGAGGGCAGCCGCGCTGATGCGCGCGAATGCGACGCCGCCGGGGCGGCCGAGGCAGCCATGCGGTCGTCGGAGGCCGAGGCGTTCTGCTTCTCCACGATAGTTAGCTCAGGGCCGGAACTCGGGCTGATGCGCGAGGTCACTGGTTCGCGCACCATCCAGCACGGCGACTGGGTGATGATCGATTTGGGCTGCTCAAGGCTGGGCTACAACGCCGAGTTCGCACGAACTCATATGGCGGGCGCTCCCGATGATCGCTTCATGGCTGCCTACCGCACGGTGGCCGCTGCGCAGCAGGCAGCTATCGAGCTCATTCGTCCAGGCGCCGCGGTGAGCGAGGTGGACGCTAGGGCCAGGCAAGTGATCGCCGACTCGCCGTTTCGTCATGCGGCATTCGCGCATATCACCGGACATGGCATCGGCACTGCGGTGTGGGAGCCGCCGTTCATCGGTCCACACAGCGACGCGGTGTTCGCGGCTGGAATGGTGGTGTGTATTGAGCCCGGGATCTTCATCCCACAGGTTGGCGGAATACGAATTGAGGATGTCGTGGTCGTCACCCCCGGCGGTTCGGAAGTGCTCACCAAGACCGGCTATCTCCCTCTCGCCGACCAGCCATCCCAAAGGTAACGGAGGACGCTAACGTGTCGCTGATGTGTTGCCTGTATCGACTGACAGAGGACGCGGATAGGGATGCTTGGGACGCGTTCGTTCGCGCGCAAGACATCCCGCTGACCTTAGGGCTTCCGTCGGTGCAGTCCTACCGGGTGCTACGCATTGGCAAGCAGTTGGAGGGGTCGAGCGATTACCACTACCTCGAGCTGATGGAATTCTCAGATCACGAGGCGCTGGCGCGAGACATGGCTGGCGATGCCTGGAAGGCGGGTATGAACGCCATGTACGAGCACGGACTGGCCGATGAGGTCTGCTTCTTGGTGGACGACGTCGCCAGTTAGCCGAGCCCTCGGCGAAGGGAAGCGGGTATGGAGATCGAGAGACTCGCCGACAAGACTGTCATCGTCGTCGGCGGGACGTCTGGAATCGGCTACGGAGTCGCGGACGCGATGGTCCAGGCCGGCGCCCGCGTCATCGTCGTGGGCCGCGACCAGCGCCGCTGCGCAGCGGCCGCGGCACGACTAGGTGCGACCGCGCCCAAGCGGATTGTCATCGGCCTAGCGGCAGATGTCCGGGACCAAGCCTCCCTCGTCGAGATGTTCGACCGAGCAGAGCACGCTGCTGGCCCCCTCACGACGGTCGTCTGCTCGGCGGGAGTGGGTGTCGTGCAGCGGGTCAGTCGCACGAGCGAGGAGGACTGGAACGACGTCCTCACCGTGAACCTGACTGGCGTATGGCGAACGGCGTCGCTTGCCTTGGCCCGCCTCAGTCAGGGCAGCGGCAGCTCCGTCATCACCATCGGCTCGGATACCGCTCTGCTCCCCGATCCGCTCCTCGGCGTGTATTCGGTGTCGAAGGTTGCATTGCTCGCGTTGACGCGACTGCTTGCACTCGATGCTGCGCCTTCCTCCGTGCGCGTCAATTGCATTTGTCCCGGCTACGTCGAGCCAGGTATGCGCGACTTTCCGAATCGGATGCACGAGACGCAGGACCCGGTCCCTGAGCCCCTGCCACCACTAGGACGTCATGGTCAGCCAGCCGACGTCGGGGCTGCCGCGGTGTACCTCGCCTCGGATGCTGCATCGTTCGTTACCGGGGCAGTCATCGCCGTCGACGGCGGTTTCACAGTCAGGCCTGTTGTGGGCGGCGCGATATGACGGCTACCCCGGACTACGCGATCGGGGAGTGTCGCATCTGGGCGCTGGAAGATGGGATCCTCTGGGACGACGGAGGGGCGATCTTCGGTCGCGTCCCGCGCAGCGTCTGGTCAAGCCTGATCAAGCCCACAGGTGACAACAAGATTGCCCTCGCCGTTCGCGGGTTCCTCGTTCAGTCGGGCTCGCAATTGATCGTAATCGACGCCGGGTTCGGACGGAAAGACCAGCGTGACCCCGGCCTGCAGCGCCATGACGGTGATCTTCTCGACGCCATGACGGCGAAGGGGTTCGTCCCTGGCGATGTCACACACGTCGTAAACACCCATCTGCATACCGATCACGCTGGTGGTAACACGACATTCCTGCGCAGACGCCTGGTGGCGACCTTTCCGCGAGCGTCGTACCTAGTCCAGCGCCGAGAGTGGGCGGCCGCCCATGACCCTCATCCGCTGCATGCGGACCTCTACCACCCTGACGACTTCGAGCCGCTCGCAATCGCTGGGCGGGTTCATCTCCTTGACGGTGCGGCATCCATCACTCCGGAGGTCACGTGCCGGCCGACACCTGGGCACACCCCCGGCCATCAAGTCGTTCTGATTTCGTCGGGGGCCGAGCGCCTCGCGATCATCGGAGACCTCGCGACACTGCGCTGGCAGCTGACTGACCCACTGTGGGTATGTCCGTACGACCTTATGCCCGCCGCTAGCGTCGACAGCAAGCGCTCAGTGCGAGATTGGCTCGATGCTGGTTCGGCGCTGGTCGGCTTTGCACACGACGACGTCATGGCGTGGCCGTGCGACGTGCCGGGACGCGCGCCGGCGGCTCATAGAATGGTCGCTTCATGAGCGCGTGCTACGTCGCCCAATGGACTGTCTCGCCAGCCGAGCTCGATGCCCATGACAGCGCACTCCGACGACTGGCTGCCCACACCAGAACGCGCCATCCGGCCATCATTGACCTTCGCATCCTCCGCCAGCGGTGGGGACCGCTCGCTCGCCACGGATACATGTGGATCGAGGAGTACGAGTCTCTCGAGGAGCTTGAACTGGATAGCCGACCGCCGGCTTGCACTTGCGACGAGGAGTGGGCGCCCCTCTACACGATTGCGGTGGCCGGCACCTTTCACGGTGCAGTCTGGAGCGACCGAATTCGCGATCAATGGTTCTCCCGCCCTGGTGCCGATCCCGTCGGAGAGCCAAGGTGAAGGCCAGAGAGCCGGAGCTGGCGGAACGGGTGGCGATCGTAACCGGCGCAGGATCCGGGATCGGTCGCGCCACCGCGAGACTCCTTGGGGAGATGGGGGCTCGGCTAGTGCTCGTTGGGCGCGACCGCTCGCAGCTGGCGAGCCTACGCCGCGAACTGCGCGCGAGAGGAATCGAGGCAGTGGTTTCAGCTGGGGACGTAGGACGCGAGCCAACGGCTCGGCGCGCCGTTGAAGCCAGCACGCTTCATTTCGGGCGACTCGACATCCTCGTAAACAACGCCGGCATGGCTCTAATGAAGACCGTGGTCGAGACAACTCTCGAAGAGTGGAACCACCTGATGGCGACTAACTTGTCATCTGTCTACCTGTTTAGCCGCGCCGCTATCCCGGTGATGCTGGAGAGCAGCGGAGGGGCAATTGTGAATGTGGCGTCTGAAGCGGGCCTCATTGGCTTCAAGAGTTACGCCGCATACTCCGCGTCCAAGGCAGCCGTTGTGAATCTGACTCGCGCCATGGCGCTCGACCACGCCGGCGACGGGATTCGAGTGAATAGTGTGTGCCCCGGCTCGATCGAGACTCCGCTCCTCGAGGCGTACTACGCTTCCTTTCCCGATCCAGTCGCTGCCCGGGGTGCGGACCTCCAGGCCCATCCGTTGGGCCTTGGGGAGCCGGAGGACATCGCGTGGGGGATCCTCTACCTCGTATCTGACCGCGCGAAGTACGTGACCGGCCACGCGCTCGTCATCGACGGCGGGTTCACGGCGCAATGAACTCGTCCGAGACATCCTGGAGGGTCTGGGCGCTCCGGGCCGGTCGGTCGCGGATGGATCAATCCGTGGCGACCTACTTGGAGGGCATGGGCCAAGAACTGACGATCCCGCACACCATGTTCGTCCTCAAGGGTCCCCGCGTGGTGGTCGTCGACACCAGCTTTGAGAGCTCCGAGGCGGTGCGGCGCGCGTACCCGCAGGACGTGTGGCGCGATCCAGCGGAAGACCCAGCCGAGCTACTTGCGCGCATCGGCGTCCGCCCTGAACAGGTTGCCCTCGTGATCTGCACGCACTTGCACTACGACCATTGCGGCTCGAACCGACTGTTCTCGCGAGCGCGAGTTCTAGTGCAGCGCGTGGAACTTGAGTACGCGCTCAATCCGGTAGCCGAAATGATGCGTCGAGAGTTCTTCTCCCCTTCGGGCGGATTTGAGCCACCGTTTGATAGCTCCCAAATGGATCTCATCGACGGCGATCGCGACTTGGGGGACGGGCTTCAGGTACTTTACCTGCCCGGCCATACGCCGGGCTCACAGGGGGTGGTCGTCCAAACGCGCACCGGTCGCCTCGGCTTGCTTGGCGATAACGTCATGGTCGCAGAGAACTGGGATGCGCGAATCCCTGTCGGCCTGCACACTGACGTGGACGCGTGGTATCGGTCGATCGCTAGGGCACGGGCGATGGTGGATCGAATTGCACCTAGTCATGACCTGCGATTGTTCCCCGAAGATGCGCTCGTTAGGGAGCTCTGATCATGGCCCGCGAGGTTAAGCCAACGCTAGGCCTGGGACAGCGGGCGGCGGACCGAGGCCCATGAGCCTGCCTGGCGGATCCGCCATGAATGACGACGTTGTTATCGTCGGTCCAGCTCGCACCCCGATTGGACGATTCGGCAGAAGTCGGCGCGAGCTCCCGCAGGGCGGGAGAGCCTGGAACCTCAAGCAGCCGCTCCGCAACGAGGTGATGGCCGACAGATGACCGAGCCGTCGCGCGACCCGCATCAGGCGACGCCATCGGGCAAGGCGCGGGCGCGCTCTGTCGGGATCTCGTTCGGTGGTCGCCCCGGTCGCTGGAATGCGATCACCGATGTCCCCGGCGTCGAAGTCGGATACGAGACGCTGATCGAAGGGGACTCGGTGCGCACTGGTGTGACGGCCATCCATCCCCGGGGTCGAGGCAACCCCGGGGACCCATCCGCCGCCGGCTTTCACTCGCAGAACGGCAACGGTGAGATGACCGGCGTTTCATGGATCAACGAATCTGGGACCATGAGCGGCCCGATCTGCATCACGAATACGCACGCGGTCGGAGTCGTCCACGGCTCGATTGTCCGTTGGACCGCGACGCACCACCGCGAGTTTGCCGAAGCCTGGCTCCTCCCAATTGCCGCCGAGACATGGGACGGATATCTCAACGACATCAATGGCGGCCATGTCAGCGAGGCCGTGGGCGTGCGTGCCCTCGAGGCTGCGCGATCCGGGCCGCTCGAGGAGGGTTCGGTCGGCGGCGGCACGGGGATGAACTGCTACGAGTTCAAGGGCGGCTCGGGAACGGCTTCCCGGCTCGTCGAATACGGCGGCCGCGACTACGTCGTCGGCGTGTTCCTCCAGGCAAACTTCGGCGCGCGATCCGAGCTGACAATCGCGGGCTTGCCATTCGGCGATGCTCTGGCAGACGACAACCCGCTGGCGGATGCGCTGGCCGCACCGCCCGGCGCAGGCTCATGCATCGCCATCGTGATCACGGATGCACCACTGCTTCCGGATCAGTGCCGCGCGATGGCCCGGCGCGTCACCCTGGGGCTTGCCCGCACCGGGACCACGGGGTCCCACTTCTCCGGGGATCTCTTTCTCGCGCTTTCCGTCGGGAATGCCGGCGCCTTCACGCCGGGCTTCCGCACCCTCTTTGGGGACGGCCACGGGGCCCTCAACTCGCTCAACTTCGTCCCATGGGGCTTCCTCGATCCGTTCTACGCGGCCGTGGTCCAGGCCACGGAAGAGGCGGTCATCAACGTCCTCACCGCCAATGAGCCGATGGTTGGCTTCCGGGGTCATCGGACGCCCGCGCTCCCGCGCGATCGTGTGGTCGCGATCCTGAAGGACCACGGCCGGCTCGCGTAACGCCGGTTGGTGGTAAGCGGTCCGGGATCCTGGCCTATCCGGATCGCGCTCGCTTTGCTTCCCATGGCGCCGTCACGCTTCCCGGGTACGTCACTGGGACGGATGGAGTCACGTGGGCCTCTCTGGGCTCGATGTGCTTCATCGAGCGCGCGCAAGACCTCGTCGACCAGCGGTCTCAGCGGCAGCGGCGTGGATGCCCGATCGCTGTGACCACGATTCATCGCCTGGGCCCTCGCGGCATCGCCGCTCCCCTTCTTGGGTCGGTATTACCGTCTGATTTGGAGTGGAGCTCCCTCCGCTCACAGCTGATCCTAAGTTGCAATGCGGACGCTGAGCGGGCGCAGCGCTCAGCTGGACGACCTAATCAGGCGTTAGGTCGTCTTCCAGGCGCGTTCCGCGGTCTCGGTCAGCTCGCGCCGACGCTGCTCGCGGCCTGATTGCCAGGCAGGCACCAGGTGTGAAGAGGGAGAAGAAGCGCGAAACGCCGCAAACCCGGACGGCGGGCGCTGGGGCCGGCCGGGGCGGCGCGAGTCTACGGCCGGCGTCCGGCCGGTGTCAGGCCAATGGCGGAGTAGTAGATAGAGCGCTCGGACGTTGCCGGTCGCCCCTCGGTGGGCCCACGCCGACATTCTGATCCATACGGGCTGGATCAGCGATCATCGTGCACTGCCTAAGCGTTGTGCGAATCGATCCCGGTAAAACGCCAGGGCGTTAGTCGTCAACAGGCTTAGCTCGGCCATCGACCACTGGAGGAGCCTGTCTAGCGTCTCCGGGCGCAGCGGTACGTTCTCTCCCCGGTGTCCTTCGGTCATCCATTCGGCGTCCGCACCACCCGGCTGAGTTCGGAAGCCTGGCGATGCTCGGTGGGCTAGTACGTTGCGGAAGTCGCTTAGCTCGCCATACTCTTCGGCCTTCAACAGTTCACCGACGACCCGGGTGATCCGCGCGGCTGGATGCCACGTACGAAGCACCTTTGCGGTACTGGCTACCCCCACCTGCCGCCGATCTTTCGGCGTTCGCAACGGAAAGCGCGACGGCGACAGCATGGAGCTAGCGGCATACACGGCGAATGCAAAGCTGTCGAAGACAGCCATCCCATTGACGAAGAATCCGAAGAGGTTCGGTTCTGTGTGGCTGACTTCTGTAGCCGTCGAGAATTCCGCATGGTCTTTATGCATCGTTGTCGATCGGTGCGCGACCGCTAACCATGCGTCGTAGAACAGCCCGAATTCCTCAACCGGTACCCAGCTCCGGCGACGGAGATCATGGAGCGGGGTTAAGTCACCATCCATGATCTGCTGAACCGCGCTGCCGGTTACTCGCACAGGAGCCGCAACTACATCGAACAGCTCCCCGTACGAATCGGCGGGGAATCCGTCGAGGGTGTGAAGCCACCTCGGGAGCGGTCGACCCTGAACGAATGTGTCGTGGATAAGGACACCGGTCGATGGATCCCCGTTGGGTACGCGATGGCGTGCAAGGGACGAGCCATCGATATCGGCTTGATCGGCTGGGGCGGCGCCGTTTCCGTCCAAGGTTTCGCTATCCAAGCGCGTCGCCGCCTCCCTTTCAGTACGTGCGTAGTAAGCCTACAAGGCAAGCATCCCATGCGACCACGCCAGTGGCCGCGAATAACGCCGGTGACAGACCCATGAGTCCCGCAACCAAGGCAGCCGCCACGGTGGGGTTGGCAGTGCCGGATCGAACACCGGGAGCTAGCAGGAAGGCGATCAGCAGAATGCCCACGAGGAGCAGACCTAGATCCACGATGAGCACGGGCTACTCACCTCCATCGGCTGTTTTCTACGGGATTGTCAGCTTGATCTCCTCGCACGGCCTGGTCACCCCCTGATATGCAAGATCCAAGACCTTTACGGTGACGGAGGCCGAAACAACGAAAGCGAAGCCCGAAATGATCGCCGATGGTCCAGCAGCAGTCGCCGTGGCAATCGTTGCCACACCCAGTAACTCGGTCGTCTCAGCCAACGGCCCAGCTGGCCTGCAGTTGGACCTGATCGATGATGCGGGCTTGTCCGCCGGCTCGATGCAAGCGATCGGATCTATTACACGTCTATTGTGATCGACTGAGAGAATGGCCGGAACGGGGTTATACCCCGCTCACATTCGACGAGTGTCTCGTAGCAGCCGATCGGCGGGCGAGGCAATACGGTGGCGCGCCGCCAAGTCCGTGTCGGCGAGCGCCACGTAGCGCTTGACCATGTCGAGAGTGGCGTGGCCGAGGATGCGCTGCAGGCTGAAGGCGTCGCCGCCGTTGATCAGGTAGGCGCGCGCGAAGGTGTGACGCAGCGTGTGCGGACTGCAGCGGCCGGGGATTCCGGCGCGCAGCTTCATGCGCCGGAAGGCCTGCTGGATGCCGCGCCACCCCAAGGCGCCGCCGCGACGCGAGCGGAAGATGACCCCGTCCACCGCATCATCACTCTGGCGCAGGTAGCGCGCCAGCGCCTGCCGGGCGGTGGTGCCGACCGGCACGATCCGCTCACGGGCGCCCTTGCCCATCACCTTGACGCTGCCGTCAGGGCGCAGGTCGGCGCTGCGCAGCCCGGCCAACTCAGACAGGCGCAGGCCGGTGTCGAAGAACAGCAGCAGGATGGCCCGGTCGCGAGTCGAGGCGCCATCGAGCAGGCGACGCAGCGCCTCGTCGCTCAGCGGCTCGACCAGCTTGTGCGGCACGCGCGGTCGGCGCAGCGTGCGCAGCGCCTTCGCCTCGGCCAGCTCCTCGGCCGCGCACCAGTTGCCGAACGCCTTCAGGCCGCGGACGTAGCCAGCCACCGAGACTGGCGACAGGGTCGCGCGGAGAGTCA
This sequence comes from uncultured Chloroflexia bacterium, assembly GCA_963750025.1. GTDB lineage: Bacteria > Chloroflexota > Limnocylindria > QHBO01 > QHBO01 > CF-167. The sequence continues at coordinate 19,167 of CAVVPF010000010.1, forward strand.
GCAGCCAGTCGCGCACCTCAGGCGGTGCCAACGCCTCGAGGGGTCGCTCGGCGCCAAGATCCCGCGCCGCGCGGCCCAGCACCATCCGATACCACTCGATCGTCTTGGGCGAGGCGCCCTCGGCGCCCTTGGCGGCCAAGAACAGCTGGATCGCGCGCCCCAGGCTCAGCCCGGCAGCTCCAGAATCAGGTGCCCACGCACCGCGCAGCCACGAGTCAGGTGCCCTCGAATCAGGGGAGTCAGGTGCCCTAGCCATGCTTTGTCCTCCTTGCCGGAGGACGGGCGGAGGGTCAAATACCACCACTGGTGGTACGGGCGGAGCACGAAGCCCACATGTTGTGGGCTTGGCTGGGGCGGAAGGATTCGAACCTTCGATCTCCTGATCCAGAGTCAGGTGACCGATTTTCGCGATTCCTGGCTCGTCGTGAGCACGAAACCCACCGATTTCTGCCCCGAATTCTACCGAGTCTGGTGACCTGTCGCAAACGTGGTCAGGTTGCCATGGACGGGTCACCTGACTCGCTGGCTCCGCGTCATCGGCCAGACCGATCAGTTGGTCGGTGCGAATGACGTCGATCGGTGTACGGTGGAACCGCACGGAGGTGTCGCATGTCCGCCGGACACGACCCGGCCGAGGCGATGGGCCAGGTGACCCACTACTTCAGCCATCGCTCGGTTGCCGCAGTCCGCTTGAGTGCGCCGCTCGCCCTGGGCGACAAGATCCATATTCGCGGTCACACCACCGACCTCGTCCAGGATGTCGCGTCGATGGAGGTCGAGCACGCGAAGGTCGACCGGGCAGGCCCCGGGGACGACGTTGCCCTCGAGGTCGACGATCACGTCCGGGACCGCGACCTGATCTTCCACGAGGCGTAGAGGCCGCCGGCGCGCCGGGATGAGTCTCACGATCGCGCTGGGCGGCGATGCGATGCCCGGTCGCGGCGTCGCAGGAACGACCTGGGGGTCGTAGCTCTCCTGTGCCCCGGTGAGCGACTCGAACTCCCGGGCCCAGGCCCACGCGGCCATCGTCGAGCGGATCACCGCGGCCAGCCGCATGTCCGACACGGATCTCCGG
>CAVVPF010000011.1:0-53482 GCA_963750025.1 uncultured Chloroflexia bacterium
CCGTGCCAGCGCGCTCATCGGTCCATTCCGGCTGGAAGGGCGGCGCCGGCCATGCTCGGCCAGATCAGGTCGGCCTGTACCCCGCTGCCGGTCACCTCGGCCACCAGGCCGCCATCGAGCCGCAACGTTGCGTCCGCCAGCCGCGCCACCCGTTCGGATTGGTGGGAGGCGACGACCACGGTGATACCGACCTCGTGCCAGCGGCCGAGCAGCCGGTCGACCAGCGCCATGCCATCGCCATCCAGCGCCGCATGCGGCTCATCGAGAAGCAGTAGAGAAGGGCGCGCCACCAGCAATCGGGCCAGGGCGAGACGCTTGCGCATGCCCGCCGAGAAGGTTCGCACCCGGTCGTGCGCCACCGCGCTCAGGCCCACCTCGTCAAGGGCGTCGCGTACAACAGGGACTCCCTCGGTCGCTCCCCAGCCGAGCATGGTGGCGGCGAAGCGCAGGTTCTCCGCGGCCGTCAGGTCGTCGTAGTGGCCGGTCGCATGAGGCAGGTAGGCCACTCGCGTGCGCACGATCTCCGGGTGACGGAGCGCGTCCACGCCGTCGATGTGCAGCGCCCCGAACGAAGGCCGGATGGCCGTCGCCAGGATCCGCAGCAGGGTCGTCTTGCCGGCCCCGTTGGGGCCGACCAGCGCCACCATGCGGCCCATCTCGACGGTCACCGAGACGCCGGCCAGGGCCGGGCTCCGTCCGAAGAGCCGGGCGAGGTCGACGGCCCTGACCGCCGGTGGCGGGTTCTCTTGCGTCCCGGCGAGCCGGGGCGCGACGTAGATGGTGGTCTGCGGCATGCTCGAGCGCGGGGGCGGATGGAGGTGGAGGCTGAGTGTGCGGCGCGTACGCGGGCGCGTCAAATCCTCAGAGGGTGCGAAACCGCGTGAGCAATACGGAGGGCACGGCCGGACGTAGGAGCGCCCGCCCAGCCCGCTCCCGTTGACCGGGATTCGGCTAAGCGGCGATACTGCGGACGCTCCCGTTCCCAGAAGGCATGCTGACGTGACCTGTCCCAACTGCGACGCCACCAACGAACCGGGTCGCAAGTTCTGCGGCGAGTGCGGCACCCGCCTCGCGCTGGTGTGCGCCACCTGCGGCTCTTCGAACACGCCGGGGCTCAAGTTCTGCGGCGAATGCGGCTCGACCTTGGGCGACGTCGAGTCCGCTCCTCAACCGACCGCGGCGGCTGCGCGGCAGTCCGGCAGCGCTCCGCCCGCTGCCGCGGAACGACGCCTCGTGTCGATCGTCTTTGCCGACCTGGTCGGCTTCACGACCATCTCGGAGTCCCGCGACCCGGAGGCAGTGCGCGAGCTGCTTGGCCGCTACTTCGAGAGCGCCAGCGCCATCGTGGAACGCTACGGCGGGACGATCGAGAAGTTCATCGGTGATGCGGTGATGGCAGTGTGGGGCACACCGACCGCGCACGAGGACGATGCCGAGCGTGCAGTCCGTGCCGCGCTCGACCTGGTGGAGGGCGTCCACCATCTCGGCGATGAGCTCGGGATCGACCTGCAACTGCGGGCGGGTGTTCTGACCGGCGAGACCGCGGTCACCCTCGGCGCGACAAATCAGGGCATGGTCGCCGGCGACCTCGTGAACACCGCATCCCGGCTGCAATCGGTCGCGGCGCCCGGCACCGTGCTGGTCGGCGAGGCCACCCGCCAGGCCGCGGCGGCCGCCATTGCGTTCGAGCCGGCCGGCGAACAGGACCTCAAGGGCAAGGCGGCGCCGGTGGCGGCGTATCGCGCACTCCGCGTCGTCGCCAAGCGCGGTGGCGCCGGTCGCAGCGAGCAACTGGAGGCACCGTTCGTCGGACGGGAGGCGGAGCTGCGGCTGCTCAAGGACTTCCACGCCGCTACCGGTGCCGAACGGCGCCCGCGACTTGTCTCGATCATGGGCCAGGGCGGCATCGGCAAGAGCCGCCTCGTCTGGGAGTTCCAGAAGTACCTCGACGGAGTCACCGAGGTCGCCTACTGGCACTACGGGCGCTCGCCCGCATACGGCGAGGGGATCAGCTTCTGGGCGCTGGCCGAGATGGTGCGCGGCCGCGCCGGCATCGGGGAGGGGGAGGACGTTGCCGATGTCCGCAGGAAGCTGGCCGCAACGCTTGCCCAGTTCGTGACCGATGAAGCCGAGCGCCGTTGGATCGAGCCGCGCCTGTTGCACCTGCTGGGAATCGAGGAGGCGACCAGCGGGAGCGGCGAGCGGGAGACGCTCTTCGCCGCATGGCGCACCTTCTTCGAACGCATCGCCGAGGACGGAACGGTGCTGCTCGTCTTCGAAGACCTGCAGTGGGCCGACAGCGGGATGCTCGATTTCATCGACCACCTGCTGGATTGGTCGCGGGACCGACCGCTGTATCTCATCTCCCTGGCGCGTCCAGAGCTCCTCGATCGGCGCCCGGACTGGGGCGCCGGACGTCGCAACTTCACCTCGCTGGTGCTCGAGCCCTTGGCCGATGACGTCATGCGCGAGCTGCTGCGTGGGCTCGTGCCGGGGCTCAGCGACAACCTGGCGGCCAGGATCCTCGACCGGGCCGAGGGGATTCCGCTGTATGCCGTCGAGACGGTCCGCATGCTGCTGGACGAGGGTCGCATCGAGCGCATCGGGGAGAGCTATCGGCTGGTCGGAGAAGCCACCGAGCTCTCCGTGCCGACCTCACTCCAGGCGCTGATCGCCGCCAGGCTCGACTCGCTCGATCCGGCCGACCGGGCGCTGCTGCAGGCAGCATCGGTCATGGGCAAGACGTTCACGGTCGATGCCCTGGTCGAAATCAGCGGCGAGGATCCCGGGACCCTTCCCGCGCGGCTGCGAGCGCTGGTGCTGCGTGAACTGCTGACCCTGGAGGCGGATCCGCGTTCACCCGAGCGAGGACAGTACGGGTTTGTGCAGGGCCTCATCCGAGAGGTCGCATACAGCGGCCTGGCGCGGCGTGACCGCCGACGGCTGCACCTGGCCGCGGCGCGGTACTTCGAGACGCTCGACGACGAAGGGATCGCCGCCGTCCTGGCGGAGCATTACCTGTCGGCATACCGCGCTCATCCGGAAGGCCCGGAGGGCGACGCCGTGGCCGCCCAGGCGCGTGTGGCGTTGCGCGGAGCGGCCGAGCGGGCGATGTCGCTCGGCTCGTACCCCGAGGCGCTCACCTACCTGGAGCAGGCGCTCGAGGTGACGAGCGACCCCACGGAACGTGCTCAACTCCATCAAGCGGCAGGGGTGGCCGCGACCCGAGTGGCGCGCGATCAGGCGGCAACCATCGGCCATTTCAAGGCGGCGCTGGAGATCGTTAGCCAGGCCGACGATCGCAAGCGGATCCTGCAGGCGACGACGGATCTCGCGCAGGCCACGAGCTGGGTCGGTCGAACCGAAGAGGGATTGGCCATGGCACGCGCCGCGCTCGACGAGTTCTCCGACCTTGCCGGCACGGCCGAGTGGGTGCGTCTCAGCGCGGAGCTCGCCCGTTCGGAGATGCTGCTTGGCCGCGGCCAGGACGCACTTACCCGCACCGAGCAGGTGCTGCCGATTGCCGAACGCCTCGAACTGACGCACGACACCCTCGATCTGTTGGTCACCCGCGGCGCTCTGCTTGCGCACCACCGCCGCCTGACCGAGGCGATGGTCGTCCTGATTGGTGCTGTCGACCGCGCGAGATCGCTGCAGTTGCCCAGCCTGGAGCTGCGCGCGCGGGTGAACCTCAGCTACGTCACCGCCGCCGAGGACCCGTTGCTGGCGTACAGCGTCGCGCGGGAAGGACTGGCGCTGGCACGGCATCTCGGAATGCGCGGGCAGGGGTTCTATCTGCTCAACAACGCATCCGACGGGGCAATGCATCTCGGGGAGTGGGAATGGGGTCTCGAGCAGATCGACGAGGCGCTGGCGGTGGACCCTGATGGGGACGTCGGAGCCCTTGTTCGCAAGGCCCAGATCGCTGCATTCCGCGGAGAGCAGTCCGAAGCCCTCACCGCGAAAGCGGAGGCCCTGCTCCAGGACGTGACCGAGCTGCAAGCCTTCTCGATGCTCGATGACGTGCGAAGCGACGCCGCGCTGGCCGCGAATCGCCTGGAGGAGGCGCGCCGGCTGGCGATCGCCAGCTATTCGCGCGTGGACGCACCGGATTCGGCCGCGCGAGCACGCGCCGGACGGCTCTCAGTGTGGCTTGACGACCCGGAATCGGTCCGGCGCATCCTCGCCGAGTTCTCGGAGGTTCCAGGGCAGGTCGCCCGGGTCAACGAGATCGAGCTGGCGGCAGGACTCGCCGCCCTCGAAGGCCGAACAAGGGATGCCACGACCGGCTACCGCGACGCCGCAGCTCGCTGGCGTGCGCTCGGTGTCCGCTTCGACCTGGCGTTGTGTGATCTGACCATGGTCCGCGCGCTCGGCACCGGCGTACCGGAAGCACGCGAGGCGGCGGCTGAAGCTCGCGAGATCTTCAGCGCGCTGGGCGCCGTGGCGCTGCTTGCACTCCTGGACGCCGCGGAAGCCACCGCTCCGCGAGCCAAAGGGTCGTCTGCGACACGAGAGGAGATCCCGGCGAGTCGGCGCGCGACGTAGGTGGTGGTCTGCCGCATGCTCGTGCGCGGGACGGATCAGGTGGAGGCTGAGTCTGCGGCGCGTGCGCGGGCGCGTCAAATCCTCCTGCATCGGTGAAACCTCAGCCGTATGGAAGACCGATACCACCTGCGGCGCGGTCCCTTCGTCAGCGAGGAGCATTCTTGATATCACACACGCCGTTGATCCCCCTTGCCGGCCGTCGATGGGCGGCGCTGGCCACGGGAGCAGCACTCACCCTGGCGCTCGCCGCGTGCAGCAGCGCGGCCAGCCCCGGCACCAGCACCATGCCGAGCAGCAGCATGGCGGCCATGAGCATGGGAGTCAGCGCCAGCGCGGCCCCAACCGCCACCGCGGTACCGAGTGCCAGCCAGGCGGTGAGCGCGCGCTGCGCGGCGACCCCGGATGCCTCGCCCAACGCCACCATCAAGATCGCCGCCTTTGCCTTCGACGATGCCGTGACCATCACGGTGGGACAGGTAGTCGCGTTCACGAACCAGGACGCGGTGGCGCACACCATCACCGAGGGGACCGGCGGCCAGGCTGCCGACAACGCCTGCGTCGACGAGCTCGCCGGTGCGGGCAGCAGCGTGATGGTGGCCTTCAACCAGCCGGGCGACTACCAGATCACCTGCAAGATCCACCACACCATGCAGACCGTGGTGCACGTCCAGTAGGCAACCGGCCGGGGTTCCTGCTAGGCGGGGTGGGGCACCCGCAGCTCCACCTTGCCGCAGGACCCGCAGGCCAGCACCTCCAGATTCAGCTTCCCCTCGCCGAGCTCCGCGAACTCGCCGAAGAGGAGCTTCCATCCACCCGTCGTCCCGCCAACGCGGAACTCCTCGATGCCCATCGACTGGATCAGCTTTCCGCAGCGCAGGCACGCATCTGCGACATGGCCCCCGGCAACCTCGTCCATGCGTGAGTCCATTCCTTCCATATAGTGCGGCCGATGACCTCGCCCGCCCATCGGTATTGAATCGCGCCGGGCGCCGCGACCGTCCTGTCGCTGGCCCTTCTCGCGTGCAACAGCGTGAGCCCCAGCCGCAGCCAGCCGCTCAGCCCATTGGCGGCGCCTACGGCCACCGACCCGGGAGTCGCTGGCTGCGCCCTGACGCCCGATGCGTCTCCGACCGCAACAATCGAGATTGCACGCCGAGCCTTCGGCGCCGCCCCCACCGTGAGCGCCGGGCAGTCGGTCGCCTTTGTGAACCGGGACAACATTGCTCACGTCAGGGCCGGCGGCCGCAATTCGCGCGCGTTCTTGCGCTTAGGTTGGCCCCTGCGCCGTGCTGAGCGACGCCTCGAGATCCGCATTCATTTCCGGGTGGATGTCGCAGCGCAACCGGTAGGGCCCGGGTGCCAGGGCCGGGACGTGCAGCAGGCGCTGGGCGGCGCCGGTGAAGATGTCCGCCGCAAAGACCCGTGCGCCATCGGATCCGATGATGACGACGTTGTGCGGCAGCGTGTCGGCGTTGTCGAAGTAGAGCTCGAACGGCTGACCGGGCGCCACCGACAGTTTGGCCGGCGCGAACCGGGAGTCGGCCACCCGGAGCTGCACAGCGCCAGCGGGGATCGAGGCAGCCGTCCCTGGGGTGCCGCCGGCGCAGGCACCGATCAGGAAGGCCAGGCTGACAAGCGCGGCAGACCGCCTAGCGGTCGCCACGCACCAACCCAATAAGCTCAGCCGGAAGCTTCTGCAGGCGCGCGACAACGCCCGCCGGCCCCTCGTCGAATCGGTAGACGCTCACCACCAGGAGGGCGACCAGCACCGCCTCGATGGCCGTGCTCAGGTAGGCCACGTCATAGCGGGCGCCGAACATGACCCACCCGCCGATCGTCGCCAGCGTGAACCCCAGCAGGGCCAGCCGAATCAGCCAGCGAAAGCGGTCCGCAAGGCCGATGGGCACCACCAATGCGACGGCGAGCGCGGCATACCCGAGCGCATTGAGCGTGAAGAGCAAGCCGCCGAGGGTCGAGTGGATGTACGAGGTGGCCAGCGTCAGCATGACGCAGCCGCCGACGAGTCCGATTGACGCCCAGTCGCGTGGTCGCATGGTCGTTGTCCTCCGCAATTGCATGGTTGATCGTTCTCCTTACTCAGGCTCTACGTTTCCCGTGCCGCCGTCGACCGTGACTCGCATCCCCGTCCGCAGGCGGGCTGTCGCGTCGCCGCAGCCGACCACCGCCGGAATCCCGTATTCGCGGGCGATGATAGAGGCATGCGATGCCGGGCTGCCGACGTCTGTCACGACCCCAGCTGCCCGGGTGAAGAGCGGCGTCCACGCCGGCGCGGTGAGCGGCGCCACCAGGATCTCGCCGGGCAGGAGCTCGTCGAACTCCTGCGGCCCCCGGATCACCCGGACCGACCCGCTCACGCGACCCGGAGACGCCGGTGTGCCCGACACGATGGCCCGGTCTGACCGAACGGCACCGACCGCGCGCGGGTAGCTGTCCCAGAACGATTTCAGCATTGAGTTCAGCTGGCCGACGAAGAGCGGGGGCACGAGCCTGGCCTGCTCGTCGCGCCGTGAGCGGCGGCCGGCCACATCGATAGGGGCGGACGGCGGTTCGTCTCCGAGCCCGGCCAGAGCTTCGGCACGCGTGAGGAAGAAGACGTCCTCCGGCTCCGCGATCACACCCCGGGTTGCGAGCGCCTCGCCGATGCGCAACACCGCCCGACGCATGACCGGCCAGGAGGCAGTCAGCTCACCGACATGCTCCTCCCGGACGGGAACGAGTCGTTGGGTCTCGGCCAGCAGGCGGCGGAAGGCTGCCAGCCGTCGCGGCGAGGAGGCGAGGGCTGCGAAGGCCGCGTGCTCGGCGGCGTTCCGCGTCTCGACCAGCCGGTCGTGGAGATGGAGCGGCATCGTCGCCGTCGCGGCGCTCGGCACGCGCTCGTGCCACCAGTCAAGCGAGACCACGGCATGCCGACCTGGATCCGCCGGAGGCTCGAAGCCGGCGACGAGCGGCAGGTGGCTGCCACCAAGCGAGCCGGCCAGGTGGCGACGGTAGAAGCTGGCGAGGTTCATCTCCATCTTGTATGCGGCACCGGCGAACGTGGCGATCGAGGTGAAGTACTCACCCGCGAGATCAGCCATCTCGTCGATCAAGTGCGGAAGCTCGGAGACCGGGAGCGTCTCCACCCTGGCCTCGGCAGCCGCCACCGCGGCCCGGTAGCGCGGGAGCAGATCTTCGCGCCAGTCGCGCTCGTAGAGCGGATAGCTGTGCCGCACCAGCGGAGTGATGACCCCCACGACGCGGCGTGGGGTCCGGATCAGGTGCCACAGGATGCTCGGCAGGTTCCGTAGCATCGTCCGCGGGGCGATCCAGTTGATCGAGTAGAAGTACCAGCCGTTGACCACGACGTGGTGCGGCCGCGGAGCACGCTGCCCGATCCACTCCTTGAGCTGAGCGTGCAGGCGCTCCTCCATCGCGGGCAACAGCCAGGACTCGAAGAGCGGCGTCACCGGCTCGGAGATCCACTCGCCGAACCGCAGCTGGCGGGTGTATGCGCCAGGTGCCGGAGCTTCCCAGGACACCTCGGGCGGGAGGGCGGTCATCGGTCTGGCCTGGAGGATCCAGAGTGCGCCGTCCGCGTCGATCGCCCACTCGATGTCCTGCGGTGTCCCGCGCGTGGCGGCGATCCGCCGCGCCTCGCTCGCCACCTGCATGGCCTGGCGGCGATCGATCGCCTGCTCGGGCCGGCGTCGGGCGGTGGCCCCACCACCGTCGACGACCCATTCGTCGCCGAGAGCTTCACCGGACACCAGCCGATCCCCGATGCCCCGCACGGCGGTGACGACGCAGGTCCGGCGATCCCCGTTGATCGGGTCCGCCGTGAGCGCCACCCCGGCGGCGACGGGTGCGACCATCCGCTGAATGATCACGGCCATGCGGCCGTTGCCCGCGTCCTCGTACTCGGCGACACGGGCTGCGTGAGCACTGGCCAGGACCCTGTCCGTCGCCGCGGAGAGATCATCACCAGCCACGTCCAGCACCGACTCGTAGATGCCGGCAAACGAATGCTCGGCGCCGTCCTCGGTGACTCCGCTGGATCGGACGGCAAACGGGCCGATGCCCAGCCTCCCGGCTGCGGCGTGCAGCAGCGACCGGCGCTCGTCCGCCGTCATCTCGGCTGCCCCGGCCGTCATGACCACCCCGTGTGGCACGCGGACGCCGACAGCGAGCAGCTCCCCGAGGCTGGCGGCCTTGCCGCCGACCTCGCCGACATCGGTCATCCGCACGTCGGCGAGCGGTCGGATCGCTGTTGAGTTCATCATCGGTTCCTCCTTGTCGCAGCGGCGATGGCGGCACGCACCAGCCAATCGACGTCGTCGGCCGCCTCATCGACCGTTGCGCCGAAGTGATCGCGCCACATGCGCAGGGCCGAGGACGCGGTGAGGATCACGAGGAGGCGCGCGATCCGTTCCCGATCGACCTCTGCGAGTCTGGGCACGATCGAATCGGGGAGCTGACGGAACATGGCGAGCCGATCCGGCATGCTGATGCGTCTCGCCTCGTCGGACCCGGGGCTGGCCATGGCCGCGCGCGCGAGTTCGTCGAGGGACTCCAGGCGATCGAAGTGCGCGCGCATGCCGTCCCGCAGCTCGTCGATCGAGCGCGGCGGGGCCACCTGGTTGAGACCGGCTCGAAGCACGATGTGTGGGTACACGGCGGCCAGGAGCTCGTGCTTCGTTCCGAAGTGACGATAGATCGTCGGGACCGACACACCGGCCTCGCGCGCCACCGCGGGAATGGACAACGTTGCGAGGCCACCGGCCATCACTCGAACGGTGGCATCCAGGATGCGCGCACCCGTCTCTTCCGCCTGCTCCGCTCGGAGCTGGCTGTGATACGGGTGCGCCTTGCTATTCGCGATACGAGTCATGTTGTGAATATACGACTCGTGTCAAGAGGGCGTCTAGCCTTGATGGCGAGACTGACGAGGAGCAGGGGAAGGGCGGCGGCGTGCCTGGAGGGGTCTGACGGAACACCTGCGGTTTGGGAGGTCCCCACGGACGCGCGAAGTGCTCGAGCGGCGACGGCGAGGCGATCGGCGGTGTGCAGGCGACCCCGGCCTAACTCGTTCGCGTCGACGTCGAGCAACCATGCCCGTGCGCTGAGATGCACCACTTTTGGCTCGCCGTAGTCTCGCCGCAGTCTCGCCGTAGCCTCGCCGCAGGTCGTGAGTTCCATGATTCGTAGCGCATGGCAACTGCCGTGGCCGGTGCCTGGACATTGCGTGTCGTGAGCGCCGAAACAACTCAAACGACAGCACAGGAGAATTCTCATGAAGCGCCTAGTGGTACTCATCAGCCTCGTCGCCTTGTCTAGCCTGGCCTTCGCGGCGCCGGCGCTGGCAGCGGCACCACCTACCAACGACACGTATGCCGGTCGGGTCACCGTCGGGCGGCTCCCGTTCAGCGCCTCGCTGGATACGACCGAAGCGACGACCGACGCGGACGACGCCGAGGCCAATACGAACTGCGGTGCGCCGGCAACCGACGCCAGCGTGTGGTACGAGTTCACCCCGGCGGCGGATGGCAACATCCTGGTTGACGTTTCGGCCTCGGACTATTCGGCCGGGATCATCGTTGTCAGCGGGAGCCCGGACAGCTTCGTTCTGCAGAGCTGTGGACAGGGCGCCGTAGGCTTCTTTGCCAGCAGCGGGGAGGCCTACGCCATCCTCGCATTCGATGACCAACTCGACGGCGCCGGCAATGGTGGCACCCTCAAGATCACGATCGATGCCGCGCCACCACCTCCGACGGTCGACATCACAGTCAATCGTGTCGGGCAGTTCAACAAGGTCACCGGGTCCGCCACCATCAGCGGTACGTTGACTTGCACGGGCGATGCGGTCTATTCCGAGATCAGTGTCCAACTCTCGCAGAACGTGGGCCGGTTCACGATCAGCGGATTCGGCGGCATCTTCGTCGAGTCACCCGTGTGTGACGGAACGGCCCAGCCGTGGAGCGTCGAGGTCTTCGGCTCCACCGGCAAATTCAAGGGTGGCCGCGCCGTTGCGGTGACCTTCGCCTTTGTGTGCGACAACTTCACTTGCGGCTTTGACGAGGAGACCACCAACGTTATGCTGCGCTGATATCGCAGACGCACCGAGTCGATGAGGGCCGTTCCTTAGGGAGCGGCCCACATCTTCATTTCGGGCGTGCCCGGATAGGGGGATGCGAATCGCGGCATCCTGAGGCGTCAAGACTCATCGCTAGCGATTGTGGTGTCTATCGATCCCGCTTGCGCTTGTACGGATCAGCGCGGCCGTCGCCGCTCGAGCTCGATGCGCCTAACGCCCACCCGTCCGCCCCGCGTCGCGGGCGGGGCCTCGATCTCACCCAGGCGTCGATCGCGTCGCACGCCGGGTCCGGGTTCGCGTCGTCTCGGAGGGGCTCCTCTCCTTTCCCTGCCCTCAATTGACGGGATAGGAGATAAGACGAGGGAAATGACGCACCTGGTCCGGGGGGCTAGGTCTAGTGGTCCAGTGGGCGCCTTGGAACCCACATCTGGATCACCTCGCTTTCGCGAACCTTGCGGCCATCTGCGCCCATAACCGACAGCGGTCCCATCGCGAAGCGCATGACTGGACGACGGCTGGTTAGGTGGAGATTCGCAATGAGAGCCCCCTGGTCGCGTCGGCCAACAACAAAGCGGTGGCACCCGTCGGCCATATCTTGATTGCAGGCAGCCACGCGCTCGCTAGTGATCCGCATGCTCGCAGTCCGGGCGCGTCTCGATAGAACGAGCTGCTTGGAAGGATCAAGCGGGAAACGCACCTCTTCAGCCTTGTCGAGCCCCATCCCTTCGAAGTTGTCGCGATGCGACGGCGTTCGCCACCGCACGGCAGGCACGTCTGACGTGATGAAACGCTCCTTGCGGTCTACCTCCACGGCCCAGGCCATCGAGAGGAGTCGGGGGACATACAGCTCTACGGTCTGAAGCATCATCTTCAGCGCGAAGGCCTTGTCGTCCATGTCCATTCCATTGAGCCATTGCGTGACGTAGATCCATGCCGCCTCCGCCTCGTTCTTCCTCGGCCGAAACCCGAGGTATTTGTGTTCAAGGAAGTCGGCGACCAGCTCGACGGAGACCTCGCGACCCGCTGCGAATTCGGACACGCGACTGGGGAACAGCAGCTGCTCACGCTTGTCCGTCGTACGCAAGAGCTGCAAAGCGAGCACACCTGCAAACTCGGCGCGCTCCTGCGTGTCAGCAGCCGGCGGGACTCCGGTGCGGTCGATGTCGTTTAGACGCTTCAGCGCAAGGTCGTCAACCTGGGCGAGCATTTGCTCCACTGCCGTCGACTTGCGACCTTGTGAGGTTGGCACGTCGTAAAAGCCCGACTCGACGGCTACATTCAGGGTGCTGGTCTCGAACACCTTCCCGTCGCGTCGTCGCACTAGCACGGACTCATCAATGCCGAAGCGGTTCAGGTAGCCGCGCGACACCTGATGCTGGCGCTTGGGCGTCGAAGGCATGCGATGAGGCTATCAAGCTCCCCGCTGCCGTGTTCTTCGACGCGCGAGACGATTGCCATCTCTCTGTCGAGGTGAGCGGAAGGACGTCTCAAGGGGAGGCACAAAGCCGAAAGGGGTCAGACAGGGACTTCCTGCCTGACCCCTCGTGACGCCTGGTAGCGGCACCGCCGCTACCAGGCCTTCTTGATGGCCTTCACCCACAGCGGGTTGATCCGGTAGAGGTTCCGCAACCCGTCCCACTTGCTCGTGAGCAGCGGCGGGACGGCCGGGAAGTCGCGGGCGAGTCGGTTCATGGGCTTGGAAAGGCTGCGATGCCATGACTTGACCGTTCCCAGTTTCTCGTGCATGCCGGCGGAAACGTCCTCCCACGTGAACGTCCCCTCCGGATAGTGGTCAACGATGTAGATGACCACCTTGCTGAGATCGTTGTTGATGCGGGCTCGCAACCGCCTCGCCATCTCCTCGACCGTTGCATCGGGCGCTGCGACGATATCCACGGCGTCGGCCGCTGCGGGCGACGTCGCGATTCCAAGCAGCGCGTCGATCTCGTCGCGCAGCGCGAGCAGGCTCTCTCGCGAGAGGCCGGTAACCAGAGTGACCTGTGTTGGTGCCATTTCGTTGCTCCTTGTACTGCTGGTGGTGAGTCGTCTTCGTGCAGGTCCGGACTTCTGCCTACTTAGGCTACTACAGCCCCCCACAAGGAGTCAAGGGGTATCTGCGCAGGTGGCTATTGTTAGTGCGAAGGTGGGAATCGTCTCCTCTCTCTCCTGCCATCTGGCAGTCGTGATCCGAAGGGCAACGCTGACCAGCTAGACTCGCGGGCACAAGGCGGGAAGGGGAGCAGCAGGCGATCGTGGGCCTCAACGAAGCCGAGACGCGGGTCCAGCTGATCGACCCTGCCATCCATGCCCGGGGATGGACCGAGGATCTGATCCGGCGTGAGGAGACGCTCGGCACCGTCGAGATCGTGGGTGGCCAACCCCGTCGCCAGACCCACGGGCGCACCGACTACACGCTCCGCGTTCGGATTGCGCCCGACGCCCAGCCAGTTGCCGTCGCGATCCTGGAGGCGAAGCCAGAGGACAGGCACCCGGCGTACGGGCTCGATCAGGCCAAGGTGTACGGCACGTGGGCGAAGCGGTTCAACGTCCCGTTCGTCGCGGCCACCAACGGCCATCAGTGGGTTCTCTTTGATCGGCGCTCGGCCAAGACGACCCCACTGCCCCGGCCGATGGCCGAGTTCCCGACGCCAGATGACCTTCGGGCGGCCTATGAGGACGCCACGGGTGTCGACCTCACAAGCGCGCCGGCCAAGCCGCTGTCGGTGCCCTACCGTGGCGGCGAGACATCCCGGCGCTACTATCAGGACGCGGCAATCCGCGCGGTCCTCGAGAAGCTGGCGCGAGGTGAGAAGCGTGCCCTCTTGAGCCTCGCCACCGGGTCTGGCAAGACACTCATCGCGGTCAACCTGCTTCGTCGGATTGCTGACGCCGGCCAGCTGAAGCGAGCGCTGTTCGTCTGCGACCGTGAGGAGCTCCGGGCACAGGGACTCGGCGCTTTGCAGAATGCTTTCGGAGCCGATGCGGCCGCCGCCTCAGGCGCCAATCCGCAGCTGAACGCTCGCGTGGTTGTGGCGACCTACCAGACGCTCGGCATCGACTCCGACGAGGCTGATGCCGGGTACCTGGAGGCCAATTATCCAACGGACTACTTCAGCCACATCGTCATTGACGAGTGCCACCGGTCGGCCTGGGGGAAGTGGTCGAATGTCCTCACCCGCAACCCGAACGCGGTCCAGATCGGTCTGACTGCCACCCCGCGCCAGCTCGACTACCCGCGAACACACGATGGGGCGCTTGACGAGACGATCACCGCCGACAACCTGCGCCATTTCGGTGAGCCGGTCTACGAGTACGACATCGGCCAGGGCATCGAGGACGGCTACCTCGCCGCCTGCGAGATCGTCCGACGGGACATCTTCATCGGCGACAGCCCGTTTGCCGAACGCGAGACCGGCCTCGACCAGGCCGACCTCGCCGGCACCACACTCGCGGATGCTCGAACCGGCGAGCTACTGACGATCGCCGACGCGCACGAGCGGTACGAGGCAACCCAGTTCGAGGCGCGCCTCCTCTTGCCGGACCGGGTCGAGGCGATGGCCGGCGATCTGTTCGACCGGTTGCTCGAAACCGGCGGGCCCGAGCAGAAGACGATCGTCTTCTGTGCCCGGGACCAACATGCCGATGCGGTTGCGATCGCTCTGAACAACCGCTACGCGGACTGGTGTGCCGCGAACGGCCGCAAGCCGGCCCAGCCGTACGCGTTCAAGTGCACCGCTGCCAGCCACGGGGCCGAGTACCTGGCGGACCTGCGGGGTGCCTCGCGCAACCATTTCATCGCGACGACCGTGGACCTGCTTTCGACCGGCGTCGACGTGCCGGTGGTTCGCAACATCGTCTTCTTCAAGTACGTCCGCTCGCCGATCGCCTTCTACCAGATGATCGGCCGTGGGACCCGCCTTGATCCGGCATCGGGCAAGCTCATGTTCCGCGTCTACGACTACACGGCGGCCACGCGGCTCTTCGGTGAGGCCTTCCGAACGAAGGCGACCGCCATCCGCGAAATCTCGGAGCCGCCGAGTGGTGAGCCTCCAGAACGTGTCATCCAGGTCCAGGGGATCGAAGTCCGGGTCGGTGATGCAGGCATCGCAATCGTCACGATGATCAACGGCAAGGCGACACCGATCACCATGGAGGAATACAAGGAGCGAATCGCCGAGTCGCTGGTCGAGCAGGCACCCTCGCTCGACGCCTTCCGCCAGCTGTGGATCACCCCGCCGGATCGCCGTGAACTCATCGCCAGCCTGCCTGATGCCGGCCGGTCGGCTCCACTTGTTCGGGCAATCGACAACATGGCCGAATTCGATCTGTACGACGTGCTCGCCGAGCTCGGCTACGGCCTCGATCCGAAGACCCGCGTCGCCCGAGCCGACGCATTTGCGTACAAGCACGAGGGTTGGCTCGCGGGCCTGCCCGCCCGGACCTCTGCCACCCTCGTGGCCCTTGCCCACCAATTCGCCCGCGCCGGCACCGAGGAGCTCGAGAACCCTGGAGTGCTCCAGACGCCCGAGGTTCTCACCGCAGGCGGACTGCCGGCACTTAGGCTCCTCGGCAGTCCCGCCGAGATCCTCCATGCCACGAAGGAGCGGTTATTCACGGCATGAGCGCTTGGAGCCGGGTCCGTCTCGCCGATGTCACGAAGGTCGTGGGAGGAACGACCCCGCCGTCCGATGACCCAAATAACTGGAACGGAGACGTCGTCTGGGTGACTCCATTCGACCTCGGTCGCTTCGAGGGACCTCACATTGCGAGCTCGGGTCGAATGATCACTGAGCAGGCTCGTGGGAGGGCCGGCCTTCAACTCCTGCCTCCAGGTACCGTGGTGATGTCGAGTCGCGCACCGATTGGCTACCTGGGTATTGCAGCCACCTGGCTTTGCACAAATCAGGGGTGCAAGAGCTTCGTACCGGGACCGTCTGTCGACAGCACCTTTCTCTACTTTGCCCTGCGCGAACGCATGGACGAGATCAGAGCCATGGGCGCCGGCGCTACCTTTACCGAGGTCTCGAAGTCCGACTTGGAACGTTTCGAGATCGTGCTGCCGCCGATTGCCGATCAACGGCGGATCGCCGCGCAGCTCACCGCCCAGCTCGCCGCCGTCGACCGCGCGGCCGCACTCGCGAGGCATCGGCGGCTAATCCTAGAAAGGCTCCGATCGCTCATTGTCGACGGGTCATTCCGTCATGCGGCGACTTCGTCCCGCGGTGCTTATCCCATCAACGCACTCGCGCGCATCCAGACGGGTTACGCCTTCAAGAGCGAGTGGTTTCAGAGCGACGGGATTCGGCTCCTTCGCAATGCGAACGTCAACCACGAGCGAGTGGACTGGCGCGACACGGTGTATCTCGATCCCGCACGGGCGACCAACTTCGATGCCTTCCGGCTCCTCGAGGGCGATGTCGTGCTGTCGCTCGACCGCCCGCTCGTGAGTGGGGGAATCAAGGTTGCTCGGTTGACTTCATCGGACATTCCATCCCTGCTCCTTCAGCGCGTCGCCCGCTTCCTGCTCGGCCCAGATATCACGCCCGAGTACCTCTATTTCTTCCTCTTGACTAGTGAATTCACGCAAGCGATCTCCGGACACGACCAGAGCCTGGGAGTGCCACATGTCTCGCCTCGCCAGGTCGGCGTGATCTCCATTCCACTTCCACCCATTGAGGATCAGCACCACATCGTCGCCGAGCTTCGCGAGCGCCTCGCCACCCTTAATGCAATGACAGAGGCAACTGACGCCGAGCTCGAGGCGGTCGAGGCCCTACCTGGCGCCCTACTCCGTCGGGCGTTCGAGCAGGTCGACGATGCTGCGTGAGGATCTGCTGTCGCGAAGTGCGCAGTGAGTCCCCTCGGCGCCGGCACCGACCGGCAACGTACGTGGCAGCACGTGCCGGGATGCAGAATTGATCGTGAGTAGCGCTTGCATTGTTCTCATATGCGAGTACATTTGTACTCATGAGTGAGTACACAGGTGCAGCGTTCCTGGGGCGCTCCACCATCCGACGACGAATCCTCGCGATCCTCATCGACTCGCCTCGCGGGCGATACCACCTCAGGGAGATCGCTCGGCGGGCGCGCACATCGCCGGGCACGGCGGCCCGCGAGCTCGACCGGCTGAGCGAGGCCGAGTTGGTGGTGTCCCAGCGAGAGGGGAACCAGCGCTACTTCCGGGTCAATACCGCGTCACCGTTCTACCAGCCTGTCCGGGACCTCGTCCGTCGAACGATCGGGGCTCCCGCCGTCCTCCGCAGATACCTGGAGGTCGTGGTCGGCATTGAACGGGCGGTCATCTTCGGGTCGTACGCTGACGGGCGACTGAAGGCGGATTCGGACATCGATGTACTGGTCGTGGGTGCACCGGATCGCGACCAGCTCACCGAGGCGCTGGAGGCTGCGTCCGGCGAGCTCGGCCGCGAGGTCAACGAGGTCGTGATGACGCGGGATGAACTGGACAGCCGGCGCGCCGCGGGCGACGGGCTCGTCAGGTCGATGGATTTGGGACGCGTCTCCGTCGTGATCGGCTAGGCCCGGTGGCTCGCGCACTCCCATCGATCGAGGCGCTGGTGGCGGACGGCCGCCTGGTGCCCCAACCGCCCGATCGTGCCGCGCTGCGCGCCAGCCTGGATGCGGCCCGGCGCGACCTCCAGGCCGCCGAGGCAACGCGAGCGGATTACGCGTCCTGGGCAGATGCGATGCTCTACGAGGCGGGCTTGCGCGCCGCGCGCGCCATCGTTCTGGCCGCCGGATATCGTGTCGACGCGGCGAAGGGAGCTCACGCGGTGGCTATCGACGCGGCCGATGTCCTCACCCAGGAGCGGAAGCACCCGGTCTTCACCCGCCTCCAGCGGATGCGACGACGCAGGAACGACTTCATGTACGAAACCAGTGTGGATCCCACCGAGACCGATCTCGAGCAGGCTCGCGTGGACATCCTCGTGGTCCTCGGTTTGGCCGATGCGGCACTAGAGGCGATCCCATGACGACCGTCTCCCGCCGCCTCGCGACCCCCTCGTCGGTCAACGCCGCAATCAAGCAGATCGCGGATGTCATGCGTCGGGCGAACTACGCGGGCGCGCTCCAGTACGTGCCCGAGCTTTCGTGGATGCTCTTCCTGCGGATCCTTGACGAGCGCGAGGAGCTCGAAGCTGACGAGGCCGCAGCAGTCGGGGTCGAGTTCATGCCCTCGCTGGGAGCTCCATTCCGCTGGCGCGACTGGGCGGCTCCTGGCGGCCCAAAGCGCAGCGAGCTGAGCAAAGGCGCCATGGGTGCTTTCCTGCCGTTCGTCAATGAGGAGCTTCTCCCGCACCTGCGGGGCTTGCGTGATTTGCCAAGCGCATCGGCTCGACAGAAGGTCATCAGCCAGGTCGTGTCGGCGGTCGACAAGGTTGGCGTCGACACGGAGCGGAACCTTCTCGACATCCTTGACCTCGTGGACGCGATCCGCCTGGAAGCGGTCGACCAGACCCACCTCTTCACGCTCAGCCAGGCCTACGAGGGCCTGCTCCAGAAGATGGGCGAGAAGAACAACGACGGGGGCCAGTTCTTCACCCCCCGCGAAATCATCCGGGCGATGGTCCGGGCCATTGATCCGAAGCTCGGCGAGACCGTCTACGACCCCGGCTGCGGCACCGGCGGCTTCCTCGCGCAAGCCTTTGAGTGGATGCGGGTGCGCCTGGGGGCGGGTGCGACCGCGGACCAGCTGCAGGCACTCCGCAAGGACACCTTCTGGGGTCGCGAGAAGGCTGATCTGGTCTACCCGATCGCGTTGGCCAACCTGGTCCTCCACGGTATCGACCGGCCGCACATCTGGCACGGCAACACGCTGACGAACCAGGAGGTCTACGGCGGGCTGTTCGCCGGAGCGCCCGGACTCTACGACGTGATCCTCATGAATCCGCCCTTCGGCGGAAAAGAGGGCAGGGAGGCCCAGACCCAGTTCGCCTACAAGACGAGCGCGACGCAGCTCCTCTTCCTCCAGCACGTCATCGGTGCCTTGAAGCCGGGCGCCGCTGCGGGATGGTCATCGACGAGGGTGTCCTGTTCCGTACGACCGAGAACGCCTTCGTCCAGACCAAGCGCAAGCTCCTCGACGACTGCGACCTGTGGTGCATCGTCTCGCTGCCGCCGGGCGTCTTCTCGTCTGCCGGCGCGGGCGTGAAGACGAACCTGCTGTTCTTCACCCGGGGCGGCCCGACGGAACGGATCTGGTACTACGACCTCAGCGACATCAAGGTCGGCAAGAAGACGCCGTTGACCGTGGATCGTTTCGAGGAGTTCTTCCGACTTCTGCCCGAGCGCGCCGACTCCGAACACTCGTGGACGATCGACCGCGAGGAGATCGAGCGACGCGGCTATGACCTGAAGGCCGTCAACCCGAATGCGAAGTCGAACGAGGACACCAGGACTCCCGAGGAGCTACTCGCGATCATCGAGGCGCGGGGCCGTGAGGTCGATGCCGCTATCGCCGAGCTGCGCCGCCTGCTCTAGGCAAAGAGCCCACTGTGTGCGAATGGAACGGATGCCTGGCGACGCCGACCCACACGGTGGTGGTGAGTTTCCCGGGCCAGCCGCCAGAGACCTGGCACACCTGCAGGGCGCATGATCGCGTGCTTAAGCTTCACGCCGTCCGGAGCCGACCTAAGAGACCACCGCAGGTCGACGTGCCGGTGCCGAACGAGGTCCGTTGCGGCGCCTGTGGTCGGGTGCTCGAGCAGCGATCCGATGTCGCTGCCCACGAGCGGCGTCCCTGCCCCAACTGCGGGTCACTGGTCCGGAACATCCGCGTTCAAGTCTCCGAAACCCTGACCTTCCACGACACGCTCCGGGCCAGAACGAAGAGATCCAGCAAGGGCGGATGGATCCTCGACACCACGAGTGGCGACGACTACACACGGGACCTCGAGGCATGGGGTAAACGCGGGCGCTCGATGGACAGGGAGAAGGACCTCTATCACGAGGTCATCGAGCTCTGGGACGGTACACGCATCGAGAGCAGCGCTCGCCTGCGCGACCACCGGGACTGAGCGCCGCGTTGTTACTGCCAAGCACCAGCCCTCGCGCCAGGTATTCAGCCGAACCACCTGCCCCTAACCCACGCCTCAATTGACGGGGTATAGCGAGAGGGGGAGGACTGAACACCTGGGGTTTGGGGGGCTAATCACCGCGTCAAAGAAGGCGAGATAAGTTCCGCAGCGCCGTTACGCGCCCTCCTCGACGCGATCCGCGATGCCCGCCGCCATCGCGGGGGTCCGAGTCTCGGAAAGCCCTGCAGCCGCCAGCGCCTGCATGAACCCGCTGACATTGGTAAGCACGCTCAGCGCCCTTCCCGTGTCATACATCTCCCGCGCGTGCATGACGTCGTTCCGCCACGCATCCTTCACGAAATACAGCTGAGTCGTGGCTTGGGCGTAAAGCCTGCGCTCCTCAACATCGACACCAGGGCTGCGGCCTAGTTTCTTCAGCGCGGCCTCGATGCCATCGATGACGTTCTGCCAGTTACCACGGTCAAAGCTCACTCCAACTTTGCCGGCGATGACGTTCAGGCCTCTCTCAAGGACCCGCATCAGATGGAACACGCATGCATCATCCTGGCCCATGGCGAAGCAGGTGCCCGAATGTTGTATGTCGGCCGCTGATGACGGAAACGCCTCGGCGACCTCGGCGCCAAACAACGCCTCCTGTTGGAAGAAGGGCTCCTTATCCGGGAGGATGCGGACGAACAGCTCCCTCCGTAGCTCGTTACCGAAACTGAAGATCAGAGCAGCGAGGTCGCTTAGTAGTTCGATGTGGCCGTATTTCTTGCCCTTCTCTGCAAGCCGTGACTCCGCATGAGTAGCCAGCCCGCGGGTGTAGGTAAGACCAAGGGCGTCACATTCCGTCTTCAGTTGGACCAAGAACCCGGGGAACTCGTCCCTGAGGTCCGAGAACAATATTTCCGTGCTGCCGTAAGCCTCAACGCGGCTCCGCAGCCGCTGGGCGTGGAGGATCACTTCGTAGAAACTAAAGGAATAGCGCTCAAGCACGTCCAACAGTCTCACAAGCACTCGCCAAGTTGGTTCTCTCGTGCATAGGGTTAGAGGCGCATGCAGTATGCGCCGCGCCTCGACCCTGATCGCTGTCGGACGCAAACTGACGCCGTACCGAATAGGGCGCTCGGTTCCCTCAACCGCCCTGGCGGCGACATTGCGGCCCATTGTTCACCAAGCGGTGACTTGCCTGGTCGATCGCCCGAAGAATCCTGATGCCCGGCGTCACCTTGCAACGAACAAAGGCGGACACCGTTCCGACTGACACCGCCGCCTCGTTGCTGACCTCCCGCACCCCGAACTGCTGTGCCCGGCTCCGGACCTTCGTGGCGTACGCGACCAGCTCCCCGTCTTCCACGCCGTAGTCGACCTGTGCCTCGGGGTCGGCACCTATGTAGAACTGCTCCTCCCAGCGATTCGCCTCCTTGCCGATGTTGTTGATTGGTCCCAAGGGCCGAACATGCCGTCGGCTGGTTGGACCTGCATCGAGGTAATCCCCGTCGTGGACGGGTCTTTCTTCCGTAAGCGCTCGTCCGCCAGATAGGCGAGTACGGCGGCCTCGGTGGTGAACCAATCACGCCCGAGCTTCTCAGCAGTGATGCGCCCGCTGCGTGCCAGGAGCCGCAGGTGCGACGCGCTGAGACCCGAGCGAGCCGCCGCCTCACGCAACGACAAGCGGTCGTCCGCCAAGGGGGCCTCGAAGCGGGGTTAGCGCGGGCATTCTAGCCGGAGTGTTGGTAGATCAGTTCCCGATCCACCTTTACCGGCGTCGAGGCAACACAGCGGTCATTCGTATTCCGCCATCGTCCGCCAGCGGAATGGCGTAGGAGTTCTTCGCGGCTTTCGGACGATGCCTGTTCGAGTGTTGTAGAAGCGAACGTTCTCTGACCTCAGAAATCGGAATGTGGCAACCGCACCGATATGGTCACCAGCAGGCGGTCTTAGCCACCCATGCATGGCGGCCTCATACGCCACTAGCCAATGTTCTCCGACTAGCTGATCAGCGGTCAACCAGGAGTTCCAACGTGACAGGTCGACCGTCTTGGGGAACAGACGTCGGCTTCTCGCATGCAGAGCTACAAGCGCGACCACATCGTCGTCCATGTCGGAGACCTTCCGCGCGCTATCCACTTGCACAGGGATTCGGAGGGCCAAAGCGGTCCACAACCCCCATGCCACTTCGCTGGCTCGGTGGAACAAGGCGTTCTGAAGGATGTACCGGTTCAGGGACTTCCTGATGATTACGCGGTCCAGTGGGAGTCCGTTGCTCGCCCCCCAATTCAGTAGTCCGGCGGCCTTCTGAATAGCGCCTGGCTGACTGTGCACACTCTGCAAGAGCAGCCTCTGCAAGTACCGCCAGTTATCTCCGTGAACGAGATCAAGCCCGTTGGCGACACGCGTTTCAAGTAGACCAAGTGCGTATGAGACCACGTGGCGATTGGGAAACCGAGCAGCAAGGCGGAAAGCGTCGTCGAAGAGGGCGGTTAGGTCGACCTGCTCCTCTGAAGGCTTACCTCGTATTTCAGTACGGCGAAGCTGTGTAACCCATTCATCCTGGAGAGGCTGAGGCAGCGAAACGATTCCCGTCTTCGTCGAGTTGAGGGACAGGTTGTACCGCGACAATGCGGCCTGAAGCCGCACCTGTGCTCGTTCGGCCTCCAGGCGGGTTCCGAAGTAGAGCTCATAGTCATCGAAGTAGCGAAACCCTTCCGTCCCACCGGGGAGCTGAGTGTCACAGTCTGCAAGGACCAACTCTGCGAGAACCAGCGAAGTGTCGGGACCGACGGGGATGCCCGAGGTCTGGCCGTCCTGACCGATCTGCACCCACCTGTCAAGCCGGTTACCAAGGAGAGTCATGTCGCTCTTCCGCCTCTTGGCGACCTCCTTGCTATGAAGAGCCCAGGACAGGGCGTGGGTGTATATGGAGGGGTAAAACTGAGCGACGTCTGCGTGCAGGATCTGAGGATGGGCAGCTCGGAGTGCCGCCCGCTCCGCAGTTCTTTCGAACGAAGCAGCCGGCACGAGTGCGCGCAGTCCCGATGGGTCGTCCATGGGCGTCGTTAGGGATAGCGGCGAGCGTTTGATGGCAGCATCTATGGTCGCCCAGTTAGCTTCGATCTCGCTCGCGAGCCTGTAGAAGGCTGATGGATTCGGTATTCCCAGAGGCCTGGGCATGACGCCTGGCCTTGTCAACGTGTGCGTGACAAGGCTAGTCCAGCCAGGCCGTGGCCCAACGAAGCTCGTGGGCAAGACTTTGGCCCGAGTCATCGCGCGCGCGAAGGCGCGAGTGTTGAAGGGGGTTGGCAACTCCTTCGCGAAATAGCCTCGAGCTAACAGCGAATGCAGGGTGGGCAACTGCCGGCCTCGCTATGGGCTGAGACGAGTCTTCCGAACCAAGGCCGGAGGCTGTACGAGGCATCAGAGCTCGTTCCAATCACGGGCCGACTCCCCGTCGCGTGTAGCACCGACCCTGCCTTCACCCGCACGCGGTGAGCCTAGCACCGCCCTCCCCGCCCAGGTGTTCAGTCCTCCCCCTCTCGCTATACCCCAGCCCTCAATTGACCCTCCCGGGAGGCGGTGCTATCGTCCGCCGCCTGATGGACGCCGGTCTGAACGCACCGTCTCCGCGCACCTATCGCTCCCGCGCCGTGCGGCGGGCCGAAGCGCAACGGGCTGAATGCGCCGCCACCGCCGCACTCAACGTGCTCGGCCAGAAGTGGGTGCTGCGCATCGTGCGAGCCCTGGGCGAGCGGACGCAGCGCTTCTGCGAGCTCCAGGACGCGCTCGGCGGGGCGAATTCGGCGACACTCTCGCAACGCCTGAAGCTGCTCGAGGACGAGGGGCTGATCGACCGGCAGCTCGTCTCGGAGATGCCGCCCTGGGTCGAGTACTCGCTCACCGACAAGGGGTCCGACCTGCGCCGCGCGATCGTGGGGATCGACCGCTGGGCGGACCGCTGGGCAGCGCGCCAATGAGCCATGCCGTCGCCGAGGAGCACCCGGTCGAGCACGGCGACGCGTTGAACATGCTCCGCTCGGCAATCGCCGAGGCACCCGGACCGGAGGGTGCCGCGCAGCGCGTCGTCGACCTGCTGCACGATCGGTTCAGCCATTACGACTGGGTCGGGATCTACTGGGTTGACCCCTCCGGCGCCGATCTGGTACTGGGGCCCTGGACCGGGCCGGAGGCGACCGAGCACGTGCGCATCCCGATCGGCGTGGGGATCTGCGGGGCGGCCGCCGAATCGGGCCTCACCGAGATCATCCCCGACGTCAATGCCGATCCGCGCTACCTCGCCTGCTTCAGCACCACCCGCAGCGAGATCGTGGTGCCCATCTTCGCCGATGGCCAGGTGGTCGGCGAGATCGACATCGATGGATCGGACCTGGCCGCCTATGACGACACCGACGCGCGCTTCCTCGAGGAGATCGCCGCCCTGCTCGCCCCCTTGCGACCGCGCGATCCCGCCTGAGCGCGTGGTGGCGTAACCGGCCGCGTAAGAGGGGCGATGGCACAAGGTCCCGGCCGCTTCGAGGAGATCTACGAGACGCACGTGGTGCCGATCCATCGGTTCGTGTACGCCCGGGTTGGCAACAGACCTGACGCCGAGGACCTGACCGCGCAGGTCTTCATGCGCGCCCTCGAGCAGCTGGAGCTGGACCGCCCACCGGGGCAGATCAGCGCGTGGCTGTACCGGGTCGCGCAGAACGCGGTGGCCGACTACTGGCGCGCCTTCTACCGACTGCCGCAGGTCGATATCGAGCGGGTCGCCGCCGCCTGGGCGCCGATGCCGGTCGACGAGGCGACCGCCGTAGAAGCCGATGACGATCGCGCCGCCTCGGCCGTGGCGGCGCTCCTCAAGCGACTCCCCGAGCAGTACGCCCGCGTGCTGGAGCTGCGGTTCCTGCAGCGCCTCACCGTGGCCGAGACGGCCGAGCGACTGGGCGTCAGCCACGGCAACGCCAAGGTGCTGCAGCATCGCGCCCTGCGACGCGCGGCACTGCTGGGAGCAGCCGATGGCTGACCTCGACCGCTACGTCGATGACCTGCTGAACGGCGAGCGGCCTCTGCCGGACCAGGTGGAGCCGGAGGATGCCGCTGCCGCCCGCCTGGCGGCCGAGCTGGCAGCCGCGTCGCGTCCGGCTGCCGGGCTTCCGGACCCTGCCTTCGTCGACCAGCTGCGGCTGCGCATGCGCCAGGCCGACGAGGGGATCGCCGCGGTCCAGGCTGCACGTCCCGGCGCCGGCATCGCCTTCGGGCGCCTGCGGCTCACGCGGCGCGACCTCCTGCGCGGCGGCATCGGAGCCGCTGCCGGGCTGGCGGCCGGCGCGCTGGGAGTATCGGTCCTGCGTCCTGCTGCGCCGGCCCTCTTTGGCAACTCGACCCGGCCGCTGGTGGCCAAGGGGGAGTGGGTGACCGTTGCCAGCCTGGCCGAGCTCCCTCCGGGCAGCGTGGCGCGCTTCTCCACCGCCGCCTTCAGCGGCTTCGTGGTAAACGATGCCGGGTCGGTGCACGCCCTCAGCTCGGTGTGCACGCACATGGGCTGCACGCTGGCCTATCGCCCGGCGCAGGGCGACCTGCGCTGCCCGTGCCACGGCGCCAGCTTCGATCTTTACGGGCGGCTGGCGAACGGCCCGGACCGATGGTCAGCATCGGGTGCGTCCGGCGGCGACACGCGCGCCTACCCGCTGCAATTGCCGCCGCTGGCCCGCCCGCAGGTGCAGATGATCGGCAACGAGATACAGGTCTGGACAATCCCCGCCTAGGGGGATGCGCGGCGCGTTCCGTGGGTGGTTTCCCTGGCGGGCGGCATTTCTCGCCGGCGGAGAACAATGCAGCACCAGCGCGGGAACCGCACCGCCACTGCTCACCCGATGAGAAATAACCTAACAGCAGGGTCGAATCCCGCACATGACGCGGGATACGTCTCCGCAGAAGAGAAATAGGCGTCGGTGCGCTATGGGGCGGGGGCGCGGCAGCGACCTCCCTGCCTAGTGCGTGACCAGCTGGACCAGGTAGCCGATCACGTACGGCACCGCCAGCGCCACCACCACGGCGGCCAGCGCGAGCCCGGCGTAGAGCAGCAGGCGCAGGTTGGGTGGCACTGGATGCTCGGGGGGCGGCGTCATGCGGCGGGCCAGACCGCGCGGGCGGCGCGGCGGCTGATGCTCGTAGGAGTGCGGGTGGCTCTCCGGCATGCGGTCGCTCAGCCGCCCCGCTCGACGGCGTCCACGATCTCGCGCAGCCGCGCGTGGCGCGCCTCGCGATCGCGGGCGTAGCGCTCGATTGCATCGAGGATGTGGCCGGGGCCCAGGTGCGCCTCGTCCATCACCTCGTCGACCGTCCCGCCGGTCCGCCAGCGGTTGTCCCAGTCCGATGAGAGGGAATAGTCCTGGGCGATCGGTCCTTCCACGAAATCGGTCATCAGCTTGAAGGCGCGGTTGGTGATGGCCATGCCGTCCCATCGGTCCGCGGCCGAGCAGATCTGCTCCCGGTAGGCCTGCATCCTGGCGGCGGAAGAGCTGGGGGCTGATGGCCGCCACGATCCGCACGTTGATCCCCCGCTTGTCGAGCTCGGGCAGGATCTTCACCACGTTGGCGGTGGTCACCGTGCCCTGCACGTAGACCGTGCCGGCTGACGGCGTCCCGGCCACCACATCCCGCAGCAGGTACGCGCCGCGCGCCGCCTCGAAATGCGAGGCCATCCCCAGAGCTGCGCGATCCGGGATGTCGACCGCGGGCCGGGTCAGGTGCAGGGCCACGATCGGCACATCGGTCGCCAGCGCGGCAGCCAGGACGACCGGCACCTCGTTGTACTCCCACGGATGCAGGTCGATCACCTGCCCCTCGGGGAAGAGCTGGGTGACGCCGGTCTCGAAGATGCCGAAATGGGTGCGCGAGTCCTCCGCGGTCTCGGGTCCGGAATGGCCCGCCACCCAGATCACCTTGCCCAGCTTCAGCTGGCTGTCCTGGGCCAGCTGGGAGAAGAGGCGCATCGGTCCGTACTTGAGGTACGAGAAGGAGCCGTAGGTCGAGCAGGCGCCCCAGAACCCGTTGAAGGCCCTCATCGGGTCATCGGCCAGGTTGACGGTGGCCAGGCCGGCCATCAGCCCCGCGTTGGTGAACTCGGTGATCTGCTGCGGCAGCAGCGAGCCGCGCGGGTTGGTGTCGCGCTGGTACCAGCCCCAGCCGGGCATCTCGCCGAAGTCCTTGGCGAAGCCGACGATGTTTGTCGAATCGGCCAGGTCGGCGGAGCAGACGATGAACAACGGGCGCCCGTACTCGGCGCGCGCGAAGGCGTTGACCCATGAGCCCCAGGCGGCCAGCGCGGCCCGGTTGGGAGCCTTCTCGCCGGGCTGCTTCCAGATCTCCGGCGGGTAGCTGTGCACGTCGGTGATGCGCGGGTCGTTGAAGATCTCGCGCCCCGTGATCGCCCAGGTTGAAGCCCTCGACGCTGGTCGGGCACCAGCGCGGCCACCTCGACCAGCCGGTCGCTGATGGCGTCCACCAGCGTCGGTGTCGGCGGCGCAGGACGCCCATCGCCACCTCGAAGTTGTGGCGGGCCTGGGCCTCGCGCTCGGCGGCATCGGTCGGCGCAGGCTCGTCGACGCCCTCGTACTCGACGCCGTGGCGTTCCATGAAGCCCTTGCGCACCGCCCAGAACTCCGGCGAGTTCATGGGGTGCGGGGTGCCGTGGCTCTTGTTGTCGTACTTGCCGTAGCCGCGCCCCTTGCGAGTCTTGAACCAGGCGACCGATGGGACCCGATCCGGGTTCTCGCCCCGCGCCGCCTCCAGCACCGCGCGGGTCACCGGACCCCATTCCGAGCCCTCCATCGGTGCCGGTCACGCGCCAGGAGTAGGCCTTGAACCAGGACTCGGGGGTGCCCGGCACCACGCTCGAGACGGCAGGATCGTCGATCCCGTAGTCGTTCCAGTCGAGCAGGAAGACGAGGTTGTTGAGCCCCAGCCCCCAGGCCGTGTTGCGCGTCTCGTGGCTGGCGCCGGGGGTCAGGCCGCCCTCGCCCTCGACCACGAAGACCTTGACCTCCTCGGCCCCGGCCAGCTTCAGGGCGATCGCCTCGCCCGCCGACGGCGGCATGCCGTGCCCCGACGGCCCGGTGTTGAACTTGAGGAAGAGGGTCTTGCCCTCCATCTCGGCGTGTCCGGGGAGCCCGCCGCGGCGCCGCAGCTTGAGCAGGTCCTCCCAGGTGAGCGCCCAGCGGCCGTCATCGGGAAAGGCGAAGGCGGGGTCGGGATCACGCTCGGCGCGGGCGCGCAGCGTCTCGTTGAGGACCGCCAGGGTGGCGTAGACCAGCGGCACGGTATGGCCGGCCGACAGGACGAACCGATCCGCGAAGGGGCGCCACGGGCGGCGGATATCCCAGCGCATGGCGCCGGACAGGAGGAGCGCCAGGAACATGTGCGCCTTGGAGCGCGATCCGCCGGGGTGCCCGCTCTGGCGGTAGTTGAGCGCCAGGTCGATCGCCTCGTCGATCACCTCGCGCAGCAGGTCCCAGCGCTCGAACGAGCCGGCCGCCTCGTCGTAGAGGCGGTCGACGGTCCGCTGCTGCATGGTGGTCATGCGTGCACGAGCTCGCCGGTGCGCTCCAGCCTGGCCAGCGAGTCGCCGATCCGCTCCAGCGCGGCGGCCAGCTTCTCCCGGGAATTCGCATACGAGAAGCGCAGGTAGCCTTCGCCGTACGTGCCGAACGAGGTGCCCGACAGGCCGCAGACGCCCGCGTCGTAGAGCAGGTGATCGGCGATCTCGTTGCTGGTCCGTCCGAAGGAGCTGACGTTGGGGAAGGCGTAGAACGCGCCGTGCGGCATCACGCAGCTGACCCCGGGGATCTCGTTGAGCCCCTCCACGATCAGCGAGCGCCGGGCGATGAACTCCTCGCGCATGGCATCGGCGGCGTCCTGCGGCCCGGTCAGCGCGGCGATCGCGCCGGCCTGGGCGAAGGCGTTCGTGCAGCTGACGCTGTTGATCACCAGGCGGCTGAACGACGGGGCCAGCCACCCCGGCACGATCCCGTAGCCGAGCCGCCAGCCGGTCATGGCGAAGGTCTTGGAGAAGCCATCCAGGGTGATGGTGCGCTCGGCCATGCCGGGCAGGGTGGCGATCGACAGGAAGCTCGCCCTCGTACTGGAGGCGGCCGTAGATCTCATCGGCCAGGACGACCAGGTCATGCTCGTTCGCGATCCGCGCGATCTCGTGGACGTCCTCGGGGGTGAGCACCGAGCCGGTCGGGTTGTGCGGCGAGTTGAAGACGATCAGCCGGGTCCGATCGGTCACCAGGGAGGCCACCTCGGCGACGTCCATCCGGAAGTCGTTGGCCTCGCGCAGTGGAGCCGGCACCGCCACTCCCGCCGACGTAGCGGGCCATGCTCTCGTAGATCGGGAAGCCGGGGTTGGGGTAGATGACCTCGTCGCCCTCGGTGATGAGGGCGAGCATGGCGTAGAACATGATCGGCTTGGCGCCGGGCGTGACGATCACCTGCTCCGGCGTGGTATCGATCCCCTTCCAGCGCTTGACGTCCCCGACGATGGCGGCCTTCGAGCGGCGCGATCCCGGTGGCTGCGGTGTAGTGCGTCATCTTGTCGTCGAGCAGGGCGTGCGACGCGGCCTCGCTGATGTGGCGCGGGGTGTCGAAGTCCGGCTCACCGATCTCCAGGTGGATCACGTCGCGGCCGGTCGCCTCCAGCGCCCGCGCACGCGCGGCGGCCTCGAAGGCGGTCTCGGTCCCGATCCGCTCCATGCGGCTGGCAAGCTTCACTGCTGGGTGCCTCGTGTGCGGGAGGTCGCCATGAGTGTACCGATGGCGCGGCCGGAGCGCGGCTGGATCGGTCTAGATAGTCGGTGGTCGAGCTCCTCGGGTCCTCCGCTCACCTCGGGCACAGCTACCACGGAACGGTCCGGATCGTCGCGAGTTTGCGCTCAGCGTAAGTAACCGCCAAGAAACAGCCCGTTCGGGGCCCAACTTGGCCGCAGCTTGCGCTCAGCGTAAGGGATCGCCAAGAAGGGGCCATTTCGACAGGGGAAGAGGCCTTGGTTCTGAGGAACTTGAGCTCCTATCTTGTCAAGCGGTGCCCGCCGCCGGCCGTGCGTCGGCCAGCATCGTCCGATACACAACCCGGGCGAGGTGCCACTTCAGGGCCCGGATCGCCTCGAGCCGAGTCTTGCCATCGCCCAGGCGACGGGCCAGATAGGCCTGAGCACGCGGATCCCAGCGGCTCTGGACCAGGGCCATGGTGTGCAGCGCCCGGTTGAGCTGACGGTTGCCGCCGCGGTTGAGGCGGTGCCGTTGACGCTGCCCGGACGAGGCCGGCAGCGGTGCCGTGCCGCTCGCCGCGGCGAACGCCGCCGAGCTGCGATAGCGAGTCACGTCACCGGCTTCGCCGAGCAGCTTGGCGGCGGTCAGGGCTCCGATCCCCGAGAGCTGCGGCAGCGAGCTGCCGCTGGCGACCAACAGGCTCGCGATCCGCTGCTCGAGGCGCTCGGCCTCGGTGCTGAGCCGACGCAGGCGGCGCAGCCGCGCGCGGGCCAGCTCGGCTCGCACCCCATCGCGTCGCCCCAGCAGGCGGGCCGCGGCGGCCTGATGGCGCTCAGCGGTCAGGTTCGGCAGCCGGGCCCCATACCCCGGCGCCAGCACCAGCAGGTCGGCGTGGAGCTGGTTGACGAGCCGGGTGCGCTCGGCCATGAGCTGTTCACGCGCCCCGACCAGCAGCTTCAGGTCGGCGACCAGACCGGGCCGACGCAGCGCCGGCAGCCGTGGCTCACGGGCGGTGATGCGGGCGATGGCCAGCGCATCGCCCGGGTCACTCTTGCCGTGCTGCAGCAGGGAGCGGCGCTCGCGGTCGGTGAACTGGGCCGGCACCTCGACCACCACTTCACCGGCAGCCACCAGCACCTCGGCCAGCGCCGCCCCGAAGCTGCCGGCGCCCTCGATCCCGACCCGCCGCGGAGCGGGCTGACGCTGTGCCCAGCTCAGCAGGCAGGCGTGCCCGCGTGGATCGTTGCTGAACGTCCGCGCCGCGCGCTGGCGTCCGAGTTCGTCGACCGCGCTGACCGCCAGCGTGGCCTTGTGGGTGTCGATGCCGATGCTGACCATGGTCGCTCCTCCGTGACGGCACTAGACTCGATGCGCGCGCCGGGCGGACAACCATGCGTGCGGGACCGTCACAGGGACTCCACGCTCCTATCAGGTCACGTCCGGCGCGCCGAACCATCCCGCGGGCGACACTCAACTTGATGGGCACCCGATCGGGGCCCTGGCCGTTAGGGGTCAAGCCGCGGAACGCTCCGGCAACGCTCGCACCATCTGGGCGGGCGCCGCGCGAACTCAGCGTTACGCATGGCCGTTAGTTACGCTCAGCGTAAGCGAAGGTGCGGATGCCGCTCCTTATGGGCCGCCGCCGCCGACCCATGTCGTCCAGCCGGCCCGACAAGCGGGCCATTGCGGAGTTGACGCGACCCGCTGCTATACTTTCCGAAGCGACCCTTCCGAGCGACGCGGCGCACACCGCGCCAGAGGAGAACTTGATTCCATGACGATGACCGAGACGACGCCGCAGACAGCCCCGCCAGCTGCCCCCGCACCCTCCCCTGAGCTGCTGGTCAGCATGACCGAGGCGGCCGCCGCCAAGGTGGTCGAGCTGCGCTCGCGCGAAGGCAAGTCCGAAGCGGCCCTGCGCCTCTTCGTGAAGAGCGGTGGCTGCTCCGGCTTCAGCTATGGCCTGGCGTTCGACGACAAGATCGCCGATGACGACCGGGTCGAGGACCACGCCGGCGTACCGGTGGTGATCGACGCCTACAGCGCCCAGTACGTGGGCGGCGCCGAGATCGACTACGTCGACTCGCTGATGGGCTCCGGCTTCGCCATCAACAACCCCAACGCGGTCAGCAGCTGCGCATGCGGCAGCTCGTTCAACACCGATGGCTCCCCTGCCAAGGCTGGCGGCTGCCACTAGACCGATCCCTCGGTCCCTCACGACCAACCGAAGCCCCGGCCCGCCGCCGGGGCTTCTTCGTGTCCAGTGCGCCTCGGCCTGCTCGTGGGCCCGTCCGTATTGCCTCTGGTAGTACATCGGCACCGGAACTCTTTCCTGGTGGCCTGATCGGGCATCTTCCGTACTGCCGCATTGCCCATGGCGATGGCACGACGCATCACGATGAGCTGACGCGCTGTTGTAATGCCATGGACAATAACGGGCCGGACCACGCGGCGACGCCACCCTGCTATCGTCGCGTAGCACGATGACCCAGCCCAACGCCGAAGAGATCCGCCGCACCTTCGCCGCCGCCTGGGGAGAGATCGGCGCGGCCTGGGGCGTGGCGCCGTCCACGGCCGCGGTGCAGGGCTACTTCCTGGTCCATGGCGGCCCGCTCACCGAGCCGCAGATCCGTCGCGCCCTGGGACTTTCGCACCGCGCCGCCAGCCTGGCCCTGGCCGAGTGCGAGGCCTGGGGCCTCGTCGAGCGCGGCGAGCCAATCCGGCGCGTGGGTCAGCGTGGCCCCGCGGCGACTGCCTATCGCGTGGTGGGCGACCACTGGGAGTGGTTCCGGCGCGTGGCCCGGGCACGCAAGGAACGCGAGGCTGACCCGGCGATCCCCCTCATCGAACGCTGCGTCACGCTCGCCCGCAACGCGGCCGACGCCATAGAGCGGCCGGACCCAGAGCTGGACGATCTCCATGAGCGCCTTTCCGGTCTGCTCCGCTTCGTGCAGCTCTTCAATCGCGGCGTCGGGGCATTCGTCGAGGCGGAGCCCGCCAACACGGCGCGCATCTTTGCGATCCTGGGCGCTCTCGACGACGCGACGTTGTTGCGGCTGATCGACCTGGCCGGCTCGCTTTCGACCGAGGATGTGGCGAAGGCCCTGAAAGTGGTTGCGCGGCTCTCGCCAAAGGCCACGCGACGGCTGGTGGCGATTGCGGGGACCCCCGGCCTGGTGCGCCTCATCGGCGCGCGCTAGCGGCCGAGGTCACCCGGAGACGAACGCCCAGACCTGGCGCGCGCCTTTGACGCCTTTCAGCTCGTGAATGCCGCGGTCCTCGAACCGCAGGTCGGAGTCGGCGACCAGCTCGTGGGTCGTGCCTGACACCAGCACCTCGCCCGGAGCGGCCAGTGCGGTGACCCGGCTGAGGATGTGGACCGCCACGCCGCGGACGTTGTCGGGGATCATCTCCACCTCGCCGGTGTGCACTCCGCAGCGCAATGGCAGGCCGAGCCGTGCCGCCGCTTCGCTGATCGCCGCACCACAGCGAATGGCGCGTTCGGCGCCGTCGAAAAGGGCAATCAGGCCATCGCCGGTGTTGGCGGCCAGCTTGCCCCGGAACCGGTCGATCTGCCGGCGGGTCTCCACGTTGAGCTCCGCCAGCATGCTGCGCCAGACGGCCGGCCCGACCCGCTCGGCGGTGGCCGTCGAGTCGACCACGTCGGTGCAGATCAGGGTCGCCAGGATCCGCTCGTTGCGCGAGGCGGCAGGCAGGGCGAAGGTCCGCATGCCTGCGAAGTCGTATTGCACCGACGGAATGTCCCCCACCGTCCAGGCGTCGTGGCCGGGCAGCACCTCGTAGAGACAGCCCTCGCCGACCTCCATCTCCAGGCCATCGGGGGTCGCGAAGCGAACCGTCCCCTGGAGAATGATGCCCAGGTGGTGGTACTCGCACCATTCGGTGCCGGCGATCGGCTTGATGTCCTTCGACCAGCGCCAGCCCGGCTCGAAGGTGATCTTGCCGACCACGAAGTCACCCAGCTCCCAGATCTGGACGCCCCCGTTGGGGATCGAGCGCTCCTCGTCAGGCATGCTGAGCGACTTGCGCTGCATATGGGCCATCGGCTCCTCCTCGGAAAAGGATGCGCCATTGTGACACCACGGAAAAGGCGCTACTCCCCGGAGCCGTCGTCCTCGAAGACCGATGCGCCGGCGGTCACCGCGGGCTGCATCCCGCCCCCGAGCCCCGCAGGCAACGGTCGCGGCAGGTCCGGAATCGCGACGTGGCGGTCGACCAGCGCGCGGGTCCCGCCGATCTGCAGCTTGTCGAACAGGTGCCCGAACTTGGCGCGCAGGTTGGCGCCGATCTGCACCTCAGCATCCGCGGGGAGGGTCCACAGGGCGCGCTTGAACGGCCCGATCGCCTTCTTGCGGGTCTTGTAGATGAACTGCTCATCGGTCTCGTCCGGCTTACGCTCATCGGCGCAGTTGGCGTAGCACCAGGCCATCATCTCGCCGCGCAGCGCATCGGGCAGGCCGTCCTCGTCGTACAGGATGTTCTGGAAGCCGGTGGCCAGATGGATCTCCGCGGTCCCGTTGGCCGGGAAGTGGTGGAACGCCTCCTCGGGCAGGGTGCTCGCGCCGTGCTGCACGCAGCCAGCCAGGCCGTACTCGTCGCGCGCCACGGTTGACAGGCGCCGCATGGCGTCGAAGTCGATCTTCACCTGGGCGATGCTGCCGTCCGGCAGTGGCACTCCGCCGTGACTCGTCCCGGTCTGGATGCTCACCTTGCTCACGCCGGGCAGCCCGGAGCCGTGGAGGATCCCGAAGTAGCCATCCAGGTAGGCGCGCAGCTCATCTTCGGTCGAATTGACCTTCCCGACTTCACCGATCTCGCCACCGATGCTGATGGTCACCGCATCGGGCTCCAGGCTGCGGATCAGACCGGTCAGCTCCGCGGTGTTGATGGCGTTGACCCGCTGCTCCTCGGCCACGCTCGGCTGCGATAGGTCGACCAGGGTGCTGCTGTCGATGTCGATGTTGAAGAAGCCCGCCGCCACCGCCTCCGTGGTCAGCTCCTTGAGGGTCGCGAGCTCCGCACCGGGATCGGCCGCCCACTTGGTGGCATTGAACTGGAAGTGGTCGCCCTGCAGGAAGACCGGGCCGACCCAGTTGCTGCGCAGCGCGGCGGCCAGGATCACCGCGGTGTACTCGGCGGGGCGCTGGTCGGTGTAGCTCATCTCGCTCTTGGCGATCTCGAAGATGACCGCCCCCGCGTCGCGCTCCAGTGCCGCTGCAAAGGCCTGGCGGGCGGTGAGGTAGGTCACTGCCCGAACGTTGATGGCCGGCACGGTGAAGTCGGTCGCTCCGAACTCGCCGCGGCCACGCGCCAGGTACAGGTCGTGGATGCTCGCGCTGCCGCAACCGAGCGCCTGCGACCCGCTCCAGATCAGCCAGCGCGCCGCGTCGCGCATATCGGCATCACCGTTGAAGACCGCCTCGACCACCAGCTGGTCGACCAGCTGCGAGCGGAAGCGCTGCTCGTCGAGGATCCGCAGCCGGTCGCCGCTGATCTGCGCGATCCCCGCGCAGGCGTCGATCAGGGATTGCGAGGTGGCGTCGGTCACGCGCCCATGCTAGCGGAGGGCGGAGGCGAGGGTGAACGCCAGCAGGGGAGCCACCGGCAGCCCGACCAGTGCGGCGAGCAGGTACCAGTCGCGCGCCGCGCGCGCATCGGCCAGGCCGCGGCGACGCAGCCTGCCGACCCACGCCAGCACCGCGGAGAGGCCCGCCACGTAGAGCAGTGCGGCCAGGGCCAGCACCCCTACCGCGAACGGGCGGAGGCTGCAATTGCCGAAGGCGAGCGGTCCGCCGGGGGGACAGGCCGCGGTCAGCTCCGTCGCGATGAGCGCGCCGACAGCGAGCAGCACGAGCGCCGACCACGCGAGGTGAACGAGGAGCGCCCGGGAGATCGCCGTCTTGGGGCCTAGCGCCCCGTCGACCAGGCCGCGCCAGCGGCTGCGGCGGCTTCCGCCTCGCGGCGCGAGACGCGGCGGTACTCGAACCACAGGTAGACGAGCCCGGTTGCGCCGCCGCCGGCGGCCATGGCGCCCACGGCCAGTGACTGGAGGGTGAACCTCAGCGGGATCAGGCTGCCGCCGGCCAGGTTGAAGACCATGAACGGGATGATTCCCAGCACCAGGCCCAGGTACTGCACCAGGTCCA
Source organism: uncultured Chloroflexia bacterium (assembly GCA_963750025.1). Taxonomy (GTDB): domain Bacteria; phylum Chloroflexota; class Limnocylindria; order QHBO01; family QHBO01; genus CF-167. The sequence goes on from CAVVPF010000011.1 coordinate 35,616, forward strand.
GGAAGCGGATCAGCGACCAGGCGAAGCCACGGCGGCCGCGAGCAGCCTGGGTCCACACCGCAAGGATGAGCAGCAGCAGGAAGGTCGGCCCACCGATCAACACCACGTCGACCAGGTAGCCCACGTCCTTGCTGAAGCCCAGGTACTGGGTGGTGATGGTGTAGGCGTAGTTGGGGATGTAGCCGAGCACGAAGTAGACGAACAGGAAAAGCGGCACGCCCTTCAGCAGCGCCACCAGCCAGGTCTCGCTGCCGTACAGCATCCAGCTCATGAAGTCGTCCATCTCGCGGGCGAGGCGGGCGACGAGGTCCCGGCGGGGGGGGACGGTGTAGGCGTTGCTCATCGGTCGGCTACTGCTTCTGGGTCAGCAGGAAGGTGATCAGCGCCTGGAGCCCGGAGTCGCTGAGGCTTTCGACCGGGTGGGCAGGCATGTTCGTGGGCGTACCCCCGTTGTAGTTGGCCGATGAGTCACGAATCCACAGCTCCAGGAACTTGCTCTTGCTGGCGGCGTAGTCGCCCGTGAGCTTGTCGACCCCGCTGATCGGGAAGGGAAGGTCGATCACCGGCTCATTCCCGATGTTGAGCAGGCTCGGGAAGTTCCCGACCCCCTGCAGGTCGGCGCCGTGGCAGCCTGCGCAGCCCGCCGAGGAGTAGACCCCCTGCCCTGCCTCCACGGTGTTGGGCACCTCCACGTCCGGCTGGCTGGCCGCTTCCAGCACCCAGCTTTCGACCAGGGCGGTGAGCGCGTCGACCTGGTGCACGGTGAGCGCGCCGCCGGCTTCCAGGCTCCAGGCGGGCATCGGCGACTTCACGTTGCCCGAAACCACCACCCCGCCGAAGCGGATCACCAGGTTGACATAGTCGGGCGGATCGCCGGGACGGCGCACCTCGGTGAACACGCCTCCACCCTGGAACTTGAGCTTCGCGAGGATGCTCTTGGCGTGCAGGTTGGGGGCCAGCCGGCCGCTCTTGCCCACCTGTCCGCCCGTTCCGTCGGCGCCATGGCATGCGGCACAGTCGGCGGTGTTCTCATTCGCGGCGGTTTTCGGCCCGAACATCTCCTTCCCGTACGCCACCAGCTCGGTGAACTGGTCGTCGTACGCCGTGTTGCGGCGGGCCGGATCGGTGATCCAGTAGAACGCGGTGAACAGCGCCATGGCGCTGAGAAGGACGATGCCGAGCGTCTTGAAGCGCATCGATCAGATGCAGTGCTTGACGTTGTCGGTATCGCGGTTGTCGAAGGTGGCGGTGCCGATCGGCGGCCCGTCCAGCACCGAGCTGGTATCGGCCACATAGGCCCCGTCGACGAGGGTCACCGGGAAGCGATCCATGCCGCGCGGCGCAGGGCCGGCGCGCTTCTCGCCGATGATGTTGTACTTGCTGCCGTGGCACAGGCACTCGAACCAGTTGCTCTGGTCGCACAGCTGCGGGATCTGGCAGCCCAGGTGCGGGCACTTGCGGTAGAGGGCCAGCACCTCGGTCCCCGGATCGGGGAAGGACTGCCCGCCGCCGTCCACCAGGGCCTTGGCGGCCGGCACGTTGATCAGGAAGAGGCGGGCCTTCAGGTAGGAGAACGGCTGGCCGGTGACCCAGGACGGGAGCACGCTGGCAATGTCGGCGGCAGTGCCCAGGGTCAGCTTGGCACCCAGTCCGCCACGCACGTTGGGCCACAGGAAGTTGATGGTGCCGCCCAGGAACTCCAGGCTCAGCACGCCGATCCCGACGCCCAGCAGGCGACGCAGGAAGCGGCGCCGCGTCATCTCGCCGATGGGCGGGCCGTGAACCTCCCCATAGGCGGGCTGGTGGCTCATAGGGTGAAGTAGATCCCTTGCCAGGGCCAGACCCAGTTCCAGCCGGGGCCGCGGAAGAAGGAGCCGATAAAGGTGATGAGCAGGCCGCCGACCATCAGGCTCATGAAGAAGACCCACATCGTCTTGCGGTCGCGAGCCGCCTTGTACGGCGAGCGGTCGATGTACGGCACCAGCGCCAGGCCGACCAGGTAGAGGGCCGGCAGGAAGAAGCCGCCCACGCTGGCGTTGAAGTACGACAGCAGCTCCTGCAGGCCCAGGAAGTACCACGGCGCCTTGGCCACGTGCGGCGTGACGTAGGGGTTGGCCATCTCCTCCAGGGGCGCCTGGATGAAGACCGATGCCACCACCAGCAGGGTGGTGATCAGCATCGCCATCAGGAACTCCGCGCGCAGCAGGTGCGGCCAGGTAAGGACCGTCTCATCGGGGCGCTTGTCGACGCGCACCAACGACTCCTGCTTGACATAGGCCAGCAGGCGGAAGCGCTCGGTCCCCGGCACGCCGGGCGGGCCGGGCAGCTTCGGGCCGCCGCCGCGCTCGACGACCGGCACGCCGGGTGCCTGGCTGGGCGCAGTCTTGTCGGCGGTGGCGTTCGGGCGCTTCTCGATGGTCATGGGTTCACCCTCTGCTCAGACCGGCCCGGAGATGCCGCCGTCCTTCCGGATCCTCCAGAAGTGGACGATCATCAGGATGGCGGCGATCAGCGGGAAGGCGATGACATGCATCACGTAGAAGCGGATAAGGGTGCCCTGGTCGACCGTCACTCCGCCCAGGATCAGGAAGCTCGTCTCCTTGGCGACGAGCGGGCCGTAGGCGGCCATCCCGCTGCCGACGGTGATCGCCCAGAAGGCGATCTGGTCCCACGGCAGCAGGTAGCCGGTGAAGCTCAGCCACAGGGTGCTGAAGAGCAGGATCACGCCGATCACCCAGTTGAACTCGCGCGGCGGCTTGTAGGCGCCGTGATAGAAGACGCGGATCATGTGCAGGAAGACGGTCAGCACCATCAGGTGGGCGCCCCAGCGGTGCATGTTGCGCACCAGCGAGCCGAAGGCGACCGAGTTGCCGATGGCCAGCATGTCCTGGTAGGCGCGCGACACCGACGGCACGTAGAAGAACATCAGGTAGACGCCGGTCACGGTCAGCACCAGGAACAGGAAGAAGCTGATCCCGCCCAGGCAGAAGGTGTAGGTGTAGCGCACCGCGTGCTTCTTGACGCGCACCGGGTGCAGGTGCAGGAAGACGTTGTTCATCACCGCCAGGGCGCGGGTGCGGCTGGTGTTGGGGTACGGCTGGCGGAAGAGGCTGCGCCACAGCGACGACTCCTTGATCACCCGCACCAGGTCGCCGGGTCCGGGGAAGCTCATCGCTCGACCGCCATGCCGGCCTGCTGACCGATCTGCCCCAGGATGTTGTCCTTGTAGCTTTCCAAGAGCACCTTTCCGTCAGGCGTGAACCGCTCGAGCTCGAGCCGGTCCATGGTGATGCAGTTGGTGGGGCACCGTTCGACGCAGAGGTTGCAGCGGATGCAGCGCTCCTCGTCGATGATCATCGCGATCCCGCGGGGCCACGACTGGAAGAGCTCGATCTCCGGGTCGTCGCCGCCGACCTGCGCCTTGTCGATCATGTAGATCACGCCCTCGGGGCAGACATCGGCGCAGAGCCCGCACAGGATACAGCGCGGGCCGTCGATGTTGATGTTGTGATTGCACTGGAGGCAGCGCGACCCTTCGGTGATGGCGCTGCGTGTGTCGTAGCCGACCTCCACCAGCGAGGTGAAGTCGCGGCGCAGCTCCGGGGGCGCCATGGGGATGTGCTGGCGCTCGATGGCCTCGTACTTGTCGGGCATGTCGTGCTCCAGCACCTGGGTCACCACCGCCCGGTTGATGACCGGCAGCTCCTCCAGCTCGGCGCCACGCACCCCTAGCAGCCAGCGGTCGACGGCCCGCGCGGTGCGGCGCCCGCGTCCGGCCGCCTCGATGATGGTGGCCGGGCCGGTGACGAAGTCGCCGCAGGCGAAGATCCCGTCGAGGTTGGTCTGGAAGGTGTCCGCGTTGGTGGTCACGTAGCCACGCTGCAGATCGAACTTCAGGGCGTTGTACTTCGTGCCATCCGGCCGCAGCGGAGTGGTGCCATTGAGCGGCGCGGTGCGCCACGACGAGACCGATCCGCCCTCCACCAGGCTGCGCGTATCGGTCACCCCCAGGTGGCGGTTGAGCTTGGCGCCGTACTCGCCCAGCACGTTGTTGTCGGACGCCTGGCTGGTGCACGGGATGACCATGTCGCACGGGACGGTGAACTCGCTGCCGGGGATCGGCTCCGGGCTGCGACGTCCAGTGGCGTCCGGCGGCCCGAGGCGCACGCGCTGGAAGACCATGCCGCACACCTTGCCGTTCTCGTCGCCGAGCACCTCGACCGGCGAGGAGAAGAATTCGAAGCGAACCCCCTCGAAGCGGGTTTCGTGCTGTTCCTCCTCGTCGACCACCATCTCGTCGGGGCCGCGCCGGTAGGCGATGGTCGAGGTCTTGGCGCCCAGGCGCAGGGCGGTCCGTGACGAGTCCATGGCGGTGTAGCCGCCGCCGACCACCACCACGTGCTCGCCGAGCCACTGCTCCTGGCCGAGGTTGGCGCGCTTGAGGAAGTCCACCCCGTAGATCACCCCGTCGAGCTCCTCGCCGGGGACGTTCATGGCGACCGGGTACATGCAGCCGGCGGCCACCACCACCGCGTCGTGGCGCTCGCGCAGCTGGTCGAGCGTGATGTCGCGGCCGACCTCCACGTTGTAGTGGAACTGGGCGCCGTGCTTGGCGACCCAGTTGACGTCCAGCTCGATCACGTCGCGCGGGAGCCGGAAGGCCGGCACCCCGATCAGGGTGGTGCCACCGCCCGAGGGCAGCGCGTCGTAGACGTGGACCTCGTGTCCGTAGCTGGCCAGCTCCTTGGCCACGGTCAGCCCTGCGGGCCCGGCGCCCACCACCCCGACGCTCTTGCCGGTCGCCGGGCCGACCTGCACGTTGTCAGGCAGATTGTTGCCATAGTGCCAGTCGACCAGGAATCGCTTCATGGCGCGAATCGAGAGCGGCTTGTCGATGTCCGCGCGGCGGCAGGCCTTCTCGCACGGCGCGCTGCACACGTAGCCGCAGATGGCGGCCACCGGGTTGGGGTCGCGGGCCAGGATGTAGCCCTCTTCGAAACGCCCCTCCGCAGCCAGCATCAGGTAGCCGCGGCAGTTGGTGTTGACCGGGCAGCCTTCCTGGCACTCGATGTTGCACTGCAGCCAGTCGACGCCGACCTCGGCGGTCTGGAACCTTAACGGGATCGCATTGGCGGAGATCACGGGCATCGTCGCAGAGCGGGTTGAAGTACCGGTTGCCGGGCAGGAGGAGCGGCTGGCCGATCCTACCTGTCATGCAAGCGCGGTGTCAAAGCAGGTGGGCGGCGATGTGAGGTGAGATCAATGGGAGAAGTAATAGGCCATCAGCTGCCGCACGAGCGGGGCCGAGTCCGAGCCGCCGGTCGCCAGCGCAACCTGCACCAGGATGGTGGCGACGGTGATCTGCGGGTCGACCAGCGGGGCGAAGGCGGGAAAGAGGGCGTCCGGCAGCGGCGTGCCGGTCTCGGCCGTCCCGCTCTTGCCGGCGACGGGGACCCTGAAACCGACGAAGGCGTAGTAGGCGGTTCCGATCGACTGGCTGGTGACCGCGTGGAGGGCCTGGTACAGGTAGTCCCACTGGCTCGCCGTCAGCTCGATATGGCGGATGGCGCGCGTCGCGACCTGCTCGGCCACCTTGCCATCGGGCAGGGTGGCGCGGGTCACCAGGCGCGGGACCCACAGGGTGCCTCGGTTGGCGAAGGCGGCGTAGGCGTTCGCCAGCTGAAGCGGCGTGCCCAGGTAGTCGCCCTGGCCGATCGCCATCTGGATCTGGTCGAAGGGGCCGTACGACCGATAGGCTCCATCCCAACGAGCGGTGCGCTCGAAGTAGGACGCATCGGGCAGGATCCCCGGCGACTCGACCAGGTGCTCGATGCCGGTGATCTGCCCGAAGCCGAACTCGGCGACCAGGTCCGTCAGCGCGGTGCGGTTCGCCTCCCAGACCCGGATCGAGAGCGGCATATAGGTGGTGTTGCAGCTGAAAGCCATCGCCTGCACCAGCGACACCTGGCCGGAGAGATGGTGATCGGCGTAGTTGTGGAACCTGTAGCCGGAGTAGGTCCACGTGCCCTGGCACGGCATGCGGGTCGCCGACGAGACCAGGCCCAGCCTCAGCGCCGCGAGGAGGGTGAACGGCTTGAATGACGAGCCCGCCGGATAGGCCGATCGCACGGCGTGATTGCGGAGCGCCACCGCGGCGGGCGGGTCGAGCCGACGCCCATCCAGGGTGGTGCGCAGGGTCATCGCGTTGGGGTTGAAGAGCGGCGCCGAGGCGAGCGCCCAGACATCGCCACTCGACGGGTCGAGGACCACGGTGGCGGCCTCGTGGTAGCGCTTGATGGCAGCCTCGGCCACGCGCTGAAGGTCCGGCCGAATGGTGATCGACAGGTCGGCGCCCGGCACCATGGAGCGCTCAAGGACGGACTTCGGCTCGCCGCCAGCAGCGATCGCCGACAGGACGAAGCCGGGCGAGCCGCGCAGCAGCGCCTCGGCGCCCGATTCCAGGCCGCTGCGCCCGATCACGTCGCCGGCGCGGTAATCGGCGTCGCCCCGGGTGGCCAGGTCGTCCGCGGTGACCGGTGAGACGTAGCCGATGGTCTGGCCCGCCAGCCACTCCTGGGGGTAGACCCGCTGGCCATCGGCCCGCGTCTCGGCGAAGACGGTCCCGTCCTCGGCCAGGATGCGACCCCGCGGCCCAAGACTTCGCTCCACGGCCAGGTGCCCATCGTCGCCCAGGGCGGGGAAGAGGATCGAGGGCCGCCAGCGCACGCGCCAGCCCTCCGGGGTGTGGGTCAGCAACAGGGACCGCTGGAAAGCGACCACGCCGAAGCGATCGGTCTCGAAGGAGAGCCGGATCGGCACCGCGATGGCGCGCACCGGCCCTTCGACCGTCCCGTCGGGCGGCAGGCTGGTCGGCAACGCAGGTCCCGCCGAACCGTCAAGCCGGCCGACGCGGGCCATCTGGTTGAAGTCGCGCAGCAGCTGCTCGATCCCGTCGGGGGTGTAGTCGTCGCGATCCGCGGGTGCCACCAACTCGACGAGGCGGCCCCAATTGTGGGTGCGCCAGCTGACCACGAACTTGCGCGCCACCAGCAGCGCCTCGCTGAGCGTCTCATCCGGCGCGGGCGATGGCGAAGCGCTCGGCCGGAGGCTGGTGGTCGGCGTCGCGCTGCAGGCAGCCAGCACCAGCGCGAGCGTCATGAATGGGACCATGAGGCGCGCCTTGGCTGGCGAGCTCCTCATCGGGCCAGCATCACTCGGCGGAAGCCCTCCGCGGCCCGATAGCCGGCCCGCTCACCCAGCTCCTCCGCGCCACGGCGCAGCCAGCGCGCCGTCTCGCCGAAGTCGCGGAACTGGCTGGCGTGAGCGCTGAGCGCTGAGATCTTGCGTTCCAGGGTGGCGCCGATATCGACCAGCTGGTTCGCCTCGTTGGTGCTCCACAGGAAGAGCTCGGCCACCTTCCACGGCTGCAGCCCGGCGGCCAGGTGCTCGGGGAAGTTGAGCGGGTCGCGCGCGGTGGGGAAGACGGCGTCGACCACTACCGTGCCCACCGCCCGGTGGTCAGGATGGTTGACCCACTCGTTGTTGACGAACAGGACGGTCGGGTCGTGGCTCATCACGATCTCGGGACGGAATGCGCGGATGGCGCGGGTGACGCGCTCGCGCAGTCGCAGGCTGGGTTCCACCTGGCCATCGGGCTCGTCCAGGAAGTCGACCCCCGCCACGCCGATCTCGGCGGCGGCCGCCCGCTGCTCGCCTTCGCGCACGACCGCGATCTGCGCCGGATCGGCGGCCGGGTCATCGCTCCCCTTGTCGCCGCGGGTCATCAGCAGGTAGCGGACCTCCGCACCCTCGGCGACCCAGCGGGCCACCGTCCCCGCCGCTCCGAACTCGATGTCGTCGGGATGTGCGGCGACGACCAGGACGCGCTCGGGGGTGGGCAGCTTGTCGTTCGGCATCGGTTGGCTGGTGGCGGTGGTCAGATGGGCGGCAATCCTACCAGCCGGCCAGCCGCACCAGCTTGTCGCGGGTCGGGTCAAGCGCCGCGGTCGCCCAGTTGATCACATCGTCGTCGTGGGTGAAGAGGATCACCTGGCGGTCCGTACTGAGGGCCTGCAGGACGCCCAGCAGCTCCCGCTTGCGCACGCCGTCGGACTGCACCGTGACCTCGTCGAGGAGGAGCGGGGCAGTCTCGTCGGTGCTGACCAGGTGCTCGGCCATGGCCACGCGCAGCAGCAGGTAGATCTGCTCGCGGGTGCCCTCGGATAGGAGGCGCGCTTCGCGCCACTGCCCGCTGCGTGCCTCCTTGACCTCGACCGACAGGTCGCGCGGATTCACCCCCGCCTCGAGGTAGGCACCACCGCTGACCTTCGGCAGCCAGCGCTGGATCGAGGCCGCCAGGACCGGCGCCAGGTCACGATGCACGCGCCGCTCGGCGGCCTCGAGCAGGACCAGCGTCTGGTCGATCACCTCGGCCAGCTCCCTGACTCGTTCCCGCTCGCGGCGCGCCGCGTCGACCCGCTCCTCTGCCTCGGCCACTTCGGGCAGGTCGGCCTTCAGGACGCGCAGCTCGCCGGTGAGCGCGTCGACCCCCTGCCTGGCCTGCACCATCGCCCGGCCCGCCTCCTCGGCAGCTGCCCCGAGATCGCCCATCGGCAGCGTCGCTCCGGAAGGCAAGGAGCCGCTCAGGCGGCTGGCCGCTTCCGCCCGTTGCGCCGCCTCCGCCTGGAGGTCGGCCAGCGTCCCCCGTGCGAGCAGGCCCTGCAACTCCTGCCATTCCAGGATCGCCTGCTCGCGGGCGCGGGCCTCGGCGGCGCGCTCGCCCCGCCAGGCCACCAGCCGCTCGACGAGGAGCTGCGGTGCCACGCCATCCGCGGTCGCGCCGACCTGCGTGGCCACTGCCCGAAGCCCCGCCTCCGTCTCCGCCGCGGCGCGCTGACCGTGCGCCGCCGACTCCTCGAGCGCCAGCTGGGCGGCGAAGGCCTGCTGGAGCGCCTCACGGCCGGCGGCCGCCTGGACCTGCTGCTCGCGCTCGAGGCAGGCCGCCTCATAGGTGGCCATCGCGGTGCGCGGGTCCCCGTCGGCCGGCGCTCCCCGATCCCGCAGTGCGGCCCGCAGCGCCTCCCCGGCCGCTTCCGCGGCGGCGGTCAGCTGATCCTGCTGCGCCTCCCACCCGGCGGCCAGCTGGGCCTGGAAGGCGCCGGAGGCCGATGCGCCTGCGGCCGCCCGGCGAGCCGCCTCGCCCTGCCGCCAGGCCAGGCTCGCCAATCCGACAGCCACCAGAAGGAGCGCCACTCCCGCCAGCGACTGCCCCGTCGACAGGGCAACCACACCGGAGAGCGCCGCGAGGCCGGCGGCAACTGCCGGGATGAAGGGCGAAGGCGCGCCGCGTGCAATGTCTGGCGCGACGGCCGCCGGCTGCGGCGGCTCGGCGTGCAGCCGCACCGCCTCCTCGGCCAGGTCCAGCCCCCGCAGCGCTGCCTGCACCTCGGCAGCCGGCCGTCGATCGCCTGCCGGTGTCTCGGGAAGCTGGGCCAGCCGTTCGCCCAGTGCAAGGCTGGAAGGGCCCTCCAAGGCGACCGGCGCCTGGCGACGCTGCCAGGCGGCCAGGGCGGCGGCCACCTGATCCGCCAGCTCGTCGCGTGCCTGCAGCGCGGCCGGCCGCGTCGGGTGGCGGGTCGACAGTTCGGCGGCGCGGTCCGCCCGAAGCCGCGTTTCGTCGGTCAGGCGCCGCGCAGCCGCCGCTTCCAGGATCGCCGCCTGGCGCTGCGCCGCGGCCAGCTGCTGCTCGGCCTCCTCGAGCTGGGCGCTGCGGTCGAGATACGCCGCGTGGCGCCGGCGCGCCTCCACCAGCAACGCATCGGCCGCGTCGAGCTCGCGCATGGCGGCGCGCAGCGGCCCCTTGGCAACGACCGTGTCGGCGCCCACCGCCTCCTTGCGGAAGGCCTTCAGACGCTCGATCGCTTCAGCGGCGGTGGCATCGGTGCCGCGGGTGGCCGCGGCTCGCTGCATCTGCTCCTGCAAAGCGGCGGCGTTGTCGGCCACGGCCAGGATCTGGGCCTGGTTGACCGACACCGTGGTGGCGAACGAGTCCCGGTCGAGGCCGAGCCAACGAGAGGCGTCCGGCGTGCCGTCCATGATCTCGCTGGAGACATCCTCGGCCAGCACGATATCCAGCGCCCGGCAGGCCACCTTGCCGGCCAGGTCCTGGCTGATGTCGATGGTGCGGCCGTCATCCAGGTGCAGGCGCGCCTCCACCTCCCAGCGGTCTGGCTGGTCCCATGGCCGATGCCGCTCCTCGACCGCAGTCGACTCGCGGGTACGCCCCGGGCCACGTCGCACCCCGGTGATGGCCAGGCGGGTCGCGGCGTGCCAACTCGTCTTGCCGGCCTCGTTCGGCCCGCCCACCACCGTCATGCCGGGCGCAAGCTCCAGGGTCTGGTCGACGAGCGGACCGAACGCGCGGGCGATCACCCGTTCGATCCACATCGCTCAGGCGACCTCGAGATCGCTGCGGCCGTCGAGCGCGCGCAGGCCGGTCAGCGTGACCCGCCGACGCCGCTCCTCGTCCTCGATCTCCTGCGCGTCGCGAGCGAATTGGCCACGCACGGTCGGCTGGGCGGCGATCTCCTCGAGATCGTAGCCGACCCCGAGCCTCCCCGAGCGCAGCAGCAGCCCGTCCAGGTGGGCGCCGAGGGTGCGCAGCTCGTGGAGGTCGACCTGCACCTTGGGCCCCACCTCCCCGATCAGGGTGGCCCGCACCGATCCGGCCAGGCCGGCGAGGGCGTCCCCCAGCCGGCCGTGCACGTCATCGGAGTGCTCGCAGCCGTCGAGCGCAACCTCGATGTCGTGCACCTCGCTGACCGCCACCGAGCGGCGCTCACGGGTGATATTCCCGTCGCTGGCCAGAGTGGCGAGCACGACCCCGCGACCGGGCGACTCGCCGAATTCCAGCGGGTCGGGGTTGCCCGGGTACGTGTGCCGCTCGGCGTCGCGGGCCACGTGATAGTGACCCAGAAACGCGTGCGCCAGGCCGGCCGCCTCGATCTCGCTGGCCTCAAAGGGAGCGTGGGGTTGCTTGCCCGATTCCTGGAACACCAGCGCGCCGCGCTCCGAGGCGTGAACGAGGGCGAGATGCACGCCGGCACGATCAGGCCGGAAACCAGCGAACAGGTCGTCGGTGTTGGCGGGCGCGCGATGTGCGGCGCCCCACAGGGTCAGCCCGTCGGTCAGCTCGACGGGCGCCAGGCGTCCCTCGCTGAAGATATGCACGTTGGCCGGCCACTCGACCAGGGCATACGGACTGCGCTCGGAGTACCAGTCGTGATTGCCCGGGGCGAGGAAGATGCGCCGATCGGTCCGACCGAAGCTGGCGCGAAGGAACTCGAGCAGGTCGGCCGAGAAGCGCTCGTGCTCGAACAGGTCGCCGGCGCACAGGACGGCATCGACCTGCTCGGCGTCGGCCAGATGCATGATGCGGGTCAGCGTTTCGCGTCGATTTCGGCGGCGCAGCCGCGCGGTCTCGGGGCGCGCCCACGCGAACGGCGCGTCGAGGTGAAGGTCGGCGAAATGGAGCAGTCTCACTGAGCGGCAAGCGTAGTCGCTGGCGCGACAGCTCGACCGTCGCGGACGGCCGCCGGACCTATTCGGCCCGACCGCGCAGCGGGGCCGACAGGAAGATGAGCAGGGCCAGCACCAGCGGCAGATGCACCCAGCCGCCGAAGCCGTAGCCGCCGATCAGCGCCAGGAACCAGGTCAGCACCAGGATCACAGGCACGACGCTGGTCCACATCGGTCAGGCCTGATCCTCGCGCTCGTTGATGACCTGCACCACCAGCAGCACCGCGGCGACCACCAGCAGCAGGTTGACGAGCGGACCCTGGGCCGCCAGCAGGCCGATGAACCAGGCGACCAGCGTCGCGGCGATCGCGATCCAGATCATCGCATCAGAATCCAGTCGAGACCGATCACGGCAGCCACCACCGCCAGCCCGGCCGCGGCCACCGCTGCGGTCAGCAGCATGCTCTTCACGAGGCGAGGGCCTCCAGCACCTGGTCGACATGCTCGATCGGCTTGACGCGGGCCAGCACGTGCTCGATGCGTCCGTCGGTGCCGATGATGAAGCTGCTGCGCTCCACCCCCCGGTAGGTCCTCCCGGCGAACGTCTTCTCGACCCACACCCCGTACGCCTCGGCCACCTCGTGCCCGACATCGGCGAGGAGGCGGTAGGGCAGGTCGTACTTGGCTCGGAACTGGACATGGCTGGAGACCGAGTCGGGCGAGACACCGAAGACCTCGACCCCGGTGTCCGTCACCCGTCCAAAGTTGTCGCGCAGCGAGCAAGCCTGGACGATGCAGCCGGGGGTGTCGTCCTTGGGGTAGAAGTACAGGACGAATTGGCGGCCGGCGAGCGTGTCGTTGGAGACGGTCGATCCGTCGTCGGCGCTCATCTTGAAGCGGGGGGCGGGGGTGCCAGGCTGCGGGTGACTCACGGTCGCATCGTACCTCAACCCATCTCCTCGATCGCCAGCAGCACCGGGGGCAGGTCGCGTGGCTGGAGGCGGGCCGCCAGGTCGTCGGCCAGCTCACCGATGACGGCGTCGCCGACCTCGGCCAGGTCGTGGCCCGCGCCCGGCACCAGCTGGACCTTCGGAGGCTCCTGCTCGTGGCGGACGGCGTTCGCCAGAAGGGCCGATTCGTCGGGGTCGCTCCACTGGTCGAGCGAGCCATGGACGAACGTCACCGATCGGTCGAACATGGTGGCCAGCGCCAGCGGCGCCGTGTGAATCGCCTGCTCGACACCGGCCAGGGAGATGGCCACGCGTTCGCCATTGGGCAGTCGAAGCTCGAAGGTCGCTTCGCGCCGTTCGGCGCGCTCAAGGAGGTCCTCCGCCCAGCGGTCCAGGACGGCCACGATCGGGTGGCGCCGCTCCGTGCCGCTCCGCCCTCGCGCGGCACCCGCACGGCGCAGCGTGTCGCGCCAGGATCGCGCCGAGGCTCCGATCAGAGTCAGCGCCGAGATGGCCGGGTCGCCGATCGCAACGGACAGCGCGAGGGTCGCCCCCTCCCCGTGGCCGATGATCCCGCTGCGCCGCAGGTCAAGCGCGCGGTGCGCCCGCATGGCGGCCACCTGGTCGCGCGCATCGTCGATCTTCGTGAACAGATCGGTCGCCTCCCAGCTGCCGTCGGAGGCGCCGCACCCCCGTGGGTCGCAGCGCAAAGACGCCACGCCGCGCGCGGCCAGGGCGTCCGCCAGCCGGCCGAGTGGCCCCGCCGGCGGCGGATCGGCCTCGAACCAGGTCGGGTGGCCGGCCTGGTCGTAGGCGCCGTCGCGGCCACGAGGCAGCCAGGACGGCAGCAGGAGCACGTTGGGGTAGCGCTCCCGACGATCTGGAGGCGGCGGCTCGTCCGGCAGGGTGAGGGTCCCCACCAACGTTGCGTCGCCCGCGCTGACGCGGAGCTCCTCGAAGCGCGGCATGCCACGAGGGTACACTCGCCCCCCGATGACCGCCGCGCCGCTCTTCGCCCCGCCGCCCGAGCCGGTCGCCTTCACCCGTGACCCCGAGGCGCAGCTGCCCGCGGCCGCCGAGGTGGTGGTGGTCGGCGCCGGAATGATGGGAGCCTCGGCCGCCTACCGCCTGGCGCGCGCGGGGATGCGGCCACTGGTGATCGAGGCTAACGCTCCGGCGAGCGGGGCCTCCGGGCGGCTGGCCGGGATGGCGCTGGCGGGGCTCGGTGGACACTTCCCTCGGGTCACGCGGCTGGTCCAGGAGGCCGGCGGTCGGTCGGTCCTCGACTACACGATGCGCTCGCTCGACCTCCTCGAGGAGCTGGATGAGGCTCTGCCGGGCGGCGTCGCCTGGGACCGGATCGGATCGCTCGACCTGCTTGCCAACGAGGCCGACGAAGTGCACGGCCGTCGCATGGCGGAGCTGCAGGCCGCCGAGGGTCTCGAGGTACGAATCATCGGCCGCGAGGAGCTCCACGAGCTGGCCCCGGAGGTCGACGCCAGCCACGTGCGCAGCGCCAAGTGGACCGCGCGCGACGGTCAGCTGCACCCGATCCGGCTGGTCTACGCCCTGCTGGAGGCGGCCCGGGCGAGTGGCGCGACGGTCGTCACCGGCGTCCGCGTGGAGCGACTGCTGGCCCGATCCGGTCGAGTCGCCGGCGTTGCCACCTCCCACGGCGAGGTGGCCGCCGGGGCAGTGCTCCTGGCGACGAACGCCTGGTCGCCCTGGCTGGTGCCGCATATCGCGGCCAACCTGACCCCCATTCGTGAGCACGTGTGCGTCACCGAGCCGCTCCCGCCGCTGCTCACTCGCGCCTTCGAGACGAACCTGTGCAACGAGTACTGGCGCCAGCTCCGCACCGGTGAGCTGCTGATCGGTGGCTACGCGCAGGTCGATGAGGGGATGGGGATCGGGTCGTACTCGATGGCGGTGCGGCCTCAGGTGCCACCCTCGCTGGCGGGCTTGCTGGGACGGATCCATCCCGCGGCCCGGGATGCGCGCATCGTGCGCTGCTGGGCCGGGCTGCTCGACTTCGCCTCGCTGGAGATCCCGATGATGGGGCGCCTGCCGGCCGAGGATGGAACCCCGGTCCCCGGCGGCTACCTGGCCTGCGGCCTGACCGGCCACGGCCTGCCCTATGCGCCGATCATGGGACAGCTGCTGGCCGAGCTGATCGCCGATGGAGCGGCCCGGACGCTGCCCCTCGCGCCCTTCGATCCGGCACGCTACGTGGGCGTGCAGCATCAGCCGACCTGGCTCGAACCGTTTCTCGGCACCCGACCCGAGATCTGAGGCCGGAGGGGCCTCAGGCGGTGCTCGGCATGCGAGCGCATGGGCCAAGAACGAGCGCCATCCCGGCCGAATTCTCGGTATCGGAGCAGCGCGGCCGAGATGCGACACCTTCCGGACCCTATCCCTGCCCATGTGCTCCGATGCCGAGCACCGGTTCGGTCGTGCGCCACGGCAGGCGGTCGTGGGCGGCTCCGTGCGCCTACCCGGACGCGCCTACCCGAAGATGAATCGCCAGCTGCCCAGGGCGAGGCTCAGCCCCGATGCGCCGGCGGCGAGCAGCACCGCCCCAGCGATCAGCCCCCAGTCGGCGCCGCGCATCGCCTGGGTTCGCGCCCAGGTTCGCGGTAGTGCCGCGCCGAAGCCCCGCGCCTCCATGGCGGTCGCCAGCCGGGTGCCGCGACGGATCGCACCGACCAACAGGGCAAGCAGCCGACCTCCGAAGAGGCGCGCCGCGGCGACCGGGTTGCGACCCGCGGTAACGCCACGCGCCCGCCGCGCAAGGCCGAGCGTCTGCCACTCCACCGCGACAAGCGGCGCGAGCCGCGCAGCCGCCAGCGTGCCGATCGCGAAGCGTGGCGAAAGGCCCAGCTGCTGGCCGAGCGCATCGGCCAGGTCGGTCGGGTCGGTGGTCGCCAGCGCCAGCAGCCCGGCAAACGAGATCGCCATCAGGCGCAGACCGAGCCCAAGCCCGACCAGGAGGCTCACACCGCTGGGACGCAATGGACCGATGGCCACCAGCGGGCTGCCGCCCGACTGGGCGGGAAAGAGGCCGTTGGCAAGCCCGATCCCGACCGCCACCAGGACCAGCGGCCATCCGCGACGTGCCAGCGCCGCGGCGCGCAGGCCGCTGAACGGGACGGCGGTCAGCTCACCCGCGAGGAGCAGGATAGCTGTGATCAGGTCGACCGCCAGGAGCGCGGCGAGCATCAGCACCGCGGCGGCGGCGAGCTTGGCGACCGGGTTGGCGCGGGCCAAGACGGCGCCGCGCTCGGGCACCAGAGGGACGAGCAGGCGCATCGGTCTAGGGGGCCGTCAGGCGGGCGGCGTGAACGCTCGCGGTTCGATCGGCGAGTGCGGCGGCGAACGGGAGATCGTGCGTGGCGACCACGACCCCTCGCCCGTCGTCCCGCAGCGCCGCCAGCAGCGTCAGCAGCTCCCCCCAGGTGCGCCGGTCCTGCCCGAAGGTGGGCTCGTCCAGGATCAGGGCAACCGGCGTCGTGGCCAGGACGGACGCCACCGAGAGACGTCGCTTCTCACCACCCGACAGCGTGTACGGGTTCGCCTCGCCGAGGTGGCCGAGGTGCAGGCGCTCCAGCAGCTCATTCGAGCGACGGACCGCCTCAACCTCCCCGAGCCCGAGCCGCCGCGGGCCGAGCTCCAGCTCGTCCCGGACACGGCCGGTCAGGAACTGGTGCTCGGGATCCTGGAAGACCGATCCGATGGCGCCGGCCAGCCGCCGCGCCTCCCACGCCCAGAGCGGGGCGCCCCCGCGCCCCGGCGCGATTCCCGGCCCGGCTGTGACGCTGCCGGCGCTTGGGCGCAGCAGCCCTCCGAGCAACATCGCCAGCGTCGACTTGCCTGACCCGTTCGGACCCACCACCGCCAGCGCCTCGCCCGCCCGCAGGTCGAGATCGGCCTCGGCAAGGGCGAAGCGATCCGCGCCCGGATAACGGAAGCCTGCCTGCCGAGCCTCGATCAGGACCTCGGAGTTTGCGTGGGGCACGCGCTTGGGCGCCGGAATGGGATGGCCGGGGACCCACACGCCGGCCGCAGCCAGTCGGTCGCCGTGTGCAGCGAAGACCTCGGCCGGCGTTCCGTCGGCGACCACGCCGCCGGGTGCCAGGACGATGGCGCGGTCGACCAGGTCGAGCGTTTCGTCGATGCGGTGCTCGACCAGCAGCATCGTCACGCCGGCGCCGGCGGCCAGCCCGGCGATGGCGGCGCGGACCAGCCGGGCCCCGTCGGGGTCGAGGTTGGCGGTCGGCTCGTCCAGGAGCAGCAGCCCGGGTCGCAGGACGATGACCCCCGCCAGCGCAAGGCGCTGTTGCTCGCCACCGGAGAGGGCGGCGGTCGGGCGGTCGCGCCCGTATCGGAACCCGACGTCGGCCAGCGCCCGGTCGACCCGCGGCCAGATCGCCTCGGCGGGGACCGATCGGTTCTCCAGCCCGAAGGCCACGTCATCCCCGGCGCGCGCCATCACCAGCTGGGTCTCCGGGTCCTGGAAGACGATCCCGACGCGCTCACGCGCATGGCGGGCGTCAATCCCGTCGATCCGCAGCTCACCCTCGGCCTCCCCTCCGCCGGCCGTGTCCAGGAGCCCGGCGAGCCCTGCCAGAAGGGTCGACTTGCCCGCGCCAGACGGACCGAGCAGGAGGACCCGCTCCCCCGCGCGGATGCGCAGGTCGAGGTTACGGAGCGCCCAGTCGCGGCGCCCGGCGTGCCGCCAGCCCCAGCCCATGACCTCGATGGCGGCCGGCCGAGTCTCGCCCATCGACCGCAGCGAATCCTTCAGACCGGCCGCTGCCGCCGCCCCGATGCGAAGGGCGCCAGGACCCCGGTCTCGGCCAGGGCGCGCGTCAGGATCCAGGCCCCGGCGCCGGCCACGATCGCGCCGCTCAGCAGGATGAAGGCACCGTAGGCGAGCTGCAGCCCGATATCCACCTTCGGGTAGTAGATCGGCACGTCGTGCAGCCAGGCGCCGATCCCCGAGGCAGCGCCGGCCAGCAGGGCAGCCGGCAATCCCCAGGACCGATACAGGGCGAAGGCGAAGACCAGCTCGGCTCCCGCTCCCTGCACGGCTCCGGACAGCAGGCTGTCGAGCCCGTACGGCGAGCCGAGCAGCAGCGAGACGGCCGCAGCCACGAAACCACCGAAGAAGGCGGCGCCCCGCCGCCTGACGACCAGTGCGGCGAGCACGCCGGGCAGCAGCCAGACGCCGTACAGCAACGCCTGGGCCGGCCAGAAGAAGCGGAAGAGCGGCTCCGTCCAGGCCCACACCCCGTTCCACGCCTGAAAGAGCGCGCCGAAGGCGACGGCGATCACCGCCGCCACGTCACCAGATCCACTGTCGAAGCAAGCGCACCGAGACTGAACCAAGTAGGAGGACAC
>CAVVPF010000012.1:0-128863 GCA_963750025.1 uncultured Chloroflexia bacterium
TGCGTACGCTTGACCAGTACGTCCTTGCTGGAGATGTTGTGTGTGACGAACACCACCGACTTGTTGAACCGCTCGTGGAGCGAGGCAAGCTCGAAGTTGAGTCGCAGCCTGGTGAACTCATCCAGGGCCCCGAATGGCTCGTCCATGAGAAGAATGGACGGGTCGTAGACGAGCAAACGACTGAGTGAAGCCCGCTGCTGCATCCCGCCTGAGAGCTCACGCGGATATTTCGCCCCGAAGTCTGTGAGCCCTACCAGGTCCAGGATCTCTACTCGCGCGCTCCAGGCCGCTCTTCTTGTCCTTGTGAAAGACCTCGATGGGCAGAAGGACATTCTCCATGACGGTCCGCCATGGAAACAGGACCGCAGACTGCAGCATGATCCCAACCTCGGCTCGTCCCGGCCCGGCCGGGCTGCCGTTCACGTGGATCGAACCGCCGTCGAGCGGAATCAGCCCGGCGATCATCTTGAGGAGTGTCGACTTGCCGCAGCCGCTGGGTTCAACCAGCGAGACCAGTTCGCCTGGTTGAACCGTGAAGCTCACGTCATGGACCGCGTCGACTGGCCCGCTGCGTGTTAGGTACCGCTTGCCGACGTTGGCGACTTCGACGACTGGCCTCACGCGCGCTCCCTACCGTCCACCTATAAACGATCGCCCGACCTCGGCGATCGTCAGCCGCGGGCGGGCGGAGACAATCGCCGAAGACGAAGGTGCCTGGGGCTACCCGACTGCAAGGAGTCGGGTAGCCCGCCGATTAGCTCGCCTGCGCTGCTGCTCGGACCGCGCTCTCGTCGAAGTCGTTGATCGCCTCGCTCAGGTCGTTGGGTGCTGCCACGGTGACGTCGAACGGGGGGACATCAGTGAGCAGTGTGTCCTGTGTCGTCGTCCATGCATCGTGGTCGTTGAAGCCCCACGGGTTGTCCCCATTGGGGCGGTTGGTGTCCAGCCCACGGGTCATGGTTACTTTGGCTCTGGCTTGATCCTCGCACTGCTCGGGCACGATCTCACAGCCGACAGCCACAGCCGCGTCGATGTTCTCATCGGCAAAGACAAGGCCCTTGGCGTGAGCACGAATAACGCGGATAACCGTGTCCCGAAGCTCGGGATCATCCAGCGTGCTCTGCATGACCACCCAGTTTCCAGCCGGGAGCCCTTGGTACTTCTCAGCCACGATCGACCGGGCAACAAGCCCTTCGCTCTCGAGCGCCACGAAGTCGTTGATGGCTCCGGCGAACGCATCGACCGTCCCATCCTGCAGAGCGAGGAATGATGCAGGACCGCCCTCACCGACGGCCAGGATCGTGACGTCTACATCCTGTTCGAGCCCGGCGTCCGCAAGCGCGGCACGCACCAGGTTCATCTCGCCGCCGCTGAGGTCAGTGACGCCAAGCGTCAGGCCCTCCAGATCGGCAACGCTGGTGACGTCGGAGTCGTCTGGGACCACGATGCTGAACGTGCCCTTGTTGAATCCCGCGACCGCTCGAACTTCATGACCATCGGCGTTCGCGGTCAAGATGCTCGCCACGTCCAGGAGGCCAATGATCGCGTTGCCGGCGATCAGCTGCTGAGCCACAACCGAGGAGCCATCGACCGTCGTCACCGTGACGTCCAGGCCTTCTTCCTCGAAGAAGCGATCCTGCGCCATGAGGAGACCGGGTCGTAGCATCCCGGGATACGGGAACGGCACCAGCACCTCAACTTCAGTTGGCGGTGCCGCCGATTGAGAGGCTTCCTGGGACGCTTGCCCGTTGCCTCCGCAGGCCGTCAAGAGGAGGGCAATGAGAACGGGAAGGGCGTACGCGCGTCGACGATCCACGATGACTACCTCCGCCCCCACTATACGGAACAGTGTCTCCATAGGAAGATACATCTGGTGTCAACCCATTGCATGGTGGAGGGAACCCTTCACGAGCGGCGTCGAAACCCTCCGGCTACGCCGCGGCGACTGCCAGTGAGGAGGGTGCGGCAGGCGAGTGTCGTGGCCGCGCGACGACTGTCGCCAACCAGTCTTCGGTGTGCGTGACAACCGCAACTGATGTTGCGTACTAAGCCGTTCCTGTCGGTCCTGGGCCTGATGCTGCTGGGGTGGATCCTCGAGGGGCTCATGTTGCCCGTCGTCCCTCTGATCATTCTCGCTCGCGGTGGCGACGCCCTGTTCATCGGTCTGGTGACCGCGCTCTACGCGATTCCCTCGATCGCCCTTCGACCCTTCATCGGGCGCTTCATCGACAAGCGAGGCCATGAGATTGTGCTACGCGTCGGGGCGCTGCTGTTTGCGATAGGACCGCTCGGCTACCTGTTCCCCGGGCTATTCATGGCGGCGGCTTCGAGGTTCGGCCAGGGGTCAGGATGGGCGATGTACGGTACGGCTACCAATGTCGTGCTCGCCCGCCTTGCTCCGGCTCACCGCCGTGGGGAGGCGTCGGGGTACTCGACCACCATCCGCGCTGTCGGACTGCTGATTGGGCCAAGCATTGGACTCTGGTTACTCGGGGTGGGGGACGGCATCGTGTTCCTCTTTGCCGCTCTCCTTGGTGCCGTCGGGCTCCTCGGCACTTGGTCGCTTCCGCTATCGGTACGAGGGGCAAGCAAGGCTCGCGATTCCATCGTGTCGGAAGGGCAGGAAGCCGAGCGGCGATGGTATTCGCGCATCTTCGAACCAATCGCTGTTCCGTCGATGGTGATCGTGGCGGCGTTCATTTCCAGTCAGATGCTGTTCCTGGTGTTCGCGCCCATCTTTGTCGAGACGGTGGGCGCCGGAGCGGGGGGGCTCGCACTGCTGTATCCGGCCTTCGGATTGACACTGGCCTTGGCGCCCCTGGTCACCAGTCGCCTCTCGGACAAGGTTGGTCGGCGTGCCAGCGTCGCCGTTGGCTGCGGGCTAGCATCACTCGGACTGGCGATCGGCATCGTCCCGGGGGGGATGACGACGTTCGTCGTCGCCGCCGTCTGCGTGGCTGCGGCCAACTCCCTGGTGATCAGCGCAGTTGGCGCGGCGACAATTGATCTGGCACCCCCGGGACGCCTCGGATCGGCAATCGCCACCTACACCGTGGGATTCCAGCTGGCCTATGGACTCGGCGGAGCCCTGTGGGGCGCTGTGATCTCAATCGCCGGATTTCCGTGGCCATTCGTGGGCGCGATCGGGCTCCAGGTCCTGGCAGCAGCCACCGCAATTCGGTTCATTCCCGGGCGCCCAGGGGGTCCAGCTCCGACGTCACCAGTCGTCGTCTAGCAACACTCACGGAACTACCTCCACGGACCGGAAGAAGTCGGCCAATACATTGTTGAACGCCTCAGGCTGCTCAACCGCGGGGAATCGCCGTGCGCCTTTCACCCAGGCTTGACGGAAGTTCGGCATGCCTGCGACCAGTGCGGGTCGGTCCGGCGATGGGTCACTGTCACCGCAGATTCCCAGGACTGGGCATTCGACCTGGCGCAGTTCAGGGATCAGGTAGGGGAGCGAGGAGTAGTACTCCGCCGCATGCAGGTAGCGTTCTGGTGGGTGGTTGGTGAACATGCGGATGAGCATGGTGCGCGCTGCCGGGTCGTCCGGCATGATCGGGAACTCCGTCTGGGTGGCGTGCTCCATGTACGCCTCGAGGGCCGCCTGGCCGCCCTGCCGACGGATCTCATGCATCTTCAGGTTGAGTTCAGGGAACGGAGTCAAGGCCTGCCTCCGCTCTTCCAGCTTGGGGTAGCCGTCCAGCTCGTACCAAGAAGCGAGGACGAGCCCAGCCACGCGTGCCTGGTTGCGGACGGTGTAGGTCACCGCGATGGGCGTGCTCATCGCCACCGCGATCAGCACGACCCGATCAAGGGCCAACTCGTCGAGGAGGCAGAGCAGATCCAAGGTCTGGTTCCACAGCGAGTACCCGTACGGGGCCGACTCACTGCGTCCATGGCCCCGTCGGTAGTACGTCAGGCATCGGTAGTGCGGGGAGAAGTGAGCCACCTGTTGCTCGAACATCTCGATGCCGTGATTCTCCCCGTGCATGAACACCAAGTCTGGACCCTCCCCGTGCAGCTCGTAGTAGAGGCCAGTCCGGTTTACGCGGGCGATTGGCATTCGCATCTCCCCGTGGTGCCTTGACAACGCAAGGAAGCGGCCAATAGTGTCTCGTTTCCGAGATACTTTGCCAAGACCCGTGGCGTCTTGCTGGACGGCGATGGCATGAGCGAGCCGCCCAAGAGAGTCTACGTTACGACGTTGAGGCATCGCACCCCAAGATCGGGAGCACGCACATTGGCTGACTTGATCGTCGGGATCGACGTAGGTGGGACGTTTGCTGACGTGATCTGCGTGGGCCCGAAGGGCATGTGGACGCAGAAGACGCCGTCCAGGCCCGACGAACCGGGCGCCGACGTGATTGAGGGCATGCGGCAGATTGCGGCCAGCATCGGCCTCGCGGATGTGAGCGACCTGCTGCGGCGGACTCACCTCATCTTTCACGGAAGCACCATCGCCACGAATATGCTTCTGACGCTCACAGGCGCGGCCGTTGGGCTTATCACCACACGGGGGTTCCGGGACATCGTCGAGATGCGCGGAGGCCGGCGCGAGTCAACCTTCGACAGTCACCTCGTCAACGCGCAACCACTGGCACCGCGGCACATGCGTCTTGAGATCGACGAGGAGACGGAGAGAGACGGCAATTTGCGCGTGCCCGTGAAGCGAAGCCAAGTTGCTGAGGCTGCCCGTGCCCTGGTCGCCAGCGGGGCCGAGGCAATCGCCATTGCGTATAAGCACTCGGCACTCAACCCGTCGAACGAAGAGCGCTCACGATTGTGGGTAACGGAGTTGATGCCGGAGCTCTTCATCTCCTCGTCAGCAGAACTCAGCCGGAGACCGCGGCTCTACGACCGCACCAGCTCGACGGTCGTTAACGCGTATGTCGGGCCATCGTCGAGCGCCTACATCAAGGGTCTTGCTGCTCGGCTGCGGGACCTTGGCTTCGCCGGCGAACTCCTGATCATGGGCGGCAACGGCGGGGTACTGTCCGTTCCCGAAGCATGCCGTGTTCCCGTCAAGCTCCTGCTCTCCGGTCCGGCCGCCGGGCCTATGGGCGCAGAACTGAGCCTGCCGACCACGAACGCCGCCGCGATCGTCGTGGATATGGGCGGAACAAGCTTCGACGTTTGCGTCATCCGTCGAGGGAGGGTTGCAACCACGTCAAGTCGTGATGTAAACCGCTACAGGATCGGTGTGCCCATGCTCGACATCCATACGATCGGTGCCGGCGGCGGCAGCATCGCGCGGGTGGACGAGACGGGTTTGCTCCAGGTGGGACCTGCGAGCGCGGGCGCGATTCCGGGGCCGGCCGCATACGGAATGGGCGGGACGGAACCCACCGTCACGGACGCAAACCTCCTGCTCGGGCTGCTGGATCCGAAGGCGCTCCTCGGCAACGCGCGACGGCTTTCGCTTTCGCGTGCACGTAAGAGCATCGACAAGCTCGCACGGCGACTTGGCTTGTCCGCAGAGGAATGCGCAGCGGGCATTCGCACAGTTGCGAACGGCTCGATGGTGGCGGCAGTCCGCGAGATGACAGTGGGGCGTGGGCTCGATCCGCGAGGGCTGGCACTCATCGCCGGTGGCGGCGCTGGGCCGCTGCACGCTGCCGACATCGCCGCTGACTTGGGCATTAGCTCAGTCACTATCCCCGGGCATGCGGGCGTCCTGTGCGCGGTCGGGATGGCCGCGAGCGACCTTTCCTATGAGACCTCCGTCAGTGTGGTTCGTACTCTCGACGCCATCGACGGCAGCGTTCTTCGCGTCTTGCTGAGCGGCACGCGCCAACAGCTCGAGCAGCGATTGCGGACATCCACGGGCGGCTTAACCAGCATCTCGAGCGGCCTCGAGTGTGAGGCTCGGTATGAAGGCCAATTCCACGAGCTGCTCGTGAATGCCTCCGAGAATGAGCTCGTCGGCCCCGACCGTCAGGCGTTCGTCGAGCGCTTCCACGACACGCACGAGGGCGCATACGGCTTTCGGTCCGAAGGGGCGCGAATCGAGATCGTCAACGTCCTCATCAAGGTTAGGGGCTCCCTCAAGCTGCGGCCGCGTGCCCTCATCCAGCGCGCACGCGGCGGGCTGCATCTTGTTCGATCAGGGCAGCGATCGGTCTTCCTGGGCAGCGAATCGCCGAGGACGGTTCCGATACTGAAACCGGCGGAGACACGGGTGGGTGTCGAACGCCCACCACGCTCTGCCGGCCTGGTGCGGAAGGGCTCCGGTCCCACGCT
Source organism: uncultured Chloroflexia bacterium (assembly GCA_963750025.1). GTDB lineage: Bacteria > Chloroflexota > Limnocylindria > QHBO01 > QHBO01 > CF-167. The sequence continues at coordinate 6,247 of CAVVPF010000012.1, forward strand.
CATCGATCTGCCGACCAGCACTGTCTTCGTTCCGCCCGGGTGGTCGTTTGCGGTCACTGCACGAGGGGACGTCCGCCTCACGGGACGTCGGGTCGGAGGCTCCCGTTCATGAACGCCCGACCCGATCCCATTGTCGGAGCACTCCTTCAGCGCCTCATCACCAACGCTGCGCGCGAGATGGGTATAACGCTCATCCGGTCGACACGGTCTCCAGTGCTCTTCGAGGCACGGGATTTCGCTACAGGCATCTTCGATCGCCGGGGACGGGTCCTCGAGCAGCACCAATACCTGCCGCTGATGGCCTTCTGCTTGGGCCCCGCCGTCCTGGAAGTGATTCGACAATGGGGCTCCGACGCAGAGCCAGGAGACGTCTACATCCACAACGATCCCTACAACGGGGGGACTCACGCCATGGACGTCTCGGTGGTCCGCCCGGTCTTTCACGGTAATTCGCTAGTTGCGTGGAGCGCGTGTAAGGGTCACATGATGGATTGGGGTGGTCCCGTGCCCAGCGGCTACAACGCCCTGGCTCGCTCGCGGTGGGAGGAGCCGTTGCGAATCCCCCCGATTCGTCTGTATCAAGCAGGATCGCGCTCAGAAGAGACCTTCCGCCTGATCTCTGCCAACGTGCGTGAGCCCGAGATCGTGCAGCACGACCTGGAGGCGATGGTAGGCAGCACCGAGATCGGCGCACGACGCATTCACGAGCTTGTGGAGCGTTTCGGTCAGAACGCCTTTGACGAACTCGCCGACGCCTGGATCACGTCGACTCGGAAAGTGGTCAGAAGCTTCGTGCGCCGCTTTCCGGACGGCACCTACCACGGTGAAAGCAGCGTCACTGACAGCGGTGGAACCCGTGTGCCGATCAGGGTCACCATCGTGATTGCCGACGACGAGATGATCTTCGACTTCGCCGGTACGGGTCCACAGACAACCACCTTCGTCAACGCACCGGACACGGTGACCCGCGGCGGCGTTCTGCAATGCATGGCGATGATCCTAGGCCCCGGCGTCGACTTCAATGCCGGATTCGCCGACCCGTTCACAATCCGCCTTGCGCCAGGTTCAATCCTTAGCGCCGAGTACCCTGCGGCCGTCGGCTACTGCCTGCATCTGACGGACCAGATCTCCGACGCGGTCTTCGACGCACTCGCCGAGGCCATCCCAGACCGTGTGATTGCCGGCTGGCTGCAGTGGGGGACGACTGTCTCGGGGAGCTGGCGAGGAAGGGAGTTCTCTACTCCACTCTTCTTCCCCAGCAAGGGCGGCGGCGGCGCGACGATGGGAACGGACGGTTACGACTACATCGGCAGCATCCGAATGTCTGGCTCTCTGGAATCAGAGGACGTCGAGATGTTCGAGCGCGTCCACGGGTGGGCTGAGATCCAGCAGCTTGCCTACTGGCCCGACTCCGGGGGGCGCGGACAATGGCGGGGCGGGCTTGGCTCCTACTGCGAGATGGTCTTGCTTGGCGACGAGATGCAACTGGCAGCCTTCGGCACCGGGCGCGATGAAGGTGCGCGCGGCCTGCTCGGCGGAGAGGCCAGCCCGCGTGGCCGGCTCGAGCTCACGTTGCCCGATGGCGGGGTGGTTGATGTCCCGGCTATGGCCAACATAACCGGCCTGCCGGCCGGCACTGTACTTCGGAAGTGGAACACCGGCGGCGGCGGATACGGCCCGCAGTCTGAACGGGCCGAGGACCGGACGGAGGCGGATCTCCGGGCTGGCTACGTGACCAAGCCTGCCTCCCGGCGGGCAATGCCGGAGGCGAAACGCGGCAGGCGTCCATGACGCGAGTCACCCGACGCCTGACGATCATCCTCGGTGTTCAGCTGCTGGTGGGGATCGCGCTCAGGCCTCAGTTCGCCGGAGTTGCACCCCTGATCCCGCAGATGCGGGCCGAGCTGAACATCCCGTTCGCGCTTGCCGGCTGGCTCACCGCCATCCCCGCACTCTTCCTTGGGATCATGGCGTTCATCGGGCCGACCGCCGCGCGCGCGATCGGTGTACGTGCTGCGATTGGCGCATCGCTCGTGCTCGTGCTCATCTTCAGCATCTGGCGCGCGTCGGCCGCAGACGCCGCTGGCGTGCTCGCCGCGACCTTCCCCATAGGGATAGGCATCGGCCTGGCCGGAGCCTTGATCCCCGGCGCGCTCGGTCAACTCAACCGAGTGCTGTATGGCTCGAGCCATGGGAGTCTACGCACTGGGCTTGCAGATAGGCGCAGGTGGGTCTGTGGCGATTGCTGTCCCACTTGCATTGTGGCTGGGTGGTTGGCGGCCGGCTCTGGTCGTCTTCGCTGCTCCCGTCCTCCTCGCGGGTCTCGCCTGGCTGCTCGCCTGGCGCTTCGTGGGCGGGCAGGAGAGGGCAGCCGGTGAAACGGTCCTGCCCAAGTTTTCGGTCGCGTTGGTGCTCGTGTTCGGGCTACAGTCGATCGCGTACCATAGCACGGCCACTTGGCTGCCGGCGCGCCTGACAGAGGCCGGATGGTCGGAATCGGGTGCCGGGGCAGTGCTCGGACTGCTGCACGGGATCGCCGTGGTCGGCACCATCGGTGTCGCGCTGTGGTGCCGTTCGCTCGGCTCCCGTCGACGGGCCACCGTTGCGGGGGGACTGTTGCTGATGCTCTCCTGCGTGCTGATCGCCGTCAATCCCGATGGCGCCATCCTTTGGGTCTGCATCGCGGGGCTGGCCTATGGTGTCCTGTTCCCCATCGCGCTCACGCTTCCCCTCGACTACGCTCGCGACGTCCGGGAGGGGTTGCGCCTCACCGCCGGGACGCTGGGCGTCGGCTACCTGTTGTCCTCGGGCGCCTCAACGCTGACCGGGGGTTTGCGTGACGTCACGGGGAGCTTCGTGCCGGTCTTCTTGGTGCTGGCCCTCACCGGCCCGCTGCTGGCGGTGGTCGGGTGGGCTCTTCGCCCGCCGCCGCAGCCCGCAGATCCAAGTTCGGTACGGGTCGAATGAGGCTGCTAACGGTGCTCACTCGGCACAGACTGATTCGAGCGCGTCGCGTCTATCGCGGCGAGAACCCGCTCCGGCGTTAGGGGAGCACCGTCACACGGGCGCCGACCGCATCATCGATGGCGTTGGCGATTGCGGCGTCAACGGGAGTAGCGGGGGATCCCAGGCGGTTGTTCAGGTGGCTGCGGTCCTCGATCGGACTGCGTCAAGAAGCTGAGCGGCATGCAACTCCGGTCGGACGGCGGCGAGCACCGACTCGACTTGCCCATCGGGCCCGACCACGAACGTCGTCCGTTCGTTGCCCATGCCTTGGGGGCCAGAACCAGTCTTGCGAACCCAGACCCCGAATGCCTCAGCCACCAGATGGTCCACATCAGAAAGCAGTCTGAACGGCAGGCCGTGCTTCTCGCGAAACTTCTGGTGGCTCACCACGCTGTCCGGCGAGACTCCAAACGTCTCTACGACCAGATCGCGCAAAGATTCGAATTCATCTCGCAGCGAGCACGCCTGGGCTGTGCATCCGGGTGTGTCGTCCTGCGGGTAGAAATAAAGGACGAAACGTTGGCCGGATAGCGATCCGAGGCTCACCGTCGAGTAGTCATCGGCCTCTATCGAGAAATTCGGGCACCTGTCCCCTGGTCGCAGTCGGTCGGTCACGTGGCCCCCGATGCCTCCGGGGTCAGCGTGGCAAGGAACGAGCCAGCAATGCGGTTGAACTCCTCCGGGCGCTCCATCAGGGAGAATCGGCGAGCCCCCTCGATCCATGCCTGCTTGAAGTTCGGAAGATGCGCAAGGAGCTCCGGTCTGTCCGGCGATGGGTCGTCGCTTCCACAGATCCCAAGCACGGGGCATCCGATCCGATCCATCTCGGGCACCATGTTGGGCACCGAAGTGAGGTGCTCCAGGGCTTGCAGATAGTGTCGGTCAGGATGTTGAGCGACCATGTGCGCCATCCTCGACCGCAGAGAGGGGGCTACCGGAAAAATCGGGAAGAGAGAATCCGTCTCGCGTTGGATGAAGTTCAGGAGACCCTTCTCACCCTCGTCCCTTCGGATCTCGAACATCTTCAGGTGAAGGTCGGCGAAGGACAGCGGGTGCACCTTCCGCCGCCGTTCCTCGAGGAGCGGATACCCATCCAGCTCGTACCAAGCGACCATGGCGAGTCCCCGAACGCGAGCAGGAAAGTGGAGCGTGAATGAGACCGCCACGGCGTTTCCCATCCCGACGGCAACGATCGCCGTGTGTGGAATCCCGAGTGCGTCCAGCAGGCCCGCCAGATCGAGCGTTTGGTTCCAGAGGGAGTAGCCGTACGGTGCCGATTCGCTCTTGCCGTGCCCCCGCCGATAGTAGGTCAGACATCGATAGTCGCGCGCAAAGTAGGGGATCTGATCCTGGAACTGCTCGATCCCGTGGTCCTCACCGTGGACGAACACGACGTCCGGGCCGGCGCCATGTATCTCGTAGTAGAGGTTGGTGCCATTCACATGCGCCTCGGGCATTGGCCGCCTCCATCGGTGCGTCTGAGAGCTCGCGCGCTTCTAGGACGGCGACAAACACGGGAAGGGCGTACGCGGGTCGAGGATCCACAGGTGCCCGCCTCCGGCCTGCCCATCGCATGGAGCCGACAGTTGCTTGGCCCACGGTGTCTCCATTAGAAGATACATATGGTGTCAAGATGTCGGTGTCGGCCCTCACCGGCCGAAATGAGGCTGCTAGTCGTGCTGACCAAGCACAGACTGATTTGTGCGCGTCGCGTCTATCGCGGCGAGAACCCGCTCTGGCGTCAGAGGGAGGACCGTCACACGGGCGCCGACCGCATCATCGACGGCGTTGGCTATTGCGGCTGCAACGGGAAGGATTCCGGCTTCGCCCAGCCCCTTCGCCCCGAACGGGCCCGGCCCATGGCCCTGCTCCTGGGTGATCGACACGAATCGATCGGGCAGGTCGCCGGCCATCGGAAGCCGATAGTCCAGGGCCTCGCCGTTGATCAGGGTGGGTCCGTCGTACCTCATCTGCTCGAAGAGGGCCTGCCCCAGCCCCATCATCGCCGCGCCTTCGAGCTGCCCGCGACATGCCTGGTGGTGTATCGCTCTGCCGGCGTCCCCGGAGACGACGAGCTGTCGTACCTGCGTCGCGAATGTGGGCTATTCATCCGCTTGCCCTTGAGGTATCTTTTAGTGAAGCAAGGTGCTGCACGCCGGAGGGTGGTGGCTGCAAGCCCCGATGCGCCAGGCTCGCGGAAGGATGAGGAGGTCCGGATGTCGCAGATCACTCGCGGTCTTGAGGGGCGTGGCGTCGGGCAGTCGACGCGCATGACGTCGGCGCTGTTCATCCTCCTGGTCTTCGTGCTGGGTGCATGCACGGCTGCTGAACCCAGCGTCTCTGCCGCACCCAGCTCGGCGGCTTCGACTGCCGCAACCCCCGAACCCACAGCAACTCCGAAGCCGGACGACGTCACGCTGCGTCTCGACTTCACCATCAACGGCAAGCACGCCCCCTTCATTCTTGGTGTCGCGAAGGGCTTCTACCGAGACGCGGGCATCAACCTCACGATCGCTGAGGGCCGGGGCTCGCTCGCGGGGGCCCAGCTCGTCGCCAGCAAGGATGATCTCGTGGCCTTTGTGGACGCGACCGCCATGACGACCGTGGTTGCGGGAGGCGCCACGATCCGGATGGTCGCGTGCTTCCAGCAGAAGTCACCCACCGCTGCGATCTCGTTTGGCACACTGGAGTCTCCAGCTGATCTGGTAGGCAAGACGATCGGTATCAACCCAGCTGGTAGCACCCCCCTCGCCTGGGAGGCGTTCAAGACGCGAAATGGCATCGACGACAGTCAGGTCAGGATGGTCCAACTCGACGGGCCGGCCTTGTTGCCAGCCCTGATCGAAGGCCGCATTGATGTCGACCTTGGACTTGTGAACGTGGAGGCGGCGGCGGCGCCAGTCCTCAGCGGCAAGCCGGTGACCTTCCTGCAGTTCGCAGACTGGAACACCAACTCGCTCGCACATGGTCTCGTCTTCCACCAGGACACGATCAACGACAACCCGGACCTCGTCCGCCGGTTCGTGGAAGCCAGCGTCCGTTCGTGGGAATACGCTCTGGAGAATCCCGAGGAAGCGATCGATGCCCTGATGGATGCCTATCCAGAGGCCAACCGGGCGATCATCGAGATCATGTTTGAAAGGAGCGTCCCGCTGATCCGCACCATCAACTCCGAGGGACAGCCGCTCGGCTGGATGGCACCGGAGGACTGGCAGGCAACCGTCCTTCTGCTGACCGACTACGGCGGGCTGCAGAACAAGGTGCCGGTGCGCGACTTCTACACCAACGACTTCCTCCCAAACTAGGCGGTCATGGCCCGGCGCGACAGGTTGCACGTGGCACGTGCCCGGCACCGCGAACCGGCTGCTGCGCCCGAGGGAGACCTTCTCCTCGCCTCGGGCGCAGCGATGCTGCGCACCCGGCTGAAATCGTTCGCGCGGGGTATGGTGGTCGGCATCCAGCGCGCGGCGCGGTCGCCGCTCAAGAACCAGGCCTATGACTTCGGCGTGGCCATCATGGACGCCGCCGGCAACCTCGTGGAAGAAGACGAGTTTCGAGCGCTTTTCCCATTCGCCATCCATCCTGGTTGTCGGAACGTGGTGGCCAAGTTCGGGGACGCGATCGCTCCGGGCGATGTGTTCATTCACAACGACGTCTTTGGCGGGAACCTGCAACTGAATGACGCCGGCTTCTACGTCCCGGTCTTCGTGGGCGAAGAGCTTGTCGCCTGGACAGGCGCCAAGGGCCACCTCGCGGACCTCGGCGGACCGGTTCCATCGTCCTGCAACCCGGAGGCGCGCGACTACTTCGCCGAGGGCCTCCGCATTCCGGCCACCAAGGTCTTCGATCGCGGCGAGTTTCGCCGCGATGTCTGGGAGCTGATCTTCTCGAACTTCCGGCTTCCGGAGATCGATGGGCCTGACATGCTGGGGATGGTCGGCGTCTGCCGCCTGGCGGCGAAACGCATCAGCGAGACGGTCACCGAGATGGGAACGGAGCGCTTCCGCACGGTCACGCACTCGCTCTATGACATGACCGAGGCGATGATGCGCCAGGAGATTCGGCGGATTCCCGATGGGGTGTACCGCGGCGAGAGTTCATTCTTCGCCGACGGGGCCGCAACGCATCCGGCGACGATCGCCCTTACCGTGACGGTGGCTGGAGACGAGCTCACCATGGACTACTCGGGCTCCAGTCCCCAGACACCGTTCTACTGCAATGCCCCTCTCGGCTCGACGATGGCCGGCATCATGACCTACCTCAGCATGCTGCTCGACCCTCGGATGCCGCACAACGAAGGGATGTACCGGCCGTTGCACTTCGTGATTCCCGAGGGTTCGCTGCTCAACCCACGTCCGCCGGCCGCGACCTACTACGGGAATTTCATGAGCGCCATGAACTCGGAAGCGATCATGAAGGCCTTCTCGACCGCGATTCCCCATCGGGTCACCGCAGGATGGACCCGTCCGATGTCGTTGCAGATCACCGCCCACGACCCGCGTCGCGGGAGGCGCTACGGCGACATCGACTTCATCGCCCTGAAGGGCGGCAGCGGCGCCAGCGATGGCCTCGATGGCTGGAACAACGGACCGATCTTCGGCGTGTCCACGCTGACCAACGATTACGAGTTCTTCGAGGTCCAGGACCCCCATGTCCTGCTCGAGCACGAGTTCAGGGTCGATTCGGCGGGAGCCGGCAAGTGGCGAGGTGGGCACGGCGCAACGACCCGCTGGCGCTTCGAGGGCGACGCTCCGACGCTCGTGATCCAGGGCGACCTCGACGGCGGATTCGGAATCTTCGGTGGAGGCGCGGGCACTGACAATGATTTCTCCCTCCACTTTCCCGATGGCACCAGCTATCGGCCCGGAGCAAAGGAGATCATCCGCCTGCCCATCCCGCGCGGGACCGTGGTACAGCGACACAGCGGTGGCGGCGGTGGCTTCGGTCTACCGCACGAGAGGCCCGTCGACTCGGTGCGCGCGGATGTGCGCGCAGGCGTCCTCAGCCCAACGATGGCCGAGGCCACCTATGGCGTGGCCTTCATGGCGGATGGCGCCGTCGACGAGCGGAAGACGGCCAGGCTGCGAGCCGGGCCTGGCACGGCTCCCGCCGGGGCGCGCTCTGCCAGGCAGAAGAGACAGGTCCGCCACCAATGAGATATCGGATCGGCGTGGACGTCGGGGGCACATTCACCGACTTTCTGGTGGTCCGGTCAGATGGCTCCATCGTCGGAGAGAAGACGCCGTCCACGCCTCCTGACTTCTCCGTTGGGATCCTCGATGGCCTGGGCCAACTGGCGGCGGCCGAATCGCTCGACACCCAGGAATTCCTCCGGCGGACCGACCTGATCGTGCACGGCACGACCGCGGTGACCAACGCCCTCCTCACGAGGTCGGGAGCGAAGACCGCGCTGCTCACCACGCGCGGCTTTCGCGACGCGCTCGAGATGCGTCGCGGCGTGAAGGAGCGCATCTACGACAACAAGGACCCGGCGCCCGTGCCTCTCGTCCCGCGGGAGCGGCGGCTGCCGGTGGGGGAACGGACGTTGTGGGACGGATCGGTCATCGAGGAGACGAATGCGGATGACGTGCTGGTCGCGGCTGAGTCCCTGCGGCAGGCCGGTGTCGAGGCGGTGGCGATCTGCTTCCTGCACGCGTACGCCAACGGCAGCAACGAGGACGCATGCCGCGCTCTGATCGAGCGGGAGCTGCCGGGTGTCTTCGTCACGACCTCCGCAGCGCTGCTTCCCAAGATTGCCTTCTACGACCGACTCTCCACGACAGTCGTGAACGCGTACGCCGGGCCACTCCTCGCTGGGTACGTCAACAGGCTCCACGCGCGGCTGGCTGCCGAGCGCTTCCAGGGGACGCTCCTCGTGATGCTGTCGAGTGGCGGTGTCGCCACGGTGGATGTGGCGGCCAGGACCCCGGCCGCGGCGGTTGGATCGGGTCCTGCCGGCGGAGCCATCGCAGGGATGCGCTACGCGGCGGCGGAGAACCACCCTGCCTCGGTCACGTTCGACATGGGCGGAACGAGCCTCGATCTGGCCTGCGTCCTGGATGGCCGGGTTGGACGGGTGCGCAGCACCGATGTGAATCGCCTGCGCGTTGCGATGCCCATGGTTGACGTCGTCTCGGTCGGGGCGGGCGGCGGGAGCATCGCGCGCGTGGACGCCGGTGGCCTGCTGCATGTCGGGCCCGAGAGCGCCGGTGCAGATCCCGGTCCGGTCGCGTACGGACGGGGTGGGGAGCACCCGACCGTGACCGATGCCAATCTGCTGCTCGGCTTCCTGAATCCGTCGGGCCTGCTGGGCGGACGGGTCAGCCTTGACCGTGCGCTGGCAGCCGACGCCATTCGGACCCACGTGGCCGAGCCACTCGGAACGTCTCCGCTGGAGGCGGCGATGGCGATCTTCCAGGTCGTGAATGCCTCGATGGCCTCGTCCGTCCGCGAGTTCCTGTACGAGCGCGGTCAGGACCCAGAGGACTTCTCACTGGTGGCAGCCGGGGGAGCGGGCCCGCTCCATGCGGCGCACGTCGCCCGCGATCTCGGGATACGAACCGTGATTGTCCCGCGCAACTCCGCCCTCTTCTCGTCGGTCGGGCTGCTCGTCGCGGATCTCAAGCACGACTTCGTCCAGACAGACTTCGCCCCGGTCCGGGAACTGGACGCCGCCAGGCTGCGGAGCCTGTACGAGACCCTTCGCGCGCGCGGCAAGGCCGTTCTCGACGAGGAAGGCATCGCGCCGATCGATCAACGATTCGAATACTCCGCGGACCTCAGGTACGAACGCCAGATCCATGAGATCGAGGTGCCGATCGAGCCGGAGATGCTGGCCCGCGCAGGCGAGGCGCTCGAGCTGGCGTTTGCAGCACGACACCGTGAAGCATACGGTTATGAGCTGGCGGAATCGCCGGTCGAGTTCATCAACGCCAGGGTGAGCGCCATCGGTCGGACACCGGACTTCTGGTTCCCGGACATGCCACCCGTCACGGAACAGGCGGCAATCACCACCAGCCGGGCGGTTCTCCTCCCGCCGGCGTCGACGGCGACCGATGTCCCGATCTACGACGTGGAGCGGCTGGGCCCGGGGAGCATCGTCCACGGGGCCGCGATGGTTGAGGGTCCGCGCCTCTCCCTGCTCGTTCCGGATCGCGCCACCCTGTCCGTGAACCGCTGGGGAGACTTCGCAATCCAGAATGCAGACATGAACGAACTTCGCACGGGCGCCTCGATCGGCGTCGACGGCGTCTCAAAATTCCACGGCAGAGGCGAGGGCGTCGTCAAGGCACTCGATGCCGTCTCCCTCCAGGTCCAGTCGTCCGAGTTCGTTTCCATCCTGGGCCCCAGCGGTTGCGGGAAAACGACATTGCTCATGGTGATTGCCGGCCTCTACAGCGCATCCGCCGGGACGGTGCAGGTGGACGGCAGGCCGGTGACGAAGCCGCTGACCGACCTTGGGATCGTCTTCCAGAACCCGGCCCTCCTCGACTGGCGCACCAGCCAGGGCAACGTGCTGCTCCAGGCGGAGGCCCGTGGAATGGACAGGCGAGAAGCGTTGCAGCGTGCGATGGAGATGCTCCGGCTCGTTGGCCTCGAGGGCTTCGAGAACCGGAGGCCCTACGAGCTCTCGGGCGGCATGCGGCAGCGGGTCGCGGTGTGTCGGGCACTGATTCACGAACCCCCCCTGCTGCTCATGGACGAGCCGTTTGGCGCCCTCGACGCCATCACTCGGAGCCAGCTGGGCCTGGACCTCCAGCGCATGCTCATCGCACGGCCAGCCACGGTCGTGTTCGTGACTCACAGTGTCTCTGAGGCGGTCTTCCTCTCAGATCGGGTCGTGGTGATGACAGGTCGACCGGGATCGGTCCAGGCAAGCCTCAGAATCGACCTGCCGCGGCCACGGAACGTGAGCATCCTGGCCGGTGAGAAGGTTCGGCATTATGTCGGGCAGATCGAGGAAATCTTCCACGCCAGGGGCGTGCTCCACGAGTAGTGCTCCGGATCTGAGGAGATCGGCCATGGACAGGGTAAAGAAGGCACTCGATTATCTGTATCCGGTGCTCGCCCTGGTTGGGCTGGTCGTGATCTGGGAGCTGTGGACGAGCACCGGCGACGTGCCCCGCTACCTGCTGCCGTCGGCTTCGGCGACCATGGCATCGCTGGTCAACGATTGGCCCATGCTGTTCGACAACGCCATTTCGACCACGATTGCGATCCTGCTCGGATTCGGTCTCAGCGTTGTCGTGGGCGTTGGGTTTGGCATGCTGATCGTGTGGCTGAAGCCGATCGAGAAAGCTGCGTATCCGCTGCTGGTTGGCTCCCAGGCGATCCCCAAGATCGCGCTTGCACCGATCTTCGTGGTGTGGTTCGGCTTCGGCTTGACGCCCCGGGTGGTGATGGCATTTCTGATCTCCTTTTTCCCGGTGGTGGTCGCAACGGTCACGGGCATGAAGGCGATCGACCCGGAGCTCGTGCACGTCTCACGCTGCATGGGCCTGCGGCCCGTCGCACGATTCCTGAAGGTCCGCCTTCCGAACTCCCTGCCACACGTGTTTTCCGGGCTGAAGGTGGCCATCTCGCTCGCCGCGGTGGGTGCGGTGGTGGGTGAGTTCGTGGGGTCGGACAGCGGCCTGGGTAACGTGATGCTCAGGTCCCTCTCGCTCGTCAACACGCCGCTGCTCTTCGCCAGCATCATCGTCCTGACCGCGATCGCCATCCTGCTCTTCATGGCCGTCGAGATGATCGAGCGCCTGGCGATTCCGTGGCACGTTTCCCAACGCCAATGAGCCACGGGGCAACCTTGGGAGGTAGCGCGATGGAATCCCGGAAGCTCACCCGCGCCGATGTCATCGAGCACCTGCGAACGACGCGCAACTGGGGGCGATGGGGCGACAACGATCAAATGGGCGCCCTGAACCTGATTACCGCCGCAAAGCGCCTCGAGGCTGCCCGTCTCGTGAAGTCGGGCCGGACAGTCTCGCTGAGCCGCCCGTGGCCCACGGAGCCCGGGCCCGGCAATCTGCATCCTGCCCAGCACTTCATGCAGCGCATGGACAAGCCGGGGGGCGCCGGGCTCGCCGAAGACTTCATCGGCGCGGAGTTCCACGGCAAGACGGTGACCCACATCGATGCGCTCAGCCACGCCTGGGACAGCGATGGAATGTGGAACGGGCGGTCTCCGGACGACGAGATCAAGTTCTCCGGCGCGACATGGGGCGGCATCGAAGCCTGGAGCGACGGGCTGGTGACGCGGGGTGTCTTGCTCGATGTCCCGCGGCATCGCGGCGAGTCGTACGTGGCGATCGACCGTCCGGTTCACGGCTCGGAGCTCGAGGAGATTGCCGCGGCCCAGGGCACGCCGGTGGGTCCCGGCGACGCGGTCGTCGTCTATTCGGGCCGCGAAGCGTGGGACCGGGAGCAGGACGCCTGGGCAGGGCTCACCGAGCGCCCGGGGCTTGATGCCTCATGCCTCTGGTTCCTGCGGGAGCACGACTGCGCGGCAATCGTCTGGGACATGACCGACCGCATGCCGAACGGCTATGACCTCCCGTTCGGCAACCACAGCGCCATCTTCGCCTACGGCCTTGCGCTGGTCGACATGGCGCTCCTCGAGCCGCTGGCCGAGGCCTGCCGTGCCGAGCAGCGCTGGGAGTTCATGCTGGTCGTCAGCCCGCTTCCCATCAAGGGCGGAACAGGGTCCCCCGTGAATCCGCTCGCGATCCTTTGACGTCACAACGGCCCGGCTCTAGGCGCCTTGCCGGCCAGATTGCGTTCATCACCGGGGGTGGGCGGGGCGTCGGCCGAGAGATCGCACTCGCGTATGCCGTCGAGGGTGCGCACCTCGCCCTGGTCGCGCGCACCGCAGCGCAGGTCGAAGCCGTGGCGGGCGAGGCTCGGGAGCTCGGAGTGCGGGCGATCGCCCTGGTTGGCGACATCTCGAAGGAGGCTGACGCGAGAAGGAGCGTTGCCCACGCGATCGGGGAATACGGACATCTCGACATCCTCGTCAACAACGCCGGGATCACGCCCGGAGCCGCCGCGGGTCCGATTCGCTCGATCCTCGACGTGACGGCCGACTTCTGGGATCTCACCTTCGCGGTCAACTGCCGGGGTCCTTTCCTGATGACGCGCGAGGTGCTGCCCGGCATGGTCGAGCGCGGCGCCGGCTGCATCATCGGCGTGACCTCGAAGATTGCGACCGTGCCGCTGGCGGGCAACGCGCCGTACGGTCCGTCGAAGGCGGCGCTCGAGATCCTGACGCGCGTCGTCGACACGGAGTTCGCCGGTCACGGCGTGCGGGCGAACCTCCTGCATCCGGGTGGCCCGGTGGCGACCAGCATCTTCAATGAGCACTACCAGCCGTTCTCCGGCACCCTGGCCTCGCCCGATGTCATTCGCGCCGCCGCCGTATGGCTCGCCTCGACCGATGCGGCGGACGTGCATGGCCAGGTGATCGATGCCCGGCGCTGGAACGCCGAGCACGGCATGTCACCGACCGGCGGACAACTCGCCGAGGAGCCGATGGAGTGAAAGAGCAGGGTTCCTACGTCTCACGCAGCGAGCAGGAGCGCCGCTACGCCGGGTTGCGCTCGATCATGGCGGAGGCGGGCTGCTCCACCGTGATCGTGGTCGGCCCAGCCCAGATCGGGGGCAAGCGCTACTTTCGCTACTTCACCGATTGGAACCTTCAAAGCTTCGGGGGCTACCTCGTCGTCGACAGGGAGGAGGCGCCCGTCGCGATCTTCCGTGCCTGGTCACAGGCCTACTGGTCGAGCCGGGTCGGGTGGGTGGATCAGATCGTGTCCGACCGCGATCCGCTGGGCGTGGTCCTGGCCAGGATCGCGAGTGGCACGCCTGCCACCCGGATCGGGGTGGTGGGATACGACTACCTGTCCGTGGCCGATCACGGCCGGCTACAGGCCGAGCTCGAATCGCGCCTCGTCGATCTCACCGCCGCCGTGGACGAGCTCACCTCGGTGAAGTCGGCCGAAGAGCAGCAGCTGCTGCGCGAATCCGGCACGGTCTTCGATCGCGCCTGGAGCACGGTCCTTGCCACGGCACGGCCCGGCCTCGCGGAGTGGGAGCTCGCTGCTGTGGCCGGTCGTGAGTTGCTCGCGCAAGGGGTCAGCCACTCGATCATTCTCATTGGCGCCAGCAGCCCCGATGCGCCGGCGGCCTGCGTCGGCTGGCCTCGGGATCGTCGCCTGACGGCGGCCGACCTCGTGCAGATGTCGATCGAAGGGCCAGGACCGAACGGATTCTGCGTCGAGATCGGCGGGACCTTCTCATTCGGCCGGCCTCCGGCCGAGCTGCTCGAGCAATTCAAGGTGCAGCTGAGGGGTATGGAGGAGGGGGTGCATTGCCTGGTGCAGGGACGGACGAGCGGCGAGGTTGCCGATGCGGTCGATCGCGAATTCAGCGAGGCTGGGTACCACACTGGATACCCGGGCATGCACGGCATCGGTTATGGCATCCCCGAGCCGCCGCCAATCGAGAAGAACAACCCGCGCCGGCTGGTGAGCGGCAACGTGGTCGCGATGCATCCGAACGCGGTGAGCGACACCGGAGTCGGCACTCTCACCTCGCGAACGTACATCGTCGGACGGACCGAGGCTGAATGCCTCTCCCGCCTGCCGATGGAGCTTGCCGAACTCTGATCTGCTACACGACCGGGGTGGCGGCGAACATCTCCAACAGATGCTCGGTCTGGTGCTTGGCGGCGGGGCGCAGGATCGGCAGGCGCACACCGGCAGCGCGAAACTCGTCGACACGCCTGCGGACCTCGTCGGGTGTGCCCGTCGCCGTCATGCCCAGGATGTACTCATCGGGCACGGCCTTGATCAGTCCTTCCTTGCCCCCGCGCCGGTAGGCGTCCTCGAAGATCGGGATGTCCTCCTTGCGGATGTAGGGCTCGCCGACTCGCATCTTGGGGCCCGCGATGAAGGGGAGCTGGATCGGGTCGAACTTGCTGGCGACCTCCCAGCGCACAGCGTCGATGGCGGTCTCGCGATCATCATCGACCGAGCAGTTGATGAGCTGCGCGACCTCGAATTGGTCCCAGTCGCGACCGCTCTCCTCCACCGCCTCGCGAACGATCTTCAGCGCATTGGCAGAGTACTCGGGCGAGCAGATCGCATTCAGCAACACGCCGTCCCCGATCGAGCCGGCGAGCCGAAGCCCGGTCGTGCTGGTCGCAGGGATCCACATCGGGATATAGGTCCGGACCGGTTGCCACCCGAGTTCGGCATTCTCGAAGGTGACCGATTCGCCATTGAAGCTGACGTTCTCCCCGCTGATGATGCGGCGAATCGCATCGACCCACTCGCGGAGCGAGACCACGGGGTCGAAGGCGGGCAGGCCGTAGCGCTTTGCGTGGGTATTGGTGCAGGCACCCGGCGAGAACATCATGCGTCCACCGCTCAGCTCGTCAAGCGTGGCGAAGGTCTGCGCCATGATCAGGGGCGAGCGCAGGCGAACGATCTGCGTGCAGCCGATCTGCATGCGGCTGGTTGCCAGGCCGATCGCCGCCAGCGTCGACACCGAGTCCCGCATCAGCTCGATGGTCTCGGAGAAGAACCCGATCTCAAAGCCCAGGTCGTCTGCGCGCCGCATCGAGGCAGCCATGTCCTTGACGCTGAGGCTCGGGTCGTAGCCGGTGGCGAACCCCACCCTGTGCGACCCGGACTGCACCATCCGAACCTCCCTCGTCACGAATCGTGGCGCGGACGGCGGGCGCCCGCCGTCCGCTGCTCTAGGAACTCTTGCGGGGCACCACGGCCCACGCCTCGATCTCGATCAGCATGTCCGGCAGGTCGATGCCGACACCGCGCAGCAACGTGGCGGGCCGCGGGTGCTCACGAAGATCGGGTTCGAACTCCTCGAAGAACGCATACATCACGTCGCGCACGTCGAACACGTCCTCGCGACGCTTGAGGTAGTAGCGGAACATGACGATGTTCTTGAGGGAGGCGCCCATCAGCTCCAGGCTGCCCTTGATGTCCTCCAGGGTTGCACGCGTCTGTTCTTTGATGCCACCGACCACCGTTCCCCGCCCTGCCCGCTCCTCGCCCGGCTCCCGGTTGGGGGCGTCGGTGAAGGGATCTCGGCCGGTCGAGCCTGACAGGAAGAGGATGTCGACATCGCCGCTGGTGCGAAAGCCAGTGGCCCAGTTCATCTTCTCCTTGTGGTATTTCGGCCACAGGGTTCCCCACTCGTACTCGACTTTCTCCTCCTGCTCCCTGCGGCGGGCTTCAGGGTTATCGGGCATTCGCGTCGCGCCTCCCTGCACCATGGATGTATCTCGTTTTGCAGATACTACCCGAGTTCAGGCGGTGCATGTCAACCCATGCGGGCGACTACCGCGATCGAGCGGGCGGGCGCAGGGGCTTGCGGGGTCGATCGCCGGCCTCAACCAGCAGCTTGCGCAATGACGACGCCATCGCCTCACGTTCCCCTTGCGTGAGCGGCACCAGCATGCGGTGCTCGTTTTCGTTGTGGTGCTCGATCGCGACGTTGACCGCCCTTTTGCCCTTCCTGGTCAACGCCACCAGCACGCCGCGTCCGTCGGCGGGGTCCGGCACGCGTTTCACGAGACCGATCCGCTCGAGCCGCGCGATTCGATTGGTCATCACCCCGGAGGAGACGAGGAGCGATCGGTAGAGGTCGGTCGGGGTCATCTGGTACGGAGCACCGGAGCGCGCGAGCGCGGCCAGGACGTAGAACCCCCAGCTGCTGAGCCCCTCCGAGCGAAACTTCTTCGAGATGTCTCGGTCAAAGCGGCGCGAGACGCGCGAGATCCTGCCGAAAATGCCAAGGGGTGACAGGTCGAGGTCAGGTCGTTCACGGCCCCAATCTTCGAGCATCTGGTCCACGTAGTCCCAGTTGGCGGCTTCACGATGGTATGGCATGTCGCGAGTCTACCCATTCTCGATCGCTGGAAGCCGAGAAAAGGACAAGACTTACGTAGGAGCATCCCTTGCTTCGTCAACTGGGCTCGAGCGCAGCCGATGGGTCTCGTCCCAGTTCACCTCGCCATCGGAGCCGACCGCGACGCCGTACGTCGCAGCCGCCTGCTCAACTGAGACGAGCCGAGATCGGACGTCCTTCACCTACTGTCAGCTCAACAAGACAGCGTTGCGACGACCGGTTGAATTCGCCCAGTACACTAGCGTCGCGTTCGGCCGTCGTCTGCGCGAAGCCATGATCACGGCCTCGCTGGGGTCGATCGGGGACGCCCACCACGGGGCCATGCTCCGCTGTCCACTTGAGACCGCCGACCGAAGCCCCGGCCGCGCGCCCCCCGGCCACGCGCGCGCCCCGACCGGCGGCTGCCCCGAGCCGTTACGTCTTGGCGGTTACTGTCGCGCGCGCCTCCGATCCGGACGCGGCGATCGCCTGCCGGAAGCCCGCGACGAGCTCGTAGACTCCGGCAGCGAGCAGTCCGCTGTCGGACGAGAGACCTATGAAGGTGAAGCCGAGAGCGACGTGGCGATCGACATCCTGCGCGTTCCGAAGGAGGATCCCGGCCGCCTTCCCGTGGCGCGACGCCGCCGAGCTCACCGTAACCAGCGCTTCCTGGAAGCGGGGGTCGGACGTCACTCCGGGAAGGCCCATCGAGAACGTGAGGTCCGACGGCCCAACGAAGAGCACATCGACCCCGTCGATGGCAGCGATCTCATCGGCGTTCTCAACCGCCCGCTCGCTCTCGATCTGGATCACCCCGACCAGCCGTTCGGCCGCCATGTGGATTGGTTCGTAGCCGGCGGTTCCAAACCGCGCCGCGCGCGTCATGACGGCGACGCCTCTCGTGCCGGCCGGCGGATAGCGCATATACGAGACGGCGAGCGCCGCCTGCTCGGCCGTGTCGACGCGCGGGACCATGACCCCGACCGCCCCGAGGTCGAGCGGGCGGGCGAACCGGGCCCGCTCGTTCTGCTCGACGCGCACGATCAGCGAGCCGCCGCCGTTTCCGGCGGCCTGGAGGTGGGCCAGCAGCTGTGCCTCGGCGCCCGCCCCATGCTCGAGGTCGAGCAGCAGCCAGTCGAGGCCTGCGGTGGAGCAGATCTCGGTGCTCAGCGGCGATCCGAGATTCAGGAACGTTCCGAGGACATGTTCGCCCGCCCTGAGGCGATCCTTCAACGTCTGGTGCACGGCTCGTTTCTCCGACCGTTGTCTGGTGGTGAGATGGCCGGTCCGCCCGTCAGCTGGCAAGGCGCCGTGCTCACGATCTCTGCCTGTCAGCGACCGCCCCGCCAGTCCGCCCCGGAAAGCCCAGCAATCCCGCCAGCCGACCGACCCCCGTCGTCAGCGATTCCGGATCCGAAGCGAGCGAGAGGCGGACCGCCCGGCCCGTGCTCGGCCCGAAGGTGCTCCCCGGCGCGACCGCGACAGACGCCTCGGTGAGGAGGCGTCGGACGAAGGCACGCGAATCGGTTCCCGACGGCGTCACGTCGACGAGTGCGTAGAAGGCTCCCTCGGGCACCGAGAGCAGCAAGCCGGTCCCGTCGAGCAAGCCCGCGACCAGGTCCCGTCGCCGGTGGTACGCCGATGCCATTTCGGCCACGAATTCCTGTGGTCCGGCGAGAGCCGCCTCCGCGGCCTTCTGACCGATCGCGCTCGTGCAGCTGAGCAACGGTTCCTGGATCTTCGTCAACTCTGCCCCGAGGCCCGGGGGCGTGACGACATACCCGACCCGCCAGCCCGTCATCGCATACGTCTTGGAGAAGCTGAACGCGCTGAACACGCGGTTAGGCAAGATGGATGCCGGGCTTACGTGCTCGCGGCCGAACGTGATTGCCTCGTAGCACTCGTCGGAGACGAGGTAGGCCCCGGTCCGGTCGGCGATCGCACAGATCGCCTCGACCGTCGCCCGACGGAAGACGCCGCCGGTGGGGTTGCCTGGCGAGTTTACGTAGATCACCCTCGCGTCGTTTTCGCGAGCCAGCTCCTCGAGTTCCGTGACATCCGGCTCGAACCCGTCGCCGGCCACTAGGCGATAGCGGACCGGGCGTCCGCCGATCAGCCGGACCATGACCTCGGTCGACGGCCATCCGGGGTCGGGAATGAGGACCGCGTCGCCCGGCTCAAGCAGGGCCATGAACGTCTCGAAGAGTGCGGTGATCCCGCCGGCAGTGACGACGATGTCGTTCGGCGCTGCCGAGATCCTGTTTCGGCCTTCGAGCTTCTCCGACAGGGCTTCGCGTAGCGAGAGGAACCCGCGTGACGGGGTGTACTTGGTGTAGCCGTCGCGAGCCGCCCGAGCAGCAGCCTCGACGATGTGCGGAGGCGTCGCGAAATCGGGTTCGCCCACCTCGAGGTGGATCACATTCGGGATGGTCGCGGCAAGCTCCATCACCTCGCGGATCCCCGAGCGCGGAAGATCATGGAGTCGACTTGCGAGACGCGGGCCATCCGGCGACCCCTGCTCATTCACTGGACCATCACCTCCGCTCGATCGTTCGCTGGCGAGATCGAGACCCTCGTCTCCTAGTGTCCCGCTCCGCAAGAACCTTGACCCTTCCGCCTGCCGCTCTCACGAATACGGCGCGGGTGTGGAAGGCCAAGAGAACTGCGAATCACGACACTAGTATGCCCGGGTCAGATTCACAGGCTCCCGGTCCGTGACGAGGAACATGTCCTCAACTCCGAAGCAGTGGCCACGGAACGGCCACTGCAACTCGGCCGCGGCGACCATGCCCGGACGCAGGTCGCGATCGTTTCCCTTCGCGAAGATGACGGTCGCCGGCTCCTGCTTGCCGAGCAGATGACCGACGTCGCGCGCGATCATCGTCGAGAAGGGGACGTCCGCCGCCGGCGCGAACCCGGCGGCGACGAGCTCGCTGCGCTGCGGTTCGAGCCAGTCCGCTGCCGCTCGGAAGACGTCGTCGCCGGTCCGGCCCGGTCGGCACGCATCGATGACGACGTCGGTGAGCCCCTGATCGAGCCGGGCGTAGAAGTCGGCCGCCGCCGCGCCTCCGGTGACCGAGCGGGCAACGTCCGACGCGGCGCGCAGGAAGCCGCGCTCGTCATACACCTCGAGGCCGGCGTCGATCTTGAGCGTCGAGAGGGGTCGAAGCAGGTGGTCGGTCGCATTCGCCGGGATCAGCGACCGGTTGCCGGCGTGGATGTGAGTGAAGTACGGGCGCACCCGGATCGCGAACCCCGCCTTCTTCGAGCTTGTCCGCCACGACCTCGCGGTATCGGCGGTAGGCGGCCATTTCGCTCGCCGGGTTGTCCGTGTGGTCGAGATCGGCGACCAGCCGAAGCGCCGCCTCGATCCCCGTCACCGTGATGTGGGCACCAAGGATGTAGTAGGGGAGATCCTCCCACGTCCGCAGCTCTCGCCACCGTCTCAGCACGGCGGTCGCGGGCGCGATGGCGAGGCTTGCCAGGCCGAGCCCCTCGAAGGCCTCCTGGGTGAGGTCCTCCTCCTCCACTCCGAGCCGGTACTTCCCAACCCGATCGGCGATCCCTCCAGAGGACGAGGTCTCGGGCTCCGGCAGACTGAACCACCCCAGGTGCGGCCGAGAGTAGACGTCGATCTCGTGAGAGCCACGAACGTAAGTGGCGTACACCTCGTCGGGGAGCAGGAGAGCAGGGATCCCGCTGAGCTGCTGAACGTTCACCGGGGTGCTCGCGAGGATCGCGTCGATGCCGGCGTCGTCGAGGAGCGAGTCGAGGGTAGCGAATCGGTCGTCAGGTGGGCGGCCGAGCCACTCGCGTAGCGTCCGCGCTGCGCCGAGGTCGTCGGCGACGCGGCCGGCTGCGGCCCGGACCTCCGGGTCGGATCGCGAGGAAGGCAGACGATTCTTCGGCTCGGTCACCACGTAGCGGTGCGCAGGAGGGACGAAACGGCCGATGGAGGCGCGCTTCGCTCCCCCGACCGCGCGCTCCAGATCGCCGTACAGCTGCAGCGGCAGCCGGGGGTCTAGCTCAACCGCATGCCCGTCCGCGAGCGACGCGAGGGCGGACCCGACGTCGGCATGGGCGCTGGCCGGCCGCTCCACCGCATCGAAGGTGAAGTACGGCGAGTGGAAGATGAACTCGACTCCCGGATTCCTGAGGCCCTCCAGATTAGTCCTGTCGATCTCCTTGGCCACGATGACGGGAGGGCGATCTCCGGTGACGAGAAGCGGGAGCCTGGAGCGGAACGAGTCGATACCGAGCTTCGGGGGGAGGCAGTGACGCCATGAATCGAAGCCCGAGAGCCTCAGGACGGCCGACGGATCGTTGGTGACAAGCATTGCTCGTTCTCCTGTCACTGGACGGACCACCCGGCCATCGACCTTTTCAATGGCGGCGCGAACGCGCCCGTCCGGCGGTTGACGAGGAGCAGATCTGTGAACGTGCCCCCGATGTCGAGCGCTGCCTCCCAGTCACCAGGCATTGCCATACCTCAGTCTTGGACCGCCTCCGTCGGCGCAGCGGCGGGGCGCGGCCGGACTAGTATAGTGGCTGATGTCTTGCATTCGAGATATCCCGATGGGAGCATGCTGTCGACGCGGCCCGAAGCGGCCGTTAGTGGGAAGCGTGAGCGATGCTGACACGAGTGGCGGTCGTTACGGGAGCGTCCAGGGGCATCGGAAACGCCAGCGCCCTCCGGCTTGCGGCCAAGGGTGCCGATATTGTCGGCGTCGCTCGCGATCTCGGCGCGCTGGAGCGGCTCGAGCGGGAGGTGACCGGCCTGGGGCGGCGCTTCCTGGCGCTGGGCGCGGACCTCGCCACGCTTGATGGGACAGCCGTGGCAGGTCACGCCTGGGACTGGCAGGGCAGGGTGGACATCCTCGTGAACGCGGCTGGCGTCCTGATCCGCAAGCCAGAGGCAGATGTGGATCTCGCCGATTGGGATCTCACCTTCGCACTCAATGTGCGAGCTCCGTTTCTGCTCATTCGAGACCTCGGGACCCGGATGCTCGAACGCGGATCGGGCTCCATCGTCAACGTCGCGTCCATCGCAGGCGAGCGCGTGACGGGCGCGCCTGCACCATATCAAGCCTCAAAGGCAGCACTCATCCAACTGACCCGTTTCTACGCGAACCGACTGGCTCCGCATGTCCGAGTCAATGCCGTGGGACCCGGATATGTGGATACCGACCTGTCGAAGAACTGGCTCGCAGTTCCTGAGAATCGGAAGTGGGTCGAAGGACGCACACCGCTGGGTCGGGTCGCAACGCCCGAGGACGTCGCAGGCGCGGTCGCATTCTTGGTTTCTGATGAGGCGGCCTACATCACCGGTCAGCATCTGCTCGTGGACGGTGGCTGGAGCGTCGGCTGACGACATGACCCACCCAGCCGCGGGCGAGCCGTCGCTGATGAGTGGGGCCGAGCCTCGCGTAACCACGATGCTCCGTGCTGACAGGCCGGTGATCGGAGCGTGGCTCAGCCTTGGCTGGGTCGCGCGCGTCGAGCGTTGCGCGGAGGAGGAGATGGCCGCAACCTCTGGCGCCGCGATCAGCCAGCCGACCATCACGCCCTCTTCTAGGTGGCCGATGCCAGCTCGGTAGCTGGCCAGCGCGCGTATCGGCGCCTGATGGCTGCCGTCCGGCGATTGGAATGCGTCGCAAGCTGAGAGGCGGGTCTGCACCGGGTCGAACCGGCGATCTCACTGTCCGCCGAGCGTCGATGACCGGAAGGGATCGTGGCGGGGTCCGGCTGGGTGCCGCGCGCCAACGACCCGACGTGGTCGACAGTTACTTCATGCCGATCGGATCGCCGATTCCCACTCGCGTCGCCCCACGATGGGGATGTTTGCTAACGAGGCCCCTTCACCTGCCGGGCGCGCCAGGTCCATATATTCCGGGAGAGCCATCGCCACTCCGTGCCGGCGGGCATATGGCGTTAGGTGCTCTTCGAGGATCCTGTCGTCGGCGACAACGATCCGTTCGAAGATGGCTGCGGCTAGCCGAGCTCGGGCTGCGTCATCCGCGTCGCGCCAGGACGCCTTGAGGTCTTGAAGTGCGGCGATCGCCGCATCCGGGTCCACGCTCGGTGTCTCTCCCTGGGGCTTCGCGCGGAGTGCATCGATTTCCGCATTCAGCCTCGCCTGTTCGGCGGTGAACGCATCGAGAGATAGGCGGCGCTGAGCGAAGGCCTTCGCAGCTTCCTCGAGCGCCCGCCCGAGCTCTCGATGGCGGAGGTCCGCAGAGCCTCGCTCCGGAGCATTGCGGCTGGCGAGCAACCTGAGGTGGGTCAGCATCGCCGCATCTAGGCGGATGCCAGCGATCTGCCTGCTGATAGGCCCTTCGAACGTTTCAGCCCCGTAGGTCTTCTGCGACCAGGCTGGTTGTGGCCGGAGCTGTGGACCGCACTGATTCCGATGCGAAACCGTCCGCTGGCGTCTGCGGATCGGCAACTCGAACTCTGGGGATAGACGTGACGGGCCTTGTCGCCGCGTAGCTGGGCGTCATCGCGAGCGGATCGGCAGAGCCAGCTGGTCCCCTATTTGGACCCTTATCGGTCGTGTCTCATGTGTCTCATGCGTCTCTTGGATGTACTCGATGAACGCGGCTGAGACGCATGAGACGTCTCACTGGGAGTCCGGTATGCGGTACCAGCGCACCGGCCATAGGCGTGGGATCCCATCACGCCTCCCCAAGCGCGGCATGGGTCGCCAGACAGCCATCTTTCGAATCTCGAACCACGGTCGAGGTACGTGCAGGGCTGGACACGGCCGCGGACCAACCCGATCATGGCCGCGCCATGACGGACGAGATCATCGGGCGGGACGCCGAGCTCTCCATCGTCCAGACGTTCCTCGAGCGGCCGGCCGACCGGCTCAAGGCTCTCGTGCTGGAAGGTGATGCCGGGATCGGGAAGTCCACCCTCTGGCTGGCCGGCGTGGCGGCCGCGCGCGAACGCTCCTTCCGCGTCCTGACCTCCCGTCCGGCAGAGACCGAGCGGACGCTCGCCAACGTCGTGCTGGGCGACCTGTTCGCCGACGTAGAGCCCGAAGTGCTGGTCACTTTGCCGGCTCCGAGGCGCCGCGCCTTCGAATCGGCGCTGCTGCGAGAAGAGTCTGACCTTCCGGTCGACCCTCGCGCGCTCGGCGTCGCGATCCTCACGCTCTTGCCCTTGCTCGCGCAG
This sequence comes from uncultured Chloroflexia bacterium, assembly GCA_963750025.1. Classification (GTDB taxonomy): domain Bacteria; phylum Chloroflexota; class Limnocylindria; order QHBO01; family QHBO01; genus CF-167. The sequence continues at coordinate 30,337 of CAVVPF010000012.1, forward strand.
AGCCGGCCGCTGGTGCTCGCGATCGACGACGATCAGTGGCTGGACCCGTCGTCGGCGGCCACGCTCGGGTTCGCGCTGCGGCGGTTGCAGCGTCAGCCCTTCCTGCTGCTGCTCTCCCGGCGCCTTGTTACTGCCATGGCGACGGAACTGGAGGAAGCCATCCATCCGGCCGAGGTCGAGCGGCTGCGGATCGGTCCGATGAGCGTCGGCGCCATCCAGCTGTTGCTTCGCCAACGGCTGGGGATCACCCTGCCGCGGCCGACGCTGCTGCAGCTCCATGAGGTGGCGGGCGGCAACCCGTTCTACGCGCTCGAGCTTGCTCGCGCACGATCTGCGGACCCCGCGCGCGACACGACCGTGCCGCTGGCGGTTCCCGCCAGCATGGAACGGCTCGTTGGAGCACGCCTCGAAGCGTTGGACGCCCCGACGCGGCGGGCGCTCCTCCTGATCGCGACGCATGGCCGCTTTCCGGTCGGGCTGCTGCGGGCCGCCGAGATCCCGCCCGAGGCCCTTGATCCGGCGCGCGCAGCGAACGTGATCGAGACCGCAGATGGTGTCGTTCGCTTTACCCACCCGTTGCTGGCCTCCGCCATCTACCAGGGGGCGACCGGCGAGGAGCGTCGCTCCGCCCATCGGCTGCTGGCGACGGTCGTAGACGATCCGGTCCAGCGAGGCCGGCACCTCGCCGTGGCCTCCGACGAGCCGAGCGAAGAGCTCGCCGCGGCTCTGGAGTCGGCAGCGAACGCCGCCGATCACCGCGGACTGCCGATCGCGGCCGCCGAGCTCGCGGGGCATGCGATGCGCCTGACGCCAACTGATGCGGTCGATGATCGGCAACGTCGCGCGATCGCGGCCGCGCGCGCCCATCTGCAGGCGGGCGAGGGTAGGCGGGCGCGTGCGATCGCTACCGATGTCCTGGCGCGGGCTCCACGAGGTGCCCGGCGTGCCGAGGCGCTCGTCCTCGGTTCGGAGATGGAGGATCCGGGTGCCGCGCTGCCACTACTCCAGGAGGCCTTGGTCGAGGCCGCGGGGGTGCCCGCACTCGAAGCCGCCATCCACGCCGGGTTGGCCGAAACCGGACGTGCGACGAAGGGATGCGCGTGGGCCGAGCGACACACTCGAGACTCGCTGCGGCTCGCGGAGGGGCTCGAGGATGATGCGCTGCGTGCGAGAGCGCTCACGATGCTCGCGCAAGATCGCTTCGAACGCGGCGATCCGCAGGGGCTCGAGCTTGTCGAACGGGCGTATCACCTCGCCACGTCGCTCGCCGAACCCCATCGGGTGCGTTGGGCCGGTTCGTCGATGGCGTTCACCCTGACGATGTCCGGAGACTACGGACGCGCTCGCGACTGGCTCGAGCGCCAGCTCGACGACTGGCGGGACCGCGACGAGCAGGTGCGCTCGGAACTCCTCTGGTGCCTCGCGCTGGTGGAGGTGTGGTCAGGCCGATGGAGCATCGCGAGCGAGTACGCGGGCCAGGTTCGAGAGATCAGCGTGCAGTACGGGGAGGATCCCACGGATCATCTGTCGCCGGCCCTCATCGCGCTGCACCGCGGCCAGATCGCGGTCGCCAGGGATCACTCGCAGCGCGCGTTGTCGCTGGCCAAGGGGCACCTGCTGCCCCAGCACGTCGCCATTCTGGGCGTCTGTGATCTGTGGAGCGGAAGCCCGGAGGCCGCGCTCGTGAATCTCATTAAAGCCGAGCGTACGGCCGACGTCCGCGGCTGGGATGAGCCGAACATGCGCTGGTGGCGCGCCGAGTATGCAGAGGCGCTGCTCCAGCTCGGTCGGGTCGACGACGCCGCCCGTCTGGTCGACGACTGGGAGACGGCGGCGGAGCAGCTCGGCCATGAACGTGTGCTCGCGCAAGTGGTTCGCTGCCGCGGCCTGGTTGCCGCAGCGCGCGGCGACCTCTCGACGGGCCTGCACCTTCTCGAGGAGGCCGCGGGCCGACACGAGGCGGCTGGTGACCCGTTCAACCGCGGACGGGCACTCCTCGCGCTCGGCGTAGTCAGGCTCCGCTCGCGCCAGAAACGCACGGCCCGGGCGGCGCTGGAGGCTGCCCTAGCGGGGTTCGAAGCGCTCGGCGCCGCGGGCTGGGCCGCCACGGCCCGCGCCGAGCTCACTCGCATCGGCGGGCGCAAGCGGATCGAGGGCTTGAGCCCTTCGGAGCTGCGCGTCGCAGAACTCGCCGTCGAGGGCCGCACCAACCGCGAAATCGCATCGGCCCTGTTCCTCGGCGAACGCACCGTCGGGGGTCATCTGACCCACATCTACGCCAAGCTCGGGGTTCGGTCCAGGACCGAACTCGCGCGGAAGCTGCCTTCACTGCCGCCGGGATCACGTGGAGACGCGAGCAAAGTTGAGACGTTCTGACCTTTCGTGCGCCTTCACCGCGGGCCTATGGTCACGGCCATGCCGAGCTACCTCGTCGAAACGTTCCTCGCACGCGGCGCCGCCGGCGAACGCCACGCGCGAGAGCGGCGGGCGAGCTCGGCCGCCGAGGCGCTGACGCGAGAGGGAACGCGCGTCCGCTTCGGTGGGTCCATCCACGTTCCCGAGGACGAGCTCTGCTTCTTCACCTTTGAGGCGCCGTCCGGCCGCGAGGCCGCGCTCGTCGCCCAGCGGGCCGGCCTCGAGCCGCTGCGCGTGGTGGAGGCCGTCTCGTCAATCGAAGGAGACAGGTGAAATGCGCAACCGATTCATGTTCGCACTGACCGCCGCACTGCTCGGCGTGGTGGCTATCGGCGGAATGGTGCTGGCCACGGACCCCTCGGGGGTGACCAGCACCCCGATCGCCAGAGGGGCAGTTCGGCGAGATCGACGCGAAGACGCTCTTCGAGCAGCTGGCAGGCCCGAATCGACACCAAGGGCGAATCCGATCTCTACGTCTTGGAGAACAGGATCGTGCCGGGCGGGACGTTCGGCTGGCACTCGCATCCTGGGCCGAGCCTCGTGATCATCAAGAGCGGCGCCCTGACCCTCTACCGAGGAGATGATCCTACCTGCACGGCGGAGGTCTTCGAGGCAGGGTCGGGATTCGTCGATAACGGCGGCGATGTCCACCTCGTCCGCAATGAAGGCAGCATCGACGCCGTGGTGATCGTAACGTCGCTCGTCCCCAGGGGCGCCGAGCGGCGGATCGACGAGCCGAGCCCCGGCAACTGCCCCTTCTGATCTGGGCACAGCAGGCGAGATTCGGAGGGTGAGCAGCAGTCCACCCTCCGACTCCTCCCTGGACTGACCTACCCGCTGTCGCTGCTAATGGCCTGCTAAGGAAACGAGCGCCCTTCCGTGGGCTTCCTTGCCTGCCTCGGCGAAGCGCCTCAACCCACCGTGAACACTGGCATTGCGCGAATCGGGCCAAAGCACATGGAAACTGCCGCAACTGCCCGTCTAAGCTTCCCAAGCTAGGTGTTTTGGGTTCGAGCCCCGTCGTGCGCTTAGGAAACCGCTTCGCTCGGGTCCTGTGTGCTCAGGACTTCGTGGATCGCCAGGCTGACCCGGAGCCGTTAATCGGCTGGCATAGCTTCCCGCGCCTCCGCCAGCGTCTCTCATCCCTGCCAGCCGATCACCGGCAGCATGGCGATCGCGCCGACCGGGTCGGCCCCCACCAGCCGAATGCAAGGTTCAGCCCCGACGCCGGCGAGCACTGCGAGCGAGAGATAGGCGCAGACCCATGTCTCCACGGCCCCCGCTTGCAATGCCCGGCTCCCGAGCCTGCGCCCTGTCTGCTGCTTCGTCCGGGCGAGTGCGGGCATGACGATGACCGAGGCGCTGTGATCGTCGAGCGTACGGGGCGAGCGGTGGAGGTGAGGGCGGCCTGACAGCCACCGCTCGCCCACGGGCTCTGTACCCTTATTCGTACCCTGTAGCGAACCGGAACCAGCCGGACACGGTCGGACGTGACTGGAAGAACCGTGCTCGATCGGAGCCCGCCGGACCACTGCCGCGATTCCGGTATGCGGTGCCGAACGCAAGCCACGTTTCGGGCAACTCGGCAGCCTGGACTTCCTCAGGCTGATCGGATCGCCCACTCCCACTCGCGCCGCCCCACAATTGGGATGTTTGCCAGAGCGGGCCCGTCACCTGCCGGGCGCGCCAGTCTTTGCTTCGAGCACACGGGTCTGTTGGACCACTCCGGAGGGCCATGAACCAGAGCATGGCTGCGGCTTGGAGACGGCCGAAGTCGTGCCACGAGCCGGTGAATGCGCCGCGGCAAGAAGCGGAAGCCAAGGGGCGCCCGATCGATATAGTGGCCGTCGGACCTGTCGATCCGCTCGTGCGCGGCCGACTCGCAGCGTCGACGCTCCGGGCGGGGACAAGGCCGAGACCCGGAGGGACGGATATGCCTGCTGACGTGGTCGCGACCGTGGTTGCGCTGTGGCGCTATCCCGTGAAATCGATGATGGGAGAGCAGCTCAACGCGGGCGAGGTGACCGACCGTGGCCTGCTGGGCGACCGGCGGTACGCCCTCGTCGATCGCGAGACCGGCAAGGTCGCGAGCGCGAAGTTCCCGCGCAAGTGGCCGACGCTGCTCGCCCATCGAGCGACGTACGTCGAGCCGCCAGCCGGCACCGACGGCCTGCCAGCAGTGCGGATCACGCTGCCGGACGGCCGGATCATCCGCAGCGACGACCCCGATATTGACCGGGTCCTCTCGGCCGACCTCGGCCGTGACGTCGCCCTCGACCGCTCCGCGCCAGAGGCGCCGAGCCTCGAGGAGTACTGGCCCGACATGGAAGGCCTCGATCACCGGGATGCGCTGACTGAGGAGGCGATGGCGCCCGGCACGTTCTTCGACGCCGGCATCGTCCACCTGCTGACGACCGCCACGCTCGACCGGCTCCGCCAGCTCTACCCGGAGGGTCGCTTCGAGGTCCGCCGCTTCCGACCGAACGTCGTCGTCACTCCGACCGACGGCCAAGCCGGCTTCATCGAGAATGAATGGGTCGGGCGATCCTTGGCGATCGGCGACGAGGTCCGTCTGCGGATCACCAAGCCGTGCCAACGGTGCGTCATGACGACCATCGCCCAGGACGATCTGCCGAAGGACCCCGGCATCCTGCGGGCCGCGGCGCGCCATAACAACGTGAACGTGGGCGTCTACGCCACGGTCGAGCGAGGCGGCCGGGTTCGCCGCGGCGATGAGGTTTGGCTGCCGCCGTCGTGAGTCACGTCGCCTTTGGGAAGAATTCGTTCCTGTGCTGGGCCCTGCAGCAAGCGGGGTCGTGGAGTCGATCTGACATCCGCATCGGGCGACGTAACGAGGCAATCACCGCTTCACGGCACTCGCCGGCGGCATTAAGGGTATGGCCCTCCTCAGCCGGAGGCCGCCTGTCGGTTCGCCAAGAAGGCGGCGAGCGCCGCCACCGCCATGGCAAGCAGTAGGACACCCCAGCGAACGATCGGCTCGTAGAGGAGTCCGACCGGCAGCCGGTCGTCGAGCGACCACGCCCCCGGGCCGGTCAGCGCGACCGCCACCGACCCGCCCAGCAGCGCCAGCGGGAACTCATAGCCTCCATTGCTGCTCCAGAACCCGTTCGCCCAGTGCACCCGGGCGATGATCACAACCCCCTGCCCGACCAGCGCCGCAGCCGCCAGCGGGGTGAGCAGGCCAAGCGCCAGCAGCAGCCCGGCGCCCAGCTCGGCCGCGACGCTGATGAACGCCCAAAACGCCGCCGGGCGGAAGCCCATCGTCCCGATGGCGCCCGTCCATCCGGCGTAACCCGGTCCCTTCCACCAGCCGAACGCCTTCTGCGCGCCGTGCGCGGCAAAGATCAAACCGATCGTGATGCGAAGGGCGGCGATGCCCGCGTCGATTTCCATGCTCTGCGCCCACATTATTGCTGATGCAACTATATCGCAGAGAGAGAAGAGGCAAGGCCGTCGTGTCAGCCGGCCTTCGGAGCGAAGACCTGTTCTGACACCGTGGCGACCGTCCAGTCGACCCACGCGTCATGCGTCCAGCCGAAGTCCTCGACGAGGACCCGGTAGACGTCCATGCCGACGTATAGCAGGAGGAGATCCGTCGCCCGCTCCGGGGTGATGCCCGCGTGCAGGGGCGACTTGGGCTGCAGGAGCTCGAGCATCGCGCGGTATCCCTCGGCGCGCCAGCGTTCGTGGAACGCCCTGACCTGGGCGGTGTCCGGGTCGCTTCCGGCACTCGCGCGCACGATGGTGTCGAGCGGCGTGGCACGACGCAGGATCGCGCCCACGCCCTCGACCAGATACCGCAAAGCTATGGTCAGATCCGGCGTGGCGACCATCTCCGCGTACCACGGCTGCTTCTCAGGGGGGAGGGGCTCGCTCTCGCCGAGGACCGCGAAGTCGTAGGCGCGGCTCAGCAGCTCGCTCTTCGTGTGGAACGTGAAGTAGACCGTCTGAACCGCCACGCCTGCTGCCTCGGCAATGTCGGCCATGGTCGTGCCGGCATAGCCGCGCTCACAGAACAGCGTGTAGGCAGCCTTGATGATCCGCAGCCTCGTGGTCCGTGCGCGATCGCGGCGCGTCGGCTTGGTCCCGGAAGGCCTCTTGACAGGCGACATGGCGGCTGCCATGGTACCGGAGTTCATCACTAGTGGCTACCACTAGTGATCATCTCCGATGAGTATGGCGGCCAGGACATGCTCCACTCGCCGTTCCTGTTTCTCCACATCGTCACGATGTTCGCCGTCGTCGCATTCCACTCCGGACCCCAGATCCTGGCCCTTGCGGCGGCACGCACCGGCCAGACGAGCGCCCTGGGCGCGATCGCGAGCCTGTACGCGCGGACAGGGCGCGCCGTCCCGCCGTTGGGGATTCTGGGTGCACTGTTCGGGGTCGCAACCGGCCTGACCGGCGGGTTCAACCTCCTCGCCCCATGGCTCCTGATTGCCTATGCGCTGTTCGTGCTGCTGGTCGTCTTCGGCGGAGTGGTCAGCGCACCGTACATCGTGCGCGTCGGCGAAGCGGCACGCGACGACCGGCCGAACCTGCAGGAATTGATCGGTCGCCGGCTGACGCTGATCGTGACGAGCGATGCACTCATCCTCGTGCTCATCATCGCGGATATGGTGGTAAAGCCATTCGGATGAGATGAGCGACGCCCTCCGGTTCGTCGGGCACCAACCCGTGTAGAGTCCGGTCAACGTCTCTCGGACCGCCCCGGTCAAGCCGACCTCATGCCACGAACAAGAAAGGGACCGATGTACAGCTCGCCGTATGCCTCTTCCATCCGCACCGTCTATCGGGCCGCCCTCCTGATTTTCGTCGTCACGGTCGTGATCGGCATCCTCAACGGGACTGACCTGGTTGACTTCAGCCGCGACGTGATCCTGACCCACGTCCACGCCGGCACCCTGGGATTCCTGACCCTGTCGGTCATCGCCACCACCTTCTGGGTCTTCTCCGACGATGGGCGCGCACCCGTTTCGCCGGGCTCCACGCGGACCCTCTCCTGGCTGGCGGTGGCGTCGGTGATGGCGTACGTCGCCGCGTTCTACAGCGGGAACCTGCCCGCGCGCGCCATCCTGGCACTGCCGGTGCTGGCGACCATCGTCTGGTTCCTGTGGTGGATCTGGCAGGCCCTGAACGCCGGTCCACGGAGCCTGGCGCGCGTCGGCATCGTCTGCTCGGTCGCCATGCTGCTGCTGGGCGGCACGATCGGCACGCTGCTCCAGATCCAGCTCGCGACCGGGACACAGATCTTCCCGTCCGGCGGCGACGTGGTCGGCGGTCACGCGGTGGCGATGGTGTTCAGCTACCTGATCCTGTTCGGCATGGTGGTCGCGGAGTGGCGGCTTGTCGGCTCCACGCCCGGCCACCTGCCGCGCGGCGGGATCGCCCAGATCTCGTTCCTGCTTCTTGCCGGTGTCGTCTCCGTGGTCGCGTTGCTGTTCAACGTCCAGCCGCTGCTGCCTCTCTCGATCGTCCTGGAGATCGCTGCGGTCGTGACCTTTGTGGTGCGCCTTGGCCGGCCCATCGCGCGCGTCCCGTGGGGCGTCGCCTCGGCGGAGCGTCAGCTTGGGATGAGCGCGCTCTTCATCGTGGTCGACATCGCGCTGATCGTGGTGGTCATTGCCACCTTCATCTCGGTGCAGGGCGACATCAACCGCTTCCCGGCGGGCCTGCTGATCGCGTCGGATCACACCACGTTCATAGGCGTCATGGCCAATGCAATCTTCGGCCTGCTGCTTCTCGCCGTCGGGACGGAGTCCTCACGCGGACGGATGGTGGCGCAGTTCACCTTCTGGGGTGTCAACATCGGTCTGGTTGGCTTCCTGGTGGGCCTCATCACCGAGACCGCGCTGCTCAAGCAGATCTTCACGCCGATCATGGGCGTCAGCATCCTGGTGGCGATCGCCGTTTTCGTGATGGAACTCTCCTCGAGGAACGGCAGCGAGGCCGCGGCGGGTTACGCTTGAGCGGCTGAGGCCGATAGAGCCTCAGCCGCCGAGGTGGAAGGGCACGTCCGCCACGATCGTGTTCTTGCGCCCGAAGAGCCGCAGCTTGAGCCGCAGGCTCGTCTGGTTGTGAAGCAGGTTCTCCCACCAGTGGCGCGGCACGATCTCCGACAGGACCACCACGATCGTCCGATCGGGTGCCTGCGCCTGGAGCGCGTCCATGTAGCGCAGCAATGGGCCGATCAATGCCCGGTACGGCGATTCGACCACCACCAGCTCCATCGAGTCGGCCCAACGCGGCCAGTGTTCGCGTATGCCGGCGGCATCGGCCGGATCGTTGGTGATGTGCACCGCGGTGGCGCGGTCGCTGATCGAGTTGGCGAAGGCGATCGCTGCCACGGTGGGGCGATCCAGGCGCGCGACTGGCACGATCACGATCGGCTCGAGGGCCACCTCGCCGCCCTCGGGGATCCGGAACAGGGCCACCCGGTGCTCCACCGCACGGTAGTGATTGCGGATGGCCAGCATGAGCGCGATCAGCATCGGCGCCATGACGATCACCAGCCAGGCACCTGACAGGAACTTGGTGCTCGCCACGATCATGGCGATGACCCCCGTCATGGCGGCGCCGAGACCGTTGATGAGCAGCCCCAACCGCCAGCCCGCCTCGCGACGGCGCCACCAGCGCACCACCATGCCCGCCTGCGAAAGGGTGAACGCCACGAACACGCCCAGCGTGTAGAGCGGGATGAGTGCGGTGACGCTGGCACCGAAGCCAATCAGCAACAGGGCAGCCAGCCCGGAGAGCGCGATGATCCCCGTGGTGAAGGCGAGCCGCTCGCCGCGGAAGGCGAACTGGCGGGGCATGAACCCATCGCGCGCCAGGAAGCTGGACAGGCGTGGGAAGTCCGCGAAGCTGGTGTTCGCGGCCAGCGTCAGGATGAGGGCCGTTGCCACCTGTAACAGCACCAGATAGGGCCCGTTGCCCACCACGTGGCGGGCGATCAAGGAAAGGACGGTCTGGCTCTCGGAAGGATCGGGGACGACGTGGATGACGGAAGCCAGCCAGCTGATCCCGATGAACAGGGCGCCGAACAACCCCGCTGCCCAGACCAGAGTTGTCCGGGCGTTACGCCACTCAGGACGCTGGAAGGCCGGCACGCCGTCCGAGATCGCTTCGACGCCCGTCAGGGCCGCGGCGCCGGAGCTGAACGCCCGAAGCACCAGGAAGATGCTCAGGGGAGTGATCGCCTCGTCGGCGATCAGCCATGCCGGCGGCGCGTCGAAGCGGCCCAGGTCGCCGAACACGAACTGTCGCACGAGGCCCCAGCCGATGAGGCCGGCCACCGCCACGATGTACAGGTAGGTGGGCGCCATGAAGATGCTACCGGCCTCGCGGATGCCGCGCAGGTTGCCGATCATGAGCACGCTGACCAGCACGACGGCGATCAGCACACGGTCGGAGAACAGGGCTGGCACGATCGAGGTGATGGCCGCCACGCCGGCCGACATGGAGACCGCCACCGTCAGCACGTAGTCGATCAGCAGCGCAGCGGCGGCGGTGAGCCCCGGCAAAGTCCCGAGGTTGTCGCCGGCGACGATGTAGCTGCTCGCCCCGTCGGGGTAGGCCTTGATGGTCTGGAGATAGCTCGTCACCACCACCGCCAGGATCGCCGCGATCACCAAGGTGATCGGCATCACCAGGCTGAAGCTGCCGATCCCGGCCAGCACCAGGATCCGCATCATCTCCTCGGTCGCATACGCCGACGAGCTGATGTTGTCGCTGCTGAAGACCGCGAGCGCCTTCAGCTTGGTCAGCCGCTCGTGCCCCTCACGCTCCGTCGAGATCGGTCGGCCGATCAGCGTGGTCCTGATCCTGCGCAGCGCCGCGGTCCAACCGGTGCGCCCCAGGACGGTTCGCTCCGAGGCGATCAGCTGGCCTTCGGGCCCGTGTCCGAACTCATCCTCGAACGGACGAACGATGCGAACGTACGCGTCGCCGGGGCGCAGACCCTGCCGCTTCTCGCGTACCTCCAGGTGGGGGTCGACGCTGTGCGACTCCTCCCCTGGACGATCCCCCGGGCTTTTTTTCATGAACGGCTATTAGAGCACTTGCGCCTACGGCTCACCCGTGGGGAGGTGGTAGGGCACATCGGCCACGATGGTGTTGGGCCGTCCGAAGAGACGCAGCTTGAGGCGGAAGGTGGTCTGGTTGTGCAGGAAGTTCTCCCACCAGTGGCGCGGCACGACCTCTGAGAGGACGACCATGATCGGTCGCGCCGGATCCATCGCCTGGAGGGCGTCCATGTAGCGCAGCAGCGGGCCGACCAGGGCCCGATACGGCGACTCGACGATGACCAGCTCGACCGGCCCCGCCCAGTCGTGCCAGGCTTCACGGAGCTTCTCCGCCTCGATCGGGTCGTTGGTGATGTGGACCGCGGTCGGGTGCGCCGAAACGGAGCGGGCAAAGGTGATCGCCCGCCGGGCGGTGCGGTCGAGCCGCGCGATCGGGACGATGACAATCGGATCCATGGATGCCTCTCCGGCTGTTCCCTCGGGCTCGTCAAGCTGGCGAGAAACCGAGCGGTAGTGACTTCGAATTCCCCACAGCATGGCCATCAGGGCTGGGATCAGGATGATCACCATCCACGAGCCCTGGAAGAAGTTGCTCGATCCGACGACGATGGCCACCACCCCGGTGGTGACGGCACCGAGCCCGTTGATCGCGGCACCCTGCCGCCAACCCGGCTCACGCCGACGCCACCAGCGCACCAGCATCCCCGTCTGCGACAGGGTGAAGGCCAGGAAGACCCCCAGCGTGTAGAGCGGGATGAGGCCGGCCACGCTGGCTTTGAAGGCGACCATCAGGACCGCCGCCATGGCCGCCAGCGCCACGATCCCGGTGGTGAACGCGAGTCGTTCTCCCCGGAAGCCGAATTGCCGCGGCATGAACCCGTCCCGCGCCAGGAACGAGCTGAGCCTCGGGAAGTCGGCGAAGCTGGTGTTGGCCGCCAGCACCAGGAGCAGGGCGGTGGCGACCTGGGCGAGGATCAGGATCGGTCCGCCCCCGACCACGTGGCGGACCAGGATGCTGAGCACGGTCTGTTCCTCGTTCGGGTCCGGAACGATGTGCAGCGTGGTGATCAGGTAGGCGATTCCCAGGAAGAGCAGGCCGAAGATCAGCGCGGCCCAGGTGAGCGTGGTCCGCGCGTTGCGCCACTCGGGCGCCTTGAAGGCGGGGACCCCGTCCGAGATGGCTTCGACACCGGTCAGGGCGACCGCACCCTGCGAGAAGGCCCGCAGCAGCAGGAAGAGGCCCAGGCCCTGGGTCGTCTCGTCGAGGATCCACGCCGGGGGCGCAACGTAGGGCGGCAGATCGCCGGTCGCCTGTCGCAGCAGCGCATAGCCGATGATGCCGAACATGACGATCATGTAGAGGTAGGTCGGAGCCATGAAGATGCTCCCCGACTCGCGGATCCCGCGCAGGTTGCCCAGGGTCAGCAGGGCCACCATCGTGACGCCGATCACCACCCGGTAGGGGAACAGTCCCGGCTCGATCGAGGTCAGGGCGGCGACCCCGGCTGAGACCGATACCGCCACGGTGACCACGTATCCGATCAGCAAGGCGGACGCGGCGGTGATCCCGGCTCGGTCGCCCAGGTTGTCGCTGGCCACGATGTAGCTGCTGGCGCCCAAAGGATAGGCCTTGATCGTCTGCCGATAGGACATGGTCACGATCGCCAGCATGGCGATGATCAGGCCCGCGATCGGCAGGGTCAGGCTCAGCGCCCCGGCGCCGGCGAACGCCAGCACGCGCAGGATCTCCTCCGGCCCGTACGCGCTCGAGCTGATGTTGTCGCTGCTGAAGATGGCCAGCGCCTTCACCTTGGTCAGGCGCTCGTGCTGTTCGTGATCCGACGAGATTGGTCGCCCGATCAGCGTGGTCCGGATCTGTCGCAGGGTCCGTTTCCAGCCCGTCCGTTCGAGCACCGCCCGCTCGGTGGCGACCAGGCGCCCTTCTTCGCGTTCGAACTCGTCGGAGAAGGGGCGGACGATGCGGACGTAGCTGTCCCCCGGTCGCTGCCCGCGGCGTTTTTCGCGTACCTCAAGCAGCGGGTCAGCGCGGGGGCGCTCGGTGGGGACGTCGCGGTTGGGCGGCCGCTGGTCACTCATGGGCGACTATTACAGCACTACCGATGCGGCGCGGCGGCAGCCTGAGCGCGCAGCACCACACCTCCGCGTGGATCGAGCCGCAGCGCTGAAGGCGAAAGGGCTCGCGCAAGCATGCCGGTCTGGGCCACCACCTCATCGGTTGCGCCGTAACTCGCAACGTCAACGGTCACGGGCTGATCGCCCAGGTTGGCCAGCACCAGGAGCCGCTCCTCGCCGGCCTGCCGGCTGAAGGCCAGCACCTCCGGATGCAGCTGATGGAGCGTCAGGCTGCCGTGGCGCAGTGCCGCCGACGATCGACGCATGGCGAGCAGCTGGCGATACCAGGCCAGCAGGGAGGTCGGATCCGCGCGCTGGGCGGCCACGTTGCGGGTGAGCGGGTCGATGAGCGGCAGCCACGGCCGCCCGGTGGTGAAGCCGCCGGTCGGCGAGGCGTCCCATTGCATCGGCGTGCGCTGGGCGTCGCGCCCGGCGCGATCGAGCGTCGGCCCGGGGAGCGGAGCGGCATCGACCATCCCGATCTCCTCCCCGGCGTACAGGCAGATCGTGCCGCGCAGCGTGAGCAGGATCAGCGCGGCGAGGCGCGAGCGCCGCTCGCCGAAGCGGCTGGCGGGGCGTGGCAGGTCGTGGTTGGAGAGCGCCCAGGTCGGCTCCAGTCCGACCGGCGTGAAGCGCTCGGCGCGTTCGATCGTCCGTCGAAAAGCCGCGGCCGCCCAGTCGATCAGCGACAGCTCGAAGTCAAACGCACGCGCGAAGCTATCACCAGCCCCGTCGCCAAGGTAGGCGGCCAGCCGCTCGGCCGGCACGAACGCCTCCCCGATCAGGAGCCGGCCAGGGTACTCGTCGGCGACGCGCTGCAGGACCCGCACCACCTCGATCACCTCGGGCCGGTCCATGTTCCAGATGCGGTGCTGACCGGTCGAGTCGACCGGGAAGGGCGGCGTCGGAGCGATCGCCGGCGGGTTGTCCCGCAGTTGCGGATCCTTCAGGGCATGGGCGATGGCGTCGACTCGGAAGCCGTCGACCCCGCGGGCGAACCAGAAGCGCATCACCTCGGCGATTGCCGCCGCCACGTCCGGATTCCGCCAGTTGAGGTCGGGCTGCTCGGGGTAGAACGAGTGGAGGTAATACTGCCCGGTGGCCGCGTCAAAGGCCCAGGACGAGCCACCGAACCCGGCGCGCCAGTTGTTGGGTGGCCCGCCGCCAGGCGCAGGATCGGCCCAGGTGTACCAGTCGCGCCGCGCGCTCTCCCGCGAGCTGCGGCTCTCGATGAACCACGGATGCTCGATCGAGGTGTGGCACGGCACCAGGTCGAGCAGCAACCGCAGGCCGCGGGCATGACACGCCGCGATCAACCGATCCAGATCGGCCAGGCTCCCGAACTCGGGGGCGACATCGGTGAAGTCGGCGATGTCGTAGCCGAAGTCGGCCATCGGCGAGGGGAAGATGGGGGAGAGCCAGATGGCATCCACGCCCAGCGAGTCATGGGCGCCGGCCAGGTGGTCGAGGCGGCCCAGCAGGCCGGGGAGGTCGCCAATCCCGTCGGCGTTCGAATCGGCGAAGCTGCGCGGGTAGACTTGGTAGATCACCGCGCCCTCCCACCAGGGGGTGGGCGGGTCAGGGGCGGGGGAGGTCACGACCGCCGATTGTAGAGAACTACTCGATGCTGATGAGGACGGCGTCGCCATCCTTGTCCTCGGCGTCGACGATCGGTCCCACCTGGTCGGTTTCGACCGCCTGCTCGATCAGCACCGCGTAGCTGTCGGGGATCCCCGGCACCACGCGCGCCGCCATGGCGGCAAAGGCGAGCGGCACGCGCACGTCGACCACCTTGCGACCGCGCTCGCTGACCTGGATCCGGATCCGCCGTCCGCGGCTCGAGCCCGCCGTCGGGCGTGCGCCTGGGCCGGGCTGGCCGGCAGGACCCGGTTCGGCGGCCGTGGCGCCGGGGGAGCGGCTCAGGGCGTCGATGATGGGGGCTGCCTCGTCAGGGCTGAGCGTCCCGTCGCGCACCAGGCGCAGGATGGTGGCCAGCTCCTCACGCATCGCGCGGTGCTCCAAGGCGACGGGTCGCCTCGTCAACGTCGATCTCGCCGCGCTCCAGCGCGCGCAGCACCTCGAGCTGTACGTCGGGGTCCGGGCCAGGCGTGCTCGTCGCGGCTGCCGCCGCCGGTCGCGCGTCGAGGCGACGCGGACGATGGACCCCCACGTCGCCGGACATCGAGCTGAAGACGACCACCGGCCCGCCATCGCCGATGATCAGGCGGCGGCGGTCCATCCGCCCTTCGAGGCGGTGATCAAGATCGCTGTGCACGTCGGTCGACAGGCCGCGAATCTCGAAGGTGGCCGATCCGACGAGGCCGACCGCCAGGTCGCCACTGACCGTGTCGACGCGGAACTCGCCGCCCTTGACCAGTTCGGCCTCCAGCTCGACGTCGCCCGAGACGCTGCTGACCCGCAGGGAGCGAAGGCGGGGAGCGATGATGGCGAGGTCGCCGGAGACCGCCTCGGCGGTCACGCTGATCGGCTCGGCGGCGCGAATGGTGATGTCCCCGGAGACCGCGCTGAGGCGGACCGAACCGCCCAGGTCGTCCAGGCGCAGGTCGCCGGAGACGGTGGCGTAGCGCTGATCGGCGCGCATCCCGCTGACTTCCACATCCGACGAGACGCCGGCCATGTGCAGCTCGGCGCCCAGCGGCAGCTCAGCTTCGACGGCCAGGTCGGCGTAGCCGCTGACGCCGAAGAGTCGCGAGATGGCCTTGCCCAGCGCAGGAGTGCCATCCTTCTCCTCGACCGTGAGGGTCCCGCTGCCGGCGTGCACTTTCAACTCGATCGCCTTGAAGATGCGATCGGCCTCCTCGTCGGATTCGGCGCGGATCTCGAAGGTGGCGCGCACGCGCGCCTCGGGCCCGGCCACGCCCTGGACCTGCACGTCGCCCTCGGTCACCTTCAGGGTGACGTGGCCACGCTCACCCACGACGTGGCTGATGGTCTGCGTCCGCACGAAGGTGGCCATCGCTCAGCCTCCGCCCAGTGAGCGCAGCGCCGCGGCAGCCTCATCAGCCGACATCTCGTGCCGCGCCAGGCGCTCCAGGATGGCGCGTCGCTCGGCGGCCGCCTCATCGGCTGATGGGTTCGGCGCATCGGCCGCCATCGGCTCCTCAGCCTCGATCGGCTCGTCGCCGTCGGCCAGGCCGAGAGCTCGTACCAGGGCGTCGACCCGTCCACGGACGGTGGGGTAGGAGATCCCGAGTTCGCGCTCCATCTCCTTGAGGTTGCCGCGCGAGCGCAGGAAGCTCTCCAGCAGGGCCAGCTGCTCGCGCGACAGGCGACCGAAGCGGCCAACGCCGAACTCGCCCTCCAGGGCCGTGCCACAGCTGCGGCAATGGAGTCGGGTGATCGCCAGCTCGCCCTCGCAGACCGGGCAGGTGGAGATGACGTCGCGGGCCATCTAGCGCCGCCCCGACTCTCGCTGTGCCAGCCGATCCCCCGGCAGCCGGAAGATGCGCTTGACACCGCGGTTGGCGGGGTCCTTCTGTCCGCGCAGGGCGCGGATCCGGTCCTCGGGGGCCATGATCCCCTCGGTGGCCATGATCGCTAAATGGAACTGGTTGTCCAACATGGTGAGTCACTCCTTCACTTCTGCCAGTCTGAGCGGCGGTTCATTGATCTCTAATGCGCAGAATAGAATATGTGCCAACATGTGTCAATACCCGCATTCACTTTCGTTAGGAACATCTTCTCAATTGGAATGTCCGAGGCTCACACGAGTGGCGTGCTTCCCACGGACGTTGTTGACGTGAGCCGCCGAGCGGGCACAGCCACCGCATGGCTACAACGGCCAACTTCAGCGGGATGCTTGGCCGTCCCAGCCGCCACGCGGCCAATCGGCCACCTAGAGGGGCTCCGGGCGTCCATCTTGGCCGTTAGAACCACCTGGTGGCTGCGGAGGGGGTCCGAGCTTCAGGCCGCCAGTCCCCGGTTCTCCAGGGACCATGCTCAAGGCTGTCTCGGGAGCGGGACGCGGCCGGACGAGGTCGGCTACCATCGCTCGCACCCGATGGAATTGCGCCTCCTGCCCTATCTTCCGCAACGCGACGTCTATCGGCTGCTGGGGGTGCCGCCCAGCGCTGATCGCGCGGCGATCGTGGCCGCGTGCCGGCGGCTCTCGCGCACGTTCCACCCTGATCGCAGTGCTTCGCCGCGCGCCAACGAGGAGATGCGGGTCGTCAACGCGGTTCGCTCCCTGCTGACCGATCCGGCGGCACGCGCCGAGTACGACCGCGCGCGCCTGCGCTTCCTGTCCGTCGGGACGAGAGTCGCCCCACCCGCCTTGCCTGCCCCGCCGCGGCCGCCGGTCCGCCAGATCGACCGCCGCCGGCGCTCCGCTGATCTTGCCCGCACCGCCAGGGCGGTGATGGCGGGTCTGCTGGCCGGGTTGGCGGCGCTCGCCCCGCCGCGCTGCCCGAGCTGTCACGCGCTGGTCGAGCGGGAGTATCGCTACTGCGGAGCCTGCGGCCGTCCACTGCTGAGCTTGGTCTCCCAGCCGCCAGCCTGAGCGGGGCTCAGGCCAGGCGCGGGTCGATGCGCTCGGGGTCGATCCCCAGGTCAGCGATCGCCTGGGTCAGCTCCTGGCGGGTCGCCGCCCCGGCCTGGCACAGGCCGTGCAGCGCCGCGTAGGCGATCTGCTCGGGGCTCACCTCGAAGTGGTTGCGCAGCGCCTCCCGCGTGTCGCTGCGGCCGAAGCCATCGGTCCCCAGGGCGGTGTAGGGTCGGTCGATCCAGCGTGCCACCATGTCGGGGATCGCCTTCATGTAGTCCGTGGCCGCCACGATCGGCCCCTCGGTCGGACCGAGCTGCGACACCACATACGGGGTCCGCGGCTCGGCCTCAGGGTGCAGCCGGTTCCAGCGCTCGACCTCCAGGGCGTCGTTGCGCAGCTGCTGGAACGACGGCGCGCTCCACACGTCGGCGGCCACATCGTAACGCTCGGCGAGCAGGTCGGCCGCACGCAGCGCCTGGTGGAGGATCGAGCCGGAGCCGATCAGCTGGACGCGGCGCGAGCCGCGCTCGGCGCGTCGGAAGAGGTAGAGGCCGCGGAGCACCCCCTCCTCGACGCCGTCGGGCCTGGGCGGCATGGCCCAGTTCTCGTTGTAGAGGGTGAGGTAGTAGAAGACATCCTCGCCCGGATCGCCGTACATGCGCCGGATCCCCTCGCGCACGATGATCGCCAGCTCGTAGGCCACCGCGGGGTCGTAGGCGAGCACGTTGGGCAGGGTGCTGGCCAGCAGGTGGCTGTGCCCGTCGTCATGCTGGAGCCCCTCGCCGGTCAGGGTGGTGCGCCCGGCGGTGGCGCCCATCATGAAGCCGCGCCCGCGGGCATCGCCGAAGGCCCAGATCTGGTCGCCGGTCCGCTGGAAGCCGAACATCGAGTAGAAGATGTAGAACGGGATCATCGGCTGGGCGTGGGTGGCGTAGCTGGTGCCCGCCGCGGTGAAATCGGCCATGGCGCCCGCCTCGGTGATCCCTTCCTCCAGGATCTGCCCGTCGGTCTTCTCGACGTAGGAGAGCAGCAGCTCCTTGTCGACCGCCGTGTAGCGCTGGCCGAGCGGGTTGTAGATGCCGACCTCTTTGAACAGCGGGTCCATGCCGAAGGTGCGGGCCTCGTCGGGGATGATCGGCACGATGCGTCGCCCGATCTGCGGGTCGCGGACCAGGTTGCGCACCAGGCGACTGAAGGCCATGGTCGTGGAGGCGGGTCGCTCCGCGCCGGCGAAGAGCTCGGCGTAGGCCTTGTCCGCGGCCGGGGGCAACGGCGCGGAGCGGACGATGCGCCGCGGAACGGCACCGCCCAGCAGGCGCCGCCGTTCGAGCATGTAGCGAATCTCGGGCGAATCAGGCCCGGGGTGGAAATAGGGCGCATCGGCCAGCTGCTCGTCGGGGATCGGCAGCTCGAGCCGGTCCCGGAAGACGCGCAGCTCGTCGACGGTGAGCTTCTTGGTCTGGTGCGTGACGTTCCGCCCCTCGATCCCCGGACCCAGTGTCCAGCCCTTGACCGTCTTGGCCAGGATCGCCACCGGCGCGCCGGTGTGCGCGACCGCCGCGGCATAGGCGGCGTAGACCTTGCGGTAGTCGTGTCCGCCGCGGCGCAGCTTGGGCAACTCCTCGTCGGGGAGATGCGCGACGAGTGCTTGAAGCCGGGGATCGGGGCCGAAGAAGTG
Organism: uncultured Chloroflexia bacterium; assembly: GCA_963750025.1. GTDB lineage: Bacteria > Chloroflexota > Limnocylindria > QHBO01 > QHBO01 > CF-167. The sequence goes on from CAVVPF010000012.1 coordinate 49,112, forward strand.
CTCGCGGATGTAGGCACCATCGGCGACCGACAGGCGCTGGTAGTCGCCGTCGAGCGTCTCGTTCATCTTGGTCAGCAGCACGCCGTCGGTGTCGCGGGCGAGCAGGTCGTCCCATTCCCGCCCCAGACCACCTTGATGACGTGCCAGCCGGCGCCACGGAAGGTGGCCTCCAGCTCCTGGATGATCTTGCCGTTGCCGCGGACCGGCCCGTCGAGCCGTTGCAGGTTGCAGTTGACGACGAAGACCAGGTTGTCGAGCCCCTCCCGGGCGGCAAGGCCCAGTGCGCCGAGCGCCTCCGGCTCATCCATCTCGCCGTCGCCGGTGAAGGCCCACACCCGGCTGGCGCTGGTGTCGGCAATGCCGCGCGCCGCCAGGTAGCGGTTGAAATGCGCCTGGTAGATGGCGGCCATCGGGCCCAGGCCCATGCTCACGGTCGGGAACTGCCAGAAATCGGGCATGGTGCGCGGGTGCGGGTACGAGGCCAGCCCGGTGCCCGGGCCGCCGGTCTCGCGGCGGAAATGGTCCAGTTGGTCTGTCGTGAGCCGTCCCTCCAGGAATGCCCGCGCATAGATGCCCGGTGCCGCATGTCCCTGGAAGTAGATCTGGTCGCCCGCTCCGCCGTCGTCGCGGCCGCGGAAGAAGTGGTTGAAGCCGACCTCGTAGAGGCTGGCGGCGCTGGCGTAGGTGGACAGGTGCCCGCCGATCCCCTCGTAGCGAGAGTTGGCCCGCAGCACCATGGCCAGCGCGTTCCAGCGGATCATGCGCCGCACCCGGTGCTCCATCACCTCGTCGCCGGGAAACTCGGGCTCCTGCTCGGGGCTGATGGTGTTGACGTAACGGGTCTGGGTCAGCGGCGGCAGGCCGACCTGCAGCTGACGGGCGCGCTTGAGCAGCTTGTAGATGATGAAGCGGGCGCGCTCCGGTCCCCCCTCCCCGACCACCGCGTCGAGCGAGTCGAGCCATTCCTGGGTCTCGGTGGGGTCGAGGTCGGGGAGCTGCTGCTTGAACTGGTCGAAGATCTCGTGCATCAGGCACACATGGTACAGACCGATGCCGGCGTAGACTCAGGCCGATGTCTCGCGAAGAGCGGCGCGCCTACCAGCGCCTGAACAAGAAGCAGGACCCGTACGCCCTGCCGAGCAACCCCGCGGCGCGGGCTCGCCAGGAGAAGATCCGCGCGCGGCGCGCGGCGCGGCCGGTCGCCCGCACCCGGATGGGTCTCACCCCTCGCGGGCTGGCCTGGATCTTCGGCGGCGGCGTCGGGGTGGGCCTGATCGCCTTCTCGCTGGCCTGGCCAAACGGCGTAGCGATGGCCGCCTATGTCGGGCTGGCCGCCGCCGCCGCCTGGATCGCGCTCGCCTTCGGCCTCCGGCTGCTCGGCCGCCGCGCCGCGCCGCCGCGCTGATTCGCCGGCCCTCGATGAGGCGGCGATGAACGGCATATTCGGGGCGGCGGGTCTCGTCGTCATCGGCTACCTGCTCGGGGCCCTGCCGATCGGGCTCATGGTCGGGAGGCTGAGCGGTGGCGTTGACCTGCGGCAGCATGGCTCGGGGCGCACCGGGGCGACCAACGCGCTGCGTACCATCGGTCCGGTGGCGGCGGCCGCGGTGGCGCTGCTGGACGTGGGCAAGGGGCTCGCCGCCGTCCTGCTCGCCCGCTGGCTGTACCAGGCCGGACCCGCCGGCTCACCGGAATGGGTCGCCGCGGCAAGCGGGCTGGCAGCGGTGATCGGGCATGTGCGCTCGGTCTTCATCGGCTTCCGTGGCGGCCGGGGACTGGCCCCCTTCACTGGCGCCATGCTGGCGGCGCTGCCGTTGGGTGTCGCCATCCTGCTGCCGGTCTTCGCCGCGGTGATCTGGCGCTGGCGCTTCGTGTCGCTCGGATCGGTGGTGGTGGCCCTGCTCGCCCCGGTGGTGGCGGGGCTGCTGAGCGTGGCAGGGCAGGCCAGCCAGGGGGCCGTGGCCCTGGCCGCTGGCGGCGCGGCGGTGGTCACCCTGGCGCACCGGGACAACATCGCCCGCCTGCGGGCCGGTACCGAGCGGAGGCTGGGCCAATGACCGAGCAGGGCCCATCGGCGCGGCTGACCACGCTGCCCAACCTGCTGGGCCTGGCCCGGATCGTGGCCACCCCGGTGGTCATGGCGATGCTGCTGCTGCCATTTGCCGGGGCGGGCCTGATCGGCTTCGTGGTCTTCACCCTGGCTGCCCTGACTGACTACTTCGACGGTCGCATCGCCCGTGCGCGTGGCCAGGTCACCCCGCTGGGCGTCTTCATGGACCTCACCGCCGACAAGGTGCTGGCGGCCGGCGTCCTGATCGCCATGGTGCAGGTCGACCTGCTGCCGAGCTGGATCGTGGCCACGCTGCTGATCCGCGAGCTGGTGGTCGCCGGGGTCCGGCAGCTGGCGGCCAGCGCCAACGTGGTGATCGCCGCGCGCGGGCTGGGCAAGTGGAAGGCCTTCGCCACCAACCTGGCGATCGGGGCGCTGCTGCTGGCCTTCGACGGGATCAAGGAGGGGCCGGTTGCGCAGCTGAATTTCACGCCGGAGCTCCAACTGATCGGGACCTCGCTGGCGCTGGTGGCCGCGCTGTTGGCGGTTGCATCGGCCTGGGACTACCTCAAGGGGGCTCTCCCGATCCTGCTCGGCCAGGAGCGGTAGTCGCCACGCCTGGCGGCGTCCACCGTGGGGGCACGGTCACCGCATGGCTACAACGGCCAACTTCGGGGCGATTCTTGGCCGTGCGAGCCACTACGCGGCCATTCGGCCACGTAGAGGGGCTCCAGGCGTCCATCTTGGCCGTTAGAACCACCTGGCGGCTCCGAGCCCTCAGCGCCTGCGCGGTCGCTCGGTCGCGAGCGCCAGGCAGGCTCAGCTACGACCACCCGCTGCGCACGGCCACAGCACAGCCACCGCATGGCTACAACGGCCAACTTCAGGGCGATCTTGGCCGCGCGAGCCACTACGCGGCCATTCGGCCACTTAGAGGGGCTCCAGGCGTCCATCTTGGCCGTTGTAGCCACCAGGCGGCTCCGAGCCCTCAGCGCCTGGGCGGTCGCTCGGTCGCGAGCCCTGGTGCGGCTACTTGATCAGCCGCTGTTCCAGGCGGTTGAGGGCGATCCACATGGCGATCGCCCCGAATGCCACGAGGTACGCCAGGTCCCACAGCTCGTGCCAGCCCATGAGCCCGGTGGCCAGGCCGCGCAACAGGCCGACCGCGTGAAAGAGCGGTGTCAGCTCCATCGCCAGCTGGATCGGCTGCGGGTAGATGCTGATCGGGAAGAACGTGCCGGAAAAGAGGAACATCGGCATCACCACCAGGCCCATCGGCAGGTCGAAGTCCTGCACCGTGCGCAGGTAGGCGGTGGTCGCCAGGCAGGCCGCGCTGAAGGCGGCGCCGATGAGGATCGAGGCGGGGATGACGAGGTAAAGCATCGGTGAGATCACCAGCCCCATGCCGATCATGACCAGCACGAAGGCGATCACGTACAGCGTCCCGCGGAAGAGCGACCAGAGCATCTCGCCCACCGCGATCTCACGGATCCCCAGTGGTGTGGCCAGGATGGCGTCGTAGGTCTTGCTGAAGTTCAGCTTGAAGAAGACGTTGAAGATCGACTCGGCGATCGCCCCGTTCATGCTCGCCTGGCCGAGGAGAGCCGGCGCCACGAAGGCGGCATAGGAAATGGCGCGGCCATCCGCCAGGGTCACGTCCCCGATCAGCGTGCCCATCCCGTAGCCGATCCCGAGCAGGTAGAAGAGGGGCTCAAAGAAGCCACTGAAGATGACCATCCAGCCGCGCTTGTAGACGAGCAGGTTGCGCTGCACCAGGCGCCGTGAGCGCAGCAGCGAGGCGACCACCCCGGAGGTGGGCGAGGGTGTCGGCGTGCGACGCGCGATGGCGGTCACTTCACCAGCCTCCGGTGCAGCAGCCGGTAAGCGATCAGCCCCGTCACGCCGAGGAAGACGACCAGGTAGCCGAGATGCAGCGGCCAGTCGGCCGGCATCGTGTCCAGCACCGCGCCGCGCACCAGCGCCACCCCGTGGTAGAGCGGCGTCGCGGCCGCGACCCACTCGACGGCATCGGGCAGCTGGGAGACCGGAAAGAAGGTGCCGCTGAACAGGAAGAGCGGGTTGATCACGAAGCGGAAGAGTGCGGCGAAGCCCGCATCATTGGTGCGCGTGGCCGCGAAGGCGATGATCGGCGCCGAGAAGGCCAGCCCGGTGAGCACCGCGGCGGGGATGGCGAGCAGCGCCAGCGGGCTGCGCGGGATGCCGAACAGGGTGAGCACCACCATGAAGACGGCCGACATGGTCGTCAGCCGGAACGCAATCCAGCTCAGCTCACCGATGAGCAGGTGGTGCACCTGCATCGGCGTCGCCAGGATCGCCTCGTAGTTCCGGCGCCAGCTGATCTTGCCCATGATTGGGTAGGTCGACTCGAAGCTGGCGGTCTGCATGCAGGTGCTGGCCAAAATGCCCGGGCCCAGGAAGTGCAGGTAGTCGACCCCTCCAAGCATGGTGCTCCCGCCGCTGGTGATCAGTTTGCTCAGACCGATGCCCATGGCGGTCAGGTACAACAATGGGGTCAGGAAGGAGCCGAAGAGGCTGCCGTGCCAGGTGCGCCGATAGACCAGCAGGTTCCGTTGCAGGACCCGCGCAGCGCCCGCCAGCGCGCCGGGGACCGGATGCGCGGCGGGTCGGCTGCCGGCGATGATTGCCATCACTCCACCAGCGAGCGGCCGGTGAGCCGCAGAAAGACGTCCTCCAGCGTGGCGCGGCGGACGAGCGCCGACTCGATGGGGATCTCGCGGGCGTGGACGCCCGCGAGCGCCTGCTCGCCATCGGCGGCGTAGAGCAGGTACCGATCCGGCAGCTCCTCGATCCGCTCGGCCAGGCCCTCGAGGCGACCATCGAGGCCGGCGCGGGCCACGTCGGGCACCCGCAGCTCGAGCACCTCGCGGGTGGCGTACTGCTCGATCAGCTCGCGCGGCGTCCCCGCCGCCACGATCAGCGCCTTGTCCATCACCACCAGCCGATCGCACAGCTGCTCGGCCTCGTCCATGTAGTGGGTGGTGATGATCAGCGTGGCGCCCCGCTGCTTCAGGCGGTAGAGGCGCTCCCACAGGAGGTGGCGCGCCTGAGGGTCCAGGCCGGTGGTCGGCTCGTCCAGGATGATCAGCTCCGGCTCGTTGATGAGCGCCCGGGCGATCGTGAGCCGGCGCTTCATCCCGCCGGAGAGCGGCTCCACCTGGTCCTTCGCCCGCTCGGAGAGCTGCATGAATTCGAGCAGCTCGGCAGCTCGCGGGCGCGCCACCGACATCGGCAGGTCGAAATAGCGCGCGTACATCAGCAGATTCTCGAGGACGGTCAGCTCCGCGTCGAGGTTATCGGCCTGGGGGACCACCCCCAGGCGCGCCTTGATCTGGGCAGCCTGCGTGCGGGGGTTCATGCCGATCACGTTCAGCTCCCCGTCGCTCACCGGCGAGGCGCACGCGATCATGCGCATGGTGCTGGTCTTGCCGGCCCCGTTGGGACCCAGGAAGCCGAACGCCTCGCCGACATGCACGTCGAAGTCGACGCCGTTGACCGCGGTGAACGAGCCGAAACGCTTGGTCAGTCCGCGCGCGCGGACGAGAACCTCGGAGCCTGGGGGCATCCTCGGATTCTAGCGGCGCGCGCCGTGATCGAGTGGGACGGAGAGTGGGACGGAGAGTGGGACGGAGAGTGGGACGGAGAGTGGGACGGAGAGTGGGACGGAGAGTGGGACGGAGAGTGGGACGGAGAGTGGGACGGAGAGTGGGACGGAGAGTGGGACGGAGAGTGGGGGGAGCGTGGAACGTGCGTACTGCGCGCTGCAGCCACCTTATCGCGAGCCAGCCGTCGGTATGGCACGGCATGTGCTCAATACGGCTCGATTTGGTAGCCATCGCGCACCTGGGCGCACTCCCGCGGGGGTCCCGCAGTTACGGCGGCCCAGCCCGGCGTTACCTCTCCGGGTTGCGCCGGGTTGCGCCGGGTTACGCCGGGTTACGCCGGGTTACGATGGGTTAGGCCGGGTTACGACGGGTTACGACGGGTTGCGCCGGGTCACGACGGGATTGGGTTGACTCCGCTGGTCTCGACGCGCATGATTAAGATACCGATGAGTAGCACATTAGACGCCCCCCCGGTTGCCGTGGTGGGCGCCACCGGCTTCGTTGGCCGCCACGTGGTCGCCGAGCTGGTCCGCGCCGGGTACCGCGTCCGCGCCATCTCGCGTGACGGGCGCCGGCTGGCCGACTGGGACGCGACCGTCGAGCCGGTCGCAGGCGACGTGGAGACCGGGCAGGGACTCAAGGCGGCGCTCGCCGGCGTCGGCACGGTGGTTCACCTGGCCGCCATTCCGCGACCCAGCCGCGGACGCTCGCTGGAGAACGTCAACGTCGGCGGCGTCGAGCGCATGCTGGCGGCCGCCCACGCCAACGGGGTGCGGCGCGTCGTGCACGTGGGCGCGCTCGGCGCGACCGACGATCCCAAGCTGCGGTTCCTATCGAGCAAATGGCGCGGCGAGCAGCTGGTGCGCGACAGCGGCCTCGAGTGGGTGGTGCTTCGCCCTTCGCTCCTCTTCGGCAAGGGCGACGGCTTCTTCAACCTGATCAAGGTCACGCTGACGTGGTGGTCGCCCGGTGTGGTGGCCATCCCCGGCGACGGGCAGACTCGCTTCCAACCGCTCTCGGTGGAGGACGTGGCGATCGCGGTGCGGCACTGCGTGGCCGATGCGGATCGGGCCGGATCGGTCTATGAGCTGGGCGGGCCAGCCTACCTGACCTACCGGGAGATCGTTGACGCGGTGATGGCGGCGACCGGCAAGCGGCGCCTCAAGCTTAACCTGCCGATCCCCATCATCAGCGCGCTCACCGCGGTGACCGACGTGGTGCTGCCCATCTTCCCGGTCAGCCACGACCAGATCGGCAGCCTGGGACGGCCGAACTGGACCGATCTTGACGCCTTCCAGCGCGCCTTCGGCGTGGCTCCTCGACCATTCGACGTCTCCTACCTGGGGTAAACCGGCGGTATCGTGCAGGAGAGCGGCCTTGTGGCGGAGGCTGGATCGGTACTGCGCACGTGACGCTCACTGCCGCCGCAGTTGCGCGGCAATGTGCGCCAGGCCGGCGTTGACCCACGGTCCCCGTGGATAAGGCGCCCCCGGCCAGCATTACCCGCCAATCCAGCCGTTGCGGCGCCCCCGGCCAGCGCCCCCGGCCAGCGCGCCTTCGGCGTGGCTCCTCGACCATTCGACGTCTCCTACCTGGGGTAAACCGGCGGTATCGTGCAGGAGAGCGGCCTTGTGGCGGAGGCTGGATCGGTACTGCGCACGTGACGCTCACTGCCGCCGCAGTTGCGCGGCAATGTGCGCCAGGCCGGCGTTGACCCACGGCCCCCGTGGATAAGGCGCCCCCGGCCAGCATTACCCGCCAATCCAGCCGTTGCGGCATTACCCGCCAATCCAGCCGCCGCGACGCCGCGCAGGTAACATCGCCCGCATGAGCGAAACGGCAGACGCGATCATCATCGGCGCCGGCATCCATGGCGCCTCGCTGGCCTTCCACCTGGCCGAGCGCGGCTGGCACCCGATCGTGCTGGAGCGCGCCACGGTGGCGGGGGGAGCCACCGGGCGATCGAGCGGCATGGTGCGGATGCACTACGACGTCGAGGCTGAGGCCAGCCTCGCGTGGCGCTCGCACGCCTACTTCCGCGACTGGGAGCACCGGGTCGGCGGGGACTCGGGCTTCACCAATGTCGGCTTCCTGCAGATGGTTCCGCCGCACGAGGTCGAGGCGTTGCACGCCAACGTGGCCATGCTGCAGCGCATCGGGATCAAGACCGACCAGGTCGACGCCGATGAGGTGCGCCGCCTCCTGCCGGGGATCATCATCGACGACGATCAGGTGGCTGCCTTCGAGCCGCTATCGGGCTACGCCGATCCCACCGCCAGCACCACCTCCATGATGGCCGCGGCGGTCGCCCGCGGCGCGCGGCTGGTGCAGGGGTGCGCGGTGACCCGGGTGCGGGTGGAGGGGAATCGCGTGATCGGGGTGGACACGACCCGCGGTGCGTTCGACGCCCCGGTGGTGGTCGATGCGGCCGGTGCCTGGGCCGGGCGGATCGCGTCGTCTGTGGGCCTGGAGATCCCTTTGAACGTGTGGCGTCACGACGTCGCCTACGTCCAGCGCCCGCCCGACATCCCGCGCCACATCGCCTTCATTGATTTCCTCAACGCCTTCTACTGCCGCCCGGAGGGGGAGTCACTCACCCTGGTGGCGCTCGAGGACGGCAACCCGATGCAGGGCGATCCGGACGCGCCGGTCGATTCCGCCGCGGTCGGGTTCATCGAGAAGGCCGCGGAGCGGGTCGTCGCCCGCCTGCCGCAGTTCGCGCGCGCCGGGCTCCACTCGGCGCACTCAGGGCAGGACGGGATCACGCCCGACCAGCACCCGATCATCGGTCCCGAGGGGCCGGAGGGCTTCTGGCTCGACTGCGGCTACTCGGGGACCGGCTTCAAGATCGCCCCGGCGGTGGGAGAGAGCCTGGCGCAGCTGATCGCGGAGGGAGTCGACGCGAACCAGGAGCTCGCGATCTTTCGGCTCGGGCGCTTCGCCGAAGGCAAGCCGATCGTGGGCGAGCACCCGTACGGGCCGATCTGGCGCTGAGGGAGCGCTAGGCCTGCCAGGTCTCCCCGGGCTCCAGGGCGACCACCTGCGCATCGGTCGCTGCCTGAAGCTGAGCGGGCGTACCGCTCAGGATCGGGAAGGTGCCGTAGTGGACCCCGATCACGGTGCGCGCCCCGGTCAGCGCCACCGCCCGGGCGGCATCGGCCGGGCCCATGGTGTAGTGCCCGCCGATCGGCAACACGGCGATCGACGGCGCCCAGCGCTCACGAACCAGGGCCATGTCGCCGAACAGGTCGGTGTCGCCGGAGTGGTAGACCCGGGTGCCGTCCTCGAACTCCAGGATCCAGCCCCAGCAGCCGACCTCGCGGGTCGCCTCCGCCGCGCCGCCGGTGACCGTGACGCCGCCGGTGTGATCCGCGTGGACCATGGTCAGGCCGATGCCCGCCGCCTCGACCCGGCCCCCCTTGTTCATGCCGATCGACTCGACCCCGCGGCCCGCCAGGTAGACGCTCATCTCATGCGAGCAGACCACCGTTCCGCCGAGCGCTGCCAGCTCGATGACATCTGCCGCGTCGTTGCCGACATGGTCGAAGTGGCCGTGGGTCGGGGCGATGACGTCCACCTGCCAGGGCTGGGGCGGCGCGGCGTAGGTGGGCGCGCCACTCCATCGGTCCACCCAGATCCACTTATCGGTTGGGGAACGGTAGAGGATCCCGCCATGGCCGAGGCGGGTGATGCGCAGCTTCGCCATCGGTGCCTCCTGTGTTCCGTCGTGTGGCGATCATGCTATGCGCGCCATCTTGCACCCGCTTACGCTGAGCGTAAGTAACGGCCATGCGTAACGCTGAGTTCGCGCGGCGCCCGCCCAGATGGTGCGAGCGTTGCCGGAGCGTTCCGCGGCTTGACCCCGAACGGCCAGGGCCCCGATCGGGTGCCCATCAAGTTGAGTGTCGCCCGCGGGATGGTTCGGCGCGCCGGACGTGACCTGATAGGAGCGTGGAGTCCCTGTGACGGTCCCGCACGCATGGTTGTCCGCCCGGCGCGCGCATCGAGTCTAGTGCCGTCACGGAGGAGCGACCATGGTCAGCATCGGCATCGACACCCACAAGGCCACGCTGGCGGTCAGCGCGGTCGACGAACTCGGACGCCAGCGCGCGGCGCGGACGTTCAGCAACGATCGACGCGGGCACGCCTGCCTGCTGAGCTGGGCACAGCGTCAGCCCGCTCCGCGGCGGGTCGGGATCGAGGGCGCCGGCAGCTTCGGGGCGGCGCTGGCCGAGGTGCTGGTGGCTGCCGGTGAAGTGGTGGTCGAGGTGCCGGCCCAGTTCACCGACCGCGAGCGCCGCTCCCTGCTGCAGCACGGCAAGAGTGACCCGGGCGATGCGCTGGCCATCGCCCGCATCACCGCCCGTGAGCCACGGCTGCCGGCGCTGCGTCGGCCCGGTCTGGTCGCCGACCTGAAGCTGCTGGTCGGGGCGCGTGAACAGCTCATGGCCGAGCGCACCCGGCTCGTCAACCAGCTCCACGCCGACCTGCTGGTGCTGGCGCCGGGGTATGGGGCCCGGCCGCCGAACCTGACCGCTGAGCGCCATCAGGCCGCCGCGGCCCGCCTGCTGGGGCGACGTGATGGGGTGCGAGCCGAGCTGGCCCGCGCGCGGCTGCGCCGCCTGCGTCGGCTCAGCACCGAGGCCGAGCGCCTCGAGCAGCGGATCGCGAGCCTGTTGGTCGCCAGCGGCAGCTCGCTGCCGCAGCTCTCGGGGATCGGAGCCCTGACCGCCGCCAAGCTGCTCGGCGAAGCCGGTGACGTGACTCGCTATCGCAGCTCGGCGGCGTTCGCCGCGGCGAGCGGCACGGCACCGCTGCCGGCCTCGTCCGGGCAGCGTCAACGGCACCGCCTCAACCGCGGCGGCAACCGTCAGCTCAACCGGGCGCTGCACACCATGGCCCTGGTCCAGAGCCGCTGGGATCCGCGTGCTCAGGCCTATCTGGCCCGTCGCCTGGGCGATGGCAAGACTCGGCTCGAGGCGATCCGGGCCCTGAAGTGGCACCTCGCCCGGGTTGTGTATCGGACGATGCTGGCCGACGCACGGCCGGCGGCGGGCACCGCTTGACAAGATAGGAGCTCAAGTTCGCCCTCAACGGTGACCTGTAACGGCTCAATCAGGCCGATGTGTACTCACAGACGCGCATCGCCACCATGAGCGCGACCTCCCCGGCCCGCGCGCGACAGCGATTCCGCGCTGCGCCGATGAGGTGCTCAGCATCGGAGCACACGGACAGGGATTCGGAGATGTGGCGCCCGAATCGTGGCGGTTCCGCTCGGATGCCGGGAATTCGGCCGGGATAGGAGGGGCGGCCAGGTCATATCGGTTCATACGCTCGGATGCCGAGCACGAGATGAGAAGCGCAAGGGATAGGAGGGGCGGCCAGGTCATATCGGTTCATACGCTCGGATGCCGAGCACGAGATGAGAAGCGCAAGGGTTCAGGTCTGGTCCCTGCGGCTCGCCTCGTCCTCGCCACGCTCGCGGGAGCGCGACGCGCCGGGGTGGCAGCGCTTGCGCTGGGCGTAAGTAACTGCCAAGTTCGCTCCGGTCGGTGGCCTCGCGAGGGCTCAACTTCGCCGATGGGCGCACCGGGAGGCGGATCTGAGCGTGGGTTTGGCCGTGGAGAGGCGCATCGGAGCCAGGTTTGGGCCGTGAAGAGCTCCAGGTTGAGCTCCTATCTTGTCAAGCGGTGCCCGCCGCCGGCCGTGCGTCGGCCAGCATCGTCCGATACACAACCCGGGCGAGGTGCCACTTCAGGGCCCGGATCGCCTCGAGCCGAGTCTTGCCATCGCCCAGGCGACGGGCCAGATAGGCCTGAGCACGCGGATCCCAGCGGCTCTGGACCAGGGCCATGGTGTGCAGCGCCCGGTTGAGCTGACGGTTGCCGCCGCGGTTGAGGCGGTGCCGTTGACGCTGCCCGGACGAGGCCGGCAGCGGTGCCGTGCCGCTCGCCGCGGCGAACGCCGCCGAGCTGCGATAGCGAGTCACGTCACCGGCTTCGCCGAGCAGCTTGGCGGCGGTCAGGGCTCCGATCCCCGAGAGCTGCGGCAGCGAGCTGCCGCTGGCGACCAACAGGCTCGCGATCCGCTGCTCGAGGCGCTCGGCCTCGGTGCTGAGCCGACGCAGGCGGCGCAGCCGCGCGCGGGCCAGCTCGGCTCGCACCCCATCGCGTCGCCCCAGCAGGCGGGCCGCGGCGGCCTGATGGCGCTCAGCGGTCAGGTTCGGCAGCCGGGCCCCATACCCCGGCGCCAGCACCAGCAGGTCGGCGTGGAGCTGGTTGACGAGCCGGGTGCGCTCGGCCATGAGCTGTTCACGCGCCCCGACCAGCAGCTTCAGGTCGGCGACCAGACCGGGCCGACGCAGCGCCGGCAGCCGTGGCTCACGGGCGGTGATGCGGGCGATGGCCAGCGCATCGCCCGGGTCACTCTTGCCGTGCTGCAGCAGGGAGCGGCGCTCGCGGTCGGTGAACTGGGCCGGCACCTCGACCACCACTTCACCGGCAGCCACCAGCACCTCGGCCAGCGCCGCCCCGAAGCTGCCGGCGCCCTCGATCCCGACCCGCCGCGGAGCGGGCTGACGCTGTGCCCAGCTCAGCAGGCAGGCGTGCCCGCGTGGATCGTTGCTGAACGTCCGCGCCGCGCGCTGGCGTCCGAGTTCGTCGACCGCGCTGACCGCCAGCGTGGCCTTGTGGGTGTCGATGCCGATGCTGACCATGGTCGCTCCTCCGTGACGGCACTAGACTCGATGCGCGCGCCGGGCGGACAACCATGCGTGCGGGACCGTCACAGGGACTCCACGCTCCTATCAGGTCACGTCCGGCGCGCCGAACCATCCCGCGGGCGACACTCAACTTGATGGGCACCCGATCGGGGCCCTGGCCGTTAGGGGTCAAGCCGCGGAACGCTCCGGCAACGCTCGCACCATCTGGGCGGGCGCCGCGCGAACTCAGCGTTACGCATGGCCGTTACTTACGCTGCCCGTAAATGAGCCGATCCGGTCGGGCCCTCATGCGCGCTGAGCGCTCCTAACAGGCAAGAAGGCGCCCTGGCGGGGGCGCCGGCCTGTCCAGGTTGTCCACCGGAAGCGCTGAGCGCTCCTCTTCGCGACGTTGCCGGGACAAAGGCGCATGCGCAGGTGCCAATTTGGCCATTAGGAGCGCCGCACGCCCCGCTGAGCACTCCGCCGCACGCTCCGCCGCACGCTCCGCCGCACGCCAGCGCTCAGGTCTGGTCCGCCTGTTCCGGTTCGTCCTGGCTGGGCGGGTGCGCCGGTCGTGTCGGCCGCGCCGCAACCGCAATCAGCACCCCCAAGCCGATCGCCACTGCCGGTCCGGCCCACTCCATGGGCAGCCCGCTCAGCCCGCCCGAGAGGAGCAGCAGCCCGACCCCGAGCACCAGCAACCCCGTGAGGAGCGACAGCAGGTCGACCGGATGACGTCCCATCAGATGCCCGCCGCCGATGCGCTGCTGACACGCACCTCACCGATACCGCTCTCCAGATCGAGGATGAAGGTCGGCCCGTGCAGGTGCTGACGGACGTATCGGTTCTCAAGGCTTGTGCCGGAGTCGACCGAACCGAAGACGACCGCGTCTCCGGCGCCCACCCGCGTATACAGCTGGATCGATGCCCCAGGTGGCAGGATGACCACCAGTTGGCCAACCGCGACGCTGGCCGCGATGTGGATAGGATGCGAGGTGACATGCAGGTCGGTCAGGTCCAGGACCATCTGCCCGCCCATCATGCGGTACTCCCCGCGCAGCTCGGCAGCGTTGACAGGGGCGTAGCGCTGGTAGCCGACACCCCCCTCCAGCGGCGCCGTCACGAAGCTGGCCGTCACCGCCACCGGCAGCAGCAGAATCGCCAGAAGGATGAGGATTCTGGCTCGCCCCCACCAGGCGCCGATCACCAGGCCGATCCCCACTACCGCCAGGGCCGCACCGAAGAACTGGCCGAGCTCAACCTCGACGCTGGCCACCTGGCTGACGATCGCCAGGAGACCGATGGCCAACAGGAGCGTGGCGACGACATACCACCCAAGCGGCGAAGGCGGACGTGGTGCGGCCCGCACCGCCGGTGCGCGGAGCGGCACCGCGTCGGGGGATGCGAGGGCCGCCGCCGGCACCATCTCGCGGCGGCGAAGCAGAAGGACGCCGGCCACGATGACCGCGAGTGCCCAGATGGCTCCCGGAATACCGAGGGGGCCTACCCAGATCGAAAGGTCGACCCCGTTGCCCGCGCCGCTGAGGATCGCGACGACGACCACCGCCGCGAGCGCGATCCAGCCGATCCCGCGCGGGGTGAGCCCGAGGCGACGGAGGGAGCCCTCGAGCATCGAGGCGTCGTGCCCCTCGGCGGGAAGCAGCAGCCAGGCGATGAGGTACAGCACCAGGCCGGCGCCGCCGAAGATGATCAGGCCAACGAAGCCGACGCGGAACAGCAGCGGATCGATGTTGAAGTAGTCGCCCAGGCCGCCCGCCACGCCGCCGATCACCCGGCCGTTGGAGCGTCGTCGCAGGAGGCGTGCCGGGGCGTCGGTGCGTTGGCTCGTCATCGCCCTGATCATGGCCCGCGGTCACGCGGCTGCCTATCGGGGAGCACCCTGGAATTGCCCTCAGGGTCATCCCCGATCGTCTAGGGCCGAGGCGGTGTGCGAACATGCCGGGCATGGCGCAGGTAGAGGTCCGGCGAGCGAGCAGCGATCTGGCCGGTGCCCCGCGCCCTCGCCTGGAGCGCAGCCGGAGCAACCGCGTCATCGGCGGGGTGGCGGCCGGCATCGGTCAGCACCTGGGCGTGGAGCCGCTCACGGTGCGGTTCGTCTTCGTGGTGCTCTCGGCAGCATTTGGGTTCGGGATCGTCGTCTACCTGTTGGCCTGGCTGCTGGCTCCGCAGGAGGCGGCCGATCCCGCGGCGAGGCCGCGGATGCGGAGCCTCATCAGACCCACGATGCGCCAGGCCCTGGGCGGGGCGCTGATCCTGGTCGGCGTCCTCTTGCTCCTCCTGGTCTCCGGCTTCTGGTTCGGCGAGGCGCTGGCCTGGCCGGTGTCGCTGGCCGCCATCGGCTTCGCCATCCTGTGGGCACGCAGTGGCGAGGAGCGGCGTGGACGCTGGCCGCTGGGGTCGGTGATCGGCGGCCGCGTGTCGGTTCCGCGGCTGGCGATCGGCAGCGTCCTGATCCTGGGCGCCATGGCGGTCTTTCTGGCAGCCAACACGTCGCTCGCCGCGGCCGGCAACATGCTGCTGGCGGCGATGGTCGCGATCGGCGGGCTGGCACTGATCGGTGGGCCGTGGGTGTGGAGCATCGGACGCGAGCTGATGGAGGAGCGCAGCACGCGGGTCCGGACCGAGGCGCGCGCGGAGATGGCGGCGCATCTCCACGATTCGGTGCTGCAGACGCTGGCCCTCATCCAGCGCGCCCCGGCATCGCGCGAGATGGCCAGCCTGGCGCGCACGCAGGAGCGCGAGCTGCGTGCCTGGCTCTACGGGCGTGCGCCAAGTCTCGCCGGAGCGCGGATCCGCGACGCGATCGACGCCATGGCCGGCCGCGTGGAGCGCGACCAGCAGGTGAAGGTCGAGGCGATCGTGGTGGGCGACGCCGACCTCGACGAGCACGCGCGCGCCCTGGTCTCGGCCGTCGGCGAGGCAACGCTCAACGCCGCGCGGCATTCGGGGTCGACCGAGGTATCGGTCTTCGTGGAGGTCCAGGACGACGCCATCAGCGCCTACGTGCGCGACCATGGCACCGGGTTCGACCCCGATGCGGTGGCGGCTGACCGGCGCGGGATCGTCGACTCGATCATCGGGCGGCTGGAGCGCCACGGCGGGACCGCACACGTGGTCAGCCGACCGGGGGATGGGACGGAGGTCGTCATGCGCCTCCCGAGGAAGGCGGCATGAGCGTGCGGAGCGTTCGCGTCTTCGTGGTCGACGACCACGAGCTGTTCCGCTCTGGCGTGCGCTCCGAGCTGAGCCGCAGCTGCGAGATCGTGGGTGACGCCGGAACGGTGGACGAGGCCGTGGCCGGCATCGTTCGCGAGGCGCCGGACGTGGTGCTGCTGGACGTCCACATGCCCGCCGGTGGCGGCCGCGGCGTGATCGACGGGGTGCGGGCCGAGGGCTCGAAGACGCAGTTCCTGGCGCTGTCGGTGTCCGATGCGGCGGAGGACGTGATCGGCATCATTCGTGCGGGGGCCCGCGGCTACGTCACGAAGTCGATCTCGGCCGATGAGCTGGCCGCGGCGGTGCAGCGCATCCATGACGGCGACGTCGTCTTCTCGCCGCGCCTGGCCGGCTTCGTGCTGGACGCCTTCGCCGGCGAGGCTCCCCAGCCGATCGACCCCGAGCTCGACTTGCTCACTGCTCGCGAGCGCGAAACGCTGCGCTACATCGCCCGCGGCTACACCTACAAGGAAGTGGCTTCGGAGCTCCACATCTCGGTGAAGACGGTCGAGACCCACGTCTCGGCGGTGCTGCGCAAGCTCCAGCTCTCAAACCGATACGAGCTGACCCGCTGGGCATCGGAGCGGCAGCTCATCTAACCTGCGCAGCCAGCTTGCCGGCGGTGTGCTCAGCATCGGAGCACACCGACAGGGATTCGACGAATCGGGGGCCGAATCGTGGCGGTTCTGCTCGGATGCCGGGAATTCGGCCGGGATAGGAGGTCATACCGGTTCATGCGCTCGGATGCCGAGCACTGGTGGAAAGGCGGAGGCGAGGCTCCCCCCGATGTGCGCTGAGCGCTCGCCTGACACTTCGCTATGTGGCGGGGGGCTAGCCCAGCCCGTTACTCCAGGTCATACGAGAGCTTGAACGTCGCCTGCGGGCCCGGACCGGCGGTAAAGGTGCCACTGCCCGTTATCCCGACCAGGTCTCCCTGGCTGGATCCAGACACCACCTCCCAGCGGCCCTCGGAGCGCTGGCCGTCATGGGTGCCGGACGAACTGAGCACGAACGCGCCGCGGCGGCCGTCGAGAGTCCCCTCGATCTCCTGCATGCCCACGAATTCGGCGGTTCGGTCCTGGCGGTAGCACATCAGCCACTCGATGTGACCGGTCCCCTCAATCCCCCCGCTGAACTCCTGGCTCCCGTAGGCGCGGGTCAGCTTGACCGCGTCGCCGTCGCGGTAGGGATCCTCGCCGCCGAGGGTGACCTTGAACGTGCCAGTCGTCTCTCTCATCTCGCTCACCTCTCAGACGCGGATGGGTATGTTGGCAGCCTACCGATCCGCGGGCCAGGTGCCCATCACCTGGCGCAGGATCGCGAACTCGCCGACGTGGTAGGCGTTGTGATCGGCGGCGATCCGCACCTCGCGCAGCAGCGAGTGGCCGGGGGTGTGGGGGATCGGCGCCAGGAGGTCGGACGCGGGATCGGCGACCAGGTCGCGAAGCGCCGATCGATCGGCCAGGAAGCCGGCCACGCTGGCGGCGAACTGCGCTGGGGTGGCGGTCGCGTCGGGTGCCGGCCAGTAGCCGATCGGCCAGTCCGGAGAGACCCATGCCGGGTTGCGCACGTATTCGAGGATGTCCCACTGGGTGAGCTGCAGATGCTCGACGAGGTGCCAGGGGGTGTAACCGACGTTGGGCGGCCTGCGGTTGATGGCGTCATCGGGGAAGTCAGCGACGGCGTCCTCGAAGCTCATGTGGGCGTCGTCGCCATCGAGCAGGCGGAGGAGGTCGGCGCGAAGCGGGTCATTGGTCATTGGTCCAGCCTACGCCGATGGACGGAGCCTACGCCGATGGACGGAGCCGCTGGGCGGGCCTAACGGCCAGGATGACCTGACCGATCCGGTTCAAGACGCCTTAACGTGCCTGGCAGGAGCGCTGAGCGCTCTTGGCGGCCAACTTCGGGTCACGTATCGGCCACGCAGCGGGCCTACTTGGCCGTTACACCCGCTGAGCGGTGCTCGCTGCGGGCGCCGCCGGCCAAGTTCGCCCTCTCCAGTGACCTCGCGAGGGCTCAACCTGGCCGACTCGTGCGTAAAGAGGCGCATCGGAGCTGCTGGTTGGAGCTCATCGGAGCCTTGGTTGGCCTGCAGAGGCCCCAAGTTGGCCGCTACTTACGCTGAGCGTAAATGAGTAGTCTGCAAGGCGACAGGCCATGGTGTGCTAAGCTATGCGCATAATCTCACACACTCTTGGAGACTCTCCATGGCACTGGCCCGTACCAATCTGACCCTTCCCGAAGATCTCCTGGCAGAGGTCGACGAGCTGGCCGGCCCGCGTGGCCGCAGCCGATACGTGGCAGAGGCAGTCGCGGCCCGGGTCAAGCGCGACAAGCTCGGCAAGGCCATCAGCGAGACCGCCGGCATCCTGGTTGGAACGCCGTACCAGATGACCCGTGACGAAGTGACGGCCTGGGTCGACGAGCTCCGGTCCGAAGAGACCGACTGAGCGTGCGGTACCTGCTCGACTCCACGCTCCTCATCGATCACGCCAACCGCGACGAGCCGGCGGGCAAGCTACTCGCCCGCCTCTACGCCGAGGCGCATGAGCTGTATACCTGCGACGTGGTGACCTGCGAGACCTTGTCGCAGGGCGACCCAGGTCATCTCCACCATATCCGCGCCCTGCTCAATGCCTTCGAGTACGCCGCCACCTCGCCCGAGGCCGCACAGTGGGCCGCCAACGCGCGCCTGGAGCGGCACCGGGCCGGCGGCAAGCTCGGCCTTGGCGACTCGCTGATCGCAGGCGTCGCGGCTCAGCTGGGCGCGACGGTGATCACCCGCAACCGGCCCGACTTCGAGCGGCAGGGGATCGAGATCCTGACCTACTGACCGATCGGCATCGGTGAGGAGGCGGTTCAGGAACTAGGCGAAGAACTCGTTGATCGCCGCGGTGTCGTCGGAGAAGGCCCAGCGCTCGGTGATCTTGCCGTCCCGGACGTGGAAGATCTCGGTGGTGCGGTAGGTGAGGGTCTTGCCGCCGCGCTTGGCGGTTGCCGACACCATGGCGACGGCATGGTCGTCGTTGGCTACCACGTCGTGCAACTCGCCGGTGATCTCGAAGTCCGGCGCGGCGCCGCCGGTGAACCTGGCGGCCAGCGCGGCCTTGCCGCGGACCGGCTCCGGGTTGCCGATCTCGTGCCACACGACGTCATCGGCCAACGCGTCGGCCGTGGCCTGCGTGTCGCCGCTCATCATCGATTCCATCATGTGGCGGACTCGGGTGGCGTTGGGATGCTCGGACATCGGTCTACCTCCAGTGGCTACATCGGACATCTCTGGGCTGGCGCGATGGTGCGCGCGCTGGATCTCCCCGTCAACGGCCCCTCCAGCCCGACCGCTACGCCGCCTGGAATTTCGCACCCCTTCCGCCGCGGGGTGCTCAGCATCGGAGCGCACCGACAGGGATTCGGAGAATCAGGGGCCGAATCGTGGCGGTTCTGCTCGGATGCCGAGAAATCGGCCGGGATAGGAGGTCATCCCGGTTCATACGCTCGGATGCCGAGCACGAGAGCGGAAGGCGAGGAGAAACGCGCATTGACTCTCATAAGGCACTATGATGGCTCACCATGAGAGCCCCGCTCCGTACCGTCTCCGCCACGGAGCTCCGCGCTCGGCTGGGTGAGATCCTGGACCGCGCGTCGGCGGGAGAACGGATCGTCATCGAGCGCGACCGACAGCCGCTCGCCCTGCTCGTCCCGTTCGAGGACGCGGCGCGCCTGGAGCCGGATCCCGACGAGCGGATTGCGCGCAGCCTGGCGGCACTCGATCGCCTCGAGGCGCTCCGCGAGCGATCCGAGCGCGAGTACCCTCGCCCGCCTGGCCTGCCCGATGCGGCGACCCTCGTCCGCGAGGATCGCAACAGGGACGACCCGCCAGGTGGCTGAGCGGAGCGATGGCCTGGTCATCGATGCCTCGGTGGCCATCAGCCTGGTGCGCAAGGAGGCCATCTCGGCGGAGTCGGCGGCGACCGTCGCGCAGCACCGGAGGGTGGGGGGACGCCTGCTGGCGCCATCGGTCATATGGCTGGAAGTATTGAACTCGCTCGGCCGCCGGCATCGCCTCCCGCCGGCCGCGATCCTGGAAGACCTGGCGGAGCTGGATGCCCTGGGGATCGAAACGGTCGAGCTGGACAGACCGATGCTGCTGCTGGCCCTCGACGCCGTCGCCCGCCATGGCCTGACCGCATACGACGGTGTCTACCTGGCGCTGGCGGAGGCCAGCGACGCACAGCTCCTCACCGCCGATGGGCTGCTCGCCGCCGCGGCGGGGGATCGCGCCATCCTGTTGGGCGGCGGTGGGGCGGAGGGCGGGGTCCGCGAGGCGACCGCCGAGTACCAACTCCCCGGTTGGGCGGCCTGGCCCGGTGCAGCAGCGTACCTGCGTGAGCTGCGCTCCCGCCTGCGCACCCCCGATCCGGCCTGAGGAGGAGCGACCCATTGGGCCAGGCCGATCCGGTCGCATCCGATGCGGTGCGCTGGGCGCTCCCAACGGCCAAGAAGAGCCGACAGATAGGCGCGAGGCCCGCCCAACTTCCCTCTGGGGAGCGCTGTGCGCTCCTGGCGGCCAACTTCGGGGGCGTAACGGGCCACGGATCGGCCCAACTTGGCCGTTGGGAGCGTTAAGCGCCCTTGACAACAGGAGTGTGCAGGCGGCGCGTGATCCCACATCAAGCCCGCGCCCGCCCACTTACGCTGAGCGCAAGTACCGGCCAAGTACAGCTCAATGAAGCACGCGAGACCCGCCCGGCGTGGCGCCTGCTTACGCTGAGCGTAAGCAACAGCCAGGTTCACCCCTACCACGGACCTCTGGCGGGCCCAGGTTGAGCTCCTATCTTGTCAAGCGGTGCCCGCCGCCGGCCGTGCGTCGGCCAGCATCGTCCGATACACAACCCGGGCGAGGTGCCACTTCAGGGCCCGGATCGCCTCGAGCCGAGTCTTGCCATCGCCCAGGCGACGGGCCAGATAGGCCTGAGCACGCGGATCCCAGCGGCTCTGGACCAGGGCCATGGTGTGCAGCGCCCGGTTGAGCTGACGGTTGCCGCCGCGGTTGAGGCGGTGCCGTTGACGCTGCCCGGACGAGGCCGGCAGCGGTGCCGTGCCGCTCGCCGCGGCGAACGCCGCCGAGCTGCGATAGCGAGTCACGTCACCGGCTTCGCCGAGCAGCTTGGCGGCGGTCAGGGCTCCGATCCCCGAGAGCTGCGGCAGCGAGCTGCCGCTGGCGACCAACAGGCTCGCGATCCGCTGCTCGAGGCGCTCGGCCTCGGTGCTGAGCCGACGCAGGCGGCGCAGCCGCGCGCGGGCCAGCTCGGCTCGCACCCCATCGCGTCGCCCCAGCAGGCGGGCCGCGGCGGCCTGATGGCGCTCAGCGGTCAGGTTCGGCAGCCGGGCCCCATACCCCGGCGCCAGCACCAGCAGGTCGGCGTGGAGCTGGTTGACGAGCCGGGTGCGCTCGGCCATGAGCTGTTCACGCGCCCCGACCAGCAGCTTCAGGTCGGCGACCAGACCGGGCCGACGCAGCGCCGGCAGCCGTGGCTCACGGGCGGTGATGCGGGCGATGGCCAGCGCATCGCCCGGGTCACTCTTGCCGTGCTGCAGCAGGGAGCGGCGCTCGCGGTCGGTGAACTGGGCCGGCACCTCGACCACCACTTCACCGGCAGCCACCAGCACCTCGGCCAGCGCCGCCCCGAAGCTGCCGGCGCCCTCGATCCCGACCCGCCGCGGAGCGGGCTGACGCTGTGCCCAGCTCAGCAGGCAGGCGTGCCCGCGTGGATCGTTGCTGAACGTCCGCGCCGCGCGCTGGCGTCCGAGTTCGTCGACCGCGCTGACCGCCAGCGTGGCCTTGTGGGTGTCGATGCCGATGCTGACCATGGTCGCTCCTCCGTGACGGCACTAGACTCGATGCGCGCGCCGGGCGGACAACCATGCGTGCGGGACCGTCACAGGGACTCCACGCTCCTATCAGGTCACGTCCGGCGCGCCGAACCATCCCGCGGGCGACACTCAACTTGATGGGCACCCGATCGGGGCCCTGGCCGTTAGGGGTCAAGCCGCGGAACGCTCCGGCAACGCTCGCACCATCTGGGCGGGCGCCGCGCGAACTCAGCGTTACGCATGGCCGTTACGTACGCTGGGCGTAAATGAGCAGTCCGCGAGGCGATCCTGACTCAGGCCTAGGTGGCGGGCTCCGCGAGCAGGTAGGTGGTCATCAGGCCCAGCCCCTTGACCTCGACCGCCTCGCGCTCCTCGAATGACAGCGAGGAGGAGGAACGCAGCAGCGCCCAGGTGGAGGGCGCCACCTGGATCCGCCCCGGCACCCCGGACGACTCCATGCGCGAGGCGACATTCACCGTGTCTCCCCACAGGTCGAACAGGATCCGCTTCTGACCGATCACCCCGCCAACCACCGACCCACTCGCCAGGCCGATGCGCAGCTCAAGCGCCAGCCCCAGCCGGCTCCGGGCATCGGCGAGGGCAAGAAGCATGCCGCGGGCAAGCGCCATGGCCGCTTCGGCGTGGTCCGAGCGAGCCTCGGGAGCGCCGGCGACCGCCATGTATGAGTCGCCGATCGTCTTGATCTTCTCCACGCCGCTCACTGCGGCCAGCTCGTCGAATCGGCTGAACAGGTCGTCAAGGAAGCTGACCACCTGGTCGGGATCGGTGCGCTGGGCCCAGGGCGTGAAGCCGACCAGGTCCGCGAACAACACGGTCGTATGAGGATAGGCATCCGCAATGCGCTCATCACCGTGCTTGAGTCGCGCGGCGATCGACATCGGGATGGCATTGGTCAGCAGCTCCTCCGAGCGGGCCTCGGCTGCCCGCCGTCGAAGATCGGTGTAGCGCAGCAGGAAGAAGGTGATGGCCAGCGGTGCGCCCAGGCTCTGCGCGAAGGTGACCAGCTGGATGGCATACGGCGGCGGCGCGACCGTGGTGCTGACCAGCGGATCGAGCAGGATGGCGGCCAGCAGCAAGACCAGGTAGACGACGAACCAGCCGGTCGCGCGGCGGGGACCCAGCGCCAACAATGCGTAGACCGGCACCAGGAAGGCCCAGACCATCCCCGCGCCGGAGGCCGCCATGCCGCCGAACAAGAGGTCGGCGCTCAGGGTGAAGATCGCGCCAACCACGAGCAGGACGGCCACGTATCTGTCGAATCGTCGGCTGCGCGCCAGGACGACCAGGTTGACCGCGCTCAAGCCCGACATGCCGAAGCCCAGGGCGAAACTGAGCAGGCTTCCCTGGCCGATGGCCGGCATGCCCAGCGGCGCCACGACGGTGAAGTAACCGGCGAGGACCCCCACGCGCTTGCGAAGGCGGAGGTCGTCATCGTCGGTCGGTTCGTCCGCGATCGAGATGAACCGATGCACCAGCGCGCCCAACCCGGCCTTCACGAGCGCCGAACCTGCGACCACATCTTCTCGAGCCCGAGCGCCGCAACCCAGCGCTCGATGTACCGGTAATCGAGTCCATCTCCGCTGACCGCGAGGATCGCGGCGACGTCGCGCAGCTGTCGTTCCGACTCGGCGGCCTTGGCCCGCTCCAGCTTGGCGATGATGACGTCCTCGGCGCTCGCCACGAAGGTCGGCGTTCCGAGCAACTCCGCGGGCTGCCGGCGCGCGAGCTCCTCGACCGAGAAGGGTCGGTCCTTGCGGATCACAAGATCGGCCTTCCACCCGCTCGCCCTCTCGATCACGTTGAACTGACCGCGCTCGGCGAGCGCCACCTGTGCCGCGTCGAGGTCAACGTAGAACGCGTCCATGGGCAGCTCGCGAACGAATCGGTCGAGCGCTTCCGGCGTCGGGTCGATGACGATGTCGATGTCCCTCGTCGTCCGCGGCGTTCCGTGGAAGGAGCTTGCGACCGAGCCGGTGACCATATAGGGGATCCCGGCCGCTGCAAGTCGTTCGCCGATGCCCGCCAGCAGCTCGCTCAGGGTCATGGAGCGCGACTAGGGTGAACGGTCGACACGGTCCGCCAGCTCATCGCCAAGCATGAGGCGGCGTAGTGCGCTCTCGATCTCCGCCTGGCTGGCGCTTGGACGCCGATGCCGAAGGCCGTCAGCCGCGATCGCACGAGCCTCCTCGCTCATTTGGAAGGCAAGGGCGACTCGCTCGGAAGGGGAGAGCCGGCGAAAGGCTGCCAGCTGAGCCTCCTCGGCGGCGGCTGACGTGTCGCGCTCTTCGATCACGGCGTCACTCTACTCGAGGCTTGAGCGGCGAAACGAGCACTCGGGGCCGAAGGCACTGTTGCGACAGTCTCTCTGTCGCAACCGCAGAGCCGATCGCCTGGGATCAAGTGAAGGCCACGCTCGGGTGGATCTCCCCCGCGCATAACAGATAGGCAACAGTCGCGGACTTGACAGCCGGCAGATGGCGCTGCAACTCTGCCGCGAGGCGATGCGGGACTGGTGCCCACCGGGCGAGACGGCGCGGGTCGTCGGGGCCCTCGTCGGACTGGAAAGTCGGGCAAGGAAGGGGACGGGATGATAGGAGTCGAGATCAAGGCGGCACTGGATGGGGCGCCTGAGTTCGTTGCCTACGCGGTCGAGCATCTCGCGTTGAGTCTTGGGGAAACGCATCCGACTGTCGTGGTTGGTCGCCGGATCATGGCCTCCCTTGACGCCATCCCCGACGGCGCGGTGCTGGTGACGGAGGAAACGCTGGCTGCGGCGATCCATCGAGCGTGGCCCTACCGCCGGAATACTGCGACAGGATTGGTCCTGTCCGCAGCCTCGATCCTCGCCGCACTCCGGGCCGAGCCGTGACCTTTCTCGTCCGGCGGCGCGCCCCGACGTCGTGTTCGGTCTGATCATCAGAAATGCCAAGGAGCACTACATGCAAGGCGAGACGTGCCCCGGCTCGGGGCAGGTGCCCGGAGATCTCCCCCGCGTATAACGGATAGAGGCCCCGCCCGGACTTGACAGTCGTGGCGACCACCTCCTGAGTGCCCTGGACCTTCGAGTGACTCGACGATGCGCGGTGCTCACGGACACCGTCCGCGCGCTCATTCTCGTTTCCGTCCGATCGGCGCCAGCCCGCCATGCGCTCCTGCGGCTTCCGCATCCTCCAGGCCGCGCGAGGCCAGGCCCAACGTTCGCTTGACGCCGCGGGGTGCTCAGCATCGGAGCACACCGACCGGGATTCGAAGAATCGGGGGCCGAATCGTGGCGGTTCTGCTCGGATGCCGAGAATTCGGCCAGGATAGGAGGTCATACCGGTTCATACGCTCGGATGCCGAGCACGAGAGCGGAAGGCGACGGCGAGCGAGCGCTCCCCGATGAACGACGGCGGCGGCGGCGAGCGCTCCCCGATGAACGACGGCGGCGGCGGCGAGCGCTCCCCGATGAACGACGGCGGCGGCGGGCGACAGCCTAGCCCCTTCTGATAGCGTATCTGCTATCACACGGTGCTACACTCCCCGCATGAAAGCTGCCTCGATGCTCCGATACGCTCGTCGCCTCGCTGGCTTGACCCAGCGGCAGCTCGCCGAGCGAGCGGGCGTGCCGCAGGCGACGGTGGGGCGCATCGAAGCGGGGCAGATCACGCCACGTGTGGACACCCTGGAGAAACTGCTGCGTGCCGCGGGCCAAGAGCTCAACGTGAGCGCACGGCCGGGCATCGGCGTCGACCGCAGCCAGATCCGCGAGCTCCTGCGACTGACCCCCGGGCAGCGCCTGGACCTGGCGACTCGGGACGCCGCAGGGATGGGCCGGCTGCAAGGCCGGACCAGGCACCCGTGACCGGGCCGGCGGCCTTCGACCCGCTGCGTCTCCTCGAGACGCTGGATCGACACGCCGTTCGCTTCGTGGTGGTCGGCGGCATTGCCGGCCGTCTGCTCGGTTCGCCGACCGTGACGCGCGACCTGGACATCTGCCACGCCCGGGACGCGGCCAACCTGAAGGCGCTTGCCGCCGTGCTCGCCGAGCTCCATGCGCAGCTGCGCGGCGTCGAGCCCGGGCTACCCTTCCGTGCGGATGCCCGCACCCTCAGGGCCGGCGATGCCTTCACCCTCCAGACCGATGCCGGCGACCTGGACCTCCTGGGCACCCCCGCCGGGACCGATGGCTACGCCGACCTGGCCCGGACCGCCACGCGCACCGACCTGGGCGGCACCGAGGTGCTGGTCGCATCGGTCGATGACCTGATCCGGATGAAGCGCGCCGCCGGCCGCCCCAAGGACCTGATCGAGGTGGAAGTGCTGGGTGCCGTGCGCGACGAGCTGGGGGAGTAGCTGGGGCTTCGAACGGGGTCGCGCCCGTCTCGGCCGTCGCGGCGGCTGCGGGGTGCTCAGCATCGGAGCACACCGACAGGGATTCGAAGAATCGGGGGCCGAATCGTGGCGGTTCTGCTCGGATGCCGAGAATTCGGCCAGGATAGGAGGTCATACCGGTTCATACGCTCGGATGCCGAGCACGAGAGCGAGGCGAGAACGGGGCCCGCGTGACCTTCCAGGCCCATGACGCAGGCATGGGTCGAAGACCAACTTCGATAACGGCGACGCGAGCCGTCGCTTATCAAAGTCATGCGCCGAATCGTTTGATAACGACCGTCAACAATCGGGCCACGAGCGGCATCCGGTACCCCAGCGACCGCGGGTAGCCTTATCAAGCGGCCGCGATCCGCTCCTCGTAACGCTCGATGAGGTCGAAGAGCTCAGGGTGGCTCGTCCGTCGTCGAAGGCGCCCCTACCTCTCGTCGGCGGCCAACGCGGCCTCACCGGCGGCCCGCGACCGCTCCAGCAGCAGGTTCCGTTCAGGGACGTTGCGCGTCATCGCGGCTGTTCGTAGATCTCCCGGATCTCGAATTCCCCGCCTTCGAACGGAGCTCGCTTGAGCCACTCGATCGCCTCATCGAGGGAGCGGACCTGCCAGATCCAGAAGCCCGCGACGAGTTCCTTTGCCTCGGTGAACGGGCCATCGATGACGGTCCGAGATGGTCCGTCGAAGCGGACTCGCGCACCCTTGGAGCTTGGGTGCAGCGCGTCTGCCGCGAGCAGGACGCCGGCGTCGACCAGCTCCTGGCTAAAACGGCCCATGGCCTCCATGCCGCCGCTGTCGTGCTCAGCCGACTCCGACTCGGGCCTCGCTAGCGGCCCGCGCCCGCTCCAGCACCATGACTCGCACCGGGTAACTCCCTTCGTTCTCAGAACGGGTTGCGCCTCTGTGCGGCGCGACCTCCTACCATGCATATGTCGAACGAGCGACCGTGGTTTCGACAATGGCACGTGCCGCATCGATGTCATGGTACCGACGCGGTGCGACTCGGATCACGGCTCAGGCATCCGAACGGATCGAGGAAACATGCCACTGACGGGAGACTACGCCCCGAGCACGGCCGCCTGGGCGCGGAAGCAGGCCGAACGCTATGAGGCGACCGGCGGCACGGAGGCCAACGATCTGCTGGGGCGGCCGGTGATCGTGCTGACGTCGGTCGGGGCGAAAACCGGCAAGCTGCGCAAGACGGCGCTGATGCGGGTCGAGCACGCCGGGGTCTACGCGGTGATCGCGTCAAGGGGCGGCGCCCCGAAGCATCCAGCCTGGTATCACAACCTGAAGGCGAACCCCCACGTGGAGCTTCAGGACGGGGCCACGAAGCGCGACTACCTCGCCCGCGAGGTCAGCGGTGACGAGAAGGTCGTCTGGTGGGGTCGAGCCGTCGAGACGTGGCCGGACTACGCGACGTACCAGACCAAGACCGAGCGCCAGATCCCGGTCTTCGTCCTGGGGCCCAGCCCGGCAAGAACATCGCCATGAGCGGCAGCGTCACTCTGGTGCGCTCGCTCCTCCAGCCGGGCCTGCTGGACGAGCTGCGGCTGCAGGTCTACCCGGTGGTGGTCGCCAGCGGCAAGCGCCTCTTTAAGGGCGGGATGAGGGAGATCCCGCCGAAGCTCACCAAGTCGCAGCCGTTCAGCGTCGTCGTCGTGTCGCTCGTCTACGAGCAGGAGCGCGAATCCGCGTGAGACGTGCGGTTCAGGCTGCCGTCCTACACTTACCGAATGACCCTCGAGGAGAACAAGGCGCTCGTGCGGCGCTTCATCACCGAGATCTTCGAGCGGGGTCACCTCGAGGCGGTCGACGAGCTGGTGGCCGACGACTTCATCGGGCACACCTGGGGCAACGCCAGCAAGAACGGCCTGAAGCAAGCGATGGAGCGAGTCGCCAAAGGCCTGGCCGATGCGCGCTTCACCATCGACGACCTGATCGCCGAGGACGACCGGGTGGCGGTTCGGGTCACCGCCAGCGCCCGGCAGGTGGGCGAGTTCATGGGCCTGCCGGCGAGTGGGCGCACGTACACGATTGGCGAGATTCACATCTTCCGCATCCGCGACGGCAAGGTTGTCGAGCACTGGCACCAGTACGATCTTCCCGGCATGATGCGTCAGCGTGGAGCATCGCCCCCGACCGGCGGCTCGCCCGCGGCCACCGGCTAGGGGTCTGTCGCGATTGAGCCGAGACTAATGTGTTAGTAAGCGCACCCACCGCACTCTTCGTCGATGCCGAAGGTAAGCGATGCCATGCGGCTGGTGGAAGCCCAGTCGAGCTCTGCCGCTCGGCACATGGCGCAGTATCCTGCGGCAGGCAGGCGTCGATACAAGGGAGGACCGATGAAGTACGCCGTCGTCGTTGAGCGTTCCCCAACTGGCTTTGCGGCCTACGTGCCGGACCTCCCCGGCTGCGTCGCGGCCGGGGGAACGCGCGCCGAGGTGGAGCGCCTCATCCGGGAAGCGATTCAATTCCACCTGGAAGGCATGCGCGAGCACGGCGAACACATCCCCGAACCGACCACGGGGGTCGAATTGGTCGAGGTCTAGGACGGGGCGACTACATGACCAACCCGATGACCGATCCGCGGCAGATCCGCACCCCCGACGGGCGGAGCCTGGACCTGTACGTCGCCGGACCCGATGACGGCGAGACGCTCGATCTTCTACCCCGGATCGCCGAGCTCCGGCCTGCTCAGCCACGGGCTGGTGGCCGTCGCGGCCGAGCGCGGGATGCGCACGGTGAGCTGGAGCCGCCCAGGCTATGGCAGCTCCACCCGGCTGCCGGGCCACACGGTGGTCGACCTAGTGCCCGACACGGTGACTGTCCTGGATCACCTTGGGGCGGAGCGCTGCCACGCCATCGGCTGGTCTGGCGGGGGATCGCACGTCCTGGCGGCCGCCGCACTGCTGCCGGAGCGCGTGCGCGCGGTGGCGACCATCGGCAGCACGGCGCCATACCCGGCCGAAGGGCTCGACTGGACCGCTGGCATGGGCAAGGAGAACGTGGAGGAGTTCGCCTACACCCTGGCAGGAGCCGATGCGCTGCTGCCCCGGATGGAGGCTGCCCGTGCACTGTGGGTGGCGGTCACCGCCGATGAGATGGCGGCGGTATTCGGCGATCTGGTCGACGACGTCGACCGCGGCTCGATCACCGGCGAGTTCTCCGAATCGCTGGCCGCCAACTTCCGCGAGGCGCTGCGCGAGGGCTACTGGGGCTGGTACGACGAGGACCTGGCGATCGTCGAGCCGTGGGGCTTCGACCTCGCCTCCATCCGCGTGCCGGTGCACGTCTGGCAGGGCCGCCACGACCGGATGGTTCCGTACAGCCACGGCGAGTGGCTGGCGTCGCACATCCCAACCGCCTGCCCGCACCTGTCCGATGCGCACGGGCACCTATCCCTGGTGGTGGACTCGATGCCTGAGATCCTTGACGAGCTGATCGGGTCGAACTAGGCGGCTCGGCGCGGGTGGCCCAGGTGCCAGCCGTCGCAGAAGCGGCAGCGGTAAGGCCGCAGCGAGCCATCCTGGCCCCTCCCGTGGCGGCTTGTGCTGCGAGCCTCGCGGCGACTGATGTAGACCGCCTTGGAGGTGCAGCCGCGCTCGACCGGCGGCAGGTCGCGGTTGATGAACTGGCGGTAGGAGATGACGCTCATGCCGATAGCGTCGGATGCCCTCGCGACAGCAGCCTGTCGCGATCGCTGGGTTTGCACCTGCTGCAAACGGACGATCGGTGGACGGTCAGCGAACTGGTTCCAGCCACCAGCTCTGGCCGCGCAGCGCGTCTTCGGCAGGATGCCCGGCCAGAAACGCGTCCAGCGCGACGACCAACCGCCCGATGGCGCGGCTCGTGCGCGGGAACTGGCGCGGCGAGGTGAGGACGACGCCGAAGTGGTTGGTGCCGCGCACAGTGGCAGCGCGAACGATCGGCAGGAAGTCAGAAGCGTCCTCGGTCATGATCGCCCGACGCTGGGACGCCATCAACGCGAAGAGGGCTTCATCGCTGAGCCCGCGCAGCTCCGGTCGTTCCCGAGCCGCCACCACATCGTGCCCGCGGCGGCGCAACTGCTTTGCGATGCGCGGCGAGTAGTGCTCATCGAGGAGCAACCTCACTCCAGGACGGCCCGCTCCCGGCGCGCCGCCTCCTGAGCGGTCCGCGCCACCTCCTCGTTCATCGCGATCCGATCGTCGATCTCCTCGGGGAAGGCGGCGTAATAGCCCACCGCCGGCCGGAGCGTGGCAACCGGCAGCTCCAGGTAACGCGCCGTCGCTTCCAGCGAGTTGCGGTTCTGTCGCAGCGTGGTGACCACCTCCCAGACATCGAGGCCGGATCCGGCGAGGACCGCGCGTCGTCCGGCCGGACCATCGACGAAGGCGATGCCGGGGTGCTCGTCCATGCGCAGCCCCTCGTCGACGTAGCGCTCGGCCAGGGCGGTGCGCGTCTCTCGGATCTGTTTGGCGCGTGCGTCAAGACGCTCCAGGGTGCCCTCCGGGAACCGGAACGACCGGTGCCGGCGCTGGCCGGACGGGCTCTTACGCGTCATGTGGGCCACTGTAGCACGACGTGTCACATCCTATCGCGCCAGTCGACGTCTGCCGCGCCAACCCGGGACCTGGTCGGCAGCGCGGCGACCGATGGCGCGCAAGTTGGCGGAGGTCCTATGATCTGCTCGCGGCAGAAGCCGAACCGGGCCGAGATCGAAGGGGCAAAGACCATGCACCGACGCGCCGAGGTTTACCGCTGATGGATGCGCAGGCCGTGCGCGAGCATGCCGAGGCGCACTGCAATGCGCTGCTTGCCGGCGACGTCGGTCTGGCTGCCGAGGAGATGAGCCACGAGCTGCGGTCGAACCTGGGTCAGATCGTGGCCATGCTGCCGTTGCCGCTGACCGAGGCCACTGTCGAGTCGCTCGAGATGACCCCGAGCGGCTACCGGGCGGTGCTGCGCCTCGTCGGCGAGACCGACATGATCCGCCTCGAGACGCGGTGGAAGGACCGCGACGGCCGGCCGACGATGGTCGAGGCCAGTCACCTGCCCGAGGAAACCGTCGAGTCTGACGCGGAAGCCGAGCCGACCGAGACGCACGGGGCCTGAGCGGCTGGCTGAACAACGGCGCCGACACGTACGGCTGCGACGACCGAGCTGTTATTGGGACCGATGATCATCGGGGCATGCCTACTCCCGTGGGCACCGCGCTGGTTCACGACCGGCGCGCCATCCACGGCGCGCTCTTCCGACCGGCATAGACCGATGGACGCGGACAAGCTGCACAACGTGCGATTCGGTGGTGGCCGATCTGCGAACCGTCGGGGATGCGGTGTGGGACCGATTCACGGCGTCGCGCGAGGAGTCGCGGTGGTACCACCGCACGCTTGTCGACGCCTGCCGCGCGAACCCGGCGCGCCGTCCGGAGCTCATCGCCGCGCTCGACCGGACCGTCACCGAGATGGAGCGGCTGACCGCCGCGAGGTGCTCAGCATCAGAGCACACCGGCAGGGATTCGATGAATCAGGGGCTGAATCGTGGCGGTTCTGCTCGGATGCTGGGAATTCGGCCGGGATAGGCGGTCATATCGGTCCACACGCTCGGATGCCGAGCACGGGTTGGGAAGGCAGGGGGTAAGGGTTCGATAAGCAGGCTTGCCTATCTTTGCCCGATGCCATCTCGGCTTCTCGATGCGTGTCTATGTCCGTGGACTTGTCATGTCCACCCCGGTAGACTATTCTCATGAAGACGGAGCAGTTGATCCGGGACATCAGGAAGGCGGCCAAGGCGCGCGGCGTCACCTTCGAGGTGTTCCGCTCCAGCGGCAAGCACGACGTCTGGCGGCTGGGCGCCACGGTCCAGATCCCGATCCCGCGTCACGGCGAGATCGGGCCCAAGATGGAGTTCGAGATTCGGAAGCAGTGCGAGCCCGAGTTGGGACCGCGCTGGTGGAGGTGACAATGAGCGGCAACACCGCGCGGAGGGAGATCAAGCGGCAGAAGGCGGCCGAGCGCCCGCGCTACCGGGTCACCGCCGAGCGCGATGGAAAGTTCTGGTTCCTGCGCGTGCCTGACCTGCCTGGCATATTCACCCAGGTGCGCCGTCTCGAGCAGGCGCCCGAGATGATCCGGGACGCGATCGCGCTGATGCTCGATGTCCCCGCAGACACCTTCGACGTCAACGTCGAGCCGGCCCTTGATCCCGAGCTGGCGGAGCTGATCGCCAGCACGCAGCGCATCCGCAACGCCGCCGCCCACTTCGTCAACGGCTCGAACACCCGCCTGGCCAGCACCGTGCATGCCCTGGTCGGCCAGCAGCAGCTGACCGTGCGCGACGCCGCGGCCCTGCTCGACCTGTCGTTCCAGCGGGTCGCCCAGCTGGCCGCTGAGCCGGCCCCCGCCTCGGATGAGGCCGAACTGGCGCGCCTGGAAGCCGCCTCGGAGCGGATCCTGCGCGAGATCGAGGCCGAGCGTGCTACGGAGCGAGTGGCCACTGGCTAACTGCCCGTGGAGTTCGTCGAGTAAGGGCCCGATAAGGTGGCCTGCCTACGCTTCCCCGATGCCGTTTCGGGACCTCGTCAGCCGCCACGCCATCCGCGCGTGACGATCTTCGGGAGATCCGAACAGGTTGGTTCGGCGACACGGCGATCGAAGTGGTGGTTGATACAATCGACGGCAGAGTGGTGACAACATGTCGAAAGCGGCCCGTGCGATGACTGATTTCCTGCTGGAGTACGACGAGTCCGTCGATGCGGCCTACCTCCGACTCACCGATTCCGCGATGGACCACCAGGTCCGTCTCGACGACGCCCGCGGCATCAACTACGCCGCCGATGGGTCCGTGATCGGGATCGAGATCCTGTCACCGCGACGGATGGGCGTTCGCCTCGAGGGGCTGCCGTATCCAGAGGACGTTGCCCGCGTGATGCGCTCCTGCGGCTTCCGCATCCTCCAGACCGCGCGAGGCTAGCTACGCCATCCCGATGGAGACCTCAGGCGCCCGGCTCCCCGAACTACTAATTTGACATCTGTTGACATTCGAGTAGTATGTCAGTCATCTACTAACTCGTGGCAAAGTAGTACATGCAGATGTCCATCGCTCTCGCACCCTCATTCCGCGAAATGTTCGAAGAGCTCAGCTCGCATCCCGATCGCCTGGGACGCATCTTCCGGCAGGAAATCCAGCCGATCGTCCGCGGCCGCTACATGCACTGGGACTCGGTGCGGCATCGAACGCCGCCCGCTGGGCTGAGCGCCAGAGAGTGGTGGTTCGGTATCAAGCTGGCCAGGCGTCCACTGCTTCGGGTCCTGCCGCTGCGGGATGCCCAAGGGGAGCCGTTCCTTGTCGCGATGCCTGATCCCGCTCTCGAGATGCTTCATCGGATCGATCAGCAAGCCAGCGGAGAGATAGCGCTGTCCGAGGCGGTTACCAACCCGGCAACTCGAAATCGATACGTGGTGAGGTCGCTGATTGAGGAGGCCATCACCTCAAGCCAGCTCGAAGGAGCGAGTACGACGCGACTCGTCGCGAAAGAGATGCTCCGAACTGGTCGTTCGGCGCGGACCAGGGATGAGCTCATGATCCTGAACAACTACCGTGCCATGCAGACCATTCGCGGCTGGCGCGATGAGCCTCTCTCAGCGGAGCGAGTCCTGGAGCTGCATCGGATCGTGACTGAGGGGACGCTCGACAACCCCGAGGCCGCGGGGCGCTTGCAGGGGTCCGGAGCAGAACGCGTTTCCGTTGTCGGTCCGGACGGGAACGTTGTGTTCCATCCTCCAACGGCAGATCAGCTTGAAGCTCGACTCGGTGCGATGGTGGAGTTTGCCAATGGGCACGGAGTGGATGGCTTTCTTCACCCGGTGATGCGCGCGGTCTTGCTGCATTTCTGGCTGGCTCATGACCACCCATTTGAGGATGGCAACGGGCGGACGGCACGCGCCCTCTTCTATTGGTCGATGCTCAACGGTGGGTACTGGCTCGCCGAGTTCATCTCGATCTCTGAAGTGCTGAAGAGAGCCCCGATGCAGTACGGCCGCGCATTCCTCTTCACCGAGACCGATCAGCGCGACACGACCTACTTCGCGTTGCACCAGTTGGCGGTGATCCTGCGATCGATCGACAACCTTTGGACGTACCTTCGGCGAAAGATGGAGGAGACCCGCGACATCGAGCGGACCTTGCGGGGGTCAGATCTCAACCACCGGCAGCTGGCACTGCTTGGCCACGCTCTGCGCGACGGGGAGGCGGACTTCACCTTCCGCTCGCACCAGCGGAGTCATGGAGTGGTCTATCAATCAGCGCGAAGCGACCTGATCGATCTCGAGCGCAGAGGTCTCGTCACGCGCCGCCGGACTGGGAGGACCTTCCACTTCAGGCCCGTTCCGAACCTTGCGGAGAGACTCTCCGGTCAACCTGTCGGGTAGAGGCCCACCTGCCGCACCTGGCAGGGGCCGATGCATCGGTCCTGCTGGTAGCGGCCGCCGACAAGCTGCACAACGCGCGATCGGTGGTGGCCGATCTGCGAGCCGTCTGGTTGACGCTTTCCGTGCGAACCCGGCGCACCGTCCCGCGCTCACCGACGAGCTCGACCGGACCGTCACGAAGATGGAGCGGTTGGCTGTCAGGTAGGGGTAGCCGTGGGAAGTTAGCCAACCCGCGCCTACACTGCGCCGCAGGAGGGAACCCCCGTGCTGCTGCCGCCCGTCGCCCCGTACTCGATTCCGGACTCGGCGGTAGAGTTTGAGGCGCAACTGGATCCATTTGACCCCGCCCTCGCTCATTTCGACTGCGGGACCGATGCCACAGCTCTGGCCATCAATGCCTTCTTTCGGGGCGGCAAATGGGTCATGCAGAAGCGCATGGTCGCGTTGCGATTCGTCGTGTCGGGCGCTCGACTTGGCTATGCAGCGGTTCGGAGATGCGCAAGAATCTCGCGCCTTAGACCTCGGGCTCGCTCTCCTCGAAGACGTTGCTGGTCGCGGGAGGCAATCTCATTCCACTGCGGTTGAAGTCGCGGGCAGCCAGAACGGCGTCCAACGGCAGATGCCAACGTCCAGTGTCAGACCGAATTGCCCCTGACAGCCACCCACGTGCCACAAGCGACTTGACGCTGTTGATCGAGGCGTAGCCAAGGAGACGCGCGGCATCGCCAGAACTGACGAAGGCTGGCGCAGACAGAACGACAATGCATCGGTCGATATCGTCAGCGAGCTCAGCGGGAAGAGTCGGTATCGCTCGTACGCACTCCAAGACAGCGCGAATCGAGTCTGTTCGAACGTAGTTTGGATTCGTGTCGTGAGCCAGGTCAGTGGCCGGCAGGCGGACACTATCGGCCGTAAGCATTTGGGGCACCTCCTTACCAAACGACCGCAACGGTAACCGTCAAAACCGTCACTGTCAACCCACAGGAGCCGGACAAACGTACTGCGCGAGCACGCGTACAAATGGGGAACCCGATTGAGCTACCTCGCCAGCCCTGGTTCTCGTGGTTCCTCCATGAGTACATCACGAGCTGACGCGGTCCTGCTCGTGTCGGCCGCCGACAAGCTGCACAACGCGCGATCGGTGGTGGCCGATCTGCGAGCCGTCGGGGATGCGGTGTGGGACCGATTCACGGCGTCGCGCGAGGAGTCGCCGTGGTACCACCGCGCGCTGGTCGACGCCTTCCGCGCGAACCCGGCGCACCGTCCAGCGCTCATCGGCGAGCTCAACCGGACCGTGACGGAGATGGAGCGGTTGGCGCTATGATCCCCTGAGCCGCACCCGAGCGGCGCCTATCAAGAGTGGCCCGAGAGCCCTGGCTCGATGACGCGGTATGCGCATAGCCAGTGGCTGGCGTCGCACATCTGCAGCGCCTTCCTCGCACCTGTCGAATGCGCGTGGGCATGTGCCTATAGGTGGACTCGCCGGCGAGATCCTGGACCGCCTATCGGCTACGGGTCGGCGGTGTGGCGTGGGAATGCTCGGACTTCGACATCCCAACTGTGAGCGGGCTGCTCAGGGGCTATCCGCGGCGTATCCGTGGAGTGGCACCGTAACGCATGGTAGCCTCGCGGTGGAGAGAGGGGTGGACCAAGGCCATGGAACCTAGCATTGCTACTCCCCGCGTAACTGATGTCTTCGTACCCGGCGGGCTGCCTACAGTCACCTACAACCCGCGGACCGAGCTCGGCCTCGAACAGCGGGTTCAGGCATATCTTGAAGAGCGGCATCGCATCCTTTCCCTGTCAGGGCCCACAAAGTCGGGCAAGACCGTGCTCCTGAAGTCCATCCTCGGCCGCGATGCTATTTGGCTCTCAGGCGGGGAAATCGCCACGACGGCCGACTTCTGGGAAAGCGTCGCTGATCGTCTTGGCCTATTCCCCCTGGAGCGTCTCTCGGGTCAGACGTCTGACTCATCAGCTACCGATCGCGGAGCTCGATTAACCGTAGCCCCACTCGGCATTGGTATCGAGGCGGGCGGCGCGGCCCGGACGCAGCGTGAGGACAGCCACGGCGGATCACAAAGCCGCGTAAGGCCGATCGGCCCCGCAGCAAAGGAGGCCCTCCTGACCCGGGCTCTCCCGATCGTGATTGACGATTTCCACTATCTGCAAAGAGACGTGCAGCTCGACATCGTCAGGAATCTCAAGGACGCGGTCTTTGAGGGAGTGCCGGTCATCTTCGCTTCGGTACCGCACCGCGCGTACGACGCTGTGCGCGTTGAACGCGAAATGACAGGGAGAGTTGAGCAACTCGAGATTCGCTTCTGGGAAAAGGACGAGTTGCTGGGAATCGCTGAAAGCGGCTTTCAAGCGCTGAACGTGACCGATCCGGATGCACTAGCCGAGAGGTTGGCGACGGAAAGCTTTTCGAGTCCCCATTTGATGCAGGATTTCTGCCTGGAGGTATCGAAGGCCAACGAGATCCGAGAGCGTCTCGAGACGTCGCGCGCACTTGTCTCCCCGGAATGGGAGCCGTTCTTCCGGAGCCGCGCGACGGCCGCATCCAAGACAGCGTTTGATCTACTGGCTAGGGGTCCACGACAGCGCCGCGATCGCGTCGCGCGAGTCTTGAAGGATGGCAGGACCACTGACATCTACGGGCTGGTGCTCGAAGGCATTGCGTCCACTGGACCGCTGACAAAGCTTACATACGAAGAACTGCGGGCTGCGATTCGGGATCTAGTCCTAGACCCGCCACAAAGACAGGAGGTAACGCGCGTCCTCGAGGAGATGTCCAAGATCGCACGCGAGCAGTTGGAGGGGGAACCGGTTGTTGACTACGACGCCGAGCTGGGGACTCTCTTCATATCAGACCCGTTCTTCGCCTACTACCTAAGGTGGGGTTCACGAGAGGCGAGCTTCGCGTAGGCCTATGACTGTCATCGAGAACCCGATTCTCAACTCGCCATTCCGCGAGCCGACTCGCCATTTCCAGTTCGACGAGGACGGCATTACCTCTGAGATCGTCGATGGGCGCCGGAAGAGCACCTACTTCATCCCAATCCCGCAACCGAAGCGGAAGGTCGCGGCGGAGCAGATGTCGCTGCCCGGCAACTGGACCTCCGAGCAAATGCAGGAGAACGACAACATCAACCGGATCCGGGCGCACGTCGAGGCGTGGCGCAAGGCGGGATGGCCTGGCATCACCGCGACGACGCGCGAGCTCCTCCTCTACTGGACGGCCGAGGACCGCATCAAGCCGCTCTTCTTCTGCCAGATCGAGGCGCTCGAGACCGCCATCTACATCACCGAGGTCGCCGGCAAGCAGGAGCCGTGGATCGACAACCTGCTACGCGAGGAGGCAGCCAAGAGGAGCGGAGGCTTGTATCGGGTCGCGTTCAAGATGGCGACCGGCTCGGGCAAGACGGTGGTGATGGCCATGATCATTGCGTGGCAGACCCTGAACAAGCTGAACGACCAGACCGATAGGCGGTTCAGCGACACGTTTCTGATCGTCACGCCGGGGATTACCATCCGCGATCGCCTCCGGGTGCTCAAGCCAAACGCGCCGGACAACTACTACGAGGAGCGGGACGTTCTCCCGGCGGATCTCTTTCAGCGACTGCAGGCCGCGACGGTCCTCATCAGCAACTACCACCAGCTGATCCCGCGAGACAAGTTCGGCGCCTCGGCAACCACCAAGCGCGTGCTGGTCGGTGCGGGCGGCGACCTTAAGCGGTTCACGGAGACGGACGCCGAGATGGTGCGGCGCGTCCTTCGCAGCATTGGCAACCGGAAGAACGTGATCGTTCTCAACGACGAGGCGCACCACTGCTACCAGGCTGCGCCGGCCGAGGCGGGATCGGACA
This sequence comes from uncultured Chloroflexia bacterium, assembly GCA_963750025.1. Lineage (GTDB taxonomy): Bacteria > Chloroflexota > Limnocylindria > QHBO01 > QHBO01 > CF-167. The sequence goes on from CAVVPF010000012.1 coordinate 87,284, forward strand.
CCGAGAGACTGTCCGGCGAGGAGAAGCGCGAGGTGGAGCAGGCGAACGAAGCGGCGCACGTGTGGCTCAACGGCCTGCGCGCCGTTCAGAAGAAGATCGGGGTTCGCGCTGTCTTCGACCTGTCCGCCACTCCGTTCTTCCTCAGAGGCTCCGGCTATCGCGAGGGCACCCTCTTTCCGTGGGTGGTGTCGGACTTCGGCCTGATCGACGCCATCGAGTCGGGGGTGGTGAAGATCCCCCGGGTGCCGACTTCGGACGACGTAATGGTGGGCGACCTCCCCACCTTCCGCGATCTGTGGGTCCGCATCCGTGACGATCTGCCGAAGAAGGGTCGCGACGCCGCCACCCCAACCGGCGATCCGCGGCTCCCGAAGCAGCTCGAGGCTGCGCTCCAGCACCTGTATGGCAATTACCAGAAGTCATACAAGCTGTGGACCGAGCTGAGGGAGGACGCCGCTCCGCCTGTCTTCATCGTGGTCTGTGCCAACACCACCGTCAGCAAGATGGTCTTCGACTGGATCGCCGGCTACGAACAGAACGATGCCTCGGGAGGCACGGCCATTAGAACGGGCAACCTCGCTCTCTTCTCAAACGCCAAGGACAATGCCTGGCTGGACAGACCGAACACATTCCTGATCGACTCGGCGCAACTCGACTCGGGTGAATCACTGGACGATGCCTTCAAGAAGGTAGCCGCACGCGAGATCACCGAGTTCAAGGAAGACCGCCGCAAGCGCGGCAATCACGATGAGGTCAGCGACGAGGATCTGCTGCGTGAGGTGATGACCACCATCGGCAAGAAAGGGAAGCTTGGCGAGCAGATCCGGTGCGTCGTCAGCGTGTCGATGCTCACCGAGGGCTGGGATGCCACGACCGTCACCCACATCTTGGGGGTGCGCGCGTTTGGGACTCAGCTGCTCTGCGAGCAGGTCGTCGGACGCGGCCTCCGCCGCATCAGCTACGAGGCCGATGAGAACGGCATGTTCGAGCCGGAGTACGCCGAGGTATTCGGTGTCCCATTCAGCTTCATTCCCACTGGCGGCAAGGGCACGCCGCCGCTACCGAAGGCAACGCATCGCGTCTACGCGCTCCCGGAACGCGCCGACCTCGAGATCACCTTCCCACGAGTCCAGGGCTATCGATGGGACATGCCCAACGAGCGTCTGTCGGCCGCGTTCACACCCGACTCGACGCTGACATTGCGGACCGATGAGGTCCCGACACGAGCCACCCTGGATCCGATCGTCGGCGAGTCTATCGAGACGGACCTGGACGAGTTGCGCCACTTCCGGCGCCAGCAGGTGACCTTCGCTCTGGCGAAGCGGGTCGTCCAGGATTACCTGCTGGACGCGGAGAACCATGGCAAGCCATGGCTCTTCCCGCAGGTCCTTGGCATTGCCCAGCGCTGGATGGACGAGTGTGTCGTCCTCAAGGACAACTCCTTCGTCCAGATGCTTCTGTTGGCGCAGTACAACCACGCGGCAGCCGAGAAGATCCAGAGCGCCATCATGCGAGCCGCCTCTGGTGAGAAGCGCTTGATGCCGATCCTTCGCCCATATGATCCGCAGGGCTCCACCTCCGAGATTGACTTCACAACCACCCGGACGGTCTACACGACGGCCAAGAGCCACCTCAACTACGTCGTTGAGGATTCGGGCTGGGAGTCGAAAGTGGGGGAGACACTCGACCACATGGACGAGGTGATCAGTTACTTCAAGAACCCAGGCACTTTGCGGATCCCGTACACCTACGAGGGCGCCCAGGGGCAGTACGTCCCGGACTTCGTAGTTCGCATCAACGACGGCAATGATCTGCCGCTGAACCTTGTGATCGAGGTGACGGGCGAGCGAAAGAAGGACAAGGTCGCCAAGGTCGACACCGCGTCCACCTTCTGGGCACCGGCCGTGAACAATCACGGTGGTTTGGGCCGATGGGGCTTCGTTGAGATCACGGATCCCTGGGAGGCGGCCGACCTGATCGCCTCGACCATCCACGACATCGCCGAGGCCGGCGCTGCTCAGGCAATCAAGCGGTAAGAGGGGGATAACGAGTGCCGCGTCAGACTCCGAAGCCAAGGGGCGCCACCCGCGTCGAGCAGACTCGTCATGCCGGAGACCAGCGCGTGAACATCCCTACCGCCGAACTTGAGGCCTTTGCCGAGGCCGAGGAGAAGCAACCGAAGACGCTGCTCTACCCGCGCGACCCGTCACTGGACCCGCAGCTCGTGTGGAAGGGCAAGGACGAGCAGGACTCCAAGGACCTGGAGGTCCCATCGGTCCCGATCTACATCCAGGAGCACATCAGCCCGAAGGCGCTGATCGAGGACCTGCGCGCTACCTCAGCCGCTGGGCGCGAGCAGCAGCTCGACCTGTTCGGCGACTTCAACGGGATGGAGTTCGACCAGCGGGTCGACTTCTACCAGCACCACATGAAGTGGTCGAACCGGATGATCTTGGGCGATTCGCTGCTCGTCATGGCCTCACTGGCGGAGAAGGAGGGTCTTAAGGGGCAGGTCCAGATGATCTACTTCGACCCGCCCTATGGCATCAAGTTCGGCTCGAACTGGCAGGTCAGCACGCGAAAGCGCGATGTCAAGGACGGGAAGCTCGAGGACGCCACCCGCCAGCCAGAGCAGATCCGTGCCTTCCGGGACACCTGGGAGCTTGGCATTCACTCCTACCTGAGCTACTTGCGGGACCGATTCATTGTTGCACGCGACCTCCTGAGCGACTCCGGGTCGATCTTCGTCCAGATTGGCGACGAGAACGTCCACCTCGTTCGTGCCTTGCTTGACGAGTCGTTTGGCAGTGCCAATTTCGTTGCGGACGTCGCTTTCGCAAAGACGACCGGCTTCTCGGGTAGTTATCTCTCCGCGGTGGTTGATCGAATCCTTTGGTATGGGCGAAATGCAGACGCCGTTAAGTACCGAGCGCTGTACCGGGCAAAGGAGCCCGGTGATGAGGGAGCGACCAAGTACCGGCCGGCCTCTTCATTTGCGGCGCTGATAGACCGGGGATACTCCGCGGACCGCCTCGCCACGACGAGCGATCTCACATCTCAAGGACCCGTGGGCACGGAGCAGGAGGTTGAAGTAGCGGGTCGCACCTGGCGACCCCCTCCGGGATCGCACTGGAAGACAGTGCCTGAGGGCATCCGCCGGCTGGACGCAGCCGGGCGCCTAGTCATCGAAGGGAATTCACTTCGCTACGTACGGTTCCTCGACGACTTCCCTGTCTACCCTCTCCACAACGTCTGGATGGACATCGGTGGTATTCAGAGCCGCACAGATCCGAAGATCTACGTAGTCCAGACCGCAACGGAAGCGGTGAAGCGTTGTCTCCTCATGGCGACCGATCCTGGCGATCTCGTGCTCGATCCAACACTTGGAAGCGGAACTACATCAGTCGTTGCCGAGCGATGGGGCCGACGGTGGATCGGTATCGACACAAGTCGGGTTGCCCTCGCGCTCGCACGCACGCGGCTCATGTCCGCTCGGTATCCCTACTACATCCTCGCCGATTCGCCCGAGGGGCAGCGCAAGGAGGCGGAGCTGACTGGGATACCGCTGTCATCGGTTCAGCCGGATGGAGACGTCCGCAGGGGCTTCGTGTACGAGCGCGTGCCGCACGTGACGCTGAAGTCGATCGCACAGAACCCGGACATCCATGGGGGGATGACCAATGAGGAGATTGACCGAGCCATAGCGAAGTACGCTGAGACTGAGATGCTCTATGACCGCCCGTACAGCGATCCCAAGGTCGTGCGCGTGGCCGGGCCATTCACCGTGGAGAGCTTGTCGCCGCATCGGATCGTGGCGGATGGCCCCGAGGACCTCGAGGGTGACTCGGCGGCACCGATCGAGGATTCGGCGCGCTTCGTCGACATGATCCTGGACAACCTGCGCAAGGCCGGCGTCCAGAACCAGGTCAAGGACCAGCGCCTTACCTTCGAGGCGCTTGGGCGCTTCCCTGGTCGCGCCATCCAGGCCGAGGGTTACTACGAGGAGGGCGGCAAGCGGAAGCGGGCGGCGGTTGCTATCGGTCCCGAATACGGCACCGTCGGTAAGGAGCTCGTGCGCGAGGCGGCCAAGGAGGCGGCCGACTGGTTCGACTTGCTGATCATCTGCGGCTACGCCTTCGACGCTCGCGCCGAGGAATGGACTGCGCTCGGCAAGCTGCCAATCGTCTACGCCCGCATGAGCGCCGACCTGCTCCTGGGCGACGCCCTGAAGAAGACTGGCGCCGGCAACCTGTTCACCGTCTTCGGCCAGCCCGATATCGAAGTCCGCTCACTGACCGATGGCCAGGTCCAGGTGGATCTGCGCGGGATAGATGTCTACGACCCAACGACGGGGGAGATCCGGTCCGACTCACCCGATGAGATCGCCGCGTGGTTCATCGACACCGACTACAACGGCGAGTCGTTCTTCGTCCGCCACGCCTATTTCTGCGGTGGGGATCGACCGTACGAGAAGCTCCAGAAGACGCTGAAGGCGGATATTGACGAGGCGGCCTGGGAGTCCCTCTACTCGGCAACCTCGCGGGCTTTCCCGCGTCCCGCGTCAGGGAAGATCGCGGTGAAGGTGATCAACCACTACGGCGACGAAATCCTGAAGGTCTACGACACAACGTCCTGACGATCGCGGCGCGGAAAGACAAGGCGTCGGCCTCAAGCCGCACCTCGGATCGGCGCGCCAGGGTTAGTCGGCCAGGACCTCAGGTCGATCTGAACCGAACATTGAAAGCAAAGAGCGAACGTCATTCGTGGGGAGCTCGGTCCTTGTCATAAGCAAGTTCATGGCGTTGCCGTGGCGTTGCTCGAGCATTGCATTGGCCTTCGGAAGGAGTTCTGGTTGCTCTGGTGCACCAGTGTCGCCTGGCTCGTTTGTGCGCCATCCACGCGCGCTTAGTGTCCTCATCGCCCGGTGGTATGCCGCGTCGCTGAAGATCCCGAGGTCCCTACCGCGTCTGAGCAACGCTTGGATTGAGACTCCCCAACGCAGCTTGAGGTCGATTAACGAGCCGAAATCGACGCGCCGGGACAGCTCCGCACTTAAGGCGAGCCGTGGCATGAGGAATGCCGAGGCGAATTGGTGTCCCTCAACCTCGGCTTTCCCCGGACCGGGTTGCGGATCCTGATGGAGGACCAAGTGACCCAGCTCGTGGGCCGCGTCGAAGCGGGAGCGGTCCCGGGCACGCTTATTCGACGCCAAGATTAGGTACGGTCTTTCGTCGATCCAGCATGAAAACGCGTCAACCTTTTCGGTCCCGGCGGGTAGGCGCGCCGCGATTACGCCACCTCGCTTGAGGACTCCGACCACGCTGGTGATCGGTCCAGAACCAAGACCCCAACGCTCTCGCATCAACTCGGCGGCACGCTCGGGATCCTCGCCGGTCAGGGCAGGGACGTCGACGGCTGGCAGGCGCAGGAAGCGTTCAAAGAAGTCGACCACCTCGGCCAGAAGCTCGACCTGCGCTCGTGCTTGCGAGCGCTCGCGTTTGGAGGTTGATCGGAGACTGCGGAAGTTGGCCTCCTCCTCGGCCACCGAATACATCTGGCGGCCCCGCGTGAAGAAGGTCTGTGGCATGCGCAGCGCGAATGCGATCTTGGCCAGGTTCGCACTCGTCGGTTTGGCGAGGCCAGCCTCGTATTGGCTGATCGCTCCCGGCGTAACCTCGATCGCCTCGGCAAGCTCGCTCTTGAGGATTGCTCGGAGCCGCCGTGCCTGGGCGAGCCGTCGAGGGTCGAAAAGAAGGACGGCTGATTCGTTACTCCGCATCGGTTCCGGCACGTGATGCCTCGTCCGGCAGGAACGTCAGGTTGAGATCCGGCAGGTCAACAGGCTCGGGACGGGCCGGGGTGCCTACGATCGGGAAGTCGGCCGCAGGATCGAGCGCCGAGTAGATGGCGACGCTCTGGCGCCAGGCAACAAACGAGCCCGCCTCCGACATCTCGGGGGCTGCCACGTGGATCGTCAGGAGTCCGTCGCGCGGGTTCCCAGAATGGGCAATGACCCAATTCATGCGCGGCGACCGGTCGAAACCGAGCGTCTGTTGGACCGCCATGTTCGCGGCCGCCATGTCAAACATAGTGTCGGACGGGTGCTCCACTTCATCGGTCCAGCCAAGTGCCTTGCCAACTTTGTTCCAGCGCACACGCAATCCACCACCCCGCAGTTCGGGGCCGCGCATCGTGGCGACGTACTTCAGAGGTTGACCTTCGCCAAGACGGGCGGCGAATCGACGGTCGATGTTCTTGAAGACCATCAAGCCGAAGATCAGCGCGTCCGCACCGTCGCCGGGGTTGTAGTAGCGCTCACCTACGAGCTCGTAGGCGTTGCTCAGCTCTACGCGAACTAGGTCACGGAATTCCGAGTCGAACAGCGCTGGCAGGTGGGAGTTCATGGCGCGTAGTATAGCCGCCGCATACAGAATCTGCGCGAGAGTATAGCACAGGCCCCGGTAGTGTGCCGGTGATCCGCAAGACCTCGGCGTCGGCCCATCATGCGAGGCCGCAGCGCGGGCGGCATCGCCCTACCGTTCGCCAGTCTCGCTTCCTCCGTTCCTTCTGAGCGAAAGATCGGCCACCGCGAACTGGTACTGGATGCCCCGACCGATGACGCGATATCGATCGTACCCGCGCGCTGACAATGGATTGGGGAGGACCATCAGCGAACGAGCCCCGGAGTCGTTAACGCGGCCCACGAAGAGGATACGGTAGCGGTCGTTCCCGGCGTTGTCACCCGCGACGCGAAGTTCCTTCTCCGACATCTCAAATGAGAATTCATCGGTCGTCGTCGCCTTTACCTCGAATAGCAGTGGCCGTTTCTGCATTACCTCGAAGTCGTAGCCGAGCGAATCGTCCCCGTCGTCGTCGGAGAACGCGAACCGCCGATTCCGCGACCGCCACGCCTCTGCTCCGACAGCGTATTGGCGTTTCAGCCACTCAAAGGCCACGAGCTCCCCCATGAAGCCGATTAGGTCTGTTTGGTCGCTCGTGAGCCGGCGGATCTCCCCTCTGCTTCCTCCGCCACCGCCTGCGCGCCGCGCCGTGCGTCGAGGCCGAATCGTGGCGAGAGCGCGTGGCCTCGACGTGGCACTGAGTAGGGTCTCTGTTATCCCTGCTCGGATCGAGTCGATCAAGTCGTGCGCCGTCTCGACGTCCAGAGTCACTGGGCGGCCGTCTAACGCAACTGTCCTTCGCGCCTGCGCCCGCTCCCAGCGCTCCCGCTCTTCTGTCGTGGTTTGAGCGGCCAGCTCGTTCGGCGTGATGCCGAGTTCCGCGGCGTCAACCGTGTCGGGGAGAGGCGTCGGCCAGAGCTCAAGGCGTCTGGCCCATACGATGATCGCCGCGTCGTCGAGGGTGCGAAAGTCGAGGAGCCCCGCATCGCGGAACGAGCCAATGAGCCTGCCAGTGTCGCCCCCTACGATCCAGGTAGGCGGCACGACGCCGCTCTGCTTGCGAGTCCACACTGGGAGGGTCACTGCGGCTGTTCGAACGAACGATGCCAAGGCCCGCGCGTTGGCTAGCCTGAGCTCTTCGACGGGCAGGCCGGCGGATTCAGCCACGTCGCGGGGGGCGACCAGGTCGACCCAGGTCGACACGACCTTCCGCATCACAGGATCTGATGGGACGTCGATGGCATCGAGCCATGCGGGATCCGGACCGAGGACCGGCGTCTCGTCGTGGCCCTGCCGTTCGCGGCGAAGTTGTGCGCGCAGGAGCTCACGCGCTGCTGCCGCATAGGCCGTCGGCACCTCGCCCGCATCGTACAAGGGGATGGAGCGGTCGCGCAGGTCGCGCTGGAGCTCAGCAAGGTGCCGGGCAATGTGAGCGGCGAAGGCGAACGACTGACCCTCGGTGTTATGGATGGGGTCGTAATCCGGGGCAAGGGCACGCAGCGATGCGTTGAGAGCGGCATAGTCGATCTTGAGCAGATCCCGCAGGTGCCCGAGTGTCTCGGCAGTCGTCGCGGCTTCGACGAGAAGAGCTGCCGTCTTTCCGTCTGGAAACAGCTTCTCCCACGGTTCGAGCAGATCGGCGAGTTCCCCCGCGTTAGACGGCGGCGAGCCGCCCGCCAATGCGTCGCCGATGGAATCCTGGCCGTCGAGATACAGCCGCACGATCGGTCGCAGCAGATAAAGGAGGCCTACGATGACGCCACGTTGCGCACGCCGCACCTCCACAATGCGCTCAACGGACTGTTCAAACGCTGCGGAGTAATCCTGATCGCTCGGCGCTGAGACGAGGCCCCCGCCGCGACGCCGGCCGACCACCATGATGGCGTTCTCGAGAGCGTTGGCCGCCCCGACGAGCTCCCCGATCTTTGGCGCGAGGAGTTCCAGCGTCCCCCAGTCGAGCGGCTCGGCGGTGCCCTCGAACGCGATCCGCGGGCGAACAGGGTCGGAGAGCGCAAACACGCGTCGGATGTGGGAGGGCAACTCGATGGGCTGGGCGCCCATCGTGATGTCTGCTCGTGATCCCGGATGCAGACGGATCGCCCGAAGTGTCTCGAGCGAGGTGCGAACGCGTTGCACGGACTGACGGTTGAACGCGCTCGCCTTGAACTCGAGCGTCAACGCCACGAGGTCGGTCAGCCACTCGCGGCTTCGGTCGACAAGAGGAACACCATCGGCTTCGTCGACCGGCGCGCCATCGACGAGGACGCGCACGTCAGTTGCCGCGACCGTCCGGAGCCGCTCGCCGAGGAGCGGTTTCAGGATCGTCGCTAGGACTACACCGTCCCGTGGATCGGCCTGTAGCACGGGCGCATCTAGTGCGTCAAGGACAGCCGGCGTCAGTCGGTCTTCGTCGACGAGGACGTGCAGCACCTCTTCGCCATGGCCCATCGCGAACGCTCCGAGCCGACCATGTCGGCTCACGATTAGCACGTCTTCCTGCCGAAACGGCAGCGGCCCGTCTGGGCTATGGATCCGACTGATCGTCGCCCACGTTCGCTCGCAGGCCTTACGGAAGTTGGCGACAAGCGTGTCGGGCACCTCAAGTTCGGCGAACACGCGGGCGAGCTCTCGAAGGCGTGCGAAGGCGTCCCGCGGCTCGTTCCACACATGTATCCCCAATTCCGCGGCGCGCCCAGAGGCTTGTGGTGACGCTTCGAGGGCCGCTCGCACCTCACTGACGAGCAGAGGCATGAAGGTGGGCTGCGCATCGGCCTCGTCATCGCGGTAGTGCCACGCGCGTGGAGGGGCAATGAAGTCCTCAATGCCGGCCTCGCCGGGCCGAGTCACCGGCATCCAGGGGGCCTCGCGGAGAAACGCCAGTGCCGGGGACGGCAGCACAACCGGGTCGGTCGCGTTCCCTCCACGCGGGCGCGCGATGCGCACCCGGAGGGCTTCGTCCGGCCAGTTGGCGAGGCCGGCCACGATGAGCCGCCCGTACGTTTCCCGCGCGGAAGACGGCAGGGAGTTGTACTCGGCGCTACCCGTGATCCGCATGATGGGTCCGACGAGTCGGTACTCCGTGTACGGATACCTCGGCTTATCAGGTGATGCCGCGAGGGCGTCACCCCACGTCTTGCGCTCGGCGTCGGACAGTGGGACGGCCGATGCGAAACTGTTCGTCGTCCACCACCATCCTTTGGCCGCTACTGCCCGCGTCTTCGAGCTCTTCGGGCCACAACCCGTCGCGGACACCAACGCTTCGCAGGAAGGAGATCCAAGCGTCGACGGAGTCGAGACGGAATCCGAACTCAGCCGGCGCGGCGAGAAGCCGACCGGAAAGGGCGTCCAGATCCTGAGAGACACCCGAGGCTTGGCGGATCAATCGACCGACCGCAGGACCCATCGTCCCGCCCCACGCGTCCGAAAACCGAGCCCGCGATGCGGGGATCCACGCGCCTGAGGCGGTCGGGACGCGAAGGTGGAGCGCGTTGAGAGCCGGCTCCTGGGAGTACGAGCGACCTGACGTTAGGTTGTAGACCAACCGCAGGGCATCGGCGTGAAGCTGCTTGTCACGACGTCGCGCCAGGACACGCGAGATCCGCTCCAGCAGGTCGCGAGTCCGCGGCAGCCGGACGAGGCCTGCTCGGTCGAGGAAATCGCGACCAGGTCGGTTCTCGTACCGCTTCGTCTCGGGGTTGAGGCTCGTCCACCGGATTCCGGCATGCACGTAGGCGAGATGGCGGCCCAGCGTCTTTGGGATCGTCGCGTCGCGTGACGGCTCGTCGGGGTCGGACATCTCACGTAGGGGGAAGAAGATCGACGCACCGTCGCCGGTCTCGGTCCCACCCCAGGTCAGATGGAGTTTGAGATCGTCGTCGATCAGGAGCGCGCGCCCGCGCAAGACTCCCGCGTCCCGGCCAGCGAAATAATCAGCAAGGTCATCGTAGAGGCCCGACCATGGGCCAGGGTCAAACGTCCGGCGGCGCTTCGTGCGTCCGGCGAGGTTCCTTGCGACCGCCTCGGCCCAGCGTGCGACGGTGACGGGGTCGGGCTCGAGGGTGCATTCGGGGAGGGTCTCGGCGAATGCTTCGAGCCGGTCGCTCCGCTCCGAGCCGATGTCTGGGTCGAGGATCTCGTCATCCGTTGCGTCACTGATGGCGCCGGGAGTGAACGTCGTGAAGTCGGATGACCACCGGTACGTGTTGCCGAACGTACCCCAAGCCTCATGGGATGCGGTGGGCAGCAGCAGCTCCTCCGCAATGGGCCTGTCCAGCGATAGGAACGCGGACGCAACACGCGCGGCGTGGCCGTGACGCCAGGTGACTAGGTCCGGAACTAGCGAGCGTCCTCTCGGATGAAGTCGTAGGTATGGCGCAGCCAAGGCGGCGGCGCTTGCAGCAGCATCGAACAGGAACTCGTTCAACGGCACCGATGGCACCAGGGCCTGCCGTGCGAGCGTTACGGCAAACGGCGCATTGAGATATCCGTTCAGTGGCGAAGCAGCGTCACGCCCCATCGGCAGGTAGCAATAGAGCCGTCCTTCGAGTTCGGCGCCATCGAGGGAGAGCGCGATGGAGACGAACGCTTCACCATCCCAGTCCCGCCACTCCTCGTCGACAAGCGTCGCGTCTATCGACCGCTCGATCGCCTCGAGAAACGCGCCTCGATCCAGTCGCCTCGAAACGGTCAGAAACTGGCCGGCCGGCCCGAGATCGACCTCCGCGAGATCGACGCCCGACGGGCCGTCAAGGGGTCGCACTACTCGCAGGCCGGTCCAGGTCGTTGTCCGGTCCGGTTCGCGGGTCTTCGAGCGCTAGGACCCCGAGCCGGTCGAGGAACAGGAGTGCCGGAGCAGGGCTAGATGCGATTTCAGCAAGTTGACGGCTAGCGAGCTCCAGTGCGCGCGCGTTCCGGAGCGGTAGTCGAATGACCGAGGCGAAACCCTCGGCTGCGAGCTTCTGAACCGTCGCCGCAGTTGGTTCAATTGGGACCGGCAGCCCGTACGGCGACAAACGGTCCGCGAGAAGTCGCGCTAGCTGGGTGTCTCCGGAGGCAAGGCGGAGGATGTCGGTCGGACGTGCGAACGTGAAGCAATAGCCGTCGAATGCGTTTGTCGATTGGATCGACCGCGAGTAGATTTCCGGCCACTCGCAGATCTGGAGGACGCTCTTGAAGCCGATGCCCTTGTTCCCGATCCCTTGACCGGGCCGCTTGCTGCTCTGTGCAATCTCGCAGATCGAGCGGAAGTCGCGATCGGTGAATGCCAATCCGGTGTTCGCAACGTACAGCGTGCCGTACTTGCCCTCGTTGACCTCGAGAAGGACCTTGACGGTCCCCGCCGAGCCGGTCGGATGCGCATCGTAGGCGTTCTGGATTAGTTCGTGGAGAAAGCGTTCGGCGTATTCGCGGGCCGCTTGTTCAATGAACTTCTTCGCGCCTTTAAGGGTGTGGGCAAGCGCTTGGACGGTCAGAGCCTCTCCGGCGATCCTCTGGGAGAACGTCTCCACCTCGCGGCGCGCATGTTCGCGGTCCTGGGGCAGACGCCCGAGCTGGGGACCCTCGGCTGCATCCGCGGCCGTCTCGCCGATCGCCACGTCTTGCTCCTCCTCACCCCATTGTGCGGCACCAATCCGGCAGCATGCTCCGCCGCGCGTCGCCGTGCAGTCTCAATGCCGAGCCGCCTTTTCAGCTATCGGTTCGCTTGCAGCCACCCCAGCACCTCGGCCATGGAGCGGCAGTCGACCTCGTTGTAGCGGCCGGTCTCGGCCATCAGCTCGATCTCGGGCAGGCTGACCCCCGTCCGCTCCGCCTCGGCGTCGCACCACGAGGCGCCGATCATGGCGACCAGGCCATCGGTCGGCCCATCGGTACAGGTCGTCTGGACCCGTCGGCCTAATCCGCAGCAAGCATGGCCGCGATCTCGCGGGCGTTGGTGGTGCCGTGGTTGGCGTAGCAGTTGTTCATCAGCAGGTGCAGGTTCCTGACCTGGCCGGCCGCCTGCCGGATGCGGGGGATCCATTCGCCCAGCTCATCGGCGTCGTAGAGGTAGCGGAAGCGCTCGACGACCGGGATGTTCCTGGCCTCCCAGGTCTCGGTGCGCCGGCCATGGAAGCGGACCACCGCCAGCTGCGGCGAGGTAACGGCCACGATCGGCGGCAGGGCGGTGCGCGTCTGGGGCTCGTCGACCATCACGAACCGTCAAAGCGTCGCGGAGCCCCCATCGAGCGAGGTGGGCGTTAGCCCTGGAACCTCATGAGATGGGTCTAATGCCCCGTCTTTGGCGCGTCTAAGGTCCTAGGCCGTCTCTATTGCCATCTATTGACACCTTGCATCCATCGTGACATTGTTACACCCGTAACCCCGCTTCGAGTAGATCTGATGCCTGCCACCCGCACCAAGCCAATGCGCATCTTTGCTTCTGACCACGATCCCATTCGTCTGCTCGCCGACCTTAGTCGCCAGATGCCTGCCGACGTCGTGCATACCGCTCTTCGCGAGTACATGGTCAATCACCGTGAGGAGCTTGCTGCCCTCCACGCTGAGACTCGCGCCTTCATTGAGGCTGGCGATATCGACGGGCTAGCTGCTGCGCTTCGCAATGATGCTCGCGGGCTTGCCGAGCAGATGACGGACTACTCCGGCCTGCGGCGCAACCGAGGCGCGCAGTCAGCCCGGGAAGCTGCAGTAGGCTGACTCGTCGCGCTTCAGAGGCTGACCGCCGATATCGCCGGCAAACGACAGATCGGCCCAGGGCATCGGTCCAGGTCGTTTCGACCAGACCTGCGTTACCGCCTGCGGGCTAGTCGTGCTCGCCGAGGATCTCCTCTACCAGCTCCTTGCCGCGCAACGCCGCGAGCCACTCGGCCGGGATCCCACCCGCCTCTTCATCGGTGCCCCAGTAGAGCCCGGCCAGGCCACCGGCGATGGCGGCGCTGGTATCGGTGTCGTGGCCGTACCCCACCGCGTGCTGGATCGTCTCCCGGTAGGAGCCGCTCAGCGCGAAGGCGTCCCAGGCGGACCAGAAGCTGTCGACCACGAAGCCGCGGCCGCTGCGACAACATTCCTGGTCAGTGGAACGCGCGCGGCAGGAGCGGTGCTCAGCTCGATGGATCCAGGATGGCGAGGTTTTCGAACGCTGAGTGGTAGAAGCCGCGATCGCGAGTGAGCAGTCGCTCGGCCCGCGTCGTCGCGTGGACGCCGATGAGCAGGTCCGGCAGGATCCGCCGACGGGTGCCGCCTGCCGACCGATAGCGTTGCCAGGCGATGCCAGCGGCCAGCGCGGTGTCGCGATCGAGGGGATCGAAAGCCACCTCGAGCCCATCCAGGGCCCGGGATGCAGCAGCGGCATCGGCGAATGCGGCGCCAACCTCCGCCCAGACCACCTCGCAGGCAATCAGGCTGCCCTCAGCCCAGCAGCGGCGGAGCGCGTCGCGCGATGCGGCACCGTGTCGGGCGTCCGCGGTGAAGACGTCCAGCAGGACGTCGGTATCGACCGCCGTGATCATCCCCGGCCGCGGGCGCGCTCGACGAACGCATCGACCGACTCGGGCAGCTCGAGGATGCCCCACGCTGCATCGATCCGATCGGCGGCCGGTGCCTTGCGGGCAACCAGCCGACCCCCTTCGGCATCGAAGTCGAGAACGGCACCCGGTCGAATGCCCAGCCGGGTGCGCAGCGCCTTTGGAATGGTGACCTGGCCCTTCTCGGAAACGATCGCCTTCATACCGGCAGAGTAGGAATGACTACTCTCAGTGTCAAGAGGCATGAGTCCAGGGAGCCCATCGGTGGGCTTCGTCGCGAGCCGACCGATCCCCGGGGCGCTGGGGCTATTTCTCAGCTGCGGGGGCTTAGGCCACGCCGGCGAACGCGTGCGCCGCGTGCCAGGAGCGTACTGCTCACCCACGGAGAGGTATGTGGTCGGAGACACCCGCCGGCCGCCGCCGCGCTGGCCGTACGTCCCCGCGCGTGAGAACTACGATCGGGAGGCACCGGCGGCCAGCAGCGCGGCCATCTCGCGGCCAGCTTCACAGTCGCCCATCGGTCCACGAGGCTTGACAATAGCGGGATATTCGTATACCGTTAGACAGGATTAATGGGTGGGGGCTGGGCTTGCGCATCACGTTGGACTTGGGTGATGACGAAAATCAGGAATGGATGGATGCCCATTTGGCGGCGAAGGGGCTCGGCCTGCGCGACGTTCTGGCCGTGACGACCTCGAGCGTTGCGAGGCGGAAAGGGTCCCGGCTCTACGCCTACGGCCGAGGTCTGGGTGGGCGGCCGGTGGTCGTCGTCCTGATGCAGACGGGAATCGGACGGCGGCCGCGGACGGCCTGGCGCATGGACGAGGTTGAGCAACGCTGGTGGCGCGAACATGGTGGCAGATGAAATGACGATTGACGACGAACGGCTTCGGCGCGAATCGCCCGCTTATCGTCCAGATGCGGAATGGGACGTCACAGAGCCTCAAGCACTTGACGTTGTGGTCAGCGTTCGCTTCGATTCCGCGTCAGCTCGCAGAGTCGCCCAGCTTGCTGACGCGGCCGGGCGGACGCCAAGTCGGTTGATTCGCGATTGGACGCTCGAACGCCTTGCTACAGCCTCGACCGAAGCGCCGCGTCGGTCGGCCGGGGTCCGGGAGTCACCCGTGGCGTATGCCGCCGAGAGTTCAGATGGGTACGAGCAGCTTCGGCAGCGGTTCCGACCTCGAGGACGGATTCGGCTCCTGCTGGTCGGCGAGTCGCGACCCGCCGGGGGCACTTTCTTCTACCTGGCGAATAGCAACCTCTTCCGAGCCACGCTCGAGGCCTGGCAGGCGGCATTTGGGCCATTGGCCGAGGGCCAGTCGCTGCTGAACCGGTTGCAGTCAGATGGGGTCTGGCTCTATGACCTCGCCCCGACTCCTGTCAACCGACTCCGCGGCCGTCCACGGCGGGGTGCGGTTCAGGTGCGCGGCGCGGATCTTGCGACGCTCCTCGTGGCGGAGTCGCCGGAGGCGGTCGTCGTCGTGAAGCGCAGCCTGGGGCCGATCGTGCGCGAGGCGATGATCGTCGCGCAGGTCCCTCTTGGCAGGCTTCAGGTGTTGCCATTCCCGCTGTACCAATGGCGCGCCCAGTACGTGACGCAGTTGTCTGCGCTGCTGCGCGACGTTGTGGGGCCGGTGGGGAAGCATCGGCGGGTCGAGCGTGACTCCATCGATGGGTTCCTCCGCGCACCCGCCTCCCGGCCGGAACTGCGACGTGAGCAGCTGGCGTCGCTCTGGCTGCACCGCGCGGTGGCTGCGCGCGTCGTTCAGGATCCCGCGAACGTGCTCGATCACGCGCGGGCAAACCTCGATAAGTTGTCACTGACGCATCCATCGTCCAGCGGGTGGCTGGATGCCTGGCGTCGTGCGCTGGATGCTGGCCCGGAGGATGTGCTCCAGATCCTGACGTCCCCCGCCGAAGCAGCCGTCGAGCTCCGTCAAAACAGCCCCTTCGCCGGTGTCCTCGACGAGGCTGAGCGGCATCGCGTGCTCGATGCGTTTCGCCACTATTGGGCGGGGCGTGTCGAGTCATGAAGCGCGAACAGCTGGAACATGTATTGCGAGCGGCGGCACAGATCGCCGACATGCGCGACATCATTGTCCTGGGCGGCCAGGCAATCCTCGGCTCAGTTGCTGATGAGGAGCTGCCTCTGGAGGCGACTCGTTCAATCGAGGTCGACCTTGCGTTTCCGACCGATCGCGACGGGTCGCTTGCCGACGCGGTTGACGGCGCGATCGGCGAGCTGTCTCGGTTCCACGAGGAGTTCCATTACTACCCGCATGGCGTGGGGCTGTCGACGGCCCGGCTGCCGATCGGGTGGCGCGACCGGCTGGTCGTGCTGGACACCGCGAACACCAAGCCGGGACGCGGCCTCTGCCTGGAGCCTCACGACCTGGTCGCCTCCAAGCTCGCCGCCTGGCGGACCAAGGATCGGGAGTATGCCCGTGCCCTCCTCCGTGCCGGGTTGGTAGAGCGCGGAGTCTTGCTGGAGCGGATCGGTCGACTGGAGGGTGTCCCGGAATCGATGCGGCGGCTCATCAGGGAATGGGTTGAGGCCGCCGCCTGACGGAAGGGGGCGTCCGCGGCAGGTCCGAGGCATCGGTTCAACCACACCCGTCGGGCGGCCACTGCGTCCCGACCGATCCCCGGGGCGCTGGGGCTATTTCTCAGCTGCGGGGGCTTAGTGAGATTCCCTTAGAGGTTTGAGACAGCGGCTAGGTAGCCTTCCGACTCGAGGAGGGCACCCATGGCCACTCGGTCAGATCCACGCCGGCTGCCGCGTCGCAACCACTACCAGGAAGGTCCAGACTTCCTGTTTCTGGCGACCCAGGGCGGCCGGCCGCCGCGGCGGCTCGATAAGCCACGGCCCGCACAGATCGTCCGCCGCCGTCGTGCCGCAGTGCGCCGCTGGGAGGCTGGCGAGCCAGTGGGCACGATCTGCGCGGACGTCGGCTGCAGCCGGGCCAGCCTCCACCGCTGGCGCGAGCGCTACCGCATTAACGGCCTCGCCGGCCTGCTCGATCAGTACCGCGCCGGCGGACGCCGTGAGCTGCCGCCCGTCGTCGAGCGCCTGGTCATTACCGTCCGCCTGCTGAGCTACTGGAACAGCCGGCGCCTGGCGGCCGAGTTCAGCCGGCGCGAGATCTGGCCGCTCAGCCACGGCCAGGTCGATCGGCTCCTATCGCGATCCGGCACCCACCGTCCCAGCCTCACCCGCCAGCCCGGCCCGCGCTATGAGCGCAACGCGCCCAACGAGCTGTGGCACATCGATCTCAAGGGCCCGTTCTACTTCGCCGGGACCCACCGCCGCGGCAGCTGCCACTTCGCCGGGCTGGTCGACGACCACAGTCGCTACCTGCTCGGCATCCACGCCGTGCCGACCCGCGAGGCGCTGCCCATCCTCGAGCTGCTGGCCGAGGCGGTCGAGCTGTGCGGCGTGCCGCACGAGCTGATGACCGACAACGGCACCCCGTTCGTGGCGGTCATGCGCAGTATGCTCAGCCGCTTCCAGCGCTCCATGGCCGAGTTGCAGATCCGTCACATCCGCACCCAGATCGATACGCCGTGGACGAACGGCAAGATCGAGGCGTTCTGGAACACGCTGCAGGCCGAGGTGCTCGACCGTCAGCGTCTCGACGACCTGGCCGCGGCTGAGGCAGCCGTGCAGGCCTACGCCGGCTACTACAACCTCCACCGCCTCCATGGCGAGCTCGACTGGCACACCCCCGCCGAGCGCTTCGATGGCACGCCCTTCACCGACCGTGGCTTCGAGCACGTGCCGTCGTTGGCGGGAGCTGCCTCAATCCTCAATGCGCTCGCGGCAGCCACTACCTAGCCCCTGTCTCAAACCTCCCGGGGAACTTCACTTAGGCCACGCCGGCGAACGCGTGCGCAGGGTGCCAGGAGCGTACTGCTCACCCGCGGAGAGGTATGTGGTCGGAGACACCCGCCGGCCGCCACCCGCCGGCCGTACGCCCCCGCGCGCGAGAATTACGGATCGGGAGCTCCGCGGCGGGAGGCATCGGTTGAACCGCACCCGCCGGGCGGCCACTACGGCCAAGTTGAGGCGTTTCGATGGCCTTCGGCCTCGCCTGATGCCGATCCGGCCAGCGAGAGGGACCGGGGAGGCCTTGATTGGCCATAGCACCCGTGGGGCGGGTGCGCGGCGGGCTTGGGTTTGGAGCGGCCGGCAGGGGGCCACCTCATCGGTCCAGGCCATCAGCACCTCGAGAGGACCACCGACTGCTTTACAGGATTCCTGTATTCCTGCTAGGGTGTGCACCTGATGCCGAGCCGAACCGTTCAGATCCGCGGACGTGGCACGCTGACCCTGCCCGCCAAGATTCGCGAGCGCTACGACCTGGCCGAGGGCGATGCACTCACCCTCCTGGACCTTGACGGCGCCATCCTCCTGTCGCCGCGGGTGAGCACCGTCGACAAGCTGTCGGCGGAGATCGAATACCTGCGCACGGAGGCCGGCCTGAGCCTGGACGAGCTGCTCGGCGGGCTGCGAGAACAGCGCGCCCGATACCACGCCGAACGACTTGAGCAGCAGTGAGCGGGCGTCGCGACCGCGACTGAAGGTTTGCGTCGACGCCGACGTGCTCTTCGCCGGCGCGGCCTCGGTCAGCGGCGCCAGCCACCTCATCCTTCAGCTGGGGGAGCTGGGGATCATCGAGCTGGGCGTGCCGCGGCAGGCGCGCGACGAAGCGGAGCGCAACCTGGCCATCAAGCTGCCGGCGGCACTCCCGGCGCTGCGCGCGATCCTTGCCGCCGCGTGCGTCGACCTGCCGATGTCGTCGTCGGCCGTTGCCGACGCCATGGTGGATGCCGGCGAGGCCGATCCCAAGGATGCCCCGATTCTCGCCGCCGCCATCGCAGGCGCCTGTGCCTGGCTGGTGACCTTCAACATACGGGACTACCGATCGGACCGAATCCAGGTGGCAACGCCTGGCGCCCTGGTGGCCGCCCTGCGCACCGAGTTGCTGCGGCTGGGCGAGAAGCCCCCCAAGCCTGCGTCGCGGACCTGATCCGCGGCAGGTCCCGGGCCGACGGATGTGCGCTGAGCGTTCATAACAGCCACGAAGCCGCGCCTTCGGCCCGTTGCGGGCCTCAACTTGAGCTCCTATCTTGTCAAGCGGTGCCCGCCGCCGGCCGTGCGTCGGCCAGCATCGTCCGATACACAACCCGGGCGAGGTGCCACTTCAGGGCCCGGATCGCCTCGAGCCGAGTCTTGCCATCGCCCAGGCGACGGGCCAGATAGGCCTGAGCACGCGGATCCCAGCGGCTCTGGACCAGGGCCATGGTGTGCAGCGCCCGGTTGAGCTGACGGTTGCCGCCGCGGTTGAGGCGGTGCCGTTGACGCTGCCCGGACGAGGCCGGCAGCGGTGCCGTGCCGCTCGCCGCGGCGAACGCCGCCGAGCTGCGATAGCGAGTCACGTCACCGGCTTCGCCGAGCAGCTTGGCGGCGGTCAGGGCTCCGATCCCCGAGAGCTGCGGCAGCGAGCTGCCGCTGGCGACCAACAGGCTCGCGATCCGCTGCTCGAGGCGCTCGGCCTCGGTGCTGAGCCGACGCAGGCGGCGCAGCCGCGCGCGGGCCAGCTCGGCTCGCACCCCATCGCGTCGCCCCAGCAGGCGGGCCGCGGCGGCCTGATGGCGCTCAGCGGTCAGGTTCGGCAGCCGGGCCCCATACCCCGGCGCCAGCACCAGCAGGTCGGCGTGGAGCTGGTTGACGAGCCGGGTGCGCTCGGCCATGAGCTGTTCACGCGCCCCGACCAGCAGCTTCAGGTCGGCGACCAGACCGGGCCGACGCAGCGCCGGCAGCCGTGGCTCACGGGCGGTGATGCGGGCGATGGCCAGCGCATCGCCCGGGTCACTCTTGCCGTGCTGCAGCAGGGAGCGGCGCTCGCGGTCGGTGAACTGGGCCGGCACCTCGACCACCACTTCACCGGCAGCCACCAGCACCTCGGCCAGCGCCGCCCCGAAGCTGCCGGCGCCCTCGATCCCGACCCGCCGCGGAGCGGGCTGACGCTGTGCCCAGCTCAGCAGGCAGGCGTGCCCGCGTGGATCGTTGCTGAACGTCCGCGCCGCGCGCTGGCGTCCGAGTTCGTCGACCGCGCTGACCGCCAGCGTGGCCTTGTGGGTGTCGATGCCGATGCTGACCATGGTCGCTCCTCCGTGACGGCACTAGACTCGATGCGCGCGCCGGGCGGACAACCATGCGTGCGGGACCGTCACAGGGACTCCACGCTCCTATCAGGTCACGTCCGGCGCGCCGAACCATCCCGCGGGCGACACTCAACTTGATGGGCACCCGATCGGGGCCCTGGCCGTTAGGGGTCAAGCCGCGGAACGCTCCGGCAACGCTCGCACCATCTGGGCGGGCGCCGCGCGAACTCAGCGTTACGCATGGCCGTTACGCACGCTGGGCGCTCTCGGCGGACAAGAACGACCCGATCCAGGGTCCAACATGGCCGTTACGCACGCTGGGCGTTCACGCGAGGCTGCCCAGGATCTCCTCCACCAGCTCCTTGCCCCGCAGTGCCGCGAGCCACGCAGCCGGGATCCCACCCGCCTCGTCATCGGTGCCCCAGTAGATCCCGGCCAGGCCACCGGCGATGGCGGCGCTGGTATCGGTGTCGTTGCCATACCCCACCGCGTGCTGGATCGTCTCCCGGTAGGAGCCGCCGAGCGCGAAGGCGTCCCAGGCGGACCACAAGCTGTCGACCACGAAGCCGCGGCCGCTCCGGCCAGTCCAGGCCATCAGCTCCGCGAGGGCCGATGCCTGCGTCGGCGTCGACAGCTCGCGCAACCGACTGACCGATGCTCCCAGGGCGGCCGACCGATCCCGCTCACCATCGAGCAGCGCCCGCGCGACGAGCACGTACAGCGCGCAGGCGACCTGGCAGCGCGGGTGCCCGTGGGTGACCCGGCTCGCGAGGTTGGCGCGCCCGACCAGGGTGGCGGCGTCCGCGTCGGCGTCGAACAGGGCGATCGGCAGGATCCGCATCAGGCTGCCGTTGCCGCAGTCGTCTTCATCGGTCCCGCCGGCGTCGATGGCCGGCGTACCCGCGCGCAGCCGTGCCAGCGCGTCCCTGGTGGTGTTGCCGATGTCGAAGACCGTGCCGTCCGGGGTGTACGCCCCGCGATCGGCCCAATCCAGGAAACGGCGGCCCTGGTCTTCCGGATCGAACCCTTTGTGCTTGAGGGAGTCGAGCAGGGCCAGCATCAGCGCGCCATCGTCGCTCCAGGTGCCCGGTGGCTGGTTGTGCGCGCCGTAGCCCCGCACCTCCACGGTGCCGATCTCGCTGGCCTCGCGGCCCTCGTACGGCACCCCGATGGCGTCGCCCACGAGGTGTCCAAGTACCGCGGCGCGGATGGTCGCACGTCGGTTCATCGGTGAAAAAGGCGTCTCTTGCGGTGGACCATTGTGCGACACATCGGCCCCAGGGCACGACCGAGCAGTTTTGGAGAAGCCGCCGCGGCGGCTCCCTAGAATCAGGGTCGACCCATCAGATCTCGCAGAGAGGAAAACCTGCCATGACCGACACGCAGAAGTCCGCCAAGCGCAACGCCGTGGACGACCCGGCGAACAAGGGGTTCACGGCCGAGGAACGAGCCGCGATGCGGGAACGCGCCCGGGAGCTGAAGGCCGCCACGCGCCCGCGCGCCGGCAAGGCGGACGGGGAAAGCGACTTGCTCGCGAAGATCGCCGAGATGCCGGCACCGGATCGCGCCATGGCCGAGCGGCTCCACGCGCTCATCAAAGCCAGCGCGCCGGACCTCTCGCCGAAGACCTGGTACGGGATGCCCGCCTATGCCAAGGGACGGCAAGGTCGTCTGCTTCTTCCAGAGCGCGGACAAGTTCAAGTCGAGGTACGCGACGTTCGGCTTCAGTGACGAGGCGAACCTGGACGAAGGCGCCATGTGGCCGACCTCCTTCGCGCTGAAAGAGCTGACCGCCGCCGACGAGGCAAGGATTGGCGCGCTCGTGAAGAAAGCGGCGAGCTGAGGACTGAGCTCGCCGATGGCCCGCCCTAGGCGGGACGGCCTGAGCGGTCCGGCCTGGCTTCTAGTACGACCAAATGGACGTCAAACCCAGGATTACCCAGCGGCGTAACGTTCGCGCACCGATCCACCCGGAGGCGGCGCCGTGAACCCCATCCTCGCGACCTACCTCGAAGCCGAGTTCTTCGCCGAATACCAGGCGCTTCGCGACCAGCTGATGGAGATCGTTAGCGACGACGACCTTGGCTATGGCGTCGGGGGGACGAGCTCCACGTTGGGGGCGCTCTGCCGAGAGATCGGCGAGATCGAGCGCTCCTACGTCGAGTCGTTTCGGACCTTCCGCCAGGACTTCGCGTTCCGGCACCCCGACCCAGGCACCGTCGAGACCAGCGTTGCCGCCCTCCGAGGGTGGTATGCCGAGCTCGATCGGGACCTGATGGCCGCCCTCGAGACTCTCTCGGAGGCCGACCTGACGAGCCGCAGGATCGTCCGCGGCGACTTCGAAGAGAGCTACTTCTCGCCGCTGCCGACGGAGCAGCTCGACGTCTACCGCGAGGCCCTGCTGATCTTCTACGGCAAGGCCAGCGTGTATCTCCGGGCGCTGGGCAGGACGCTTCCGCCGCAATGGCAGGCGTGGATCGGCTGACCACCGGCAGGACAGCGCGTAGCTGGTAATACCCTGCTAATCAGACGGTAACCGCGCGTCCCTAGCCTGCCAGCGTGGACGTCGAGTGGGACGCCGAGAAGGCGCGCCGCAGCTTCGCGAAGCATGGCATCACGTTCGAAGAGGCGGCGACCGTCTTCTGGGATCCGCTCGAGATCACAGTCTTCGACCCGGACCATTCCATCTCGGAGGATCGGTTCGTGAGCGTTGGCGCATCGATTGTTGGGAGACTGCTGGTTGTCGGCTACACCGAGCGCAGGGGTAAGATCAGGTTGATCTTCGCCAGGCGCGCGACAGTGCGCGAGCAGATGGACCATGAAGAAGCCTGAGTCAAGACCCGAGTACGACTTCCGCGGCGGCGTGCGAGGTCAGCATGTCCGTGCGGCGGCGACGGCCAGCAACCTGCGTGCCCTTGACCCCGATCTGGCGGAGCGGTTCCCTGACTCGGCGTCGGTGAACGAAGCCCTGAGGCGGGACTTGCCTTCCCCGGCTGCAAGACCGAGAAAGCCATCCGTCGGCCAGTGATGGACTACACCGTGATCTACGAAGCGACCCCGACCGGCTTTTCGGCCTACCTGCCCGATCTGCCCGGATGCGTCGCGGCGGGAGCGACACGCGACGAGGTCGAGCGACTCATCCGATCGGCAGTCGAAATGCACCTGGAAGGGATGCGAGACGGCGGCGAACCGCTGCCCAGCCCGACCACCTGGGCCGATACGGTGACCGTCGCCCGCGGCTGACGCCCCTAGGGTGCAGCGTCTCGGGCCGGGCTAGCCGGCGACCGCCGACGGGTCGTCCCGTCGCAGGAGGATCCCGACAGCAGCTCGCCATTCCGGTCTCGCCGTCCCTCGGACCGCGCCATGGACCGATTGACCGGTCCGGCCGTCACGGCGACCACGCGATGGGCCCAAGGACGTATCGGGCCGTCATCCGCGACGAGGCCTTGGTCTGAGTGACGGTGAGGTCGGCAGCTGTCGG
Organism: uncultured Chloroflexia bacterium; assembly: GCA_963750025.1. Taxonomy (GTDB): domain Bacteria; phylum Chloroflexota; class Limnocylindria; order QHBO01; family QHBO01; genus CF-167. The sequence goes on from CAVVPF010000012.1 coordinate 110,857, forward strand.
CCGGGAAGGGTTCGACTCGCCGGAGACCCGCTTTGCGGGGAGGTAACGACTACCTAGTACACCTCGTCGTGGGAGCCCAGCTGCACGAGGAACGCCTCGTCGCCCTCCCAGCGGAAAAGGACGCGGAGATCGTCGTCGACGCTGAACGCCCAGTAGGCCTCGAGCTCGCCCTTCAGCTTGTGGGTGTGGAGCAGCGGGTCCTGCGGGTCCGCGGCGAATCGGCGCAGTGCCGCCCGCAGCATGGTCGCCTGTGGTTCCCGCAGCTTCTTCGCCTTGCGGAGGAACCGGCTGGATGCGGAGAGCCGCACCGTCAGGGACGCAGTTCGTCGAGGAGCCCTTCGGCGCCGTCGAAGCGGGGAGCCTTGCCTGCGCTGTACTCGGCCTCGGCCTCGCGGACCTCGGCCAGGAAGAGCTGCCGGCGGAGGAGGCTGAGCTCCTGCTGGTCGCGCTCGTATCGCTCCGGGTTCACGATGTAGGCAGCCCGCCGCGACCGTTGAAGGACAACGGTTGGCTCATCGCTGGCCTGGACCTCGTCGATGACGTCGGCCACCCGCTGCCGGAGCTCGGAGATCGGTACGGTCTTCATGATGGTACACAGTACATCAGAGTGTACAGGTGTCAAGAGTGCGTCTAGCGGGGCCGATCTACTCGCAGCGCTCGTGGTCACGGGATGGCTACAACGGCCACCGTGAGGCGTTGCAATGGCCGCAGGCGTCACAGGATGGCAATTCAGCCATTGGGAGTGGCGCGAGTGGCCTTTCTTGGCCGTTGTAGCCATGGGGTGAGCGGCGCCCAGCCCCAGCCGCGAGCCGGTCCCACCGGCTCGGACGCTGATTGACACCCGGATCCGGACCCATCATGCTGCCCGCATGGCGACCAAGGAGAAGCGGACGTACAACCTGACCCCCGCGACCGTGCGCGCGGTGCGTGAGCTGGCGGACGAGTATCACGCCGCGCCCACCCAGGATGCGGTGGTGGAGCTGGCCGTTTCGGAGCTCGCGCGGAACCTGCGCGACGCGGACGAGGCGCGCGCCTGGGAGGTCGCCGGCACCGATCCGGACTTCGTTAGCGAGGCGCAGGAGATCGAAGACGCCTACGGCGGCGCCGATCGCGAGACGTGGCCGGCCTGAGCATCGGTCCCTTGCGCTGGGGGATCGTGGTCGTGGCGCTGGATCCGGTGGAGGGGCACGAGCAGGCCGGCACCCGCCGCGCGCTGGTGGTTTCGTACGAGCCGTTTCATCGGTCAGGGCTGATGACAATCTGCCCAGTCACGGCCGCCCGAGCCGAGGCGCGATACCCCGGCGACGTGGCGCTGCCGGTGGGCGGAGCCGGGCAGACGAAGCCGGGGGTCATCATCTGTAGCCAGGTCCGCACCATCTCCATGCGCCGGATCCGCGGTGCGCCGGTGGGCTACCTGACCGATGCCGAGCTTCGGCGGCAGGTGCGCCACGCCTTGGCGCATCACCTGGGACTGGATATCCCTCTGGTGACGGATCGGGTCTCCTGACGTTCTGCGGCTGACCGGGCAGATCGCGACTCCGATGTGGCCGTCACTCGGACGACGCCGTGGACCGGGCGACGTATCGGGCCGTCGTCAGGACCACGCCACGGGCCCATGACGTATCGGGCCGTCACGAGCAACGATGCCTTGGTTCTGAAGCGATCGCGGTCACGGGATGGCTACAACGGCCACCGTGAGGCGTTGCGCTGGCCGCGCGCGTCACGGGATGGCAATTCAGCCATCGACTGCGGCGCGGGCGGCCCTTTTTGGCCGTTGTAGCCATGGGGTGACTGCCTGCGTCGGTCCTAGTCGTTTGGGCCCTTGGCGCCGGGATCAGGTGGGTCGGCTGGCGGCATCGGTCCTGAGCCGGGGGTGCGGTCGGGCTGGAAGCGCGAGGCCAGGTACGCGGCACCCAGCAGCAGGAGGCCCAGGGCCACGAAGGAGAGGACCCGATACGCGACGTCGAGTGCCGCCAGATCGACGATGAACACCTTGGCGGTGACGATTGCCAGCAACCCCAGCCCAAACAGCCGAGCGGTCGTCGATTGCCGCACCAGCCCGATGACGAAGCTCACCACCCCCAGCACTGCCCACAGCACGCTGAGCGCCACCTGGGCCTGCTTGCGAAGGTCCTCGAAGGCGATGCTGCCGCCCACGTTTGCCTGGAACAGATCGACGGTACCGATCGACAGCAGGTAGACACCTGACGCGCCGGCCAGCAGTCCCGCGATCCGGGCATCGCGGTCCCGGGGAAGCAGGAGGGCCCGCGCGGCGAGGGCGACGGTCAACGCGGCCACTGCGAGCATGCCGCTGTTGAAGATCGCAGGCTCCGGGAAGGTGGCTGAACGAACCAGCAGCCGATCGAGCGGGGCGACCACGAGGAGCGTCTCGATTACGGCCGCGATGCCGAAGCCGTAGGTGACGATTGGCCGCAGCCGGCCCCCCATCTGCCAGCGAGTGGCCAGCACGTGCAGCGCCAGGCCAAGCCCGAGCCAGGCGACGATGCTCCAGGCAGGCCCCACCTCGAACGGCACGAGATACGCGACCATGATTGCCGCGGCCACGCAGCCGACCCATCGGAACATGCGGTCGCCCGCGCCGAAGCCGACCAGCAGGGCGGCCGCCACCACGATGGCACCCACCAGGGTCGCGTCGTCGAAGAAGGGACGGGCCGCAAACGGGGCGAAGGCATCCAGCCCGATGGCGAATCGTTCCAGCGGCAGGTGGTCGCGGAAGACGAACCGCAGAGCGATCAACCCCGCGATTGCGGCGGATGCGTACAGGGCGCGCTCTCCGCTGCCAACTGCCACGTCGCGCCAGCCTCGCATCGACGCAAGGTCAACGCTCAGAGGGATCCCCAGCCAGCGCCGCTCTGCCAGCAACGGTCCTGCGACCAGCGCCGCATAGGCCGTCACCAGCGCAACGCCCCTCAATTCGTGCGGCAGGACGAAGGCGATGACCCCTGCCATCACCCCGGCCAGACCCACCCGCTCGGCGCGGCGGCGAAGGAGGTAGATGGCCACGCCCGCGGCCAGGGTCACAAACGCCAGCGCGGCGCCATGCGCATTCAGGAACGGCACGGCTCCCACGGTTGGGCCGTGCGAGACCTCGCCAACCGCGTATTCCACCAAGAGCAGGTGTCCCAGGCTCAGCGTTCCGAGAACCACGGCCACCGCGCCGGCGTAGATGTGTTGGCGCTGCGCGTAGACCCAGGCCAGGGCGACAGCCTCGGCAGCCCACGCCATCGGCACCCAGGAAGCTCCCAGCTGGACCGGAACGGCAAGCGTGAGCGACGCGATCCCGGAGCCGAAGACGAGCATGCCGAAGGGATGACGCTCGCCGTTGCGCAGCAGGAAGAACGAGCCGACTGCGAGGTGGGCCGCGGCGACCCCTACCAGGTACAACCCGCGCCATGGTTCGAATGTCCCGCTCAGGAGCGTGAAGCCGGCCCATACCGCGAACGCGGCATTGGCAACCAGCAATGTCGCGGATGTCTCGCTGAGCCGCTGACTCGGGCGGCGGACCTCCTCACCGGCGGCCGACAACGCGTTGAGCACCCAGAAGACGACGACGGCCACCAGGGCGATCGCCAGGGTGGGGTCTCCGAGGATGTAGGAGGCGAGCTGCGGTACCGCCAGCAGGAAGGCCGCCAACGGGAGCCACCGCCACGAGGTGTAGAGGCAGATCGCGGTGGTCCCGGCCAGGGCCGTACCCAGGAAGACGATGGTGAGGAGGCTGGCACTCGCCCCCATGACCGGCGGCGCGGCAAGGACCGCAATCAGCCCAAAGCCGGCAACCAGCTGGGATCTGGCCCGAATCGCGATGCCTGCGGCGATAGCTGCCGCCAGCAGCGCACCTCCGACGCCCAGCTCCGGCGCCACGAAGCCGTACAGCCGCGTGGCGGCGAACAGTCCGAGCGAGATCACGGCCAGCCCAACGGCGACGAGGACGTGGGCGAGGATCTCGCGCGTGCGGTTGCCCGGACGCAGCAGCAACCACGCGCCGATCCCGTACAGGACCGCCCCGACCACCACTCCCAGGGCAGATCGCGCCTCGGGACCGATCCAGCCGCGACTGAAGGCCAGGCCCATGAAGAAGACACCGCCGATCACCAGCGCCAGGCCGCCGACGATGGCCAGCAGCCTTCCCGCCAGCAGCGCCTCGAGGTCCACCATCGAGATGAGCGGGGTGCGCTTGGCCGCCTGGGGCGTTGGCGCCTCCACCGCCGCAGCCTTCGCAGCCTGCCTGGCGCTGGGAGCCTTCGGCATCGGCGCCGGTTCGAGGTCTCGCGGCTCGGGCGCCCGAAGTGGGAGAGGCACCGCCGTCGGCTCTGCAACCAGTTCCGCATCTTCCGGGCTTGCGGCCGTCTGCCAGGCCGCGCCTTCGAGGCGCTTCAGGCGCCGATCGAGCGCGTCGCCATCCCAGATGAGGTACGCCACCAACGCGCCAACCACTAAGCCAACCAACGCCCCGCCAGGCATGGTGGCGCCGATCAGCGCCCAGAGCAGCAGACCGGCTAGTAGTCCCTTCATGTCGCCGTAGTCTCGCAGAGCTGCCCTGCGGTCAGACTGCGGAAGTTGCGAGATTGGTCAAGCCATCGAGAGCGGACGGCCGCAAGGGGTCTGCCGATCTGGCCGTCACTGGGACCACGCCGTGGACCAGGTGACGTACCGGGCCGTCATCACGGCCACGGCATGGGTTGCATGACGCATCGGGCCGTCACCAGCGACGAGGCCTTTGTCAAAGTGACGGTCAGACCGACAGCAGGTGGCCGCCAGCTGAGGCTCGGTCGCCGCCTCCGCCGCCCTCTTGGCCGCGGGGCCCCACTCGGAGAAAGTTGAGCTTTGCCCGACCGTCGTCGACGTCGTGCTGCACCAGCCAGGAGATCGGCTCCGTTTCTCAGGGCCTGTGGCCGAATTGCCTGCCCGAGATGTCGGCTCACGGCCGGGGAGTGGGAACGGTGGCCGGGAGGATGACCCGGCGGCCGGCCGTCGGCGCCGTCCGGCCTGATGGCTATGTCTTCGCCCGGGCACCGGTGCTCATCTACTGGGAGACGACGCTCTGTGGGGCGCGATGCTGGTGAGCCATGGAGCCCAGGGCCGTCTGGCTCGCGCGAAGGGGCCGCATGGCCTTGGTGTGGCCCGCGCCGGCAGGGCACATTCGAAACGGCCGACCTGCGGCATCGGGCGTCGCGCTCGGCCGTTCAGTGGATCGAGGACCATAATCGCGTGGCGCGGTCTGGTCGTGCCTGCCTCCGCGCCCGGAACAGTTCCGAAGCCCCTGGTACAACGAGGAGCCTCCCGATCACACGCGACGCCGTTCTCCTCATGGCCTACGGCAGCCCCGATCGACTCGAGCAGGTCGAGGCCTACTACACCGACATCCGGCGGGGCAACCCACCGACGCCCGAGCTCCTCGAGGAGCTCGTGGGCCGGTACCGGGCAATCGGCGGCGGCTCGCCGCTGTCGCGGATCGTCGAGGACCAGCGGGCGGCGCTGGAGGCGGAGCTCGCCGCGCGCGGCCGGCCGATCCGGGTCTACGCAGGAATGCGCCACATCGAGCCGCGGATCGGGGGCATCGTCGAGAGCATGGCCGGGGACGGCGTCGCGCGGTTCGTGGCGATCGCCCTGGCGCCCCAGAAGTCGTCGAACGCCGCCGGCTACCGGCGGGCCGTGGACGCCGCGCTGGCCGGCTTGGGCGAGCACGCGCCGTCGGTCGCCCACGTGGACTCGTGGTACGACCAGCCGCGCTTCATCGAGGCCCTCGCCCTGACGACGAGCGAGGCGCTGGCGCGCTTCCCGGACCCGGAGCGCGTCCGGGTCATGTTCACGGCACACAGCCTGCCCGCCCGGGTCGTCGCGGAGGGGGACCCATACCCGGACGAGCTCGCCGGGACGGCGGCGCTCGTCGCCGAGCGCCTCGGCCTGACCGAGTACGAGTTCTCGTTCCAGAGCGCCGGCCGGACCGGCGAAGCGTGGCTGGGCCCGGACATCCTCGCCGAGATCCGGCGACTCGCCGCGGCAGGCGTCACGAAGCTCGTCATCCGACCGGTCGGCTTCGTCGCCGACCACCTCGAGGTCCTCTACGACATCGACATCGAGGCGCAGGGCGTCGCCCGATCCGTAGGCGTCCGGCTCGAGCGAGCACGCTCGATGAACGACGACCCCACCTTCATCGCCGGGCTGGCCGATCTTGCGATGGCCGGCCTCACCGAAGCGTTTCCCGAACCGTCCGGTGTAGGCTGACGGACCCACCCCAGAAACGAGGCCGACCATGAGCCAGTCGATCGCAGGTCCGGTCGTCGAGCTTCCTGCTCACCCCGGGCATCCCGGCGGCCACCCCACGGCGGTCGGAGCCGTCCGTCCGGAGGGCTACGTCTACAAGCGCGCGCCGATGCTCGTCTACTGGGAGACGACGCTCTCGTGCGGCCTCGCCTGCCAGCACTGCCGGGCCACGGCGATGCCGGGACGGGATCCCGCCGAGCTGACCACCGAGGAGGGCTTCACGCTCCTCGACCGGGTGACCGGGTTCGGGCAGCCGTATCCCCACATCGTCTTCACCGGCGGGGATCCGCTCCGCCGCCCGGACCTCGAGACCCTCGTCGCGGCCGCGACCGAGCGCGGGATCGGCGCGTCGCTCGCCCCGGCGGTGACCCCCGACCTGACGATCGAGCGCCTGGCGGCGCTGCAGGCGGCCGGCATCCAGACGATGTCACTGAGCATCGACGGCTCGGACGCTGCCCGCCATGACGGGTTCCGCGGCGTGGCGGGCACGTTCGACATGACCCTGCGGGCGGTCGATTGGGCCCACCGGCTCGGGCTGCGGCTCCAGATCAACACGCTCGTGACCGACGACACGCTGGGGAACCTGCCGGCCACCTACGAGCTCATGAAGACCCTCGGGATCATGCGCTGGAGCCTCTTCTTCCTTATCCCGATGGGGCGGGGCGCCAGGCTCCGGGAGATCGGACCGGCCGACTCCGAGCGGCTCAACCGCTGGCTCTACGACCTCTCGAAATCGGCGCCATTCCAGATCAAGACGACCGAGGCGACCCATTACCGGCGGGTCGCGATCCGGCGGATGATGAAGGAGGGCCTGGACGAAGCGGCGGTCGCGGCGACGTCGGTGGGCCGCGGCTTCGGCGTCCGGGACGGCAACGGGATCATGTTCATCGCCTACGACGGATCGGTGCACCCGTCCGGGTTCCTCCCGGTCAAGACGGGGAACGTCCGGACCGACGACGTCGTCGAGCTGTACCGCAGCCATCCGGTGTTCACCAGCCTGCGCGACGTGACGACGTACAAGGGTCGCTGCGGCTGCTGCGAGTACGTCCAAATCTGCGGCGGGTCCCGAGCCCGGGCCTACGCCCGGACCGGCGACATGCTGGAGGCCGATCCGCTCTGCCCGTTCGTGCCGCCGATCGTCGCCGACCGAGAGCAGTGAGGCGGGCGCGACCGCGATGACGGTCCTGGTCGTCGGCGGCGGGATCACCGGCCTGACCGCGGCGTACGCGCTCGATCGGGCCGGCGTCCCGACGGTGCTCGTCGAGGCGACCGACCGGCTCGGCGGCAAGGTGCGCACCGAGCGGACCGATGACGGCTTCCTGGTCGAATCCGGCCCTGATTCGTTCATCAACTACCGGCCCGCTGCGGTGGAGCTCGCCCACGAGCTCGGTCTCGGCGACTCGATCATCCGGACGACCGATCCGCGGACCGTCTACATCCGCTCGCGGGGTCGCTTCGCCCGACTGCCCGAGGGGATGGGTCTCGTCCTCCCGACGCGAATGCGACCCCTCGTCACGACCGACATGTTCTCGCCGCTCAAGAAGCTCCGGATGGGTTTGGATCTCGTCCTGCCGCGCGACGGGCTCGATCACGATGTCGCGATCGGGACGTTCCTTCGCCGGCGGCTCGGGTCCGCCCTCGTCGAGCGACTCGCCGGCCCGCTCATCGGCGGCGTCTACGGCACGCCGATCGACGAGCTCAGCCTTCTGGCGGTCCTGCCCCAGCTGCGCGACGCGGAGCGGCGGCACCGCAGCCTCCTCCTCGCGAGCCTCGCCTCCGGGCGGGCGCGGACCGGCGAGGGTGGTGGCTCGCCGTTCGTGACCCTGGCCGAGGGAGTCGGGCAGCTGACCGGCGCGCTGATCGAGGTACTCGATCGTTCCACCCAGGCCCAGGTACGGACGCGGTCGGCGGTCGTGGCCCTCAAGCGGCGCAACGGTGGGTTCGACGTGCGGCTGACCGGCGGCGAGATCCTCCGACCTGAGACCGTTGTCCTCGCCGCGCCCGGACCCGCTACCGCCGGACTGCTGGAGGACCTTGCGCCCGTGGCGGCGAGCGCGATCCGGGCGATCCCTCACGGCAGCACCGCGGTCGTGTCACTCGGCTATCGGCTCGACCAATTCCCGGAGCCGCCGGTCGGCCACGGCTTCCTCGTCGCTGCCGGGGAGCCGCTCTCGATCGAGGCGTGCACGTGGAGCTCGCTCAAGTGGGCCGGTCGGGCGCCCGATGGCGCGATCCTCCTGCGCGCCTTCGCCGGGTCACGGCGCGAACAGATCCTTGACAGGTCGGACACCGAGATCGTCGCCGCGGTGGAGCAAGACCTCGCGTTGACGATGGGCGTCCGGGGCACACCGCTGATGACCCGCATCGCCCGATGGTCCGGCCAGATGCCCCACTACACGGTGGGACACCTCGATCGGGTGAGTGGGGCGTTCGCCGCGCTCGCCGGGACGCCGAACCTCGTCCTGGCGGGCGCCGCCTATCGCGGGGTCGGCCTGCCCGACTGCATCGCCCAGGGTCGCGCCGCCGCAGCACGGGTCATCGATGTCCTCTCGGGTGCGGCCCGCGAGCGGGTGGCCGGAGAGCCGGCCGCATCGGCCGGGACCACGATGACCTGAGTCGCGGATGCCTCCGCCCGCAAGGCGGCCGAGCAGAAGACCGACCGCGAGGCTCTTTCATCTACAGGTCCTGAGTCGCCGGTCCGATCTCAGCGGTTCGCCCGCAGCCACCCCAGCACCTCGGCCATCGAGCGGCAGTCGACCTCGTTGTAGCGGCCGATCTCCTGCATCAGCTCGATCTCGGGCAGGGTGGCGCCCGTCCGCTCCGCCTCGGCGTCGCACCACCAGGCGCCGATCATGGCGCCCAGGCCATCGGTCGGCCCATCGGTCCAGGTCGTCTCGACCAGACCGGCCCGATGCATGCCGGTGGCGATCGCCTTGAGGCCGAAGTTGAAGGCGCCGCGCACCGCCACCGGCTCGGGTCGGATGACCTGCTGGAGCAGGTCGAACCAGGGCAGATCGGGCCAACTGCGCTCGGGGTGGCGCTCGCGGGCCGAGTTGTAGGCGCTCACCAGGAACGAGGTCTCGGCGGCGGACCAGTGGTAGATGCGGGCATCGGCCCAGGCCAGGCCGCGAGCCGCCAGGCGCCCCTCCATGGAGGCCAGCCAGGCGTCGATGATGGCGGCTTCATCGGGCTCGGTCAGGCGCTTGGTGGTCCATTGCTCGAACTGCCAGGCACCGTCTTCCAGCCAACCGCAGCCGATCTGGAAGATGAGCGGCTGGCCGCCGATCTGGGGCAGGCGGCTGAAGTCATCGGCCAGGTTGGAGACCGTCTCGAAGTCGACGAAGAACTCTGCTCGCGCAGGGGTGCGCCACGCGGGATCCGCGCGTGTGATGCGCTCGGGGATGACCAGCAGGTCGGGCTCGTCGCGGTTGATGCGCAGGACAGCGTCGCACTTGGCGGCGTCCGTGGAGATGCCCAGGGTGGTGCTGCTCGCGCGGGGATCGGTCCAGCCGAGGATGCCGCGGGCGTGGGCGTCACGACGCTTCTGCGGGTTCATGCGCGGGAGGAGGGTCAGCTCGGCGAGGTCGGCGGCGATCTGCACCTTGGCGGCGTGCCAGGGCTGATCCTGGGCATGGCGGGCGTGCGGGTAGAGCTCCGGGACGGTGGGAGTGGGGAGCGGGTTCCAGGCCGCACCGTCGCGACGGAGGCGGCGGATCCAGTCCACGGCTTCAAGCGTGGCGGTGGAGAGGAGGTCTTTGTCTTCGCTGACCAGGCGGTCGTGGTCCACCCGGGCCATGCGGTCGAAGCAGGAGTCGCCGCGGTTCTTACCCTGCACCCAGTTGCGGCCGAGGAGATAGGAGGCCGGCGGGGTCATACCCAGGCTGCGCGAGAGCGCCTCGTTGTAGATCCAGACCTGGGCCATGTAATGGGCGAGCTCGGCGCCGGCGCCGCCGTCCTTGAGGAGCCCGAGCGTCCTGAACTTGATGTCCACCACGCGGTAGTGCCAGGGGGAGTTGCCGAGCGCGGGGGCGGGGAGGGCGGCCTCTTCTGGGGAGAGGGTGTCGGGGACGAGGTCGTTGAGGTGGTCGGAGCGGACGAGCAGGTCGGCGATGCCGTAGGTGCGGTGGACGTGGTCGAAGAGGACGGCCTGCTCGATCACCGGGATGCCCTGGCGCATGGCGTCGATGGTGGCCTGCGCCTTGGCGACGTCGCGCGAGTCCTGCGGGCCATCGGCGATGCGGGTGGTGGAGAGCTGCTCGCGGATCAGGGCCACGACGCGGTCCTCGAAGGCGATGCCCTGGCGGAGGAGGAGGTCGCGCATATCGGTGCGCGGAGTCGTATCTCGGGCGCTCGGTGTCGGGGAGGAAGCCGTGGTCCGCGCCGTATCGGTCCAGCCAGTCGAGGAGGGGGTCGTCCTCGAGCCAGTTGCGGGTGCGCGTGGCGGAGACCCAGTCGTCCCAGGCTTCCGGAGAGTCGGGGAGGGAGAGGGGGAGTGGGGAGTGTCACGACCCGAGTCTAGGGTGCGGGAGTGTCAGCTCGCGTGTCGGGGCGGGTTGAACGGTGAAGTGGCGCGCCGGTTCAGCCGTCACTGGGACCACGCCGTGGACCAGGTGACGTATCGGGCCGTCGTGGAAACCACGGCATGGGTCCTATGACGTACCGGGCCGTCACCAGGGACGAAGCCGTGGTGCCAGTGACGGCCGGGCCGTGCAGCCGATTGGGCAACCCCGCAGCAGCACTCAGTGGCCAAGGAGGACCCGGAGAATCTCGTCGCCGTACCGCTCAAGTCGCGACGGACCGATTCCCGGTACCTGGAGCAGTTCTGCCGCGTTCGTTGGTCGTGCCACCGCGATCGCTTGCAGAGTCTTGTTATCGGCTACCACGAAGGCCGGCACGTCGTCGGTCCGTGCGCGCTCGAGACGCCAGGCGCGGAGGGCTGCGAAGAGACTCGGGTCAGCGTTCGCGGGGTTAACGTGAGCGGGGTCAACGTTCTCATGACCGGGGCGCAATTGCGCCAGGAACTGAGAAGCCTTCGGGCGAGTTGGTCGCCCCTGGGAACTGGTACGGTGCGCGGCCCATGACAGGGCCAAATAGCGGCGGGCCCGCGTGATGCCCACGTAGAGCAGGCGCCGCTCCTCCGCCAGCGCGCCGGGATCGCCGAGCGACTGGCTTATCGGCAGCGTCCCTTCTTCGAGCATTGGCAGAAACACTGCGTCCCACTCCAGTCCCTTGGCGCGGTGGAGGGTCGAGAGCGTGACGCCTGTGCCCAGTTAGGAGGCTGCCCGCTCGGCCTCGTCGCGCCGGCTGAGCTCGGCGAGATACTCGGCCACTCCTGCTGTTGGATCGGCTGCCTCAACCTGGCGCGCGATCGCCAGCAGGGCCAAGAGCGATGCTCGGCGGTCACGTGCCTCGGCGCCGCTGTCTAGGGGCTGTTCCTCCTCGCTGAACCCGAGCGCGGTGTGCCATCTCGACAGGATGTCCTGGCTGAGGGTGCCGGACGCCGCGTGGTGGCGCAGCGCTGCCTGCGCGGCGCGGACCTCCGGACGAAGGTAGAAACGCAAGCCGCGGACGGCAAACGGAATGCCCGCGCCCGTGAGGGAAGCCTCAAATGGGACAAGTTGGGCGTTGGTCCGCACCAGGATGGCTATCTCGGCCAGCGGCACGCCATCGGCAAGGCGGCGCCGGATGGCACTCACCAAGCTCGTCATTTCGCTGTCGCCGTGGGCGTGGGCCGTGATGGTTGGCGCAGGCCCAGCCGGGGTGTTGGCGCGCAGCTCCTTGCGACGGCCGGTCGCGGCGATCAGCCGATTGGCGAGTTCCAGCACCTGCGGCGTGCTGCGGTAATTCGTGACCAGGTTGATCACACGCGCATCGGGAAAGCGGGAGGCGAAGGTGGTCAAGTACTCGGCACTTGCGCCGGTGAAGCCGTAGATCGTCTGGTCCTCGTCGCCCACCACGCAGAGATCGCGCCGATCCCCCACCCACAGCCGCAGCAACGCCTCCTGAAGCGGGTTGGTGTCCTGGTATTCATCGACGCTGAACCAGCTGTAGCGCTGCTGTACCAGGTCGATGGCTTGCCCAGATTCCTCGTAGAGATCCACGGCGAGGCTGAGCATGTCCTCGAAGTCGATCCGTCCGGCGCGTTGCTTGGCGTCCTCGTAGCGCCGATACAGCGTGGCAAACAGGTCGGCCGGGATTGGCGGCTTCCGGTTGGACCGCTGGGCCTCCGCGGCATAGTGGTGCGGAGCGATTCGGCGGTTCTTGGCCCACTCGATCTCATCGGTCAAGTCCTTGGCGGGAGTGAACTTGAAGCCGCCAGGGAGCTGCCTTGCCAGGGGAGCCACGATCGGCATCTTGGTGTTGATGACCTCGGGCAGCGTGCGCCCATGAATCTGCGGCCAATGGAAGGCGAGCTGTCTGCGAGCCGCGGCATGGAAGGTCGATGCTTGCACGTGGGGGAGGCCCAGGGCGGCGAGCCGGCGCTGCATCTCCTTGGCGGCCTTCTCGGTGAACGTGACAACCAAGATGCGCCTTGGGTCGACTACCGCCGTCGCCACCGCATACGCAACCCGTCGGCTGATCACCCTGGTCTTTCCCGTGCCGGCGCCGGCCAAGATGGCCACCGGGCCGGCGACCGCGGACACGGCGTTCCGCTGCTCGTCGTTCAGATCGGCGAGGATGAGTTCCGAATCCAGTGGGTGAGTGATGTCCAGCCCTCCGTCACGCCGCTCGGGGGAGCAGGGGAGCAGCCAATCTCAGCCCACTGCCCGTCAACCCTGCTTGCCGCCTCGCTTGCCGCCTCGCTTGCCGCCTCGGGACGTTCCGAACTGGTCGTCACTGGGACCAAGCCGTCGACCAGCTGAGGTGTCGGGCCGGCATGAGGACCACGGCATGGGTTCCATGACGTGTCGGGCCGTCACCAATGACGAGGCCTTGGTCCCAGTGACGGTCAGGCCGGCAGCCGTTTGATCGCTGGCTGAGACGCACTCTCCACTACGGAACGATGTCGAACGTCTCGACGTGCCTTGGGCGGATCAGGCTGAAGTCGCGGCGATCGAGGGTCCACACCTGGCGGATGCCCAGGCGCTCGGCAATAGCCACGGCCGAGGCGTCGACGAAGCCGATGGCTGCATCGGCATACCTACGCATCAGCTCAACCGCGCGCTCAAGATCGCCCGATGTGACCGGCTCCAGCCGCCACCCGGCGTCAAGCAGGCCGGCCACGAAATCGGCCTCCGCAGCGGGCCCGCGACGACTGCCGATGAGGTAGCAGATCTCCGGCAGGACCGACTGCGGGACGACAACCGCAGGCACGTCGCTGCGCAGGCGTTCCGCGAGCTGCTCGTGATGTGGATCGTCGCGGTGGACGATGGCGTACAGCGCGCTGGTGTCGAGGAGGATGGCCGCCACGGTCAGCGGCGCGATCGCCGGCGGGGTCGAACGGGGAGCTGCCCGGCGGCCAGGGCCTCAACTGCGCCGGCGTCAGCTGCCGCGGGCATCAACTGCGCCGGCCTCAACTGCGCCGGCGTCAGCTGCCGCGGGCATCTCGGCACGCAGGATCTCCTCGTCGCGCTCCGCAACATCGCCGGCGCCCTCGAACATCCCGACCAGGGCGGGCAGGTCAGCGCTCGATTCGGCGCGGCGGGTGACCAGGTAGCGTTCCATCGCCTCGCGGATCACGTGGCTGGTCGGCACGCCGTCGCGGCGCGCGAGCTCCTCCATGTTCGTCAGGACCTCGGGATCGGCCAGGATGGTGGTGCGACGCATGCATATATGCTAGCACCTGACGTCGGGGACCGCCACATTCCGGTGGCCTCGCGCATGGCCGGTATCGGTGAGCCTGGGGATGGACTGCGACCCACGCCGTGGGCCAGCTGACGTATCGGGCCGACAGCCCGTACCCGGTAATGCCCCGCTAACCAGACAGTAACCGCGTGCTCCTAGCCTGCCGAGTGTGGACCTCGATTGGGACGCCGAGAAAGCGCGCCGCAACTTCGCGAAGCACGGCGTCACGTTCGAAGAGACGGCTACCGTCTTTTTGGATCCATTCGAGCTCACCGTCTTCGACCCGGATCATTCGATCGCGGAGGATCGGTTCCTGAGCGTCGGCGCGTCGAGCATGGGCAGGCTGCTGGTCGTCGGCTACACCGAGCGCGGGGGTAAGATCAGGATCATCTTCGCAAGGCGCGCCACTATGCGCGAGCAGATGGACTATGAAGAAGCCTGAATCGAGGCCCGAGTACGACTTCCGCGGCGGCTCGCGCGGCCGGCACGTCCGGGCGGCTGCGACGCAGGGCAACCTGCGTGTGCTGGACCCCGACCTGGTGGAGCGGTTCCCTGACTCGGCGTCCATGAACGAAGCGCTGCGGCGGGCTGTGCCTTCCCGCGCTCCGCGACCGCGAAAGCCCACCGCCGGCCAGTGATGGACTACACCGTGATCTACGAAGAGACTCCGACCGGGTTTTCGGCCTCCCTGCCCGACCTGCCCGGATGTGTTGCGGCGGGCGCGACACGCGACGAGGTTGAGCGACTCATCCGATCGGCGGTCGAGATGCACCTGGAAGCCATGCGAGACGGCGGCGAGCCGCTGCCCAGCCCCAGCACCTGGGCCGATACGCTGACCGTCGCCCGCGGCTGAGGCAAGGGTCTAGTACACCTCGTCGTGGGAGCCGAGATTCACGAGGAACGCCTCGTCGCCCTCCCAGCGGAAGAGGACGCGCAGATCTTCGTCAACACTGAAGGCCCAATAGTTCTCGAGCTCGCCCTTCAGGTTGTGGGTGTCGAGCAGCGCGTCCTGCGGATCGGCGGCGAAGCGGCGCAGCGCCGCCCGCGGCATGGAGGCCTGCGGTTCCCTCAGCTTCTTCGCCTTGCGCAGGAATCGGCTGGATGCGGAGAGCCGCACCTCTATGAACGGAGCTCGTCGAGGAGCGCTTCGACGTCGTCGAAGCGGGGAGCGGCGCCTGCCCGGTACTCGGCCTCGGCCTCGCGGACCTCGGCCAGGAAAAGCTGGCGGCGAAGCAGCCTGAGCTCCTTTTGGTCGCGCTCGTATCGGTCAGGGTTCACGATGTAAGCAGCCCGACGCGACCGCTGGAGGACAACCGTGGGCTCGTCGCTTGCCTGGACCTCGTTGATGACATCGGCCACACGCTGGCGGAGCTCGGAGATCGGTACCGTCTTCATGATGGTACACCGTACATCAGACTGTACAGATGTCAAGGGTGAGTCTCCGGCGAGTGTCCGGCGGCACCGATCCACTCTGAAGCGATCGTGGTCACCGGATCGCTACAACGGCCACTGTGAGGCGTTGCGGTCACCGGATGGCTACAACGGCCACCGTGAGGCGTTGCGCTGGCCGCGCGCGTCACGGGATGGCAATTCAGCCATCGACTGCGGCCCGGGCTGCGCTTCTTGGCCGTTGTAGCCATGGGGTGACTGGCGGTCGGCCCTAGCCCTAGCCGCTCCCGGGCCGAAACTCACTCGCCCTTGAAGGGCTGAAGCCAATGGCTCTGGCAGTCGACGTAGCGCTCTGCCAGTGCGGTGCGCGTCTCGCGGATCTCTTTCGCACGTGCGTCGAGGCGCTCGAGGGTGCTTTCGGCGAATCGGAATGACCGATGCTGGCGCCGGCCGGTCGCCGCCTTGGGAGTCAGGTGGTGCACCACCGCGTGCCACGTTACCGTCAGGGGAGCTCCCGCTTCGGGCGCAAGAGGCAACTGGCGTGGGCATGGGGTATGCCCGTCTCGGCCGTCGCCGCGCCTCGGGGTGCTCAGCATCGGAGCACACCGACAGGGATTCGAAGAATCGGGGGCCGAATCGTGGCGGTTCTGCTCGGATGCCGAGAATTCGGCCAGGATACGGGGGCATTCCGGTTCATGCGCTCGGATGCCGAGCATGAGAGGGGAAGAACAGCTAGCTGCGGAGGAGCGGGGCGGCCGCCAGGCCCCATCCCACCACGATCAACCCCACGTGCAAACCGATCAGGCCCCAGCGCCCCGGCGAGTAGGGATCATCCAGCCGGGCAGGCACCGGCACCAATCGGTACCAGAACCACAGCCCCAGCACGCTGCCCAGCAGGATGCCGGCGGTCATCGACAGCCAGCCCGCCGCGGCCATCGGCTCCGCAGGCAGCCACGCAGCGCACACGGCCAGCAGGCCGAGCCCGACCAGCGAACCGGGCAGCACCAGTCCGTAGCGCAGTCGAGGGCGGACGAGGCTGGCGAAGAGGATCGTTGGCATCAGCACCCAGCCCGCCACCAGCGCGCCGTCCACCCAAACCGGAGCATCCAGGGTCACCACCGCCAGTGACCAGATCAGCCCCAGCGCCACCGAGCTGACGTAGCCCAGCCGCGTGACTCGCCGGGCCATCTGCCTGTCGCCGGACAGCTCGACGGGGGCTGAGCGAGGCGCGGGACGAGGGATCGCCGGACCCATCAGGCCGGCTGCCGGTCGCGCTCGCCCTTCAGGAACATCATGAAGCCGATCAGGAACAGGACGTCCATCGCGCCGAAGACGGCGAAGACCGGGTGCGGCAGCTGCCCGATGGCCAGGTAGAAGAAGGACAGCCCGGCGAACGCGATCTTGTAGATCACGCCCGTCTTGACGATCCCGTGGTTGGCATCGGGGTCCTGGTACACGAACCAGTAGCCGACCCCCTGGACAAAGACGAAGGCAGCGGTCAGGTGGATGTAGGTGATGCTGTTCGGCAGCTCAATGGCGAGGGCCGAGAAGAGCGGGGCATACAGGATGAAGAAGGCCGCCCCCAGCACGATGTCGTAGAGCGCTGCCACGAGGAAGAAGGTCTTGAAGTTGGTCATGCGCTTTTCCTTTCTGCTCGCGCCTCTCGGCGAAAGCTGCGGCGATGCGCATAGAACGCACTGCGTCGCGCCTTGCGCTGCTCGGTGGTGTACAGCCGCCGCCCCAGCTCGACCAGCTCGTGCTGAAGCGTCTCGGGGGACATCCCCTTGGGTCGGAAGTTGACGTCGAACATCGTGCAGCGCTCCCACGCCGTCGGCTCCAGGAGCCGATCCTCGGCCAGCAAACGGTCATAGAGCGGCGTCCCGGGGAACGGGGTCAGGACGGTGATCTGGACGTCGAACAGGCCGCTGTCGGCCACGAAGTCCGCCACCGCGTCGAAACTCTCGGGTCCGTCGCCATCGAGCCCCAGCACGAAGCAGCCGTTGACGGCCACCCCGTGCCCCTGGATCCGTTCGATCGCCGAGCGGTATTCGTCGAACCGCCCCCGCTTCCAGTTCCTGCGCAGCTCCACGCCGTCCACCCCCGCCGCGGTTGGGCTTTCGAGGCCGATCAGGACCTCGGCGCAGCCCGCCTCGCGCATCAGCGCGAGCAGCTCGGGGTCGTCCGCGATGGAGATATCGGTCTCGGTGAACCACCTGATGTCCTCGTCCACCAAGGCCCGCAGCAGCGCCTTGCTCTTGGCCCGATGCACGAACGAGTTGTCGTCCGCGAACTCGATGAACGGCCTCGGCCAATGTCGCTTGATCTCGTGGATCTCGGCGATCACCTTGTCCACCGGCTTGACCTTGTAGAGTGGCGTCAGCCGGATCGAGGCGGCGCAGAACTCGCAGCGCCACGGGCAGCCGCGCTGGGTCTGCACCGTGATGCGGTTGTAGCGCTCGATCTCGAGCAGGTCGAAGCGGGGCATCGGCGCATCGGCCAGGCTGAACTCGCGCCCGTTCGGAGCATAGATGCGCTTGAGCCGATGGTT
>CAVVPF010000013.1:0-91306 GCA_963750025.1 uncultured Chloroflexia bacterium
GGTCGAGCTGGGCGCGACCGAGATCCTCCGTCCGCTTGAGCCGGTGCGACCCGCTGAGCCCTGGCCGGACTCCCCGACCAGAGCCCGGTGCCGTTGGCCGATGCCATCGGCCGCGCCGCGCACCGCTCCGGCGACGCCCTC
The DNA here is from genome assembly GCA_963750025.1 of uncultured Chloroflexia bacterium. Classification (GTDB taxonomy): domain Bacteria; phylum Chloroflexota; class Limnocylindria; order QHBO01; family QHBO01; genus CF-167. The sequence goes on from CAVVPF010000013.1 coordinate 142, forward strand.
GACGCGGTGCAGGCGGCGGCCGGCCGCGCGATCCTCTACGGACTCAACATACTTCTCGCCTTCGTCCCGCGGCGCCGACCGCGGTATCCGAGCACCATCCTGCAGACCGAGGTGCAGGAGGAGGGCCGCCGCCGCCGCCGCGGCCTGCTCTGGATGGCCGTCGTGGCGGCGATGCTGGCGGTGGGCGCGACGGTGGCCAGTCTGCCCAACGCTCGCCCGACCGACGCGATCCCAAGGGCCGCGATCTCCCGTGCGGCGATCCGCGAGGCCCAGGATCTGCTGGCTCAGGTCAACGAGCGTGTCGACGGCCGCGACCTGATCGATCGTAACCCCGAGCGTGCCACGGATCGGCTCAACTCGGCGTTTGCGGCCATCTCCCGCGCCATCGGTGCCGGCGTGTCTCCGGTGGCGCTCGGCAGCCTGCAGGGCCAGGTCGACCGAGGGCTGGACAGCATCTACCTGGTCGGACGCATCGGCGAGTCCGCCACCGTGGTTGACCTGGCGGCCAGCTTCGCCCCGTTCGACCCGCTTGACATGGTGGTCGCCACCGATGGTTCGCTGTGGGTTGCCGAGGTTGCCCGCGGGCGCCTGATCCGGATCGACCCCACAACCGGCGAGGCGGCGGTGGTGCTTCGATCGGGCCAGGTGGTCGGCGGCCGCACCGCCGGCGCCCCATGGCTGTTGGCGACCGCCGCCACCGACGTGGTCCTGGTCGATCGGCAGCGTCAGGCATGGCGCTTTGACCTGGGGCGCCCTGAGCCGAGTTTGCTGGTGCTGCCCGGGCTTGACGCCGTGTCGGCCGAGAGCCGTCTGCTGGCCGCCCTGCAGCATCGGCCGCCACTCGAGATCTTCAACCTGTACCTGGTCGACGCCGTCAACGGGCAGGTCGACAAGTGGTCACCCGGCACCGTCGTGCCGGTCGTCTACCCCAGCGCCGCGCAGCCGCTCCTGACCGGCACCCCGGACCTGCCCGCCGGCTCGGCGCGGGACCTCCTGGTGGACGCCAACCTGTGGCTGCTCCAGGCGCGCACGGTGACGCGCGTGAACGTCGGCCTGCCACTGCCACAGACCGAATACTCGCTCGATCCGCCGCCGGACGCCAACATCCGGCCGAGGCTCGATTACCAGCTGCTTGACGGCGCCACGGTCGGCGAGCGTGACCTGTTCTACGTCTACGATGCCGCGAACGCTCGGATCATCGCGTACCAGCGTGCCGACGGCGTCTTCGTGCGTCAGTGGCTCGCGCCGCGCTCGGGACCTGAGGCTGACCTGCTCGATCGGGTGCTGGCCATGAGCGTGGCCTCGGTCCCGGACGGACCGCCCACTGCCTACCTGCTGACGCCGGAGAGGATCATCCGCGTCGTCCTCGAATAGGCTCCACTAGAATCGAGCCGTGAGGCTCATCGAGATGGTGGTGGAGAGCGTGCGCGTGCACATGCTCTCAAGCCAGCACGTGGTCATCCTGAAGGAGTCCGAGCGCGATCGGTATCTGCCGATCTGGATTGGTCCGTCGGAGGCGAACGCCATCGCCATGCGCCTCCAGGGACTGAGCGCCGAGCGGCCGCTCACCCACGATCTGCTGATCAGCATCGTCGGAGCCCTCAACTCGAGTATCAGCCGGGTGGTGGTCACCCACGTCACCGACGGCACCTTCCATGCGCGCCTCTACCTGGAGGCGGCGGACGGGAGCGAGGCGGAGATCGACTCCCGGACGAGCGACGCCATCGCGGTGGCTGTGCGCACCGGATCCACCATCTACGTCGATGAACGGGTCCTCGACGAGGCCGGCGTCGAGCCGGACCGGGCCGAGGCCGGCGACGATCCCGACGAGAAGCTGGCGGTCTTTCGCGAGTTCGTCAACTCGCTCGACGTTGACCTCGGTGGCGGCGAGAAGGGGCCTCCCGGCGAGGAGCCGGGCGGCTAGCCGGTCGTGTCGTCGGGGCGACGCAGGACCGCCTCACGGTTGGTCCAGAGCGCCCAGCGCAGTTTCGCCAGGTCGCGGAAGGTGCGCAGGATCTTCGTGAAACTCGCGCCGGTGTTCTGTCCCGCAGCCCGGGGATAGTGGTGAACCCCGACCTGGGCCAGGCGCACCCCATTCGCACGCAGCTTGATCAGCAGCTCGGCCGACAGGAACGGCCCTTCCGCGTCCAGCCGCAACCCATCGAAGAGTTCGCGGCGGAAGAGCTTCATGGCGCAGTCGATGTCGCGCACTCGCAGCCCGAAGGCGATCGACACGATGGCGTTGTAGGTCTTGGCGATGAAGATCCGATGGAAGGGATCCCGCCGCCGGATCCGATAGCCGATCACCCCATCGACCGGCTTGCGGGTGTCGGCCAGGCGGTCCAGCAGGCGGCTCATCTCCCGCAGATCGAACTGCAGGTCGCCATCGGAGAAGCAGATCAGCTCGCCGTGGGCGTTGGCGAATCCCGCCTGCAGCGCACCGCCATATCCCCGGTTGGGCTGGTGGAAGACCCTGACTCGCGGGTCGGCGGCGGCAAGCGCATCGGCCAGTTCGGGGGTACGGTCAGACGAGCCATCATCGATCGCCAGCACCTCAATCGAGGGGACCAACGGGCCGATCTCAGCGAAGGCGCGCTCGACGGTGCGCTCGATATTCTCCTCCTCGTTGTAGGCAGGGAAGAAGAAGGTGAGACGCGGCATGGCGGACGCGGCGGAGGGATCGATCACCTGGTCTCCTCGGGGTTCGGCAGCGACATCGACCGGCCGCGCTGCGCGCTACCGTAGCGCAACCGTCGCTCCGCCGGGGTCGTCATGAGGCCGATGTATACTCTCGCCCACCTTGGCTCCGACACCTCTGTGCCACCGATGACGAGGTGCCGCCGGCGATGATGCACGATGAGAGCCAGGCGCGCGAGGCCACCTTTCGGGAGCGGCTAGCGGGCGTCGACCCCGCCACGCTGGCGGTCATCCTGATCGCCGGTGGGATCCTCCTGCGGGCCCTGGTGGCTGGCCTCTACCTTCCGCTCAGCGGGTTCAGCACCGATGTCGGCGACTTCACCATCTGGGCGCACCGCATGGCCAGCGCCGGGCCGGCTCGCTTCTACGAGGAAGGCGGCCTCACCGACTATCCGCCGGGCTACATGTACGTCCTGTGGGGACTCGGGGAGATCGGCACCTGGCTGACGTCGTACACCCTCGGTGTCGACATCACGCGGGGCTTGGTCAAGATCCCCGCCATCTTGGCCGACGGGGCCGTCGCCTGGTACCTGTTCGCTTTCTGCCGTCGCTACGGCAGCCGGTGGCTCGGCGGTTGGAGTGGCGAGCGGATCGGCCTGGTGGCGGCCGTGCTCTTCCTCTTTAACCCCGGCACGATCTTCGACTCCGCCGTCTGGGGCCAGGTCGACTCGATCGGCACGCTGGCGCTGGTAGCCACCATCTTTCTGCTGGCCCGAGGCTGGACCGAGGCCGCCGCGGTGGGTGCCGTGGTCGCGTTACTTGTGAAGTTCCAATTCGCCTTCCTGATCCCGGTGGTGGCCGTTGTCGGTCTCAAGCGGCACCTCTTCGGTCGCTCAAGCGACCCACAGCACGCCGATCGGCGCGACCCACTGCGGGTCCTCACCTCGTTGGCGGCAGGGCTCGGCTCGCTGGTCCTGATGCTGCTGCCATTCAACATGGCGGTCTGGTCGCCCGGGGTCCCGGCTCGCAGCCTGGTCGACAAGTTCCTGGAGGCGACCGACACTTACTCGGGCCTCTCCATCAACGGGTTCAACCTGTGGCGCAACCCGTGGAGCGGCCTGGGCGACACGCTGCAGCGCGGCTGTGACGCGCCGATTCCCCCAGGCTGCGCCAGCCCGGCGGGGATCGCCTTCCAGATGGGCGCCACCCCGATCAGCTGGCAGCTGGTCGGGACCATCCTCTTCGCACTTGCGGCACTGGCCGCGCTCTGGCAGATCGCCCGGAGGGACGACCCGGAGGGTCTGGTGGTCGGGTCGCTGACCATGGCGGTGGCCTTCTTCGCGCTCCCGACACGGGTCCACGAGCGCTACCTGTTCCCCGCGCTGGCGCTCGCCGCACCGATGGTGGCGCGCTCGTGGCGCTGGGCAGTGCTCTACGGGGTGATCAGCCTGTCGTTCTTCGCCAACATCTACTGGGTCTACACCGCGGACTGGGCGTTCGCCGCGCCTCCGGTCGTCAACCCCGGGTCGGGTGGGTTGGCCATGGTCCGGGACCCGTCCCTGGCCGCCTTCCTGTACAACGACACGGGGGTCTACCTCCTCTCCGCGATGATCGTGGTCGCCCTCGGCTGGCTGCTCATCCAGGGGCAGCGCATGGCATTCAGCCCCGGTGAACGAGGGCCCTCGCCGCCTGTCGAGGAGGGATTGCCGGCCTCAACCTGGCCGGTGGTCCCTGCGGGAGGTGAGCGCCGGTCAGGCGCTGCTCGATCTACATCGCCGCTGGCGAGGCTGGGTGCCTGGCTTCGCCGCGACCCAGCGGACCCGTACCTGCATGAGCCGCAACGAGGACTTGACCGTCTCGACGCCCTCCTGCTGGTCGGGCTGGTCCTGTTTGCCTTCGCCTTCCGGCTGTGGCGGTTGGATATGCCGCGCTCGATGCACTTCGACGAGCAGTACCACGCCCGGTCAGCCACCGAATGGCTCGCCGACTGGCAGGAAGGCTGGACGCGCGACACCTACGAGTGGACGCATCCGCCGCTGGCCAAATACCTCATCGCGGCCGGGATCGTGCTCGCCGATCCCAATCGGCAGATCGGCTCGACCTCGCTACCCGAGCCAGCAACGGCGGTGGCCGTCGCTGCACAGCGATCCGCCTTTGGGCGCCCCGAATCGATCGCGTTCACCGCCAGCGGCAGCCAGTTGACGGCCCGCGATGCCTCCAGCGGCCAGGTCGTGGCGACCTGGCCGGCGCCGGGGACCGTGGCCAGCCTTGCATGGGACGAGGAGGGAGATCGGCTGCTGGTGGGCCTCGCCTCGAGCGGCCGGGTGGCGGTCTACGGGACCAGCCTCTTCCTGGGGGTGAGCGGTCCGCGCGCGCCACCACCGGCTGTCGCGCCGATCGAGACCGGTCTGGGCTCCGTCGACCAGATCCTGGTCCCCGAATCGGAGCCGGTGCTGGCCTTCCGCGGGACGAACGGCATCGTCGTCGCCGAACGCGTGACGGGCGCCGAGATCGCCAGGTCCGCGGAGGTGGTGGCGGGGATCGCCTACCTGCCGCCGATCGGCGGCGACACGCCGCAGCCGTCGCGGATCGTGGCCACCGACCCGGCCCGCTCTGCCCTTCTTGTCCTGGACGGCGGCACGCTGCTTCCGGCCGACACGCTCACCGGCTCCGACGGAGTCATGCAACTGCCGGCCCCTCCGGCCGGGCCGATCCTGGTGCGCGGCAACGGCACGGACCGGCAGGTCTGGGTCCCGGTGGGCGCGCTCCCGGCCGACAAGGAGCACGGGCCGGTCGACGGCGGCCTCTCGATCTTCGACACCGACGTCCAGCTGATCGACACCGTCCCCCTGCCGGGCGCACCCAGCGACATCGGCTGGAACCACGTGGCGAACCTGGTGTACGTGGCCGGGATCGAGCAGAAGAACCACAAGCCGGTGGTCTGGACGATGCAGCCGTGGGGCAGCGGCGGGGTGCAGAGCGCCGGCTTCGCCGCCTACGACACGACGACGCTTCCCGGTCGTCCGCTGGCGGTGGCCTTCGACCTTTCCGATCACTCCGAGGGCGACGACCACGAGCGCCTGATCGTCAGCACGCTCTCTGGTGCCGATGCGGCGCTGGTCGCCATCGACGTGGGCAGCAATGCCTTCGCCTGGCGGATCGCCGGGGTCGTCTTCGGCTCGCTGCTGGTCGGGCTCATCTTCCTGTTGGCTGCCACCCTCTTCCCGCGCCGAAGAATCGCGGTCCTCGCCGCGCTCTTCGTGGCACTCGACGGCATGAGCTACGTGATGAGCCGGATCGCGATGAACGACATCTTCGTGGCGACCTTCATCGCAGCCGCCTACCTCGTCTACTGGCAGATCTGGTCCGGCCGATGGGCGCGCAGCGCCTGGTGGGCGCTGCCGCTGGTGGGCGTGCTGATCGGCCTAGCGGCGGCGACCAAGTGGGTCGGCATCTATGCGCTGGTCGGGCTCTGGATCGTGTTCATGGCGCGCTCCAATCTCGGCCGCTTCCTGCTGGTCGCCGCGATCGGCTTCCTGACCGTGGTTGCCGGGCTGGGCGCCCCGTGGCCGTTCCTGGTGATCTGCATCGCGGCGTTGGTCCTGGCGATCTTCCTCGTCTGGTGGCGCCCGATTCGGCTGGTGCCGTCGGATATCGCTGCCCTTGCGCCGATGGCAGCGCTCGGCGGCGGCATCGGCCTGGCCTTCGCCCTGGCCTACCCCACCGTTGTCGGACGCGAGCCGCGAAGTGCGGTGGAGCTTGTCTTTGCGCTGCTCGCGCGCGGTGCGCAGGCCGCCTGGCCCGCCTGGATCATGCTGGGCACGGCCGCGCTCCTGCTCATCGGCCGCGCCTGGCGTTCATTGCGCAACCCGCAGAGCGACCAACGCTGGTACGTGCCCGGCGAGATGGGTGGCTTCGCCTGGCCATGGGTGGCCGCCTGCCTGGGAGTGATCCCGCTGCTCGTCTACTTCCTGGTCTACGTGCCGTATCTGCAGCTCGGCCACGGGATCGCCACGCAGAACCTGGGACCGGGCTACGGTTGGTCGCTCGACGAGCTGCAGTCGCAGATGTTCGGCTACCACTTCGGCCTGCAGGCCGGGCACCCGGCCGCGTCACCGTGGTGGAGCTGGCCGCTCGACCTGAAACCGGTCTGGTTCTACAGCCACTCGTTCGACGACCGACAGCTCGCGGTCATCTATAACGGCGGGAACCCGATCCTCTTCTGGGCGGGCATCCCTGCGATCCTGTTCGCCGCCGTGCAGGCGTGGCGCCGCCGCTCTCCCGCCCTGGTGCTCGTGGTCGCCGCCTTCGCCTTCCAGTACCTGCCGTGGACCCGGATCGAGCGGGCCACCTTCCAATACCACTACCTCACCGCGGTCATGTTCGCCATGATCGCCGTCGCCTACGTCGTCGACGAGGGGCTGCGGTCGTGGCGGCAACGCTCGCTGGCGGTGGCCTTCCTGGTCGCGGTCGCGGTCGCCGGCGTGATGATCTTCCCGCTCGGATCGGCATTGGCGATGCCGGATTGGTACATCAACGCGGCCCGCGCCCTGGCGCCGTGGAACTACGCCTTCCAGTTCCCCGGGCCACCGCAGGGCGACCGCGGGCAGCTGGTCACCGCGGACACCCTCAAGCTTGCCGTCGGTACCGCGGTCTCCCTCGGCGCCGCGGCGTTTGCCCTCGTCGGCCGCGACCTGCTCGACCGCCGCGCAGCGCCTCGCTCAGGCGGCGGGTCGGCGGATGGCGACCACCAGCAGGACGAGACCGACGGCCACGAGGCCGAGCGGCCAGAGCCGGTCGACGTCGAGCCAGGTGACGTACTCACGGATGAGGAAGTAGCTTCCGAGCCCGATCAGGATCAGCCCGAAGACCAACCCTCCGGTCCCTGAGCCCTGCCGTCGGTGGCGGTAGGTGGGCGCCCCCGGGCTCCCCGCGGCTCCGGGCTCTCCGCCCGCCTCCGGGTTCACCGGAACCACGATCCACATGACGATGTAGAGCAGGAAGAAAACGCCTCCGGTGAGGAGCGCCAATAGCGCCCAGACGACCCGCACGATTGACGGGTCGAGGTCAAGGTACTCGGCGACCCCGCCGGCCACTCCGCCGATCACCTTGTCGGTGGGGGATCGGTACAGCCGTCGGTTCATGAGCAGCCTCCCTCAGGGTTCAGCGTGAAGCTGCCGGCGTTTCCGGTCACCCGCAGCTCGACTTGGTTCGCGGCATCGGCATAACCGGAGGTCGACCAGGTGTCGCCCGAGCGCACCAGGTCGGATCCTTCCAGGTTGTTCGAGAAGGCGACCGATTCGTTCATCACCAGCCGAAGCGTCACGCCTGGCTCGGTGCACAGCTCGATGGAGCCGGCGTTGACGCTCAATGTTCCCGACATCGCCGCGTCGGAGCCGAGCTGGATCGCGGCCGAGCCCGCGTTGAGCGACAGGTCGAAGAGATCGACCTGGGCACGGCGAAGGTCGAGGCGGACCGACCCGGCGTTCGGTTGCAGCGAGACGCGATCGAATTGACCCCCAGCCAGATCGATGGTCGCATCAGCCGCATTCGGCTGGATCTCCAGCTGGTAGGCGGTCCCCGCCGGCAGGTTGACCTCCCAGCGCTGCCGTCCGTTGGTCCACCATTGCCCGTCGTTGTTCGACGTGACCGCCAGCCGGCCCGCAGTCGCATCGATCTGCGCCGCACCGCCACCGGCCCGCTCACTCGACACGTTCCATTGGTCGCCGCTCACCGAACGGACCTGCAGCCTCCCGCAGTCGAAGCGCAGAACGACATCGGCCTTCGCGCCGAACGAGCCGGAGCGATCCTGCCGGCTGCCGCCGGCGGAGCCCGGCTCAGCCCCGCTGCAGCCGCCGCTGATCGGGCCGACGCTGATCAGCGCACCGGCCGCGATCCCCACCACAGCAGCCGCCGCGACAGTGCCAAGGGGTGCGAGCGGCGTCCGCGACAGGATCACTGACAGGCCGATCGCCACCAGGATCAGCGGCCACAGGCGCCAGCCGCCGGTCACGGTGTCGCGGTCGAGGTAACCCAGCTGCACGGCAAGGGCCGTGCCGCCGGCGATGAGAAGTGCCAGGCCCCAGAAGAGGAGGCCTCGATTCAGCTGCACGGTTGGTCGCCTCCCACGGACGTGTGGATACTCATCATGGCGCAGGCAACGGGACGCGCGAAGTTGTCCGCGGCCTCACCGCAGGTAACTCTGGTCGGTCCGGCCATTAGCAGGGAGGGCCGAATCGACCCTTCCACCGGTGACGATCGGCCCCACCGGGTGCGGCTTGACGGGGTAGTAGTTAGAGCGCGGCAAAGTTGCCGCTCGGCGAGCGGTGGTCGGACCAGCGCCATCTACGTCTAGACGAGACTCGCGGTTAGGACGGCGGCAATCGCCGCACCCAGCAGCCGCGCTCGACCTCGGTTCTGGCGGCGGACAGCGATTGCCAGACCATTCAGGCCATGCCAAAACCGTTTCAGGGATGAGGGCGAAGGGAAGGGCATCGCCGCAAACCCGGACGGTACCGCTCAAGAGAATGCGGGCCACCGTGTGGATTCGCGCGAGGTGACTAGGTCCAGCCAGACCCACTATTCCTAACAGCGGGGCAGATTCTCACGATTGCAGCTTCGGCTCACGGACCTCTCGTCCAATCGCTAGACACGTCTACGGCCGGACCCCCCACAGCCTGGCCTAGCTCGAATGGGGCCGTGAAGGCGAGGTCGGCGTCTCTGTTGGCGATATGGACCCTCTCGTTCGGGTCGTTCGCCAGCGCCTTCCGATCCAGGCGGCACCGAGCACGACCACCGTGGCTGCCGACCACACCAACCAGTCGTATGCGAATGGAACTAGAAAGACGGGGCCGATCCTCGGCCGCTCGGGGATAATCAGTTCCATAGCCTCGTCCGACGAGATCCTCGAAGGATCGTAGTCAACGAGGAAGGCGCTCGGTGCGCCACGTAGGTAGCCTCCGGGCGGCCCGGACGGTTCGCTGATGGCCCGCCCGACCACAAGGCTTGCGGTGGTAGCGAGCAAGCCGATGACGAGGATGACCGCGATCGAACGAGCGTTAATCATCGAGCAGAGCAGCCTCGGCTGCGTCAGCGAAGTAGTTCTTGGGCAAATCGTACACAAGCGCTGGCGTCAGAGGGACGCTTGAAGTTGCCGCGCCGACATCGACCAGCCAGACGTCGGGGACAGCGCCCAATGTGCGGAGCTTCGAAATCGGAGCAATCGTGGAGACATAGGTAATTTCGAGCTGCGGGTGTTCCTTCGATACCGAGGGCAGCAGTTCCCAGACCGCGCCGCATCGCACGGCGACCGATCTCTGCAGCACTGACACCCTGTCCCCTACTGTGACTCAAACATAGCTTATTCCCGCCGTCAACCTCCACTTACCCTGTAGTCGGAGGGTGCTGCGGGCGGCTTTCTTCCAGGGAAGCCGCCCCGTTGTGTTCGGCCGCTCAAAGAAAGAGCTAGTAACTCGCCCGTCTGCCTGTCCGCGTTGCCGCGCGTTGCCTCTCTTTCTGCCGCCTAACCGGCAACTTCGGCGGCCTCTATCTACTACCCCGGGTGCGGCTTGACACCGGCCCGAGGGCGGGCCTAGACTCCCGCGGCGGCGAGCATGCCCTCCGGCGTGGTGCCGTCCGGCGATCGAACAAGACAGCAGCGAGGGACTCAAGTACGACCGTGAACGTTTCGTACCGCGCTCGCAGCGCACGCCCACAGACGCCGTCCAAGAACGGCGACTTCGGCGGGAGATCTGCGCCCACCTCCAGCTGACCAGATGGCGGCAGTGCCGCCGGAGACGTCACCAGCCGTGGGCCGGATCGGGTCCACGGTTTTTTGTTGTCCTGTCGGACAGTCGAGGTGACACACGATGTACTGCAAGATCACGACAAGGAACAGATGTTGAGCGGCCTGATGGCGGAATCGAAGACGACCGCGCCGTCGCGCACGCGCCGGGTTCTCCCCGCAGGGGGCGAGCCCGCGCTGCTCGTCGAGCACGTCACCAAGCGATTCGTGGTCGGCCGCAAGAAGCGCGCCGTAACCGCGATCAATGACGTCTCGCTGCGGATTGAGCGCGGCGAGATCTACGGCGTGCTGGGCGCCAACGGGAGCGGCAAGTCAACCCTCATCCGGCTGGTGAGTACCCTGCTGACCCTCGACTCCGGCAAGGTGGAGGTGTTCGGCCACGACATCGAGCGCGACGAGATGGCGGTCAAGCGGCTGATCAACCGCGTCTCGGTCGACGCTGCCTTCTTCAAGAAGCTGAGCCCGCACGAGAACCTGGCCTACGCCGCTCGCCTGTATGGCATGGACCCGCGCCTGGCGCGTGCGGAGGCGATCCGGATCCTGGCCCGGCTGGGGATCGGGGAGAAGCGGCTGAGCCGCCCGTTGGAGCAGATGAGCCGCGGGATGCAGCAGAAGGTCGCCATCGCGCGTGCCCTGCTGACCAGCCCGACCCTGCTCCTGCTCGACGAGCCGACCACCGGCCTCGATCCGCGTTCCAAGCTCGACGTGCAGACCTTCATCGAGGAGCTGCGGGACACGCACGACGCCACGATCGTGCTCACCACCCACGACCTGGCCGAGGCCGATCGGCTCTGTGACCGAATCGCGATCATCAACGACGGGCGGATCGTCGCCGAGGACACGCCCGAGGGGCTCAAGGCGATGGTCGCCGAGCAGCACGGCCAGGAGCCGACCATGGAGAGTGTCTTCATGACCTACACCGGCCGGTCACTGGACGACGACCTGGGCGACGACCAGCAGAACGACGAGGAGTGAACCGATGGCCCTGATGGCTCGTGATCTGAAGGCCTCATTCGCCTTCGTGGAGCGGAACTTCAACCTGACCAGGCGTTACTGGGGCTGGGAGGTCGCCTTCCTGGTCTATGCGGTGGCGGGCGCCCTCGCCGTCTCGCTGATCGGGAAGGGGCAGAACGATGACCGGCTGCTATTGACCCTGGTCATCGGCGCCGTCTTCTGGAACTACCTGTCGGTGGTCTTCAGCTTCATCGCCGAGACGGTCAGCTGGGAGCGCTGGGAGGGGACCCTGGAGTACACGTTCATGGCTCCCGTGCGGCGCTATGCCCAAATGCTCGGCTCCACCGTGTACGCGATCCTCTACGGTTTCATCCACACGATCGTGGTGCTGATCGTGCTTGCGCTCTTCTTCGAGCTGGACCTGGCGCACGCCAACTTCCTCACGGCCGCTGCCTTCATGGTGCTCGGGTCCCTCTCCTTCATCGGGATCGGGATCATGACCGCCATCCTGCCGCTGATGTACGTGGAGCGCGGGGCGCAGATGACCTTTGTGCTGCAGTCGGTCCTGCTGCTGATCAGCGGGGTCTACTACAGCATCGACGTGCTGCCCGGCTGGATGCAGCTGCTCTCGCACTTCAGCCCGGCAACCTACGTCCTCGACGGGGTCCGTGCCGGGCTGATCGACGGGGTGGGCGTCGGGTCCCTGCTCGGCGACGTCTGGCCGCTGCTGCTGATGGGGATCGTCTTCATTCCGCTGGGGCTATGGGCCTTCGGCCGAGCCGAGCGCTATGCCAAGCGGACCGGCAAGCTGAAGCGGGTAGGGTGAGCAGATGAGCGAATCGACAGCACGCATCCACCGTGGACCGGAAGGCCTGCTGCTGCGCCCCTTCGCCGGCAGCGGTGACATCGGCGAATTCGTCCGCATCTTCAACGCCGGCGCTGCGGCTGACGAGATCGACGAGCGAGTGTCGGAGGCGGGCCTGGCCAACTGGTTCGGTCACCCGACCCGCACCTTCGATGCCAGCCACGACGTGGTGGTCGCCGAGATGGACGGACGGGTGGTGGCCTATGGCTTCACCGCCTGGGTCGACACCACCGATGGCTTCCGCGAGCACCGTACCCGCGGCCATGTGCATCCTCAGTGGCGGCGGCGCGGCATCGGCAGCGCCATCCTGGCGCACAACGTGGCACGTGCTCACCAGGTGGCGGCCGAGCAGGGCGGTGATTGGGTGCGCATGCTCGGCGCGTGGGCCGCGGACCGTCAGCCGGGGGCACTCGCCCTGCTGGAGGGCAACGGGTACCAGCCGGCGCGCTGGTTCTTCACGATGGTGCGGCCGACGCTGGACGAGATCGAGCTGCCGCCGCTGCCCGAGGGCCTATCGGTCGAACGGGTGACCGATCGGGCTGGCTATCGGCGCCTGTTCGATGCCGACGTGGAAGCGTTCCTCGACCATTGGGGCGGCTTCGACGCATCCGACGAGTCGTTCGAGGAGTGGCTCGGCGACCCCACATTCGACCCGGGCCTGTGGGTCATCGCCTGGGACGGCGACGAGATCGCGGGAGGCGTGATCAACTCGATCGACGCCAACGAGAACGCGCTGCTTGAACGACGCCGCGGGCTGCTCGACAGCGTCTTCGTGCGTCGCGCGTGGCGACGGCGCGGCCTGGCCGCTGCGCTGGTCGCTCGAAGCCTGGTCCAGCTTCGCGAGCGGGGAATGACCAGCGCCTGGCTCGGGGTCGACGCCGACAACCCGAACGGCGCCTTGGGCGTGTACCAGCGCGCGGGGTTCGCCGTTGACCTGCGATCGACCGCCTACCGCAAGCCTTTCGTGGTCGACCAGTGAGCGAAATCCAGCTTCCCGGAGCCCCGGCCATCGCGGGATTGCGGCTGCGGCGGCTGCAGCGTCCTGGTGACGATGTCGCCATCTTCGAGCCTGGTCAACGCGGCGATGGCGGCCGATGGCATCCCGCACCGCCTCTCCCCGGCGCACATCGGCACCTGGCTCGACCACCCGTCGCGGATGGATCCTGCGGAGGACCTGCTCCTGGCGGAGGTGGATGGCTCCGTGGTGGCCTACGTCCAGGCGGGCTGGGAGCAGGACAATGACGGTGGCCGCAACTACACGACGTGGGGCGCCGTGCACCCGGCGTGGCGGCGCCGCGGTCTTGGCGGCGCACTGCTCCGTTGGGTCGAGGCGCGCCAGCGCACCGTGGCAGCGTCGCATCCGGCGGAGGTCGAGCGTCGCCTGGAGAGCTGGGCTGACGACGTGGAGACCGGCCGCATCGCCATGCTGGAGGCGAACGGCTACCAGGTTGCGCGCTACGCCTTCGAGATGGAGCGCCCGACCCTGGACAATCTCCCTGACTTCACCCTCCCTGAAAGTCTGGAGATCCGCCCGGCGCAGGAGGTCGATCTGCGATGGATCTGGGAGCTGGAGGTCGAGGTCTTTCGCGATCACTGGGGCGCGGTCGACGACTCCGAGAACGGGTTCGAACGCATGCGCGCCGATCCGCTGCGCGACCTCTCGCTGTGGGTGGTGGCCTGGCACGGAGACGAGATCGCGGGCCAGGTGCTCAACCGTATCAACGCGGAAGTCAATGCGGAGCTGGGGATCCGGCGCGGCTGGGTCAACTCGGTCGGCGTGCGCCGTGCCTGGCGCCGGCAGGGGATCGGCCAGGCACTGGTGGCAGCCAGCCTCCACGTCCTGCGCGATGCCGGGATGAGCAGCGCCGGCCTGGGCGTCGATGCCGAAAACCCACATGGTGCGCTGGGGATCTACGAAGCCGTCGGCTTCCGCGTCGCCCGACGGGAGCGCATCTACCGCAAGCCGCTCTAGCGGGCCGGCACCCGGCCGGAGGCAAGCGCCTCCGCGCGGGCCTCGCGATAGAACGCGACGATCTGTTCGGTCACCCGGTCCCACGAGTACTCCGGCGCCTTGGCGCGTCCCGCCTCGCCCATCCGATGGCGCAGCTCTGCATCGTTCGCAAGCGCGTACAGGGCGGCCGCCAGCGCGCGGGGGTTGCGCGGCTCCACCAGCAGGCCCTGGACGCCACGCTGGACCACGCTCTTGTAGCCGTGGATGTCGGAGGCCACGATCGGCACGCCTGCTGCCATCGCCTCGAGCAGGACGATCCCGAAGCTCTCTTGGCCGGTGGCCGGGGCGCAGAAGATGTCGGCCGACGCGAAGTGCCGTGCCTTGGCGTCGTCGGTCAGGCGGCCCAGGAACTCAACGTCCCGGATCTGGCGCAGCCCGACGTAGCGGCGGTATTCGCGCAGCTTCGGGCCGTTTCCGATCACCAGCAGGCGCGCGTCGACGTGGCGCTTGCGCAGCCGGTGGTAGGCCTTCAGCAGGTCGATCAGGCCCTTCCGTTCCTCCAGGCGGCCGACGAACAGGATGTTGATGGTGCCGTCGCGCAGCTCATCGATCGGTTCCGCCTTGGCGAAGCGGTCCAGGTCGACCCCGTTCGGGATGATCCGGTAGTCACCGGGGAAGTAGCGGCTGATGAAGTGGCGCGCCGCGCCGCTGACCGCGATCCTGCCGTGCAGCTTTGCGGCCAGCGGGCCGGCGAAGTACCGTCCGACCCAGTACGACGGCGAGAAGCCGCCGAAGGCGTGGAAGGTGGCCACGTTAACGGTCTCCGACTGGTCGAGCACGGTCGGCGACAGAAATGGGACGAAGGGCTCGTGGAAGTGCAGGATATCGAATCGATGCTCGGCGAGCAGCTCGCGGGCCTGCTCCTTGAAGCGCCAGCCGAGGGTGACGCGCCCCATGCTGCCATTGGCGGGGAAGGCGAAGCCGGTGCCCAGCCGGATGACGCGGCCCTCATCGGTCCGTTCGTGGCCGTACTTGCTGGTGATGATCCAGACGTCGTGGCCCATCCGGCGCATCGCTTCGTACGAGTGCCGGACGTGCTCGTTGACTCCGCCGGGGTGCGGGTAGCCATACGGGCTCACGATCCCCACCTTCAGCGGAGCGAGCTCGGCCCCGGTCTGCCCCGGTGCGACCTTCGCCCGTCGGCGCCGCGGCACCACCTTCACCGTGGTCATCGCCACTCTCCCGTGGGGCGCAGAGTATGCCGGACGTGGCGCGCCTTGGCGATCAGCTGACGTCCGTAGATGCTGACGTTGTGCCAGTGCGACCAATAGGTGCCATCGGGCTCAGTGGTGCGCGCCTCGATCGCCGCGCGGTAGTCGTCCGCGCTCACGCCGGGGTACCAGGTCCACCCGCTGCCGACCCCTTCCAGCACGTGGGCGTCGGAGTTGCCGACCGGTGCCAGGTTGAGCAGCTCTTCGTTGAGCCGACGCCGGTGATGCCGGCGCAGGCGTCCCGCCGCGCTCGGGTTGAGCAGCTCGATTGCGTCGAGCCGTCGGGCCGGATCCGGGTCATGGTGCAGGCGCAGCAGGCTTCGGTGTCCCAGGCTCGGGGTGAGCGGCGCCATCGGATGGGCGGCGACGGCGATCGCTCCCTGGTCGTGGATCCGCTCGATCGTCTCCTCGAGCGGCCTCAGCGCCGGAATCCGTTCGGTCAGGAAGAGCGCCAGCAGGTGGCCCCGTCGGGTGGTGATCTCCTCACCGATCACAAGCTCGAAGTGGTAGTCGCCCGCGGCGTGCAGTTCGCGTGCCTGCAGCGCGCCGTCGATGCGCTCATGGTCGGTGATCGCAACCAGGTCCAGGATGGTCTGGCGTTCGACGTGGTCGAGCAGGGCTGCCACTCCCATGGTGCCGTCCGAGTACAGGGTGTGCAGGTGCATGTCGGCCCGTCCGCGAGTTCCGCCGCCGCGAGGCCGCCGCTCGGCGGCGCTCACGTCGCGGATCCGCTGCGATCGGTCCAGATCGGCTGGAAGCTGGCCCACCACTGCTCCGGCGCGACCGCGATCGCCTCTTCAAAGCGAGCAGCCATCGCCTGGCTGAGGGCTGCCGCGTCGGCGCGACGGTCGCCGCTGAGGGGGATCTCAACCGGCCACGCGCGCGCACGGAATCGCTCCTGGCCAACCCGCCAGCAAGCCGCCACGAGCAGCGGCCTCCCCGTCATGAGGGACAGCGCCGCGGGTCCAGCGGGCACGGTGACGGGCTCTCCGAAGAGGCGAACCTGCTGTCCGTCGCCTCCCAGGTCGCGATCGGCTGCCATGCCGACGAGGCCGCCGCGCCGCAGCGCTTCGACCATCGGACGGCGGGCCTTTGAGAGCGGAACCAGCTCAACGCCGCGGCCGGTGCCCCGCCTGGAGACCATGAATTCGTACAGGGCCGCAGGCCGCAGCTCCTCGATGGGAACCACCGCCACCAGGTCATGCTGGGCCAGGAACGCGCCGTACGGCTCGAAATTGCCCAGGTGCAGGGTGGCGACCACCGCGCCGGAGTGAAGGATCGGCTCCCAGCGCTCCCACTCGTCGACGCTCACCATCTGGCCGATGCGCTCGAGCGGCTCGTGCGGGAGGCGCAGCACCTCCATGTAGTAGCGCGCATGCTCCTCGAAGGCACGCCGCACCAGGCGCCGAAACGATCCGCCACGGGTTGGGCGCCCGGTGGCAGCGCACACCCTGGCCAGGTTGGCCGAGACGAGCGCCCGCCGTTCGGGTGCCAGCCGATGCCACGCCCGCCCGCTCAGGTCGGCAAGCGCATACGCCATCGCGGGAGGCAGGCTGCGGGCCACCAGGTCGGCGCCCCGCAGACCGAAGCGCAGGAGCCATCCGCCGCTCACGTGGGTCGCGCCCCCCAGTCCTCGCCGCGGCGGGCTGCCTCCAGTGCGGCTTCCGCGCGGGCGCGATCCCCATCGGTCTGCGGCCAGACCGGCCGGAACATGTACCACTGGCCCGGGTCCGCGGCAATCACGCTGCCCAACGCGTCGGCCAGCGCCTGGGTGGCCCGGTACAGCTCGGCCGGCTCGTCGCTGACAGCACGAATAAGCGGCAGGCCCCGCGTCCGGAGACGCTCGTCGGGGAGCCGGCTGCAGGCGACCGGCAGGATGGGGGCGCCGGATCGGGCGGAGAGGGCGGCAGGCCCCGCCGGGAAGGTGGTGGCCTCACCCAGGAACTCGACTGGGACGTCGCCGTTACGGTAACCGCCGTCGCAGAACAGGACAAGGTTCTCCCCGTCCTTCAGGGCGCGGAAGAGTGCGCGCAGGCTCCGCCAGCCGATCAGGGTCAGGCCATGCCGTGCACGAATCCCGCGCAGGTGCTCGAAGAGGCGTCCATAGGTCGTGTCATCGGCGACCACGTTCATGCGCTGGCCATGCTGATGCAGCGCGGGGGCGATCAGGTCCATGCCGCCGACGTGCACCGTGCACAGCAGGACCCCGCGGTTCCCGACCTGCGCCTCGCTCAGCAACTCAAAGTTGTCGATGGTGACCAGCCCGTCGATCTCCTCGTCGCGCAGCCCGGAGAGGCGCATGACGTCGACCAGGTACTTGGCGTAGTTGCGGAACGCCTGTCGCGCCGCTCGGCGCACCCGCCGGTGGGTCGGAGGCAGGCCGAGCGGGTGCGCCAGGTTCTCGCGGACCAGACGCCGCTTCTCGCCGGCCAGGTCATGCGCCGCATTGCCGGCCATCTCTGCCAACGGCAGCACCAGGCGGCGCGGCAGCGCGTTGATCAGCCGCTCGGCGAGCCGGTAGGCCCAGTAGGTGAGCAGCTCGCGACGGCGCTCCGTCGGCGGAGAGGGCCGCTTTGCTCCCGCCGCCGAGCTGCCTGAAGCCGCGTTCCGCGCCATGTCCGGTACGGGGCGGGCCAAGGGCCTACTTGGCGCTCGCTGCGGCTCTGGGTCTGTTGCTGGCCAGCTTGCGGTGGACGGTCTTCTGCGGCGCCTCGTTGCCCACCAGCGTCTCGTTGTCGTCACCGCGAATGAAGGCCGCAACACGCTCGCGCGCGACGTCGTCGTGGATCTGGTGGGGCGGGCTCTTCATGAAGTAGGCGGACGGGGCCACGAGGGTCCCCTTCAGGCCCCGATCCAGGCCTAGCTTCAGGCAGCGGATTGCGTCGGTGATCACGCCCGCGCTGTTCGGGGAGTCCCACACCTCGAGTTTCAGCTCCAGGTTGAGCGGCACGTCGCCGTACGTGGTGCCTTCCATGCGGATGTGGCACCACTTGCGGTCCTTGAGCCAGGGCACGTAGTCGGATGGGCCCACGTGAATGTTGTCCGCGTCGATCTCGTAGTCGAGCATCGAGGTCACGGCGTTCGTCTTGCTGATCTTCTTGCTCTCGAGGCGCTCGCGCTCGAGCATGTTCAGAAAGTCGGTGTTGCCGCCGAAATTGAGCTGGTAGGTGCGATCGATGCGCACGCCGCGGTCCATGAAGAGGCGGGTCAGGACGCGGTGGGTAATGGTCGCGCCGACCTGGCTCTTGATGTCGTCGCCGATGACCGGCAGGCCGCGCTCGGCGAACCGACGCTGCCAATACGGCTCGCGGCCGATGAAGACGGGGATGGCGTTGATGAAGCCGACGCCGGCCTGCAACGCCTGCTCGACGTACCACTTGGTCGCCTCTTCGCTGCCGACCGGCAGGTAGGAGACGACCATGTCGACGCCACGCTCCCTGAGGATGCCGACCACGTCAGCGGTCGGGCCGGGAGCCTTCTCGATCACCGCTGAGAGATACTTGCCCAGCCCGTCGTGGGTCATGCCGCGCTCGACCGTCACACCGGTGTGCGGCACATCGGCGAACTTGAAGGTGTTGTTCAGACCGGCGAACACCGCCTCGGAAAGGTCCTTGCCGACCTTGGTCTTGTCGATGTCGAAGGCGGCCACGAACTCGATGTCGCGGATCCGATAGCCACCCAGGTTGACGTGCATCAGGCCGGGCACGAAGTCCCCGTCCTTGGCGTTCTCGTAGTAGTAGCGCCCCTGGACCAGGCTCGAGGCGCAGTTGCCGACCCCCACGATTGCCACGCGGATCTTGCCGTCCGCGGCCCGGTGGCCGTTGGTCGAGATCTTGCCGGTGCTGGTAGCCACGCTTCTCAGTTCTCCCTTGAGCTCTCAGCGCCGAGTGCCGTGCGCGCCTGCGCCTCGACAAGCCGGCGTACATGCCAGATCCGTTGCAGGGTGGTCGCCACCGCCAGCAGGGCAATGATGGCGATCGCCCCGATGAGACCGATGTCGAAGCCGATGCCGGCCAGCGCGATGCCGGCCACGATCAGCACCAGGCGCTCAGCGCGAGGCGCGAGCCCGACCGAGGCGCTCAGCCCAATCCCCTCTGCCTTGGCCCGGGTATAGCTGACCATGAACGACCCCGCCAGAGCGGTCAGCGCCAGCAGGACCGGGCCGATCGGGTCGGCTGAGACCCGCAGGTAGTAGGCCACGATGCCGCCGTACAGGATCGCCTCGGCGGCGCGGTCGAGGGTCGAGTCGAGGAAGCTTCCGAAGGCGCTGGTGCCCCCGGTGGCTCGGGCCAGCGCGCCGTCGACCGCATCCAGCAGCGACCCCGCAACCAGCAGCGCGGCGCCGGCCAGGAGCTGGCCGACCGCCACCAGCGCCGCGGCGGCCAGCACGGTCACGAACCCCGCGACGGTTATCTCGTTCGGGGTCAGACGCAGCCACATCGCCAGGCGCACCACCGGGGCCAGGACGGCGCGTCCCGCCTCCTTGACGCGATCCGACAGGATCGAGCTGCCGCTGCGCAGGTCGTGCATCTGGGGTCGGCTAGCCGACATCGGCCACCTCCGAGGGGGCGCTCACGCGGGCCATGCCGATCCCCGAAGTCCCGCCCACCAGGCGCCCCTCGGTCTCATGCAGCTCTTCGAAGGCGGCGGTCCGCAGTCGGCAGATCGTCTCGCGACCGTGCCGCTGGGTGTCGAGCAGGCCGGCCACGCGCAGGATGCGCAGGTGCCAGCTGATAAGCGGCTGGGAGAGGGCGACCCGGGCCGACAGCTCGTTGACTGGCATCGGTCCGTGTTCGGCCAGCAGGCTGATCACGCGCAGCCGCGTCTCGTCGCCCAGCGCGCGGTACAGGGTCCGCAATCGGCGGAGGTCACGTTCGCCGCTGGTTTCGGGGGCGAGGGTCATCGCATCTCGCTGTGAGGGGATCGAAGCGCCACAGCCCGGTGCCGCGGCGCGGAACATATAAGCGAGAGTTGATGATATGGCACGGCGCCCACCCGGTCAAGAGTAAGCGACCGAGAGGCTCAGGGGCGGTGCTAGACTGGCTCCCCGACGGGCACCTGGGACGACCGAGGAGGTGCGATCTGACGAGCTCCACCCCCGATGCACTGTGGGCTTCGAGCTCGGTCAAGCTGCTTCGACCGGCCGCGGTCGTCTGTGATGGCCTGACGCGCTCGGTGCGCGGCGTCCGCCTGCTCGACCGGCTTGACCTTGCGATTCGAGTGGGAGCGCGCGTGCTGGTCGTCTCCGAGCCGTCTGAATCGGCTTCGCTGCTGCTGCGGATCCTGGCGGGCCTGGCGCGCGCCGGGTCCGGCACGGTCCGCATCGCGGGCGTCTCCCGCGGTGACGATTCACCATCCGGCTGGGCGCGGCGCATCGGCTACGTCGGTCCGGAGAGCGGGATCTACCCCTGGATGTCGCCCCGCGAAGTGCTTGACCTCGCCGGCGCCCTGGCGGGCCTTGAGCCGGAGGAGCGTCGTCGTCGCACGCAAGCGGTGGCGCTTCGTTTTCGGCTTGGGGTGCGACTTGATGAGCCGGTCCAGCGCGGCGACGCCGCACTTGCGCAGCTCACGGCGCTCGCCTCCGCGATGCTCACGGACCCGGAGGTTGTGCTCCTCGACGAGCCGCTGCGCGGTGCCGACCCCGCGGAGCGAAGACGGCTCCTGCGCCTCCCGGGCCGTCGGCGGACGGTGCTGCTGGCCAGTCGCTTTCCCGCCAGCGAGGCCTCCATCGTGAACGAGGTGCTGCTGCTTCGCGAGGGCAAGGTCGCTCTGCGGGCATCGACACGCGACCTCGAAGAGCACGGTCTTGAGCTTTCGCTGCGGGGAATCGAGGCGCTCGCCGAATTCAAGGTCGAGGATCGATCGGCGGCAGTGGCTGCGACCAGGTGAGTCGCCTACCTGCCCTGATCCGGCTGGCGCTGCGTGAACTGTGGATCAGCTACCGGCTGATCCCGATTGTGGGCCTTCCGGCCCTCGCCGGCCTGGTCGCCTCCGTGGTGCCACCCGAGCTGGCCGGTCTGGGCGCCGTGGCGGGGGCGGCTCACTGGCTGGCAATTGGATTGACCGTGGCGCTGCCGGCGATTGGGGCCATCGCGGCAGCGACGATCGCAGCCGAGCGAGTGCGTGGCACGCTTGCATGGATGGCGGTCCGAGCAGTTCCACGCTCGGCGGTGGTGATGGCCTGGTTCCTGGCCTTTGCCCTCCTGCTGACGGTCGGGATTGCCCTCGGCGGAGCGGGCGCCTGGCTGGCCGCCCTTGAGCGCGCCGAGACGCCCCCGGATCCCGGCCCATTCACGCTCGCGGTCGCCGGAACGCTCGGGATCGGGCTGCTGGGGGTGGCGCTCGGGCTGGTGATCGGGTCGCGCCTCCGACCGGGTCGCGCAGCCCTGCTGACGATGCTGGTGTGCGGGGCGACGCTGGCCTGGACGCTGGTCCTTCCGCTTGCCGACCACCAGGTGCTCACCGGCGCGCTTGCGGTCCTGAACGGCCTGGACCTGGCCATTCGACCGATCAGCGACGCGGTGCGGTCGGCGGGCCTCAGCCTGGCATGCGCCGGGGGACTACTGGTCATCGCCGCCGTCGCCATCGAGCGCGTCGACCTATGACCCGCGTCGCCGGGGAGCTCCGCCCGGCTGCCGCCTGGGCGGTCCTGGCGGTTGCCTCCCTGGGGGTCTTCCTGGGTGGGGCCGAGCTGATGGTGGTGGCCATCGCCCTGCCGGCTATCGTGGCTGACTTCGGCGGGTGGGGCGACCTCGCGCGAGCCAGCTGGATCGTAAACGCCTACCTGATCGCCTACGTGGTGGCCATGCCCCTTGCCGGGCGGGCTGCCGACCTGTGGGGAGCGCGCCGCCTCTACCTGGTGGCCCTGGTCCTGTTCGCGGCCGGCAGCTTGGGAGCCGGCCTGTCGCGATCGGCCGGGATCGATTGGCTGATTGCCGCCCGGGTGGTGCAGGGCTTCGGCGGCGGCGCCCTGGTCCCGCTGTCGATGGCTCTCGCCAGTCATCTGTTCCGAGGCCGGGCGCGTGCCGCTGCGCTCGGGATCGAGGGGGCCGCCACCTACGTCGGGATGGCGGTCGGGCCCGCCTACGGGGCCTGGGTGCTGCTCAACGTCTCGCTGCCCGTACCGGGGCTGGACCTGGTCGGTTGGCAGTGGATCTTCTTCCTCAACGTGCCGGTGGCGATCGTCACGCTGCTGCTGGTCTACCTGGTAGCAGGCGGAATCGAGACGCCGCGCGGTGGTGGGCGGCTTGACCTGCCGGGAGCGGTCCTCGCGACGATCGGCCTGGTGTCTGCGGTGGCCGCGGTCAGTTTGGCCGGGGAGCGCGGGTGGGGCGACCCACAGATCCTCATCGGCTTCGCCATAACAGCCCTGGCGCTGGTCGGTTTCGTCTGGTTCGAGTTGCGGCGGCACGCTCCTTTGGTGGATCCGCGCCTCTTCGCGGACCGGCGATTCGCAGCAGCCAACGCCGTCAGCCTGCTCACCGGCTACACGCTGGCAACCGCCATCATCGGCGGGCCGGTCTTCGTCAACCGAGTCCTGAACGCCGGCCCCGACCTGGCCGCGCGGCGGCACTCACCGCGCTGACCGCAGCCATCGCGTTCGGAGCGGTGGTCGGTGGCGTGATCGCGGGCCGAGCCGGGGAACGGCTGACAGCCGCTGCCGGCGTGGTGTTGACAGCGATCGGTCTGGCCCTGGCGCTCGGCTGGGACGTCGGCACTGAGCTGGGACGGCTGCAACGCGACCTGGCGATCTACGGCGCCGGCTTCGGGCTGACCGTCTCGCCACGCGCGGTGGCAGCCGTGGAGGCGGCCGGCGCCTCCGCCTACGGGGTCGCCAGCGCGATGCTCCAGATCACCCGCACCATCGGGATGAGCATCGGCCTGGCGCTGCTGACCAGCCTCGGGCAGAGCCGCGTGGATGAGCTCAGCGCTCTGGTGAATGACCCCGCGCGGCGCGACGTGCTGGTCGCCGGATTGGGGCATCCCGAGTTCGTGGGGGTCGATCCCGGGTCAAGCCTGGCGCTGGTCGCCCTGCTGGAGGATTGGTCGCGCGGCGAATCGGCGGCGGTGCTGCGTCTGGTGCTCGCCATTGCCCTGGGGGTAGCGGTGACGACCATGCTGCCGGCGCTGCTGGTTGGCGCGCGACGCGCGGCGACCGGCGGCGCTCAAGATATTGGCAGCGCCACGATGATCAGCTCGCCGTAGTTGCGGTTGAAGCCCTGGCTGGTCTGCAGGGTGAGCCGCTCGTGGTCGGTCGGGCGCGTCCAGTACTGTCCGGGGCAACCGGCTGGGGCAAGGCGCAGGGCGAGCGGTGGGCTCGGGTCAGGCCCGACTCGCGTGTCCGGACAGCTCGTGTTGGGATGGATCTCGGTCACCCGATAGCGCAGCACCTGCCCATCGGACATCAGGATCTTCACCTCGGCGCCGAGCTGCACATTCCATAGCCTCTTGAAGAGGGATAGCAAGGCGTGCCCGAAGATGTAGCTGTTGGTGCTGCGTCCCGGCTGTGACCCGCCGTGCAGGATGTAGGCCGCGTCGTGCGGCGGAAAGCCGTTCTGCGCGCTGGTGGTCGCCTGCTTCACCCGGACATTCAGCCCGACTGAGGCGATCCCGATCTGGACCGCGATCCAGTTGGCGGGAATCGGGGTGGGAATCGGAGTTGGGGTCGCCGCGAGCGGGCTGCTGCCGCTGGGGCTCGGGCTGGCCGACTGGGTCGCTGGAGGCGAGGTTGGATCCGGGATGCTGGGCAGCGCGACGCCCGCGGTATCGAGCTTGAACGCGCCCGCGACGATCAGCAGCGAACCGACCACCGCCAGCAGGAGCGGCACCACGATGCCGGGGGCGGAAAGGCGTCTCATCTGGCGGGAGTCTAGCAAGATCGGGCTGTCGCCCGGTCAGCGGAGGCTGGCGACCGCCTGGCGGACCAGTCCCAGGATCGGTTCCGGGAAGAGTCCGAGCAGAACCACCCCGGCAATCGACAGGCTGAGCGCCAGCGACCCAAATGGCGAGCGGTCAATCTGCGCTGGTTGCGCCTCGGCGTCGCGCATGTACATGTAGACGATCACCCGGAGGTAGTAGAACGCGGCCAGCGCCGCGTTGAGGGCGACCGCCACCGCCAACCAGGCGACCCCCGCGTCCACGGTGGCCACCAGCACGTACAGCTTGGCGAAGAAGCCGACTGTCGGCGGGATCCCCGTGAGCGACAGGAGCAGCACCGCCATGGCCGCAGCCAGCAATGGGGCACGTCCGGCCAGCCCGGCGAACGAGGCCAGCCCGCCGAAGCGGCGTACGTCGCGCTGCAGCATGCCGACCACGGCGAATGCGGCCACGTTCATCGCGGCATAGCCGAGCAGGTAGAAGAGGACCGCCTCGATCCCGTGCTGGCGGATGGTCGGATCGGTCGCGTGGGCGAACGCGGCCAGCCCGGCCAGGATATAGCCGGTGTGGGCGATGCTCGAATAAGCCAGCATCCGCTTCACGTTGGTCTGCATGAGGGCCACGATGTTGCCGCCGGTCATGGTCAGCACCGCCAGGATGGCCATGACCCCAAACCAGTCCGCCCCGCTGCCTCCCAGCCCGTCGGCGAAGATGCGCACCAGCAGGGCGAAGGCGCCGACCTTGGGTCCGACCGACAGGAACCCGGTGATCGGGGTGGGGGCGCCCTGGTAGGCGTCGGGGGTCCAGTAGTGGAACGGTACGGCGGCCGCCTTGAAGGTGGCGCCCACCGTCAGCAGGGCCACCGCCACCAGGCCGGCCGGTCCGCGGGAGCCATCCAGCACGGCTCCCATCTCGGCGATCCGGGTCGAGCCCGAGAGACCGTAGGTCCAGCTGATGCCGAAGAGCAGGATGGCGCTGGCGAAGCTGCCGAGCAGGAAGTACTTCAGGCCGCCCTCGTTGCTGTAGCGATCGGTCTTGTGGAAGCCGGTCATCACGTAGGCCGGCATGACCATCAGCTCCAGGCCGATGAAGAGCGTGATCAGGTCGCTGCTCGAGGCGAGGACGGAGACCCCGATCACGCTGAAGAGCAGGATGACGTTGAACTCGCCCAGCGGCAGCCGGCGCTGGACCAGGTAGGCCGGCACGAAGAGAGCCGCCAGGACCGCGGTGACGATGGCGGTGAGCTTGAAGAAGACCGACAGGTCGTCGACCCGGTAGAAGCCGGCGAAAACCGTGTCATTGACGCCCCAGGTCGGCACCAGGGCGACGCCGGCCAGCACCAGGACCGCCACGGTCAGGGGGATGAGCAGCCACTTCTGGCCCCGCGCCAGGAAGAGGTCGACGCTGATCACGACCAGCACGCCAACGGTCAGGAGCAGCTCCGGCAGGATGGTGGCGAGGTCGTTCAGGTCCACCGCACGCTCCTCACCACGGCAGGCTCAGCGAGGTCAGGCCGCCCGAGGCATTGACCGCGTCCAGGATCCGCTGCATCGGTCCGGCGATGGCGTCGAGGATCGGCCCGGGAAAGACCCCCAGGCCCACCACCAGCAGGATCAGGGGCGCCAGGGCCAGCCACTCGTTGCGGTTCAGATCGGTGAGCGACGGCCACCAGCGACGCATCCAGTCCGACGGGACGGTGAAGAAGACGCGCTGGAACATCCACAGCATGTAGACCGCGCTGACGATCACCACCAGCATGGTGGCGGCAGCCACCCAGCCGGAGTACTCGAAGGCGCCCAGCAGCACCAGGAACTCACCGATGAAGCCCGACAGGCCGGGCAGACCGATGCTGGCGAAGGTGAACAGGCCGAAGATCGCCGCGTAGTGCGGCAGACGGCCGTTGAGGCCCCCCATGTGGGCGATCTGCCGATCGTGGGTCCGCTCATAGAGGACACCCACCAGCAGGAAGAGGGCCCCGGTGGTCACCCCGTGGCTGATCATCTGGAAGACGGCGCCCTGCAGACCCTGGATGTTGAAGACGAAGGCGCCCAGCATGACGAAGCCCATGTGGCTGACCGATGAGTAGGCGATCAGCTTCTTGAGATCGGGCTGCACCATGCTCACCAGGGCGCCGTACAGCACCGCGATCACCGCAAGGCCGATCACGATCGGCGCGAACTCTTTGGCGGCGTCGGGCAGCAGCGGCAGGGAGTAGCGCAGGAAGCCGTAGCCGCCCAGCTTCAGCAGCACGCCGGCCAGGATGATGCTGCCCGCCGTCGGGGCCTCGACGTGCGCATCGGGCAGCCAGGTGTGGAACGGCCACATCGGGACCTTGATGGCGAAGGCCAGGAAGAACGCGACGAAGGCCAGCGCCTGGAGCGAGTCCGCGTAGCCGAAGCCGCGCAGCGCCTCGTAGCTGAAGGTGAACGGGTCGCCCGCCGCGGCATGGGCGATCGCGACCGCCAGGATGGCGACCAGCATCAGCAGCGAGCCGACCATGGTGTAGATCACAAACTTGACCGTGGCGTAGATCCGCCGCGGACCGCCCCAGATCCCGATGATCAGGTACATCGGGATCAGGCTGATCTCCCAGAAGACGTAGAACAGGAAGAGGTCCAGGCTGACGAAGACACCCAGCATGCCCACCATCAGCAGCAGCATGGTGGCGTAGTACTCCTTGACCCGGGTCTGGATCGGGTCCCAGGAGTAGAAGATGCTGACCACGCTGAGCACGGTGGTGAGCAGCACCAGCACGACGGAGAGCCCGTCGACCCCCAGCGTGTAGCGCATCCCGAAGGCCGGGATCCAGGAGAGGTCCTCGCGGTACTGGAACTCGGGGCCGGCGGTCTGGTAGCCGAGCAGCGCCACGCTGAAGCCGAAGCTGGCCAGGGCCGCGAGCAGCGCGATCCAGCGGATCGCCCGGTGGTTCTTACCCGGTACGAAGAGGAGCGCCAGCACGCCCAGCAGCGGGACGAAGACGACCAGGCTCAGGATCGGCAGTCCGCTCATGGGCGGATCACCAGGTAGGCGACGATCACCAGCACCAGTCCGGCGGCCATCCCGAGCCCGTAGTTCTGGACACGACCGGTCTGCGCGCGGCGCAGCAGGCCACCGATCCGCTCTGCAAGCCAGCCGGCGCCGTTGACGGCCCCATCGATCACCTTGGCGTCGAACCACCACAGCGCGTTCGCGACCAGCACCCCGCCGCGCGCCCAGATCAGCCCGTACAGGTCATCGACGTAGTACTTGTTCAGGCTGGCGGCGTACATCCCCGGGCCCAGGCCGAATGGGATGCGCTCCACGAAGCGGGCCGGTGCCTCTGGATCACGGACGTACCAGCGGTAGGCCATCCAGATGCCGGCGAAGCCCACCGCCGCGCCGATCAGGAGCAGCAGGCCGCCGATCCCGAAGAGGGCGAAGCCGCCGTGCTCGCCGGCCGCGATCGAGCCGGGCAGGATGCCGGCGCCTGCCTCCTCCGCCCCGCGGAAGACCTTTTCCAGCCAGCCGTGGATCGCGCCGCCGTCCGGCGGGATGCCCAGCAGCAGGCCGGCCAGGATGGTCGGCACGGCGAGGATCAGGAGAGGGGCGACCATGATCGGTGCCGACTCGTGGACGTGCCGCCAGGCGTCGCGCGGGCCGCGCCATCGGCCGTGGAAGGTCAGGTAGATCATCCGGAAGCTGTAGAAGGCCGTCATGAAGGCGACCACCACGCCGACCGCGTAGAACAGGTAGTAGCCGCGGTTGAAGGCCTCGCCCAGGATCTCGTCCTTACTGAAGAAGCCGGCGAAGATCGGGATGCCGGCCAGCGCCAGCGAGCCGATCACCATCGTCCGATAGGTCCATTTCATCCGATCGCGCAGGCCGCCGAGATAGCGCATGTCCTGCTCGCCGGACGCGCCGTGGATCACCGAGCCTGACCCCATGAAGAGCAGCCCCTTGAAGAAGCCGTGGCTCACGAGGTGGAAGATGGCCGCCACCCAGGCCCCGATCCCCAGCGCGAAGAACATGTAGGCCAGCTGGCTCACCGTGGAATAGGCGAGCACCTTCTTGATGTCGTTCTGGGTGAGGGCGATGGCGGCCGCGAAGATGGCGGTGAAGACCCCGATCCCGGCCACCACCCACATGGCGGTCGGGGAGGCGGCGAAGATCGGGTTGGCGCGGGCGACCAGGTAGACGCCGGCGTTGACCATGGTCGCGGCGTGGATCAGGGCGCTGACCGGGGTCGGGCCCTCCATCGCGTCGGGGAGCCAGACGTGGAGCGGGAACTGTGCGCTCTTGCCGACGGCGCCGGCGAACAGCAGCAGCCCGATCACCGTGATGGCCACCGGGTTCGAGCGAGCCGATCCGGCGCGAAGACCTCACCGAAGTCCAGGGTCCCGAGCAGGGTCCAGATCATCATGATCCCCAGCCCGAAGCCGAAGTCGCCGACCCGGTTGACGATGAAGGCCTTCTTGGCGGCGCCGGCCGCCGAGGGCTTCTTGTACCAGAAGCCGATCAGCGCGTAGCTGCACAGGCCGACCGCCTCCCAGCCCACGTACAGCATCAGGAAGTTGTCGCCCAGGATCAGCAGCAGCATGCTGAACATGAACAGGTTCAGGTAGGCGAAGAAGCGCCACAGGCCGCGGTCGCCGTCCATGTAGCCGATGCTGTAGACGTGGACCAGCAGGCCGACCGTGCTGACAACCAGCAGCAGCATCGCGGTCAGGCCGTCGACCAGGAAGGCGATCTGGATGTGGAAGCTGCCCGAGCCGATCCACTCGTAGAGCGACACGTGGTAGGTGTGGCCGCCGAAGACCACGTTGGCGAAGACGATCATGGAAAGAGCCAGCCGATCGCCACCAGCGCGGTCGGCACCACCAGGATCGATAGACCGGCCGCGCACCGCCCTCGACCACGTGCCCGACCTGGCCGCGCCCGTCGTTCAAGTCCTCGGGGATCACCCCATCGGCGCCGTTGCTGTTGGCCAGGTCATCGGCATGGCCGGCGTGCGGGGAGGTGACACGCTGCTCCTCCTCCGAGGGAACGCCGCGGAAACCGGAATCGTCCGCCTCCGCGTGTGAGGTGTGCGTCTCGCCGCCATGGCCGGAGTGGCCGCCGTGGTCGTCGGCGTGCCCATCGGCGTGCTCGTCATGGCCGTGGCTCGGCAGTCGGTCGAGCCGCGCGCCGGCCAGCACGGCGAACAGGAAGCCGGCCAGCGGCAGCGCCGGGATGAGCGCGATCAGTGTCTCGATCGACATCGGCCTAGTCCTTGAGGTCCGAGTACTCGTCGACTTCGGGCGTCTGCCGAGTCCGGATGATGGCGATCACCAGGGCCAGCCCCACGGTCGCCTCGGCTGCCGCCACCGCCATCACCAGCAGGGCGAAGATCGCCCCCGCGTTCGTGCTGGCCGGGCAGGTACGCGTTAAAGGCGACCAGCGACAGGTTGACCGCGTTGAGCATCAGCTCGATGCAGATCAGCATCAGGATCGCGTTGCGGCGCGCCAGGAAGCCGAACGGCGCCGATCCCGAAGAGGAGCGCCGAGACGACCAGGTACGCCTGCAGCCCCATCAGTTGGCCTCCTCGTCGTCTTCGGGGCGGCGGGCCAGGTAGATGGCGCCGATGATCGCCACCAGCAGCAGCAGGCTGAGGATCTCGAAGGGCAGCGCGTAATCGGTGAAGAGCGCCGTGGCGATGGCGTTGACGCTGACGGCAACGGTCGTCGTCGCGGCCTGCCAATCGGTCTGCGTGACGGCCCAGCCGATCAGCCCGACGATCAGCAGCGCGGTCAGCGCGGCCAGCCAGACCTGGCGGTGGAACGGGGACGGCAGGTTCGCGTCGCCGGCCTGGGTGAGCATGATGGCGAACAGGATCAGCACGCTGATGGCGCCGATGTAGATGAGCACCTGTGCCGCCGCCACGATCGGGGCTCCGAGCAGGGCGTACATCCCCGCCAGCGATCCGAAGCAGACCATCATGGCGATCGCCGAGTGGATGATGTTGCGCAGCGTGACGACCAGCAGCCCGCCTCCGATCACGCCGACGGCGAGCAGGATGAAGAGGACGCCGGTGAGGTCCAGGGCTGCGGCTCCTGTCGAGGGTTCGAGTTGAGGTTCGGGCGCTCAAACGGCCTCGCCGATCCGCTGATCCGATCCGCCTCGAGGCCGCGTCCGATTCTAGCGCAGCGCGCTGGGCCGAGACGCTACGGCCGTGTTGGACGGTCGCCAGAGGCGCGCCAAGCTCTGGTCTGGCACGTACGCGCCAGACCGTGTCATGGCGCGGGCCGATGCGCGTGATAGTGGCGCGCCTGCTCGGCGGGTGGCTGGGCAGCGCTTGTGGAAGCCTTTGACGATGGTCGCCGCCATGACAAGCGACTACCTCGCATCTGCGGAGAACAACGTGGCGTTCACTGTCACCCCGACCGCCTGCCTCTCCTGGGGTGAGAGGTAGTTCGTTGGTGACAGCCTATCGGCGCCCAGGCCGGACCGAATTCCTCATACATGAGAGATAACCCCCAGGGCGGCCGCCGCGGGCAGCGGCCCGTGCTTCGTGTCATGGTGGGCCAATGGGCGCACTTGCCGGCGTCTTCCTGTTCGCCTGGATTGTGGATGGCCTATGGCTGACCCTCCGGGCCGCGCACCCGCTCCCCGGCCAGGTAGTGACCGACAACCTGGTCCCCTTCCACACCCTCTCGATCTACCTGCGCAACCTCGACTCCGAGTTCTGGATGCGCAACCTGTTCGGCAACCTCGGCCTGCTCCTGCCCCTGGGCCTGCTCGGCCCCATCGCCGAGCCCGCCCTGGGCCGATGGTGGCGGATCGTTCTCCTGGCGCTCGCGATCTCCGTCTCGATCGAGATTGCACAACACTGGATCCCCGACCGTTCCGCCGATATCGACGATGTGATCGTCAACGTCGCCGGGGCGCCGCTCGGCTATCTCGTGCTGGTTGTCGCGCGCGAGGCGTCGGGTTTCAGGCGGGTTGGATCAGTCCGCTGACGTTGCCGTCGACATCCTTGACCATTGCGACCACGTTGCCGCGTACCTCGACTGACGGGTCCGACCACGACGCCGGAGGCCACTCGGCTCTAGCCGGCTCGTCCCGCTGCCGCGATACTGGCGTGCATGAGCCGTGGAGACTCATGGCGGCGCAACGGCGCATTCGGGGCCGCACTGCAGGTTGTCGTGCTATCGCTGCAGCGTGTTCGTCACCGGTCCCATCCCTCACAGCAAGTCCGGAAGCATCGGAGCCGCAGTCCTCAGCCCCATCCCCGAGCGAAACACCGCCTCCCACCGCACCGCAGGCGACGGCCTACACCAATTGGCAGCGCATCGACCTGCCGGACCCTGCGCCTGACGTGTACGGCGGAGGTCTGCCCTCATCCGTCGTCGCGGTCGAGAGCGGCTACCTTGCCGTCGGCACGATCAATGCCTCATGTTGCGCGGATGGTGATCCGTCGCTGAATTCCGGCATCGTCTGGACTTCCCCCGACGGCCGACGATGGGAGGTCAACTCCGACATCGCGGCCTTCGAGCACGCTTCGTTGAGGCGGGTACTCCTCGTCGGTAATGCCTCAGTTGGCGTCGGACTGCGACTGTTCGCGATCGGCTCCTATGCCGAACCTGTGCCTGGCGGTCAGGGCGTGAGCGTTCCGGCGATCTGGACGTCGTCTGACGGGCTGACGTGGACCAGGATCAAGGGCGCGGTCCCCGACCTCGTAGCCCGCGGTGGGCCGGGGCTCGTCGGCTTCGACGGCGCGCACGGTCGCGCAGCCGGTAGACGACGCCCCACATTCATGCAATCGACCGACGGGCTGACCTGGAAGGTAGTGTCGGATCCGATCGCGGGTGGGGTGGAGGACCTGATCGCAACGCCCGATGGCGGAGCGCTGGCGATCGGGTTTGTCGACGGCCCACCCGCACCCGACGGCGGCCCCACCTCTGACGCGGTTGGGTGGCACAGCGCAGATGGGTTGGCATGGACCGGACCAACCGCGATCGCGACGAGGGCGCTCGCGATGTCCGTTGTGGCCGGCGCCCCGGGCTACCTCGCCGTCGGGAGCGACGACCAGGCAGCGGCCCTCTGGAGCTCTTCCAACGGCGTCAGCTGGCGTCAGGGGACCATCGGCACCGGGGACGAAGACACGCTCGCCCATATCTTCGCCGTGCCGGGTGGCTTCCTGGTCGACGGCGACACAACGCTCCACCCGCAAGACGTGGCCAACCAGATGCTCTGGTTTTCGACGGACGGGCTCACGTGGGGGCGAGTCCCTGACCAGGACGCCTTCGTCGGCATCAACAACGACATTGCCAGCCTCATGGCCACCTCCGACGGCGTTCTGGCGGTTGGCTCCCGCTGGGATTCAGCGAGCGGCCACGCTGTACCCCAGGCCTGGTTGGCATCTCGGTAGGCTCCAACCTGCCAGCAGCGCGCGCGTGATCCGCAACCGGAACGAAGAAGGAGGGGTGGCCAGGCGGCTCCGAAGGCTGTTGCGATAGCCAGCCGCGGAGTTGGCTGGCCACTCCATCAACTCCTACCTGGTCGGGCGCTCCCGGTCGGACATCTCCAGGATGTCAAGCATCGGCAGGTCGCGCTGGTACTCGCTGAACTCAAACTCGGGGCCGCAGCGCAGGGCGTCGTACGGGCAGGCATCGGCGCAGATGCCGCAGAAGATGCAGCGGCTGATGTCGAGCTGGTAGGTCTCCAGCGTCCGCGGCCGCGGCATCAGGGCGCCGACCGGGCAGGTCTCCGCACAGCGGCCGCAGGAGACGCACGGCGTTTCGTTGAGTGACACGAAGTCGGCCGTGGTAACGAGCGAATCGAAGCCCTTGCCGATGAAGTCGTAGCAGCCTGACCCCACGATCTCCTTGCAGACCTGCGCACAGCGGCCGCAGTCGATGCAGCGGGAGTAGTCGCGCAGGATGAACGAATGCGTCTCGTCGCGGCCGTAGCCGTGGTTGACGCCGACGTACGGGTTGTCCTGGATCGAGCGCTCGTCGATCGCCATGTTGAGGGTCGTCTCGTACTCGATCGCCGCCTCGCGCAGGTCGCAGTGGCCGATCGCCTCGCAGGTGCACTGCAGGCAACGCCCCGCCTCGGCCATCGCCTGCTCGCCGGAGAAGCCGAACTCGTACTCGCCGAAGCTGCCCTTGCGCTCCTCGGCGCCCAGCTTGCCCATCACCGCCCGCGGCTCCTTCACGTCGTCGGTGAAGGGCACGATGGTCAGGAAGCTGGGCTGTGGCTCCGACACGATGCGGCGCACCTGCGGGTCATCCAGGTCGTGGCCGCGCAGCCAGTAGTCGATGGCGTACGAGGCGCGCCGCGCCTCGCCGATCGCCTCGACCACGGTGGTCGCCCCGCTGCGCACGTCGCCGGACGCGAAGACTTTCGGCAGGCCGGTGCGGAAGATGTGCTCCTCGGCCACCAGGGTGCCGCGCGCGCTGACCTCGAGCTGTGCGCGGATCTCCTCGGGCTCGCTGTCGACCCACGACAGCTCCGGTACCTGGCCGATGGCGCCGAGCACGGTGTCGCAGGCGACGATGAACTCGGTGTCGGCCATCGGCTCCGGGCGGCGGCGACCCTTGGCATCGGGCTCGCCGAGCCGCATGCGCTGGAACTCGACGCCGGTCACCTTGTTCTCACTTGTCGGTCACGATGCGGACCGGCGCGGCCTGGAAGATGACCCGCGCCCCCTCCTCGATCGCCTCGTGGACCTCGTCCTGGGCGGGCATGTCCTTCAGGTCGCGGCGGTAGACGAGGGTCACCTCGGCGGCGCTTCTGGCGCAGGCTCGTTCGCGTGCAGTCGATGGCGGTGAAGCCGCCGCCGATGACCACCACGCGCGCGCCGCCCAGGGCGGGGACGGGCACGCCGCGTGAGCTGTTGTAGAGGTTCTCCAGCGCATTGACGACCCCATCGGCGTCCTCGCCGGGGATTCCCATCTCGTTGCTCCTGTAACAGCCGATGCCGACGTACACGGCGTCGTACCCCTGCTCCAGCAGATCGGCGATATGGAAGTCGTACCCCAGCCGCATGTTCGGCTTGAAGGTGGCGCCCAGCTCCCACACGTGGTTCAGCTCACGGTCCATCCAGCCCTTCGGCAACCGATACTCCGGGATGCCGTAGCGCAGCATGCCGCCCTGCTCCGGATCGGCTTCGTACACGTCGCAATGGTGGCCGCGCAGCTGCAGGTAGTAAGCCGCCGTGAGGCCGGCCGGACCGGCGCCAATGATCGCGACCCGCCGGCCGCTGTCGGTCTCCTTCGGCCACGGGGTAGGTGCGGGAGCATCGACCTCCAGGACGCGATCGGCGCAGTAGCGATGCGAGTCGCGAATGGAGATGGCCGTGTCGACCTCTTCGCGCCGGCAGTGCGTCTCGCACGGCGCGGGGCAGACGCGGCCCAGGATGGCGGGGAACGGGAGCGAGCGCTTCAGGATGCGCGTCGCCTCCTCCCAGTTGCCCAACGTGTTCTGCTTCAGGTAGCCAGGGATGTCGACCCGGGTGGGGCACTTGAACTGGCAGGGCGGCAGGCAATAGGCGTCGTGGTCGGAGAAGATCAGCTCGAGCACCATGCGGCGGTTCTCCACGACCCGCTCGGAGTGGGTGGTGATGACCATCCCCTCCTCGATCGTGGTCCCGCACGAGATCGGTGTGTCGGCCTGGCCCTCCACCTCGACCACGCAGATGCGGCACGCTCCGTAGGGCGCCAGCTTCGGCTCGTAGCACAGGGTCGGGATTTCGACCCCGAGCACCCGGCAGGCCTGCAGGATGGTCTGCCCTTCCTCGGCCTCGACCTGGAGACCGTTGAGCGTGACGGTCAGCTTGCGGGTGCCGGGCACCATCGGCCAGATGGGGGTGTAGTCCGCCTCGTGGAGTGGCCCTTTGCCGTTCCCGTTGCCATTGGTGGCGAAGCTCATGGTCGGTGCATGCTAGCTACCCGGCCGCCGGCCCGACGCCGGCCAGCGGCATCAGCAGCGGAGCGACCTCGCTGGTTCGGCAGGCGCCGGAAAGGCAGATGCCGCGTTCGGCGTGGGCGCGGTACTCGTCGGGGAAGCGGGCCAGCGTGGTCAGCATCGGTCCCGGTGCCCGAGCTTCAAGGTGGCAGAGCGCCGTGTCCGCCATCTTGCGCGACAGCTCATGGAGCAGATTGAAGTCGTTGGGGCGCGGCGTGGCGGCCAGCACCCGGTCGAGCGCCTCCACCAGGCGCTTGGTGCCGATCCGGCAGGGGACCGCCTTGCCGCACGCCTCGCGGCTGGCGTAATCGAGGAAGAAGCGCGCGGTGCTGACCATGCAGGTGGAGGCGTCGGTGACCAGCAGCTGCCCGAGGCCGATCCCCGCGCCGGCCGCGTGGAGCGGCTCGTAGTCGTACGGCGTCTCCAGCTCGGCTGCGGCCAGGGCTCCGCCTCCGGCGCCGCCGGCGAAAACTGCCTTGGGGGTCGAGCTGGCGCTGGCCAGCGCCACGATGGAGGAGATCGGCGTGCCGAGCGGCACCTCGGCCAGTCCGGCCTGCGCCACTCGACCATAGACGCTCACCAGCTTGGTGCCCGGGCTCGCCGTGGAGCCGACGGTGCGGAACTCCCTGGCGCCGTGCACCAGGATCCAGGCCGCATTGGCGAGCGTTTCCCCGTTCTGCACGGTGGTCGGGTCGCCGCGCAGTCCGCGCTCGGTGGGGTAGGGAGGCCGGATCACCGGCATCCCGCGGTCGCCGGCGAGCGCCGCCAGCAGCGCGGTCTCCTCGCCCGCCACCAGCGCTCCCGATCCTTCGAAGACACTGACCACGCACGAGAAATCGGTGCCCATCACCAGGTACCCGGCGAGATGCGCCTGTTCGGCCTCTGCGACGGCGGCCCGCAGTCTCGCGATTGCATCAGTCCAGTCGCGCCGCACGGCCAGGATCGCCTCCGTTGCCCCGGTGGCGAAGGCCGCGATCAGCAGCCCCTCGAGCAGCAGGTGCGGGTTGCCCTCGGCCAGGGTGCGATCACCCAGCGCGGTTGGATCGGCGCCGATCAGGTTGGCCACCACCACCTTGCGCTCGGCGGCGGCGGCCCGGGCCGCGGTCCATTTGTCGGCGGTCGGGTAGCCGCCGCCCCCGCGGCCGCGCAATCCCGCGGCTGCGATCTCGGCGATGGTTGCTTCCGGGCCGAGTTTCTCTACCGCGCGGGCGAGGCCGGTATAGCCCCGCTGCTTGCGGTACGCGGCCAGGCTGGTCAGGTCGCTGGTGCCGATGCCGGCCAGCAGGCGCAGGGTGCTGCCCGACAGGATGCGGATCTGGGCGGACAGGCCGGCCCCGGGGTCGGTCATCGCGCTCAGCTCTCCCGTCCGGCTCGCGCTGTCGCGCGAGCGGAGCTCTTTCGGCGCTCGCTCACCAGGTGGCGTGCCTGCTCAGCGGTCAAGGGTCCGTAGACCATGGTGTCGATGCGGACCGCCGGCGCAATCGCTCCAGCCGCCACCTGGTCATGCGTCTCCAGCGACCAGGCGCCGTCGTCCGAGGTCTCGCCCGCGGCGATCCCCAACTCATCGCTGAGTGCGGCCAGCAGCGACTCACCGCCCGCGAAGCGGCAGGCGGCACACGTGCACACCGTCACCAGGTGACCTTCGGTGGGGAGCAGTCGGAAGCCGCCCAGCCCGGCGGCGCCGAAGACCTGGGCCCAGTGGATCGTCATCGCGTCGCTGATCAGCCGCAGGGCGCGCTCGGGCAGGTAGCCATACCGTTCCTGGACGGCGGAGAAGATGGCCACCAGCGCCTCCGACCTTCCACCGAAGCCGTCGATCACGCTGCGCAGCCAGCTCCCGTCGATCTCCTCTTCCCAGCGCCCCGCGTTGCGCATCGGCTCAGCGGGCAGGCCGGCCCGGCGATAGGCGTTGGGGTCCTTGCGCTCGTCGTAGATCTCCGGCATGCCGTAGCGCACTCGGTTCCCCTGCGAGTCGAAGCCGCTCATGTCGATCGCCTCGACCGGGCAGACCTGCGCACACTGGAAGCAGACCTCGCACTTGTGTTCGCCAAACGGGTCGTAGATCAGGTCGAGGCGGCCACGCCATCGGTCCGGCATCGTCGGACGCGACTCGGGGTACTGGTTGGTGACCTTGGGCGCCCAGTAGTTGCGCCCGGTCTGGCGTAGCCCCTTCAGGATCCCGAGGCCCGGAATTCGCATCGGTCAGCCGCCCTCCTACAGGTTCAGCCAGACGACCACGCTGGCCGTCACGAGCAGGTTGAGCATGGCCAGCGGCAGGAGCACCTTCCAGGCCATCCCCATCAACTGGTCAACGCGGACGCGCGGCAGAGTGGCGCGCAGCCAGACGGCGAGGAAGACGAAGAGGTAGCTCTTGAGGAAGAACCAGAACAGGCCGTAGAGCGTGCCGCCGAATCCGTCGAGCTGGGCAGGGAAGGGCCATGGGGCCAGCCAGCCGCCGAAGAAGAGGGCAGCCATGATCCCGCTCATGATGAAGAGCGCCACGTACTCGGCGAAGAAGAAGAAGCCGAAGCGCATCCCCGAGTATTCGGTGAACGGCCCGGCGACCAGCTCGCTGTCGGCCTCGACCATGTCGAAGGGAGTGCGGTTGATCTCGGCCAGTGACGCGATGTAGAAGATCCCTAGGCCCACCGGCTGCCAGAGCAGCATCCATCCGTGAGCCTGCTGCCAGCCAATCAGCTCGCGGAAATTCAATGTGCCACCGAGCACCACGACCCCGACCACCGAGAGCGTGAGCGGGATCTCGTAGCTCACCATCTGAGCCGCACTCCGCAGGCCGCCGAGCAGCGAGTACTTGTTGTAGCTCGCCCAGCCGGCGATCAGCAGTCCGACCACCGACAGGCCGATCACCGCGAAGAAGTAGATGATGCCGATGTTGAAGTCGGCGGCGATGGCACCGGGCGCAAACGGCATCACCAGCATGCTCATGGCGGCCGCCATGTACACCATCCACGGCGCCAGGGTGAAGGTCGCCCGATCC
Organism: uncultured Chloroflexia bacterium; assembly: GCA_963750025.1. Classification (GTDB taxonomy): domain Bacteria; phylum Chloroflexota; class Limnocylindria; order QHBO01; family QHBO01; genus CF-167. The sequence continues at coordinate 38,426 of CAVVPF010000013.1, forward strand.
GCCTGATCGGGCATGTGGTCTTCCTTGGCGAGAAACTTGAAGCCGTGGATGGTGCTCTGGAACATACCCCACGGACCGATCCGGTTCGGGCCATAGCGCAGTTGCATCTGGGCGATCACCTTCAGCTCCATCTGGATCACGACGAAGGCGGTGGGAATCGTGAGCAGCAGCAGCAAGGTGGTGGCCAGCAGGAACCGTCCGACGCCCAGCAGCAGCTCGAGGTTCATCTACTTGTCGACTCCGCCCATGACCGGGTCGAGGCTGGCCATCACCGCCATGGTGTCGGCGATCAGCCGCCCGGGCATCAGCTTGGGGATCGCCTGGAGGCTGATGAAGCTCGGGTCGCGCATCCGGAAGCGATACGGATTGGGTCCGCCATCGCTGATGGCGTAGACGCTGTACAGGCCACGCGGCGACTCGACCGCTGCGTAGGCCCGTCCCGGCTTGGGCCGGATGATCCCCGGCACCTGGGCCTGGACCGGGCCGTGCGGCATCTTGTCGACGATCTGGTCAATCAGGTGAATGCTCTGCTTCAGCTCCGCGACACGCTGTATGTAGCGCGAGTACACATCGCCGCCGGATTGCGTGATCACGTCGAACTCAAGCTCGGGGTAGATCGAATAGGGGTGCGCCTTGCGCACGTCGAAGGGCACGCCGGAGGCGCGCAGGTTGGGCCCGGAGACCCCCAGGCTGATCGCATCCTTGCCTGACAGGACTCCCATCCCGATGGTGCGACCGCGGAAGATCTCGTTGTCGGTCAGGATCCGCTCGTTCATCTCGATCGTCTTCAGCACCCCGGCGCGCCACGTTCCCAGGCGCGAGATGAATTCGTCGTTGGCGTCGAAGTTCACTCCGCCTACACGGAAGAAATTGAAGAGCATCCGCTGGCCGCTGATGGCCGACAACAGGTCGACCACCTCATCGCGGTTGATGAAGCCATACAGGATCGGGGTCAGGCCACCCATATCGAGCGCCAGGAAACCCATCATCAGCCCATGGCTGAAGACCCGGTTCAGCTCGACCACCAGCGCGCGGATGTACTCGGCCCGTTTCGGCGCCTTGATGCCATAGAGCTTCTCGAAGGCGATCGCCGGCGCGTGCTCGTTGTGCATCGATGACAGGTAGTCCATCGGGTCGACGTAGGTCATCACCGTGGTATAGGTGGCGTTTTCGCAGAGCTTCTCGATCCCGCGGTGCAGGTATCCGAGCACCGGGTCGATATCGACGACGATCTCGCCACGCACCTTGAGGACCAGGCGCATCACCCCGTGGGTGGATGGGTGCTGAGGGCCCATGTTGACGAGCATCTCCCCCTCGCCGAGGGTGTAGACCTCTCGCTCACGATCGGTCTGCGGCGGCCGGTCCGGCAGGCCCACCGATTCGAATCCGGCGAACTCGCCGCCAGAACGTCCCATGGGTGCAAGGCCGGCCGCGGTTCGCAGGCGCGCCTCCTCCACACGCTCGATCTCCAGCGGGTCGCTGATCTTCGACTCGGCGGTCATGTCTTGCCCTCCGCATGAGCCGGAGCGCCGGGTGCCAGCTCATCGCTCAAGCGGGTGAGATCCCACGTCTCGGGCCGCTCCAGCGGGTTCACCCCGGCGGCCGGCGAGTCGGCGGCGTCATCGGGCAGGAGGAAGTCCCTGCGCTGCGGGAAGCTGCGGTAATCGGGCGACATGAAGATGCGGCGCAGGTCGCGGTTCCCGTCGAAAACGATCCCCATCATGTCGTACATCTCGCGCTCGTGGAACATGGCTCCCTCCCACAGCCCGGTGATGGTGGGGAGGTGCGGGTCGGAGCGGTCGACGCGAGCGCGGATGCGCAGCCAGGCGGGGTGGCGGTCGGAATAGAGGTGATAGACGACCTCGAAGCGCTCTCCGACCCCGTAATCGACCGCCGCTGCATCCGCCAGGAACCAGAAGTTGAGCTCGGGGTCGTCCCGTAGACGCCACAACACGGAGACGTTGTGGTCGCCCTCGATGCTCACCTCGACCGTGTCGTCATCGGTCCACAGGCTGGGGGCCAGCTCAGGAAACCGATCGAGCAGCAGGCGTACCAGAGCGCCTGCATGGGCCGGCGCGCTCAGCGCACGTCCCCTTCCCAATTGACCCGTTGTGGGCCTCGATCGACGAAGGTCGGCCACTCGCCGCGGCGCTGCTTGACCAGCTCTTGGAGCCGCATCATGCCGTGGATCAGCCCCTCCGGGCGCGGCGGGCAGCCGGGCACGTACACGTCCACCGGCATGACCCGGTCGACCCCCTGCACCACGCTGTAGCTGCGCTTGAAGCGGCCGCCAGAGGTGGTGCAGGTGCCCATCGCGACGCACCACTTGGGCTCGGGCATCTGCTCCCACAACCGGACCAGCGGCCCGGCCATCTTGGTGGTCAGGGTGCCTGCCACGATCAGCACGTCCGCCTGGCGGGGAGACGCGCGGAAGGGGAACATCCCAAAGCGGTCGATGTCGTTCTTGCTGGTGGCGGTGCTCATCATCTCGATGGCGCAGCACGACAGGCCTGACAGCAGCGGCCAGAGCGAGTTCGCGCGGATCAGGTCCAGGACCAATCGGCGCGGGTCGGGATCACCTCGAGCAGTCCGTGGAAGCCGCCCTGCGGGTGCTGCTCCATCCCGAACTCGCGGAGGAGCTCGATCGTTGGCCTGATCGGCGATCACGATGCGCGACTCGTCGACGCCGCCGGCGGCGCGATCGGTTCGCTCAGGAACTTCTAACGCCATTTCAGATCACCCTTGCGCCAGGCGTACAGCTCACCGAAGAGCAGGATCACCAGGAAAAGGCCGATCAGGACGATCCCCTGCGCCGCGATGGTGCGCACCGTGACCGCCCACAGGTAGACAAACACGATCTCCACGTCAAAGGCGACGAAGAGAAGGGCGTACAGGTAGAAGGCCAGACCGAAGCGCGACCACGTGTCGCCGATGGTGTCGATCCCGCACTCATACGGCAAGCCCTTCTGGGGTCGACGCCGACGATGGGTGATCAGCCACGAGAAGAGGATCGTGGCGAAGACGAAGATCGAGGTGGCAATCCCGAACCCGACGACGTAGAGCAGTCCGGTCTGATCCATGCCAGCTCCGTTGGTGCTCGAGGCGCAGGACTCCCGCGTCCCGCACGGTTTGTGCTCATCTCGTGCGGCCCGCACACGGTCGCCGGCCGCCTCGCAGACAGTCTAGCAGCCCGTCGCGCGGGCGGCCGCCGCCGCGGCTGACCCGACGACCACGGTCAGCGGCCCAGCCAGGCCGCGTCGACCAGGATCCGCAGGCCGTCGCTCACGAGGGCGTGTCCGCCCAAGAGGACTGGAACGGGTGCGGCGGCGGCCGCCGAGGTCAGCTCCGCCAGCCACGGAGTGGCGACCCGCGCCGCATCGCCGAAGTCCGAGGCGAATCGCTCCTCCTCCGGCGGCCACGCTGCAGCGTCCGAGGACCCGGCCAGGGCCGCCATCAGCACGCGGCTGTCGAGGATCACGGCGTCGCCCAGGCCGGCGAGCTCGCGCAGCAGGTCGCTCGCACCCAGTCGTGACACCCAGTCGGCCAGCAGCGAGCGCGGCGCAAGGTCGCGCGCGGCACGCATGCCGCGCTCCTCCACGAAGCAGCGGACCCGGCAGGCGGACTCCGTCTCGAGGTAGGCCCAGGCGCTCGACGGGATGCGGCCGGCCACCACCAGCTGCGCACCGCGATCACGGAGCACCGCGCCCAGCGCCTCGAGGCCGGGCAGCTCAAGGGCGCGGCCGCCGGGAAGGGTGACCATCTCCAGGAAGGCGCCCACGGCGGGATCGGGTCGCCGCGTATCGAGCAGACGGCCTGCCAGTCGCAGCAGCGCCAGGTCGAGGGGCGTGTCGACATCGAAGCGGGCCCAGCGCGCGGCGGCCAGGTCGCGCGGTGCAAAGCCGGCCGCTTCGAGACAGTGCACCGCGGAGTTGTCGTTGGGACAGCCCTCGAGCGCCATGAGCGCTGCGTCGAGGTCGCCCGCCACGCTGAAGGCATCGGTGCTGTAGCGGTTGTTGCCGACCACCTCGCCGGGGATCGCGGAGACAAGCGCCTCGAGCAGGTCGTCGTCGGCCAGCGCCAGGGATCCCGCGCCCGCGTAGCCGAGTGCGTCCACCCGACGTCCCGCGGCGCGCGCCTGTTGCAGCGCTGAGCGTGCGGCCACCGCATACCAGCGCCCCCAGTGGAACGGCCGCCCCGGCGTCGAGGGCTCACGGGTGAGGGGGGCAACCGCCGCGCCCAGCGCCCCGAAGCGTCGCGACAGCTCGGCGGTCAGCAGCTGGCGGCCGGCCAGTGCCACGGCCGCGTACGAGCCGAAGGGCGGGTCGGGCTGCGCCCCTGCTTCGGTGTCGACCACCAGCATGAGCGGCGCCGGCCGCTCGCTCATGCGCCTGCTCCGGCGTCCGGCTCCCCGGTCCCGCGAATGCGCAGCGCGTCGAGCTGTTCGAGATGCATCAGGTCATGCACACCGGCGAACAGGAGCCACTCGCCGCAGCGCAGCCGGCCGACCAGCGGATGATCGAGCGGGCATGGTTCGGATTCGTGTCCGGCAATCGCCTCGGCTGAGCCGGCCATCGAGCGGCGGCTCTTGTCAAGCAGCAGGAGAAGCTGCTCGCGACTCGCGTCGGCGGGGCCGGGAACGCCGGGCACCACCCGTGGCGCTTCCGCCGGCCACTCGCCGCGTGCCGTCAGGGCGGCGGCATGGGCGAGCCAGCGTCGAGCTCCCGTGGTGTGGGCGAAGGCCTGGGCCACGTTCCAGTCCCCTTCGCCGCCGGGCGCGCGCAGGAGTGCATCGGGCAGCTCGGCGAGCACCGCGGCCAGGGCGTCGGCGATCGCTTCCTGCTGGGCGAAGACGCCAGCCGCGGTCCCCGGTCCGGCGCGCCGGCGGATCTCTTGCCGGAAGGCGACCCCCCGGTCAGCGATCGAGCGCCACACCGCCGCCACGTCGGGGGCGAGCTGCTCAAGGGCGGCCAGCCAGTCCGGCGCCGCCATGGGCATCGGTCCTAGAGGCGCTCGAAGCGCTCGACCGGCAGCACGAAGACGGTGGCGCCGCCGACCTCCACCTCGACCGGATAGGGCATGTAGAACTCGCCCGGCTCCATGATCGGCGGCATCGGATTGACGAACTGCCGACGCGAGTGGCAGTTGGCGCTCACGATCTCCAGCACCGCGTCGACCTGGTCATCCTCGACCCCGACCAGGATGGTGGCGTTCCCCTGCTTCAGGAACCCGCCGGAGGATTGCAGCCGGGTGGCTCGAAACTCCTTTTCGAGCAGGGCGTCGACGAGGTTGCCGGCATCCTCGCTGTGCACGATGGCGGTGACGAGCTTCATCTGCGCTGGCTCCTTGGCGACCGGGCGGTCTGGGCATGGCAACCGTCTGCGCCGATTATGCCGCAGGGGAGCGACGGGCAGACTAGCGTTCTGCCCCGAAAAGGATCGGCTCGACCAGCGTTCGGATGGCGGCATCAGTCTGCTCGACGCTGCCCGAGCCGTCGACCACCCGGTAGCGATCCGGCTCGGCGGCCGCGAGCTCCAGGTAGGCGCGCCTCACCGTCTCGAAGAAGCGGACCCCCTCGTTGTCCTCGAAGCGGTTCCATTCCCCCTTTCGCTTGCGACCGAGCCCCACTTCGACCGGCACGTCGACCAGGATGGTGAGGTCCGGCAGCGTGTCATAGGTCGCGAAGCGCTGCAGGCGCCGGATCTCCTGCCCATCGATCCCGTAAGCCGCGCCCTGGTAGGCGAGCGACGAGTCCAGGTAGCGGGCGCAGACCACGTGGCTGCCGCGCTCCAGAGCGGGCAGGATCAGCCGGGCGGTGTGCTGCGCACGGGCTGCGGCGAACAGCAGGGCGTCTGCCCGCGGATCCAGGTCGTCGGACACGTCACGGCTGTGCAGAACCAGACGTCGAATCTCCTCGCCAAGCGGCGTCCCGCCTGGCTCGCCAGTCAGGATGGTGGGCTCGCCGCGCGAGCGCAGCCATTCGGCCAGGTGCCGGGCCGCGGTCGTCTTGCCGCTGCCGTCGGGTCCCTCGAGGGTGATGAAGCGGCCGCGGCGCGACGCGCCGCTCACCAGCCTACCGCCACGCTCGCCCCTCGTCGGGAAGCAGCTCGACCCGGCGATTCGGCTCGCTGCCACGCGAACGCGACATCAGGCTGCTGCGCTCGGCCAACTGGTGCTGCAGCCGTCGAACGTAGGCGTTCTGCGGCGCCAGCTCCAACGGCTGTCCGGAGGACTGCACCAGGCCGATCGCCTCCGCCGTCTCGCGCAGGGCCGCCTCGGATGGATCGGCCTCCAGGTCGAACAGGCTGGCGAGCATGTTCTCCATCTGCAGGACCGTGTTCGTCTTCAGCACGTAGATCGGGATCCCGCCCGCCTCCGCCTCGCGCAGCGCGCTCGGCTTGCGACGGTAGTAGTTGCGCAGGGTGACGACCGCGTCAGCTTCGTCGAGCTCGCGGGCGACGGTGACGGGCACCCCCAGCTCACGGACCGATTGCTCCAGCCGCTTGCGGCTGACCCCGAAGCCGAAGAGGGCCATCGGACGGTGCGCCCGCCCGCCCGCCGCGCTCCGGCGCTCGGCGGGCTGCGGCTCAGTCCCGGACCGCCCGCCCGCGCCGCTCGAGTCGCGGAACGCCTGCTCAAGATGGCGGCGCGGGTCCGATGCCTCCGATGGCTCGAATCGTTCGCCGGAGAGTCGCTCGCCGGGCATCGCCCGCGGCCCCCGTCCGGGTTCTCGAGCCGAGCCGCGCCCGGGGAGCGGCCGAAGGCTCAGCGCCCCGCCACGGCCGCGCCCGAATGCGCCGAAGCCGCCGGTCGGCTCCAACGGAGCGAAGGCGGGGTTGCCGGCCGGCGTCTCGCTGATCTGGTAGTCGTACTTGATCGAGGCGCGCACCTGGCCCGCCTCATCGCGCATCCGCGCCTCGGGCGGGACCATGTGCCCGCGCAGGATGGCGTCGACCGTCTCGGCCACGTTGCGGTGCACGATTACACTGTCACGTTCCACGATCTCGACCACGACGTCGAACGTGGGCGGCGCCTTGCGCTCGAGGACCGTCTTCTGCGTTCCGCGCCGCCGCGCCTCCTCGTCGCCCAGGGTGACCGTCTGGATGCCGCCCAGCAGGTCCGAGAGGGTCGGGTTGAGCATCAGGTTGTCGAGCGTGTTGCCGTGCGCGGTGCCGACCAGCTGCACGCCGCGCTCGGCGATGGTGCGCGCGGCGGCCGCCTCCAGCTCGGTGCCGATCTCGTCGATGACGATCACCTCGGGCATGTGGTTCTCGACCGCCTCGATCATCACCGCGTGCTGCTCGGTTGGCGTGCGGACCTGCATGCGGCGCGCATCGCCGATCCCCGGGTGCGGGATGTCGCCGTCGCCGGCGATCTCGTTGGACGTGTCGACCACGATCACCCGCTTGCCCAGATCATCGGCCAGGACGCGCGCCACCTCGCGCAGCATGGTCGTCTTGCCGACGCCCGGGCGACCGAGCAGCAGGACGCTCTGCCCACCGTCGATGAAGTCGCGGATGATGTCGATCGTCCCGAAGACGGCCCGCCCGATCCGGCAGGTCAGTCCGACCACCTTGCCCGCCCGGTTGCGGATGGCGCTGATTCGATGCAGCGTACGCTCGATTCCGGCGCGGTTGTCGCCACCGAAGGCGCCGATATGGCCGATCACGTGGGCGATCTCCGCCTCACCCACCTCACGATCAAGCAGCTCCTCCTCGCCGTGGGTGAAGCGCGCCTCCGGGCGTCGTCCAAGGTCGAGTACGACCTCGAGCAGATCGGCCCGGTTCTTGAAGGTGCGCAAGCGTGCCACGATCTCCGGGGGGAGGGCCTCCATCAGGGCCTCCAGGTCGTCGGTCGTCTCTCTGCGGGTCACCGCTGCTCTGCTCTCGCCTCCACTCGGCTCGGATCTGCTCAGGTCGCCGGCACCATGGCCGGTTGGCGGGCCGCTGGCCCTCACTTCGCGGACGAGCATCGTCACTCGCCCGACCGGCTCGAACCCCGCGGCAGTCGCCGCCTGCCGCCCCGTCGCCTCGTATGTTCGCACCGGCGACAGGATGCCTGCGGCGGTGGCGTCGCTTCCCATTGCCGCCAGCGCAGCCTGCAGGAAGGCCAGCCCATCCGTGCCGTCGCGGATCAGGAAGCGCAGGTAGTGCGGCCCATCGCGGCAGGCGCCGTGCTGGGCGAATCCGGCCACCCGTGCGCCCGTCGGGCAGTAGCCAGGCGTTCACCGCGTTGAAGTGCAGGAGCGGGTTGAGGCTGCTGCGCGGGACCACCCCCTCGTGCCCCACCGGCTCCCAGTCGGTGGCGCCGTAGCCCTCCAGCCGGGCGATTGCCGGCGGGGTGGTGTGCGTCCACAGGTCGAATAGGTGCCACGCGTCGGACGGGCTCACCTCCTGGAGGGCCGGCGCGTCATCGGTCGCCGCGTTGGTCGGCGCGCTCGACGAACCTCCGCCCGGCAACCTGGCGCGTAGCCAGGAGCGGGCCGCGCAGACGTCTCCGCCGGTCGATACCAGATCTCTTCCTCGGCATACGCCATGAAGCCGAGCTGCCCGAAAAGCTCTATGTTCTCGGGCACATCGCTGCACGCGGCGTGGATGCGCGCCATGTTGTGCTGCATGGCCTCGTCGATCAGGGCCCGCAGCAGAGACCAGCGGACCTCGGCCGCCAGCGGACGGTCGGCCGCGTCCAGCTCGATGATGACCCAGTCCTCGCGGTGCGGCTCGGCGATCGCCCGGCAGCTGCCGACCAGCTGTCCGTCAGCCTCGGCAACCAGGTGGACCGATGGTGCGCGCAGCGAGAGCCACGATGGAATCAGACGCCCCGAGACTGATGCGTGGCAGCGCGGTCGAGGGCGCGGGCACCCCAGGCGAACGCCGATGCGCGTCGGCCGAGCCGTGCACGCTGCGCGACAGATCAACCAGCGCCGGCCGATCGGTGAGGCGGGCCGGGCGGATGGCGTCGCCGGGGCCACTCACGACTCGATCATCTCCAACAGCAGTCGATGCAGCCGGCGGTCGGGGGTCAGTTCGGGATGGAATGCGGTGGCCAGCACCTTGCCCTGGCGCACCGCAACCGGGCGGCCGGAGGGATCGCGGGCCAGCACCTCCACCGCGGGCCCCACCTCGCTCACCACCGGAGCACGGATGAAGACGCCGTGGAGCGGCTCGTCGCCCAGCGATGGGATCGACAGGTCGGCCTCGAACGATTCGAGCTGCCGTCCATAGGCGTTGCGCTGGACCGCCACGTCGAGCAACGGCAGCACGGGTTCGTCGCCGTCGAGCGATCCGCTCCGCCAGCAGGATAAGGCCGGCGCAGGTGCCGTACAGCGGGGCGCCGCCGCGCGCCAGGGCGAGGATCGGTTCCCGCAGACCGTACCGCTCGATCAGCTTGCGGATGGTGGTCGACTCGCCGCCGGGCAGGATCAGGGCGTCGAGCCCCACCAGGTCCCGCGGCAGGCGCACCTCGACCGGCTCGGCCCCCAGCTCCCGGATGGCGGTAGCGTGCTCGCGGACGTCGCCCTGCAGGGCGAGGATCCCAACGCGACGCTGATGGCTGAGTGCGGCCGGCTCGGCCGTCGGGGCGGGCGCGGGCTGCGCCATCGGTCCGCTCCGACTACCAGCCGCGAACGGCCAGGCGTTCCTCAGCCGGGATGTCGGAGAGCTCCAGCCCATGCATCGGCTCGCCCAACCCGGTGCTCACCTCGACCAGGATCTCCGCGTTGTCGTAGTGGGTGGTGGCCATCACGATCGCCCGGGCGATCAGCTCGGGGTGCTCCGCCTTGAAGACCCCGCTCCCCACGAAGACCGCCTGCGCGCCGAGCTGGCGCATGAGGCTGGCGTCGGCTGGCGTCGCCACGCCGCCGGCACTGAAGTTCGGCACCGGGAGCTCGCCCAGGGCGGCCGTCTGCCGTACCACGTCGAGCGGGGCGCGCAGCTCCTTGGCCGCGGCATATAGCTCGTCTTCGCGCATGCCAGCCAGCTCGCGGATCCCCCTCATCACCGCCCGCATGTGGCGGACCGCCTCGACGATATTGCCGGTCCCCGCCTCGCCCTTGGTGCGGATCATGGCCGCCCCCTCTCCGATCCGCCGCAGCGCCTCTCCGAGGTCGCGGCAACCGCACACGAACGGGACGCGGAATTGGGTGTTTGTCGATGTGGTGCTCTTCGTCAGCGGGGGTCAGCACCTCGGACTCGTCGATGAAGTCGACCTCCAGCTGCTGGAGAATCTGCGCCTCGGCGAAATGCCCGATCCGGCACTTGGCCATGACCGGGATGCTCACCGCGGCCTTGATCTCCTCGATCAGCTTGGGGTCGCTCATGCGGGCCACGCCGCCGAACTTGCGGATATCGCTCGGTACGCGCTCCAGGGCCATGACCGCCACGGCGCCCGCCTCCTCCGCGATCTTCGCGTGGTCCGCGGTCACCACGTCCATGATCACGCCGCCGGAAAGCATGCGGGCAAGCCCGACCTTGGTCGCCCAGGTGCTGGTCTCGATGATGGCCATACAGCCTCTTCGCGTCGATTTCGTGCTTGGACCGATGACGGCGTTCGCGCGCCGCTCCCGGCCATGCATTGTACTCGGGGTCCGCCGTGGGGCCGGCGGCGGCGGCCGTCCACGGTCACCAGCCTGGCCGCAACAGCCGCCGGGCGGTCCGGGTTGGTGCCACCGCGGACCCGCCGCGCACGCGTTGCTATGATCCGCGCCACGGAGGCGCGGATTGTTCAACGCACCGGTGCTGGTCCTCAATCAAAACTACGAACCGCTCAACGTCTGCGACATCAGGCGTGCCTTCAACCTGCTCGGCGCCGAGAAGGCCGAGCTGCTGGAGCGGAACCACCAGGTGATCCACACGCCGACGCTGGCGATCGCAGCGCCATCGGTCATCCGCCTCGTCTATCTCGTGCGGCGCCCGCGCCCACGGGTGAAGCTCAGCCGACGCGAGGTCTTCGCGCGCGACGCGCACACCTGCCAGTACTGCGGCGCAGTGAGCCGCGACCTGACCATCGACCACGTCATGCCGCGCCATCGCGGCGGGCGTCACGAGTGGGAGAACCTGGTGGCGGCCTGCCGCAGCTGTAACCACCGCAAGGGCAGCAAGACGCTGGCCGAGGCCCGCGTCACGCTGAGGCGCGAGCCGCGTGCCCCCCGAGCCGACGTGCGCTACCTGTACGGCAGCTACCTTGCCGACGAGCAGAACGACGCCTGGCGCTCCTACCTCTTCCTGAGCGACTCGGCCGCTCCGGGCGCCTAGCCTGCGTGGCGGCAGGCGGACCGATGCGCGACGGAGATCGGCTCAGCGTCAGGCTTCCGAAGCCGGTGGCGGCGGTGCTCGCCGGCCTGGCCGAGGTCGGAGAGGAGGCCGCCCTGGTCGGAGGCTGCGTGCGCGACCTGCTGCGCGGCGAGGCGCCGGCCGACTGGGACGTGGCCACCTCCGCGCCGCCGGAGGTCGTTGCCGCCCGCTTTCCGGGGTCGACCTGGCAGAACCCGTTCGGCACCGTCACGGTGATGGTCCCGGGCGGCGAGCGCGGGATCGAGGTGACCACCTATCGGATCGAGGGCAACTACCGCGACCGGCGGCGCCCCGACCACGTCCGCTGGGGCCGCTCGTTGATCGACGACCTGGCACGGCGTGACTTCACCATGAACGCCATCGCCTGGCTGCCGCAGCAGCCGGGCGACATCGGTCTCCTGGTTGACCCGTTCGGCGGCGCCGATGACCTCCAGCATGGCCTGCTGCGAGCGGTCGGCGATCCCGACGCGCGCTTCGTGGAGGACGCCCTGCGGCTGGTCCGAGCGGTGCGCTTCGCGACCCGCTTCGATCAGCGCATCGATCCACCCACCGAAGCGGCTATCCGGCGGCATGCGGGTTCGGCCTCCACGCTGTCGGGCGAGCGGCTGCGCGGCGAGCTGCTGCGCATCCTGTCGGGCCCCACCCCACCGTCGCGAGCCTTCCTGCTGACGGAGCAGCTTGGGCTGCTGGCGGTCCTGGTGCCGGAGCTGGCCGCCCTGCGCGGGGTACCGCAGGCCAAGGCCCTTCTCGGCGACGCGCTCGACCACTCCCTGCGGGCGCTGGATGCGCTGCCGGCTACCGACCCGACGCTGCGGCTCGCCGGTCTGCTGCATGACCTTGGCAAGGCCACCACGTTGGCCGACGGCCACTTCATCGGCCACGAAACGGTTGGTGCAGACCTTGCCGAGGCGCTCCTCCGACGGCTCCGCTTTCCCCGCAGCGAGATCGTTCGGGTCGGGCGCCTGGTCCGCCACCACATGTTCGCCTACAGCGGCGAATGGACCGATGCCGCCGTGCGCCGCTTCATCCGACGAGTCGGGGTCGACCTGCTCGACGACCTCTTCGCGCTGCGCGCTGCCGACGATGTGGCGTCGGGCTTCAACCAGCCGCCCGAGGGTGGACTGGCCGAGCTGGCGGCGCGCGCCTTCGCGGCGGTGGCGGCCGATCCGCTGGACACGCGACAGCTCGCCGTCGATGGCCACATCCTCGCCGACGAGCTGGCCATCCCGCCCGGCCCACGCATCGGCAGGCTCCTGTCCCGCCTGCTCGAGGCGGTCCTGGAGGACCCCTCGCTGAACGAGCGTCCGGTCCTGCTGGCGCTCGCGCGCGAGTGGGCCTCGACGGATCCCTTCTAGGGCACTGCTACAATCGGCGGTCCGGAGCGCGTGCCCACGCGCCGATCGACCTGGAGCGGAGGATCCCAACCCAGCGATGACCGCCCTTGCGCGCCTCGCCGCGCGCCTCGAGCATCGACTGACCCTGCCCACCGACTCGCTGGCCGACCTGGACGGAGCCATGGCCCTCGTCATCGAGCATGACCTGTCGGGGTTGATCGTCAGCCCCTGGCTGGTCGCGCCGGCGCGGCGCCTGCTGGGCCGATCACCGGTCCGCCTGGGCACCGTCATCGGCAGCGACCACGGCGGTCAGATCGGCGCGGTGAAAGCGTACGAGGCGTCGCGTGCGCTGGAGCACGGCGCGGTCAGCCTCGACTGCGTCCTGAACGCAGGCGCCCTTATCTCCGGAGACGATGATGCGGTGCTCCATGACCTCCGCTCGGTGGTCGAGATGGCGCACGCTGCCCTGGCCACCGCCGGGGTCGTGATCGAGGCCGCCCTGCTGCCGGACGAGCTGGTCCGCAGGGCATGCCGGCTGGCCGAACGCGCCGGCGCCGACCACGTGGTCGGCTCGAGCGGCGACGCTTCGCCCGGTGACGCCATGACGCACGTGCGGCTATTGCGTGACAGCGTGGGGCCCCGCCTCGAGGTGAAGGCGGCGGCTCGATTCGGTGCGGCCGACGAGCTCCTCGCTGCCGTGGCCGCCGGAGCGACCTGCATCTCCACCGTTTTCACCGATCCGCTGGCGCGCGCCGCGCTTGGCGCGCTGTCGGTCGAACGCGACGCCGGTGGCCTGCCGCCGCGGCGAGCCGCGGTCGGCTAGGCGACGGGAGAGGAGGTCGAGGTTGCGGATCCTGGTCGTCGGTGGCGCCGGCTACGTGGGCTCGACCAGCGTCGAGACCTTCGTCGACGCGGGCCACCAGGTGACCGTCTACGACGACCTGTCGACCGGGCATGCCTCGGCCGTGGTCAAGCCTGCCCGCCTGTGGCGTGGCTCGATCGAAGACCGCGCGCGCCTGGAGCGCCTGTTCCGCGAGGACAGGATCGAGGCCGTCCTGCACTGCGCCGCGAAGTCGCTGGTCGGCGAGAGCATGGCCGATCCGGGGCTCTACTATCGTAACAACGTGGCCGGCGGGGTCACACTGCTCGAGGCGATGCGCTCATCGGGGGTGAACCGCATCGTCTTCTCGTCGACCGCTGCCGTCTACGGTGAGCCGCGCCGCGTGCCGATCGCCGAGGCCGATCGCACCGAGCCGATCAACCCGTACGGCGCCACCAAGCTTGCCTTCGAGGGCGCCATGCGCTGGTTTGCGGCCAGCCATGACTTCCGGGCGATCAGCCTGCGCTACTTCAACGTGGCCGGTGCCACGGAACGCAATGGCGAGGAGCACGAGCCGGAGACGCACCTCATGCCGCTGGTGCTGCGCGTCGCGGCAGGCGACGCGACCCACGTGCAGATCTTCGGCCAGGACTATCCCACCCCTGACGGCACCTGCATCCGCGACTTCATCCACGTCCGCGACCTGGCCGCTGCGCATCTCCTCGCGCTGGAGGCGACTGGCGAGGGCGACCCGAGCTTCGAGGTCTACAACCTCGGCTCGGCGGCCGGCTTCAGCGTGCGCGAGGTGGTTGAAGCCGCACGCAAGGTGACCGGTCGCGCCATCCCGGCGCGCGTCGTCAAGCGCCGGATGGGTGATCCGCCGGTGCTGGTCGCCTCATCGCGACGCGCTCGTCGAGAGTTGGGCTGGCAGCCTGAGTACTCGAAGCTCGAGCAGATGCTGGCCGATGCCTGGGCCTGGCGCCTGAGCCATCCGACCGGCTACGCCCGGCCGCCCAGGACCGATGGGGCGGCTGATCGTTCCGATGGCGAGGTGCCGGGAGATCGGCCGGCACCCCGAAGCGGCGCCTCCGCATCGGTCTAGCCCGGCCGCCGGCTCGATGCCGGGGCAGCTGAACTGCGCCTGGGTGGCGCCCTAGCTCTTGGCCGCGGCGCATCGCGCACACCGGCCGTAGAAGTCGAGGCGCGCGTCGTCGATCACGAATCCGCAGTCCGCCGCCACGCGCTCCGCGACCGGGCGGATGTATCCCTCGCCGACCTCCTCGACCGAGCCGCAAAGCGCGCAGACCAGGCCAGGATGGCGGTGAGCGGCATAGGTGATACTGAGTATCAGATAGAGGGGCGAGGCCCGTCAAGCGGCGTCGTGGTACGATCGAGCTCGACCCACCCTCCCGTTTGGAGCCCCGTTTGCCAGAGACTGAATCCCCAGCCGCTCCGCGGCGCGCACGCGCGCCGCGTCGAGCGACCTCGCCGCCCGTCCAGCCAGCTGTATACGGCGACACCCCCGCCGACGATCTCGAAGCCTCGCCCCTCATGGCCGCTGTCATGGCGGCGCAGCGTTCGCATCGGTTCGGCGAGATCGAGCTTCCCGTCACCATCGCCCGCGCGATCGAGAAGATGGGCTTCACCAGCCCAACCGAGGTGCAGGCCCGCGCCATCGGTCCGCTGCGCGCCGGGAAGGACCTGATCGGCCAGGCACAGACCGGCACCGGCAAGACCGCCGCCTTCGGGATCCCGATCGTCGAGAAGGTGGATCCCACCGCCCATTTCGTCCAGGCGCTGGTGCTGACCCCGACCCGCGAGCTGTGCGTGCAGGTGACCGAGGAGATCCGCCGGCTCGGCGTCTTCCGCAACGTGGCTGTGGTGGCCATCTACGGCGGCTCGAGCATGGACCGCCAGGTGACCGCCCTGCATCGGGGGGCGCAGGTCGTGGTTGGCACGCCGGGGCGCGTGCTTGACCTGATCCGACGCGGCGAGCTGCGCCTCGATCGGGTGCACACCGTGATCCTCGACGAGGCCGATCGCATGCTCGACATGGGCTTCATCGTCGACGTCGAGACGATCCTGGCGCGCTGCCCGCGGCAACGCCAGACGGCCCTCTTCTCGGCCACCATGCCCTATGCCATCCTGCGCATCTGCGATCGGTTCATGGACAAGCAGGCCGAGCAGATCGTGGTGCGGCCGGAGATGCGGACGGTTGAGACGGTCCGCCAGCTGGTCTACTTCGTGGCCGAGCAGGACAAGGCGGCCGCGCTGCTCGAGTTGACCTCGCAATTCGGATTCGATCGGCTCCTGGTCTTCCGCCACACTCAGATCGGGGTCGACCGGCTGGCCGCCACCCTGTCGCGTCGCGGCAAGAACGTGGCGGCCCTCCACGGTGGCCTCTCGCAGCGGGAGCGTGATCACACCCTCGCGGACTTCAAGGCCGGCAAGATCCAGTACCTGGTGGCCACCAACGTCGCCTCGCGCGGCCTGGACATCGTCGACCTGCCATACGTCGTCAGCTATGACATCCCCGAGGACGCCGATACCTACGTGCACCGGGTCGGGCGTACGGCGCGCGCCGGCAAGGAGGGGACCGCCATCACCTTCGTCGGCGAGTGGGACCTGGCGGCCTGGGACCAGATCCGCGGCGAGGTGGGAGCCGAGGTCGAAGAGGGCCAGCTCAAGCTCTACGACCGGTCCTGATCGGGGGTACCCTTGGCGCATGGCCACGGCCAGCGCCCCAGGAAGCTGCGCCGGATCGAGGATTAGGGTGCGCCGGGACCGATGAGCCGCGCGCCCGCTCCGAGCCGCCAGAAGCTGGCAGCTGACCGCCGTCGCCGTCGAGCAGGAGTGGCGGTCGTGCTTGATCGGCTCGGCGAGCGCTACGACCATCCCACCTGGACCGCTCCTCGCCTGGATGCCACCGCCGAGCTGATCCTGACGATCCTGTCGCAGAACACCTCGGACACCAACTCGGCGCGGGCATTCGAGCGGCTGGGAGCGAGCTATCCCACCTGGGATGCCGTGCTGGCTGCGCCAACCGACGAGCTGGTGGAGGTGATCCGGCCCGGGGGGCTGGCCAACATCAAGGCGCCGCGCATCCAATCGGTGCTGGCCGAGGTGCGTGACGCGACCGCCGACGCGCCCTTCGACCTCTCGTTCCTGGCCGACATCCCGCTGGCGGAGGCAAAGGCCTGGCTCGGTCGGCTGCCGGGCGTCGGGCCAAAGACGGCGGCCATCGTGCTGTTGTTCGCCTTTGGCAGACCCGCGCTCCCGGTTGACACGCACGTCTTCCGGGTCGCCTCGCGACTGGGGCTCCTGCCGCCAAAGACCGATGTCGCCAGCGCCCACGATATTCTCGAGGTATCGCTCCAGCCCGGGGAGGTCTATCCGTTTCACGTTGAACTGATCCGGCATGGCCGGGAGGTCTGCCACGCCCGGCGACCGACCTGCGAGGCCTGTCCGTTGAACGACGTGTGCGAGTACTACCGCGTAGTGGTCGCTCGATCGCCGCGACCTGTCGGCAAGCCCCGTGCCGGGGCCGGAGGCCGAGTTCCGTCAGATCCCGCTGCGTGGCGCCAAGAGCTGCTCCACGGCGCCCTGCCGCCGGAGTAGCTACGGTGTGACACCGATGGGGGTCGCTGTTAGACTCCGGCCCTGTCGTCATCGGGCCGAAGTAGCTCAGGGGTAGAGCAACGGTTTCGTAAACCGTCGGTCGAGGGTTCGAATCCCTCCTTCGGCTCCAGCCATTCAAGCTCAGTCTGGGTGTTCTGATTGACGCCCCACCTGACGCCCCGGGCCTGAGGGCCTGTAGCCGAATTCACCCGACCTGAGGGGTGGCGGGCATGACCTGCGGTGACACCGGCGCGGCGAGTGGAGAGAGCTGACGGCAGCGCGGACATGACGGGCTGGGGGTGGACGCTCCGAGGCAGCATCCGACGCGGATTCGGGCCACCTTGGGGCCGATGGCGTCGCTGACGCGCCGCGCGAGATCCGTCCGGTCAGGCGGCTGCCCGCCAGGCGAGATAGCCGACCGAGGCGACCTCGAGCCAGGCCCGGGCGCTCGCCTGGCTGCCTTCGTAGCAGCGCGACAGGCGGCGCCAGCGGCCGAGCTGGGCGAAGGCGTGCTCGACCCGATAGAGCGGCCGGATCGGGACAAAGCCGCTCGCGCCCTTCGGCGGCGACTTGATGTCGAGCACGACGTGCTTGCGCCCGGCGAGCCTGGCGAGACCGCGGTAGGCCCGGTCGCCGACGATCGCCCGCACGCGCGGGAGATCGGCCAGGCGGTCGCGCAACAGCTCGCGGGCGGCGACCACGTCGTGGGGTCGAGCGGAGTCCGCGCGCGCGGCGAGCGGCAGGCCGAGGATCTCGACGAGCAGCGTCCGCTTGGTGCCGATCGTCCGGCCACCTCGGCCACCGGCCTCGTGGAACGTCGGCCCGTAGCGGCCACCCTTCACCGTCTGGGCGTCGACCATGACCATCGACGGGAGCGGCTCGCGGTCGTGGAGCAGCCGGACGACCACCGCCAGGCGGGCCATCGCCCGCGCCCACACGCCGTTCGCCCGCCAGCGCCGCCACTGGGCCCAGACCGCGGTCCACTTCCCGTAGCGCTCGGGCAGATAGCGCCACTGGCAGCCGGTGCGGGCGAGGAACAGCATCGCCTCGACCATCGCGCGGCGCGGGATCTGCGCCGGGGCGCCCCGTCGACCGGGTGGGTCGAACAGGTCCGCGACCAACTCCCACTGCTCATCGGTCAACGCGATCGCGAAGCTCATGGGACCCAGCCTGTCGGCCGGCTGCGTCCGCTTGTCTGGCACAAACCCGCGAATCGAACGGGAGAATTCGGCTACAGGCCCTAAGTTGGTGCTTGCGTGCTGGCTTCAAGCAGGTGGCCTCGCCCGACTACCGCCGCCGGACATGAGAAGGCGTGGGTCCTCGAGATTCCCGCCGACCTGCCGTTCCGACCCGTACGCCACTTTCACACCCTCATCACGCGGGGGATCGATGCCCGACCCCGCCACCAACGTCCTCTACTACGGCGGCAACCTCGATATCCTGCACCGCTACCTGCCCGATGCCGGCATCGACTGATGGGACCATCACCCTCGTCCTGACGGGAGAGTTTTCAGGCCAGTGGTTGGCTGCCCGCGGATCCGGATCGGACCTGGGGTGGCTTCCTCACGCTCTTACCGGGTGAGCAGCCGAGGCTCCCGCGAGGGTTCCGTCGTGGCTCGCCATTCGATGATTCGCCGCCTGCTCATCCCGCTGCTGGGGAGCGGCCTGCTGCCGGCAGCCGGCGCCGGCAGCCCCCTCGCCGACCGTGTGGTAGCCTCCACGCATTGTGACTACGATGGTCCAAGAAGGAGACCACAGTTGAAAAGCCGCGCAACGCTGCTGGCCGCGGTAGCGGCCGCCGCGATCGTTATTTCCGCTTGTAGTAGCTCACCAACGCCGACCCCGTCGACATCGGCCGCTGGGTCGACATCGGCCGCTCCGTCGGCGGCACCGGCACTCACCGTCGATTCGTTTGACAGCACCTTCGCCGCCATGGCGCAGTTGAAGCCAATCTTCGCTGCAGGTTCCGGCCTCGTTGGGGTGATCCTCCCCGACACCACGTCATCGGCCCGCTATACCAGCTACGACCTCCCGTATCTCACCCAGGCCTTCACGGCCGCCGGCTACGGCGCGGCTGACTTCAAGATCGACAACGCCGCCGGCACCACCACCACACAGTTGGCGCTCGCCCAGGCCGACATCCAGGCCGGGGCCAAGGTCCTGCTCGTCGACCCGATCGACAGCACGACCGGCAACCAGATCCAGGCGGCCGCCGCGGCAGCGGGCGTGACGATGGTCAGCTATGACCGCGCTACGTTCCAGGGCACCGACACCTACTACGTCAGCTTCGACAACGTACAGGTGGGCAAGCTGATCGGCCAGGGCTTCATGGATTGCGTCACCGAGTGGGGCGTCACCAGTCCGAAGGTCTTCACGGTTGACGGTGGCCAGGACACCGACCCGAACGCGATCGACTTCGCCAAGGGCTACAACTCGGTGATCTGGGGCCAGGAGGTGGCCCAGGTCGCCGCAGGTGCCACGAACAGCGCCGGCATGACGCTCGTCGGTGAGCAGCTTGCCCCCGGCTGGAACAACGACCAGGGCGGCACCATCTTCCAGCAGGCCTTTACAGCGCACCCGGAGATCAACGCGACGGTCGAGGCCAACGACGGCCTGGCCGGCGCCGTGATCACCAAGCTGAAGGCGGCCGGCGTCCCGGCCAAGACGGTCCCGACCGTCGGGCAGGACGCGACTCTTCAGGGCATGGAGTACGTCCTCCAGGGCTGGCAGTGTGGCTCGGTCTACAAGCCGATCTACCTCGAGGCCCAGGCCGCGGTGGCCCTTGTCACGTACCTCCGCGCCGGTCAGACCCCGCCGAGCGGCCTCGTGAACGGAACAACCACCGATCCCGCGAACGCGTCTACGACCCAGCCGGCGGTTCTCCTGACCCCGTACTGGACCAACGCCGCGAACATGCAAGCGACGGTGATCACGGACAAGTTCATCGTTGTGGCGGACCTGTGCGCTGCGGTCGGCGCCGACGTCTGCACGGCGGCCGGCATCCACTAGCAGGCCACAGGCTCGCGGTAGCGTACGACGCCATCGCGAGCGTAGAACGCTCACGCGAAGCCTTCGTGCCGCATCCGCCCCGGGCGGGTGCGGCACGGTCGTGATTTCGCCGCTCGCCGGAGCGCGCATGGCGTCATCATGATGTCGACTGACATGGCGGCACGACCTCAAGGGACGACGCGATGGACGTGACGGAAGCACGTAACGATCCCAATTCGAGCGCGCGTGCCGGTGGGCAGGCGACCGTGGATGCGCCGGCGGACACGGAGCCGCTGCTCAGGTTGCGGGGAATCAGCAAGCATTTCGGCGCCGTCCAGGCGCTGTACGGAGTCGACCTCGACCTGCCGGCCGGCCATGTGACCGCCCTGTGTGGCGACAACGGAGCCGGCAAATCGGTGCTGACCAAGTGCATCGCCGGCATCCATCAGCCCGACGATGGCGAGATCCTCTGGGAGGGCCGCCCGGTCCATATCAGGACCCCCAAGGATGCGGCCTCGCTGGGGATCGAGACCGTCTATCAGGACCTGGCCCTCGCCGACAACCTGGACATCGTCCAGAACATGTTCCTCGGCCGCGAGCGCGTGCACCGCGCCTTCCTCGACGAGGACAGCATGGAGCGGGCCGCGGCGGAGACCCTGGCGAGCCTGCGGGTGACCACGGTCCGCTCGATCCGGCAGCCCGTCGCCACGCTGTCCGGGGGCCAGCGCCAGGCCGTGGCCGTGGCCAAGGCGGTCATGTGGAACTCGAGGCTGGTCATGCTCGACGAGCCCACGGCAGCCCTCGGGGTAGCGCAGACCATGATGGTGCTCGAGCTCATCCGGCGGCTCAAGGACCACGGTCTCGCCGTGATGGTCATCTCCCACAACCTCAACGACGTCTTCGAGGTCGCCGACCGGATCGCCGTCCTCCGCCTCGGCCGGATGGTCGCCCAGGACTGGCTCTCGTCATTCGACCGGCAGAGCGTGGTGGACTTCATGACGACCGGTGAGTCGAGCCGCGAGGTGCTCGCACTCGATGCCGCCGACGGCAGGACTGACGCATGACACCGAACGAGGGCCCGCCGGGGGCCCCGGTCGTCCCCGACAAAGTCGCTGCCGAGGCTGAATCCGCACCCGACCTGACCGCCGCGGCGGTCGAGGTCATCCCGCCGGAGATCCTGGCGCAGTCGCTGGGCCAGTATCTGCGGGCGTTTGTCGCGCGGGCGAGGGGCGGCGACGCGGGCATCCTCCCCGTGGTCCTGGCCATTGTGGCCGTCACGGTGGTCTTTACCATCGTGAGCCCCAATCACGTGTTCCTCTCGCCGGGCAACCTGGTCAACCTGTTCGACCAGAGCGCCGTCTTCATCGTGCTGGCAATGGGCGAGGGTTTCGTCCTGCTGCTCGGGGAGATCGACCTCTCGATCGGCTACGTCGCGGCGATCGGCGGGATCGTGGCCGCCAACCTGGTGCAGCCCAACACCAACTGGCCCTGGTGGCTGGCCATCGTGGCTGCCCTGCTGGTGTGCGCGGGAATCGGCGCCATTCATGGATTCATCATCACCCGGCTGCGGATGCCCGCATTCGTCGTCACCCTGGCCGGCTACCTGCTCTGGTTCGGGGTCATGATCATCATCCTGGGCCCCGCCGGGGGCGTCGGCATCACCAGCACGGTGCAGCCGAACCAGCAGTTCCTGTACGGCATCGTGTACGCCTACATCGATCCGCTGGTCGCCTGGATCGGGCTGGCGGCGATCGTCGCGATCCTCGGCGCGATCCTGTGGCTGCGGGACGCCGGGCGGCGCCGCAGCGGCCTGGTCGCTCCGCCCGTGGGCCTGACGGTCGCCAAGATCGCCGCGCTCGCTGTTGCCGGGATCGTCGTCGTAGCCATCTGCAACGTGAACCGAGGAAAGTTCCTGCCGATCATCGGCGTCCCGTGGGTCGTGCCCCTCGTCCTCGTCGTGCTCATGGCCTGGACGCTGCTGCTGGAGCGGACCCCCTTCGGACGCCACATCTACGCCGTTGGCGGCAATCCCGAGGCGGCCCGGCGTGCCGGCATCAACGTGCCCCGAGTCCGGACAATGGGCTTCGTCCTCTGCTCGCTCACCGCGGGGCTCGCCGGCGTGATCTACCTCTCCCAGCTGGGTGGGATGACCACCAACATCAACGGGGGCCAGCTCGTCCTGTACGCCGTCGCCGCGGCGGTCATCGGCGGTACGAGCCTGTTCGGGGGACGGGGCAGGGCGATCCACGGCCTCCTGGGTGGCCTGGTGATCGGGGCCATCTACAACGGCCTCTACCTGCTTGGGCTGCCCATTCAGTGGCAGCTGATCGCGACGGGCCTCGTCCTCCTCGCCGCGGTGAGCGTCGATTCGCTTTCCCGCCGGGGAGCCACATCCGGGAGCCTGGCCCGCGCCTGACGCTGTCCTGGTCGAAGTCGATGTCCTCGACCCTCAACCCGGCCAGTTCGCCCCGCCGCATCCCAGTGGAGGCGGGCGAGCACCAAGGGCAACGGGTGGCCGTAGATCCGGCCATCGCCTGTGGCCGCCGCGGTGTTTGCCGCATGGGTCTACCTGCCCGCCTACCTGATCGGCTTCACCCTGCTCGGCGATGGCCTGCGCGACGCTTTCGACCCCCCGCACCGGCCGGCGCGCACGGCGCTGATCGAATGGGCGTGTCAGCCCGCTAGACTCAGCCCGTGGCGCCACGCTATGTGCCCGAGGATTCCCTCAAGAGCCCGCGCTTCACGGGCCCGTCCACCTTTGCCCGCCTCCCGCTCGTCTCGGACCTCGATGGCGTGGACCTGGCGGTGGTTGGCGTTCCGTTCGACACCGGGGTGACCTACCGGGTTGGCGGCCGGTTCGGTCCCAACGCGGTCCGAGCGGCCAGCGTCATGCTCCGCCCATACAACGCCAACCTCGACGTCAAGCCGTTCGACATCCTGTCGTGCGTCGATTTCGGCGATGTGGCGATCGTCCCCGGCTACACCGAGCGCAGCTACCAGGCCATCGAGGCGGCCATCGGCCCGATGGTGCAGGCGGGCGTGGTGCCGCTGCTGATCGGCGGCGACCATGCCTGCACCCTCCCGCACCTGCGGGCGATGCGCTCACTCGGGCCGGTGGCGGTGATCGACTTCGACTCGCACACCGACGCCTGGGACAGCTACTTCGGCGAGAAGTACAACCACGGGACATGGATGCGGCGCGCGATCGAGGAGGGGCTGGTCGATGTGGCTCGCTCGATCGAGGTCGGTCTGCGCGGCTCGCTGTACGACGCCACCGATTGGACCGGGCTGCGGGCCGAGCTGGGGCTCGAGTACCTCACCACCGAAGACCTCTTCCAGCTCGGTCCGACCGAGGTGGCGGCCCGCATCCGTCGGCGGGTCGGAGCGGGCCCCGCCTTCATCAGCTTCGACATCGACGTGGTCGACCCTGCCTTCGCGCCGGGCACGGGCACGCCGGAGGCCGGTGGGCCATCGGCTCACGACATGCTGGCAGTGGTCCGGGCGCTCACCGGCATCGACTTCGTCGGCTTCGACGTCGTCGAGGTGATCCCGGCCTACGACCCGGCCGGCCAGACGGCGACCCTGGCGGCGAACCTCGCCTATGAGATGCTCTCGCTGGTCGCCCTGCGCCGGCTGGCGCGATGACCGAGCCCCCGCTCAACTGGCGGTCGCCGCTGCCACCCGGTTTCCGCTGGCCCGATGGGGTGCGGGCCGCCGCCTGCTTCACGTTCGACGTCGATGCGGAGAGCGTGGTGCTCTTCGACCACCCGGAGGCGATCGACTGGCTCGACGTGATGAGCCACCAGGCCTACGGACCGCGGACCGGGGTGCCGCGCATCCTGCGGATCCTTGAGCGCCGCGGCCTGCGGGCCACTTTCTTCGTGCCGGGCTACACCGCCGAGCGGTGGCCCGCGGTGGTGCGTGCCATTCGCGATGCCGGCCACGAGATCGGCCACCACGGCTACCTGCACGAGGGGGCACGCAGTGCGACCGATGAGGCCACCGAGGAGGGTCGCCTGCTGCGCGGTCTCGAGGCGCTCGACCGCGTGGCCGGGGTGCGTCCGCTCGGCTACCGGGCGCCGATGTGGGAGCTGAGCTACCGGCTCCCTGCCCTGCTTGCCAGGCACGGCTTCGCCTACGACAGCGGCCTGATGGACGCCGATCACCCCTACCGCCTGGCGACAGGTCCGGAACCGGCGGCTGCGAGCATCATCGAGCTGCCGGCGCACTGGAGCCTCGATGACTGGGAGCCATACAACTACCTGCCGGGGATCACCGGTTCCGGCGTGATCGCCAGCCCGGCCGACGTCCTCGCCCGGTGGAGCCTGGAACTCGACGCGCTCGTCGCCGAGGGCGGCCTGTTCATCCTGACGAACCACCCGTTCATCTCCGGCCGAGCCTCTCGCGCGGTTGCCCTCGACGCGCTGATCGAGCGGGCGCAGGCCATCGATGGGCTGTGGATCGCGACTGCCGCCGAGATCGCCGCCCACGTCGCGTCGCTCGACCTGGTTCCGGTCGTCCACGAGCCGCCGCAGCTACCCGGCGCGGACTGAGCCTCGGAAAATGAATTGGACCCCGACGGCGTGGCCGCCGGGGTCCAGATCCGCCTAGCTCGCCTTGAGGCTCGAGCGGGCGCCGAGCCAGTAGATCAACGCCGCCACGGCCCCGCCGACGTAGTAGGCGAGGTCTGCGTAGTGGAGATAGTTGGCGGTCACATAGTTGAACGGTCCGCCCCACTCATAGCCCAGCGATGAGTTCTGGAACGGAATCCCCACCGCGAATCCCACCACCAGGGCGACGAGCGCCAGGGTGCCGCTGGGCAGACGCGCGTAGTTGACGATGGAGCGCGCATCGGCCTTTCGACCCCGCAGCCACCAGTCCATCAGGACGACGCCGACAAAGGGCGAGATCCAGTAGCTGATGAACAGCAGGAAGTTGAAGAAGTTCAAGGAGAAGTCACCGCTGTTCTGGAGCACCAACGTGAACCCGAACCCCAGGACAGCCACAGCCGCCGCAGAGTAGATCCGCTTGATCCGGACTCCGGCAGCCTGCAGCGACAGTGAGCCGGTGTAGTCGTTCATGGCGTTCACGGCAACGGTCCCGATGACGATCGCCACCATGGCCAGGCTGGCCATGATCGCGCCGCTGCCCCCCAGCACCGCGTAGATGGTGTCGCTCGACTCGCCACCGGTCGCCTGCGTCGCCACCAGGAGACCGAGGATCTCGAGCCAGGCCGACGCCAGCCCCATCCCCGCCAGCGTGTACCAGAAGACCTTTCTCGACGAGGTGGAGACCGGCAGGTAGCGGGAATAGTCCGAGGCGTACAGGCTCCACGCCAGGACGAAGCTGGCCACGATGGCCACCATCGAGACGAATGCGCCAATCTGGTCGAGTCCGCTGAACCCGTCGACCAGGCTCGTGTCCGCCTGCCCGGCGATCGAGATCGACAGGATGACGAACATCGCCCCCAGCAGGACCGCGCCCCACTTCTCAAAGGTATGGATCGCTTCGTACCCGAAGATCCCGAGCGTGCCCTGGGCCACGACGACCACGAGCAGCGCGACCCAGAACGGCAGAGCGGGAATGAGGATCGTGAGGGCAATTGCCCCGAAGACGTTGTTGATTCCGTCCCAGCCGATGGTGCTGAACCAGTTCAGCATGCCCGGCAGGACGATCGACTTGCCGAAGGGCAGCCTTGCGGCAGGCAGTTGGGCCAGGCCAAGCCTGGGGCCCATGGTGCTCAACAGCGCGACGAAGAACGAGCCGACCAGGTTGCCGACCACGATCGCCAGGATCGAGGTGACGAACCCCAGTTGCAGGAAGCTCAAAGTCACCAGCGTCCCGATGAAGAAGGCTGCCGGCACCAGGTTCGGCGTGAACCAGACCGTGAAGACTCGACCGACCGAGCCGTAGCGGGCGTTCTCCGGGATCGGCTCCATCCCGTGCGCTTCGATTGTGAGGTCGCCTTCGCGCGTGGGCATGCCCTCGCGGCTTGCTGCGTCCATCATCGCCATCTCCAGATCGACTCCCTTCCCTCACGCGGCGCCGCGAACCTGGTCGCGGTCGTCGGACCACCATTGACAGCCCCCGGGCGTCAGTGACTCGCTGTGCAGCCTCCCTTCAGGTTCCGAACGCCGGCTTGACGAAGGTGACCGGGCGGGTCTCCTCGCCGACATGCACCACGCTGTGGGCCGGCTCTGTCTCGGCCACGATGCGGCCTCCCCGGACGACCCAGCATGCGGCCGGCTGCAGGCGGATCGCCTCCGATTCATCGGTGCAGTCGAAGACGACGAAGTTGGCCGGAGATCCCTCGGCGATGCTCCATCCTTCGACCTCGGCTGCGCGCGCCGCGTTGGTGGTGATCATCTCGTAGGCCCGGAACAGCTCGGCGCGCCCGGTCATCTGGCCCACGTGGACGAGCATCGACAGGGCGTTCAGCATCGAGCCGCGGCCCAGCGGGTACCACGGATCCATGATCGAGTCATGCCCACAGGCCACGTTGATCCCGGCCGCGTCGAGCTCCTTGACGCGGGTCATGCCCCGTCGCTTGGGGTAGGTGTCGAAGCGTCCCTGCAGCACGATGTTGTCGAGCGGGTTGGCCACGATGGTGACCCCGGCGCGGCGCAGGATCTGGATCAGCTTGAAGGCGTAGGCGTCGTTGTAGGAGCCCATCGCCGTGGTGTGGCCGGCCACCACTCGTCCCTGCATCCCGTCGCGCATGGCGCGCGCCGCGACCACCTCCAGGAAGCGGGATTCGGTCGTCGTCGGTCTCGTCGCAGTGCAGGTCGATCGGCCGGCCGGTCTCCTTGGCCAGGTCGAAGATGAAGTGGACCTCCTCGACCCCGTCGTCGCGCGTCCACTCGTAGTGCGGGATGCCGCCGATCACGTCGCAGCCGAGGCGCATCGCCTCGCGCATCAGCTCCTCGCCGTCGGGGAAGGAGAGGATCCCGTCCTGCGGGAAGGCGATCAGCCGCAGGTCGACCAGGTCGCGCACCTCGTCGCGCAGCTCGAGCAGGGCGCGCAGCGCCACGAGGTTCGGATCGCAGACGTCGACGTGGGACCGGATCAGGCCGGTCCCCTGGGCCACCTCCCACAGGATCGCCTCGCGAGCGCGCCGCTTCACATCCTCGATGGTGAGCGAGGGCTTGCGCTCGGCCCAGGTCAGGATCCCCTCGATCAGCGTCCCGGACTCGTTGTGGCGCGGCTCGCCGACAGTGAGCACCGCATCGAGGTGGACGTGCGGATCGACCAGCGGTGGCGAGAGCAGCGACCCCTGGGCATCAAGCACCGTCGCCGTACCGGCATCCAGCTCCCCGCGTGGGCGGATGGCGGTGATGCGGCCGTGGCTGACTCCGACATCGACCGGTTCGGGAGCGAGCCCGCGGGTTGGATGGATCCGTGCGTTGCGGACGACCAGGTCCAAAGCCACCGTCCTGCCTTCCGGTGATGACGCCACTCGCGCGATCCTGCGCGGCTGGGCTGCCGACGTCAAGGTACTCCGGCGGCGGGCGACGAATCGGTCATCTGGCTCTCCCCCGATGCTCAGCCTCGGGTCGCTGCCGCCGCCGCGGCGTACAGTAGACCAGCCCGCCCACCGTGGCGGCCATCGGTCTCCGCCGACGCCACTCGTGAGCAGATGGAGGCACCCACCGCATGATCGTCGCCACCACACCGTATGTCGCGGGCCAACGGGTGGCCGAGACCAGGGGCCAGGTCTATGGGCTCGTGGTCCGCAGCCGCGGACTTGGCGGCAACATCGCCGCGAGCCTTCGCTCGTTGGTCGGAGGAGAGATCAAGGAGTACACCCAACTGCTGGAGGACACCCGCCGGCAGGCGATTGACCGCATGGTCGAGAACGCCACCCTGATGGGGGCAAACGCGGTGATCTCGATGCGCTTCGACAGCTCGGAGCTCGGCCAGACGATGACTGAGATCGTGGCCTACGGGACGGCCGTCGTCGTTGAGCCCGACGCCGGCGCACAGCAGCCCACGAGCGAGTAGGCGAAGCGCGTGTTGAGCACCGTTCGGATCTCCGTCGGGGCGCTCGGGGCGCTGATGATGCTCGGCGGCGTGATCGCGTTCGTGGGCGGCGCACCGACGGAAAGCCTGTGGGCGATCGTGATCGGCGCAGTTGGGGTTCTCGCCGTCACCTTCGAGCGCGCTCGCTATCGGTCCGAGGCTGCCGAGCGCCCTGCTGCCGATGCCTCCGACCCCGGGCCAGGTGGCGGAGAGCCATCGGTGCCGGCGGCCCCATTCCGTCCGACTGACGAGCTGTTCGTCGACCCGACCAGCGGAGAGCGGCTACGGGTCTACCTCGACCCCGCCACCGGCCAGCGGCGCTACCACGCCGAAGGGAAGGGTCTCGGCCGCTAGGCCTTGATGCGTTCGCCAGTCGGGTCGAAGAGCGGCTCGGCCGACACGGTGCAGCCGACCCACTCCCCGAAGATCTCGACCTCTGCGCGCTGCCCCACCTCGACCAGGTCGGGGGGCAGGTAGGCGAAGGCGATGCTGTGCTCGACGGCGAAGCCATAGCCGCCCGAGGTAACGCGCCCCACCACCTCACCGCCAATGCGGACCGGCTCGTTGCCGAGCGCCACTGAGCGCGGATCGTCGATCACCAGGCAGGCGAGCCGCTTCTGCGGTCCCGCCTCTTTCGTGGCAACCAGCGCATCGCGGCCGATGAACTCGGTCGCCTTGTTGAGACGCACCGCGAAGCCGAGCCCCGCCTCGTACGGCGTCTCCTCCGGGGTGATGTCGCTCGACCAGACCCGGTAGCCCTTCTCCAGCCGCAGGCTGTCGATCGCCCGGTAGCCCCCGGCCAGCATGCCGTGCGGCCGCCCCGCCTCCCAGAGGGTGTCCCACAGCAGCGCGCCGTACTCCATCGGGCAGTAGAGCTCCCAGCCCAGCTCGCCGACGTAGGTCACTCGCAATGCGGTGACCGGCACGTTGCCCACCGTGATCTCGCGGCAGGTCAGGTAGGGGAATGCCTCGTTGCCCAGGTTATCGGTCGTCGTGGACTGCACGATCTGGCGGGCGAGCGGCCCCCAGATGCCGATACAGGCGCGCGATGAGGTCACATCGCTGACCGTCACGCTGCCGTCATCGGGGGCGTGCTTGCGAATCCAGCCCAGGTCGTGGTTGCCGAAGGCGGTGCCAGTGACGATGAAGAACCGATCCTCCGCGAGGCGGGTGACGGTGAAGTCGCACTCGATCCCGCCACGCCGGTTGAGCATCTGGGTATAGGTCCGTCCCGCGCGTCCACTTGTACAGGTCGAAGATCGCGTTGACGCTGAAGAGCGCCTCGGCCTCGAAGCCGGTCTCTTCGCGCAGCTCGCGAAGCGCTGCCACGTGCGGCCGCTCGTCGGCCTCGATCCAGCCCGAGACCCCCTGCCAGAACGGCGGCCCATCGATCCCGGACCGATGCAGCAGGAGGAACTCCGCCTCGCCGTCGCGCAGCCGGTATGGCCAGACATCGACCCCCGTCACCCGGTGAGCCGGCCACCCATGTGAACGATGCTCGTGATCCGTCACGCGACCGATTGTAGGAGGCGTGCCCGTATCATCGGTCCATGCCTGACCGACCCCGAATCGTGGTCACCCTGCACGGCCCCGAGCAGGCGGCGCTCGAGGAGCCGACCTGGGCGACCTTCGACGGCTACCTCGACGCGGTTCGGCGCGCCGGTGGCGAACCGGTGAGCCTCGACCCGACCAGCGGCCCGGACGAACGCGCCGCGGCCTTCGCGACCATGGATGGGCTCCTGCTGCCCGGCGGTGCCGACCTCGACCCGTCCCTGTACGGCGAAGAGCCGCACGCAACGGCGGCCGTTGAGCCGGCGCGGGATGACCTCGAGCTGGAGGCGTGGAACGCCGCGCGCGAGCGGGGCGTGCCGATCTTCGGCGTCTGCCGCGGGTTCCAGGCGATCAACGTCTTTTCCGGTGGCCGGCTGGTCCAGCACCTCGAGGGTCACGACAGCCCCACTCACGCGCCTGCGGCGCACGCCTTGCACCTCGACCCCGGCTCGCGGCTGGCAGCGATCCTGGGCGACACCGATCCGATGCTCGCCACCGAGGTCAACAGCTATCACCACCAGGCCGTTCGGCCGGGCGACCTGGCGCCAGGCCTGCGGGCGGTTGGGGTGGCTCCGCACCCAGATGGCGAGCTGGTCGAGGCGCTCGAGTCCGCCGACCCCGCGGACTGGCTGGTGGGCGTGCAGTTTCATCCGGAGCGGCCGGAGTTCACCGGCCCCGAGTTCGAATGCCTCTGGCGCGCCTTCGTGTCGGCAGCCGCCGACTTCGTCAGGTCAGGTCGACGAAGACGTTCTTGACCTCGGTGTAGAGCTCCACGGCGTGCATCCCCAGCTCCCGCCCGATGCCGCTCATCTTGTAGCCGCCGAACGGCGCCTCGGTGTGCACGCTGCTGTTGGAGTTGACCGATAGCACGCCGGCCTTGAGCGCCTTGGCCACCCGCAGCGCGCGCCCGATGTCACGGCTCCAGATCGAGCCCGACAGCCCGTACGGCGTGTCGTTGGCCAGCCGGACCGCCTCCGCCTCGTCGTGGAACGGGATGATCGCCACCACCGGGCCGAAGATCTCCTCGCGCACGATGCGCATGTCGGTGGTGCAGGCATCGAAGATGGTCGGCATCAGGTAGGCGCCGATTGTCGAACTCCTCGCCGATCGGCGCCTTGCCCCCGTAGACGAGCTCGGCCCCTTCCTCGCGCCCGATGGCGATGTAGTCCGCCACCCGCTCGCGCTGGCGCTGGCTGACGAGGCTGCCCATCTCGGTCTTCTCGTCGGCCGGGTCGCCGACCACCACCCTGCGAGTCGCCTCGGCGAACAGCTCGACCACGCGGTCGTGGACGGTGTCCTGGACAAAGATGCGGCTCCGGGCGCAGCAGTCCTGGCCGGCGTTGTCGAAGACCGCATACGGGGATTCGGCCGCGAAGCTCTCGAGGTCGGCGTCGGCGAAGACGATATTGGGGCTCTTGCCGCCCAGCTCCAGGCTGAGCTTCTTCACGTTGTTGGCCGCCAGCCGCATGATCTCCTGCCCGGTCGTCGTCTCGCCGGTGAAGGCGATCTTGCCCACCCCCGCATGCCCGGCCAGCGCAGCGCCGGCGGTTCCGCCCGGGCCGGTGATGACGTTCACCACGCCGGGCGGGAAGCCGGCCTCCAGGGCCAGCTCGCCGAGGCGCAGGGCGGTCAGCGGGGTGTAGCTGGCGGGCTTGAGGATGCAGGTGTTGCCGGCCGCCAGGGCCGGGCCCAGCTTCCAACTGGCCATGTTCATCGGGAAATTCCACGGGACGATCAGGCCGACCACCCCGATCGGCTCGCGCAGGGTGAAGTCGAGCCCCGGCTTGGAGACCGGGATCGTCTCGCCGAAGACCTTGTTTGCCGCCCCGGCGTAGTACTCGAAGACGAGGCTCACCGCCAGGGTCTCGCCGCGTGCGCCGGAGATCGGCTTGCCGACGTTGCGGCTCTCCAGCTGGGCGAGCTCCTCGAGGTGCTCCTTGACGAGGTTCGAGAACTTCTGCAGGGTGCGGCCGCGCTTGGCCGCAGACCAGGTCGACCACGGGCCCTCGAAGGCAGACTGCGCGGCCTTCACCGCGCGGTTGACGTCTTCCGGTCCGCCCAGCGGGGCCTTGGCCAGCAGCTCGCCGGTGGCCGGGTTGAGGACGTCGAAGGTCTGTCCGTCGGCGGCGTCGACCTGCTCGCCGCCGATGATCATCTTCACGTTGCCGAGTGCCGCACCGGCGCTGGTCTGGGTGGTCATGGGAGCCTCACCTCAAGGGATCGGGGAAAGTGGGTTGATTCTAGGACCAAGTAGAGGTGGGCGCCGTTGTGCGGCATTTGCATCCAGCGCACATAACGGCCATGCGTAACGCTGAGTTCGCGCGGCGCCCGCCCAGATGGTGCGAGCGTTGCCGGAGCGTTCCGCGGCTTGACCCCTAACGGCCAGGGCCCCGATCGGGTGCCCATCAAGTTGAGTGTCGCCCGCGGGATGGTTCGGCGCGCCGGACGTGACCTGATAGGAGCGTGGAGTCCCTGTGACGGTCCCGCACGCATGGTTGTCCGCCCGGCGCGCGCATCGAGTCTAGTGCCGTCACGGAGGAGCGACCATGGTCAGCATCGGCATCGACACCCACAAGGCCACGCTGGCGGTCAGCGCGGTCGACGAACTCGGACGCCAGCGCGCGGCGCGGACGTTCAGCAACGATCCACGCGGGCACGCCTGCCTGCTGAGCTGGGCACAGCGTCAGCCCGCTCCGCGGCGGGTCGGGATCGAGGGCGCCGGCAGCTTCGGGGCGGCGCTGGCCGAGGTGCTGGTGGCTGCCGGTGAAGTGGTGGTCGAGGTGCCGGCCCAGTTCACCGACCGCGAGCGCCGCTCCCTGCTGCAGCACGGCAAGAGTGACCCGGGCGATGCGCTGGCCATCGCCCGCATCACCGCCCGTGAGCCACGGCTGCCGGCGCTGCGTCGGCCCGGTCTGGTCGCCGACCTGAAGCTGCTGGTCGGGGCGCGTGAACAGCTCATGGCCGAGCGCACCCGGCTCGTCAACCAGCTCCACGCCGACCTGCTGGTGCTGGCGCCGGGGTATGGGGCCCGGCTGCCGAACCTGACCGCTGAGCGCCATCAGGCCGCCGCGGCCCGCCTGCTGGGGCGACGCGATGGGGTGCGAGCCGAGCTGGCCCGCGCGCGGCTGCGCCGCCTGCGTCGGCTCAGCACCGAGGCCGAGCGCCTCGAGCAGCGGATCGCGAGCCTGTTGGTCGCCAGCGGCAGCTCGCTGCCGCAGCTCTCGGGGATCGGAGCCCTGACCGCCGCCAAGCTGCTCGGCGAAGCCGGTGACGTGACTCGCTATCGCAGCTCGGCGGCGTTCGCCGCGGCGAGCGGCACGGCACCGCTGCCGGCCTCGTCCGGGCAGCGTCAACGGCACCGCCTCAACCGCGGCGGCAACCGTCAGCTCAACCGGGCGCTGCACACCATGGCCCTGGTCCAGAGCCGCTGGGATCCGCGTGCTCAGGCCTATCTGGCCCGTCGCCTGGGCGATGGCAAGACTCGGCTCGAGGCGATCCGGGCCCTGAAGTGGCACCTCGCCCGGGTTGTGTATCGGACGATGCTGGCCGACGCACGGCCGGCGGCGGGCACCGCTTGACAAGATAGGAGCTCAAGTTGGCGCCCCTGGGAGCCTCTGCTTGGTCGTGCTTTGCGCTCAGAGCAAGCCAGCGCCAAGAAGAGGCATTCGGCGGCCGATTTCAGATCTGAAGTTGGCGGTTACGTTCGCTGAGCGCAAACGGCGCTTCACCCGCGCAGGTGTGGCCTAGAAGTAGTTGACGCTGATCCCGCCGTCGATCACGAACTGGGCGCCATTCGTCCAGCGGGACTCGTCGGAGGCGAGGTAGATCGCCGCGTTGACGATCTCCTCTGGCTTGCCGAATCGCCCGCTGGGATTGCGGGCCAGGCGCAGCTGCTTGGCCGCCTCGTCCTTGAGCAGCCAGTCCATGAGGAGCGGCGTCTCGATCGGCCCCGGGCAGATGGCGTTCGAGCGCACTCCCCGCGGCCCGAACTGGACCGCCAGCGAGCGGGTCAACGACAGCACCGCTCCCTTGGAAGCGGTGTACGCGTCCTGTGGCACGGAGCAGCCGAGCAGCGCCACGAAGCTGCTGATGTTGATGACCGATCCGGATCCGTGCTCGAGCATGCGTGGGATGGCGTACTTGCAGCCCAGGAAGACGCCGCGCACGTTGACGGCCATCACCTTGTCCCAGGTGGCCACGTCGGTGTCGATCACCGAGTGGTCCGGCTCGGGCATGACCCCGGCGTTGTTGTACAGCACATCGACCCGGCCAAAGTGATCGACCGCGTGGTCGACCATCGCTTTCGCATCGGCCTCGTTGCTGACGTCGGTGCGCACGAAGCTCGCCTCGCCGCCGGCCTCCGCGACGGAGGCGACCGTCTCGTTGCCGGCCTGCTCGTCGAACTCGGCGACCACCACCTTCGCCCCCTGCGCGGCGAACATCTGCGCCGCCACGCGGCCCATGCCACTGCCGGCCCCGGTGATGATCGCGACCTTGTCGTCCAGTCTTCCCATGCCGATCAGCCTCGCTCCAGGTATCGCTCGCGGTCCCACGGATGGACGATGGTGTCGTAGGTCTCCTGCTCCACCCGCGCCGCGTTGAGGTAATGGGCCACCACATCGGCCCCGAAGATGTCGACCGCGGCCTGGCTCGCCTCCAGCTCGCGAATCGCCTCGTGCAGGGCGCGCGGCATGCGGTCGCAGCCGGTGGCTACATAGCCGTTGCCGATGTACTCGGCCGGAGGCTCGATCTCGCGCTCGATCCCCAGCAGCCCAGCCCCGACCACGGCTGCGTAGGCCACGTAGGAGTTCATGTCGCCGCCGGGGAATCGGTTCTCGATATGCAGCCCGGCCCCGTCGCCGACGATCCGGAAGCCGGTCGTCCGGTTGTCACGGCCCCACACCACGTTGACCGGTGCCCAGGACGCCACCGCGTAGCGCTTGTATGAGTTGATATTCGGGGCCCAGAAGACGGCCAGCTCCCGCGCGTAGGTCATCATCCCGCCCAAAAAGTGCCGCATCGTGGCGGACATCCCGTACGGCTCGGCCTTCGGATCGAGGAAGAGCGGCTTCTTGCCCGCCTTGTCCCACAGCGACATGTGCAGGTGGCCGCTCGACCCGGTCCAGGTGTGGTCGGGCTTGGCCATGAAGGTCAGCCCGAAGCCGTTCAGCCAGGCGATTTCCTTGGCGCCGTGCTTGAAGATGACCGACTGGTCCGACATCTCCAGCACATCGGTGTAGTGGATATTCACCTCGTGCTGGCCCGGAGCGGCCTCGCCCTTGCTGAACTCGACCGGGATCCCCGCCGCCGTCATGAGGTTGCGAAGGCGTCCGTGAATCGGCTCGCCCTTGGTCGCCTGCAGGAGGTGGTAGTCCTCGTTGTAGTAGCCGAAGCGATCGAGGCCGATATAGCCCTTCTTCCAGGCCTGCTCGTAGGTATCGGTCAGGAGGTAGTACTCGAACTCCGAGCCGGCCATCACTCGGAAGCCCATCTTGGCTGCCTTCTCCTCCACCCGCTTGAGCATGGTCCGCGGCGAGACGGGGATCTCGTGCCCGTGGTGGTCGACCGTGTCTGACAGGACCAGCGCGGTCTTCTCCAGCCACGGCACGACGCGCATGGTGTCCCACAGCGGATCGGCGATCCAGTCGCCGTAGCCGGTCCCCCAGTTCATCAGGGCAAAGCCGTCGGGCGTGTTCATCTCCATGTCGGTGCCCAGCAGGTAGGTGCAGAAGTGAGCGCCGTGCTCGATGGCGCCGTTCAGAAAGGCCTGCCCCTGCACGCGCTTGCCCATCAGCCGCCCCTGCATGTCGGTGAAGGCCACGATGAGCGTGTCGATCCGCCCGTCGCGCACCATCCCCTTCAGGTCGGCGAGCTTGGAATGATCGCCGTGTTGATCCTTGGCCATGAGTCGTTCTCGCCTTTCTTGGTCGAAGAAGAACGATGGGCCGGCCGGATTGCCCGACCGGCCCATCGCGGAGGTCAACCGGCTACCTAGCCGCCGAACTTGGTGGCCTCGGACTCGAACTCGCGCTCGATCTCGGTCAGCTCGGTCTCGGCGCCCATGGCGTGCGGACCCTTGAAGCTCCGCCGCGCCCAGGTCACGTAGTAGATCAGCAGCAGGACGAGGAATCCGACCACGATATGCAGCGAGGACGGATTCAGGATGAACGGGTACAGGAAGATCGGGGTGATCACGATCACCCAGATGATCGACAGCCAGGCGAGAGGACGGCTCCAGGCGCCGAGGCTCCAGACCCGCTCGTTGCGCCACGACTGGTCGCCGAACATCCCGAGCCCGATGCAGATCGCGTACGCCCAGTACAGCAGCACGGTGCTCACGCTGGTCACGCCGGCGATCAGGAAGAACGGGTCGCCGCCAAGGGCCTTGGTCAGCACGTAGATCAGGGCGATCAGCAACCAGCTCAAAACGCTGATGGCGATGACCGAGTTTGCCGGTGTGCGATACCGGTGGCTCACCTTCTTCAGCCAGCCGCTGCCCGGCACGCCATCGTCGCGGCTGAAGGCGAAGAGCATCCGCCCCGCTGACGCGATCGAGGAGAAGCCGCAGAAGGTCATGGCGAAGGCAATGCCGAGGGCCAGCAGACCGCCCAGGTGGCTCAGGCCGGCCCCCAGGTTGGTCTCCAGGATGTACGCCACGCCGCCGCCGCCGCCACTGTTGGCGAGCACGTCGGCCGGCGAGGTCATCTTGAGCGTCAGCGCCGTGAGCACGATGAAGCCGGCCACGGCCGAGACGGCGACCGAGAGAAAGACGCCCCAACCGGAGGCCATGCGGGCGCTCACCGTCTCCTCGGCCACGTGGGCTGATGCGTCATACCCGGTGTAGGTCCACTGGGACTGCAGCAGCGAGAGCGCGAACGCACCGGCCACCCCGAAGGGCAGGACGCTGGCGATCGGGTTCCCATCCGCCGATGATCCGGCTGGCGCGATCGTGAACAGGAAGCCGATGTCGTGGGTCGGCTGCGAGCCCGCCGTGAAGAGCAGGATCGCGATGGCGAAGACGAAGAAGATGTGCCACCAGACGGACAGGTCGTTCATGAACGACACGATCCGGGTGCCGGCCACGTTGAACCCGATCTCGATCAGGATCAGGGCGCCGGTGATCCAGATGGCGTTCAGCACGCCCAGCGTCTCGACATTGGGGTCGATCCCGAAGAGCGGGTTGCAGGAGCGTGGCGCACAGGTAGTACGCGGCCGAGTAGTTGATGCCGGCCACGATCGAGATCTGGCCACCCAGGTTGAACCAGGCGGTCCACCAGCCCCAGTCCTTGTTCCGCAGGCGGCTCGCCCAGTAGTACAGGCCGCCGGCCGTCGGGTAGGCCGATGCAATCTCGGCCATCGTTGCGGCGATCATCAGGGTGAAGAGCGTCACCAGCGGCCAGCCGATGCCAACTGCCGCGGGACCGGCCAGGAACTGGCCGAGGTTGTAGAGGATGATCGCGCCAGTCAGGATCGAGATGATGCTGAAGCTGATCGCGAAGTTCGAGAAGCCGCCCATGCTGCGGTACAGCTCCTGGGCGTATCCCAAGCGGTGCAGGTCGCGAACGTCCTGCTGAATCACATCCTCGCGTGATCGCTGGGTCATGGAATCCTCTCCTCCTGTCGTGGGAATCGAGCACGGTCGCGGCGCAGAGTCGGCCGTTGGAGCGTGGGCTACAGAGCCGGTCGGATGGCGGACGCCTCCTTCCTGATCACGAGCGCAGGAGCGGGACGGACTCTGTCGGGCGACCCGCAGCCGGGCTGGGGACGAATGCAGCGACTATACGCAGACGCAACGCCCGCAGGAAGGGGCGAATGACACTTGACGGGACAGCGACCGTGGGGCAGGAGAGCTAGGAGCCGCTCTCCTCGGTTGGAGCAGCCTCGCCCTCGGCGGCAGCCTCGCCCTCCGCGGCAGCCTCGCCCTCGCCCTCGCCCTCGACGGCGACCGGCTCGATGACTTCCTCGGCGCGCGGCGGGGTCACCTTGGCGACCAGCTCATCCGCGTCGTTCAGCACGGTGACCCTCGCGTCGACCACCAGGTCGCTGACGTGAATGGTGGCGTCGAGGTCAACCAGGACCGACAGATCGGCAGTGATCTCGTGCGGCAGGTCGGCCGGCAGGGCCTTCACCTTGATATGGTCGAGCGAGGTGAACAGGACGGCGCCGTTCTGCTCGACGGCGGGCGAGACGCCAATGAGAACGAGCGGAATGTCGGCCGTGATCTGGTGGCTCAAGTCGAGCGCGAACAGGTCGACATGGAGGATCTTCCCGGTCAGCGGGTTGCGCTGCAGCCCCTTGATGATCGCGCTGGTGGGGCCTCCGCCATCGACCGACACCTTGACAATGCTGGTGCGCCCGGCAGCGCGATACAGCGACTCGAGGACCTTCGCCTCGACCTGGACGGGGATCGACCCGGTCGACTTGCCGAAGAGCACGCCGGGGACGACCCCGGTGGTGCGCAGGCGTCGATTGTGCTTGCCGCTCGCGGCGCGCGCGGTGACGGCGATCTCAAGGTCCATGAAGCTGGCTGATCCTCGAACAGATGAAGCGCTCGCGTCGCGCGGTGACCGAGGCGTGCGGGCCGGCATCGTACCAGCCGACCCGCCCTGCGGCAAGGCGCGCCTCAGGAGGCCAGCGGCGGATCGGTCTAGAATCGACGGTCGAATGGCTGGCACGATCATGATCGTCGAGGATGAGCCCGCGGTGGCGCGGGGGGTCCAGGTCGCCCTCGAACAGGAGGGATACCGGACCGTCATCGTGGGGACCGGCGAGGAGGCGCTGAAGCGCTTCCCCGACATCGCCCCCGACCTGGTGCTGCTCGACGTGCGGCTGCCGGGGATCGATGGCTTCGAGGTCTGCCGGCAGCTGCGCCGCGAGACCCGGGCGCCGGTCCTCTTCCTGACGGCGCGAGCCGACGAGGTCGACAAGGTGGTTGGCCTGGAGATCGGCGCCGATGACTACCTTGTCAAGCCCTTCAGCGTGCGAGAGCTGGTCAGCCGCATCAAGGCCCTGCTGCGCCGCGCATACGGCGAGCTGGCCGACACGCAGACCGGGAGGACGCTGCGTCGCGGCGACCTGGTGATCGACCTCGAGCGGCGCCGTGTCACCCGCGACGGGCAGCGAATCAGCCTGACTACCACGGAGTTCGACCTGCTGCGCCATATGGCCACCAAGCCCGGACGCGTCTACACCCGCCTCCAGCTGCTCGAGCTGGTGCGCGACTACGAGGCCCTGGAGGCCGATGAGCGGACGATCAATGTCCACATCAGCCACATCCGCGAGAAGGTCGAGCCCGATCCCGCCCAGCCGCGCTACATCAAGACGGTGAGGGGCGTGGGCTATGCCTTCAGCGAGGACTGAGGCGGTCGAGAAGCCGACCATCTGGCGGCGCCCGCGGCGACCCGGCTTCCTGCAGCAGCTCAACGTCCGGATGGTGATGGCCATCTCCAGCGTGGCGCTGGTGGGGCTGCTCGTCTCGGGGGTGGCGCTCAACCAGATCCTGCCCGGATACTTCCTGGAGCAGGCCGGCAGCCGCGCCGAGACCGCCGCGCTGTCGACCGCCCTGCTGCTGCAGAAGACGGCTGGCGAGGTGGCCGTCAGCCGGCCCCAGCTGCTCACCATCCGCGAGCTGCGCGAGACGCAGCTGCTCAAGCCGGTCGCCGAGACCGCCGCGCGTTCCCTTGCGCAGGGGACCGTGGAAATCCTCAACCCCGACGGATCGCGGGCGGCGCGCGCCGAGCCCGATGAGGAGACCAAGGCGGCCCTGCGCAAGGACGGGCTGCGTCCCGATCCAGAGGTGCCGCCGAGCGAGGTGACCCAGTCGATCTCCATGCCGGACGGCTCGCCACCGATCAGATTCACCATCAAGGTCTCGAACCCCTACACCTCGCGTGCCACGACCCTGGAGCGCGTGCGCGAGACGCTGCTGTTCACCGGTCTGATCGCCCTGCTCGCCTCGCTGCTGGTCGGGGTGCCGGCCGCCAGCCGGCTGACCACGCCGCTGGCGCGGCTGCGCCGTGCGTCGGGGCGCCTCGCGCACGGCCAGCTCGATGAACGGGCGCCGCGCTCCGAGATCGTGGAGATCGACGACCTGGCCCAGCAGTTCAACCTGATGGCCGATCGCCTCTCGGAGTCCCTGCGCATGCTGGAGGCCGATCGCGACCGGCTGCGCGAGTTCGTGGCCGATGTCTCGCACGAGCTGCGCACCCCGATCGCGGCGCTGCGCACCTTCATCGAGCTGCAGCGCGACGACAAGATCGACGAGCCGATGCGCCGTGAGTTCCAGGATCGGTCGAGCGAGCAGATCAGCCGGCTGGAGTGGATGAGCACCAACCTGCTCGACCTGTCGCGCATCGACGCGGGAATCTTCCCGCTCGACATGCGGCACGGCGACCTGCGCGACCCGATCCGCTCGGTGGTCGAGGCGCACGCCGAGCTGGCCGAGCAACGCGGCGTCTCGCTGGTCAGTCGGGTGCCGGCCAGCCCGGTGATGGCCCGCTTCGATCGGGAGCGGGTCGTGCAGCTGCTGACCAACCTGGTCGGCAACGGCCTGAAGTTCACGCCGCGGGGTGGCGACCTGCTGGTGGGCCTGACGGACACCCCCGATGGAGCGATCCTCCAGGTGCGCGACTCCGGGCCGGGGATCCCACCGGCCGAGCTGCCGCACGTCTTCGAGCGCTTCTTCCGCGGCACGAACGTGGGCGAGGCGCGGGCGTCGGGCAGTGGCCTGGGGCTGGCCATCGCACGCTCGATCGTGGAGATGCACGACGGGCAGATCGAGGTCGCCAGCTCGGTCGGCGAAGGCGCCACCTTCACCGTGCACCTGCCGCACGACCCGCAAGGTCAATGAAACTTCACGATCGCTGCGGCCTGCGCGCAACGCGCGCGTTGGAGCATCTGCAGCCATGAACGACAACCGCGATCCGATCGACCCACCCGACCAGCCCATTGAGCCGGTCGAGGTCCAGCAATTCGGGCCCGCCTCCAGCCAGCCACAACCCACATCGTGGAGCGCGCCGCCGGCCTGGCCGCGCCAACCCCCGTCCGCCGCTCCGGTGCGCCGGGAGTCGCGTGGGCTCGGAGCCGGGTCCGTCATGACGATCGCGCTGGTGACCGCCATCGTCTCCGGCTCGCTGTCGGCGGCGGCGGTCGCCAACCTGCTGCGTCCGACGACCGGCGGCTCCGTGAACGAGCCGTCCGGCAGCAACGTCAGCCAGGTGCGCATCGACGAGTCGAGCGCGGTGATCAGCGCCGTGGCACGCGCCATGCCTGCGGTGGTGACGATCGCCAGCAGCAGCTCCGGAGGGGCGCTGGGCGGCGCCAACGGCGTCGGCTCGGGGCTGATCTTCGACTCGAACGGCTGGATCCTGACCAACAAGCACGTGGTCAACGGCGCCGATCAGTTGCAGGTGACTCTCAACGATTCACGCGTCTTCTCCGGGAAGGTCTACGGCATCGACACCCTCACCGACCTGGCGATCGTGAAGATCGACGCCAGCGGTCTCCCGGCGGCGCCGATCGGCTCGAGCGATGACCTTGAGCTGGGCCAGCTGGCGATCGCCATCGGCAACCCGCTGGGCACCTTCGAGAACACGGTGACCACCGGCGTGGTATCGGGGCTCGGCCGCCAGATCCGGGCCGGCGACGCGGCCTCGCAGTCGTCGGAGCAGCTCAACAACCTGATCCAGACCGATGCCGCCATCAACCCGGGCAACTCCGGCGGACCGCTGATCAACAGCGCCGGCCAGGTGATCGGCATCAACACCGCGGTCAGCCAGGACGCGCAGGGGATCGGCTTCGCCATCCCGATCAACGTGGCCCGCCCGATCATGAAGCTGGCGCTGGCTGGCAAGCCGGTGGCCCGGCCGTGGATCGGCGTCTACTACTCCCTGGTCACCCGCCAGGCGGCGACCGAGAAGCACCTGGCCGCCGACCACGGCGTCCTGATCGGTGCGGCCGCCAATGGCGCCCCGGGCGTCTTCCCCGGGAGCCCGGCCGATGCCGCCGGGCTGAAGGAGGGAGACCAGATCGTGGCGGTCGATGACGTGCAGATCGACGCCACCCATGATCTGGGCGCCCTGGTACTGCCGCATCTGCCCGGCGACAAGCTGGTGCTGCACGTCCTGCGCAATGGCAAGGCGCTGGACGTCACCGTTACCCTGGGGACGCTGCCCGCGACCCCTTAGTCGGCTGGCGGCTGGCGCTGGCGCGTCAGCCGCACCTCGACGGTGTCGAACGGCCCCGGCAACGGGGCCTTCGGCTTGCGGACCCGGACCTCGAGGCCGTCGACCGGGAAGGCCGTCAGGATCGCGTCGGCGATAGCTCCGGCCAGCGCCTCGACGAGGCGGAAGGACTGCCCCTCCACGATGCCGCGCACCGTCTCAAAGGCGGCGCTGTAGTCGACTGCGTCGGCCAGCTCGTCGCTGGCCGCGGGACGCGACAGGTCCAGCTGCAGGAGGAGATCGACCTCGATCGGCTGCGGCTCCAGGCGCTCTTCGAGGCGCACCCCGTGGCGCCCAAGGAAGCGCATGCCGCGCAACGCGATCTGGTCGCTCATGCCGACCAGCGCACGATCTCGTCGGCCACGCGCACCACCCTGGCGGCCTCGGCGACATCGTGGACACGCACGATATCGGCGCCCCCGGCGATGGCCAGCGCCACGCTGGCCAGGGTCCCCTCGAGGCGAGCGCCCGGCGGCGCCCCGCCGAGCAACTCACCGATGAACCGCTTGCGACTGGTGCCGACCAGCAGCGGCAGGTCGCCGAGCGCAGCCTTCAGCTCGCCGAGCCGATGAAGCAGCTCGACCGAGTGGGCCGGCGTCTTGCCGAAGCCGATCCCCGGGTCGACGATCAGTCGGTCGCGCGGCACGCCGGCGGCGGTGGCGTCGCTCACCGCCGAGCCGAGCCACTCGGTCACCTCCTCGAAGAGGCCATCGGGGTACTCGGCGACCTCCTTGTTGTGCATCAGCACCAGGTACGCGCCGGCCTGCGCCGCCGCTTCAACGGTGCCCCGGTCGCGTCGCCCGGCCCACACGTCGTTGACCATGCCGGCACCGGCGGTCAGCGCCAGGCGAGCGACCTCGCCCTTGGTGGTGTCGATGCTGATGCAGTGCCCGTCCGCCGGACGCGCGTGCCAGGGCTGCCACCACCGGGATCGCCAGCGCCACCTCGGCCTCCACGGTGAGGGCGGGGTGCTCGCCATAGAACTGCGCCGGCCGCGACGATTCGGCGCCCACGTCGAGGATGTCGGCGCCCGATTGCACGAAGCCGCGTGCCTGGTTGAGGGCGGCCGCCACCACCTCCGCCCCGCTGCGCCCGGGGAGGGCGATCCCGTCGCCGCTGAACGAGTCAGGGGTGACGTTGATGATCCCCATCAGGTAGGTGCGCTCGCCCCAGCGCAGGTCGCTCATTCGGACTCCACCTCGCCGGTCAGCATCCCACGAACGGCGCCCACCAGGTAGAGCGAGCCGGCCACCACGATCGGCTGGTCGGGTGCCACGCGCAGCTCCGCCGCCAACTCCAACGCCCGGCCGGCTCTCTCGGCCGTCGCTCCGCCGGTCGCCACCCGCTGCCAACGGTGGAGGAGGGTGGCCGGCCGGTGAGCTCCGGCCTCGTTCGCCGTGGTGAAAACCGGCCGTGGCTGCAAGGGCGCGAGGGCGCGCAGCACGGCGCTGACGTGCTTGCCGCGCATGGCGCCGAAGACCAGGGGAAATCCATGCACTCCCAGCTCGGCCAGCGCCGTGGCAAGGGCGCGGGCGCCTGCCGGGTTGTGCGCGCCATCGAGCAGGATCCGCCCGTACCGCGTTGTCTCCAAGAGCTCCATCCGCCCTGGCCAGCGAGCGCGGGCGAATCCGTTCCGCAGGGCCGCGCTCGTCAACTCGAACGGCTTGCCGCGCCGGGCGGCATCTTCGCCCAGGGCATCGAGCAGCGCCAGCGCCACCGCGGCGTTGCTGGCCTGGTGACTTCCGAGCAGGCCGATCCGCAGGGCGGGCAGGGGTCCATTGGGGGTTTCTGCGTCAACCACCAGACCATCCCAACCGGCGTGACGCAGGGTTGCGCGGTAAAGCTGGCCCGCTCCGACCCGGCGAATCGGGGCGCCGGCCGCGGCCGCTCGCTCGAGGATCGGGCGCAGGCCGTGTCCGGTGGCGCCGGTCACCGCCAGGTTGCCCCGCTTGATGATCGCCGCCTTCTCTGTCCCGATGGCGGCGAGCGTGCGCCCCAGGTGCCTTTCGTGGTCGTGCTGCACATTGGTGACCACCGCCACGCCGGGATCGAGCGCGTTGGTGGCATCCAGCCGACCGCCCAGGCCGACCTCCACGATCGCCAGGTCAACCTGCGCGCGGGCCAGCTCGGCGAAGGCGGCGGCGGTCAGCGCCTCGAACTCGGTCGGAGGGCCGAGCCGCGCGGCCACCCGGTCGATCGCCGGCAGGACGGCGTTGATCGCCGCGGCGAAGCGATCCTCGCCGAGCGGCTCCTGGTCCAGCGCGATCCGCTCGCGATAGCTGACCAGATGCGGCTTCGGCATGCTACCGACCCTCAGCCCGGCCTCGCGCAGCACTGAGGCGGTCAGCGCCACCACGCTCCCCTTGCCGTTGGTGCCGGCCACCAGTGCCCCGTGGAGCGACCGCTCCGGGTGGTCCAGCTCGGCCAGCAGGGCGATGATCCGCTCCAGGCCCAGGCTGATCCCGAAGCGGCCGCGCGAACGCAGCGCGGCGACCGCGGCGGCGTAGTCGAGACGTGCCGGACTCACCGCGTCGCCCCGGGGCTCAGGCGCTGTCGTCCTCGTAGAAGACGCAATCGTGGAACTGGCCGGTGAGGCACAGGTCGCTCACATAGCCGGTATCGAGGTGCACGCCGCCGCGCAGCTGGCATCGGTTCACCGCGCCCTCCTGCTTCATGACGGCGCGCAGCAGTCCCGGCGAATCGGTGCCGACCCGTCCCTTGCCGCCTGCGGTGACGAAGAAGTGCGGGCAGGAGTGGCGGCGCGGCCGTGGATAGCCGATCGGGCTGCCTCGCCGGCCGATGTGCACCGTGAGCGGCTCCGCGGCGCCGACAAAGCGCTTCTCCGCGATCACGCAGCGCCCCGGCTCGCAGTCGGTGTCGTTGTGGCAGCAGGCCCGGGCCGGCCCCACCC
Organism: uncultured Chloroflexia bacterium; assembly: GCA_963750025.1. Classification (GTDB taxonomy): domain Bacteria; phylum Chloroflexota; class Limnocylindria; order QHBO01; family QHBO01; genus CF-167. The sequence continues at coordinate 83,176 of CAVVPF010000013.1, forward strand.
CATCGACCGCCCACAGCTCCCAGCACGGTCGCCGCAGGATGAAGGCCGGGCACCGATAGCGGATGGTGAGCGAGCAGTTCTCGACCTCCCAGCACATGGTGCGCCGGTCGCTGCCCGGGCGCGGGGGGGCGAACGGGTCGGCGGCGCCGCGCCGGTCAGCGCCGGTCCTGCGCTCGGTCTTGATGATCACCGGCGGAGTGTAGCCGCTGCCAAGCGAGGCGCGGCAGGCATCGGCCTAGGCGAGAAACGCGCGCAGTCGATCTTCCATGGCGGCCTGGGGCATGTAGCCGACCAGGCGTGCCGCCTCCCGTCCATTCTTGAAGACGATCAGGGTCGGGATGCTGAAGATGCTGTAGCGCATCGCCAGCTGCTGGTTCTCGTCGGTGTTGACCTTGGCGGTGTTGATCTTGTCGGCATGCGCCTCGCCGACCGCCTCGACCACCGGTGAGACGAGTCGACACGGGCCGCACCATGGCGCCCAGAAGTCGACCAGGACCGGCTTCTCAGAGTTGAGGACCTGCTCTTCGAACGTCGAATCGTCGACTGTCTGCGGGACGGTCATGGCTCGGTTGTCAGACCTCCAGGGACCGATACGGGGTGAACGGGAACGATCGTAGCACTCGGCCCATCACGGCAGCGGAAGGCTGGCAAGCGGGGTCGGCGTTGGGCTCGGCGTCGGAGGCGGTGTGGGGATCGGGGTCGGCGATGGGCTCGGCGACGGGGTTGGCCCGCTCGACAGCACGAGGTCGACCTGGCTCCCCTTGCCGACCGGCACGCCGGCGGTCGGGTTGGAGCGGATGACGGTTCCCGCCGGGCGATCCGACGGCTCCGAGTCGACCAACCCGAGCCTCAGCTCGGCCGCTTCCAGCGTGCTCTTCGCCTCCTCGCGGGTCTGGCCGATCAGCACCGGGACCTGGACCTCCTCCTTGCCCTTGCTGACCACCACGGTGACGGTTGACCCGACCAGGACGGATTCGCCACTTGGCGGATCCGTTCGAATGACCCGATCGACCTCAACCGTATCGCTGGGCTCCCGCGTGACTTTCAGCACCAGCCCCCGGCGGATCGCATCCACTTGGACGCCGGCAATCGGGTCGTCGATCCAGTTCGGCACGCTGACCATCTCCGTGCTCGGCCCCGGCGTGTTGGCCGGGCCCAGCCCGCCCAGCACCTGGGCGCCCAGGAAGCCGATGGTGGCCAGCAGGAGGATGCCGAGCACGGCCAGCAGCCACATCCACCACGGCTGGCCCTGCGGCTCCGGGCGACGAGTGGCCATCGGGCGTCGCGGCGGCCCGCCGCCGGGCGGCATGCCGGAGATGGCGGCCCGATCCGACGGCAGGCTCACCCGCGGAGGGATGTAGACGGTCGGCTCGCCGGCCGGCGGCAGCGGAGCGGGCGGCGTGGAGGCTGGGGACGAGGCCGGGGCCGAGGCGTCTGGATCGCGCTGCCAGACGCGCATCGCCTCGGCGAACGATCCGGCATCGGGATAGCGGCGGGCGGGGTCGCGCTCGAGGGCGCGCATCACGATGGCGGACAGGGCCGGCGGCACCGGCGCGTGTGTCGTTGGCGGGAGCGGATCCTCGGTCAGGCGCTTGAGAGCCACCCCCGCCGCAGAGTCACCCTCGAACGGGCGGCGCCCGGTCAGCATCTCGTAGAGGACGATTCCCAGCGAGTAGACGTCCGATGCGCCGGTCACCTCGTCGCCGCGGGCCTGCTCCGGGCTGAAGTAGTGGACCGATCCGAGGGTTGTGCCGGTCACCGTCATCGAGGTTTCGCTCACCGCCCGGGCGATGCCGAAATCGGTCACCTTCACGTCGTGGTCGATCAGGATGTTCCCCGGCTTGACGTCGCGGTGCACGATCCCGCGACGGTGCGCGGCCTCCAGCGCTGATGCCACGCCGAGGGCGATGCGGACTGACTCATCTGGCTGCAGCGGTCCCCGTTCGCGGAGGACGGCTGCCAGGTCATGCCCCTCAACCAGCTGCATGACGATGTACTGGCCGCCGCTCTCGGCATCGGTCCCGTAGTCGTAGACCGGCACGATGTTGGGGTGGGAGAGGGAGCCCGCCGAACGCGCCTCCTGGCGGAAACGGGCCGCGAAGCCCGCATCGGTCCCGTATTGAGGACGCAGCAGCTTCACCGCCACCTCGCGGTCCAGCTCCTCGTCGATGGCGCGCCACAGGGTCGCCATGCCCCCCTCGCCCAGCGGCGCGAGGAGCCGGTAGCGCCCGCCGATCATCCGTCCAACCATCTCCACCGTGCGTCAGTCTCGCAGGTCGAGGCCGCGCAGGTAGCCGCGGAACTCGTCGGCGAGATCGGACTCCAGGGCCAATGCGACGTTCGCCTTGAGCCAGCCGTGGCGCGTCCCCGCGTCGTGCCTGACCCCCTCGAAGCGATAGCCGAAGACCGGCTGCTCGCGGGTCAGTGCACGCAGCGCGTCGGTGAGCTGGATTTCGCCGCCGGCGCCGCGCGGGGTCATCTCGAGCTTGTCGAAGATCTTCGGGGTCAGCACGTATCGGCCCAGCACCGCCAGGTCCGATGGTGCCGCCTCGACAGTCGGCTTCTCGACCATGTCGCCGATCTCGACCAGCCGCCCCTCCTCGTGGAGGGCAGCGACGATCCCGTACCGGCTGACCTCGTCGCGTGGCACGCGCTGCAGGGCGATCACCGATCCGCGATGCGCGTGGTACTGGTCGATCAGCTGCTGCGTCACGGGCTTGCCGCCGGGGTTGACCATCAGGTCGTCGGAGAGCAGGACGGCGAACGGCTCATCGCCGACCAGCTCCTTGGCCATCAGCACGGCGTGGCCCAGGCCGAGCTGCTCCTTCTGGTGGACGAAGGCGATGGTGCCGATCTCGGAGATGCGCCGCATGGTGCGCAGGGTCTCGATGTCGCCGCGCTCCTCGAGGAAGCGCTCGAGCGCCGGGTGGGAGTCGAAGTGCTCCTCGATGGCACTCCGCCCACCGGCGATGACGATGATGATCTGCTCGATCCCCGAGGCGACCGCTTCCTCGACGGCGTATTGGATGATCGGCCGGTCGACCATCGGCATCATCTCCTTGGGGACCGCCTTGCTGGCGGGCAGGAAACGAGTGCCGAAGCCGGCCGCCGGCAGGACGGCCTTTCTGACGCGCACGATGATCGGGTCTCTCCGGGTGCGAATTCCGCACCTCGCGCGGCGGCGCGAGATCGTCAGGCGGCGCGAATGCGAGGGTGCCTCACGGGCTGGTGAGTATAGCAATGGCAGACCGATCCACCCCGCGACGCTACAATCGCGAGCCCATGTTCAAGTCGCTGATTCGTACCCTAGCCGGCCCCAGCCGCGACCCGAGGATGGCGTTCATCAGCCGCCCGCTGCCCCGCCGCCTGCCGGATGAACAGGTGGTGGCCGCCCTCGAGATCGCCCTCGCGGAGGATCCCCGTCCCGAGACCCTCGTCGAGACGCTTCCCGGGGCGCTGCGTCAGGTGACCGGGTACGACTACCAGGTGCTCGATCGGTCGACGCGCGACGTGACCGGCGCCTATCGAACGACGCAGGTCATGATCCGCGACGGAGACGTTGGGCTGTGGCCCGGCTACAAGGCGCGCGCCTACGCGCTGCGCGCTCCCTCGAAGACCGCAGAGGCGGCACGCGCCGCGATCGCCGCCGCCGAGCACCCTGGGAGCGCGGCTGCGAGCCCGTCTCCGACCAACCCGGTCGGCAAGGCGGGCTGGGCGTCGCCTCCACCGGTCGGGTCCGAGTCCCCGTCGGCTGGCGAACCCGACAGCGCCGGGACGAGCGCCTGATGGGACGCCAGAACGTGCCACGCGACCAGTGGCTGGAGCTGGGAGCCGACTGTCCGCACTGCTCCGAGCGGCTCACCGAGGCGGATGTCTACTCGTGGCGCCCGGTGCCGGAGGATCCGAAGCTGCTGCTGGCCTACTGCCCCGAATGTGGCGACCGCGTCGAGATCAACCACGTCTGAGCGGTGTGGTGCCCCCAACCGGATTCGAACCGGTGATCTCCACCTTGAAAGGGTGGCGTCCTAGGCCTCTAGACGATGGGGGCGCTGGTGTCCGACATCGTACCAACGCGGCTGATGCGGGCCATCGGCCTGGCCTCGCGCCGGCTCACAGGTAGAAGAGGACGACGAGGATCACCGCGCCGGCGAGGGCCAGCGCCGCCAGCAGCAGCATGACCCCGCCGCCCACTGCGATCGCCACCGACATCCCCGCCGATCGCCGCCGGTAGGCATGCTGCGACCAGATCCAGCCCTGCACGAACAGGAAGACGCCGACCGCGACGCCGATCAGTGAGCTGGCGAGCATCGCCGCCACCGACATCCCCGAGTCGTCGCCCAACAGGGCCAGCGCCGACAGGCCGGCAGCGATCAACAGCCCGACGACGCCGATCACCACGTTGCGCAGGAAAGGATGCATCAGAAGTCGGAGTACCGCTCTTCACGCCACGGATCGGCCGAGTTGGAATAGCCGTTGCGCTCCCAGAAGCCGAGCTTTTCCTCCGCGCTGAACTCGACTCCTCGCAGCCACTTGGCGCTCTTCCAGAAGTAGCGGCCCGGCACGATGGCGCGCAGCGGATAGCCGTGCTCGGGCTCGAGCGGCTTGCCGTCATAGTTCCAGGCCAGCAGGCAACCCGGGTCAAGCGCGGCCTCCAGCGGGACGTTCGAGGTGAAGCCACCCTCTGCGTGAAAGATGACGAAGGGTGCCGTCGGACGCGGCTGGGCGACCTCCGCGATATGACTGAACGGGACTCCCTCCCATGCCGTGTCGAGCTTCGACCAGCGGGTGACGCAGTGAATATCGAGCGTGGTGCGGGCGGTCGGCAGCTGACGGAACTCACCCCAGTTCAGGGTGAACGGGGTCTCCACCTCGCCGAAGATGCGGAAGTCCCATCCGGCCAGGTCCGGGTAGTCGGGGACCCGCCCGAAATGGAGGACCGGAAACTTCTCGGTGAGCACCTGCCCCGGAGGGATGCGCGCCTTGATCTGCGGGTCGTCCGATTTGCGCTGCCAGCTGAACATCTGGCGACAAGGGTACCGGACCTCGACGCGCCGTCAAGGCGCCCTGCGGAGCAGGCTCGGCCGCCGCCGGAGACGACCGCCCGCTCCACGCAACCGGCCTCGCTCGACTGGGTGCGGAGATGGTCGAGCGAACAGGTCGGGAAGGCGCGCAGAATCCGATCATGAGTGGCTTTGCATCCGAGCTGTTCGGGACGTCTGCGGCGCAGAGCGTCCGGATCGACCTGTACACGGCGGCCTTTCGCGTCTCCGGCCTGACTGCGACGCGCTTCACGCGGGTGGCCGACATCGTCAATCAGTTGGCCTCGACCCACCTGGTGGTCGAGCAGGCCACGGTCAGCGAATACGCCGACCCGACCGCCACGCTGGGCGCACAGCAGGTCCTGGTCACGGTCGACCAGGTCCTGTTCGTGGTGGCGCCCGATGCCGATGGCGCGGTTCGGCCCGAGATGCGCATCCCCAAGCGGGCGGTCCGCGCACAGCTCGGCCTGCCGCCCTTCCGGGTGACCGGCCTGATCCACGTGCCGCAGGGCAGCCGCCCCATCGACGGGCTGCTGAATGCCGCGGACCGCTTCCTGGCGATGACCGACGTGACGATCACCTCAGGCGCATACCCCGAGTTGAAGCGCCACGTGACGGCGGTCGCCGTACAACGGGCGCGTGCCCAGGTGCTGCTGGTCAGCGACGACGAGCGGCCCGATCAGTTGCTGGCCGATGTCCTGGACCAGCAGACCGCCGAGAGCTGGTTGCCGAAGCCTGACGAGGGGTAGGCCGCCTACGCGATGCGCGGCGAGGTGGCGCCCACCAGAGCGTCGGCCGGCCGCTCGGCGGCATCGAGCACCGCCTCTACGAAGCGGGCGACGCGCGGCTGGTCCATGCGCTGCACTCGCCCGATGCGCTGCGCCCACCACGGCGCGTTGTCGACGGTGACCACATCGACCTCCGGCTCCTCGAGCACCACCTTGGTGTACTGCCGCGGGAAGGCGATCGCGGCAGCGATCGGCAGCGACGCACCGTCTGCCGCCTCGTGCGCCCAGAGGCCCACCGCATTGGTCACCTTATCGGCATCGAATGACGGGTTGGTGAGGCACGGGATCCATCCCGCGCGCGAGCGTGTGTCGAACTCCCAGCCGCGACCGCGCACCCTGTAGCGACCGTGCCAGCGGCGGGCCAGCAGGACGCGCACCCCGGCCGGCCCGACCAGCAGCCCGGCCAGGTCGTCCGGGACCCCTGGCAGGCGCGGCGAAATGATCAGCACGTAGGCATCGTCGAAGGCGGGGGCGAGCAGCCGAGCCAGGTCGTCGCCGCGCTGCCGGGTCAGTCGCCGACCGGCACCGAAGGCGCGAATCGCCATCGCGGAACCGACCCCCAGGCCGAGAGCGGCCGACAGCGCGAGCAGGGCGACCGGCGCAACGCGTCCGGCCGGCAGGACGGCCATCAGCACCAGCGCGGCGCAGCCGACGATCAACATCAGCAGCGCCATCACCACCGGTCCGGTGACGCGGCGGGAATAGGCGGGTCGGATCAGGCGCATTGGTCACCTCTGGCTGCTAGGCTGCCGTCATGGTCAGCAGCTCGTCGATCATGGCGACGGTGGTGGATCCGCAGGGCAGCCTGCGGGTGGAGGTGGTCACCGAGTCGGGCTTCCCCATCGCCTTCGACGCGGCGGAGGCCGGGACGATGCAGAGCGCCCCCAGCCCCACCGAGAACGTGCTGGCCGCGCTGGCCGGCTGCACCTCGATGGACGTCGCCAGCATCCTCCGCAAGAAACGCCAGCGAGCGACGAGCTACGAGATCGCCGTGACCGGAGAGAAGGCTGACGAGCATCCCCGGGTCTACACCCGGATCGTGGTCGAGCACCGCGTCGCCGGCGACGTGGAGCCTGAGACGCTGCGCCGGTCGATCGAGCTGTCGGCGACCCGCTACTGCCCGGTCAGCGCCATGCTGTCGCACGGGGTCACCCTGGAGCACCGCTATCGGCTGCGTCGGGATGGGCGCGATGAAGTGGCCGCGCTGGTGGCGGTCACCGGGCCGGAGGGCGCCCGGGTCGTCTGAGGCGATCACCCGGCGAGTCTGTTCGCCGGCCGCGCGACGAACAATGGCGGGATGGTCCTGATCTCGCGTCCCTCTTTCGTCGAGCGTGGGGCGCTTGGCGACGGGGTGTAGCATGGCGCCCCTCATGGCACGATCGATGTGGCGCGGGGCGATCCAGTTCGGGCTGGTCACGATCCCGGTCAAGCTCTACCTGGCGACCGAGAGCAGCTCGATCGGTTTCAACATGCTCCACGCGAGCTGCCTGAACCGGATCCAGATGAAGATCCACTGCCCGGTCCACGACGAGGTCGTGCCGCGCTCGGAGACGGTGCGCGGCTATGAGTGGAGCAAGAGTCGCTACGTGGTGCTGAGCGACGAGGAGATGGACGCGGTGCCGCTCAAGACGGTGCGCGCCATCGAGATCGAGATGTTCGTCGACGCGCGCCGGGGCGCACACGGCGCCGAGTTCGTCAAGCAGGCCTACTACCTGGAGCCTGACCCGATCGGCCGCAAGGCGTTCGAGCTGCTGCGCCAGGTGCTCGCCGAGACGGGCAAGAGCGCCATCTGCAAGATCGTACTGAAGGATCGCGAACAGCTGGCGGCCCTCAATCCGTACAGCAAGACGATGCTGCTGACCACCCTGCACTGGCCCGATGAGGTGCGCTCGCTCGACGAGCTGAACATCCCCGACGAACCGATCGTGGTGAAGCCCGCCGAGCGCGCCATGGCCGAGCAGCTCATCTCTTCGATGACCGGCGAATTCTCGGCCGATGACTTCCGTGACGACTATCGCGCCGCACTCATGGCCATGATCGAGGCCAAGGTCGGCGGCGAGGCTCCCGTGGCGGCGCAGCGCGTCGAGCCGACCAAGATCGGCGACCTGATGGCGGCCCTGGAGGCGAGCGTGGCCGCCGCGCGCGAGGCACGCCGCGAAGCCCCGGCCGACGTCGCGGACGATGCGGGTGCGGCGACAGTGGGTGCGGACCGCCCCCACGCGCGCAAGACTGCCTAGCTGTGATTCCGCGACGACCCCCGGCGGGTCGCACTCTCCAAGCGGGCATAGCCATGGCGCGGCTATA
>CAVVPF010000014.1:0-12949 GCA_963750025.1 uncultured Chloroflexia bacterium
ACATGGACGCCGGGGCCCTCTGCCTGGCCGATGTAGCCGTGGGGCGGCTGGGACGGCCAAGCATCGGCCTGAAGTTGGCTGTAAGAGCCGTGGCACGGCTACAACGTACGTGGGAAGCGCGGCTGGCGCGCCCCGCCCGACGGAGCGTGGCTAGCGTGGCTAGCGCGGCTAGGGCATGGGCTAGTGCGCCTCGCCCGATCGCGGGTGCCACATCAGCTCGCCGGCTTCGATCCGCAATGCAAGGCGGTTCTGCGGCGGCGGCAGCGGACAGGTGGCGAATGTCGAGAAGACGCACGGCGGGTTGTAGGCGAGGTTGAAGTCGACCACCACGCTGCCATCGACCGCAGGCGGCTCGGTATACAGGAAGCGCCCGCCCCCATAGGTCCGGCTGCCGTTGGTGGCATCGCCAAAGATCAGCCACAGCTCCCCCTTCTCGCCGCCGTGGAGGGCGTCGATCCGCCAGGTGGCTCCGTCGCCCTCGAAGACGACGGTGCCGGGGGTCGGATCGGCCGATTGCGCGCCGGTGACGTCCATGATCGCCAGCCTGGTGCCCGGCGCCGCCGGCTCGAAGCGCGCCATGATCCGCCAGCTTTCGTCCAGCGGAAAGTGCTGCATGCCGCCGAACGAGCGCAGGGCGGGCGCCTCGTGATCACGCACCCGCAGGCCCACTCGGTCGCCGCGACGGATCAGGTGCAGCCGCAGGGCGCCCAGCTCGAGGATGGTTGGATCACCCTGAGTGTCGTCGGCAAGCTCCATCTCGGCGGCCGGCGCGCCGTTGATGCGAAGCGGGGCGTCCGCGTGTGGCAGGAGCCGCACTCGCCCGTCGCGCAGCAGCAGTGAGCCCGCCCGCGGTGGCATCCCGTGGCCGTGCAGCACGATCTGGTTCGACGGGTGCGCACCGAAGTGGTTCTCGCCCTCGACCAGCCAGTGGAGGCCGACCAGCGCCAGCCAGCCCCCGGGGCTGCGCAGCCGCGCGTCGCGAGCCGTGCGCCAGGCGGCCACCTGGCGGGCGTGCTCGTCGGGGGTGAGCGTGCTGGACATCGGCTTCGAGTGTAGGGGCTCGCCCCGGCATCAGACCGGGTGTGACGACGCCCGGCCGGCACCACGATCGGCATCGGTCCGGGCGTCCGCGCAACCGCGGCAAACCGCGGTACTACATCTTCGTCGCCTTCAGCCACCATTGGCCGCCGCCGAAGTCCATCCACTCGCACCCGAAATCACCGCAGTTGACGTTCATGCCGAACCCCAGCTGGATTCCGGTCTGTACCGTGGTGAATCTGCCCCAATCGGCGAATGACGCGAGATCGAAGTAGGTCCGCCCGTTGGGGTTGCACTGCACGCCGCCCCACACGCCGCCCCGCAGCTGGGTCTTGCGGCCCATCGACTGGGTCACCTAGCCCTGCGATTCGATCCACCAGTCGTTGTTCTCGCCCATGTTGTTGCAGTACAGATAGCCGCTGATCTGCATGTTGCCGATCCGGTCGACCTTCACCGAGGTCACCGTGAGATCGGTGATGTACGCCTCGCCCTGCGCCGACACGGCGGACACCGAGAAGCCCAGCACCAGCAAGAACGAGAAGAGAAGAGCGAAGAGCTTCCTCATCGCACATTCCTCCGAAACGTGGCGGGTCGGTCTCGCCAGTGGCTCAGCATGGCCCCGGCGTGCCGGGTTTGGGCCACGCTTCAGTGCCTCCCGCTGATGGGCTAACGCTCGTAGCGAAATGGGACCCGGGCAAGGGGCGATCCGCCCGACGGACGGGACAAACCGCCTGATCAGTCCCGGGACGTTGGCGGACGGAGGTCGGTGAATCCGGCGGCCCGCTCGTACGCATCGGCCACCCGCAGGACCATCGGCTCGATCGAAGGCCCTGCCGATCACCTGGAGCCCCACCGGCAGCCCGTCGGAGAGCCCGCACGGCACCGATATGCCCGGAAGGCCGGCGATGTTGACCGGCAGCGTGCAGGCATCGTTGAGGTACATCAGCAGCGGGTCGTCGGTCTTGGCTCCGATCTTGAAGGCGACGCTCGGCGAGGTGGGTGCGAGCAGCGCGTCGACGCCTGACAGGACCGCGTCGAACTCCGCCTTGATCAGGGTGCGCACCTGCTGTGCCTTGACGTAGTAGGCGTCGTAGTAGCCCGCCGACAGGGCGTAGGTGCCGAGCATGATGCGTCGCTTGACCTCGGCCCCGAAGCCGTCGCCCCGGGTGCGCAGGTAGTTGCCCAGCAGGTCGTCGTCTCCCGCCGAGGCGCCGTAGCGCACGCCGTCGTAGCGGGCCAGGTTGGCGCTCGCCTCGGCCGGGGCGATGATGTAGTAGGTCGCCAGGCCCTGCTCGGTGGACGGCAGCGACACCTCGACGATCTTGGCGCCCATCCCCTCGAGGAGGCCGATGGCGGCGCGCACCGATGCCTCCACCCCCGGCTCCATGCCGGCCACGAAGTATTCGCGCGGAACCCCCAGCCGCAGGCCGCGCACCTCACCGCTGAGCGCGGCGGTGTAGTCGGGCACCGGCAGGTCAACGCTGGTCGAGTCGCGCGGGTCATGCCCGGCCATGGCGCCCAGCGCCAGGGCCATGTCGCGCACGCTGCGGGTGAGCGGCCCGCCCTGGTCGAGGCTGGAGGCAAAGGCCACCATCCCGTAGCGGCTGACACGGCCGTAGGTCGGCTTCATGCCGACCACCCCGGACAGCGAGGCCGGCTGCCGGATGCTGCCGCCGGTATCGGTCCCTGTGGCGAAGAAGGCCTGCCCGGCGGCCACCGCCGCGCTCGAGCCGCCGCTGCTCCCGCCCGGCACGGTGGTCGGATCCCACGGGTTGCGGACCGGGCCGAAGGCGCTGTTCTCGTTGCTGGAACCCATGGCGAACTCGTCGCAGTTGGTCTTGCCCAGCAGCACCGCGCCGGCGTCAGCGAAGCGCTCCTCGGCCGACGAGGCGTACGGCGAGCGGTAGCCGGCCAGGATCTTCGATCCGGCGGTGGTCGGCAGGCCGCCGTCGGGCCGGCCCTGGTCATCGAGGGCCCGGGTGACGAAAATGTCCTTCAGCGCGTAGGGGATCCCCAGCAACGGGCGCGGGTCGCCGGCGGCCAGCGCGGCGTCCGCGGCGTCAGCGGCCTGCAGCGCTCGCTCCTCGCCGACGGCCAGGAAGGTGTTGAGCGCCTCGCCGTCACGGCGGATGCGGGCCAGCGCGGCCTCGGTCAGCTCCCGCGAGCTGAGCTGGCGGCGTTGGAGCAGCTCCCCGACCTCGGTGATCGTGCGGTCGGCGAGCGGGAGCGGATCGGACATCGGCCTAGCGCCCCTCCTCCAGGATGACCGGCACGCGCAGCAGCGCTCCCTCGCGCAGGGGGGCATTGGCCAGGGCCGCCTCGCGGCTGATCCCCGGGCGGGCCACGTCGTCGCGCATCACGTTCTCGAGGGCGATCACCTGCGCGGTCGGCCCAACCGAGCTGGTGTCGACCGATTGCAGCTGACCGATCGCCTCCAGGATCCGATTGAGCTGGCCGGCCATGCGCTCGACCTCTTCATCGGTCAGGCCCAGGCGGGCCAGGCGGGCGACGTGCTCGACCTCGGCGCGGCTGATCATGCGCCGATGCTAGCAGGCCACCGGCCGTGAACCGTTGCCCGCGGTCCCGCGGGACCGCGGGACCGCCGCGGAGGACGCATCTCTCACCGGCGGAGGCTTACGCAAGCGGAACGGGCCAAAGAGGACTTGGATCGACCATATCTCTCGCCTCGTGCGCGGAACGGGCACGGGGAGGCGTCGGTCGGAAGGTTGTTCTCCGCTGGTGAGAAATAGGGCCCACGGTCGGTCTCGCACAGGAGTACTCGAGAACCCCGCCCCGCCTCCGCCGGGATCTGGCACGATTGCCCGCATGCCCGCCCAGACCGAGCCGCGCGCGCCCGGGCCGGTGCGAAGCGGCACGGGTCTGGCAGGATTGCCGGCATGGCAAGCCGCGATGAGCCCCAGGTCGTCTCGATCCCGGTCATGGGCGGACGGATCGAGGTGCTCGGCCTGCCGGGCGGGCCGGGGGTCCCTCTGGTGGTGCTGGGCGGTGTCGAGACCGGCCTGCGGCCACTGGCCGGCACCGAGCATGCGCACCTGCGGCGCTGGGAACGACGGACGCCGCGGCGCCCGGTACTGGTGGTCGGCCGGCCGCTTCCCGACAACCCCGCGCAGGCGGAAGGCCTCATGCATCCGCGCGTGATGGCCGATGCGGTCGGGCGCGCCCTCCGCGCGCTGCGGGCCCTGCAGCCCCCGGTGACCATCGAGGCGGAGTCGGGCGGCGGACGGATCGCGCTGTGGCTGACGGTCGACCATCCCGACCTGGTGAGCCGCCTGGTGCTCGCCTCGGTCGCCTCCGAGACGCCGCCGGACTCACCGATGGTGGGCCGCATGGCGCAGTGGCTTGACCTGGCGGAGCGGGGCGAGTGGGCCGATTTCTTCGCCCACCTGGCGCTCCAGCTCAAGCCCGCCGGCTCCGTGCACGCCGAGGCGTTCCTCGTCCAGCCGCACTTCCAGCCGCACCCGTCGACCCCGGAGCGCTTCATCGGTGAGCTGCGGGCGACCCTCGATCCGACCTCCTTCGTCACCGATCGGCTCGGCGAGATCTCGGTCCCGACGTTGATCCTGGCCGGCGGGCAGGACCAGGTAGTGCCACTGGCCTCGACCCGCCTGGTGGTCGAAGGCATCCCCGGGGCACGCTTCGAGCTGGACCCCGCTTGCGGCCATGCGGTGCGCGCCGACTTCGTCGGCTATCACCCCCTCGTCGAGGCGTTCCTCGCGGAGGGCGACCGCTAGGCCGGTCGGGGTGTATCCCGCAGCCAGCTCCACAGCAGAGCGAAGCCAGCCAGTCCCTCACCGACCTTCGGTTGCTGCCGCCGAAAACCTCCCCTCGACTTCGCGCTCGCGGCCCAGGTTTCGGGAACGAAGCTCGACCGGATGCGTCAGAACGACGGGTGCCCGTCGAGTCCAGCGTCCCACCTTGGGAGCGCGTCACTCAAGCGGCGATGCCAGCCTGGTCTCGATCGACTGCGTAGAGCTCCCACTCCCCTGGAACGCCCTTCAACTCGTGCTTGCCCCGCTGCTGGAAGACCATGTCCGAGCCAACGACGAGGTCCGTCACGGTCCGCGAGACCAGGATCTCCCCCGGCCCGGCCAGTGCGCCAACGCGCGCCCCGATGACAACTGCGAGCCCACCCACTTTGTCGGCGATTCGCTCGACCTCGCCCGTGTGGATGCCGACTCGGACCTGGAGCTCGAGCCTCTCGACGGCCTCGATGAGCCCCCTCGCGCATCGGATGGCCTGCGCTGGTCCGTCGAATGTCACGAAGAAGCCGTCCCCAGCCGTATCGATCTCTCGTCCTCGGTACCGAGCGAGCTCGTTCCGGACGACGGCGTAGAAACTCTCCAGCAGGTCCACCCAACGCCGGTCGCCGATCTCCGCAGCTCGCTTCGTGGAGTCGACGATGTCGACGAACATCACCGTTGCCAGGACGCGCTCCGGCGCGGCGCTATCGCGCATCCCGGTGAGGAACTCCTGGATCTCCTCGACGGCCCGCTGATCTCCGATCCACGGCCAGTGGTCTGCGCCCGGAAGCGCGATGAACTTCGCCCCGGGCACGTGATCGGCGATGTACTGGCCTTCTTTGAGCGGAACACACTGATCGTCTCGCCGATGCAGCACGAGCGTTGGGACACGGATGGTGGGGAGGATGTCACGGACGTCGATCTGCTGGACCATCCGAGCCAGGGCCACTGCGGCGCCGGGGCTCGCGGCAAGTCGCTCGAGTTTGGCGAACCACTCCACGTAGCGCCTGTCGCCCACGAGCGACGGCACGAACTCTTCCAGGAACAACGCGCCGCGGCCCCAGTTTCGCTCGAGGTGGTCGAGCCACTCCCGATTGGCTGGCGTCGGCGCCCATGGGTAGGTCGGACCGGTGTCGCCCTTGCCACTGAACGTGCCATAGGCTACGACGGCTCTCGTCCTCTCGGGATGGGTAGCGGCGAACAGGAGGGCCACGGGTCCGGTCTCCGAGACGCCCATGATCGCGGCCCGCTTCGATCCCACCGCGTCCAGCAGGGCGGCGATGTCGTTGACCCGGTCCTCGAGCAACCCAGGTCGACCGTCGGGGGCGCGATCCGAAAGACCCGTCCCTCGCTTATCGAAAACGATCAGGCGGGTGAACGAGGCCAGCCGCCGCAGGAACCGGGCCATGGATGGGTCTTCCCATGAGTGCTCCACGTGAGACACGAAGCCGGGCGACAGCACCAGGTCCAGATCGGCATCGCCGATTACTTGGTAGGCGATGTGGACGCCATCCAGGCTTTTCGCGTAGCGCGTCTCAGGGACCACACCGGCATTCTGGGCGGTACCGAAGCGCTATGCACGCTCCCGGAGCCCCCGGTCAAGGGCCGACCTAGGGGGGCCGTCGGTGAGGTCAAGCTGGCGTGCGCGAGTGTGCGTGAATGACGCTGGGTGGGCCTCACAGTGGGGAGGCGAACCCGGAGCTGATATGGCGTCAGGAGCGGCTTGCGCATTCCGCTTCAACCCGCCTGGTGGCCAGGGGGCACAGGAGGATCCATCGGCAGGGTGGGCGGCGAATTCGCCTCCGCAGCTAGCCAGCCGAGAATCGACCCGATCAGCGCGAGGCCGGCTAGCACCACGAGTGCGGCCGCCAGCAGGTTGGTCGGCAACTCGCTCCGCACCTCGGGCTGGTGCCCCCACAGAGCCCACATCCCGGAGACCGCGGCAAAGGCAGTCGCCAACACCGCTGCCCCGTACCAACTTCGCCCAGGACGCCACCGCATGGCGAGCGCGATCACGACCAGAGCGACGCTGAGCGCGAGATCGAACCAGAACGCGCCGTAGTAGGAACCGCTCGCCGTTCCCTGCTCGATGCCCGGCGTTCTGCCGAGGGCTGCCAGAAAGTCAGCCGTGGCCCGCTCGCGGAATGCGAGCGGTGTCGCAACCAAAGCCGCCATCGCGAGGCAGAGGGCAACAAACTGGCGCGGCCAACGAGCGGAGAATCGCGTCTCTCGCACCGACATACTGTTGCGCCCGTCCGTCATCCGGTCAAGAGCCTCCGATCTTGGGGAGACTGGTATGTGCCAGATGCCCGTCATCAGGATCAGCCCCGGCAGCATCCCCGCGGGGTGCAGCAGTCCCCCGCTCAGGCCGTGTTTCCGGCCAGCACCTTCCGGAACGCCTCCTCGTCGAGGACCGCCACGCCCAGCTTCTCCGCGGCCGTCAGCTTGCTGCCGGCCTTCTCTCCGGCCACCAGGTAGTCGGTCCTGGCGCTGACCGACCCGGCGGGGTGCCCGCCGGCCGCGCGGATCGCATCCTCCGCCTCCTGGCGGCTGAAGCCAGTAAGCGTCCCGGTCACCACCAGCGTCTTGCCGCTGAGCGGCCCTTGTGCAGCCTCGACCTCCCCGGGCGGCGGTGCCTCGGCCACCACGCCCGCATCGAGCAGGTTGTGGAGCGTGTCGCGGGTCTGCTCGCCGCGGAAGTAGGCCGCGATCTCCTCGGCCACCACCTCGCCGATGCCGTAGACCTCATTGAGCTCATCAGCGCTGGCGTTCCGCAGCCGGTCGGCGACGCGCCGCGTCCAGGCGGCCTCCTCCTCGTCCTCGCCGCGCGGCACCTGGCGCGCCAGCCAGGCGGCCAGGTCAACGGCGGTCTGCTCGCCCACCTGCCGGATCCCCAGCGCGTTGAGAATCCGCGCCAGCGGCCTGCGACGGGCCGCCGCGATGGCGGACGCCAGGTTCGCAGCACTCTTGCGGGCGAATCGGTCCAGTCCTTCGAGGGTCTCGATGCTGAGCCGATACAGATCCGCCGGCTCGTTCAGCAGGCCGCGCTCGACCAGCTGCACGACCACCGCGTAGCCGGCCCCCTCGACGTCCATCCCGCCCCGGCCGGTGAAGTGGAGCAGGCCGCCGATGCGCTGCGCCGGGCACCACGGGTTCGGGCAGCGCCAGGCCACCTCCCCCTCCTCCCGCTCCGCGGCCGTGCCGCAGACCGGGCAGGCGGCCGGCATCTCCCAGATCGTCTCGGTCCCGTCGCGGGCGTCGACCACGGCGCTGACCACCTCGGGGATCACGTCGCCGGCACGCTGCAGCACGATCGTGTCGCCGACCCGCAGGTCCTTGCGCCGGATCTCGTCGATGTTGTGCAGGGTGGCGTTGCGCACCGTGGTGCCGCCCACCACCACCGGCGTCAGGCGCGCCACCGGGGTCAGGATCCCCGTTCGGCCAACCTGCACCTCGATCCCCTCAAGCTTGGTGGTCACCTGCTGCGCCGGGAACTTGTAGGCGGTCGCCCAGCGCGGGGCACGTGCCACGAAGCCCAGTCGTTGCTGCTGCTCCACCGCGTCGACCTTGATGACGATCCCATCGGTCTCGTAGTCGAGGCCGCGGCGCGCCTCCGCCCACTGCTCGGTGTAGGCGATCACGGCATCGATCCCCGCCACCCGCTCGAGGTGCGGGTTGACCGGAAAGCCCAGCTGCCGGAGCAGGTCCAGCGACTCCCAGTGGCTGGCGAGCCCGCTCACCCCGACCAGCTGGTAGGACCACAGGGACAGGCGCCGCGAGCCGGTCACCGCGGGGTCCTTCTGGCGAACCGATCCGGCGGCCGTGTTGCGCGCGTTGGCGTAGAGCGGCTTGCCCTGGCGCTCGAGCTCGGCGTTCAGGGCGGCGAAGGCGCCGCGCGGCATGTAGACCTCGCCGCGCACCTCGAGCCGCTCGCCGGGCGGGTCGGCCCGCATGCGCAGCGGGATGGCCCGAACCGTGCGCAGGTTAGCGGTGACATCCTCGCCGGTCGAGCCGTCGCCGCGGGTGGCGCCGCGCACGAAGCTGCGTCCTTCGTAGCGCAGGCTGGTCGCCAGCCCGTCGATCTTCAGCTCGCAGACGTAGACGACCGGCGGGTCGGCTTCGGTCAGGCCCAGGCCGCGGCGCACGCGGAGGTCGAAGTCGCGCAGCTCGTCGTGGCCAAAGGCGTTGCCCAGCGAGAGCATCGGCACGTCGTGGCGCACCTCGGCGAATCCAGCCGATGGCGCCGCGCCGACCCGCTGGGTCGGTGAGTCGGGGGTCGCCAGCCCGGGGTGCGCCGCCTCCAGGTCGGTCAGCTCGCGCAGCAGCCGGTCGTACTCGGCGTCCTCGATGGTCGGTGCGTCGAGCACGTAGTAGCGGTAGTTGGCGTCATCGATCGCTGCCCGCAGCTCGGCGGCGTGGCTCACCGGGTCAGTCGTCGTCATCGGCCCCGGTGTCATCGACCCCGGTGAACCAGGCCCGCAGGTCCGCGGTGTGCTCCCGGTAGTGGTCCGATCCGTCGTCGCGCAGGACCTGCTCCAGCGTGTCCCCTTCGCCAGTCCGCTCATCGAGGGTTTCGGGGTCAACCACGCGCAGACGGGCAAGCAGGGCCGCGTAGGCGACCTCCTCGCGCTGCAGGACGGTGCGTGGGTCGGTCTCGGCGGCCACTCGGGCAACCACGGCGTTGGTGGCGTCGACATCCGGCTCGTCGCGTCCGAAGCTGTCCAGCTCGCCGAGCTCGGCCCGGTGCAACGCCTCGGTCGCGTGCCCGGCCCAATAGCCGAGGTGAGCCACCACCTGCGCAGCGCTCCATTCGCCGACCAGGCCGGACGCCGTAAGGAGGGCGGAGTCGACGTCGGCCAGGGCTGTGCCGAATTCGGTGCGTGCCTCCTCCAGCTCCCGCACCAGCTCGTCGACCGCGCTCGGTCGTTCCTTTGTCATGGGCGGTGCTCCTTCTTCATGCGCGCGATCCGTCTCATGCGCGTTCCAGGCCAGCGTACGCCGCGATCAGCTCCTTGACCCCTTCGTTGGGGAAGGTCACGGTGACCCACTCGTCGCCCTTCTCCAGGCGGCTGGCGACCACCGTCCCTGCCCCGAAGCGCCGGTGCAGGACCTTGTCCCCCGCCTGCCAGGCCGGCTCGCCGCTTGCCGGGTCCGCCTGAGCGGCCGGGGCGCTGAAGGCACCGCTGCCCAGGTCCAGCTCTGCGCCGGGCTGGTAGTGGGTCTCCGCCACTCGCTCCCGAGCGGCGTCCAGCTGGCGACCGATCGGCGGGCCTGCTGCGGCCGCCAGGTCTGGCAGCGAGACAGGTCGCAGCGGCTCGCCGCCGCGCCGCTGCGGCGCACGATAGCCGCCGGGGAGCCACGCGTCGTCATCGGTGCCCCGGCGTTGCCAACCGCCGTTGGCGCCCCAGGCCCGGCGAGTGCCGCTCCCCTCGTCACGCTCGATTGAGAGCAGCTCCTCGGGCAGCTCCGCCAGGAAGCGCGACGGCTCGCTCTGCGCGCCGACCCCCCAGGTCGAGCGGTGATGGGCGTGCACCAGGTAGAGCCGGTCCTTGGCCCGGGTCATGCCGACGTAGGCCAGGCGCCGCTCCTCCTCCAGCTCCCGGTCATTGTCCAGGGCGCGGCGGTGGGGCAGCAGCCCCTCCTCCAGGCCGACCATGAAGACGACCGGGAACTTGAGCCCCTTGGCGGCGTGCAGGGTGATGAGGGTCACCCGATCGGGGCGGTCCTGCAGCTCGTCCTGGTCGCTCACCAGCGCCACCTCCTCCAGGAAGCGCTCCAATCCCTCGGGAACCGCCAGCTCGTCGAATTCGGCGGCGTGGTTGCGCAGCTCGAGCAGGTTGGTCCAGCGTTCCTCCCCCTCGTCGCTGCCGTCCTGCAGCGTCTCGCGCAGGCCAGCCCCTTCGTAGACCGCGTCGAACACCGCCGAGGGTGGACCGCTGCTGGCCAGCGCTGCGAAGCCGCGCACCAGCTCGGCGAATCCGTTGAGCGACGTGCGGGCCCGGGGCGAGAGGTTCGGGTTGCTGCCGGCCTGCTCGACCGCCTGCCACAGCGTCCGGCCATGCGATTCCGCGGCGGCCCGCAGCTCCTCCATCGTCTTCTCGCCGATCCCGCGCGCCGGCACGTTGACGACCCGCTCCAGCGCCACGCGATCGGCCGAGTTGCGCGCCAGCCGCACGTAGCCGAGCGCATCCTTCACCTCGCGGCGCTCGTAGAAGCGGGTGCCGCCGACCAGCTGGTACGGGATCCCGAAGCGCACGAACGCCTCCTCCAGCACGCGGCTCTGGGCGTTGATGCGGTACGCCACCGCGATCTCACCGTAGCGCAGCGCACCGTCCTCGTCATCGGCTCGGCGGGTGAGGATGCTGTTCAGCGAGCTGCGTCCACCGCCGGCCAGGCGCTCCACCTGGCGGGCCACGAACTCGGCCTCCTCGTACTCGTTGTAGGCGTCGAAGACGCTCACCGCGGTGCCGGCCCCGCGATCGGTCCACAGCTTCTTGTCCTTGCGACCCGCGTTGCGGCTGACGACCGCGTGCGCGGCATCCAGGATCGTCTGGGTCGAGCGGTAGTTCTGCTCCAGCTTCACGACCCGCGCCGTCGGGGTGGTCGCGCTCGAAGTCGAGGATGTTGCGCAGATCGGCGCCGCGCCAGGAGTAGATGCTCTGGTCGTCGTCGCCGACCACCGCCAGGTTGCCGTGCTTGGCCGCCAGCAGGCTGCAGAGCAGGTACTGGGCCCGGTTGGTGTCCTGGTACTCGTCGACCAGGATCTGCTGCCAGCGGCCCTGGTAGCGTGCCAGCACGTCGGGGTGCTGCTCGAAGAGGAAGACGGCGCGCATCAGCAGGTCGTCGAAGTCGACCGCCTCGTCCTCGACCAGCTGCCGCTGGTAGGCGTCGTACACCCGCGCCGCCGTCTCGTCGTAGTAGTTGGCCGCCTGTCTGAGGGCCGTGGCCGGGTCGGCCAGCTCGTCCTTGCGCTGCCCGATCCAGGCCAGCATGCCGGCCGGAGCGAAGCGCTTCTCGTCGAGGTCCAGGCGCCGCAGGATGGCCTTGACCATGGCCACCTGGTCAGCCCGGTCATAGATCGTGAAGCTTCTGCTGAGACCGATGGCGCCGCCGTCGCGGCGCAGGATCCGCGCGCAGATCGCATGGAAGGTGCCGATGGTGGCCTCCCTGCTTGTTCCTCGCCTATCAGCCCCGCGATCCGCTCGCGCATCTCGTTGGCCGCCTTGTTGGTGAAGGTGACGGCCACGATCTGCCAGGGCTTCGTGCCGGTGGCGACCAGGTAGGCGACCCGGTGGGCCAGCACCCGCGTCTTGCCGCTGCCGGCCCCGGCCAGGATCAGGAGTGGGCCTCCGGTGTGCGATACCGCCTCGCGCTGCGGCTCGTTCAGTCGGGCGAGGATCTCCTCAGCCACAGGGCCGGCGGAGGTGGCGGGGAAAGTGGCGGGGCGGGTCGCTACTCGGGGGACATCGGTCTGCTGATTCTAGAGTCGGACGCGCCGACGGCTCGCCCGTCACTGGGACCGAGCCGTCGACGGGATTCCGGCCGGATCGGTCACGCTGACCACAGCGTGGGCCCAGTGACGTACCGGGCCGTCAGTGCAGACCATGGCTTGGTCCGAGTGACGGTCCCGCCGTCGCGCGGGTCGGATAACGGGCAGCAAAGCGGCCGGTAAGCGGCTGACCGCATGCTATGCCGATGGGTTCGCGTGACGATCCGCGCACTCGCGGCCGGTGGCGCGGCGCGCGTCAGCAGGCTGAGTTGGTCGGCAGCTGGCGTGAGCTGCGTCTCGCGGCCGGACTGACGCAGGCCACGGTTGCCCGGGCCTCCGCCATCGCCCGCTCCACCTACGCGGACCTGGAGCGAGGCCGCACGGCGCAGGTGAGCCTGCTGCGCGCCTCGATCGTGAGTGCGGCGCTTGGCCAGGATCTGTCTCTGAAGCTGTATCCGTACGGTCCCCCGGTCCGCGACGTGGCGCACCTCCGGCTCCTGAGCCTGTTCGTCGAACGGCTGTCACCGACCTGGCGCGTGACCCACGAAGCACCGATGCCCATCGCCGGAGACCGACGCGCCTGGGATCTGCGCCTGGATGGTCCCACCTCCATCGGCGTCGAGGCCGAAATGCGGCCCGGGGATCTCCAGGCGCTGCTGCG
>CAVVPF010000015.1:0-10575 GCA_963750025.1 uncultured Chloroflexia bacterium
ACTCCACGCCCATATCTGGCCGTCCCAGTCGCCCGGCGCCGAATCGGCCACAGAGAGGGGTGTCCGGCGTCCATCTTGGTCGTTGTAGCCACCCGGCGGCCAGGGCAGCGAGGCCGGGCTTCAGGCCGTTGCCCACGGGGGTGCCTGCCGCACAGCAGGCCGTCGATTACCGGGTGCGCAACGGCTACGGGGCCAGCAGCGGCTCCAGCACCCACGGCCACGGGCGCTCGACGAGCAACCGTTCGGCGGCCGAGACGAGAGCGTCGCCGGGATAGGCCCGGAACGACGCGATGTCGTAGGTGAGGCGCGGGGAGGCCGGCGGAAGATCCGAGAGCGCGGAGCCGCGCGTGAGACGGCCCATGCGCAGCGCCATGGCGTCATCCCCGCCCCAGTGCTGCAGGAGGAGTGCGGCGACGTCCCAGCTGAAGGGATCGACCGGCTGCTCCCGGGTGGCGGCTGCCAGGGCGGCGCGAGCGCCTGCCTTGTCGCCCTGCATGGCGAAGGCCAGAGCTCGGATGCTGGCCAGGGTGTACGTCTGCGGCTTCAGCTCCTCCCCATGCTCGCGGCGCGCGATCAGCAGCGCGAGCTGAGTGGTGAACGGTTCGCGTGCAGCGGCCCGTTGATTGGCCAGCGGAATCGCACGCGGCCATGGCACGGTGAGCGCGGTTTGCCAGCTGGCCAGCAGCGCGGCGCCGTAGGCCGCGTCGGCGTCTGCCTTGTGACCGAGCGCCTCGTAGACGAGCGCCGCGTTCACCAGCGCCAGGCCGGCGCGACCCGAGGCGCTGATCGACCGCCTGGCGGTGTCCAAGGCGCAGGCCGCATCGTGGGTCGCCAGGCAGAGCAGCGACAGGTTGGTCCACGACGCCCAGTCGCCACGGTTGAGCGCCACCGCCCGTTGGGCGCTCTGGCGCGCGAGGAGTTTGGAGCCCTGGCGATCGGCCGCCACGGCCAGTGACTTCGGTCCGGCAGGGTGGCCCGGGTCGAGGGCGACGGCCGTGGCGAGATGATCCTGCGCCGCGGCCCAATCGCCAGCCGCTGCCGCATCGGTGCCGGCCCGATACCAGACGGCGGATGCATCGGCCAGCAGTGCCACGCTCAGCAGTCCAACCGCTGCGATGCCAGCCATTCCGGCCAACGGCCAGGCAGGCCGGCGCAGGTGGATGGGGCGCCATGCGACCGCGCCGGCATCGCGCAGCGCGATGGCAACCAGCAGCAGCAGGAGCAGGTTGAAGTTGGGCAGGAAGGTCAGATCCTCGGTCAGGAAGCCGATGGCCACGCCCATCAAAACCGCGAAGGCTGCTCTTGCGGAGAGCGCGTGCCCGCGCCTCGGCCGCGCGATCCACACGAACCGGGCGAAGAGAAGCAGCGCGGCCGTCAGGCCCAGCAGCCCGGCGTCGCCGAGGATGCCCAGCGGGACGTCGTGGGAGTGCGGCTGCAACAGTGGCTCGATCGCCTGGCGGGCGTATGGCATGGCGCCCGGCCCGATGCCGAGCAGCGGATCGTTGCGCCAGACGCTGAGGGTGTCCTGCCACAACCGCTCGCGGTACAGCAGTGAGCTCGTCGCGGCGAGCCGTGGCGCTACAAAGGCGATCCCCACCGCGCCGGCGGCCACCAGCAGCCCGCCGAGTCCGATCCGCCCGCGTGAGACACGCAGCAGGCCGCGCAGGTCGCCGAGTGACGACGCAGCCATGACCAGGCCTGCCACGCCGATGGCGATCCACGCCGACCGGGATCCCGACACGAGGGTGAGTGGCACGCCCACCGCCAGCAGCGCCCAGATCAACCCCTGGCGCAGGCGCGGCTGCGTCACCAGCAGGGCCACCGGCAGTGCTGCAAGGATGACGAAGGGTGGGACCGCCACCGAGCCGAACGGGGTCCCCTCGTGAGGCAGGCGAACCGGTGGCCAGCCCGGACCGCCCGCCAGCAGCCACTCGACCCGACGCCACGCCAGCACTCCGAGGGTGCCGGCGGACAGGCCGATCACCGGCACCACCGCGATCAGGGCCGTCAGGTTCGGTCGGTGGCGGAGCGCCAGGAGGGCAACCGGCAGCATCAGGGCGGTGGCCACGATCCCTGCCAACGCGGGGGCCGACAGGCCGATATTCCACGCGGACAGCGTCGCCACGCCATACGCGGTGAGCAGCGCCAGGGTCCCTGCGTCGATCCGCGTGCGCGGCAGCTCTTCGCCACGCCAGGCAAGCCACGCCAGCGTGCCGATCGCCAGCGCCGCGGCGAGGTGGACGCCCAGCTGCAGGCGTGCATCCCACAGGGCGCTGTCCCAGCCAACGTAAGCGGAGATGCTCAGTGCCCCGCCCAGGGTGGCCACGCGCACCGCATTTGAGGTCACCGCGAGGCCACCTCGATCATCTCGAGCGCGTGATCCAGCTTGCTCATCGGATCCAGGCGGAGCCCGGCGATCTCCTGCAGGGCCAGCGACAGCGGTTCAGCATCCAGGCCGGCGACCGCCGCGACCGGATCGAGCTCGAGCTCGACCACGTGCAGCCGCCCGAGCTCAACTCCCCGGTGCAGGACGCGGACCCGGTCCAACGAAAGCGTCCCGGCCCGCTTCCCGCCCCAGCGGACCTCCCGCTCCGTGCGCTCCTGCGCAAGGGCGAATCGCTCAACCAGCTGCTCCGCTCCAGCCATGGCGAGCAGCCGGGCGCGGGCCTCCGAGGGCGGCCATCGGGCAGGATCGGTGCCTGACGTGGCAGGACCGTTCAGCTCGGGGCGCCGATGGAGAGCGGCCCCCGCGGCGTGCTCTGCGGGCCCCTTCAACGACAACGTCGTGCCCCCCTCTCGTGATCGCAGGCGGCATGCCCAGCCGCGGACCGCCAGGCGGATGCCGGCGGTGTCCAGGTAGCGATCCAGCTCGTCGACGGTGCGTGGCGGGCCCAACCGCGCCGGCCCCAGCGTCTCGAGCACGGCAAGCTCGGCCAGCGGTGCGTCGCCATCGGCGCGGAGCTTCAGCTCGGACTCGATCGCGGGCTCGATCACTCGTCGTAGCGGGCGGCGGCAGCACGCACCGCCGCGGCGACCGACTGCCGCAGTGCGGCCGGGCCGAGCACCTCGACCGCATCTCCCCAGGAGAGGATCCAGGGGCGGATCTCCACGATCCCGGCCACCGTCACGGTCAGCTCCAGCCGACCATCGGGAAGCTCCACGAGCCGTTGCGAGCGGTGCCAGATCGCCTCGCGCACGCGATGAGCGACCGATGCCGAGAACCGCAGGCGCACCTCCGCGGTGGCGGTGGTGTCGCTTGACCAGATTCCCCAGGAGTGGGCCAGCCAGCGGTCCGGGTCGAAGTCGTCGGGAACCTGGTAGCGATCCGCGGTCAGGGTCGAGCTGCGGATGCGCTCCACCTTGTAGGTGCGCATCGCCGCGACCGTCTCATCGAAGCCGATCAGGTAGACGCTCCGCCCGGCGGCATCGGGCTCCAGGAAGTAGGGGCGCACCCGGGCGCGCCGCGACTGGCCGCCGCCCGGCTCGTACTCGAACTCGACCACTCGTCCGTCGGCCCAGGCCTGCGCCACATGCGCGAAGTTGCGCAGGAACGGCTCGTTGCGATCGGCCCGTCCGACGGTGAGCATGGTCGCCGCCACGTGGCGGGCGATCGGCTGGGGAAGCAGGTCGGCGAGCTTGGTGAAGGCGCTCACCACCACCTGGTCGTACTCGTCCGACCACCGGGCGATCAGGCGCGAGGCCAGGAACAGCACGACCGCTTCCGGCAGCGAGAGACGCAGCGGCGGCAGGAAGTACTTCTTCTCGATCCCGAAGCGCCCGCGCCCAGCCTGGAAGATCGGCATCCCCAGCTCATCCTCCAGGGCGCGCAGGTCGCGGTAGACGGTCCGGCTGGTCATCCCGGTCAGCTCGGCGATCTCGGCGACGGGGACTCCGGTGTCGCCACTGCCGCGGGTGTACAGGATCGAGGCGACCGCCAGCATCCGCGCCAGCCGATCGCGCTTCCGGGAGATGCGGTCATCAGCGGCGCCGTCTCCCCAGGCGCTCCACTCGTCGCTCATGCCGGCTCGCCCATCGGGTCGGGGCCGGTGGCGGCCGGCCGGGCGCGGTCCGATGACCAGTCGCTCCAGCTCCCCTCGTAGAGGAGGGCCGGGATGCCTGCCAGCTGCATCGCCAGGATCGATTGGGTGGCCGTCACGCCGGATCCGCAGTAGGCCGCCACGCGCTGCCCGACCTGCGCTCCGAGCCGGGCGTAGCGCTTCTGGAGCTGATCGACCGGCAGCAGGACCCCGTCATCGGCCAGGTTGCCGGCCCACGGCGCCGAGCGCGCGGCGGGGATATGACCGGCCCGCGGGTCGATCGGCTCCACCTCTCCCCGATAGCGCTCCGCGGCCCGAACATCGAGGACAACCGCCTCGGCGTCGAGCCGCGCTCGATCGACGAAATCGGCGTCGACCACGTCATCGGTCCGCGCCGGATTGGCCGTCCAGAGGGCTGGCTCAAAGGTCGGGAGGTCGCCCGTCAACGAGCCGCCCGAGGCGACCCACGCCTGCACGCCCCCGTCCAGGACCGCAGCCGAGCCGTCGTGCCCGAAGTGGCGGAAAAGCCACCACAGGCGCGCCGCGATGCTCCCTCCCGTGTCGTCATAGGCGACTACCACGTGCCCGTCGCCGATCCCCTTCGCCGATAGCACGCGAGCCAGCTGCTCGCCCGACGGAATGGGGTGCCGGCCGGGCCCGGCGTCGCGCGGCGCGCTGATGTCGGCGTCCAGGTCGAGGAAGATGGCGCCGGGGAGATGGCCGGCCTCGTACCGCTCCCGGCCGCTCGGCGGCGTCAGCGACCAGCGCAGGTCGACGATGCGCAGCGGGCGGTGCGTCGCGTGTTGGCGAAGCCAGGCGGCGGTGACCAGGGGTCCCGGCAGGGTCGGCACGGAGCCGATGATAGACCGATGCCGGTCCGCGGCCTCAGGTCGGGGAGGGGCTGGCCGGCTGGCTGCCGGTGGCGCCCGGCGAAGCGCTGGGCGCCGGAGTCGGCGTCGGCGCCCGCTCTGCCGGCAGGGCGGCCAGCATGGCCAGGTTCTGCTCCTCGTTGACGCCGATCATCAGGAACAGGTAGCCGCCCGTGGTCCAGGTGTAGAGCATGGTTCCCGGCAGCGTCGCGTTGTCGCCCGGCCGCGCCCAGACCAGGCGGCCGCCGATTGCCTGCAGCGTCCACGGCTCGCGGTGAAGGCCCGCGATTCCGATGTACTCGCCCGCCGCAGCCAGGTACGGTTCCAGCTCCTGCATGGCGGCGTCGGGCGGCCCCATGTGCACCGCGTACAGCGAGAGGCGCGGGCGTTCGACGAAGGCCACCTGCAGCGCCCGGAAGCGCAGGCCCAGCTCCCCGTATACCTTCCCGATGTCGCCGGGCGTCAGGCCGAACTCGGTGATTGCGGGGACTACCACGGCGTGCCCCGCCACCACAGTCGGGATGAGGGCTGTCAGCTCCGGATCCGGGCTGTTGCTGAAGAGCGGCGTGGGGAGCGGCGTGGCCGTCGGACTTGGGCTTGGGCTGGGCGACTCAGAGACGCTTGGAATCGACGTAGGCGTGCTGCAGGCTGCGCCGAGCGCGGTGACGAGCAGCAACACCACCGCGGTGGAGGCGCGCGGCGGGCGCGCTGCGGCGCTGCGGTGGGTGAGCATCGGAGCCTCGATCATAGCATCGGACCTCAGGATCAGCCGCCGATCAGGCGGCTCCGCGGACCCGCTTGGGGGCGTCCTCGCGCCGCCGCTGCTCTCCGCGATGCGGACGCGCGGAGACCACCGCCGCGAGTGCCTCGACCACCTCGGCCCGGTACCGCTTGCCGACGCCGGATCGCAGCTCTGCCACGATCGCGGCGCGCCCACGGCGTGCCCCGGCGGACCTGGTCGACAGCTCGTCGTACGCGTTGGCCACCGCCAGCACCTGCGCGCCGAGCGGTCCGTCGGCGGGGTCGGCATCGAGTCGATGCCAGCGAATCACCTCGCTCGCCGCGCGCAGGGAATGGATCGGGCGCAGCTCGACGGCGCCCAGGATCTTGAGCCCGTGCAGCCGCGCCGCCAGCTCGATCGTCCGCCGCTCGTCCTCGGGGCATCGCAGCTCGGCGGCGATCCGGCTGGCCAGGTTGCCGACGCGATCGCCATGCCCGCGGGTCGCTGCCTCGGCGTCGTCGAGCGAGCGGGCGAGCGCCAACAGCGCGTCGCGCACGTTCCCCTCGCCCTCGTCCGAATGAACTCCGGAGAGGCGTGCGGCCTCTTCGACCAGGGTCCCCACCGAGCCCTCGTCGGGCTGTTGCAGGGCGGCGCGAGCGAGCTGGTCGAGCGTGCCGCGCAGGTCGCGCATCTCGCGAGGCACCTCGGCAACGGCAATTACCCGATCGCCGCCCGACTGCTTGCCGTAGTAGAGCGCGGTGTCGGCGGCACCGATCAGCCCGTTCTTGTCAGTTGCGTCTCCGGGCAGAGTGGCCAGACCCACGGAGATGGTCACCGGCGAGGGATCCTTCGCGGTGAGCCGGGCCACTTCTCGCCGCACCCGCTCGCCAACGACCGCCGCCCCTGCCGCATCGACCCCCGGCAGCACCAGGGCGAACTCGTCGCCGCCATACCGGAAGACTCGGTTCTCGGACCGTACGGCGCCGTAGATGGCGGTTCCCACCGCGTGCAGCAGGGCGTCGCCCGCGGGGTGCCCGAGCCGGTCGTTGTAGTTCTTGAACGAGTCGAGGTCCATCATCAGCAGCGAGATCGGTCCCGACGTCGCTGCGCCGCGCGATCCACGCCGACGGCCGCTGCGCTGCGTGCCGAGCTGCTCGACCATCTCGCCCAGGTCACGCTGGAAGGCGCCGTGGTTGCCGAGCCCGGTGAGAGCATCCGTATCGGCTCGTTCGGCGACCTCGTGGTGGGTGTCGGCGTTGCGCAGCGCGATGGAGGCCTGGCCGGCGAAGAGCCTGGCAAGCTCGAAGTCGCTGGCGCTGAAGTAGACCGCCTCGCCGCCCACCCGCGAGATGTTCATGCAGCCGATCACCTCGCCGTCGGCGATCAGCGGCACCACGATCAGCGCCTCCGGATCGGCCGGCGTGCCGGGGATCTGCATGGCGCGCGGGTCGTTGAGGGCGTCGTTGGCCATCATCGGCTCGGCGTGCTCCACGGCCCAGCCCATCAGGCCGCGTCCGAACGGCACGCATGTAGCGCATCACCTCGGCGGCGTGGCGCTCGCGGACCAGGACCGGCGTCATGATTCGGGTGTGGTGGTCGGTGCGGTAGATCGACAGGTTGTCGTAGCGCACCACCGCGCGCAGGCCGTCGGCGATCGTCTCCAGCACGTCCTTCGGGTCCAGGGTCGACAGCAGGCGCTCGTTGATCTCCAGCAGGCGGCGCTGCGACTGCAGCTGGCGGGCCAGCTCGGCCGACTGGGTCTCCAGCCGCACGTAGGCGCCGGCATTGGCGATCGCCTGGGCCGCGTAGCCGGCGAAGATCGAGCATGGTCTGCAGGTCATCGGTGCTGAACTGGTCGTTGCCCAGCTTCGACAGCGCGATGACCCCCACCGCGCGGCCTTCGAAGAGCATCGGCACCACGAGCATCGACTCTTCGATCTCATCGGTCCCGTCAATGGTGTGGCCGCGTGGATCGTTGAGGGCGTCATTGATCAGCATAGGCTCACCGTGCTCGGCGACCCAGCCGGTGAACGAGCCCTCGCCCACCGCGACCCGCAGCCGTTCGCGGAAGTCGCCCTCGCCGAGCAGCCGATCGGTGTAGGCGACCGGCTCGCAGAAACGCGTCTCCCAGTTCACGGCGTAGACGCGGATGTCGTGGTAGGCGGCCAGGGTGCTTGCTTCGGCCACGATCGCCTCGGCGATGGCCTGCACATCGGTCAGCCGGTTGAGGCGCGCGGAAAGGTCCTGGATCGAGCGCATGCGGGCAGCCTGGTCGGCCACCGATCGATAGAGGCGGGCATTGCTGATGGCCACCGCTGCCTGGTTGGCAAAGGCCTGCGCCAGCGCCAGCTCGTCCTCCGGCCAGTCCCGAACGCGGGCGTGGTAGAGGCCGATCACTCCCAGCGCGCGATCATGGCTGACCAGCGGCACCACGCAGGCGGTCTTGATCCCTTCGCGCCGATAGCTCGCCTGCATCTGTCCCACGCCCGCCGCGGTGTCGGCGTCGCGGATGACGAAGGTGCGGCGCTCGCGGATCGACTGGACACCGAGCGCCGGGCTGTCCATGCGCAGCTGTCGGACGGCGGCCTGGAACTCCTCGCCGATGCCGCGCGATGCGGCGGGGAAGAACGGATGCTCACCCTCTTCCAGCAGCCAGAGCCCCACCTTGTCGGCGTCGAACAGGGTGCGGGTGCGGTCGACGATGTCATTGAGAACGGCATTCAGGTCGAGCTGGCCGGTCAGCTCCTGGGTGACGTGACGCAGTGCCCGGGCACGGGTCACCTCGCGACGAGCACGGGCCAGGATCCTGGCGCCCTGCACGTCGGCGGCCACGGCGTTGGCCACGGCATTCAGGAAGGGCTGGCGAACCCGCGCCAGCGGACCGAAGGGTCGGTCCTCGAGCACGATGGCGCCGACCAGCTCTCCGCCGGCGCGGAGCGGGACCTGGACCCGCTGCGGAGCCGCGGGGTCGCCTGGGGTCGGTCCGGCGTCGCCGGTCTCGTGGGCATCGATGATGGGATCGAGCAGCGGAGGCGGTGCGAGCTGATACCCGGCGTGCACCTCCAGGCGAAGGGCGGCGTCCCCGTCGTCGTGCGCCAGGTAGATGGCGACCCGCTCCACCGCCAGGTTGGAACGGAGCGCCTCGATGGCGGCGCGGCAGATGGCCGCCGCGCTCGCCGACGGGCCGATCCCCTCGGCGAGCTTGGTCAGGACGGCCAGCTCAGCTTCGCGGGGACCCTCGAACAGGACCGCCGGAGCCTCGCCGGCGCTGGAGCTCTCCTGCAGCAGGCGTTCCACGTCCCCCTTCCGGAAGCGCCGGTCGCCGCGTGCGTTGATGCGGAAGGCGGGTAGCCGGCCGGCCTCGGTCCAGGAGCGGACCGTGTTGGGATGTACCCCCAGCAGGGCAGCTGCCTGCGCCACGCTGACGAGCGCTCCGCGTTCCCTTTCGCGAGACGGGTGTACCAACGATCTGCTCCCGCATCGGTTCGATTCGACAGCGCACCGGCGTCCAAAGTGGAACTTCTGGTAGGTGCTGTGCACCGGATGGTAGTAGTGGCAAGGCCGCGCCTCGATGCCCCGTTGGTACCGTCTGGGTACGGTACGAGTCGCCGCTGACGGCACCCTGATGGGGCCCGTGCCGTCTCCGTCAGGGCGTTCCCACCATCGCCGCCACGGCCAGAACAAGCCCGGTCACGATGCCGGCGAGCCCGACGAAGACAACGGCTGCCCCCGCCAGCAGGCGAGCGCGGTGCGGGCCGCCCAACACGCGCATGGCCGCATCGAGGTCGAGCGAGCTGATCAGGTAGCCACCGCGCGGCGGAACCAGCGCCAGGCCGCCGGGTGGCGACGAGCGCACCTCGGCCAGCACGAGCAGCCGATCGATCACGCTCAGCGCCCGCGTGGTGGCCCGGGCGCGCGTCGACGGCGCGCCTTCCGCGGCAAGCCGCTCGACCGCCGGTCGATATCCCTCGTCGAGGTCCGCCACGGCTCCCTCCCACACGCGCGGCAGGACCACCAGCGGCTCGGCCGCCAGCGCGGGATCAACGGTCAGCCAGCCGTCGTGATCCCACAGCTCAAAGGAGCGCGTCTCCCGCAGCCGCTCGATGTTGCGCCACCTGCCATCGGGCAGCGACACCTCCACGTCGCGGTGAAACGCGACCAGCCGATCTCCCTGGGGCGTGACGATCGGCTCCGGGCATCGGATCCGGCCCACGATTCGCACCGGCCGGGGCGGCAGGGATGCTGCGACGTTGGGATCCAGCAGCGTGCCCACCGCAACCTGGCGGGCACCTGCCAGCCGGCGGGCGGGGCCCGGTCGCGCCCCGCTCGAGCGGATTGTCGCGAGGCCGCCGGCAAGCAGCGCCACGCCGATCAGAAGGGCAAGGACGGCCGGCGCCGCCGCGGTGGGCATGGCGCCGATTATGGCGCGATAAGCGCCCGGTAATGGCCTCTCGCCTAGTCTGCCGGTGATCGGCGACTGCGCCGCTCAGGTAGGGAGGATCGAACGCCAACGGAACCGACCGTCGCTCGCCGTCAGACAAGGCCATCTGCTACGGAGGTTCCCCATGTCCGCTCGAGTTCGCGCACCTGCGCGTCCAGGTCGCGTCGACGCTGCTCGTCGCGCCCGCACGCTCATTCTTCTCGTTCCGCTCCTCGCCTCGCTGGCGGGTGGAGCGGCGTCGGCCGGCCCGCCCGAGGCCGTCTCGCGCCTCTCGGCCGAAGAGGCGGCGGAAGCCGGCCTGGCCATCGGCCTGATCAGCCACTCCCTGGGGAGCGCCGTTGCCGTCGAGGTGCGCCTGCCACAGAAGGGAGGCGGCGCGCGGCTGCTGGCGATGGCCCACGACGGGAGCTCGGTCGCGCTCGCCGACCGGTACGGGGTGGAGCCGGCCGCCCTGGTGCTTGCGCGCAGCAATGGCTCGCAGGCACGCGTGCAGATGCCCGGCCTGCT
>CAVVPF010000016.1:0-3942 GCA_963750025.1 uncultured Chloroflexia bacterium
ACATGAACGTCAGAGAGCCCTCCGCGTGGCCGATTTGCCACCGGCCGGCTGCGACGGCCAAGGACCGGCCTCAAGTTGGCTGTTGTAGCCATGCCATGGCTATGCCCGTTTTATCGGAGGCGCCCAACAACGGCCCCCGAGGTGGCCTTGCCACGCGGCCGGGCACGGGCGCGGGCACGTTCCAGGCGCACCCGTGCCGCGGCGATGCGGCGCGTCGGGTCTCCCTTGATGCGCCGCCTGTTCAATGCGCCGGGATGGTCGCCGCGCGCGATTCCGGCCAGCAGGGTCGAGGCCCGATCGAGCTCGCCCGCCTCGGTGAGCAGCTGCACGACGCTGAACCAGCGCGCTGGTTCGCGAACCGGGGCGGCCACGGCGCGCTCCAGCAGCTCGGCCGCGCGGTCGCGATTGCCGGCGCGCAGGTGCGCCATGATCGCCGCCCGCACGTCGGTGAAGCCCGGTTCCATATCGAGCGCCTCGAGGTAGTTGAGGAGCAGCTCGGCCGCCTCGGCCCGGTCAGCGGGCAGTCCGCGACGCACGCGCTGGTCGCGGTACTCACCCAGCAGGGCGCGCAACTCGCGATCGACCCAGCGACGCGGAGGAGTGCCCACCGCATAGCGTTCCGCGGCGGCGCGCAGGAAGCCGATGCCGCGCAGCAGGTCGCCGGCTGCCAGGTAGGCAGGGCGCAGGTTGGCGCCCGCCAACGTGTCGAAGCTGCCGTCGAGCTCCACCAGCCGCTCCTGCGCGCCCAGCCAGTCGTCGAGGCGGCCGCGCTCCCCGTAGTGACGGACCGCATAGCGAAGCCAGTAGCGCTCCTGGTGGGAGCGCCAATCCTGCCCGTCGATATGGTTGGCCACGATCCAGGCGTACTGGGCGGCGGGCCCGGCCAGGAAGACCTCGACCGGCACCCGGAAGCCGTCCACGCTGCGGAACTGGGGCATGTGCCAGCGGCTGCGCGGAGGAGTCGCAAACCGGCGGCGCGGCGGCGGTGCCGGAGCCTCTTCGCCGGTGAGCGGCCAGGGCAGCGTCTCGGCGGCGCCACGCTCCAGGGCGTGGTCGTAGTGGAGTCGCCGCACCGGGTCGCGCAGCTCGCTCCAGGCGCGGTTGAGGACGGAGGTGCGACGGGTCGCCAGCGCATCCTCGGCGCTTCGATCCGGATGATGGCGCAGGACCGCCGCGCGGAACGCGGCACGCAGCTCACCGATGGTGGCAGAGGGTTCGCTGCCGAGCACGGCGTAGAAGTCACGGTGCTCCGTGCGGACGGACATTCGATCGAGTCTAGCGTCTGAACGGTATGCTGCCCGACAACATGGCCCTGACCTCACAACCCTCCGGCGGACGCGTCGGACATCTGCTGATCATCGGAGGCGCCGAGGAGAAGCTGCGCCAGCGCCACATCCTCTCCCGCTTCGTCAACCTGGCCGGCGGCCCGAGCGCCAGGATCGTCATCGTGGCCACCGCCTCATCGCTCGGCGACGAGGCGACCGAGCTGTACCACCACCCTCTTCGGCGCATGGGGGTGACCGATGTCCGTGGCCTGCGGCCGCTGTCCCGCGAGGAGGCCAACGAACCCGCCGCTCGCCGCAATGCTGGCCGAGGCGACCGGCATCTTCATGACCGGCGGCAACCAGCTGCGCCTGTCGAGCGTGATCGGCGGCACGCCCTGGGCGCGTGCCATCATCGAGCGCCACCAGCACGGGGCGATCGTGGCCGGCACCAGCGCCGGCGCATCGGCCATCAGCACCACATGGTCGCCTTCGGGACCGGCGGGCACCACCCCCAAGCAGCGGATGACCCAGATGAGCGCGGGACTGGGCCTGCTGTCGGGGGTGATCATCGACCAGCACTTCGAGCAGCGGAACCGGCTCGGTCGGCTGCTGGCGCTGGTCGCCCAGTCGCCCGCCCTGATGGGGATGGGCGTCGACGAGGATACGGCCGCGCTGGTCAGCCCATCAGGGGTGATGGAGGTGATCGGCTCCGGATCGGTCACCCTGCTCGACCCCTCACGCCTGCAGACCGATGCCTACGAGGTCAAGCGCCATCGGCCGATCATGGTCAGCGGAGTGACTGCTGCATTCGCTGCCCTCCGGCTATCGCTTCGACCTGCGGAGGCGCCGGCTGCTGGCCCCCCTGCGCTCCGTCTCCTCCACCGATCGGGAGCTGACCCAGCTCCAGGCGGCCGGCGGTCCACACGCGGCGCCTGATCCGCCGCGTTGCGCCGAGGGGCCGATGACATTGCCCCCGAGCGCGCCCGACGTCGCGCGCTGCGCGCGAGCCGCAACGAGGAGGCCAGCGAGTGACCAGGCCGCGCGCGGCGTCGCGCCGCGAGCCAACCGAAGGCGAAGCCCGCGGCTCCCGCTGAGCAGCTCCACGGAACGCTGAAGGTCCTCGAGACGCGGGTCTACCGCGGCCCCAACTACTGGAGCTACGACCCGGCCATCAGGATGGTGGTCGACCTCGGCCCACTGGAGGCCTACCCGACCAACACCATCCCCGGCTTCACCGCGCGGCTGCTGACGCTGCTGCCCGAGGTGGGCCAGCACTCCTGCTCGACGGGGCGAGCCGGCGGCTTCGTCAAGCGGTTGCACGAAGGGACCTGGCTCGGCCACGTGGCCGAGCACGTCTCCCTCCAGCTGCAGCGCAGCGCCGGTACCGAGGTCGGGCGCGGCAAGACGCGCAGCACCGGCGAGCCGGGGCGCTACCACGTCGTCTTCTCTTACGCCGAGGAGAGCGTGGGCCTCGCCGCCGGACGGCTGGCCGTGCGCCTGGTCAACCACCTGGTCGAGGCCGACCCGGAGTTCGACTTCGGCGCCGAGCTCGAGCAGCTCGTCCGCCGCGCCGAGCGGGCCGCCTTCGGCCCCTCGACGCAGGCCATCCTCGACGAGGCCAGCCTCGCGCGACATCCCCTGGATCCGGCTCAACGAGCAGTCGCTGGTCCAGCTCGGCCACGGCGTCCACCAGAAGCGGATCCGGGCCACGATGACCTCGCAGACCAGCTCGCTGGGCGTCGACATCGCCTCGGACAAGAAGCTGACCAACGCGCTGCTCGGCGGCGACCGGCGTCCCCGTGCCGCGGGCGGAGGTGGTGCGCAACGCCGAAGAGGCGGTTGCCGCCGCGGGGCGGATCGGCTATCCCGGTGGCGGTCAAGCCGCTCGATGGCAACCACGGGCGCGGCGTGATGCCTCAAGCTCGCGGACGCGGCCGCGGTGGAGGCCGCCTACCCCGTCGCGAGGGCCGAGTCGGGCAACGGCGGGGTGGTGGTGGAGAGCCTCCTGGTCGGCAACGACTACCGCTGCCTGGTGATCGGCGGCCTGCTGCGTGCGGTGGCGGAACGCGTGCCGGCACATGTCGACGGCGATGGCCAGCATACCCTCGCCGAGCTGGTCAAGATCACCAACGCCGATCCGCGCCGCGGGATCGGTCACGAGAAGGTGTTGACCCGCATCACGTTCGACGAGGAGTCGGTCAGCTACGCCCGCGAGCAGGGCTTCGAGCTGGACGCCGTGCCCCCGGCGGAGACGCGCATCTTCCTCAAGCGCACCGGCAACATGAGCACCGGCGGCATCAGCATCGACCGGACCGAGGAGATCCACCCCGAGAATGTGGATATCGCCGAGCTGGCGGCGCGCGTGGTGGGGCTGGACATCGCCGGCATCGACTTCATCTGCCCCGACATCAGCCGTACCGGTACGCGAAACCGGCGGCGGGATCGTGGAGGTCAACGCGGCGCCGGGCTTCCGCATGCACACCCATCCGACCGAGAGGCGAGCCGCAGTACGTCGCCAAGCCGGTGATCGACATGCTCTTCCCGCCCGGCACGCCGTCGCGCATCCCGATCGTGGCGGTCACCGGCAGCAACGGCAAGACCACGACCGTCGCGCATGATCGCGCACATCATCAAGGGGTCTGGCCGCAAGGTCGGGATGACCACCACCGACGGCATC
>CAVVPF010000017.1:0-19809 GCA_963750025.1 uncultured Chloroflexia bacterium
ACTTCAGGCCGAACGCTCTGGCCGTCCCAGCCACCCCGCGGCGAATCAGCCACGCAGAGGGGCTCCCGGCGTCCATGTTGGCCGTTGTAGCCACCAGGCGACCGTGGCAGGGTGTCCGAGTTTTCGGCTGAACACGTTGCGACGGGTTGAGAGCCTCCTACGGGGTTGGCTGCTGAACACCCCTGACCTTGGGGCGAGGCTCTCGCTCGTCAACAACCTGAGTGGGAAGAACAGTTAGCGACCACCGGTCACCAGCAAGGCGATCGCGTGTCATCGAGAACGCGTGCCACGATCCAGCGCTGCTGGAGGGCCTCGACCGCCAGAGGGGAGCGCACCAGGGCCACGCGGCGCTCCTGGAGGCTGTCCCTGACCACCATCTCGACCAGCGTCGTGGATGGACCGGCCCGCCGATCAACGAAGTTGGAGATCGTGATCGGGTTGACGATCAGCTCGATCAGCCACCCCGCGACGGGCACGATCGCCAACACGGCAAGCACCAGCACGACGAGGGGCACCAGGCGGGGCGCCCGCGTGGGTCGCCCCATGCTCACCTGGACCAGCCGCTCGATGGCGACCGGCAGAGCGCCGATCAGCGCCAGCAATCGGTCGATGGAAGCCTCCCCGTCAGCCCGTGAACGACCAGCCGGTCCCGTCCCACCAGCCGTGCAGCAGCTCGCCGCCGTCGCCCCGGGCGAACAGGTCGATCCGGCCTGGTCCCCAGGCGCAGGCACTGGGATCCGATGTCAGGCGGACCGTCAGCGACTCCCACGGCTGCCAGCCCGCAGGCTCGTACCAGCGGTGCATCAGGGTCCCGTCCTGGCCACGAGCGAAGACGTCGATCCGATCGGGCCCCCAGCTGCAGGCAGCGGGGTTGCCGATCAGCTGGCCGCCGTGGGGGTGTCGGTCGTGCCAGGCTGCCCCGTCCCAGTAGGTGTCCCACAGCTGCCCATCGGTCCCGATGAAGAAGACCTGCATCTCGTTCTCGGCCCAGCTGGTAACCGCCGGGGCCGAGGCCAGGCTGCCGGCCATTGCTTCGAGTCGATTCATGGCTCTCCGTCCGCTTCCTTGCTCGGCGGTCATGATGGACTGCAGACGCCCGCTGATGCATGGGGCGAACGCCTATCCTGAGGGCGTGGAACGCTGGCGCACGATCATCGAGCCGTTTCGGATCAAGAGCGTGGAGCCGATCCGGCTCACCAGCGTCGAGGAGCGCCAGGCGGCGCTCGAGGCGGCCGGTTACAACCTGTTCAACGTCCATTCAGCCGACGTCCTGATCGATCTGCTGACCGACTCTGGCACCGGTGCCATGTCGAGCGAGCAATGGGCCGGCATTCAGCGCGGCGATGAGAGCTACGCGGGGTCGCCGTCATGGTTCCGCTTCCTGGAGAGCGTGCAGAGCCTCTTCCCGTTCAAGCACGTCATCCCCACGCACCAGGGCCGGGCCGCCGAGAAGATCCTGTTCAGCGTGGTGGCCGGCCCCGGAATGGCCATCCCCTCGAATACGCATTTCGATACCACGCGCGCCAACGTGGAGTTCACCGGTGCCGAAGCGGTCGACCTGGTGATCGAAGAGGGGCGTCATCCATCGGTCCTGCATCCCTTCAAGGGGAACATGGACCTCGACGCGCTCGACGCCTTCATCCGCGAACGCGGTGTGGACAAGGTTCCGCTGGTGATGGTGACCATCACCAACAACTCAGGCGGCGGTCAGCCGGTCAGCATGGAGAACCTGCGTGGCGTGCGCGCCGTCTGCGACCGATACGGCCTGCCGCTCTTCCTCGACGCCTGCCGTTTTGCGGAGAACGCCTGGTTCATCAAGCAGCGTGAGCCCGGGCAGGCCGATCGATCAATCCCCGAGATCGTGCGCGAGATGGCGTCGCTGGCCGATGGTATGACCATGAGCGCCAAGAAGGATGCGATCGTCAACATCGGCGGCTGGCTGGCCCTCAACGACGACCGCTGGGCCGAGGCAGCCCGGAACCTGCTGATCCTGACGGAGGGCTTCCCGACCTATGGGGGACTGGCCGGCCGCGACCTGGAGGCCATTGCGCAGGGGCTGCGCGAAGTGGTCGACGAGGACTACCTGCGGTATCGGATCCGATCCACCGCCTACCTGGGGGAGGCGCTGGTGACGAGCGGCATCCCGTGCGTTCAGCCGATCGGTGGGCACGCCGTGTACCTCGACGCGGCGGCATTGCTGCCCGACATCCCACCGCTCCAGTACCCCGGCCAGGCGCTGGCGGTCGCGCTCTACCGTGAGGGCGGCATCCGGGGCTGCGAGATCGGCAGCGTGATGTTCGGGCGCCACCCCGATGGCAGCGAGACTCCTGCGCCGATGGAGCTGGTGCGCCTCGCCATCCCGCGACGGGTCTACACCCAGTCCCACATCGACTACGTGATCGAAGTGGTGCGCTGGGTCGCGGCGCGGGCGGGAGAGCTGCGCGGCTACCGGATCGTCGAGCAGCCGGTGCAGCTCCGGCACTTCACCGCTCGCTTCGCGCCGATCCCCTAGGTACATGGACCGCCGCAACTGGACCCTGATCGCCGCGGTGCTCGGCTCGGGGATCGTCTTCCTCGACAGCACGGTCGTCAACGTCGCCCTGAAGTCGATCGGAGAGCAGCTCCCGAGCACGCTCCTCGGAGTGCTCGAAGGCCAGTCCTACGTGGTCAACGGGTACCTGCTGACCCTTGCGGCGCTGCTCATCCTGGCCGGCGCCCTGGCCGATGCCTACGGGCGGCGACGGCTCTTCATCATCGGCCTTGCAGGTTTTGGTGCCAGCTCGGTCCTCTGCGGACTGGCGCCCACCATGGAGCTGCTGGTGGTCGGCCGGCTGGTGCAGGGCGTGTTCGGGGCCCTCCTCGTCCCGACGTCGCTGGCCCTCATCACCGCCGCCTTCGAGGGGCCGGCGCGTGCGCAGGCGTTCGGGATCTGGGCGGCGGCCTCGAGCGCGACCACCGTGCTCGGCCCGCCGATCGGCGGCTTCCTGGTCGATAGCCTCGGCTGGCGGGTCGCCTTCCTGCTCAATGTCCCGCTGGTGGTGGTTGCCCTGGCGATCGCGGCTGGCCAGGTGTCGGAGAGCCGCAGCGAGACCGCCTCCACCCGCTTCGACTGGCTCGGCGCGGTGGTGGTCGCGCTGGCGGTCGGTGGCCTGGCCTTCGGCGCGATCCGCGGCCAGCAGCAGACCTGGCACGACACGACGGCGTGGATCGGGTTGGGGGTGGGCGCGGTGGCGGCCATCTCGCTCGCCCCGCTGATGCTGCTCCGGCGTGATCCGCTGATCCCTCCCTCGCTCTTCCGCTCGCGGAACTTCACGGTCACCAACCTGTCGACCTTCCTGGTCTACGGAGCGATCTACGTATTCGGCTACTACCAGGCGATTTTCCTGCAGGGGACGCTGCGCTACACCGCCCTGGCAGCCGGGGTCGCCAGCCTTCCGATCTGGCTCTCGCTCGCCCTCCTGTCGACATCGGTGGGGCGATTCGCGGGCACCTTCGGCACCCGGAGGCTGATGGCGATGGGCCCGGCCGTGATGGCGGTGGGGCTGCTGTGGCTGGTGCGGATCCCTGCCGACTCGGCGCCCTGGGTGGCTCGCGCCGGGGATCCTGGCAGCCTGGTGCCATCGACCGGTTACCTGGCCGACGTTCTGCCCGCGGTGCTGCTGTTCGGAGTGGGCGTCTCACTGCTGGTGGCTCCGCTGACCACAACGCTGATGAGCTCCGTGCCGTCGGCCAACTCTGGGCTGGCGTCGGCGATCAACAACGCGATCAGCCGGATCGGGCCGCTGCTGGCCGGGGCGGTGATCTTCATCGGCGTGTCGGCCGCGTTCTATGGGGGACTCCAGGCGCGCGTACCGACCCTTGACACCAACTCCGCGGCCGTGCGCGAGGCGATCTCGCCGCTCAACGCGCCACGTCCCGAGGTGCCGGCAGCTCAGGTGGCAGCCGCACGCGAGGCGTCGACCGATGCGTACCACCTGGCGGTTCTGATCGCGGCGCTGCTGTGCGGCACGGGAGCGGCGGCCAACGCCATCGGGATTCGTAATCCAGGGGCCGGTATCATCGCGCCGTGAGCACCTTCGCCCAGCGGTTCAGCACGTGGCGCTACGTGATGAACCACGCCAACATGCCCGACGGAGTCGAGATGGACTCGGTCAGCAAGTGGCTGATCGTCACCCGGGCGGCCGTCTTCACCATGACCGCCACCTCGGGCTTGATCGGTGGTCTGCTGGCGATCGGCAACGACGCGGCCGCCGTCAACTACCTCTACCTGACCCTCTCGGTGGTCGGGCTCGTCGTGGCGCACGCGGCCAACAACATGATCAACGACTATTTCGACCTCGAGGGCGGAGTCGACACCGATGACTACGTGCGCGCCCTGTACGCCCCGCACCCGATCCTCTCCGGCTGGCTGACCAAGCGCCAGCTGGCGACCGCCATCCTCCTGGCGAACGGGATCGACCTCGCCATCATGTTGTTCCTGGTGGCCGTGCGCGGACCGCTGGTGGCCGGCTTCGCCTTCGCGGGCCTCTTCGTCAGCATCTTCTACGTCGCCCCGCCGATCCGCCTCAAGCATCACGGCCTGGGCGAGCCCGGGGTCTTCCTGGTGTGGGGCCCGTTGATGATCGGCGGCACCTACTTCGTGGCCACCGGCACGCTCCCCGGCTGGGTCTGGCTCGCCTCGCTGCCGTACGCCATCCTCGTCACCACGGTCCTCTTCGGCAAGCACATCGACAAGATCGAAGCCGATGCACAGCGCGGCATCCACACCCTGCCGGTACTGGTGGGCGAGCCGATAGCCAAGCGCGTGGCGCAGGGCCTGATGATCGCCTTCTACCCGATCGTGGTGGGGACCGCCCTGGCGGGCTACATCGGCCCCTTCGTCCTGGTGGTCATCCTGGGCCTGCCTCGCCTCTGGCAGGTGCTCGTCCAGTTCTCCCGACCGAAGCCTGATGTCGAGCCGCACGGCTACGTCGGCTGGCCGCTGTGGTATGTCGGCGGCGCCTTCCTGCATACCCGCCGCGCCGGCGCGTTACTGATGCTGGGCCTGGTCCTGAACGCCGTGCTGCCGGGAGTTCGCCTGCCCTGGGCCTGAGGATCGACGCGGGCCTGTTCGGCCCTTTCGGCATCTCGTGGCGGGTCGACCGTGAGGCGCTGATCCTGGTCGGTGGCACCTGCGCCCTGCTCATGCAGCTGGCGCACCCCGCGGTCGCCGCGGGCGTGGCCCAGCACTCCGATTTTCGCGACGAGCCTTTCGCTCGCCTGCGTCGCACCCTGGCGGCCACCCACCAGGTCGTCTTCGGCTCGACGCGGCAGGCCGAACGCGCCCTCCGCCGCATCAATCTCATCCACGGTGCGGTGCAGGGCGTGGTGCCGGAGACCGGGCAGCGGTACCGCGCCCTCGACCCGGGCCTCCTGCTGTGGGTGCACGCCACCCTGGTCGATACCGCCATCCGGGTCTACGACCGCTTCGTCGCGCCGCTGTCGGAGACCGATGCAGAGGCCTACCACGCCGAGGCGAAGCTGGTGGCGGTCCACCTCGGGGTTCCCGAGAAGCTGCTTCCCGCGTCCCTGGCGGAGCTGCGCGCCGAGATGCAGCGAATGATCCTCTCCGGCGAGGTGGCCGTAACGTCGACCGCTCGCGAGCTGGCCGGGACGGTCGTGTACCCGACCCCCTTCCCACCGTGCGTGGCTTGGGATGCAGCTCATCTCATCTCGCTGTCGCTGCTGCCGTCCGAGCTGCGCCGGGGCTACGGGATCGGCTGGTCGGCGGCTCGCGAGCGCGCGGTGCTGCGGTTGGCAGCCGCCACCCGTCGCCTCCTGCCGATCGTGCCGGCGCTCCTGCGGTACATGCCGGCTGCTCGCTCGGCGGAGTGCCGGCTGCGCAGGGCGGCCCAGGGTAGTGACTCTCCAGCGCCGGCTGGGTATGATCCTGCGGCCAACCACCATGCCTGACCAACGGGCGCTGCTGCGTGTCGCCGAGAGGACCCGACCCCGTTGACCCGATTCACCCGACTGGCCATCGTCGCCTCGATCGCCAC
This sequence comes from uncultured Chloroflexia bacterium, assembly GCA_963750025.1. Taxonomy (GTDB): domain Bacteria; phylum Chloroflexota; class Limnocylindria; order QHBO01; family QHBO01; genus CF-167. The sequence continues at coordinate 6,039 of CAVVPF010000017.1, forward strand.
CTACGTCCTGATCGTGGTCGGCGGCCTGGTGAGGGCCACCGATTCGGGACTGGGTTGCCCGGACTGGCCGCTCTGCTTCGGCGACTGGATGCCGCCGGCCGATCTGAACGCGTGGATCGAGCACAGCCATCGGCTGGTTGCTGCGCTGGCCGTCGGACCGCTGGTCGCCGCGGTCGGGCTGATCGTCGTCTTCAGTCATCGACGGCACGACCGCCCGATGCTGCTCGCCGCCGTGGTGGCCGGCGTGCTGGTGGTTCTGCAGGCGCTGCTCGGTGGCCAGGTGGTGATCCAGCAGTTGGGTGCCGAGCTGGTGACCGCTCACCTGGCGATGGCGCTCACGGTGCTGGGACTGACCATCGTCATCGCCGATCGCGCGGCGAACGGCCCGCTACCCGGGCCATGGTCGCGTGGGTCGGGCGGCCTGATCGGGCTGACCGGGCTGGCGGTCTCTGCCCAGATGCTGCTCGGTTCCTGGGTGACCGGCACGCAGTCGGGTCTGGCCTTTGCCGACTTCCCGCTGATGAACGGCAGCCTGCTGCCGAGGATCGTGATCGGCGAACAGGCGATCCAGGTGCTGCACCGCGGCCTGGCGCTGCTGGTGCTGCTGCTGGTCCTCTGGATGGCTCGCCGCGTGCGGCGCGATCTGTCGGGGATGCCGCGTACCCTGGCCCGGATCGCGGTGGCGCTGGTCGGCGTGCAGCTCGTCCTGGGCGCCGCCAACGTCTGGTCACGCCTCTCGGCGCCGTTCGTGGTTGCCCACCTGGCGATCGGCGCGGCGCTCTTCGCCAATCTCGTCTGGCTCTACCTGGCGGGCCAGCGTCAGTCGGTCCATGCTCCCACCCTCCCGGCGGCGGGGCCCGCCGGCGCACCCACCACGCCCACCAGGGGCGACACCTTGCGGGCGTACGTGGCGCTCACCAAGCCACGCATCATCGAGCTGCTGCTGGTCACCACGGTGCCGACCATGGTCCTCGCCAAGCGTGGGATTCCGTCGATCTGGTTGATCGCGGCGGTGATGATCGGCGGGACTCTGGCGGCCGGCGGCGCCAACGCCATCAACATGTACCTGGACCGCGACATCGACGACGTCATGCGCCGCACTCGCAATCGGCCGTTGCCGCGCCACGCCGTCTCCCCCGGGCGGGCGGTTGCTTTCGGCATCGGGCTCAGCATCATCTCGTTCGCCTGGCTGTGGGCCACCGTCAACCTGCTCTCTGCGCTCCTGGCGGCGAGCGCCATCGCCTTCTACGTCTTCGTCTACACGCTCTGGCTGAAGCGCACCACGCCGCAGAACATCGTCATCGGCGGGGCGGCCGGTAGCGTTCCGGTGCTCGTGGCCTGGGCATCGGTGACCGGGACGGTCGAGATCCCGGCGCTCGTCCTGTTCGCCATCGTCTTCTACTGGACCCCGCCGCACTTCTGGGCGCTCGCCCTGCGCTACCAGGGCGACTACGCGGCGGCCAACGTCCCGATGCTGCCGGTCGTCCGCGGGGAGGCCGAGACGGCGCGCCAGATCCTGCTCTACACGCTCGTCCTGGTGGCGGTCAGCCTGCTCCTCTTCCCGGCGGCGCGGATGGGGCTCATCTACCTGGTGGCCGCCGCGGTGCTGGGTGGCGCCTTCGTCTGGTACGCGATTGCGCCTGCTGCGCGACGCGGCCGACGGGCGAGCGGCCATTCGGCTCTTCCGCTACTCGATCGGCTACCTGACCCTGCTCTTCGCCGCGGTCGCGGTCGATAGCCTGCTGCGCGTGACGCCGGGCTAGGGCTCGACCCTGCGGGTCGCCGCCTCGGCATCGAGGCGAGCGTCGAGGCGTGCGTCGAGGCGTGCCGTGCGACGGTCCTCGTGCCGCACCCAGGCGGCGAACACGAACCCCATCGCCAGCAGGAAGACGACGTCGCCGCCGACCCACATCAGCATGCCGCCCACGTTCTGGTCGACCAGGGGAGATGGACCCCAGTTGCGCCCGTTGCTCAGGTAGTGCGGGTAAAGGACCGCCGGGGCGCTCATCAGGGCGACCCCAAGGAAGGAGTTCTGCGGCATCGCCAGGAAGAGGTAGAAGAGCCGGGCGGGATAAGGGAGGCGCCATCGCGACGGGTCTACTCCAACCACCGGCCACCAGAAAAGGAGCGCGGCCGCCAGGAAGGTCAGGTGCTCGACGTCATGCAGCGCCTGGTTCTCGATCGCCTGGTCGTACAGGCTGCTGAAGTGCCAGCCCCAGTTCACCGCGGCGAAGATGACCCAGGCCAGCAGCGGGAAGGAGACGACCGCCACGAGGCGGCTGTGCAGGATGCGGAGCAGCAGGCGCCGGACCGACGGCGATGTCGCCCGGAGCGCCAGCGTGGCGGGAGCCGCGAGCACCAGGAGGGGAGCCGCCACCAGCTCCAGGATGCAGGTGCTGGAGCATGTGGACGCTGAAGAGCGACCCCTCGTACGCGTCGATCGGCGAAGTGAGCGCCACCGCGATCGCGGCCAGCCCTCCGAGAAAGGCAGCGTTCCGCCACGGAGAGGGCGGGTGCGCCGGATGCCGCCGCACGACCCGGCGCACCATCCACAGCCAGGCGACGGCCGCCACCGTCACCCCGGCGAGAATCAGCGGCTCAGGGCGCCAGTCGAAGAGGATCGCCGGAAACGCGGGGGCCGCCGCTTCGTCACCGTGCGCCAGGACGGACGCCGGAGCCACGCCGCTCGCCAACGAGAAACCTGCCACCGCGAGCGCCTTCACGAACCGGCTTCGGGCCATGCCCCATTCTCGCGGGAACCGTAGCGGGCGTCGCGGCGTCCAAGCGAGCATGAGACGTGTGTCGTGGCGCAGCGCCCCGCTGCTGTTGGTGTCATCCATCCTGTTGGCGGCCTGCACCGGCGCCGGATCGGGCGGTCCCATCGCGCATCCGGCAGGCGACCGGCTCGTCCTGCGGGTGACCACCCAGGGTGGATTCATCGGGCCGGGAGTGCTCTTCACCAGCTTCCCCGGCTTCAGCCTGCTCGGCGACGGGCGAGTGATGGTGCCCGGTGCCCAGATCGAGCTGTACCCGGGGCCTGCGCTGCCGGCGGTCAACGTGCGGCGGCTCACCGAGGCCGGGATCCAGGCGGTCCTGGACGAGGTGCTCAAGACCGGGTACCTTCGGCTCGAGCGCGGAGTATCGGGGCGCGCAGAACGTGGTCGCCGACGCCCCTGACACGGTCTTCACCCTCGCAGCCAACGGCCGCCAGGTGACTGTCCTGGTCTATGGACTCGGCATGCTCGCGGACAGAACAACCGTCCCGGGCATTTCGGCGGAGGAGCTGGCGACGCACGCCGCCCTTCTCCACCTCAGCGAGCGCCTGACGAACCTGGACGCCTGGCTGCCGGCGAACGCGTGGGCCGATCCGGGCTGGACTCCCTTCCAGCCCGAGGCGCTGCGCCTTCTGGTTCGCAACGCCGACGCCGACCAGCCCGATGGCAGCGGCATCGCCAACCAGCTCGTCGACTGGCCGACCAGCGACGATCCGGCGACCTTCGGCGCGCCGGCGGGCACGCTCGCAGGCGCACGATGTGGCGTGGTGAGCGGGCCAGATGCGGCGGTCTGGTACCAGGCGCTGTCGGCCGCCAACCAGCTGACACGCTTCACGCACGCCGGTCACAGGTACGAGGTGAGCGCCAGGTTCATGCTTCCCGACGAGGAGCTGACCTGTCCTGACGTCATCCGCTGAGGGTCGTCGCGGCCCGCGCAAGCCGATCGCGGAGAGGATGCGCCGTCCGCGACCGGATCGGTACAATACGCCGCGTGCCGCCGCCAGCCAGGTGGACGTGCGCACCTGGTGTGAGGTACCCCGAGACCAGCTGATGGCACGACTGGCGGCCCGACCACGCTTGCGGGCGCTTCTCCGCGTCGTCGCCCCGCTCCTCCTTCTCGTCGTCCTGGCCGGCTGCGCCATGGTTCCGCCGGCCCCGGAGACGAAGCAGGCCAAGGAGGTCTTCGTCCTCTACACCATCGTGCTGGGCATGGGCGCGGTCGTGTTCGTGGGGGTCGAGGGATTCATCCTCTACTCGATCGTGCGCTACCGCCGCCGCGACGACCGCCTGCCGACCCAGATCCACGGCAACAACATGATCGAGCTGGTCTGGATCGCCATCCCCACCGTGATCGTGCTCGTCCTGTTCGTCCTCTCGACCCTTACCCTGAATTCGATCGAGGCGCGCTCCGCGAGCCCCGGGGTGACCGTGGAGGTGAACGGCTTCCAGTGGCAGTGGACCTTCCACTACCTGGACGGAGACAGCGATGTCACCAACGACCTGTCGATCACCGGCACCCCGGCCACCCCGCCGGTGATGGTCGTCCCGGTGGGCGAGCCGATCCTCCTCATCCTCCGTTCCAACGATGTCATCCACGCTTTCTACGTCCCGCAGTTCCTGGTGAAGCGCGACGTCATCCCGGTGGGCGAGGGGCGCACCCCGAACACGCTGGAGTTCACGGTCAGCGACGTGGGCACCTACGCGGGGCAATGCGCCGAGTTCTGTGGCGACCTGCACGCCCGCATGACCTTCCGGGTGCAGGCCATGACGCGAGCGAACTACGATGCCTGGTACGCGGTAGCGCGAGCCGGCGCCACCCCGGCGCCATCGGTCAGCCCGGGCGGGACCGTGCTCAAGATCACCGCCGACCGTATCGCCTATGACCTGCACCAGCTGGCCGCCCCGGCCGATCAGCCGTTCACCATCGATTTCACCAACAACGAGGCGGTCTCTCACAACGTGGCCATCTTCCAGGGCGACAAGGCGCTCTTCCACGGATCGTTCATTACCGGGCCGGGCAGCGTCTCGTATGCCATCCCCGCGCTGCCGGCGGGGGAGTACACCTTCATCTGCGACGTGCACCCGGTCCCCGACATGACCGGCAAGCTGACCGTCAATAAGCCTGCGAGCTGAGCGAGGAACCGATGGCAACCACGGCCCTGAGCCCCGCGACCGAGACCTACCGAAGGTCGTGGGTGCTTGATTGGCTGACCACCGTCGATCACAAGAAGATCGGCATCCTGTACATCGTCAACTCGTTCATCTTCTTCTTCGCGGCCGGCATCCTGGCACTGGTGGTGCGCTCCGAGCTGGCGGTGCCCGGGCTCCAGTTCCTCGACGAGCGCACCTACAACCAGGCCTTCACCATGCACGGCACGATCATGATCTTCCTGTTCGTCGTGCCGGTCCTGTCCGGTTTCGGTAACTACATCGTGCCGCTCATGATCGGCGCCCCGGACATGGCCTTCCCGCGGATCAACGCCCTGAGCTTCTGGTTCCTGCCCCTCGGCGGCATCCTGATCTTCTCCGGCTACCTGTTCGGCGGCGCCGCGGCCGAGGGATGGACCCTCTACGCGCCGCTCAGCGACGGGACCTACTCGAGCCGGAGTCGGCACCGACCTGTGGCTGATCGGGCTCACCCTGGTCGGTACGGCGTCGATCCTGGGCTCGGTCAACTTCATCGCCACCATCTTCAAGATGCGCGCGCCCGGCATGACCCTCTTCCGGATGCCGATCTTGGTCTGGACCGTGCTCGTCACCCAGGTCCTGATCCTGCTCGCCACCCCGGTGCTGGCGGCCGGCATGATCGCCCTCTTCATCGACCGCAACTACGGCGGCAGCTTCTTCGACCCGAATGCCGGCGGCGAATCCGGTCCTGTGGCAGCACCTCTTCTGGTTCTTCGGCCACCCGGAGGTGTACATCGTCATCCTGCCGGCGATGGGCGTGGTGAGCGAGATCCTGCCGGTCTTCAGCCGCCGAGCCGCTGTTCGGCTATCGGGCCTTCGTCTTCGCCACGGTGGCCATCGGCCTCTTGAGCTTCAGCGTGTGGGCCCACCACATGTTTACCACCGGCCAGGTCTTCCTGCCGTTCTTCAGCTTCATGACCGCCCTGATCGCGGTGCCGACCGGGGTGAAGATGTTCAACTGGATGGCGACCCTGTGGCGAGGCTCGATCACGCTCGCCACGCCGATGCTCTTCGCCCTGGGCTTCCTGTCGATGTTCCTGATCGGCGGCATCAGCGGGGTGATGCTGGCGTGGCCGCCGATTGACTTCCACCTGCAGGACACCTACTTCGTGGTGGCGCACCTGCACTACGTCTTCTTCGGTGGCAGCGTCTTCGGGGTCTTTGCGGCGACCTACTACTGGTTCCCGAAAATGACGGGTCGCCGCCTGAACGAGCGGCTCGGCAAGGTCCACTTCTGCGCTGCACTTCATCGGCTTCAACCTGGCCTTCTTCCCGCAGCACTTCCTGGGGATCGCCGGCATGCCGCGTCGGATCGCCGACTATTCGCCCGATGCCGGCTGGACCTTCTGGAACCTGGCCTCGACCGCCGGCGCGTTCCTGATCGCCATCAGCGTGCTGCCGTTCCTGGTGAACGTGGTGGCCACCTTCATCAACGGCGAGAAGGCGGGCGACGACCCGTGGGGGGGAACACCCTGGAGTGGGCGACCAGCTCGCCGCCACCCCCCTATAACTTCGACAAGCTTCCGCCGATCCGCAGCGAGCGCCCGGTCTTCGACCTGCGCCATCGCCACGATGCGGAGCACCCGGTTGAAGAGGGAGCGCTCGCCGAGGGGACATCGTCGTGAGCACGCACGCACCGCTCCCCATCAGCCACCGCGAGGCGGGCATGCCGACGCCGCTGGTCGGCATGCTCCTCTTCATCGCCAGCGAGGTGATGTTCTTCGGCGGCCTGTTCGCGGCTTACTTCAACGCGCGTGCCGTGAATCTCGGCAGCTGGGGGCCGCCGTCGCCCGCCCCGGTGCTCGAGATCCTGCCGGTGCCGCTGCCGATCACCATCATCCTCATCGCCTCGAGCTTCACCATGCAGTTCGGCGTCTTTGCCATCCGCCGCGGTGATCAGCGGGCGATGCGCAACTGGATTTTGCTGACCCTGGTCCTGGGCGTGTCGTTTCTGATCGGCCAGATCTACGACTACACCACCCTGGGCTTCGGGATCAGCGACGGCGCCTTCGGGACCGTCTTCTACACCCTGACCGGCTTCCACGGGGCGCACGTCTTCGGCGGGACGGTGGGGCTCACCATCCTCGCGGCGCGCGCCTCGCGCGGGCAGTTCAGCAAGGGCAACCACGTCGCGGTCGAGGCGATCAGCATCTACTGGCACTTCGTCGACGTGGTCTGGATCGCCCTCTTCTCGACCCTGTACTTCCTGCGCTAGGAGACCGCTGACGTGACAGACACCGCGTTCGGCTACCTCCTCCTCGGGATCGGCATCGTCTTCGTGCTGGTGGTGGTCTTCGCGCTGACCAGTCACCTCGGCAGCCCGCAGCAGGCGGCCAAGCCGCCGCGCGGCGTGCACATGCCAAGCCCCAGCTCGCTCCCCGTCAGCATGGCGATCGGCACGACCCTGCTCGGGGCCGGGCTCGCCTTCCGCGCCGACGACCAGCCGATCGCCAACCTCTACCTTGCGGTTCCGGGCCTGCTGCTGATGGTCTTTGGCATCGTGCGCTGGGTGAGGGCTGCCGGCCGCGAATGGCACGAGGCCGAACGCAGCACACACGATGACGCCCCGGGACACTGACCTCCCGGTGTCCATTGCATGTATCGAGAAGCCTGCCCGCCCTGCCGCGCCGCTGCCGTTGCGCTACCTGGTGGCGGGGGGGGTCGTCCCGCTCGTGCTCCTCGTGCTGTGGGGTGCGCTCCTCCTGTCCCGTGGCGGGGCACCGACCGGTGCGCTCATCGGCACGCAGGCGCCGCCCTTCGCGCTGGCCGATCTGGACGGCAACCCGGTGCGTCTCGCGGACCTGCGCGGCCGTCCGGTGATCGTCAACTTCTGGGCCAGCTCGTGCGGCCCGTGCGTGGAGGAGTTCCCGCTGCTGGCGGCCGCCCTGGAGCGTCATCGCAGCGAGGGACTGGCCATCGTTGGTATCGTCTACCGCGACCGTTCCGAATCGGCGCGGGAGTTCATGGCGCGTTTGGGCGCCACCTGGCCGGCGGTGATGGATCCGGCCGAAACGGTCGCCGCGCGCTACGGCGTGCTTGGGCCTCCGGAGAGCTTTTTCATCGGCCGGGACGGACTCGTCATCGGTCGGCAGATCGGCCAGTTGAGCCAGTCGGACCTGGATCGCCAGCTGGCCGCGATCCTGGGCAGGGAGTGAGGCAGATGGACTCGAATCTTCCGGCGACGCGCGAGGAGACCGGGCTTGTGCTCGACACGGCCGCCCGCCCGACGGGCGATCACAACCCGCAGGAGCAGGCCGTGCAGCAGAACCTGGCCGTGGCCCTGCTGCCGCTCGCCATCATCGCCTTTTTGCTCGTCTCGTTCGTGGCCGCGGCCTGGACCTTCCTGGCCGCCCTTCCTGCCAGCTGATCGCAGGTCGCGGGCATGGCCGAAGCCGCCGTCCGGGTCACGGATCTGCGCAAGAGCTACGGCTCGCTCGAGGCGGTCGCCGGGATCGATCTGAGCGTCGCCCCCGGCGAGATCTTCGCGCTGCTGGGACCCAACGGGGCCGGCAAAACGACCACCGTCGAGATCCTGGAGGGGCACCGTCAACGCAGCGGCGGCGAGGTATCGGTGCTCGGCCACGATCCAGCTCGCGGGGAGCGGGAGTTCCGGCAGCGGATCGGCATCGTCCTGCAATCGACCGGCGTTGAGCCGTACCTGACCGTGGCTGAGTCGGTGGCCCTGTACGCCGGCTACTACCCCCATCCTCGCTCGACCGACGAGGTGATCGAGCTGGTGGGCCTGGCCGAGCAGCGCGACCGCCGCATCGGGAAGCTGTCCGGCGGGCAGCGGCGACGGGTCGACCTGGCGATTGCGCTCGCCGGCGATCCCGAGCTGCTATTCCTGGACGAGCCGACCACCGGCTTTGACCCGGCGGCGCGGCGCCAGGCGTGGGAGATGATCCGCGAGCTGGCCGCGTTGGGCAAGACGATCTTCCTGACCACGCACTTTATGGACGAGGCGCAGGCGCTCGCGGACCGCGTGGCGATCATCGCGGCCGGCCGGATCGTGGCCGAAGGCCCTCCCGAAAGCCTGGGCGGCCGCGCAGAGGCGGTTACCCGGCTGCGGTTCTCCCTCCCCGCCGATTCGATGCTGCCGGAGCGGTTCGGCGCGACCCGGGTCGGAGAGGCGTTCAAGCTGACGACCGCGGAGCCGACGAAGCTGCTGCACGACCTGACAGGATGGGCGATCGGAGAGGGGATTGAGCTGGGCGGCCTGGAGGCGGTGCGCCCGTCGCTGGAGGACGCCTACCTGCGCCTGACCGGAGCGGCCGGTCCGGATACGCCCGAGGAGGCGGCATGAGCGAGCTGCGGCTGGCCCTGCGGCAGGTGCGCTATGAGAATCGGGCGTTCTGGCGCAACCCGGTGGCCGCCTTCTTCACCTTCGCCTTCCCGCTCCTCTTCATGGTCATCTTCAACGTGATTTTCAGTGGCACCGGCAGCGACGAACCGGGCTTTCGGGCCGCCGATTTCTTCACGCCGGCGATCATCGTCTTCGCGGTGATCACCGCCACCTTCACCAACCTGGCGATGATGGTCACCATCGCCCGCGATGCCGGCATCCTCAAGCGGGTGCGCGGCACGCCGCTGCCCGGTTGGGCCTACCTGCTCGGTCGGATCCTCCATGCCGTGCTGGTGGCCTTCCTGCTGGTGGTGATCGTTGCCGCCTTCGGGGCGCTTGCGTACGACGTCCGTTTCCCGTGGGACCGCCTGCCGGCGCTGGTGCTGACCCTGTTCGTAGCGGCAGCAACCTTCTGCGCGGTGGGGCTGGCGTTGACCGGCCTGATCCCCAATGCCGAGGCCGCTCCCGCGGTGACAAACGGGGTCATCTTCCCGATCCTCTTCATCAGCAACGTCTTCATCCGCATGGATGACCCGCCGGCCTGGATGGCGACTATCTCCAACCTCTTCCCGGTCCGCCATTTCGCCGACGCGATGGCCTTCCTCTACGATCCGCGCACCGCCGGCAATGGCCTGTCCGGGAGCGACCTGGCGGTGATGGCTGTCTGGGGCGTGGCTTCGCTGCTGGTGGCGATTCGTTCATTCAGCTGGGAACCCCGCCACTGAGCCGCGTGGCACCTGTGCCGGTTGCGTACCCTTCGTTGGAGGCATGATGCAGTGAGACGGGCGCCGCCTGTCCCGGCGGCGATCCATTTCAACTGACCGTCGACGGAACCCCTGCCCCGGCGGTCGATCTGCCTGGCGGCCTGCCGAATGACGGCGAGACCGCCCTGGTCCTGCAGGTGAACATCGCCAAGGATGGAACGGTGACCCTGGGAGAGGACCCGGGTAAGCTGGGGCCCTGAGAACGCGCTCAAGCCGGGACGCGGCTACTCCACACCGTCGACCGCCTCGTTCTGCGCGACTCTGCCGGGCGGCTGATCGCCACGCCCTAGCCTTGAGCGGCGCTCCCCGGTGCGGGGTAGCGCCGCTCGATGTACTCGTCGAGGATCTGCAGGAAGCGGGGCACGATCTCCTCGCCGCGCAGCGTGGTGATCAGCTGGCCGTCGACGAAGACCGGAGCCACCGGCTCCTCGAAGGTGCCCGGCAGGCTGATCCCGATGTCGGCATGCTTCGATTCGCCGGGTCCGTTGACGACGCAGCCCATCACCGCAACCTTGAGCTCCTCGACCCCCGGATGGGTGGCGCGCCACAGGGGCATCTGGTCGCGCAGGTAGGCGCCGATATCGCGGGCCATCTCCTGGAAAAAGGCCGATGTGGTGCGGCCGCAGCCCGGGCAGGCGCTCACCTGCGGCGTGAAGCTCCGCAGTCCCATCGATTGCAGAACCTGCTGGGCGATCCGAACCTCCTCTGTCCGGTCGCCGCCAGGCTCCGGGGTGAGGCTGACCCGGATCGTGTCGCCGATGCCGCGCTGCAGCAGGATGGCCAGGGCGGCGCTGGAGCCGATGATCCCGCGCGAGCCCATCCCCGCCTCGGTCAGTCCCATGTGCAGCGGGTAGTCGCAGCGCGCGGCCAGGCGCGCGTAGACCTCGACCAGGTCCTGCACGCCGCTCACCTTGGCCGAGAGGATGATCTGGTCGTGCGCCAGTCCGGTCTCCTCCGCCAGGCGGGCCGAGCGGAGGGCCGATTCGAGCATGGCGTCGATCATCACCGAGCGGCTCTCCCGCGGCTCGGGGAGGGCGGCGTTCGTGTCCATCAGCTCGGTGAGCAGCTGCTGGTCGAGCGATCCCCAGTTCACGCCGATGCGAACCGGCTTCGCATTCGCGATCGCCACCTCGACGATCTGTGCGAACTGCTCGTCGTGGCGCTTGGTGCCGACGTTGCCCGGGTTGATGCGGTACTTGGCCAGCGCGGCCGCGCAATCGGGGTAGCGCGTCAGCAGCAGGTGGCCGTTGTAATGGAAGTCGCCGATGAGCGGCACCCCGATCGCCCAGCCGGTCGAGCTTCTCGCGGATCACCGGCACGGCCTGTGGCGGCCTCATCGTTGTTGACCGTGACGCGCACCAGCTCGGAGCCGGCGTGGGCCAGCTGAGCGACCTGGATGGCGGTGGCATCGGCATCGGCGGTGTCGGTGTTGGTCATCGACTGGACCACCACCGGGTGCCCGGAGCCGATCAGGACTCCGGTCACCCGGTCGTGGTCCAGTCGATGACCAACACCGACACCGCCGATGCGGACGCCACCGCCATCCAGGTCGCGCAGCTGGCGCACGCCGGCTCGGAGCTGGTGCGCGTCACGGTCAACAACGACGAGGCCGCGGCACAGGCGGTGCCGGTCATCCGCGAGAAGCTCGATCGGCTCGGCGTGGGGGTGCCGCTGATCGGCGACTTCCACTACAACGGCCACCTGCTGCTGACGAAGGTACCCCGCCTGCGCGGCGGCGCTCGCCAAGTACCGCATCAACCCGGGCAACGTCGGCACGGCAAGCGCCACGACGAGCAGTTCGCGCAGATCGTCGAGGTGGCGATCGCGAACGGCAAGCCGGTGCGCATCGGCGTGAACTGGGGCTCGCTCGACCAGCAGCTGCTGACCGAGCTGATGGACGCGAACGCCGCCCTCCCCGAGCCGCGGGAGGCCGCGACGGTGATGATCGAGGCCATGCTCGAATCGGCCCTCCGCTCGGCCGCGCTGGCGGAGGAGACCGGCCTGGCGCACGACCACATCATCCTCTCGGCCAAGGTGAGCGGCGTGCAGGACCTGATCGAGGTCTACGCGCGCCTCGGCCGCGCGCTGCGACTACCCGCTGCACCTGGGGCTGACCGAGGCGGGGCATGGGCGCGCAGGGCATCATCGCCTCCACCGCCGGCCTGGCGATCCTGCTGCAGCGACGGCATCGGCGACACGATCCGGGTCAGCCTCACGCCGGCGCCGGGCGGCGACCGGACCGAGGAGGTGCGGGTCGCCCAGCAGGTCCTGCAGTCGCATGGGCCTGCGCAGCTTCACGCCGCAGGTGAGCGCCTGCCCCGGCTGCGGCCGCACCACCATCACCTTCTTCCAGGAGATGGCCCGCGAGATCCGGCGACTACCTGCGCGACCAGATGCCCCTGTGGCGCGAGCGCTACCCGGGGGTCGAGGAGCTGCAAGGTGGCGGTGATGGGCTGCGTCGTGAACGGGCCGGGCGAGAGCAAGCACGCCGACATCGGGATCAGCCTGCCGGGCACCTTCGAGGAGCCGGTGGCGCCGGTCTTCGTGGACGGCGAGCTGATCACCACGCTGCGCGGCGAGGACATCGTGCCCCGCTTCCTGGAGATCCTCGACGAGTACGTCGAGAGGCGCTTCCCCGAGCCGGGGAGCGCCGCTCAAGGCTAGGGCGTGGCGATCAGCCGCCCGGCAGAGTCGCGCGAGTAGCCCGCGTCCCGGCTTGAGCGCGTTCTCAGGGCCCCAGCTTACCCGGGTCCTCTCCCAGGGTGGCTGACCATCCTTGGCGATGTTCACCTGCAGGACCAGGGCATTGTCGGCCCGTCATTCGGCAGGCCGCCGATCGACCGCCGGGGCGGGGTCCCAGTCGACGGTCAGTTGAAATGGATCGCCGCCGGGACAGGCGGCGCCCGTCTCACTGCATCATGTGCTCCAACCGAAGGGTACGCAACCGGCACAGGTGCCACGCGGCTCGTGGCGGGGTTCCCGAGCTGAATGAACGAATCGCCACCAGCAGCGAAGCCACGCCCCCGGACCGGCCCATCCGCCGGCCAGGTCGCTCCCGGACAGGCCATTCCCGGCGGTGCGCGGATCGTAGAGGAAGGCCATGGCGTCCGCGAAATGGCGGACCGGGAAGAGGTTGGAGATAGTCGCCATCCAGGCCGGCGGGTCATCCATGCGGATGAAGACGTTGCTGATGGAAGAAGAGGATCGGGAAGATGACCCCGTTTGTCACCGCGGGAGCGGCTCCGGCATTGGGGATCAGGCCGGTCAACGCCAGCCCCACCGCGCAGAACCGCTGTGCACCGCTACGAACAGGGTCAGCACCAGCGCCGGCAGGCGGTCCGAGAGTCCGTACGCAAGCGAGCCGAAGGCGGCAACGATCACCACCAGCAGGAAGGCCACCAGCACGGCATGGAGGATCCAACCGAGCAGGTAGGCCCGAGCGGACAGTTGGGCGTGCCGCGCACCCGCTTGGAGGATGCCGGCATCAGGGCGATGGTGACCGAGTCGTGGCCAGGTTGGTGAAGGTGGCGGTGATCACCGCGAGGACAATGATCGCCAGCGGGCAAAGAAATCGGCAGCCCGAAAGCCCCCACTAGTCGCTGCCCGTGCAGCTGAAAATCACGTTGAAGATGACCGTGAAGAAAAACGGGAAGGCGAAGGTGAAGAAGGCGAGCCAAGGGGTTGCGCCAGAACGCCAGCGATGC
>CAVVPF010000018.1:0-324757 GCA_963750025.1 uncultured Chloroflexia bacterium
GTCGCCGGGCAGGCGCCCATCCCCTCCCCCGCGCCAGGTCCGACAGGGGAGGAGGAACCCAGTACCGAAACTGCAGCGCAACGCGATATCGAGCAGGACGGGCGCGATGAGATCGTTGACTTGATCCAGCGTCGCTTCAAAGGCCACGGGCTGGCACGCGTCGTGGAGGCGATTCTCAAGGCACAGGGATTGGCAACGCGGAACTCGCCTCCTGGGCCGGATGGAGGCGTCGACATAGTCGCAGCCGCCGGAGCGATGGGCTTCGACTCGCCCCGTCTGGTCGTCCAGGTCAAGTCCAGTGACAGCCCCGTCGGCACCTCGGTGCTGCAGCGCTCAAGGGAACGATGGCCGACTACGCCGCCGAGCAAGGGCTGCTCGTCTGTTGGGGAGGGTTCAAAGACACGGTGCACCGAGAGGCACGCACGAGCTACTTCCGGATCCGGCTTTGGGATCAGAGGGATCTCCTCAACGCGCTCTTCGACAACTACGACCGGCTGGATGAGGATCTTCGGGCCGAACTCCCCCTGAAGCGCATTTGGGCCGTAGCCCGAGAAGCTCTCGCGGACTGAGCGGGACATGATCGACGCTCGGCAGTTGCTGGGGCGGCTTCAAGGCCAAGAGCTGCGCACCCTCACTGGAAAACCGAATCGAATCCTTCGGTTGGATGGCAAGCATGTCGTGGTAGCCACTGGGCGGTCGCCCGAGGGCAAGAAGACCCCGATCGCCGAGATCCAGCAGGCGATCGATGCCTTGTCGCGGAGCGGGGAGCTCGATATCACCGTCAGGACCGTGGGATACTGGAGTGCATTCATCGGAGCCGTACTGGCGACCTTGCCGAACACGGTCGTAAGCGTGAGGCCCCGACGGATTCGATTGATCGAGCCGGGCAGCCGGACTGCACAATGACAGCGGTCTCGTCTCTTTGCCCGAGGTGACGGCTGGGTCGAACGCGCCATTCGGGCGCTGGCGCGCCGTTGGTACCCTCAACGCGCTTTGACTGCCAAGCCCGAGTCCCGAGCGCGCGAGCAGATCGACCGCCATCTGACCGATGCCGGCTGGCTCGTCCAGGACCGCGGTGCCGCCAACATCCACGTGGCGCCCGGCGTCGCCATCCGCGAGTTCCCGCTGAAAGGCGGTCCCGTCGACTATCTCCTGTACGTCGACGGCGCGGCGGCCGGAGCGGTCGAGGCGAAGAAGGAAGGCTGGACCCTCTCCGGCGTCGAGGCACAGTCCAAGCGGTATAGCGAAGGCCTACCGGAACGCGAGGATCTCCGGCAGCCGGGCGGCGAACCGGGGCTCGCCGCGCACCATCGCCGGGGTGATGCCGTGGATCCTGATGTTGAAGGGGTCGAACTCGTCGTAGCCCTCGGGCGGACGCATCAGGTAGCGGCGGGTGTCAACGACCTCTCCGTCCACGACCTTCACGAGCCCGACCGCGCACGGACTACCGCGATACCGATTCGCGGTCTCGAAGTCGATCGCGCAGAAGCTCAGCGACATGCTCGGGTCCCCTCTGAGCGTTGTGCCCGCCTTAGCATGCCGCCGTCGGGGCCTCGCCTGCACGGCCACGCAGCAACGGCGAGCCACAAGCGGCGCACCCGTCCGCAGCGCCCGCCGTGGCGGCGCCCCCGGGCCTCTGTCGCCAAGCGTCGCGGATCTTCTCGCCTATGCCAGGCCTCGTTTTCTGCCTACAGCGCGAACTGCTCCACGGCCCGCTCGGCGAGCACCCGGCCGATCGCCAGGGCAGCAGTCGCCGCCGGTGACGGCGCACTCCGCACGTGGAGGACACGTCCCGATCCGGCGAGGTCAAAGTCGTCGAGGAGCGAGCCGTCACGGCCCAGGGCTTGCGCCCGGACGCCTGACGGCCCGAAGACCAGCTGGTCGCCGCGCAGCTCGGGAACGTAACGCCGCAGAGCCGCGAGGAACGCCGGCTTCGAAACGTCGCGCCACATCTCGGCGAGCCCGGTGCGCAGGTACCTGCGAGCGAGGCGCAGGAAGCCGGGGAACGCAAGCGTCCCGGCCAAGTCCCGCGGCGAGAAGTCGGTACGGCGATAGCCGGCCCGCGAGAAGGCCAGCACAGCATTCGGGCCGGCCCATACCTCGCCATCAATCCGGCGTGTGAAGTGCACACCGAGGAACGGGAATCGCGGATCGGCGAGCGGGTAGATTAGACCGCGTACGAGCCCTCGGGCGTCCGCGGTGAGAGTGTAGTAGTCACCACGGAAGGGGACGATTTTGAATGTCCGCGGTCCCCGCCCCTCGTCATGTCGGCCACCCGATCGGCCCACAACCCGGCGCAGGTGATGACTGCTCCCGTCTGGAGGTCGTTGCGGGGCGTGTGTAGCACCAGCCCGTCCGATCGATGCTCGATGCCAGTCACCGGGCATCCGGTCTCGATCGTCCCGCCGAGGGCGCGGACCTCATCAGCGATCGCCAGCGCGACGCGCTCGAAGTCAACGATTCCTGTGGTCGGGCTCCACAGCGCCCGGGTCCCGGCGGCGCGCGGCTCGATCTCTCGGATTCGCTCCGGCCCGATGACCTGAGCCCGGGCACCCCGTTCGCCGTCGCTCGCGCTCTCAGCGCCTCGAGGCGGGGCAGTTCGCCTTCTGTCGTGGCGATGACCAGCTTCCCGACGCGCTCAAGCGGGATGGCATGCGCCTCGCAGAACGCCTCGAGCTCCGCCTTTCCTTCCCGGCAGAGGCGCCCCTTCAGCGAGCCCGGCGCATAGTAGATTCCCGCATGGACCACGCCGCTGTTGTGCGCAGTCTGGTGGCTCGCCAGGCGCGGCTCCTGCTCGAGCACGGTAAGCCGGACCGATGGCTTCGCCTTCAGCAGCCGATAGGCAGTCGCCAGCCCGACGATGCCTCCGCCGATGATCGCGACGTCTGCCCGCTCGTTCACTGGCTCATGGCTCGCGCCGATCCGATGAGATAGCCGCGCTCCAGTGTCGAGAGGTCCTTACGACGTCTACACGTCGATCGGATGAAACTGTCGTGGCAGGTCACTATCGACCGCAAGTGAGTCCTTCGATGCAGCGGTCCCAAGATGCGGGGCCCAGTAGGGCCGAACCCTCGCCAATGAGCTGACACTGGCCGTCCGCGAGCGTCATCTGAGCTGTTAGGTCCGCCGCCCGCGTTCCCTGACGCCGTATGTTGCCCATGCTGACTCGGGAGTCAGCTTGCCCTCGCGCAGATCGCGCTCGACGAGCGCGCGGTCACGGTCGCGCGGCGGGCCGTACCCTCCGCCGCCGCCGGTCTGCATGATGAGCCGGTCGCCCGCGGTCACTGGAAGCCGTTTCTTGGTGATCGTCTCCTCGCTGCCGTCGGCTCGGCGCAGCACGATCCGAGCGGGTAGCCCCGGCTGGCCTCCGGCCGCGCCCCAGGCGGACAGTTCGGGCCGGCTCTGCTCGGTATAGGCGACGAGATCACAGGCAGCGGTGAACTCGTACTCACGCACCATGCCCAAACCACCCCGGTGGTGCCCCGCGCCGCCGGAGTCGGGCACCAGCGCGGTGCGGACGATGCGCACCGGGTACTGCATCTCACATACCTCCGCCGGCAGAATCCCCACGTTGCCGAGGTACGTGTCGACCGCGTCGAGGCCGTCGCCGCCCTCGGTCCCTCCCATCCCGCCCCCGAGGTCGTCCTGGATGACGGTCGGCAGGCCGGTGCGCGGATGGAGTCCTTCGGCGGCCAGGCTCGAGAAGCCCACGAAAGCGCCGGCGACCCCCGCATCGGGATACAGCTCGCTGAGGGCGCGGAGGATGGTATCGGTGATCCGCTGAGCGGTCAGGTGACGCAGGCTCACCGCCGCCGGATAACGCGGGTTCACCAGGCTGCCCTCCGGGAGATGAACGCGAATCGGTCGTGCACTTCCGCTGTTCTGCGGACCATCCGGGTCGAAGATGGCCTTGACCGCGAACAGGACCGCCGCCATCACCGCCGTCCGCGGCGCGTTCATACCCCCCGCCATCTGTGGAGCGCTGCCCTCGAAGTCGACCAGGATCTCGTCGCCGCGCACCTCGACGGCTACCTCGACTCTCACCGGCTGGCCGCCCAGTCCGTCGCTGTCGAGGTAGCCGATGGCGCTGGCACGTCCGTCCGGACGGGCCGCGATGCTCGCCCGCATGCGCCGCTCGGTTTGGTCGAGGATCTCGCTGGTCGCCGCCTCGAAGGTGGCGAGTCCATACTTGTCGATCACCTCCCCGATGCGCAGCGTGCCGAGCTTGGCGGCTGCCACCTGGGCCCGCAGGTCACCAAGCGTGGCGCGTGGCTCGCGGACGTTGGCCTCGATGTAGCGCAGCAGGGGAACGACCGGACGGCCGGCCTCGAAAAGACGGATGGACGGGAAGCGCAGCCCCTCCTCGAAGATCGAGCGGTTGGCGTATCCCTCGGTGCCCGGGTTGGTGCCCCCGATATCGGCGTGGTGCGCCAGCGTGCCGCTCCAGCCGACGAGCCGAGCATCGGCGAAGACCGGCGCGAAGATGTGGATGTCGGGGGTATGCGTGCCACCCCGGTAGGGGTCGTTGGCGATGAAGACATCCCCGGGCTCGAGGGTGTCCGGTGGGTTGTCATCGAGCAGGGCCTGGAGCGCGAAGGCCATCGCGCCGAGCAGGGCGGGAATGTTCTCGGCCTGCGCCACCGTCTCGCCGCGCGGCGTGAAGACAGCGCATGAGAAATCGAGCATCTCGCGGATGATGGGCGAGAACGAGCTGCGTCGAAGCGACTCGCTCATCTCCTGGCTGGTGGCGACGAGCGCGCTGCCGATGGTGGCGACGGTGATCGGATCAGTCATGCTCGACCCTTCGAATGACCAGGCTGTTCATGGCCGCGCCGACCGCCCGGTACCCAGGTGGGATGAGAACGGTGGTGTCAAGCTGCTGGATGACGGCCGGCCCGTCGATCTCGGCTGCTGGCCCGAGCTCGGCCCGAGAGTAGATCCGGCTGGTGACGAATCCTCCGGCCTCGGCGAACCACACCTTGCGCTGTCGTGCTGGCCGGGGGCCTGCCGTACCGCCCGCGCCGGCGATGAGCGGTCTGGGGAGCTTCCCGCGCGCCACGACGCGAATGGCCACCGACTCGATCGGCTCCTCGGGGGCGGCGTGGCCGTACAGTCGCTCATGCAGCTGATGAAAGCGCGCGGTGACTGTTGCGAACGCTTCGCCGCGATCGAGCGGAACGCTGAGCGTCCACTCCTGCCCGACGGTGCGCAGGTCAACGGCGCGCTCCAACTGCCGCTGTTCGGGTGGCAGCCCATCCGCCTCCAGGAGCCGCATGGCCTGCGCCTCGACCTCGCCAAAGGCGTGCTCGAGGCGGTCCGGGGCCAAGTCGGCCGCGAAGGCGATGAGCGGCGCGGCCAGGTCATGCCGCAGGTCGGTGGCGAGCAGTCCGAGCGCCGACAGCAGGCCGGGCGTGGCCGGCACGCACACCGCCGCCATTCCGAGCTCGGCGGCGAGTGCCACACCGTGCAGCGGCCCGGCGCCACCCGCGGCGAGCAGCGTGAACTCGCGCAAGTCGTCGCCGTGCCGGGCAGCCACCCGGCGGATGGCGCCAGCCATATTCGCCTCGGCGACGGCGATGATCCCGCGCGCCGCCTCTTCCACGCTGCAGCCAAGCGGGGAAGCGACATGGCGCTCGATCGCCTGGCGTGCCAGCTCGGAGTAAAGCGGCACTGCGCCGCCCAAAAAACTGTCGGGATCGAGGCGCCCGAGGAGGAGGTGCGCGTCGGTCACCGTTGCCTCACTCCCGGTCAGGCCGTAGCACGCGGGACCCGGCTTCGCTCCAGCGCTCTGTGGCCCGACGCGCAATGCGCCGCCGGCGTCGACACGGGCAATGCTGCCACCTCCCGCACCGATCGCCTCGACCTCCAGGGACGGGATCTGGAGCGGGATGCCGTTTGGCAGCGTCAGCCCCGCTCGCATCCGAGCTTGGCCCTGAACCACCACGCCGATGTCGGCGCTGGTGCCACCCATGTCGAGCGTGATGACGCGTTCGAGGCCTGCTGCCGTCGCCACGTAGGCCCCGCCGATCACCCCGGCGGCGGGGCCGCTCAGCACCAAGCGATGGGCGTTCTCGCCGATCGACCGGGCCGCGGTGGCAATGCCCCCGTTGCTCTGCATCACGTGCAGCGGCGCCTCGTGGCCGGCACGCCGCAGAGAAGCGTCGAGGCCGCCGATGTAGCGGTCGAGCAGCGGCGCGAGTGCCACGTTGGCGGCGGTCGTCGCGAAGCGGGGATACTCGCGCAGCTCGGGGCACACGGCGCTGGAGCGCGCGACGTACAGACCCGGCACGGTGGCGCGCACGACCTCCTCCACGCGCCGCTCGTGGGTCGGGTTCACGAACGCGAACAGCATGGCGATCGCGATCCCTTGGACCCCGAACGCCGCGAGCCGTGCTGCTGCCCGCGCGATCTCGTCCTCGTCGAGCGGCTCGATCTCCCGGCCGTCGAAGGCGATCCGGCCCTGGATCTCCAGCCGTCGCTCGCGCGGCACGAGGGTCGGTCGCGGCACCTGGCGCAGCGAGTAAAGAGCTGGCCGCTGCTGTGTCCCGATCTTGAGGACGTCCCGGAAGCCGCGGTTGGTCAACAGGCCGACCGCCGCCAGCTCCCCGGTGAGCGCGGCGTTGGTAGCCACCGTCGTGCCGTGCACAAGGAACTGGATCGCCGTCGGTTCGACGTCGGCCGCTGCGAGCAGCCGCGCGACCCCTTCCGCGACGGCGGCCTCCGGCTGCGACGGCTGCGACGGCACCTTCGCGGTTAACAACTGTCCGGAATCGTCGTCCCAGAAGACGCAGTCGGTGAACGTGCCGCCGGTGTCGACTCCGACGCGCGCCATCACTCGGCTCCCGGAGCGTCCGGAGCCGAGCAGCCCAGACGCAGAGCCATCAACAGATGGCCAGCTCGCGTCGAAGCCCCGGCGTCAAGAGCTCACAGCCGCTCTCGGTTACCACCACGCTCTCGCTAAACCCGATACCGTACTTGCGCGGCACCCAGATGCAGATCGGCAGGTGGAATGTCATCCCCGCTTCGAGCTCGCGATCGATCCCCTCGGCCACGTACATCGGGTTCTCGGTCCAGCTCGGCTGGAAGCCCATCCCGATCGAGTAGGCGAACCCTCCGTGGAAGTACGCCTCCGGCACGCTCTCGAGGCCCCTCTTGGCGACCCGCGCAACGTCGTGGCCGCTGCGCCCCGGCTTGATATTGTCGATCAGGAGGTTGAGCGTGGCGATGCTGGCGTCGGCAAGCCGGCGCAGGCCGTCCGACGGCTGTCCGACGACCGCGCTGCGCATCGAGGGCGCGTTGTAGCGGCGGTAGGCGGCGCTGTACTCCAGATAGACCGGATCACCCTGCTCGAGAACTTCGCGTTTGTAGGCGATATGCGGCATCCAGCCAGTGCGCCAGCCGCTCATGATCATCGGATCGATCGACATCAGCTCGCTGCCACCCCCGACCATTGCGGCATAACCAGCCGCGACCACCTCGTTCTCGCTCCTCCCCTCGGCCACCGCATCGATGCTCGCCATCAGTCCGGCGTAGGTCAGCTCACCGGCCTTCCGCATGTAAGCCAGTTCGGCAGGTGACTTGCGGATGCGCGCCTCGAGCACGATCTCGGTCCCGTCCGTAAACGTCGCCTCGGGTAGCAAATCGGTCAGGCGCAGGTAGCTCCGAACGTCCATGGCGCCGGAGGCGAAGGTCTCCGCATTTCCCATCTCGATGCCGATCCGCTTCTGCCCATGCCCGCGCTCCTGAAGGACGCGGGCTAGATCGCTTGCGGTGTCCTGCGCCTCATACCAGTAAAAGACCTCGATGTCGCGGATCGTGCCTTCCAGCAGGGCACACGGCGCCTCGAGCTCCGAGCAGTGGAGGGTGACCTCGCCCTCAAGCGAAACGATGCCGACCGTGTAGCCGGGAGGCATGGTCGTGTCGTATCCGGTGAGGTAGCCGAGGCTCGGGGTGCTCGAGACCAGGAGGACCTCCATGCCAGCCGCCTGCATGTTGGCGCGGACCCTCCGCAATCGGTCATCGTATTCGCTTGGCAAGAATGCCAACCGCGACGGGATCGGCTCCCTGGTGAGCTCCTCGATCAGTTTCATGACGCATCTCCTCGTGAGAAACCTTCGATCGGGCCTTCCGCCTCGTCTCCTCCCTGCGCCCAGCGCGGGGGAGATCCCAGCCGGTAGTGCAGCTTCCGCACATCCCATAGCAGATAGACATCGGCGGAAAGGAATCCGGGCAACTGCGAGAGCACCTCTTCCCGATAGCGCCCGAACGCCCTCGCGTCCGGCAGCACCACCTCGAACATCACCTCGTACCCGGTCGCCGTAAGACCGACCCAGCTCACCTCTTCGCGGCGGGCCAGCTCATCGGCCACTGCCTCGGCAGTGCCGGGCGCCAGCCGCAGGCCGATGTCGGCGAAGAACTTGAAGCCCATGCGCCATGGGTTCGGCACGGCGATGACCTCGATCAGGCCCTCGGCCATCAGCTGGAGCGCGCGGGTCCTGATCGTTCCGGGTGATACCCCCAGCCGCTTGCCGATCTCGCGATAGGAGCGCCGGCCGTCCTCCTGCAGCTCGGCCATGATCTTCTGGTCGAGGCCGTCCAGTATCGACGCCACTATCACGCTCCTTCCAATGGGCAGGAAAAGCCTTGACAGAATAATGAACGGTCATCTATCGTGCAAGTCTGCTGCGCATTGCGAGACATATGGCGCGTGATACTGAGCATCGCCACACCGCGGCTAGGCGGGCGGAATGGGAGTGGAAAAGGCCGCGTGCGGTTACCGTTTCGCAGACCGAGCAGCTCTGGCGGGCGCCGCCTGCGCATCTACTTCGCCACGGATATCCACGGCTCCGAACTGTGCTGGCGCAAGTTCCTGAACGCCGCTGCCCACTACCGGGCCGGGGCACTGGTGATGGGGGGCGACATCACCGGCAAGGCGCTGGTGCCGATCGTGGAACAGGCTGGTCGCCGCTGGCGGGCAACGTTCATGGGGACCGAGCGCACGGTCGACGCGGCCGAGATCGCCGGCCTGGAGACCGAGATCGGCTTCAACGGCTTCTACCCGTTCCGGTGCAGCCCCGAGGAGGCGACGCAGCTATCCGCGGATCCGGCGTACCGCGCCGGGGTCTTCACCAAGTTGATGCGTCGGACCGCCGAGGACTGGGTGGCAATGGCTGACGCACGGCTCGCCGGTTCCGGGGTCGAGTGCTTTGTCATGCCGGGCAACGACGACGAGCCGTTTCTGGATGAAGTCCTGGCCCAGAGCACGACCATCAAGAATCACGACGGCGCGATCATCGAGGTGGCCGGCTACCGGATCGTCGGGCACGGCTGGTCGAACCCGACCCCCTGGCACACGCCGCGCGAGAAGAGCGACGACGAGATCGAGCGTGACCTCGAAGCGCTGTTGGCTGCGGCCATGCCGCTGGGGCCGATCATTTTCAACCCACACGTGCCGCCCTACGGCTCGAGACTCGATGACGCTCCGGAACTGCGCGCCGACCTGTCGGTGGTGTCGCAGGGTGGGCAGCCGAAGATGGTGCCGGTCGGTTCGCGCGCGGTCCGTCAGGTCATCGAGCGGCACCAGCCGCTGGTGTCGCTGCATGGCCATATCCACGAATCGCGGGGGATCGTCAAGCTGGGGCGAACGGTCGCGGTCAATCCCGGCAGCGAGTACAACGTCGGGCGCCTGCTCGGGGCGCTCGTCGACCTGGAAGGGGATCGTGTACAGCACGTGCAGCTCGTCACGGGCTGATCGGGCTCTCAAGATCGGAGGAGGAGGTTGACCCATGGCTGAGACAACTGACGCTGCGCGGGCAACGCCGCGGGAGGGGCTGTACGTTCGGAACGCGTCGGGCCTCGTGCGCGAGGCCGGGCTCGGCGATACCGTCTTCTTCAACTGGGTCGCCGGAGGGGGCGTCGGCCTGGCGCTGGTCTACAACGTGTACTGGGCGCTCAATGCATTCCCCGGCGTCGACCTCATCACGGCAACCCTGATCACTGTCCCATTCGGCCTGGCAGCGGTGGCCGTCTTCGCATTGCTGGCCGCCGCGATGCCCCGCTCGGGTGGCGACTACGTGTTCGTCAGTCGCATTGTGCACCCGCTGTGGGGCTTCCTGTCGTCGTGGGCCGGGTTCATCTCGGTCGTGAGCTACACAGGGTTTGTGGCCTGGTTCACCGCCGTGGCGTTCATCTCCGGCAGCGCGGCCGTGATGGGCGAGGGCCTCGGCTCCAAGGCTCTCATCGGATTCTCGGGTTGGGCCGCGAGCACGGATGGCGCGCTTATCCTCGGCGCGATCGTCCTCCTCCTCACGGGCGGAATCATGGTCGCCGGTCTGAAGGTGGCCCTGCGCACGATCACGATCCTGGCGGTGATCGGGCTCTTCGGCCTCGTCCTGTCGGCGATCGTGCTCCTGTTCAGCAGTGGCGATCAGTTCATCGCCAGCTTCAACAGCTTTGCCCAGGCGCGGACGGGCGAGCCCGACACCTACCACGCGATCATCGCCGCCGCGGCCGACAATGGCTTCGTGGCCGGCAGCGCCGGCAGCGCACCCTTCGCGGCGTCCACCCTGCCGGCCATGGTTATCGCCTTCTACGCGATCGGCTACTCGGTGTGGTCCATCTACTACGCTGGCGAGTTCAAGGGTGGACGCAGTCGCGGGCGCCAGCTGGCCAGCATGTTCATCCCCACGATCCTCAATTCGATCGTGTTCGTGATCGTCTTCGCCCTGATGTTCAAGACCGTCGGGTACCAGTTCCTGGGTGCCGCCAGCTACCTCTACAACTACGTGCCGGACCAGTATCCGCTGACGGTCCCGCCGTTCGTGAACTTCTTCGCCAGCCTGCTGGCCGGCAACCCGATCCTGAACGTGATCATCAGCATCACCTGGGTGGTGTGGCCGATCGCTATGATCATCCTGATCATGGTCGGCTTCTCGCGGGTCCTGTTCGCGTGGTCGTTCGACGGCGTGCTGCCCTCGATGCTGGCCGACGTGAGCGAGCGCACTCACTCACCGATCAAGGCCATCGTGCTGTCGACGGCGCTGGCGCTCGTCGCGCTGTGGCTGATGGTCAACGTGGCTGAATTCCTGACCTTCCTCGCCTACGGCGTGTTGCTGGCGCTCATCTTCTGGATCTCCATGGCCATCGCCGCGATCGTCTTTCCCTACCGGCGCCGCGAGGTGTACGCCGCGAGCCCGGCCCGCTGGACGGTGGCCGGCATGCCGGTGGTGACCCTTGCCGGAGTGGTGCTCGGCCTGTTCGTGATCTTCGAGTTCTGGGTGGTACTCACCGTGCCCGGCCTGGGGATCGTCGACGTCGTTCCGGCGCTTGTGGTCACGTTAATCGTGCTCGGCGCCGGCTTCGCGATCTTCGCGGCTTCGTGGCTCCTTCGACGCGCGCGCGGGATCGATCCGGGCTATGTCTACCGCGAGATCCCGCCGGAATAGCGCGTGCTGCCGATCAGGGCGCATAGCGCATGGCAAGGACGCACTCAAGGCGAGGGTAGCGCGGCACGTCCCGCGCCCATGGCAACGGACTCGGTGAGCGGTGAGCCGCCCACGGTGGGGGAACCCCTCGCGGAGGCGCTCCGGCTCATCGAGGCAGCGGGGCGCGCGGACGTCCCGCTGCGGCTCATGGGCGGCCTTGCGGTCCAGCTCCGCACGGGCACGTGGCGGCCGGGTCGTCGTGCGCAGCGCGACATCGATCTGGCCGCACAGCGTAGGGATCGCATCGCCATCACCGAGATCATGGCGGCGGAGGGTTACCAGGCCGATCGGCGCTTCAACGCCCTCCACGGCCACAAGCAGCTGTACTTTGTCGACCCGGCGAGCGGGCGGCCGGTCGACGTGCTGCTTGACGTGCTGGAGATGTGCCACTGCCTGGTCTTCGCCGATCGGCTCGCACTTCACCCACGGACACTGTCATTGGCCGACCTGCTGCTCTCGAAGTTACAGATCGTGCGCATCACCCACAAGGATATCGTCGACATCCTGGCCCTCCTGCATGAACACGAGTTGACCCCCGGCACCGAACGGGGAATCAACATCGAGCGGGTCGTGCAGGTGACCGCCAGCGATTGGGGCTGGTGGCGCACGGTGACGGGAAACCTGGCGACGGCGCTGAAGCTGCTCGACGTTGCGGCACCAGAAGGCATCGGGCCGCTGCCTCCACCCTCGCGCGTTCGACTCGAGGCTCAGCTGCGCCACCTCATGCAGACGGTGGATACCGCCCCGAAGTCCGTGCGCTGGCGGCTGCGAGCGCGCATTGGTGAGCGCGTGCGCTGGTACGAGGAGCCGGAGGAGGAGACTCATGTCTGAGGTGAGCCGAGGGTTGGTCGGCGAGGCGCCCGCCGACTCTCCAGCGGTGCGGGTCGCTCCGCCGCGGTGACGGTTGATCGCCCGCGCCTGACCGCCGGCGACCTGAGCCTGCGTCCGGGACGCGGTGCACGCAGCCCATGGCTGGCTGAAGCGCTCGCAGCGGAGTCCGACGGCGGCGCGCCCTTACCAGCGCTTACTCGGGATATGGACTGCGACGTGGCGGTCATTGGCGGGGGATACACCGGGCTGTGGACCGCGTACTTCCTGACCGAGCGACGGCCGGACCTGCGGATCGTGGTCCTGGAGGCCGACATCTGCGGCGGCGGGCCGTCGGGGCGGAATGGCGGCTTCGTGAACGCTTGGTGGGACGAGCTGCCGACCTTCGTCAAGCTCTTCGGACTGCCACGGGCGGTGGAGGCCGCTCGGGCTTCGGCTAGCTCGGTCCACGCCATCGGCGACTGGTGTGAACAGCATCGCGTTGACGCACACTTCCGCCGGGCCGGCGTGCTGACGGTCAGCACCACGCCGCTGCATGACGACGTCGTCCAGCGTCTCGCCGAGGTGTCCCGCGACGCCGATGCGCCCGACGTCTACCGTGCTGTGCGGCCAGAGGAGGTGCAGGCGACCTGCGCCAGCCCTCGCTTCCGAGCCGGGGCGCTCATGTCTGACGGAGCCACCGTCCAGCCGGCACTCCTGGCGAGGGGCCTGCGCCGCGTTGCCCTCGATCGTGGCGTGACGGTGCACGAGGGAACGGCGGTCCGACCGCGGTTTGACGACAACGGTTCGGCCGTTCGGCTGCGCTCCACCGAAGGTCGCGAGATTCGCGCCCGGCACGTCGTGCTCGCGGTTAACGCTTGGTCACCGCGCTGGCGGCCTTTCAACCGTTCGCTGCTCGCGTGGGCCAGCTACATGGTCCGCACCGAGCCGATCCCCGAACATCTCGCGGAGCTGGGCTGGACCGGCGGAGAGGCAATCGTCGACGCGCGGGCCAGCGTGCACTACCTGCGCACCACTCGCGACGGTCGGATTGCCATCGGGGCCGGGGGTGGCAAGCCCGGCTACGACGGGCGGATCGGCCACTCATTTACCGAGGATGTCGACTCGGCACGGCGCGCCGCATACGCCTTCCGCCTTTTCTTCCCACAGTTGGCCGACGTGCGTCTGACCGATGCGTGGGGCGGCCCTGTAGATGTCTCGCCGACCCACCTGCCCCAGTTCGGTTCGCTTGTCGGCGGACGGGTCCATTTCGGCTTCGGGTATTCGGGCAATGGTGTCGGCCCCTCGCATCTCGGCGGCCAGATCCTGGCTGCTCTGGCGCTGGAATCGGACGAGGCGCTGACACGCCTGGCGGTGGTCGGCCCGCCGCCGCAGCGCTTTCCACCCGAGCCGTTCCGCTTCATGGGTGCTCGCCTCCTGCGCGAGGCACTCATCGCGCGGGAGGATCGCGAAGAGCTCGGCCGCCGGGCGCCCTGGCTGCTGCGGCAGGTGACGCGCATCCCACGTCTGTTGGACTATGAGCTTGGACCGGAGTAGCTCGCCTACTTTCTTGGTCGGTCGCACCTCGACGGGGCGCTCGTCGGGATCGTAGACCTGCTTCACGACCTCTTCGGGAATGCGGCGGCGCCGCAGCCTCTTTCGCGCGTAGCCCGAGATGCGAAACGGCACAGACGTTCTTGCTGCGAAGGGCGTTAGCCGACGTTGGCCCAGATGTGTGGTCGTCGTCATGCCATCTGTCAAGCGCTCGACGCGGGCAAAGCCAACCCGCCGTGAGCGAGCGCAGACCGCGCGCCGTCGAATCACGAAGGCCGCGTACTCGCTGTTCTGTGAGCGCGTCTGACTGATGCTTCTATGTCGTCAAGGCGGGCATTCGGACGAGCAGCCGGTAGACCTCCCGCGCCACGTAACGCTTCAGGCAGCGCATGATCTCCTTGGTCGTCTTGCCCTCGGCCGTGCGACGCCGCATATAGGCCTGCGTCCGCGGATCGTGGGCCATCCGGGTCAGGACCACCATGTGCAGCGAGCAGTTGGCCTGGCGATCACCGGCTCGGTTAAGTCGATACCGCACCGTCTTGCCCGAGGAGGCCGGCACCGGCGAGGTCCCGGTCAGCATGCCGAAGGCGGCCCTCGCTGCGCAGGCGGGCCGGGTTGTCGCCGGCGGTGACCAGGAACTGGCCGGCGCTGTCGATGCCGATCCCCGGCCGCGCCACCAGCCGCGGGGCGGCGGCGCTCACCAGCCGGCGCAGCTGGCCGTCGAGCGCGGCGATCTCGGCGCTCAGGGCCTGATGGCGTCGCGCCAGGCTGCGCAGTCCCAGGCGCGTGGCGTCGATCGGCGCGTCGATGACGGCCGGCACCCGGAAGCGGACGGCACGGGCCACCAGGCGGCTCAACGACAGCGCGCGCAGCTCGTCACGCAGCGCGTCGGGCGCGGTGACGCGCAGGGCGTGCAGCTGGTTGGTCACCCGGCCCCGGGCGTCGAGCGCGCTGCCGCGCGCGATGCGCGGAGCCCTGATCGCCTCCACGGCGCCGTCACCGGCCTTGGGGATGCCGCTGGCCCGCCCGGACTGCACCGCCCGCGCGGCGAGCTCGGCATCGAGCGGGTCGGACTTGCCGTGGGCGCGGCGCGCGCGCCGGTCGGGGCGGTCGACCTCGAGCACCACCAGGCCCTGGTCGCGCAGCCAGCGCGCCAGGCCGGCGCCATAGCTGCCAGTGCCCTCGACCCCGACCCGGTCGATGGTGCCGAACGCGGCCGCCCAGTCGAGCAGGGCCTGATAGCCGGCCGGCGTGCTGGGCAGGCTGATCGAGTCGAGCAGTCGTCCGCGTTCGTCGAGGGCGGCCGCGGCGTGCAGGTCGGCGTGGGTGTCGACGCCGAGGGTGACGAGCCGATCGGGGTCTGGCATGCTGAGATCGGTCACCGGAGCTCTCCTTGCACTGTGAAGCGACGGTGACACGCACCCGCCGGGACGGCGGACAGCACTGTGACGAGGCCTTAACGCCAGGCTTCTGACTTGTTTAGATGCCTCCAGCACCCGGGCCTCGCGGGCCGTAGGGTGCGAGGTCGGTGACCGCCTGGCTCCCACGCTCCTTGCCCGCCCGCTGGGCGTGGCTCTCTCATAGCGTGCCGGGCGGTCACCGACCGCCGTCGGCGTGGCTCGATAGAGGCGTGAGGCGCTCCCTGCAACTCAGGTTGCCCGCCGCGGTGCTCCACCGTACCGGCAGCTCGAGGAGGCACCAGGTGATCACCATCGGCATCGATCCCCACAAGTCGTCGCACACGGCCGTCGCGCTCGATCCGACAGGACGCGTCGTTGGCGAGGTGCGAGTGGCTGCGACCAGGGCCACCCTCGCGCAGCTCCTGCGCTGGGCGCAGCGCTGGCCCGACCGGATCTGGGCCGTCGAGGGCGCCGCGGGTCTCGGCCACCTCCTGGCACAGCGACTCGTCGCGCGCGAAGAGACGGTGCTCGACGTGCCTGCCACGCTGGCCGCCCGCGTTCGCCTGCTCGGCCGGGGCCACGGGCGCAAGACCGATGGCATCGATGCCCGCAGCGCCGCCCGGGTGGCCCAGAGCCAGCCCGACCTGCGCCGCGTCGGCGCCGAGGATCACAGCGCGCTGCTGCGGCTGCTGTCCGACCGTCGCGACGAGCTGACTCAGGAGCGCCGCCGGGTGGTCAACCGGCTGCACCGCCTCCTGCGCGACCTGCTGCCAGGTGGCGCCCCGACCCAGCTCTCGACCGAGGCGGCCGCGAGGCTGCTCAACACGATCCGGCCCAGGGCCGCGGTCGACCTCGAGCGCAAGGTGATGGCTCGTGCGCTGGTCGCCGACTTGCGCAGGATCGATCGGGCCCTGGTCGAGAACCGCACGCGCTGCGCGGCGGCCGTCGCCGCGAGCGGCACCACGCTCACGACCGTCTTGGGCATCAGCGATGTCCTGGCGGCCAAGATCCTGGGCCATGTCGGTGACGTCAGCCGCTTCGCGTCGGCGGATCGCTTTGCGAGCTACTCCGGCACCGCGCCGATCGAGGTCTCGAGTGGCGAGGTGACCCGCCATCGGCTCTCGCGCCGTGGCAACCGCTCGCTCAACAACGCGCTCCACCTCGCGGCCCGCGTCCAGGCCATGCACGCAGGTCCGGGGCGCGACCATTACCAGCGCAAGCTGACCGAGCACAAGTCGTCGCGTGAGGCACTCCGCAGCCTCAAGCGCCAGCTGGCGAAGGCCGTCTATCGCCATCTGGTTGTCGATCAGACCCATCGTCGCGCCCTCGCCTCTTGACATAGAGGCGCTATCAGGCCACTGCCGCCCGACCGGTGGTGCCGTATGTGACGCCCTCACAGGCCCGGCCGACAGATCAGTCAGAAGGCATCACGGGCCAGTGAGTGAGCGGGTCAGGCCGCACCTGCGAGGCGAACTCAGAGTCTCACAGTGAGTCAGGACGCCACGGCAACACGGAGAGACGGTCAGAGCGCTTCCGCAACATGCCGATGGAACGCCAAAGTTATACGCTCTCGTCTAGAGCGCATAACTTGACGGACAGCGCTCTAACTGAGCACGCAATCTGAGATCAGAAGCACTGCGCTCAGAGCGAAAGTCTTGGAAGGCTGACGCTCTGCCAACTGAGCTACTCCCGCCCGCCTTGCGCATCCTAGCCGAGGGGCGGGCCTAGCGACCAGCGAGCGCCTCGACGAGGGGCGCCATCGCCTCCATCGAGCCCTGCATGATGGAGTAGTAAGCTGATCCCGGTCCGCTCGCGCCGACGCTCCAGCAGCTCGCGGAGCTGGCCCAGCGTGCCGTACAGCAGGTACGGGCTGCCGACCAGGCCCACCGTCGCGGACTTGGCCGCCGCAATCACTGACCGGGGCACCGGCTGGCCGCTGCCCACCATGCCCGCATTGGCGATGAACAGGTTCAGCTCCAGTCGCTCGAACTGATCGCCAGCCGCCTCCCGAACCAAGGCGACCTTTCGGTCCAGGGCGCGCTCGGTGACATCAGTCAGGATCGGGCGACCGCGCTGGCTGAACTGGGGATAAAGCCGACGATATCGGCCTCCAGAGCGGCCAGCTTCAGGATCCGCGGGCCACCGCCGCCCATCAGGATCCTCGGGTGGGGTCGTTGCACCGGCCGGGGCCAGACCCGCGCCTCGCCAAGCCGGTAATTCGGCCCAGCATGGGTCACCGTCTCGCCGGCCAGCAGCCGCTTGATGAGCCCGATCGACTCCACCAGGCGGTCGATCCGTCGTCCCGGCGCGTCGTAGGGCATGCCCAGCTGCCGATAGTCGGCGGTGCGCCAGCCGGCCCCCAGCCCAAGCTCCAGGCGCCCATCGGAGAGCAGGTCGAGGGTGGCCGCCTCGCGCGCCAGGATCAGCGGGTGGCGATAGTCATTGGCGAAGACGAAGCCACCGATGTGCAGGCGGGTGGTCACCGCCGCCGCGGCGCTGAGTGCGGCGATGGGGGAGAGCTGACGGCCGAGGTGATCCGGAACCAGGATGGAGCTGTAGCCGAGCTCCTCTGCCCGGCGGGCAAGCCCGGTCCACTGGCCGGCACTCTCGGCCTGGCTGGCGGTGACGGCGAAGCGGAACGGGTTTATGGCTCTGCCCGCTCCCAGAGCCTGCGGAGCGCCGCTGCAAGGCGTGCCGGCTCCCTGCGGTGGGGCGGATCGAAGTGGTGGCGCTCTTCGAAGCGCTCGATGGTGAAGTCGGGGAAGAGGGCGGCCAGCCGCTCTGCCATCCGCCCGTAGTAGTCCGGGTTGCTCCGGCCGCCCAAGGCGAAGTAGACCGGTCGGTCGAAGCTGCGCAGATCCTCGGGGTCGAGGGTTCCGGAATCAAACGCGCGAATGAACGCGGTCAGCCCGGCCGGCCGCTTCGCCATCCATGGGGGCGGCGGGCCAGGTCGAGGTGCAGGTGGCTCCACTCCAGGTGCCAGCTGAAGCGCCGTGAAGGTCCGCATGAACTCGCCGGGATCGAGCCCGGGCAATGCCTCGAATCGCTCCCAGAGCGCGACCTCTTCGGGAACGCGCCCCTGGTTGCCGGCCCAGGCCGGTTCGAGCAGGGCCAGGCTGAGGAGCCGATCCGGGTGCGCGGCGGTGAAGGCCAGGGAGGACGCGCCACCGCCGGAATATCCGACAAGGTGGAAGCGCTCGAACCCGTGCTCATCGGCGACGCGCAGGATCCCGTCGACCTCGTTGCGCAGCGAGTAACCGGGCGGCGGCTCGTCCCCCGCGTACACCTCCAGGTCCTTGGCCACCGCGTCGACGTCATCACCCAGCTCGGCCAGCAGTGCTGTATAGGCCGGTCCGGCCGGCACCACGCCGCCCGGCAGCAGGATCACGCTGTGACGCCGCGGGGTCATCCCAGGTAGCGGGCCGAGGCCATCCCCAGCGCTGCGACCGCGAGCAGCACGATGTCGACCAGGCCGATGGTGTGCAGCCTCTCCTGGAATGCGTGCAGGCGACTCACCAGGTCGGGGCTCGGAGGACCGCCCGCGGCCTTCATCTCCGCACCCACGGCGCTCAGCTTCATGACCGTGCTCGGGATGAGCAGGTTGCCGCCCAGCCAGGCGGCGATCGCGGCAATTCCGCCGATGGTGAGGGCCAGGCCGGTCGGAGAGCCGATCCAGTCGAGGCTGAGCCCGCTGGAATCGCGCCAGTAGAGGACCGCTCCGCCAAGGACCGCAAGGGTCGAGAAGACCATGAAGTAGATCGGTGCCTTTCGCTGGTTCATGACTTCGTCCACGAACTTCTCTGCTTCCGGGCCCAGCTTGTTCATGGTTGGCTCGAGATAGAAGAAGAAGAACGCGGAGCCGCCGACCCACAGGATCGCGGAGAGGATGTGGGCAATGCGCAGACCAATGACCAGGATGTCCAAGCTGTGGCTCCTTCATGACGCGGTGGCTGGGTTCGGGCCATAGAGTACTCGCGCTACACTCCCGCCGAGGAGGTGCCACGTGGGCGATAAGACGCCGAAGCGACCACCCAAGCCAAAGAAGCCGAAGAAGCCAAAGGTCTGACCAAGGTCACCCATGGTTGGGCCGATCGGCACTGCCGGGCGTAACTCGCTCGGGGGCATGATCGCCCCGATATGGACCGTCACGTCACGATCGCGCGTGCCCGCGCGATCGCGCTGCTTGCCGCCATCGTTGGCCTCGGCGCATCCGTCTACCTGCTGGTCGAGTACGTCACGGGGCAACCCGGCCTCTGTCTGACCGGGTCCGGCTGCGACCTGGTCCGCGCCTCGGCGTTCGCCTACCCGCTCGGCATCCCGATGCCTCTCTTCGGCGTCGCGTTCTATGCGCTCGCCGCCCTGGCCGTGCGCCGCACGCTCGATCCGCGGCCGATCGGCTTCCTGGGTCCGACGCCGGCCCTGCTGGCCGCTGCCGCGGCCGGGCTGGCCGTGTCGACCGTCCTCACGGCCATCGAAGCCTTCGTCATCCACGCCTTCTGCTCGTGGTGCCTGGTCCAGGCGGCCGCCAGCCTGGTCCTCTTCGGAGCCGCGATGATCCTGGCACGCGGCTCGCCGGAATCGGGCGCCGAGGGGCAATCGGCACGGCGTCGGCACCAGGTGATGCGCCTCGTCGAAGGGGAACGCTCGAGCCTGCGGCGCACCGGCCTGCTGGGTGGCGGCGTGACCGCGCTGGCGGTGAGCTCGCTGCTGGCGATCGGAGCGATCGGCCAGGTCCCGGTGGGGCCGGCGAATGGCTCGAGCCTGGCGCCGGTCAGCGCTCCACGTACAGGCACCGGCGCGGTGCAGGTGGTCGAGTTCGCCGATTTCCAGTGCCCGGCCTGCGCCGTGGTGGCTCCCATCCTGGCCGACCTGGCAGCCGGGAATGAGCTGACCCTGGTGTACCGCTACTTCCCGCTCACCAGCATCCACGCCAACGCCGATGCCTCCGCTCGCGCCGCCGCCGCTGCCGGGCTGCAGGGAGCCTTCTGGCCGATGGCGGAGCACCTGTTCGCCAGCCAGGGCAGCTGGGAGTCGCTTCGTGCGGCGGAGGCCGACGCCTATTTCGCCACGCAGGCCGCCGCGCTCGGGCTGGACCCGGATCGCTGGCTCGCCGACTACGCCTCCTCGGCCGTGGCTGACACGATCGCCGGCGACGTGGAGGCCGCGAACTCGCTCGGCCTGTCCGCGACCCCCACCCTGTTCATCGACGGCGTCCCGTACAAGGGTCCGCTCAGCAGCGAAGGGATCCGCTCGGCCATCGCCCAGGTTGCCCCCCCGACTGCGTCCTGATCGCGTTGAGGGGGGTCGCCACGCGGCGGAGCGTGTCGCTGTCACGTTCGCCACGACCGCGCGTGCTCGGCATGGGAGCACATCGGCCGCAATGAGCCCTCGCATCGATCCCAGGCTCTCGTAAAGAGGCCGTATCGCGGCCTCTCGCTCATTGACCGAGAATTCGACCACGTAGACGCACCATCTCGGTTCATACGCTCGGATGCCGAGCGCCGGGAACGGACCGAGCCCACTCGCCGCAGCAGCACCATCGGTACGGGTACTTCCGGGCGATGGTGCGGTCCGGGTGGGATGGCTACGGTCTGGCGCAATGGCTTTAGCGGTCCACCTTCAGATCGACGCGCCTGCGTTGCCCGTCGCGGTTCGCCCGGGCCGGAGCGGCGCTGCGCGCGCGGTGCTGCGGCGCGTGCTGCCTTCACGACTGCTGAGGGACCCGTTCCTCGTCTACACCGCCGCGCTCGCCCCGATTGGCCTGGGCGTGTCGCTCGTCGACGGCCAGCCGCGCGACCTGCTGACGGTGGGGCTGCTGACGCCCATCTTCGTCGGGATCCAGGCAGTCCTTGGTATGGTCCCGGCTCGCCATCGACCGTTGACCCCGCTCGGCTGGTCCTTTCTGCGTCTGGCCGTGGCCTTGCTGTACGTCGCGGGCCTCGCCGAGCTGGTGGGCGGTCCCACCCAGCCGCTGGTGTCGCTGTTCGTGCCGGTCGTGGTGGCGGCGGCCGCCCTCGGCGCGATGCAGGCGGCCGTGATCGGCACCGTGGCCTCCCTGATCTACCTCGCACCGGAGCTGGCCGCACCCGGGAACGGTACCGGCGTCGCTCTGCGGGGCCTGGCGTTGGCCGGGATCAGCATCCTGGTCGCGGTGGGCACGCCGCGCCTCGTTACGGCCGTGGAACGGACCACCCGGCAGTTGCGATCCGCCATGGTCGAGGAGCGCCGACGTTCCCGGCAGATCGCCGGCATGGAAGCGGTCAGCCGGCTGCTGATGGCAGGAGGTCCCACCGCGGACCTGCTCGACGGCGCGCTGGGGGTCCTCTCCGAGCAGTTCCACTACCACTTCGTGTCGATCTACCTCGCTGACGGCGACCACCTCCGGTTGGGTGCCCAGCGCGGCTACCCCGCACCGCCGGATTCGTTCGATGGCAGTGCCGGCGTGGTGGGTCGCGTGATGCGCAGCCACGAGATTGCCTATGTGCCCGACGTCGCGTTTGACCCCGACTACATCTCGGTCTTCGACGAGGTCGTCAGCGAGATCTGTGCGCCATTGATGGACGATGGGCAGTTCCTGGGGATCCTGAAGGTGGAGGCCAGCCAGCCGCTCGACCGCACCGATCGCGACCTGATCGCCACTCTGGCCGGTCGGATCGCCAGCGTGGTGGCCCTCGGCCGCGACCGCCAGGCGCTCGCAGAACGGGTCGCCGTCTTCCGCAGGCTCAATGAGTTCACCAGCGCAGTCGGCGGCGAGCTTGACCTGGCCCGGCTGGGCGACGCCCTGGTCAACGCCGTACGCAGCGTGATTGCTGCCGACATCGTGTCCCTTACCGTCCTGGAGCGCGAGAGCGGTCGCTACCTGATGCGCGCGGCTTCGGGGGCGGATCCGTCGATTCTCGAACGGGAGATCAGGGTAGGCGAGGGGCTCGCCGGACGCGCGATTCGCGACCGAACCACGGTCTTTGACCCCGCGTACGGCAGCGATCGCTTCCCGGCCGCGTTTCGTGAGGGCATCGAGCCGATGATCCTGCTGGGGGCCGGGATCCCGCTGATCCGCGATGGCGTGGTGGTGGGGGCCCTGTCGATCGCCCGGCGTGACCTGGCCAGGGACTTTCAGCCCATCGAGTACGAGGCCATGGAGCTGATGGCCAGCCACGCCGCGCTGGCGCTGGCCAACGCCTTCCTGCATGCCGAGGTGGGACAACTGGCTGTACGAGACCCACTCACGAGCCTCTTCAACCGGCGGCACTTCGATGCTTCACTCGACCGTATGCTCGCCGGTTGGCGCCGCGCCGCACCCGAGGATCGCCGTCCGCTGGCGGCCATCATGTTCGACCTGGATCGCTTCGGCGAGTTCAACAGGCAGCACGGGCACCAAGTGGGTGACCAGGTGCTGCGCACCTTCGCCGCCGTGCTGGCCGGCCGCTTCCGCGACTCCGACCTGGTCGCCCGCTTCGGCGGCGAGGAGTTTGTGGCGATCCTCGATGGGTCGACCCGCGACGCCGCCGTGCAGGTCGCCGAGGAGATCCGCGCGGCACTGGCGGCGCGACCGATCCTGAGCGATGACGGCCAGCCACTGCCGGTGACGGTCTCCGCAGGCTGCGCCGAACTCGACGAGGCCGAGCCCACCCGCGAGCAGCTGCTGCGCACCGCCGACGTGGCGCTCTTCATGGCCAAGCGAGCGGGGCGCGACCGGGTCGTGGCCGCCTAGTCGCGGCAGACCTTGGGGGGCCACGGCGTCCCGACCCTCGCCGTCACGGTGTTAGTTCTCGGCTGTGGGGGCTAATGGCAAGCTGGCGAGCGCGTCCGCAGCTCGCCGGAGGGTAGTTCTCACTGGCTGAGAGGTAGGTTGTCGGAGAAACCCCCGGCTGCTGCGCTCTCGGCGTAAGCCTCCGCGAGTGAGAATTACGCGTCGGGAGGCGCCGGCGGACGTTAACGACATCTCGGCAGATCTCGGTGGCTGATGAGCCTGGCTGACTACCCCTAGGCAGTCTCGCCGGCGATTTCGAACGATCCCAGCCGCCGGATGGCGATCAGCGTGGCTCCGACCAGGATCACCACCGCGACCACGGTCGCCGTGCCGACGTCCAGTTTCGCTTCGAAGACGGTCTTCGGCACGCCGGCCAGGGCATCAGCGAAGGCGAGCGTCTGCTGGCGAATGCTGAAGGTGCGCGTGCCGGCAAAGAGGCCTGCCAGCAGTCCCTCCCAGATCAGGACATAGGCCAGGCCGAGCACCAGCGCCCGGCCGGTCACCAGGCTGAGCGCCACGAAGACGGCGGCATACAGCACGCAGCCGATGGCCGCCGCCGCCACGAACCCGAGCACCAGGCCGTCGCCCAGGCCGCCCGCACCGATCAGCCCAGCCACCAGCATCGGCCCGCTGGTGAGCGCGATCGAGCAGGCTGCCGCCACGGCGATCTTGGTGAGCACCACGCTGCGGCGGCTCAGCGGCTTGGCGAGCAGGAAGACCGCCGTCCCGTCGTCGATCTCAGCGCCGATCGCGCCGGTCCCCAGGATGAGCGCGACCAGGGGCATCAGCGTGCCCACCCCCATCGTGCTCAGCAGGCCGGCCGTGAAGCGCATCGCGCGAGCCTCCTCGCCGGCAAGCTGGAAGACGAGCGCCACCGCGATCAGCACCAGGCCCAGCAGGAGCAGCAGCACCGTGCGGCGCCGAGAGATGAGCTGCCGGAGGGTGATGCCGGCGATCACCGAATTCATCGGCGCACCAGGTAGCTGAAGACCGATTCGAGTGACTCGTCGGTCGGCAGCAGCTCGTGCAGGCTGATCCCCGCTCGGCGGGCCACCCCACTGACCGCTCGGCTGAACGCGCCGAAGTCGGTGGTGCGCACGGTCAGGAGGCCGCCGTCGAGCGCTGCGCCGGCGATGGTGGGCAACGTCAGCAGGGCAACCGCCAGGGCCCGATCGTCCGAGGAGCGAACGGTGAAGGTGTGCGGCCGATCGGTCATCAGGCGCCGGATCTCGCGGAAGTCGCCGGAGGCAGCCAGGCGGCCGGCCACGATCACCAGCACGCGTCCGGCGAGCCGCTCCACCTCCTCGAGGATGTGCGACGAGAAGAGAATGGTGCGGCCCTCGGCGGCCATCGAGCGCAGCAGGCCCATCATGTGCAGCCGCTGGCGAGGGTCCATCCCGTTGAACGGCTCATCGAGCAGCAGGATCGGCGGGTCGTGGACCAGGGCGGCGGCCACCTTGGCGCGCTGACGCATCCCCTTCGAGTACGTGCCGATCGGGCGGTCGGCGGCATCCTCCAGCTCGACCAGGGCGATGGCGCGGGTCGCTGCGGCCTCGGCCGCGGCAGCTGCCATGCCCTGCAGCCGGGCGTTGGCGCGTGCGAACTCGCGCCCGGTCAGGAACGGGTAGACCGCCTCGCGCTCAGGCACCAGCCCGATGCGCCGGTACATCTCGGGGTGTCGCCAGGATGGCGCCCCACCGATCGTGACGCTTCCCGACGAGGGAGCCAGGAAGCCCGCCAGCATGTGCAGGATCGTCGACTTGCCCGCCCCGTTCGGCCCCAGCAGCCCGGTCACGCCCCCGTCGAGCCGGAAGCTGATGTCGTTGACCGCCACCACGTTGCCATACCAGCGGGAGACGTTGGCCAGCTCCACTGCGGCCGGCCCGTCCGTCAGCGTCATGAAGCCAGTCTCCGGTAGCGCCACGCGACCGCACCGATCCCGATCAGTACCAGCGCGGCGGTCAGCGCCCCGAAGATCGGAAGCGGCACCTGCGCCGCCCTGACCGGGGAGCCGGGGAGAGAGGCGCCCAGCAGCCAGTCCCGAGCGCCGTCGAGCAGCACGAACGGGTTGAGCAGCGGCGCCAGCTCCGAGATGCGGCCGCTGCCCGCCTCGGCCAGGATGGCGCCCACCGCGCCGGTGATGAGGAAGACCGCGATGATGGCGCCGGTGGCATAGGCCCGCCGCGGGGTGAAGGCGGCGATCGCCATGCCCAGCGCGGCCAGCGGCACGGCGTGCAGCAACGGCGCGCCGATCACCTGCGGGAGATCGCCGAGCTGGTCGCCGAAGGCGGCCGGCACATCAGCCGCCACCAGCACCGAGGCCAGCAAGATGACCAGCATCGGTCCCACCGCAACGATGAAGAGCGCCGCCGTGAGCGCGCCAAGCTTGGCCAGCGCGTAGTCGGTGCGCGCCAGGGCGTGGCTGAAGTACAGCGACAGGACCCGATGGCGCTGGTCGCCGCTCACCAGCTCCGGCGCCTGGGCCGCCACGAAGAGCGCCAGGATGACCTGCAGGTTCCACAGGTAGTTGTCGTAGGTGAACGGGCTCGGCGCCGCCCGGCACGATCGCTCGGATCGCCCCGGCCACCGCGGCGGGGACGACCAGGATTGCGCTGAGCCCCCACGGCACGATCTTGGAGCGGCCGCTGCGACCGAGCCCGAAGGCAGCCCGCAGGCTGGCCACGAAGATGGTGGCGACCGCCGCGCGGCGACCGAGACGCGGCCCGTCGTAGTGGCGGTAGCCCAGGTCGTAGATCGCACCCGTGGCACTCTCGCGCGGAATGACCGATGGCTCACGCCGCGTCATCGGCCTGCCCCTCGGTGCGGAACAGGTCTTCCAGGCGGTGCCGCCGCTGCTCCAGGCGGACGAGCGCCAGCCCCAGCTCGTCGACGGCGTCGCGCACGATGTCGTAGGCGCGCTCGTCAGGGCAGTCGACGAGCACGCTGCGCCCTTCCAGCTGGGTCGTCAGGCCGGCCGACGTCAGCCGCGCTGCCAGTGCATCGGCGCCGTCCTCGACCTCGACGCCCAGGGTGCCGGTGTGCTGCACGAAGCTGGCGATGGGGGCCGCCTGCATCAGCTTGCCCGCGTCGATGGCCAGCAGGAAGGTGCACACCCGCTCGATCTCGCCGAGCAGGTGCGAGGCCACCACCGTGGCGATGCCGAACTCGGTGCCGGTGCGGTGGAC
The DNA here is from genome assembly GCA_963750025.1 of uncultured Chloroflexia bacterium. Lineage (GTDB taxonomy): Bacteria > Chloroflexota > Limnocylindria > QHBO01 > QHBO01 > CF-167. The sequence goes on from CAVVPF010000018.1 coordinate 26,180, forward strand.
CAGGCCCAGCATCTCGTCGCGGCCCGCCGGGATCGAGGCCGTTGGTCGGCTCGTCGAGGAGCAGCAGCTTCGGGTCGTGGACGAGCGCCTGGGCCAGCTTGACCCGCTGCTTCATGCCGGTCGAGTAGCCGCCGATCGGCCGGTAGCGCTCCTCGTACAGGCCCGACGTGTCGCAGCACCTCGGCGGTCCGCTCGCGGGCCGCGGCGGCCGGCAGGCCCGGCCAGGCGGCCCATGTGGCGTCACGAAGTCGGTCGCCGACACGTCGGGCGGCAGGCAGTCGTGCTCGGGCATGTAGCCGACGAACTGCGCGGATCTGCGTGCCCTGGGTGGCGACGTCGAGGTCCATCACCGTCGCGCTCGCCGCTGGTCGGCTCGAGGAGGCCCGAGCAGGATCTTGAGCAAGGTGCTCTTGCCGGCGCCGTTGGCGCCGACCAGGCCGATGATCCCGGGCTCCACGTCCAGCGTCAGTCCGTCAAGCGCGGTGACGCTCGATCCGTAGCGCTTGGTGAGGGAGCGTGTCGAGATGAGGGGCATTGGCGCGAGTCTAGCCACACCGCGCGCGGGTCGTCCCGCCTGGAGTCCCGGGACCCGATGGTACTGACGGTTGGTCCGCGCGTACCACCGTCACATGGCCGGCGAGTGGCCTGGCCCGTATCTTCAATTCCATGCGCCGCATCTCCGAGGTCATCCCGCATCAGCGTGACGACGCGCCGTCGCTGGTTGCCTCGACGCTCCAGGACGACCTATACGCGGCCGAAATGGCCCTGCGGCAGTCGGAGGCGCGGCTGCGTTCGCTGCTGGAGAACCTGCCCGGCATTGCCTACATCGACGGTGTCGGTGGCGTCGGGCGCTACGCCAGCCCCCAGATCGAGTCGATCCTGGGATACACCCAGGAGGAATCGCTGTCGGATCCCCAACTCTGGAGCCGGATCCTGCACCCCGAAGACCGGGACAGGGCAATGGCGCAATTGGCCGCAGGGGAAGCCGCCGGCGGTTCATTCCCCTGTCTCTACCGTCTCATTGCCCGGGACGGACGGATCGTCTGGATCCGCGACCAGTCCAGCGTTGTGCGTGATAAGCACGGCCAGGCTGAGGTCCACGGCATCATGTTCGATGTCACGCGCGAAATGGGCGCCAAGGCGGACCTGGAGCTCGAGCTGGCCGAGCGTCAGAGGATCGGCGAGGCGTTGCGTCGGTTGCCGGCAGCGCGCCCCGCGGCGGAGACCGCGGCGGCCATCTGCCGAGAGCTGAGCCAACTGCCCCACGCCGACCTGGCCGTGGTGTACGAGTTCGCCCACGACGGATCGGTCATTCCTCTTGGCCAGGTGGCACCCGCCCAAAGTCCGACCAGGGTCGGCCAGCCAATCCCCGCCGACCGCGCGGCCTACCTGCGCGCGAGCGCGACCGGGCCGTGGATCGACGAATGGCGACCGAGGCCGGAGGATGGCGCGTATCAGAAGGCCTGGCATCGCCTTGGACTGAAGGTCGCCGCCTACGTCCCGTTCGGCACCGGTGACACCATCCATGGCTTGCTTGCAGTGGGCTCGACCGATGCCATCGGCACCGCGGAGGCTGCCCGTTGGCTCCGGGCCGCGACAGAGATCGGCACGATCGCCGCCGCGCTGCTCATCCCGGAGCTCGGATCACGACGCAAGCACGAAGGCTCTCGCGCCAGGCTCAAGAACCTCATCAGGAACGCTGAGTTCACTCCCGTCTTCCAGCCGATCGTCCGCCTCGGGGACGGGACGGTGGTCGGCTACGAGGCGCTGATCCGATTTGCCGACGAGGTCGCGCCCGAGCGCTGGTTTGCCAAGGCCGAAGCGATCGGCATGGGATATGAGCTCGAGGCCGCCACCATGCGGGCCGCCCTGATTGCCGCTGCGGATCTGCCCGCGCGGGCCTGGGTCAGCGTGAACATCTCGCCGTCGCGGCTGGGTGATCGTCGTCTGCTGCGCCACCTGTCGGTGGCCAAGCGGCGGCCCGTGGTGCTGGAGATCACCGAGCGCTTGCCGATCGACGACTACGCCGCAGCACGGGATGCGCTTGATCAGGTGGGCCGATCGGTGGACGTGGCGGTCGACGATGCCGGTGCGGGGTTCGCCAGCCTGCGGCATATCATCGAGCTGCGTCCGCGCTACGTGAAGCTTGACCTCCAGCTCGTCCGGGGCGTGGAAGCCGATCCTGCCCGCCAGGCGATGATCGCCGGGATGGTCTACTTCGCACGGGACACGGGCTGCCTGCTCATCGCCGAGGGCGTGGAGAAGCCGGCCGAACGCGACACCCTGCGGCGGCTGGGGGTCCCGTTCGGGCAGGGCTTCCTGTTCGGCCGTCCAGCCCCGGCGACCGCATGGCAGGCGCCTTCCGCGGTCCGCGCGGGCGGGACCGCGCTCAAAAGGACCGCCAGGGCGGTGGCCTAGCCCCTACATGTGCGCCGTGTAGTCAGGGTTCAAGAAGCGCCTCGGATCGTCCATGAATTCGAGCCGGCAGCCAGGGCCGCAGAAGTAGTAATCGGTCCCCTCGTGCTGCGCGGTCAGTCCAGCGGCACGGGCCACCTCGGGGTTGACGGTCATGCCGCACACGGGGTCCTTGGCCATCGGGGTCATTTTCAGGGTCTCCATCGGTCTCATGCGTCCTTTCTTCATCAAGCGGGTCGGAATCGTCGAAGGCGCAGCGAGTTGGTCACCACGCTGACGCTGGAGAGGGCCATGGCGCCGGCGGCCAGGGCCGGGGAGAGGAGCCAGCCGTTGAGCGGGTAGAGGAGTCCTGCCGCCACCGGGATCAGGAGCACGTTGTAGCCGAAGGCCCAGCCGAGGTTCTGGCGGATGGTGCGCATCGTGGCGCGCGACAGGCGGATCGCCGCCGGCACGGAGCGCAAGTCGTCGCCCACCAGCGTGATGTCGGATGCCTCCAGCGCGACGTCGGCGCCCGTCCCGATGGCGACGCCCAGGTCGGCTTGGACGAGCGCCGGAGCGTCGTTGACGCCGTCGCCGACCATTGCCACCAGCGCGCCGCCGGCCTGCAGCTCGGCCACCTTGGCCGCCTTCTCCTCGGGCCGCACCTCCGCCAGGATGTGGTCAGGGCGGATCCCCACCTGTGCGCCGATGGCGTGGGCCACCGCGGCACGGTCGCCGGTGATCATCCAGACCTGCAGCCCGGCGCCGTGCAGCCGCGGATCGCCTCGGTCGATTCGGGCTTGATCGTGTCGGCGATCGCCAGCAGCCCCGCCGCGCGGCCGTCGACGGCCACCAGCGCCGCCGTGCGTCCCTCCTGCGCTGCCCTATCCGCGGCCTCGCGAATAGGCGCGAGGTCGATCCCCGCCTCGGTGAGCAGGCGTCGGCTGCCGACCAGGACGCGTCGTCCTTCGACCGTGGCGCGGACCCCCCGCCCGGCGATGGCGGCGAAATCGGTCGCGGCCGGGAGCGACTCGCCCCGCCCGTTCGCCAGCCGCACGATCGCCTCGGCCAGCGGATGCTCGCTGCCGACCTCCGCGGCGGCCGCCAGTCGCAGCAGCTGGCTGCGTCCAGGTCGCCGATCAGCGAGCCACGTCCACGCACCGAGGGCTCGCCGCGGGTGATGGTGCCGGTCTTGTCGAGGACAACCGCGGTGACCCGCTGCGCCTGCTCCAGCGCGGCCCCGTCGCGTGACCAGGATCCCGGTCTCGGCCCCCTTGCCGGTGCCCACCATGATCGCGGTCGGCGTGGCCAGGCCCATGGCGCAGGGGCAGGCGATGATCAGGACGGCGATGGCCGCCGACAGCGCAAAGGGCAGACGCGGCTCGGGTCCGACGAGCATCCAGATGACGAACGTCGCCAGCGCGACGACGACGACGGCCGGCACGAAGCGGGCCGGTGACTCGCGTCGGCGACGCGCTGGATCGGCGCCTTCGAGCCCTGCGCCTGCTCGACCAGGCGCGACGATCTGGGCCAGCGTCGTGTCGCGTCCGACCGCGGTCGGCGCGCAGCGACGAAGGAGCCGCTGCGCGTTGATGGTCGCGCCGGTCACCGCGTCGCCGGCTCGCTTCTCGACCGGCATCGACTCGCCGGTGAGCATGGATTCGTCGACGGCGGAACTGCCGTCGACGATGACGCCGTCGACCGGCACCCGCTCGCCCGGGCGCACACGCACCAGGTCGCCGACCCGCACCTGGTCGATCGGCAGGTCCGCCTCGCGCCCGTCGCGGAGCACCCGCGCCGTGGTCGGTCGCAGCTTCATGAGGGCCTTCATCGCGCCCGCCGCCTGGCCCTTGGCGCGCGCCTCGAGCCATCGGCCCAGCAGGACCAGGCCGATGATCACCGCCGCGCTGTCGAAGTAGGTCTCCGCGGCCGATCCCCCCACGGTGAGCGCCAGCGAGTACGCGTAGGCGGCGAGCGTGCCCATCGAGACGAGCGTGTCCATCGTCAGGTCCCCGTGTCGCAGGCCCTTGGCGGCGGCGACCAGGAAGCGCCGGCCGAAGACGAACTGCACCACCGTCGCTGGCGCCAGCATCGCCACGTTGACGCGATCCATCGGCCAGGGCAGGCCGCCGGGCCACAGCGCGGCGGCCATCATCGCCAGGCCGATGCCGGTGGCGGCCAGCGCGTCCCGCAACAGTGCTCGTCGATCGACGGCGCGGGCCAGCTCCTCCTGGTCGGCGGCTTCCACGGCCGACGTGTCGGCCGACGCCTGGGATGCCACCTCGTAGCCAGCCGCCTCGATCGTCGACACGATCGAGGCACGATCGATGCGGGTCGGGTCGTAGTGAACGGTGGCCCGTTCGGTGGCGAGGTTGACGGACGCCTCGGCCACTCCGTCAGCGCGATTGAGGAAGCGCTCGATGCGCGTCACGCAGGAGGCACACGTCATCCCCACCACCGGCAGGGTAAGCTCGATCATGGGAGTCGGGGGAGCTGCATTCATCGGCCGTCAGGATACTACAGGGGAGTATCCATCGCGCACACCTCCCGCCCCCGCGGTACGCTGCAGCGAGCATGAAGGCGCTGATCCTGACCAACGAGTACCCGCCCAACGTGTACGGAGGGGCGGGCTTCCACGTGGCCGAGCTGACGCGGGCGCTGCGCGGACGCATCGATCTTGAGGTGCGCTGCTTTGGCGAGCAGGACGAGACGGCCCAAGGGTGGCGACTGCGAGGCTTCCGCGCCCCGTCCGGCCCGGCCCCGGCGAACGAGCGGCTGCGACCCGCCTGGGATGCCCTGTCGCGCGACCTGGCGATGGCCATCGAGGCGACCGATGCCGACCTGGTCCACTGCCACACCTGGTACACCCACCTTGCCGGCGTCCTGGTCAAGCAGGCGTACGGCATCCCCCTGGTGGTGACCACGCACTCTCTGGAGCCATTGCGCCCCTGGAAGCGGGAGCAGCTTGCCGGCGGCTACGAGCTCTCGTCGTGGGTCGAGCGCAGCGCCCTGGAGACAGCCGATGCGGTGATCGCGGTCAGCCAGGACACGCGGCGCGATGTCCTGCGCCTTTTCGACGTGGCGCCGGAGCAGGTCGAGGTGATCCACAACGGGATCGACACCGAGTTCTTCGCGCCCGACCCGGCCACCGACCAGCTGCTGGCCCACCGGGTTGATCCAGCCATCCCCTACGTCCTGTTCGTGGGGCGTATCACGCGGCAGAAGGGGATCGCGCACCTGGTGCGCGCGGTGCGGCACCTGGATCCGGGGATCGCCGTGGTGCTGGCCGCCGGTCAGCCCGACACGCCGGAGCTCGCGGCTGAGATCGAGGCCGGCGTGGCAGAAGCGCAACACGAAGGCCACCCGGTGGTCTGGATTCCCGAGATGCTCAGCCGCCAGGCGATCCGCCAGCTTTACAGCCACGCGGCGCTCTTCGTCTGCCCATCGGTCTATGAGCCATTCGGGATCATCAACCTGGAGGCGATGGCCTGTGGTCGTGCGGTGGTGGCGACCGCCATCGGCGGCATCCCCGAGGTGGTGGGCGATGGCGAAACCGGGGTGCTGGTGCCGGTCGAGCTTTCCACGGATGAGCCGATGAGCCCGTCCGATCCGGATCGCTTCGCGCGTGATCTGGCGGCGGCCATCAACGCCCTGCTGTCCGACCCGGCGCGGCGCGCCTCCATGGGAGCCGCCGGCCGTCAGCGCGCCGTCGAGCAGTTCAGCTGGTCCTCGATCGCCGATCGGACGCTGGAGGTCTATCGCGGCCTGGTCCGACGGGAGTAGCGGACCGCCGGCCCGAAGGCCGGCGGTCGCAGCGGTGCGTGGAAAGGTGCCGTCAGCCGAGCACGCAGCGGAGCAGCGGGCGGGTCATGCCTCTTGCTACAGGAAGGTATGGATCCGCTACAGCGCCTTGGCTGTGCCGAATGGCCCCATTTGGCTGCCGAGAAGGCGTGGCATTCGTGACCGATGTCCCACCCGCAGCGGGCCATCCGTCTGGTTTCATGCCCGACATGGCGAATGATCCGTCTCCCGGCCCGCCGCCCCCGGCCGTCCGGCAGCTGATCTCGCTGGGCGCCGCATCCGGCCGCGGGTCGATCGACCGCGGTCCCGAGCGCCGAGTCGTGCTGGCCGGCCTGATCGGGGCAGCGGCGTTCCTCGCCGCGGCCGGGGTGGCACGACTCACCGGGTTCGGAGGCGGTTCGTGGATGTCGCTGCACCTTGCGCTGGCCGGGGGAGCCGGCCTGGCGATTGCGGCACTCCTGCCGCATTTCACCGTATCGCTGGCCGGCGCACGCCCGGCCCCCTGGCGCGTTCGCGTCGCAGGGCTTGCCCTGGTGGCGTCCGGCGCGGCCGCGGTCACGCTCAGCTACCCCTCGGGTTGGCAGGGGGCGGCCGTTGTGGGCGCCTGTGCCTACCTGGCCGGGCTGCTGGTCAGCGCGGGGACGGCGTTCATCCCCGCCCGGGCCGGGCTCGGGCGCCGCTTCGGGGTGGTGGAGGCTGCCTACGGGCTGGCGCTGGCCAACGGCGCGCTCGCCGTGGGGCTGGCAATCCTGCGCCTTGCCGGCGTGGCGACCGCGAACGGCGCCTGGCTCGAGATCAAGCCGGCGCACGCCTGGCTCAACCTGGTCGGCTTCCTGTCACTGGTCGTCGCCGCCACGCTGATCCACCTGTACCCGACGGTCGTCGGTTCGCGGATCCGATCCCGTCCGGCCCTGTTGGTGCTGGTGGGAGGCGTGGGACTGGGCGCTCCGCTGACGGCCCTTGGGTATGCGACGGGGTCAGGGCCCGTTGCACAGGGCGGCGCTGTGGCGGTGGCAGCCGGCGCCGTCGCACTCGTGGTGGTCGCCGCGGGCGCGTGGTCAGGGCGTGGCCGCTGGACGACGGATCTCTCCTGGCATCGCCTGACGATCGGTCACCTGTCCGCCGCCGTCGCCTGGTTCGTCGTCGGGGCGGCGATCCTGGCGGTCGGCGTGGTTCGCAACGGGGCCGATCCGGCTGGTTGGTCGCTGGCACGAGCCATGGGACCGATCGTCATCGGCTGGGCCTTGCAGGCGTTGGTCGGGGCATGGAGTCACCTGCTTCCCTCGGTCGGACCCGGTGACGCGACTCGCCACGCCGCGCAGCGAAAGGTGCTCGGTCGCTGGGCTGCTGTGCGCCTGGTTGCCTGGAATGCCGGCACGGTGCTCATCGTGGGAGGTGCGTTTGGGCCCGAGTGGCTCGAGCGCGGTGGGCTGCTGCTGGTCGGCGCGACGCTGCTTGTCTCGCTCGCGCTGCTCGTGTGGGCGCTCGTCGCTTGGGACCGGCCGCCCGGCTGGGACGGCCAGGCATCGGCCTGAAGTTGGCTGTAAGACCCGTCGAAAGGATGGCTAGGAGCGATCCTCGCCCATGCGACGCTTGGCGACAAACGCGGCGGCCTGCGCGCGGCGTTGCAGGTTGAGCTTGGAGAGGATGCTGCTCACGTAGTTCTTGACGGTCTTGTCCGAAAGGAAGACATCCGAGGCAATCTCCTTGTTCGTCTTGCCGTCGGCGACCAGCAGCAGGATCTTGCGCTCCTGTGCCGTCAGGTCGGAGAGTTCGTCGCGCTCATTTCCGTTGGCCACGCGCCGAACACGCTCCAGCACTCGCCCGGTGACCGCGGGGTCGAGCAATGAGTCACCACGCCCCACTGCCTCGAGGGCGCTGACCAGGTCGCGTCCGCGCACCTGCTTGAGCAGGTAGCCACTCGCACCGGCCAGGATGGCCGAGAGGACCGCCTCCTCATCGGGGTACGAGGTCAGCATCACCACGCGGGTTTTGGGCAGCTCTGCGCGAATCTCGCGGCACGCCTCGATGCCGGAGCCATCGGGTAGGCGCACGTCCATCACCACCAGGTCCGGCTCGAAGCGGCGAGCGGCGGCGAGCGCCTCTACGACGGTACCGGCCTCCGCCACCACCTGGAACTCCTCCCGCCGCGAGATCAGCGCAACGAGGCCTTCGCGGACCACTTCGTGGTCGTCCACGACCAGAAGCCGGAGCGGCCGTCGTACCGGTGCCGCGGCGTCGTTCATGCCCTGCCCATTCCCTCGATCGCCGTCGGCACGCTCAACGAGCGAGCGGCAGCAGCAGGATGATACGGGTGCCGAGCCCTGCCGCGCTGGCAACCTCGAGCCGGCCGTGCAGCTGCTCCGCTCGGCGACGCATGTTGGCGAGTCCGTGATGCTCGGCCGAGACCGGCGCCGACGGGTCAAAGCCGCGCCCGTCGTCGCTGATTTCGACGCGAAGCTGTCCATCGGCTGCGCTCAGCCGCACGGAAACTCGGTTCGCCCCGGCATGCCGGGCGGCATTGCTCAAGGCCTCGCGCGTCACCTTGAGCAGTTCCTCTGCCATTTCGTCCGAGATGACCGGCAGGTCTTCCGCCCGGACGACAACGTCGACCGGGGCGGTCATGCGGATCTCATCCGCCAGCGTCTCAAGGGCGGCGGTCAGCCCACCAGCGTCCTGGGATCCGGGACGCAACCCGAAGATGAAGTTGCGGATCTCTCCGATCGTTGCGTTGAGCGCGTCGATGGCGTGGTCGACCCGCGAGGCGGCCGCCTCGGGAGAGCTGGCCACCATCTCCGGAATGTCATCGAGCGAGAGGGCCACCGCGTAGATCCTCCCGATGATCCCGTCGTGCAGGTCGCGCCCGATGCGCTCGCGCTCCTCCACCACGGCCAGGGCCTGCACCCGCTCGCTCAGCCGGGCGTTCTGAATCGCCAGCCCGGCGTGCAGTGCGAAACGCTCCACCAGCAGCTGGTCATCGGAGCTGAACTCGGGCGCTCCGCGCTTGTTGGTCAGGTACAGGTCGCCGATCGCCCGCCCCTTGAAGGTCACCGGCACACCGAGGAAGGCATGCATCTCCGGATGGTGCGGCGGGAAGCCGTGACGCCGCGGATCGGTGGCGAGATCGGGAATCCTGAATGACTGCCCCTCGCGGATGATCAGACCCAGCAGGCCCCGACCCTGCGGCAGGGCGCCGATCCGCTCGCGGGCCGCGCCGCTGATCCCGCTTGTCAGGAAGCGTTCGATCCGCCCCGTTGCATCGGCGATCCCCAGCGCCGCATACTGCGCATCAGCCAGGTCGCGGACGGCATCCACGATCAGCTGCAGCACGCGGTCCAGGGTGAGCACGCCGGAGATGCCCCGAATCGCGGCATCAAGAGCGGCCAGGTGCGCCTCGGCGCGCTCTGCGCGCGCCTGCCACGGATCTTTCATCAACGCCTAGCCTAGCCGCCCGATACCGCCGATGTGACATCGCGCAGGTGCAGATAGGACAAATGGCACGGGTCCCGCCGCGCGCCGTCTGGCTCAATGCGCAGCGTCGGACCACGCACGCCCACCGAGCCGGGCGAATGAAAGGGAACCAATGGGCAGGATCTTCCTGTACGCCTCTGCCGTGGCCAGCGTGCTGCTGCTCACGCTCATCTACGCCATCGCCGCCGGACAGGGGAACGCCTCGCCGAGCGCGACCCCGTCAGCCACGCCGGGCAGCTCCGCGCCGATCGGCACCATTGAGATCACCGCCATCGACCTGGACTTCGACCCGAAAACGGTCGACGTGGCGACCGCCGGGGTCTACACGGTCAATTTCCACAACACCGGGGCGGTGACGCACGACGTGACCTTCGCCGATGGGACCAAGATCGCCGCCGAAGCTGACCAGATGGCCACCGGCACGGTGACCATCCCCGCCGGCGGCACGACCTTCAAGTGCTCGGTGCCGGGCCACGACGTGGCCGGCATGATCGGCACGGTGACCGTTGCCGGCGCGACCCCAACAGCCAGCGGTGATAGCCACGGCGGCCCGGCGGCGAGCACCGATGTGGCGGAGGACCCCAACGCCCCGGCCTACGTGCCGCGCGACGCGACCGCCCCGAAGCTCCTCTCCGGAAAGGTGCATGAGATCACCCTGACGGTGGAAGAGAAGCTGATGACGGTGGCCAAGGGCTACTCGCAGATGGTCTGGACCTTCAATGGCAGCGTCCCCGGTCCGGTGATCCGGGTCAAGGTGGGCGACACGATCCTCATTCACCTCAAGAACCCGGCCACCAACACGCTCTCTCACTCGGTCGATTTCCACGCCAGCCAGGTCGCCTGGAATGACGAGATGACCTCCATCAAGCCAGGCGAAGAGAAGGACTACGAGTGGAAGGCCGAGTATGCCGGCGTGTGGATGTACCACTGCGGCACGGCGCCTGCGCTGCATCACATCGCCAACGGGATGTACGGGATGGTGATCGTTGAGCCGGCCGCTGGCCTGCCGAAGGTCGACAAGGAGTTCGCGATCGTGCAGTCGGAGTGGTACCTCGGCCCACAGGGAGAGCCGACCAACCTGGCCAAGGCGGCAACGGGCAACCCGGCCCCCGACTTCGTGATGTTCAACGGCGTGGCCAACCAGTACCTGGACAACCCGATCAAGGTGGGTACCGGCGAGCGGGTGCGCATCTTCTTCCTCAACGCCGGGCCGAGCATCGATTCGTCCTTCCACATCGTCGGGACGATCTTTGACACCGTCATCAAGGAGGGCATCTGGCTGCAGCGCTTCAACGAGGGGAACTGGGGTTCCCAGGCCGTTGATCTCGCTCCAGCGCAGGGGGCCATCATCGAGTTCCAGACCGCGGAGGACGGCAAATACCCGATGGTCACCCACGCGTTCAACTTCGTCGGCCGCGGAGCCCTGGGGCTCTTCCAGGCAGGGGACGGCGATCCCCTGAACTGAGATGGCCGATCGGCGCGGCGGTGGCTCGGAGCCGCTGCGTCGGCAGACGGGGTCGCCCCCGCGAGGGGACGGCCCCGTTTCGCTTCCGTGGTTCCGTTACGCGGTCGGCGCCTCGGGGAAGGTGACCTCGACCAGGGGGCTGTGCACGAGCATCGTCTCCAGGTCGGTGCGGCCCCAGTTGGCCGCCACGCGTGCCATCAGCGCCCGCCGCTCGTTCGGCTCGGTGACCGGGCGGGCGATGGCCGGCAGGTCCGCCTGAACGGTCTTCTTGAGGTGGAAGACCAAGCGAGGATTGGCAAGGAGGTTCGCATACCAGCTGCGTCGGCCCGGCATCCCGCTCAGCACGATCCGCCCGTCGATGTTGTGGAAGAACGTCTCGATCCGCCGCGCTTCGCCGCTGCGTCGGCCGATGGTCGTGATGTCGATGACATGCCCGCTGGCCAGGGCGCGCTGGATCTGCTCGTCAGGCGCCGCGTTGATGGCCGAATAGTTGCTCATACAATCATCATGGATCGATCGGTCGCTCCACGCCCGGCCAAGCGCCCTGCCTGGCAGCGGCAGGTGCGAGTGCGAGGTCCGATCGGTCATTGGATTGCCGAATGTCTCTCGGCAGCGACGTCCCGGCTAACGGGTGGGGGCGGATGTCGCCCTGCGGCGTCACCTTGGCCATTGACGAGCCGATGGGTCCTCCGCCAGCCACATCGATGGACCCGGAAGAGAACATGGTCGCCAACGCGGCGCTGGCCGCGGTGACCGGGCGGCTGGCACCGGCGGCTCGGCTGCGAGAGCTGCGGCTGGAACGGGTGGATCGGCTGGCGCCCGCTGAATCGCCGTTGGCGGCTCGGCTGCGCGAGCTCGGCTTCCGACTCTCGAATCGGTCTTGGCGGCCGCGCCTGACCACGAGGGGAGCGAGTCGGCGAAAACGCCGGGCAACGAAGTGTCCCGAAGGAACCTACGCCTCGTCCCCTTGATGCAATCTCAGGACCGGGGCCCGGCTCCTCCGGGACAACCAGAACTGTAGGGGGTCGGCGGCGGCCTGCCTAGTGGACTTGTCCACGAGTTTGCGGACAAGTCGGGGACTTATCCACGCCCCGTCCACACCGATCTGCCGGCCGCGCCCGATCCACCCGCGTCAGGTCGCCAGCTCGATCAGGAGGTCGGGAACCCAGAGCCGGGTGTGGCCGGCCAGGCTGAGCGCCGTGACCGTCACCAGCATGGCCACCGCACCGGCCAGCACGATCCAATCGACCCGCCCGTAGGCGAGTTCGCGGATCCACGTCCTCTTGCCGGTGCCGAAGCCGCGCAGGTCCATCGCGTCGATCGTGTCCTCTGCGCCCACGATCGCGTTAACGGTCACCGGGACGAGCAGCGGGCCGAGCTTGCGCATGCGGCCGATCGGGCCGCCCGGCACCCGGTCCCACTCGTAACCGCGGATCCGCTGGGCGTCCATGGTGGTCCGCATGTCGGCCGCCATCGAGGGCACGAAGCGGAAGGTGAGGTCGAGGCCATAGGCGAACTTGTACGGGACCCCCAGCCGCGCGAAGGTCGGGCCGATGTCGCCCGGGGCGATGGCGAAGGCGATCGGGAAACCCATCGCCGCCATCGATCCGAAACGCAGCAGCTGTGCGGCGGCATACGACATCATCTCGGCCGACACCGGTGTGTTGAGGAGCGGCAGCCGGAAGTAGATGTGAAGGTCCTTCTCGACGAAGCCCCGCAGCTCGCCGCCGGTGAGGAGCGTGTTGACCACCACGATGAAGCTGACGAAGAAGGCCACGTACGCCCAATTGGCGCGCACCGCGCGCCACGGGATTCGCGCGGAGCGGTAGTAGACGATCGCCAGCAGCGCCATCGGCGCCAGGATCCGCAGATCCCAGGCCTGGATGACGGCAAAGACGTAACAGACGAGCGCCAGGACAAGCAGACGGGGGTCGCGGCGTGACAGCCACGACCCCCGTCCCAGATACCGCGGCGTGACGTTCACGCGGCGATCCCCCGATGGAACGCTTGGGCTACCGGCCCATCGATTCGCGCATCGGCTCCCAGGCCCTAACCAGGATCGGGGTCAGGATGATCGAGACGATCAGGTTGCTGACGACGACTGGGATGTAGTTGTCGCTGAGCGCGACACTGAAGCTGTCGGCCGTGCCGAGCCACAGGTCGGTGAAGACGAACAGGAAGCCGACAACCACGGCGATCGCCGAGGCGATGGCTGCGGCGACGAGGCGATTCGAGCCACGCATCATGCTCATCGCCCCCCATCCCGCCAGCAGGCCGGCCAGGCCGTTGGCTACGCTCCAGTTCCAGCTGGTGAGCAGGCCCCAGCCACTGATCTGGTCGCCGAGGGCGTTCCCCACCAGGCCGACGAAGAGACCGGCTACCGGTCCGAAGGCGAAGCCGAAGAAGGTGACGAGGGCGAAGCCGGGTCGCAGCGAGACGTTCGCCGTGCCGGGCAGCAGGAAGCTGAACTGGGCGGCGACCGCGTACAAAGCGGCGCCGATGGCTGCGTACACGATCGTTCGTGTGGTGACCTCCCACATCGAACCGCTCGAGGTTCCGGTCATGGTGGTCATTGCGAGTCTCTCTCCTCCTAGATCCCTTGGGTCAACGCATGACGATCACTGGGTTCGGCCGATCGTCAATCCTCCCTTCCGTTCACTCTGCGTGGCGTTCCGCGGCGATCATGCGCCGGGCCAGCGAGGTGGCATCCAGGAAGCGCTCGGCCGGAGGCCGCAGGGCGAGGTTGGCCTGCATCAGGGAGGTGCGGTGGAGATTGCATGCCTGCCAGCGTTCTTCGTCCTCGATCACCGCGAGCGGCGGGCCGTCTGCGACGACCCGACCGTCCCGAATCACAAGAATACGGTCCGCTCGCGTCAACGCAAGGTCTACGTCGTGCGTGACGAGGTAAATGCTCTCCAATCCGTCCGTTGCCAGCACCTCGTCGAGGAACTGGTTGGCGGTGCGATGGTCCTGTCCGGCTGACGGCTCGTCGAGGATCAATGTCGATGGTTCGATGGCCAGCGCGATGGCCAGCGCCAACCGCTTCTGCTGGCCGAACGAGAGGGTCATCGGCGGCCGATCGAGGATCCCGTCGAGCGAATCGAGGGACGTGCGGCGCAGCACCGCGTGGCTGAAGGCGTCGGCGTCCCCAAACTCATGGCCGAGGTTGCGTGGCCCGAAGAGCAGCTCGTCACGGACGGTGCGCGAGAAGAGCATCTGGCTGGGGCTCTGGAAGACGTACCCGAAGATGCGCGACAGATCGGCGACCGTTCGCTTGGCCGATGATTGGCCGTCGACCTCGATTGAGCCCGATGCGGGCCGGATGAGACCCATTCCGGCCCGGAACATGGTGGTCTTTCCGGCGCCGTTGGGACCGAGCACCGCGACCACCTCGCGGGACCCGAGGGTGGCGGTGAGGCCGCTGAGCACCTCGCGATCGCCCAGCTGCACATGGACCTGGTCGAAGGCCAGGCGTGGCGGCCCGGCTGACTCGCTCGCCCTACGGGGCGGCATCGAAGTTGGCGGGCCCTGCCTGGCTCGCTCGCGATCCAGCACCACCGGGAAGGGGAGCTTCACCGCGTCGGGATCGGCGACCTCGAGGAAGCCCGCCACCGGCCCGAGGTAGGCCACCTCACCGGCCTCGAGGTACAACACCCGGTCCGGGTGCAGGTCGAGCGCCTCCTCGACCCGGTGCTCCACGATCACCACCGCATGGCCACCATCGGCAAGGATTCGCAGCACGGCGAGCAGCCGTTGTGCGGTTGCGGGGTCGAGGTTGGCGAGCGGCTCGTCGACCACGTACAGCGTTGGCCGCAGCATGAGCGCCCCGGCCATCGCCAGCAGCTGTCGCTCACCCCCCGAGAGCGCGTAGGTCTCCCGCCCGGCCAGGGCCGTGATCCCCGCCTCCGGGACCACCTCAGCAATCCGCGCGCGGATATCGACCGGCGCCCAGCCCAGGTTCTCCGGACCAAAGGCCAGCTCCGCCTCGGTTGTGGAACCGACGATCTGCTTGGCGGGGTCCTGCAGCAACGTCCCGACCGTGAGGGCGATTTCGCGCAGGCGGAGCTTGCTGGCGGGCTGGCCCAGGAGGCGCACCTCGCCGGCCAGCTCCCCGGAGTAGGCGTGCGGGATGAGGCCGTTGATGGCGCGAATCAGGGTCGATTTGCCGCAGCCGGAGGGCCCGGCCACCAGCACCACCTCGCCGGGTTCGACCCGCAGCGAGAGATCGCGGATCGCCGGCTCACTGGCGCGGCGGTAACGGAATGTGAGCGAGTCGATCTCCAGCAGCGGGCCGCCGGACATCGGCTCAGGCCGGCTCGAGGCGGACCGGCGTGTCGAGCACCAGGGCGAACCGATCCGCCGCGGAGCCCTGGTTGACGGCCAGCGCAGGCCCGGCGAAATCGGCGTCTTCGAAGAGAAGCGGTGCGCCGACCGGCACCTCGCCGAAGGTCACTACCCAGGGGATGGTGAAGCGCTCCGCCGGTCGACCGTGCCGATCCGGCAGCACGAGGTCAAAGGTGAGGCCACGGCGAGAGCCTCCGGCCAGGCTCGTCACGTCGACGGTCTCCCCGGCCAAACGGCAGTTGCCGAAGCCATCGATGAACAGGATGGCGGTGTCCAGCCCGCCGTCGCGCAGGGTCGCCCCGGGCAGCACCAGCTCGACCAGCTGGTCGCGGAGGAGGACCGGCCCCACCTCGGCGAACGGCGTGCCGTTGGCGAGGTGCGCGGTCACCGGGGAGAAGATGTCGCGGCCGTGGAAGGTGTGCGACACGATCGGCAGCCACAGGCTGCGATTCTCAAGCGCTCGCGCCTCGAGGAGTCCGCCGAGCTTCTCCGCGGCCGGCAGGAGCAGCCCGTTGTCGGGGCCAACCAGCATGTCGCCCCGACCGGTGCGCAGGGCGATCGGGCGGCGCGCGGTGCCGACCCCCGGGTCCACTACCGCCAGGTGCACGCCCACCGGAAAGTAGGGGACGCTGCGGGCGAGCAGGAAGGCCCCGTCGCGCACCGCGAACTGACGCACGGCGTGGGTGATGTCGACCAGACGTGCCTCGGGGGCGATGCCCAACATCACGCCGCGGCAGACCGCAGGGGCGCTGGCGGTGACGCCGAAATCGGTCAGAAACGAGATGAAGGGCCGATCGGTCATGGCGCGCATCCTACCCAAGCGTGCCAGTGTCAGCGCAGCTGGATCGTCTCCAGGTAGGTCGGCAGGTGAGCGTCAAGCCCGAAGTCGGCGCGGATCCGCGCCGCGAAGGCCTCGGCAGCATCGGGGTCGCCGTGCACGACGAAGACGCGCTTCGGGTTGCCGTCGCCGCCGTTGGTCCCGCCGGCGCGCGCGAAGTTGCTCAGCCAGTCATCGAGCTCGTGCTCATCGGCATGCGCCGAGAAGCCGGAGATCACGCGCACCCGGCAGCGGATCGAGTACTCGACCCCGTCGATCTTGGCCAGTTTGGCGCCCGACTGGATGTGCCGTCCCAGCGTTCCCTCGCCCTGGTAGCCGATGAACAGCAGCGTGCAGGCGGGGTCGGGGAGGAAATCCTTGAGGTGGTGCATGATCCGTCCGCCGGTGAGCATCCCCGAGCTGGCCACCAGCATCAGCGGCCGCGGCTGGGTCTTGATCCCCTTCGACTGCTCGACATCATTGGTATAGGTCTCGCCCGGGTAGATCAGCGGGGAATCGCCGGAGCGCATCAGCTTGACGGTTTCTTCGTCGTAGTCCTCCGAATGACGGAGGTAGACGTCACTTGCGCGGCTGGCCATCGGGGAATCGAGGTAGAGCGGCAGGCGCGGGATCCGCTTGTCGCGGTACAGCTCGTCGAGCACCCAGATCAGCTCCTGGGTGCGCCCGACCGCAAAGCTCGGGACCAGCAGCACGCCGCGGTCGGTGGCCACCTCGTTGATCGCGCTGGCCAGCTCTTCGATGGCCTGCTCGTGCGGCGCGTGCTCGCGGTTGCCATAGGTCGACTCGACCAGCACGAAGTCGGCGTGGCTGATGGGGGTCGGGTCGCGCAGGATCGGCGTGTCACAGCGCCCAAGGTCGCCCGAGAAGACGATGGTGGTGGTTGCCGCTCCATCGGTCACCCGCAGCTCGATGATCGCCGAGCCCAGGATGTGCCCGGCGTCGCGGAAGGTGGCGGTGATCCCGTCGAGCACGGCCAGTTCAATGTCGTAAGCCACAGGTCGGAACTGCTGCACCGTCTGCTCAACATCGGCCATGGAATAGAGCGCGGCGCGGGTCATGGTCCTCCCCTCCGGAGCCGCCGCCCGCAGTGTTGCGGGGATGTCGGCCGCGCTCTCCATGGCCGCGTCCTCGCTCGCCAGCTCGGCGTCCTGCGCGGCCGCCTCGTCCGGATGCTTGCGGCGCCAGCGCGATCTCGGCCTCTTCCTGGAGCTTGGCCGCGTCGCGCAGCACGATCTCGGCGAGGTCGAGCGGTGCCGGCGGTGGCGTGGATCGGTCCGCTGAAGCCGGCCTTGACCAGCGCCGGGATGCGACCGCAGTGGTCGAGGTGGGCATGGGTCAGGAGGACGGCGGCGAGCGTGCTCGGGTCGAAGGCGAAGGCCATCCGGTTGCGGCTGACCTCATCGGGCGAACCCTGGAACATGCCGCAGTCGATGACCACCCGGCGATCGCCGGCAGTGACCAGGAACTGCGAGCCCGTGACCGTGCCGACTGCCCCCAGGAACTGGATCGAGATGCTCATCGGCCGAGTATGGCTGATCAGGGGTCGCGTCTATGATCGGTCCCCAATGCCCTTTCCGATCGAGCCGCCCATCGAGCCGATGCTGGCCAAGCTGACCCCGGAGCTGCCGGTCGGCGAAGGGTGGCGCTACGAGCCGAAATGGGACGGCTTCCGGGCGCTCGTCTTCCGCGATGGGCAGGAGCTCTATCTGCAATCCCGCGACCTGAAGCCACTGGACCGATATTTCCCGGAGCTGCTCGAGCCGCTGCGCGCGGTGGGCGGTCCGGCGGCACGCTTCGTGCTCGACGGGGAGATCGTTATCGCCGGGGACGGCGGGCTCGACTTCGAGGCGCTCCTGCTGCGGATCCACCCCGCCGCCTCGCGCGTGGCGATGCTGGCCGCCGAAACGCCCGCCGCGTTCGTTGCCTTCGACTGCCTGGCCGAGGGCGGGGACGACCTGCGCGGGCACGCCTCTCGACGAACGGCGGGCGCGGCTGGAGCGACTGCTCGCGGATCCGCCGGCATCGGTCCTGCTCACGCCGGCCACCACCGACCCGGCTCTGGCGCGCCACTGGTTCGAGGTCTTCGAGGGGGCCGGTCTGGACGGCGTGATCGCCAAGCGGGCCGAGCAGGCCTACGTGCCGGGCAAGCGCGAGATGGCCAAGGTCAAGCACCTGCGCACCGCCGACTGCGTGGTGGCCGGCTTTCGCTGGCACAAGAACGGCCCCGGCACGATGGTCGGCTCGCTGCTCCTCGGACTCTGGAATGATGCCGATCAGCTGCAGCATGCGGGCGTCACCGCGTCGTTCACCGAGGAGCGGCGCCGCGAACTGGTGACCTTCCTGGAACCGTACCGCCGAGATGCGCTCGACGGCCACCCATGGCGTCAGTGGAAGGAGTACGAGGCGGAGTGGGAGGGCCGGCGCATGCCCGGCGCCGCGTCGCGCTGGAATCGCGGCAAGGACCTCTCCTGGGAGCCGCTGCGACCCGAGCTGGTCTGTGAGGTGGCCTTCGACCACCTCCAGGGTGATCGCTTTCGACATGCCACCACGTTCAAGCGCTGGCGTTCGGACAAGCCACCCGCCGAGTGCCGCTACGACCAACTCGAGGAGACCCCGCCGGCCCTGCTGGCGGACCTGTTCGGCGGCCGCTGACCGAGCCCAACTCCCCGTGGGTGCCTGCGTCGCGCATGCCATGTGGCGGAGATGAGCCCTATCGCCCACTCATTGGCTGACGTGACTTCGATACACGTCAAAACGGCCACCGAGTGGCGGAAATGACGCAACCAGAGGGCATGCCGAGCATTCCATCGCCCTTGGGACTCCGCAGGGCGGCACGCCGCCCCCGATATGCGGCAAGAGGACCGGGCCTCGCACGCAACCACTGCAGAGCAGAGTCCGCGCTACACTCCACCCCGCCTCGATCGCCCGTACCAAGGAGACACCGCGCCCGTGAGCCAGCACGACCCGAATGCCGCCGTCAACGAGCTCGCCGAGCGCTTCTGGGAAGGCGTTCTGGAGCGCGACCCCGTCTCCGCCACGATCCTGGGCGACGAGCGCTATGACGACCGCCTTCCGGACCTGGGGGAGGCGGGCCGGGCCGCTGACGCGGCGGCATTCCGCGAGACGCTGGCCGACGCAGAGGCGATCGGCGGGGATGGCCTCGATCCGGAGCAGGTGATCACCCGCGACATGCTGATGCTGGTGGCGCGCACACACCTCGAGGCGCTCGAGCTGAAGCAGTACCAGTTGGCGATCGACCACATCTTTGGGGTCCAGACCCTGCCGGTGCGCATCGCGCAATACCAGCAGGCCAATACCCCCGAGCGCCTGGAGCGCCTGCTCACCCGTTTCGGCGCCTATCCGACCGCCATCGCGCAGCAGATCGCCACGCTCCGCGAGGGAATGGCCGATGGACGGACTGCAGCGGCCGTTCCGGTGCGCAAGCAGATCGAGCAAATCGAGCGGATGCTGACCCTGCCGTCGGCCGATTTCCCCGCGGTGACGATGGCACAGGTGACGGACGACCTGGCCCGCGAGCGCGTGCGGACGACGGTGGAGGCGCACATCTACCCTGCGCTCCAGCGGCTGCGCGATTTCCTGGCCGATGAGTACGAGGCGCAGTCACGGCGACAGCCGGGCATCAGCGCCACGCCCGGCGGCGACGAGGCGTATCGGCTGGCCATCCGCATGAACACGACGGTTGCGGCGGACCCCGATGAGGTGCATCGGTTCGGGCTCGAGGATCTCGCCCACATCGAGGCCGAGAAGGATGAGATCGCGCGGCGGCTGGGGAAGCGTGACCGCGCGGCATTGGCCAAGGCGCTGTCGGAGGACCCGGCCAACCACCCGACGACCGGTGAGCAGATCGTCGAGCTGGCCGCCCGAGCAGACGGCGCGCGCCTTCGACGCAGCGCCCAGCTATTTCGGACGGCTGCCGAGCGCCGATTGCGAGGTCAAGGCGGTCGAGGAGTACCGCGAGCGCGAGGTGCCGCCGGCCTTCTACATGCCGCCCTCGATGGACGGCTCGCGCCCCGGCCAGTACTACATCAACACCTACCAGCCGGAAGAGCGGCAGATCCACAAGATCGCCTCGATCACCTTCCACGAAGCAACGCCGGGCCATCATTTCCAGCTGGCGATCGAGATGGAGCTGACCGGCCTGCCGCGCTTCCGCACCCTGGGCTCGCGGATGGCCGGCGTGTCGTACGTGGAGGGCTGGGGCCTCTACTGCGAGCGGCTGGCCGACGAGATGGGGCTCTACCTGTCGGACGAGGAGCGCTTCGGCATGCTCGACATGCAGGGCTTCCGTGCCGCTCGCCTGGTCGTCGACTCCGGCTTGCACGCCTTCGGTTGGAGTCGCGAGCGAGCGATCGAGCTCATGCATGAGCGCGGCTCGCTGCCCCTGGTCGACGCCGAGATCGAGGTCGACCGATACACCATCTGGCCCGGCCAGGCGCTCTCCTACAAGATCGGGCAGCGCGAGATCGAGCGCGCACGGCGCGAGGTCTCGGAGCTGATGGGAGACCGATTCGACCTCCGCGCCTTCCATGACGAGCTGCTCGGTCACGGCTCGCTGCCGCTCGCGACCCTTCGTCGCGAGATCCCCGGCTGGGTGGAAGGTGCGGTCGCCGCGCGCGAAGGCGCGCCGGTGCGCTAGGCCGCTCGCGGTGCAGGCCCCGGAACGGGTCACCCTGGAGGGTCGCTTCGTTCGGCTGGAGCCGATCTCGGAGCGCCACCGCGACGACCTGCTGGCCGCCGCCGCGCGGGACCCTGAGACGTTCCGCTACATGTCCTCGGATCTCTCGGTTGGCGCCGACGCCTGGCCTGCCTACCTGGCGGACGCGTTGCGTCCCGAGTTCGTGACCTGGGCCACGGTGGACGCGGCGACCGGCCGCGCGGTCGGCTCGAGCCGGTTCGGCGATATCGCCCTCGAGCACGGGCGGGCGGAGATCGGCTGGACCTGGATCGCCCCCTCGCACCAGCGGACGGCGGCCAACACCGAGGCGAAGCTCCTTCAGCTGTCCTACGCCTTCGATCAGCTGGGCGCCACCCGCGTTGCCCTCAAGACCGACGGCCGCAACCTGCGCTCGCAGGCCGCCATCGAGCGGCTTGGCGCGGTCCGCGAGGGCACGTTGCGTCGGCATCTGCGCCTCCCGGACGGCTTCATCCGCGACACGGTCTATTTCTCGATCCTCGCCGAGGAGTGGCCGGCGGTGAAGGCGCGTCTCGAGGAGCGGCTTTCGCGTGAATGATCGCGCTCGGTCGGCGCCCCACCGCCAGATACTCGCCACCTGAGTACCAATCTGCGCTCGACCGCCAGACCGACGGCTGCTACTCATCAGACCATCGGTTTGGCGCCGGAGTGCGCCTTAACCGCGTTTGGTACTCGCCTCGCGAGTAAGTGGCGGTCGAACGAGGATGAGCAGCCCGGTCGGGGGCGGGCTGCTGGGATGTCGAAGCCACGCCAGCACTGATCGGCCGCGGACGGCGTACCGCCTGAACAGGGCAGGATGCTGGGCGATCCGCCTCTGCGCGGTGCGACTCTCCGCAACCACGAGCAGGGGCACCACAGTCGGCGGGTGCCACCCGAATTCAGCCACCACGCGTCGCGCGACGCGAACCTTGACATCCAAACGGCCGAGCATTTCCTGGGCGTCGTCGATCGCCGTCTTGACCTCGACCGCCAGCAGGACGCCGCCGGCCCGGTTGAATCCAAGCACGTCATACCGCCCTCGGTCGCCGAATTGATTGAAGCTCGTCTCGACCCGCGTCTCCCAGCCGGCCTGCTCCAGCACGCGAGCGATCCAGTCCTGCAGTGCGGCGTGTCCTGCATCGGCCAGCGAATCGAGGGCGGTGCCGCGCCAACGCACCTCCAGTGCCACGAAGCCGTCAAGCGCGGCGACGCATGCACGGAGCGAGCCCACCGTCAGCCCGTCGAGCTGATCGCGCTCTGCTCGCGACACGGTCTGCTGTGAGACGCCGGCAACTCGAGCCAGATCCGCCTGTCGCCAGCCGCGTTGGCGGCGCAGCACCCGAACGCTTCGACCGATCGAGAGCCGTGCCACGGTTGACCCTAGCGCGGCACCGCGTACTGGCCGCTTATCAGTGGCTTATCGGGCGTCGCTGCGCCATTCGCCCCGGGGGTCGTAGTCCGGGTTCGGCGGCTCGGCGGGGGGCCGCTCCGCTTCCGGGACGTGCCGCAGGTTCACGCGCACCCGCCACCACAGGGTCGAGCGGCCACGCATCCCGTCCACCAGGATGTCGTCCTCGGCGAGCAGAGCGGCGACCGATGGGTGGCGCTCCTTCCAGCGCTCGAGGCCGGCCAGCGCGTCCTCCCTGGCTGCGGCCTGGCTGATCACCAGGAGGGGCTGGGTGGAGCGGCGGCGGCCGGTTGGGCTGACCGGATCGGGGCCGCGGCGCTTCGAGGGCTGAACCCGTGGCGGCTCGCCGGCCTGCTTGGCGTAGTGCGGCGGCCACGGCGCGTCGCCGACGCCCGCGGCTTCGTCTCGCGCGGAGAGCTCCAGCAGGCCTTCGAGTGACCCCGCCGCCTCGTCAATGCCGGCTCCCACGTCGCCGAGGCGGGCGTATCGGTCCAGCATGGTGGTCATGGTGAAATCGGCCAACTCCACATCGGGCACCTCCGACCAGGTCAACGGCGCGGAGGCGCGGGCATCCGGCACCGGGCGCACCGAATAGGCGGAGGCCACGGTGCGGTCCTTGGCGTTCTGGTTGTAGTCGATGAAGACGCCGTGCCGTTCCTCCTTCCACCACTTGCTGGTGGCCAGGTCCGGCGCGCGACGCTCCACCTCGCGGGCCAGCGCCAGGGCCGCTCGGCGGACCTCCGAAAACCCCCACCGGCGGGAGATGCGCGCATAGACGTGGATCCCGCGCGATCCGGAGGTCTTCGGCCAGCCGGTCAGCCCGTGGTCGACCAGCACGTCATGGACGACGAGGGCGACCGAGCGCACATCGCCCCACGGCACGCCCGGACCGGGATCGAGGTCGACCCGCAGCTCATCGGGGTGCTCGAGATCGTCGTCGCGGACCGGGTGCGGGTTGAGGTCGATGCAGCCCAGGTTGGCCACCCAGGCCAGCGCGGCGGCGTTCGAAACCACCACTTCATCGGCGGTCCGCCCGGACGGAAACGACAGCTCAACGGTGCGCACGAAGGGCGGCAACGACGCTGGGGCACGCTTCTGGAAGAAATACTCACCGGAGGCGCCATTGGGGAAGCGCTTGAGCGCCATCGGCCGGTCGCGAACCCCGCGCAGTGCACCATCGGCCACCGCCAGGTAGTACTGCACCAGGTCGAGCTTGGTCAGGCCCGCGTCTGGGAAGAAGAGCTTCCCCGGGTTGCTGATCGGGACGGAAACCCCATCCACCTCCAGCAGGACCGATTCGTCAGCCATGGCAACAGGGTAGCCTCTGATCCGCATGGTCGACCGATGGCAGCGGCTCCTCGCAGCGGCGGACCGATGGCTGAGTCGGCGGCGCCTGACACGCGTCGCGCGACTGGCACTGGTCGGCTTCGCTGAGCACCAGGGTCCCCAGGTCGCCGGCAGCATGGCCTACTTTGCCATCCTGGCCCTCTTCCAGCTGGTGGTGCTCGGAGTCGTCGTCTTCAGCCTCCTGATCGGAGACGGGGACGCTCGACGGGTGGTGATCGATCGATTGCAGACGGCACTGCCGCTCCAGGCCGGTACGATCGACGAGGTCGTCGACAGCATCATCGCCACGCGCGGTGGCACCACGGTGGTGAGCGTGGCAATCCTGGCCTGGGGTGCGCTCGGCTTCTTCGATGCTCTCTCGGTCGGGGTGGGCCGCGCCTTCGCCTCGCCCAGCCGTCGTCCCTTCTGGCAGGAGAAGCTGATCGTGCTCCTGCTGATGGTCGCAGCCGGGCTGCTGGCGATCGTGGCGCTGCTGATCGGGTTGGCGGCGGGGATCACCGCCCACTTCGCGGAGGGGCTGCCGGGAGGGGCCACCGGCGGACAGGTGGCCTTCGACCTGATCGGTCTGATCCTGCCGATCCTGCTGGTCCTTGTCGCCCTACTGGTCACGTATCGGCTGGTGCCGAACCGGCGCATACGGATGCGCCAGGCCTGGCCCGGGGCCCTGGTGGCGACCGTGCTGTGGACCGCGCTGCGGGTCTCGTTCACCTGGTATGCCACCTCCGTGGCGCGCTACGAGAGCTTCTTCGGCCCCATCTCGACCGCAATCACCCTGCTCGTCTTCCTCTACTTTTCGAGCGCGGTCGTGCTGCTCGGAGCCGAGGTCTCGCGAGCCGTCGTACTTGACGACGAGGCGTTTGCCAAGCTCGGGCTGGACACGTAGGTAGCACGGTGTAGTACATTTCACCCACATCGCTTCCCGGGGCGGCCCGGTTAGCATGCCGTGGCACCACGTAACGGGGCATTGGGCAAATGAATACCTCACGGACCGTCGTATGAGGCGACGATCTCATTCGGCCATCGCGCTTGTAGCCCTGCTGATGGTCGGAACGAGCATCGTCTCCCCCTCTCCACGCGACCTCGCCCAGGCCGCGGACCCGCTCGCCGACGCGAAGGCTGAGCAGCGGGCGCTTCAGCGCACCTTGAGCGCGCAGGAGGCTGCCCTGGCCCAGCTCAAGGCGACCTCGGCCGCCCTGGCCGTCAAGCTGGATGTGGCGGAGGCCGCCCTCGCTTCGGTGACCGCGGAGTACGACCGCATCAGCGGCCTGCTCGTCCAGGTGCAGGGCCAGGTCGCGGAGATCACGGCCCACCTGGCCGACCTGGTCGCACAGATCGCCGGGCTCGATCGGCAGCTCAACACGATCGCCGTCCAGATCAGGCTCGAGACCGATGCGCTGCGGGAGCGCGAGCGTCTCCTTCAGGATCACCTGCGCGCCGCCTACGAGCGGAGCCAGACCTCGCTCCTTGAGATCATCATGTCTGCCCCCACGCTGGACGCCGCCACCACCCAGGTGAGCTACCTCATCACCGTCTCGGATCAGGACCAGCAGCTGGCCAAGGAGATCAGCTCCCTGCGCGCCGAGCTGAAGACCAGGCAGGAGTCCCTTCGTGACGGGCGCCGCACGCTCGGCCAGGCCCGCGACGAGGCAGACGCCCAGGCCACGCTCCTTGCGGCACGCGAGGCGGAGCTATCCGACATGGAGGCTCACCTCGCCGAACTGAAGCAGGCTGCCGAGGTGAAGCGCGGGGCACAGGCCTATGCGCTGAATGCCGCCCTCGAGGCTCGCGGCAACGTCGCGGCGCAGATCAAGGCCAGCGAGGACGCCTTCGCCGCTCAGACCGCCCTGGTGAAGAAGCTGCAGGCCGAGGCCGATGCCCGCAACCAGAGCCCATCGGCCTTCGGATTCCGCTGGCCGGAGGATGAGTTCGTGGTGACCCAGGAATGGGGCCCGACCAGCTTCCGCCTGGAACCGCCCTACACCTACAAGGGGGAATACTACCCGCACTTCCACACCGCGATCGATATCGCTTCCGGTTGTGGGACGCCGATCCGTGCGGTCGGCAGCGGCACGGTGGCCGCCTCGGGTCAGCCGTCCTGGCCCTGGGACTCAGGCTACGGCGTGATCATCAACCACGGGTTCGGGGTGCTGACCCTCTACTGGCACCTGCAGACACGGGTGGTCGTCAAGAGAGGCCAGACCGTTTCCCTCGGTCAGGTGATCGGCTACGAGGGGACGACCGGCATCTCGACCGGCTGCCACCTGCACTTCGGAATCAACGACCACGGCGTCTGGCAGAACCCGCGGAACTACCTGCCCTAGGTCAGGTTCGGGCCGGCTCCACGCTGCGGGCGGCGGGGAGGTAGCTCCGCTCCACGTACTCGCCCAGCATCCGCGCGGTGCTGAAGTGCCAGATCGCCGCCGACAGCGCAGCGCGCATCGTCTCGATCCAGGCCTGCGGCAGCTGCTCCTCGTCGCGCGCATAGAAGCGGGGGACCACCTCGTCCTCCAGGATCCGGTACAGGTCGGCGGCATCGGCCTCGTCCTGGGCGTCCTCATCGGCCAAAGGCTCGCGTCCGCCGATCGCCCAGCCGTTGGCCCCGTTGAATCCCTCGTCCCACCAGCCGTCGAGCACGCTGAGCGAGGGGATCGCGTTGATCGCCGCCTTCATGCCCGACGTGCCTGACGCTTCGAGGGGGCGCCGCGGGTTGTTCAGCCACACGTCGACGCCTCCGATCATGAACCGCGCGATGCGCATGTCGTAGTCCTCGAGGATGAAGACCCGCCCGCGCAGGTGCGCCGAGCGGGTGAGGCCGAAGATACGTTGGATCACCTTCTGCCCGGGGCGATCGGCGGGGTGGGCCTTGCCGGCCAGCAGGACCTGTACCGGTCGGTCGGGATCGGCCAGCAGGCGGGCCAGGCGGGCTTCATCGTGGAAAAGCAGGTCGGCGCGCTTGTAGGTGGCGAAGCGCCTCGCAAACCCGATCGTCAGTGCCTCGGGGTCAAAGGCGGCATGCATCTCGCGCAGCACCTCGGGCGACTCGCCGTGTCGGGCGAACTGGCGCACCAGGCGCCGTCGCATGAACTCGACCAGCTCGCGCTTCTGCTGCCGATGCGCCCCCCACAGGTCGGCGCCACTCACCGTATCCAGCCGCTCGAAGGCTTCCGGTCCGGCCAGGTCAGCTGCCAGCGACTGCCCGATCGAGCGCTCCAGGAAGCGGCGCATCGGACGTCCCAACCAGGTCGCGACGTTCACCCCGTTGGTGATCGGCTCGATCGGGTGGCCGGCCACGGGCCCCCAGGTCTCGGTGGCCGTCGCGGCGTGCAGCCGGCTGACTGCGTTGGCGGCGCCCGCGTGCCGCAGCACGAAGGCGGTCATGTCGAACGGGGGATCGGCCTCGTTGCCGACGCCTCGTCCGAGCTCCATGAGCTCAGATGCCGGCATCCCGGTGGCGGCCAGCCATGGGGCGAGCTGCGCCGTCGCCAGCTCCCGCGTGAAGAGCTCGTTTCCGGCTGCTACCGGCGTGTGGATGGTGAAGACGGCATCGCGGCCGACGCGGCGCAGCGCCTCGGCGGGGTCGAGCGACGGCTCGCTGCCGAGCAGCTCTCGGGCGCGCTCGAGCAGCAGGAACGCCGAATGTCCCTCGTTGAGATGCCACGCCGCAGGTTCGATCCGCAGGGCCCGCAGGGCGCGCACGCCACCGACCCCCAGGATCAGCTCCTGGCAGAGACGCATCTCCCTGCCACGGACGTAGAGGATATGGGTGATCGGGCGATCGGCTCCGTCGTTGGCGGGGATATCGGTGTCGAGCAGCAGCAGCGGCACGCGTCCGACCTGCGCCACCCAGACCGCGGCGTGCACCTTGCGTCCCGGAAACTCGACGCTCACCTGCAGCGGCGAGCCGTCGCGTCCGCGCGCCCGGCGCAGGGGGAGCATGGCTGGGTCGAGGTCAGGCTGGGCGTGCTCCTGGTGGCCATCGGCGTCGATCTGCTGGCGGAAGTAGCCGCGCCGATACAGGAGCCCCACCGCCACGAAGGGGACGGCCGCATCGGAGGCTGACTTGCAGTGATCGCCGGCCAGGATGCCGAGTCCGCCGGAGTAGATCTGGATCGACTCGTGGAAGCCGAACTCGGCGCAGAAGTAGGCGACCGGGCCGCGCAGCTCCGCGCCCGGATCGGCGCTGCTCGCGCGGCGGTACCACGAGTCGGAGCCGTTGCGCAGGTAGCGATCGAACTCGTCGAGCAGGCGGCTGGCGTCGACCATGAAGTCCTCGTCGGCGACCAACTCGGACCAGCGGCCCGGCGGGACCGCGGCGAGCACCGGAATCGGGCTCCGGTGGCGTGACCAGGCGGCCGAGTCGATCCGCGCAAAGAGGGCTCCCGCGCGGGCGTTCCAACTCCACCACAGGTTGTACGCCAGCTCACGGAGCCCCTCGAGGCCCGGCGGCACGAGAAAGTCATTGCCGGGCAGGGTCGGCACCTGGATGGGGTTGCTCATTGGAGACCGATGATACCGGTCAGGATCGTCGCCGCCGCGCCGCGCGCCGCGTACCATTGGGCGCAACGTGATCGACGGCTACACAGTCCAGGAGGCGGCCTCCGTCCTCGGCGTCCCGGAAGGGCGCGTCTGGGAGCTCCTGGCGCGTGGCGTGATCTTCGGCACGCCCGAGGGCGACTCGATGAGGGTCCACCTCAAGGCTCGCACGGAGCCGATGGTCGCGACGCATGAGCCACCACCGCGGTCGAACGGCAACGGTGGCTCCAACGGCGGCTCGGAGGCGAGCGCCTTTCGCGAGTTGCTGACCGAGTTCCGCAACCTGACCGAGCGCTATGGCCAGGCCCTGCTGGCCCTCGGCGAGGCGCGCGGCGAGGTGGCCGGACTCCGGTCCCGGGTGGAGCTGCTGGAGTCGCGCCTTGACCTGCGGCTCCCCGGACAGGCCCCTCCCGCGCCAGTCGCCTGGACCGCGCCGGAACCCGCCGTTGAAGCGGCGCCTGCACCAGCCGCGGTGGCGGCACCTCTCGAAGAGCCCGTCGCCGGACGGCGTACGCGAAAAACGCCGCCCAGGAAGCCCAGGTCGACTTCGACCGCACCTCGCAAGGCGCCAACTCGGCGTTCCGCGGTGGCGGGCATCGCCGAGGCGCTCGCCCGCGCCGAAGACCCATCGGCCGCCGAACTGCCCCAGCGGACCGTGCAGCGGGAGCCTCTGGAGCGCGTCGTTG
Source organism: uncultured Chloroflexia bacterium (assembly GCA_963750025.1). Lineage (GTDB taxonomy): Bacteria > Chloroflexota > Limnocylindria > QHBO01 > QHBO01 > CF-167. The sequence continues at coordinate 55,160 of CAVVPF010000018.1, forward strand.
AGCCGACGCCAGAGCTCGAAGCCCGCGCCTGACGTCGAACCGCCGAAGACCGCCGCCGCATCCCCGTACAGCACCGAGGTCGTGGAGCCGGACTGGTTCGCCGACGGCGACTTCGCCTGGCTCGACGCCGCCGAGCACGCTGAACCCGAGCCACCGACGCAGGAACCGGTGGCTGTCGCCGACGTCGAAGCCGCAGGAGCTGCGGAGCTGGCCGAGGCCGAGGCGGAGGTGGTGGCCGAGGAGCTGGCGGTGGCCGAGCTGGAATCCGCGCCGGGAGCATATCCGGAGGCAATGGCGGTCGCGGAGCCCGTGGAGCTGACGCCACCGGTCCTGATCCTCAGCGAGGAGGAGCTGGCCCGGCTCGCGGTCGCGGAGCCCGTGGAGCCGACGCCACCGGTCCTGACCCTCAGCGAGGACGAGCAGGCGGAGGCCGAGCTGGAATCCGCGCGGGGAGACTATCTGGAGCTGGTCGCAGTCGCGGAACCGGAGGAGCCGACGCCACCCCTCCTGACCCTCAGCGAGGACGAGGCGCAGGCGGAGGTCGAGGATCTGGCGGAGGCCGAGCTGGAAGCTGCGGAGCAGGCGGAGGTCGAGGAGATGGCCGAGGCCGAGGCGGAGGTCGTGGTCGAGGAGCCTGCGGCGGCCGAGCTGGAACCCGCGCCGGGAGGCTATCCGGAGCCAATCGCGGCCACGGAACCAGAGGAGCTGACGCCACCGGTCCTGATCCTCAGCGAGGAGGAGCTGGCCCGGCTGGCGGCCGATGAGGGCTGGGGCGCCAGCGAGGTCGAGGCGATCCGCAGCCTGATCGGCAGCCAGGCCACGCCGGCACCGATCGAGCTCCCCGGCAGCGCTGAGCTGGACGCCGCCATGGCGGCGCTCGAGGCCACGCCGCGCGAAGAGCAGTGGTGGAAGCCATCGCCCGCGGCTGAGCCAACATATAGCGAGGGCGAGCAGGTCGAGCAGGTCAGCCAGGTCGAGCCGATCAGCCAGGTCGAGCCGGGCGAGCCCCTCGCGCCGGTCAGCCAGGTCGAGCCGGTCGAGCCCCTTGAGCCGATCAGCCGGGTCGAGCCCGTTTGGCCGCCCGCCGCGCTCGTCCCCCAGCCTCCCGCCACGCCAGCGCAGCGTGCGACCTCGAACGAGCCCGTTCGGCCGCCCGCTGCGCTCGTCCCACAGCGCCCCGCCGCGATACCGCTGCCAGCGACCTCGAACGAGCCCGCCTGGCTCCGTCGACGTCGAGGGCCCGCCGCGACCGCCTTCCGCACCCTCCGTCGCCTGTTCCCGGGCTAGGGGCCCCGGTGAGCAATCGCTCCAGCGGCACGCGGCTGCCCGGCCTTGGCCCACGCGGCGAGGGGTGGGTGATCGGGCAGTTTGTGCTCCTCGGCCTGATCGCCGTCCTTGGCGTCCAGCACATTCCCGCGGTGACCCTGGAGGGACCCTTCGACCAGCTCGTCCTGGCGGTGGGGATTGCCGAGATGGCGATCGGCGTGGGGGCCCTGCTCAGCGCCTTTCGCGAGCTCGGCTCAAACCTGACCCCGCTGCCGCGGCCCCCCGAGGGCGGCAGCCTGGTGCTCAATGGGATCTATGCGCGAATTCGTCACCCGATCTACGCCGGGTTGATGCTGGCCAGCATCGGCTGGGCAACCGCGACGCGCAGCCTGCCGGCGTTCGCGGCCTCCGTCGCGCTGTGCCTGTTCATGGACGCGAAGGCGCGCCGGGAGGAGGCGTGGCTAGTCGAGCGATACCCCGAATACGCCGCCTACCGGATCCAGACCAGGCGCTTCCTGCCGGGGGTCTACTGAAACGGGGTCCCCGTCACTCAGCCCCGGGCCCGAGGTGATAGCCGAGCCGGCGCGGGATCGCGGTCAATTCTCGCAGCCACCACGGTGCGCGGCGACCCGCCTCTTCGCCATCCTCACGCGCGACCATGGCGGCGCGCAGCACGCGTGCGCCGAGGTAGCGGAACGGCTCGGGCGGGAGCCGCCGCGACGGAGGTCCCACCACCGCCAGCCGGGTCAGCGGCTCGTCCGATTCGAGCGCCAGGGCGGCCAGGATCCTGCCACCGAGGTGTGACGGTGCCACGCCATTGCCCGAATATCCGAAGCCGAAATGAATGCGCCCGCCGCGCAGGCTCCCGAAGCGCGGCAGGTGATCGGCCGAGACATCGATCGGTCCGCCCCAGGCATCGGTCAGCCGGACGTCGGCCAGCTGTGGGAAGAGCCAGCGGAAGGCGAAGGCGGCACGCCGCGCGGAGCCGACGTCATCGGTGAAGCTCCCGCCGATCTGCCCGTCATAGCCGGGCCGCCCGCCTCCGGCGCCGATCGCGATGCGCCCCTCGCGCGTGACCCGCAGGTAGTGGACGCTGGCGCGGGCGTCGACGATCGACTCGCCGCCGGTCCAGCCGAGCTCCGCCAGCCGCTCGGGGATCGGCTCGCTGCGAACCATGTAGCTGCCCCAGGCCAGCACCGATCGGGCGAACGGCGGCCATCCCGCCGCCCAGGCGTTGATGGCCAGCACGACGTGTCCCGCGCGCACCTCGTCCAGGCCCTCGTTGCTGTCAACCAGCAGTCGCACCAGCCTCCCGTCCTGGCGCATGTGGGTGACCGATGAGCCCTCATGAATGGCGACCCCACGTGCCATCACCACGCGCCGCAGGCCGCGCGCCAGCAGCGCCGGCTGCACCGTTGCCGCGTCGCGCATCAAGGCCCCGTTGCGGAACCGCGGCGAATCACACCGAGCGCGGATCTGCGCAGGGGTGCGCGCGGCATACTCCTTCGGGACGCCCAGGCGCGCGGCGGTCACCAGCGCGCCCTCCATCGCCTGGTCGTGGAGGGGCGTTGTCGAGACGGTCAGCATCCCGCGCCGGCGGTAATGTGCGTTGACCCGATGCTGCCGGCACCAGGCCCCGATCTCACTGACGGAGGCCGACACCGCCCGCGCGGCCTCGAGTGCGGCCTCCTCCCCGTACAGGTCCACCAGGCCGTCCAACTCGTCCCACCAACCGTTGACGAAGCCGCCGTTGCGTCCCGACGGGCCGCCGCCGCAGATGTCCTGCTCCAGGATCACGACCCGAAGGTGTGGCGCCCGCTCGGTGAGCTGGAAGGCGGTCCACAGCCCCGTGTAGCCGCCGCCGACGATCGCCACGTCGCAGTCGAGGTCGCCACTCAGTGGGGGAGCCGGGGTTGGGTTGCCTTCCGCGGCCAACGCCTCGCGCAGCCACGGGTTGCGCTCCCCTCGTCCGGGGCGCAGCGCGAGGTCGTCACGAGTCAGGAGCGATCTGTCCATGCGTGTCGCGACGATAGAGGATTGCCGCGGTCCTGCCGCGGTCCTGCCGCCCGGCCTCCAGATGCATGCCGCCTTCGCCGCCACCTACTCGCCAGGTGAGTAGCGATCAACGCTCGGGCGCCATTTCGGGCCCTGGTACTCACCAGCACGCATGGTTGGCGCCGTCAGGCACCGGAACCGTGTTTCGTACTCGCCCTGCGAGTAGATGACGCCCGAGCCGCATCCGCGCTAACCAACCGCCAGATCGGAGGCGCGTCTTGACATCGGATCCTTCGCATCGGCATAATAGTTCGCGTGACACGAACTATTCGGGCGACGCAAACCGTCGCTGCCGAGCTGATGGACGAGCTTGGGCCGATCATCGCCGGTGAGGGGGCTGCCTTTGCGCAGCGCTGCCATGCGCGCTCTATCAGCATGTCGCACCTCCACCTGATGACCTTTCTGGAGGCGCACGGGCCGCTGCCGATGAGCCGCGTTGCCGAGCTGCTCGGCTCCGGCCTGCCGACCGCCACCGGGCTGGTGTCACGGATGGAGGAGCGTGGCCTGGTCGCGCGAGCCCACGACACCGAGGATCGTCGGGTCGTCACCGTCAGCCTGACCGAGGCCGGGGCCGCCGAGCTGCGCGAGCTCAACATCGCACGCCGCCAGCGCATGGCGACTGCCCTCACCCACCTGGACGATGAGCAGCGCAGTCAGCTGCTCATCTCGATGCGAGCACTGCGCGCAGCGTTCGAGCGCATGCACGCAGAAGGAGCTGCCGAGTGAGCGTGGCCAGCCGAGCCCTGGACGACGCACCAGTCCACGTCGACCCGCGGGCGCGGACCGAGATCCTGATCGCAATCCTTCTGGCGCTGTTCCTGTCAGCGCTGGATCAGACGATCGTCGGCACCGCCCTGCCCCGCATCGTGACCGAGCTGAAGGGCAACGAGTACTACACCTGGGTGGTCACCATCTACCTGCTGACCACCACGGTCAGCGGACCGATCTACGGCAAGCTCTCCGACCTGTTCGGGCGACGGCCGATGATGATGATTGGGGTCAGCCTCTTCCTGATCGGGTCTGCCCTCTCCGGCTTCTCGCAGGAGATGTGGCAGCTCATCGCCGCCCGCGGCCTTCAGGGGCTGGGCGCCGGCGCCATCTTCCCGATCGCGCTGGCCGTCATCGGCGACCTCTTCACGCCCGCCGAGCGCGGCAAGTACCAGGGCCTGTTCGGTGCCGTCTTCGGCGTCAGCGCCCTGATCGGTCCTGCGCTGGGCGGCTTCCTGACCGATAACGTCGGCTGGCACTGGGTCTTCTTCGTCAACCTGCCGATCGGCGCCATTGCGCTGGTCATCATCTGGCGCCTGCTGCCGCCGATCAAGCACCCCGAGGTGGTGCGCAGCATCGACTACCTGGGCAGCGCGGTCTTCACCGCAGCCCTGGTGCCGATCCTGATCGGCCTCACCAACAGGCAGACGATGGACTGGGCAAATCCTGAGGTGGGCGGGCTGATCCTGCTGGGCCTGGCGCTCTCGGCGGTCTTCGTCTGGGTCGAGTCACGAGCCGCCGAGCCGATCGTCCCCCTGAGCCTCTTCCGCAACCGCTCGATCAGCGTCTCCGTGGCGGCGGTCTTCCTGGCCAGCTTCGGCTTCTTCGGCGCGATCATCTTCATCCCGCGCTGGTTCCAGGTGGTCTTCGGCTCGAGCGCGACCGAATCGGGCTACCAGATCCTGCCGCTCCTGTTTGGGCTGATCGTCAGCTCGGTGGTGTCGGGCCAGGTGATCAGCCGGACCGGGCGCTATCGCTGGCTGATCATCATCGCCATGGCGCTGCTGTCGCTGGGACTGCTGCTGTTGACCCAGCTGCGCGGCACGACCAGCCTGCCCGAGATCTGGTTCTGGATGGTCATCGCCGGGATTGGGATTGGCCCCAGCATGGCCGCCTTCACCATCGTGGTGCAGAACGCGGCGCCCTTCTCGCAGCTGGGAGCCGCCACCAGCACGCTGACCTTCTTCCGCCAGGTGGGCGGAACGGTGGGCCTGTCGCTGGGCGGCACCCTCTTCGGATCGGCCCTCGTCGCGGAGATTCCCAGGCAGATGGCCGCTACCGGCGTCCCGGCGCAGATCGCCGATCGCTTTGCGTCGTCGGGATCCACCAGCGAATTCACGTCGGTTGGCGACCTGGGCGCGCAGATCCTCTCCCACCTGGACGCCACGTCTCGACCCCTGGTCGAGCCCTACCTCCCGAACATCGTCACCGGTTTTCACGAGGCCTTCAGCCTGGCCATCGCCAGTGCCCTGTGGATCGGCGTGGCGGCAGGCATCGTGGCCACGCTGGTGACCCTTGTGCTGCTTCCCGAGCTGCCGTTGCGCACGCACCACGGACCCGCACCCGCGGCTGTGGTCGAGAGCGAAGGGAAGGGATCCGAGCCCGCTCCCTCGATGGCGCTGGAGTAGGGTTCAGCCGGCCGAGCGCTGCCGATACGCGTTGACGCGGCCGATCTGCTCCCGGTCGCCGCGGTCCTGTCGCGGTCCTGCCGCGGTCCTGCCGCCCGGCCTCCAGATGCATGCCGCCTTCGCCGCCACCTACTCGCCAGGTGAGTAGCGATCAACGCTCGGGCGCCATTTCGGGCCCTGGTACTCACCAGCACGCATGGTTGGCGCCGTCAGGCACCGGAACCGTGTTTCGTACTCGCCCTGCGAGTAGATGGCGCCCGAGCCGCATGGGGCCTTCAACGTGGCCATCGCCAACGCCCCAGGGGATCCGTGCCCGGCTCCCTCGATAGCGCTGGAGTAGGGTTCAGCCGGCCAGGCCCTACCATTGACGGGTGATCGAGTACGACCCGACCACGGCTCTGGTCGCGGTGGATCTGCAGAACGACTTCGCCGATCCGGCGGGCAGCCTGTCGGTGGCTGGCGGCGAAGCGGTGGTGCTTCGCGCCAACGACGAGATCCAGCGCGCGGCGGCGGCCGGAGCGCCGGTGGTCTTCACGCAGGACTGGCACCCACCGTCGACGCCGCACTTCGCCAGGGACGGCGGGGTCTGGCCTGTGCATTGCGTGGGGGGCAGCTGGGGAGCCGAGCTGCACCCGGCGCTGGTGGTGGCCGGCCCGATTGTGCGCAAGGGGAGCCACGGCGAGGACGGCTATTCCGGCTTCACCATGCGCGACGCGGCTGGCGACGAGCACCCGACCGAGCTGGAGGCAGTCCTCCGCGAATGGGGTGTCAGTAGGGTCGTGATCTGCGGGCTGGCGACCGACTACTGCGTGCGGGCCACTGCCCTTGATGCGGTGCGGCTCGGCTTCAAGACGATCGTCCTCACCGACGCGATTGCCGCCGTCGACCTGGTGCCCGGCGACGGCGAGCGGGCCATGGCCGAGATGACCGCCGCGGGCGCGCGACTCGAGTAGTGGCTAGCTCAGGCGTCGTGCCCAGCTGACGAGGCTGGCACCGACAACCACTGCCACGGCCCCGAGCACGATCCAGGTCCGGTCGCCGGTCATGAAGCTGCCCGGCGCGAAGGGCAGGTTCAGGCCCTGGGCGATCCACACCAGTCCGGCCAGCGCGACCAGGGCGCCGAGCACCACGCCTGCGATTCGCATGCCGGCCAGCATAGCGCCGCGACCGATTCTTCCCTCTTGCGCCCGAGAATCGGGCAGGTATACTCGCGCCAAATCGGGCCGTAGCAGAAACGGCGCCAGCAGCCTTCCCTCCCCCTCCCACCACGTTGTTCGTCGGCTCACGGGGTAGCGGCAAGACCCGTGGCCGGCGTTGATCGAGGCGATGTCGCCCGAGTTGGTAACTCTATGTGGGAGGGTCGTTCGTGGCCTACACCGACCAGGTGCTCACCTGTGCGGACTGCGGAATCGATTTCGTGTTCTCCGCCTCTGAGCAGGAATTCTTCGCGCAGAAGGGATTCACCTCTGCGCCCAAGCGCTGCTCGTCCTGCCGGGCGCAGCGACGCGCCACCGGCGGTGGCGGCTCCAGTTACGGCGCCAGCAGCGGCGGATACAGCGGTGGTGGGGGCGGCGGCTACAGCTCCGGTCCGCGCGAGATGTTCGACGCGGTCTGCGCTCGATGCAGCAAGGAGACGCAGGTCCCCTTCCGGCCAACCGGTGCTCGGCCGGTCTACTGCAGCGACTGTTTCCGGCTGATGCGCGGCTAGTCCTGCGTCGGTCATGAGCCTGGAGGCGGCGTCCGATGAGGGCGCCGCCCTCCTTTACCGCTCCTCGATTTGCAGCTCCAGCACGTAACGACGACGGAGCGCCCGAATCGGCCCCAAACAGGTCTTCTGGCTGCTGCGGATTAGCTCCGGCCGCAAATCACTATCAAGAAGAAGCTCGTGCTTCGTCGTTGGTTGCTCCACCTGCACTCGTGCGCGCCCGCCGGGTTGCCGCACGGGCGAAGGTGCCGTTGCCTCGTATGATGCTCGCCAACATGAACGATCTCGATCTGTGGACGGAGCTGGCGGCGCAGCTGCGGGTCGATTCGATCCGCTCCAGCTCGGCGGCGGGGTCTGGCCATCCGACGAGCTCCATGTCGGCCGCGGACCTGATGGCGGTGCTGACCGCGAGTTACCTGCGCTACGACTTCGACCGACCAGCGGACCCGCGCAACGACCACCTGATCTTCAGCAAGGGCCACGCGTCGCCGCTGCTCTATGCGATCTACAAGGCAGCCGGCGCCATCTCCGATGACGAGATGCTCACGTTCCGCAAAGAGGGGAGCCGCATGGAAGGGCACCCCACGCCGCTGCTGCCGTGGGTCGACGTGGCCACCGGGTCGCTGGGCCAGGGGCTGCCGATCGCGGTTGGCGTGGCGCTCGCCGGCAAGCAGCTCGACCGTTTGCCCTACCGCGTCTGGTGCCTGTGCGGCGACTCGGAGATGGCCGAGGGTTCGATCTGGGAGGCCCTCGAGACCGCCTCGTTCCACTCGCTCGACAACCTGACGGCCATCGTCGACGTGAATCGGCTCGGGCAGACCGGCGAGACGATGTACGGCTGGGACCTCGACACCTACGCGGGCCGGGCACGGGCATTCGGATGGCACGCCATCGAGGTCAATGGCCACGATCCGGTGGCGATTGACGCCGCATACGCTGAAGCGCTGGCCACCAGTGGCCGGCCCACCGTCATCCTGGCGCGCACCGAGAAGGGTCACGGGGTGGCTGCGGTGGCGAACAGGAATGGCTTCCACGGCAAGCCGCTGGCCGACCCCGAAGCGGCCATCGCCGAGCTGGGCGGGCTGCGCCACCTCACCGTGACCGTCGCCAGGCCGGACGGAGACGCCACCCCACATGTGTTCGCCACGAACGGCGAGCTGCAGCTGCCGGCCTACGAGCTGGGCTCCAAGGAGGCGACCCGCAAGGCGTACGGCGATGCGCTGGTGGCCATCGGCAATGCGCGGGGCGACGTGGTGGCGCTCGACGGCGAGGTGGGCAACTCGACCTACTCCGAGCTCTTCGCGGCGTCGCAGCCGGAGCGCTTCTTCCAGGTCTACATCGCCGAGCAGCAGCTGGTCGCCACCGCCATCGGTCTCCAGGTCCGTGGTTGGAAACCCTTTGCCGCCACCTTCGCCGCATTCCTGTCGCGGGGTTATGACTTCGTGCGGATGGGCGCCATCAGCCGCGCCAATATCGCCCTGGTCGGATCGCACGCCGGGGTCAGCATCGGCGAGGACGGACCGTCGCAGATGGCCCTCGAAGATCTCGCCTCGCTCCGGGCGGTGTACGGCAGCACGGTCCTCTACCCATCGGACGCCAACCAGGCGGCCGCCCTGGTGGCGCTCATGCCGGATCGGCCCGGGATCGTCTACCTGCGCACGACGCGCGAAAAGACACCGGTGATCTACGCAGCCGGAGAGCGCTTCGAAATCGGCGGCAGCCGAGTCGTTCGACGGACCGATGCCGACCAGGTCACCCTGGTCGGAGCAGGCATCACCCTGCACGAGGCGATGACCGCGGCCACCCTGCTGGCCGGGGAGGGGATCGCCGCCCGGGTGATCGACTGCTACTCGATCAAGCCGATCGACGCCGAGACGCTGCGCGGCGCGGCGCGCGAGACGCGTGCGCTCATCACCGTCGAGGACCACTGGCCGGAGGGCGGGCTGGGCGATGCCGTCCTGGACGTCTTTGCAGCCGATCAGCTCCGCCCGCGCGTCGTCAAGCTGGCAGTGCGGCACATGCCCGGCTCCGCGACGCCAGCCGAGCAGCTGTCGCTGGCCGGCATCGATGCAGCCGCCATCGCCACCGCAGCTCGCAAGCTCGTACGGGAGACTCAGCAATGAACGCACTGCAGCGGCTGCACGCCGAGCAGCACCAGAGCCCCTGGATCGACTTCATCGACCGCCAGCTGATCAGCAGCGGGCGGCTCGCCGAGCAGGTTTCGATGGGGATCCGCGGACTCACCAGCAACCCGACCATCTTCGCCAAGGCGATCGCCACCGGCCAGTACGACGACCTGATTCGGCGCTCGATCGCCCACGGCCACACCGACCACGAGATCTTCGAGGCGATTGAAATCGCCGACGTAGGCGACGCGGCCGACATCCTGCGGGTCGTCTATGAGCAGGCCGACGGCGCCGATGGATTCGTCTCGATCGAGGTCGAGCCGGACCTGGCGGACGACACCGGGCAGACCATTGAACGGGCCAGGTACCTGTGGTCGCAGCTCCATCGGCCCAATGTCTTCGTCAAGATCCCGGCCACGCCCGCGGGCGTTCCGGCGATCGAGGCGGCGATTGCCGATGGGATCAACATCAACGTCACCCTGATGTTCAGTGTCGACGTCTATCGCGACGTGGCCCACGCCTACCTGGCCGGGCTGCGACGGCGCGCCGAGCGTGGCGAGGAGCTGTCGCGCGTCGCCTCGGTCGCCTCGTTCTTCGTCAGCCGAGTCGATACCAAGGTCGACAAGGCACTCGAGGCGATCGGCACCCCGGACGCCCTGGCCGCCCGGGGCAGGGCGGCGGTCGCCAACGCCAAAATGGCCTACGCCGCCTACCGGGAGATCTTCGACGGGCCCGAGTTCGCCGATCTGCGCGCCGCCGGCGCGCGGGTGCAGCGCTGCCTGTGGGCCAGTACCTCGACCAAGAACCCGTCCTACCGCGACGTCCTGTACGTGGAGGAGCTGATCGGTCCGGAGACGGTGAACACCCTGCCGACCGACACCATCAGCGCTTTCCTCGACCACGGGGTGGTGGCGCGCACCCTCGACCAGGGGCTCGACCAGGCGAAGGCGGCGCTGGCGGCGGTGGAAGCGCAGGGGATCAGCATGACGACCGTCACCGACGAGCTGATCAGCGAGGGGGTGAAGGCCTTCGGCGCATCATTCGACGACCTGATGGCCACCATCCAGGCCCAGCGCCAGGCCCTCGCTCCGGCGTGATCGACCCGATGCCGTCCGACTCGCCCCTGCACGCCGCGGTCGAAGCTCGACTGACGGCCTGGGAGGCGGAGCGCGTGGCGGAGCGCCTCTGGGCGCGTGACGGCACGCTGTGGGCCGCCTCGGGTGCGGCGCCTGAGGCTCTCGCCGCGTGGCTTGGCTGGCTTGACCTGCCGAGCTCGATGCAGGCCCGCGCCCCTGAGCTGGAGCGCCTCGCCCGCGAGGTGCGGGACGATGGCTACACCCGGGCGGCGGTGCTGGGGATGGGGGGATCGAGCCTTGCGCCGGAGCTCTTCAGCCGACTCTTCGGCGACCCGCTGGGGGCGCCGCTCACCGGGAGCGCCGGCCTGGAGCTGCGGATCCTCGATTCGACACACCCCGATGCGGTGCGCGGCTTCGGGCAGTGGGCCGATTCGGCACGGACCCTCTTCTGCGTCAGCAGCAAGTCCGGCACCACCACCGAGCCGGACGCGTTCCAGGCCGCCATGTCGGCACACGCCCCGGCGCTCGACTTCGTGGCCATCACCGATCCGGGCACACCGCTCGCTGACCTCGCCCGCTCCCAGGGGTTTCGGGCGATCCTCGACGGTGAGCCGACGGTGGGTGGTCGCTACAGCGCCCTGTCAGCGTTCGGGCTCTTCCCGGCGGCGCTGCATGGCGTGGACCTGGGCCGACTGCTGGAGCGCGCACAGGAGATGGCCGATGCCTGCCGGCGGCCGGCTTCGACCAACCCGGGGCTGCGCCTGGGCGCCACGTTCGGAGAGGCGGCCCTTCATGGACGCGACAAGCTCACGCTGCTGACCTCTCCCCGGTTGGCGAGCTTCGCCGACTGGGCCGAGCAGCTCGTCGCCGAGAGCACCGGGAAGGCGGGGCGGGGCATCGTGCCGGTGGTCGGCGAGCCGATCGGCGATGTCGCGTCGTATGGCGCAGATCGTGTGTTCGTGCTGCTGACGATGACCGATGAGGCCCATCCGGACCTCGACGCGCTGGCCGCGGAGCTCAAGGCCGCGGGCCACACACTCGAGCACATCGGGCTGAACGATCCGTACGACGTGGGAGCCGAGTTCGTGCGCTGGGAGGTGGCCACCGCGGCCGCCGGCATCGTGCTCGGGATCAATCCCTTCGACCAGCCCAACGTCCAGCAGAGCAAGGACGCCACCCGGGCGCTGCTCGATACGTACCGCCAGACAGGCTCGCTGCCCGCGCCGGCGCCGTGGGTTGCGGAGCCCGGGATCTCCGCCTACCTCGACCCGGCATTGCTCGGCGACGGACCGGTCAGTGTCGACGGCGCGCTGCGTGCGCTGCTCGAGGCCGCGCAGCCCGGTGACTACATCGCCCTGCAGGCGTTCGTGCCCGCGGATCAGCCGACCGTCGAGCGGCTCGAGCGGATGCGGGTGGCCATCCGGGATCGGCGAGGGCTGGCCACCACGCTTGGCTTCGGCCCACGCTTCCTGCATTCGACCGGCCAGCTGCACAAGGGCGGCCCGGCGACGGGGATCTTCCTGCAGCTGACTGCGGATCCACGGCGCGACCTGCCGATCCCCGGCTGGCAGGAAAGCTTCGGGACCCTGATCGCCGCCCAGGCGATGGGCGATCTCGCCTCGCTCCAGGGCGCGCAACGCCGCGCGCTTCGGCTCCACCTTTCCGACCCAGCGAGCGGACTCGACCGCGTGGAGTCGATGATCAACGGGGCACTTGGGTAACCGCGGACAGCTGATTCAAGATGGGAGCCAAGATGCAGATCGGAATCGCCGGCCTGGGGCGCATCGGCGCCGGCATGGCGCGACGCCTGGCGCGCAGCGGCCACCAGGTGGTGGCCTGGAATCGGACCACCGCGGTGACGACCGATCTGGCGGCCGAGTCGGAGAACGCGGGGGCGATCAGCGTCGCCGAGTCGCTCGAGTCGCTCGCGTCACAGCTGACAGCGCCGCGGCACGTGCTGGTCAGCGTTCCGTCCGGCGCGGCCACCGCCGAGCTGATCGAGAAGATCGCCGCGGTCCTGACCCGGGGCGACGTGATCGTGGACGCGGGCAACAGCAACTTCCATGACTCTCAGCAGCGTGCCGCCGAGTTGGCCGCTCGCGGGCTCGACTTCCTCGACATGGGGGTCAGCGGCGGCATCTGGGGGCTGCAGGTCGGCTTCTGCGCGATGGTCGGCGGCAAGCGCGAGGTGTTTGACCGTCTCGAGCCGGCGATCGCCTCGCTGGCCCCCAAAGATGGGTACCTGTACTGCGGGCCGGCCGGCGCCGGGCACTACGTCAAGATGGTCCACAACGGCATCGAGTACGGATTGATGCAGGCGTACGGAGAAGGGTTCGACATCCTGCACGCGTCGGAGTTCGACCTTGACCTGGCCGCCGTCGCCCGGATGTGGAACCACGGATCGGTCATTCGCTCCTGGCTCCTGGAGCTGGCCGCCGACGCCTTCGAGAAGGAGGGGAGCGATTTGGAGGGGATTCGCGGTTGGGTCGCCGACTCCGGCGAGGGGCGCTGGACGGTCGCGGAGGCGATCGAACACGATGTGCCGGCCCCGATCATCACCCTCGCCCTCCTCCAGCGGCTGCGCAGCCGGCGTGACCACGACAGCTTCAGCGATCGGGTGCTCGCCGCCCTGCGCAACGAGTTCGGGGGACATGCAGTCAAGCCATCCGGCGACGGCTCCCAGGGCTGACGATGGTCACACAGGCCGTGCCGCCGTCAGCGACGATCAGCGGAGCCGGGGATGGCAGCACTCCGGCCACCGCCCCCAACCCGCTGCGCGAGGGGCTGCGGCTGGAACGGATTCCCGAGCCGTGCACCATGGTCATCATCGGCGCCACCGGAGACCTCACCGAACGCAAGCTGGCGCCCGCCCTCTACAACCTGATGCTCGGCGGATTTCTGCCGCCGGAGTTCACGGTCGTCGGGTTTGCGCGGCGCGACCTCTCCGACGACGCATTCCGCGAGCACCTGCACGCCGCGGTCGAGGGCTACAGCCGCAATCGGCCCGTCAAGCCATCGATCTGGGCCTCGTTCGCACAGTCGGTCGAGTACCACCGCGGCGAGTTCCGCGACCCCGCCGCCTTTGCCGAGCTGGCCAAGCGCCTGGCGCGCATCGACCGCGACCGGGGAACCGCGGGCAATCGGCTCTTCTACCTGGCCGTCCCGCCGGTCCTCCATCCGGAGATCGTCCGCCAGCTGGGGGCCGCTGGACTGGCGGCCACGGGCGGGGGCCGCGGCGCGGGCGGCAAGGGTTGGACGCGGGTCATCGTCGAGAAGCCGTTCGGCTCCGACCTCACCTCGGCCCGCCAGCTGAACTCGCGAGATTCGACAGGTCTTCGACGAGGAGCAGATCTACCGCATCGATCACTACCTCGGCAAGGAGACGGTCCAGAACCTGGCCGTCTTCCGTTTCGGCAACGGCCTCTTCGAGCCGATCTGGAACCGGCGCTACATCGACTCGGTGCAGATCACCGTGGCCGAGACGGTCGGCGTCGAGGGCCGCGGCGAGTTCTACGACCAGACCGGGGCGCTGCGCGACATCGTGCAGAACCACGCGCTGCAGCTGCTGGCGGTGTTCGCCATGGAGCCGCCGATCGAGTTCGGGCGCCGGACCTGCGCGACGAGAAGCTCAAGGTGCTGCGCGCCGTCAAGCCGATGACCCGCGCGAGGTGGCCCACAGCACGGTGCGCGGGCAGTACCCGGCCGGCTGGGTCGCCGGGGAGCAGGTCCGCGCCTATCGCCAGGAGCCGGAGGTGGCTCCCGATTCGCAACGTGAGACCTACGCCGCCCTGAAGCTGGCGATCCAATCCTGGCGCTGGGCTGGCGTCCCGTTCTACCTGCGCACCGGCAAGACCCTTGCGGCGCATGCGACCGAGATCGCAGTGCAGTTCAAGCAGGCCCCGCTGGCGCTCTTCGAACGAGCGGGCGCGCCGCCAATGGACCCCAACGTGCTCGCCATCCGGATCCAGCCCGACGAGGGGATCCTGCTGCGCTTCGGTGCCAAGGTGCCCGGTCCCGGACTCCAGATCCGCGGGGTGAACATGGACTTCCGCTACGGGTCGAGCTTCGCGGTTGACTCGCCGGACGCCTACGAGACCCTGATCCTGGACTGCATGATCGGCGATGCCTCGCTCTTTACCCGGGCCGACGAGGTGGAGCGGGCCTGGGAGATCCTGGACCCCATCCTGGCCGCCTGGGAGTCGGGTGAAGGTGGCGCGTTGCACTTCTACGAGGCCGGCAGCTGGGGTCCGGCGGCCGCCGACGAGCTTCTCGAGCGCGACGGGCGCACCTGGCGACATCCATGAGCCGCCGGCCGGCGGCCAAGCGGGCGCTGGCGCTGCATCGCCACCTGATGCGGTTCGGCGAGGCCGAGTCAGTGATCGCGCCGCCGTGGGTCGAGCGGGGGACCACGGTGAGCCGTGTGGCCGCGCACCTGGCCGGACTCTGGTCGCGTCCCGGGCCGACCGGCGAGCCGCTGGTCGTCGAGAAGGGGCTGCCACACACTCGCGCATCGGTCCTCAACCTGATCATCACCGTTCCCGACGCAGTGGCCGCGGAGCGGGTGGTCGCGACCATGCAGGGGCTCGGCTTCCGACATCCATCGCGGGTCATCGTGCTGGTGGCCGATCGGTCGGCGGACGGACCGCCGCTGGATGCCGCGGTCAGCGCCCACTGCCATGACGGACGGGACGGCGGCGACCAGGTCTGCTACGACGTGGTGGTGCTCACCGTTCGCGGAGAGGCCGCCGAGCACCTGTCCGGCTTCGTCGCGCCACTCCTGATCCACGACCTGCCGACGCACGTCTGGTGGCCCGGCAATCCGCCGTTCGGCGATCCGGTCTTTGATCAGCTCGTGGAAATGAGCGACCGGGTGATCGTCGATGGCAGCGACTTCACCGACCTGTTGATCGGCTTCCGTCGCCTGGGGATGCTGCGTCGCCGCAGCGGGGTGGGCGACCTCGCCTGGCGGCGGTTGGGGTGGTGGCAGGAGCTCACCGCCCAGTTTTTTGACGCGCCGCGCTTCCGACGCTACCTCCCCAACCTGAACCGGCTCGCCATTCAATATGCGGTGGCCCCCGCACGGCGGGGCCCCGGTCGCCCCCCACGCCGCCCCGATGCCGCTGACGTGGCTCCGGGGGTCAGCTCGCCGCTGGCCGGCCCGATCCTGTACGCCGGCTGGATCGCGTCGCGCCTGACCTGGCGCCGATATCGCACGTCACTGCCGCTGGGTCCAGACGGCATGCGGCTGGTGCTGGAGGGACCTCACGAGATGGTCGACCTGCGGCTGGAACCGGTCGTGAGCGCTGCCGACCTGCCCGGCGAGCTCATCTCGGTGCGCCTCCATGCTCGAGGGGAGATGGGTGCCGCCGAATTCATCATCGATCGCACCGGCGACGAGGCGGCGGTCGCCACCAACGCCGACGGCATGACCGCGCTGTTGCGCCGGGTGACGATGGAGCCGCAGACCGAGTCGGAGCTGCTGGCCACCGACCTGGTCACCGATCGCCACGACCCCACCTACGAGGCGGCGGTGCGCGCTGCCGCCATCTTCCTGTCCGCCGCGCGGCCGAGCGAGCTGAGTTGAGTCGCCGGGTGGTGGTTCTGGCCGATTCAGCGGCGGTCGCGGCGGCGACCGCCGATCGCGTAGTGGCGGCCGCTCGGAACGCGATTCGACGGCGCGGCGTCTTCCGCCTCGCGCTGTCGGGAGGCGCCACCCCGCGACCGGCCTACCCGCTGCTGGTGGCTTCTCCGCGGGTGGACGCGGTCGACTGGTCGCGGGTCGAGTTCTTCTGGGGCGACGAGCGGCCGGTCCCGCCCGACCATCACGACTGCAACTTCCGGGCCGCGGACGACGCGCTGCTCTCCCGGCTTCCCCGGCTGCGCCCAGAGGCGATCCATCGCATGCCGGCCGAGCGACCCGACCTGGACGCGGCCGCTCGCGACTACCAGGCCGAGATGGCCCGGGTCTTCGGCATCCCCGCCGACGGGGCGACGCTGCCTGTCTTCGACCTGGTCTGGTTGGGGATGGGCCGCGATGGCCACACGGCGTCGCTCTTTCCGGGATCGGCCGCCCTGGCCGAGCGGCGCCGCTGGGTGGTCGCCAACTGGGCGCCCGGCCCGGCCTGCTGGCGGATGACCCTCACCTACCCGGTCCTGAACGCCGCACGTGAGGCGCTCTTCCAGGTGTGCGGACCCGGCAAGGACGTGGCCTTCGCGTCCGCGCGCGCCGGTGCGCCCACGTCGCCGGCAGCGGCAGTCCGGGCGCGGCGGACGCTGTGGATCGTTGACCGAGCCGTGGCGGGCAATGCGCAGGACGCGGCATGAGCCAGTGGGTTTGGCTGATCGGCGCCCTGGCAGCGGGCGTGGCCGCGTACTTCGTGGCCGTGCCGGCCTGGCGCGGCCAGCAGGCCCGTCAACGACGCGACCTCAACGCCGAGCGCTACCTCGCCTGGCGCGGTCGCGCCGACCGGACGCCGGCGGATGATCGGATGACCGATGCGGAGCGTCGGCGCCTGTGGATCGGCGCCGTGCTGGGGGCGGTCGCCCTCTTCTGCCTGGTCGGCTTCTTCAGCTACCACTGAGCCGATGCGCGTCGAGCTGCTCTACTGGGACGGCGATCCGCATTACATGACGGCCCGCCAGCGCCTGGTCGAGGTGCTCACCGAGGACGCGTTCGAGACGCCCATCCAGATGATCGCGGTCAACTCGGTCGACGACGCCGAGCTGCTCGACTTCCGCGGCTCGCCGACCATTCGGATCGACGGCATCGACATCCATCCCGCGCCACCCGACGAGATCGGCCTCATCCTGCGCACCTACCCGGCCGATGACGATCCATCAGGCGCGAGCCAGGCGGTGCCCTCCAAGCGCCTCATTCGACAGGCCGTGGAACGCGCGCGCGGCTGGGGGCACGGCCGCGTCCGCAACCCCTGATTCTGCGGATAAGGGCCCCGCGCGCTAGACTCGGCCGACGATGGATCTCGCAGCATGAGCGGCAGCAAACGCCCCAGCACCTCCAGCCTGCGACGCTTCATCAGCTCGCGACCATATGTCACCATCGCGGAGCTGCGGCGCCGGTTTGCCCTGGATGACCCGGATGCCATCTCGCGGCTCGAACGCAACGGGACAGTCGCCTGGGTTGGCCTTCCGGAGCGTGAAGCCAGCAAGCTCCGAGATCTCTGGCAGCAGGAGGAGATTGGGCTGGAGCTATCGGTCGAAGTCCGCGCACCCGTGGTGGTCGGGGTCTACCCGATGCGCATCTCGCGGTACCTCGCGGACGGATTCGGCGCTAACGGGACGAACGGTGCCTTCCACGCTTCATCCCTGCGACCGCTCCCGCCGAGCCCCGCGGCCCCCGTCGTGCCGATCGCCGCGCTGCCCGCCTCGGCCGAGTGACGGTCGTTCTCCTCGGCCGAGACCTGATCATCGCCTCGCGGGTCTTCGAGGCCGCTGCCCGGGCCGGTGTCGAAGCGCGGCGCGTGGATGACCCTGCCGACCTGCCAACGCCAGACAAGGTGCGGCTGCTGCTTGTCGACTGGGGCGACCGCCAGGCCGACTGGGGCGAGCGCCTCAGCACTTGGCTGGAGGCCGCCGCTCCCGACCGGCGACCCACGGTGGTCCTCTTCGGTCCGCACGTCGACCTGGCGGCGCACGAGGCGGCACGTCAGGCCGGGCTGGGACCGATGATGGCGCGCTCTGCGTTCCTCACTGGCTTCCCGGGCCTGCTGGCCAAGGTGTCTGGACGCGCCTGAACCCGCCGGTGTTGCCTCTTGGCAACGCATTCCGGGGCAGTCCGCGGCGGTTTTGGGCGCTCTGTGACGGGGAGGTCATGTTGGGGCTTGACTGATGCGGATAGTGATAATAGGGTAGCGCCTTCCGGGAGCGAGATCGCCAGCTGCGTTCCGCTCTCTGGTCATCGGCGCGGTCACCGCGCCTGCATAGCTGCCCTGGACCTGCCGCTCGGCATAGACATCTTCTGGACTCATCTCTCATCGGACGCCGGGCAGGATCTGAATCCCGTCGCCCGATGAGGCGTGAGTGCGGCGTATGCCGATACGCATGCACGCCTGTTAGGTCAGTTGCCCACCTAGACGACAGGAGGTCCACCACCGAAGATCGCTTTTCCGCACGGTGGAATGTCGGATCAGACACCGCAAGTGTCTGATATTTGACAGACACACTCAGTACTTTCGTACTAGGTTGCGCTCCCGGGGATGCGAGCTGCCCTTCCGGCCAACCGGAGCACCACCACCCCGATCGCCTATTTCCACCCTGTCACCACGCGAAGCGCCAGCGCTCTGCCCGCGCTGCTGGAGGAGTAGATGAGTACCCAGATCATGCATCCGGCGGAACTCGAAGCACGACTGGAGGCCCGCATGCACGACCTCCAACGCTCCCCCAGAAAAGCGCAGGCTCCCCGACGACGCGATGCGTCAAGCAGTGGGAGGGTCCGCCCCAAGGCCGCGGGAGTCGTGGCTGCCGTCGGTGTTCTCATGATCGCCATGGTGAGCACCGCGCTTGGAACCACCTACATCGACTTGACCACCGCCGGCGCCTCAGGGACAACGACCGACGGTGTCAACAGCGCAGTCGGCGACGGCGTCTTCATCCAGGGCGGCCTTGGTTCAGGGACGGGCACCTTCAACCCGTTCATGACCATGAGCGCTGGGGGAAGCACCCCCACCGAGGCGGGTGTGAACACCTGCATGGATGGTCCGACTGTCGGCGGCTGCCACTTCAACACTTATGACACGTTCTATGGAGGGTCACGGACCAAGGCCATCCAGGTGGCCGGGATTCCATCCATCTCGTACGCCGGTGAGCTCTATCGGCAGTTCACGCTCGATTCGAGCGAAACCGGCAGTGACGACTACATGTCGCTCGACCAGCTCAAGATCTTCATCGACGACCAGGCCGATCTGCACGAATACGATTCGGGGTCCGAGGCCTTCGCCGACAACACCGGTATCGCGCCCGTCAAGGTCTACGACATGGGCGACACGCGTGTCCTCATGCGCACGCAGACTCTGACGCCCGGCAACGGCGTCTCGGACATCACCCTGCTGGTCAAGGACAGCGCCTTCCCGAGCAACTGCTTCTACGGTTCAACGACCTGCAACCGGTGGCTCTATTTCTGGAATGCGGCCGGTGGCGTGGGGACCGGCCTTGATGACGGCATTGACTACAACGTGGGCGCCGGCTTCGAAGAGTGGCGCGTCAGCCTGCAGCCTGTGGTCAACGTGACCAAGACGGCGGTCCCGACCTTCGATCGCACGTATGACTGGTCGGTCCTGAAGACCGTGGACCCGTCCACCCTCGACCTGTTCAACGGCGACTCCAGCGATGTCACGTGGTCGGTGACCCCGACGCGGGGCGCCGCCCAGGATTCGAACTGGAAGGTCACGGGCACGATCACCATTGCGAATCCGACCGGCAGCGGTCCGATTCCCCAGGACATCGACGCGACGGTCAACAGCATCACCGACGTCATTGACGGAACCATCAACGTCAACACGCTGGGCACGGTGACCTGTCCCTCCTTCCCGGCCACCCTGAAGGCGGGAGAGTCACTGGAGTGCACGTACTCCTACACCTACGGCAGCGCCCCAGCCGCCGGCAGCCACACGAACGTGGCGACCGCCAACATCGACATCAGTGACACGGCCACGCACGACTACAGCGGTAGCGCCCCGTTCGATTTTGCCGACGCAACGCCCACGGTCACCGACGCGACTGCGACCCTGACCGACTCCAATGGGCACACGTTTGCATCCTCGATCACCGGCGCGATGAGCGGCACCGCGATCACCTATGACCAGACCTTCACCTGCTCAACCGACCAGGGCACCCACAGCAACACCGCGACTTTGGTCGAAAGCGACAGTGGAACGAACCGCACCTCCACCGCAACTGCGACGGTGAACTGCTACGCGTTGACGGTCACGAAGGACGCGCTTCCAACGCTGGATCGGTCCTACGACTGGACCATTCTCAAGACGGCCGATCCAACGACCCTGAATCTCTTCAATGGTGATTCAGGCTCGACCACGTGGACCATCGCGGTCACGCGGTCGGCCCCGGTCGATTCAGGTTGGGGCGTCCACGGCACGATCACGATCCAGAACCCGGCACCGATGATCGCCACCGGCGTATCGGTCTCCGACGTGCTCACCGGTAGCCTCAGCGCCACGGTCGACTGCGATGCCGTAACCGCGGGCAACCAGACGACCGTCGATGTCCCGGCCAAGGTGGGCAGCGTGAACGGACAGGCCACCTGCTCGTACACGAAGACAGGTCTGCCGGACGGGACGACCAGGACGAACACCGCCACGGCGACGCTGTTCAGCCAGGACTACACCGGCACGGCGTCGGTGAACTTCGCCAGTGCGACGGTCACAGAGATCGATCAATCGGCGATCGTGAACGACGGCAACGCCGTCCACACCACGATCAGTGGCAACGCCACCTACACGTGGAACGAAGAATTCGAGTGCGGCTCAACCAGACAGGAGAGCAACACCGCGAGCGTCACCGTGGTGGACGATGCCAACGACACCGGCGAGACGCACAGCTCGACGGCGAACGTCCAGGTCAACTGCTACGGACTCACGGTCAGCAAGGACGCCACCACGACGTTTACGCGCGACTACAACTGGCAGATCTCCAAGGAGCGCTTCATCGCGACTGGTGAGATTGATGGAGACAGCGACCCATCGACCCTGACGCTCGAACCGAACCAGACCTACACCGCGAGCTACCACGTGACAGTGGCGCTCGCCTCCATCCCCTACGTCGACAGCGACTGGGGTGTCCACGGCACGATCACGATCCAGAACCCCGCGCCAATGCAGGCTACCGGGGTCTCGGTGACTGACCTGATCACCGAGAGCGGCGAGTCCGACATCGCGGGCACCGTCGACTGTGATTCAGGAACGGCCGGCAACCAGACGACCGTGAACATCCCGGCCAAGTCCGGCAGTGTGAACGGGCAGGCCACGTGCTCGTACTCGGCGAGTCTGCCGAATGCGGACACGCGCACCAACACGGCGACGGCGACCCTCTTCAGCCAGGACTACACGGGCACCGCGTCAGTGGCGTTCGGTACCCCCACGAGCCTGGTTGATAAGTGTGTCGACGTGACCGACAACAACGGCACCCCGAGCGATACGTCCGATGACGTCGCCCTGGGTCAGGTCTGCGTGGCCGATGCACCGCACACCTTCACGTTCACGCTTGATATCGGGCCCTTCGCGGTCTGCGGAGCGTACACGTTCACCAACCGTGCCACTTACCTGGCAGTAGACGACACCAATGACACGGGCGAGACGAACTTCGCCACGTACACCGTGAACATTGACGTCCCATGCCCGGAAGGGTGCACGCTCACACAGGGCTACTGGAAGACCCACAACGACACGTTCTGGGGCGGCGCCCCGAGCGATGCGACCTGGGACCTTCTCGGTGATGTCGACGGAGATTCCATCATCGAGGGCGAAGGCGAGAACTTCTTCCTCAGCGGCCAGACGTTCTTCGACGTGATGTGGACGTCGGGTAAAGGAAATGCCTACTACATCCTGGCCAAGCAGTACATCGCGGCATGGTTGAACACCCTCGCGGGAGCCGATGACTCGGCGATCTCGGCGGTGTTCGCGGACGCGACAACACTGTTCCAGACCTACACGCCCAGCTACATCGGTGGGCTCAAGGGGAAGAACGCGATCAGACAGAACTTCCTGACTGACGCCGGCATTCTTGGCCAGTACAACGAGGGGCTGATCGGTCCCGGACACTGCGATGACGACGGGCAGTTCGGCTCGTTCGCCAACGCGACACTGACCTCGACCACCCTCCAGGTGGCCGATGTCCGGCGGTCCGGCCTCCGGCTGGCGTAACCCTCGCCCCCTGCAACTCGCCACGAGGGCCCGGCTCCGGCCGGGCCCTCGGTATGTCTAGCGCCGGAGGGTCGTGACCTGTCCGTCGGGCGTGTCGCGCACCTCCATGCCCATCGCGGCGAGCTCGTCGCGCAGCGCGTCAGAGGTCGCGAAGTCGCGGGCGGCGCGGGCTGCAGCGCGCCGTTCCAGCAGCTCGGCGGCGCCCGCCGGCAGCTCGCCGGCCGCATCGGGCTCGGCGTCAAGATCCAGGCCCAGCACGCCGTCGAAGTCGAGCAGGAGCGCCCGGCGCTGCTCGCTGGCCAGGTCGACGGCGCCCCCCACCGCATGGGCGATGGCGACCGCGGCCGGCATGGCCAGGTCGTCGCTGATCGCGTCCACGAATCGCGCCCGATAGCCCGCCATCGGCTCGGCTGCGAGGTCGACCGAGGCACCGAGATCGGCCTTGCCCTCGGCCACCGCTCGACGCAGCCGGCGCAGCCCGGCGGCGGCCGCCTGCATGGCGCGCGCGGTGAAATCGAGCTTCGAGCGGTAATGCGCAGTCAGGGCCAGGTAGCGGAAATCGAGCGGCTGGAAGCCCTTCGAGGGCAGATCGCTGACCCGGATGATGTTGCCTGCGCTCTTGGCCATCTTCGCGTCGGCCAGGGTCAGGAACTCGCCGTGCATCCAGACATTCACCACCTGGTGCCCGGTGACCGCCTCGCTCTGCGCGATCTCGTCCTCGTGGTGCGGGAACTTCAGATCGATCCCGCCGGTGTGGATGTCGAAGCGCTCGCCCAGGTACTGCATGCTCATCGCCGAGCACTCGATATGCCAGCCGGGGAACCCCTCGCCCCACGGTGACGGCCACTGCATCAGGCGTCCCGCATCGGCCTTCTTCCAGAGGGCGAAATCGGCGGGGTTGCGCTTGTCGGATTCGACCTCCACCCGGAAGCCGGCCTGTGTGTCCTCCACCCGGTGCCCGGAGAGCTTGCCGTAGCCGGCGAACGACGAGACGTCGAAGTAGACGGTGCCGGCGACCTCATAGGCATGGCCGCTCTCGAGTAACTGTTCAGTCAGCCGCAGCATCTGGCCGATGTGATCGGTCGCCTTGGGCAGCACGTCGGGAGGCCGGATATTGAGCAGCGCCTCATCCTCCAGCCAGCCGGCCGTGTAGAACTCGGCGATCTCCGCGGGGCTCTTCCCCTCCTCGAGCGCCGCGATCAGCATGCGGTCCTCGCCGGTATCGGTCTCGTCGTGGCGCATGTGACCGACATCGGTGATGTTCTTGACGTAGAAGACCTCGTACTCGAGGTACTCCAGGGTGCGCCGCAGCAGGTCGCCGAAGAGGTACGTGCGCAGGTTGCCGATGTGCGCGTAGCGGTAGACGGTGCTGCCGCAGGTGTAGATCGTGACGCGCCCGGGCGTCACCGGCTCGAGGGTCTCGACCCGGCGGGTCAGGGTGTTGTACAGGCGAATCGGGTGCATGGCGCGCAGCCGATCAGGAGATGGATTTGGGGGACGTGCTTTGAGCGGTACCAACTTTTGGCTGGTTCGCGATCGCAGCCCGGAGTGTCTCGGCGACGAACGCGGCAAGGGTCGCGCCCATTCGGATACGGGCTACGGGTCTGGTCGGCGATGCTTCAGTCCCAGGCGAACCGGTCGGTTCGGACAGGGTGAAGGTCAGGGTGAGGCCGTAGGCGCTCGCCGAGGTCGAGACACCATCCGCATAGATATCGGGGTAATCTGGCATCGGTCCTCCTATGTCGAAACTGGCCGAGGGAGCGTCCATTCTATGGGCGAGGGCGAGGGCGAGGGCGAGGGCGAAGGCGAGGGCGAGGGCGAGGGCGAAGGCGAGGGCGAGGGCGAGGGCGAGGGCGCCATCCCCCCAAGAGCACCGGGCGGCTACAACGGCCAAGATGGGCGTTGTGAGCGACTCTGGGTAGCCGATTGGCCACGGGGTGGCCATGACGGCCAGCCACCGTCCTGAAGTTGAGCTCCTATCTTGTCAAGCGGTGCCCGCCGCCGGCCGTGCGTCGGCCAGCATCGTCCGATACACAACCCGGGCGAGGTGCCACTTCAGGGCCCGGATCGCCTCGAGCCGAGTCTTGCCATCGCCCAGGCGACGGGCCAGATAGGCCTGAGCACGCGGATCCCAGCGGCTCTGGACCAGGGCCATGGTGTGCAGCGCCCGGTTGAGCTGACGGTTGCCGCCGCGGTTGAGGCGGTGCCGTTGACGCTGCCCGGACGAGGCCGGCAGCGGTGCCGTGCCGCTCGCCGCGGCGAACGCCGCCGAGCTGCGATAGCGAGTCACGTCACCGGCTTCGCCGAGCAGCTTGGCGGCGGTCAGGGCTCCGATCCCCGAGAGCTGCGGCAGCGAGCTGCCGCTGGCGACCAACAGGCTCGCGATCCGCTGCTCGAGGCGCTCGGCCTCGGTGCTGAGCCGACGCAGGCGGCGCAGCCGCGCGCGGGCCAGCTCGGCTCGCACCCCATCGCGTCGCCCCAGCAGGCGGGCCGCGGCGGCCTGATGGCGCTCAGCGGTCAGGTTCGGCAGCCGGGCCCCATACCCCGGCGCCAGCACCAGCAGGTCGGCGTGGAGCTGGTTGACGAGCCGGGTGCGCTCGGCCATGAGCTGTTCACGCGCCCCGACCAGCAGCTTCAGGTCGGCGACCAGACCGGGCCGACGCAGCGCCGGCAGCCGTGGCTCACGGGCGGTGATGCGGGCGATGGCCAGCGCATCGCCCGGGTCACTCTTGCCGTGCTGCAGCAGGGAGCGGCGCTCGCGGTCGGTGAACTGGGCCGGCACCTCGACCACCACTTCACCGGCAGCCACCAGCACCTCGGCCAGCGCCGCCCCGAAGCTGCCGGCGCCCTCGATCCCGACCCGCCGCGGAGCGGGCTGACGCTGTGCCCAGCTCAGCAGGCAGGCGTGCCCGCGTGGATCGTTGCTGAACGTCCGCGCCGCGCGCTGGCGTCCGAGTTCGTCGACCGCGCTGACCGCCAGCGTGGCCTTGTGGGTGTCGATGCCGATGCTGACCATGGTCGCTCCTCCGTGACGGCACTAGACTCGATGCGCGCGCCGGGCGGACAACCATGCGTGCGGGACCGTCACAGGGACTCCACGCTCCTATCAGGTCACGTCCGGCGCGCCGAACCATCCCGCGGGCGACACTCAACTTGATGGGCACCCGATCGGGGCCCTGGCCGTTAGGGGTCAAGCCGCGGAACGCTCCGGCAACGCTCGCACCATCTGGGCGGGCGCCGCGCGAACTCAGCGTTACGCATGGCCGTTAGAGCCGTGCCATGGCTATGCCCGCTGGCGGGCGTGACCTGCCGCGGACCCTGTCAGCAACGTGCGTGGGAACGCCACCGTCACTGCTTACTGGTAGGTCTGGCCGGCAAGGTACTTCAGGCCCGAGTCGACCTGGACCGTCACGACCCGATGGCCCGGACCCAGTCGGCGGGCCACCTGCAGCGCGGCGTTCAGGCTGGCTCCGGACGAGACGCCGGAGAAGATCCCTTCCATCCGCGCCGCGCGGCGGGCGGTGGCGAACGCCTCCTCGGTGGGGACGCGGATCACCTCGTCGAAGTCGTCGCGGGTCAGCAGCGGCGGCCAGAAGCCGATCCCGCCACCCTCGATCCGATGCGTCCCGGCGCGCCCCTCCGACAGGAACGGCGACTCGGCCGGCTCCACCACGATCCGATGCAGGGACGGCCAGGCGCGGCGCAGCTCGCGCGCGGTGCCCGTGAAGCAGCCGGCGGTGCCCACGTACAGGACGAACGCGTCCGCCCCGTCGGGGAGCTGCTCGATGATCTCGCGGGCAAGCCCGGCGTATCCGTCCAACATGTCGGTGTTGTTGAGCTGGTCGGTGGCGAAGGCGCCGGTCTCGGCGGCGATCTCCTGTGCCCGGGCCATCATCCGGCCGATCAGATCCTTGCCGATGCCTTCCGGCGAGGGAATGAGCTCCACCTCGGCCCCTAAGGCGCGCATGGTCTTGACCTTCTCCGGCGCGAACGCGTCCGAGCTGACGATGCGCAGCGGGTAGCCCTTCAGGGCGCAGACCAGCGCCAGGCTCGAAGCCGGTGCTGCCGCCGGTGTACTCGATCACGGTCTGCCCGGGCTTCAGGCGCCCGTCCCGCTCGGCACCCTCGATCATGGCCAGCGCCATGCGGTCCTTGTACGAGCCGGTCGGGTTGTTCGCCTCGAGTTTGACCCAGACCTCGGCCATCTCCGCGGTGGCGAGGCGTTCCAGGCGGACGATGGGCGTGTGGCCGATGGTGTCGAGCACGGCGTGGCGGTTGGACATTGCCCGATTCTAGGGGCGCAGCACGCCCTGCGTGGGGGCGCGTGGGCGTGGCGAGCGCGCCCCGGCGATCCGCCGCGTGCTCGGCATCCGAGCGCATGGACCGGAACAGCGCCGAATCCCGGCCGAATGCTCGGCCGGCGAGCAGAAGAGCGACGATTCAGCCCGGATATCGGTCCATCCTGGTCGGTGTGCCCAGCCGTCGAGCACACGTCAGGGCGCCGCTGAGCCGCGGCCGCCGATGAGCCGCGCGGCCGCCGATGAGCTGCGCGCCCGCCAACAACCTGACGGAGAAGAGCAGCTAGGCGCCGGCCTCAATCTCTTCAGAGGACTGCGCGGACTCCTTGCGGGCCTCGCGCAGGGCGGAATAATCGATCCCGCCGAAGCGCGGCAGGTCGTTAATGCTGGTGGTGCGTGCCAGCCGCTCGGTCATCTTGCCAAGCACCAGCTGACCGAACTCGGGGATGGCCATCAGGTGGCGCAGGGTATCGGCGGGCACCTCCAGCAGGGTGGTGTCCTCCTCGGCCACCACGTCCGCGGTGCGCATGCTGCCGGTCAGCGCGGCGATCTCGCCGAAGAGGTCGCCGACCCCCATGCTCGACAGCGCGCTGTACTCGCCCTCTCCCGAGGTGCGCCCTGCCACGGTACGCCCGGCCAGGATGAAGTACGCGGAATCGCCGAACTCGCCGGCCCGCGTGATGGCGCTGCCCGCTTCGGCCTCGCGGACCCGCGCGTGCAGCAGCAGCGAGCCGCGATCTCGCGGTGTCAGGCCGGACAGGGCGGGCACGTAGCTGCCCAGCAGCTCGAGGTCGGTGGCGAAGGCAGGTCGCCCAGCCGCCATGCCGGGCGCCGCTGCGGCGCCGCGCAGCAGGCTGACGGCACGCCGCCATTCGGCGGCCGGCTGACCGAGCCCCGGCAGGACGCCGGCGATGACGCCCGCCACGATGACCGCCACGGAGCCGCCGATGAACATCAGCCGCACGTCCACCACATCGGCCAGGCCGGCGATCCCCATCCCGGCCAGGTAGACCACGTCGCGGATGACGTACGCGGTGGAGAAGACCCGGCCTCGCATCTCGCGCGGGGTGTTGCGCTGGTTGATCAGGCGGACTGCCACGAACGACGGCGCATTGGCGAAGCCCGACAGCGAGATCAGGAAGATCGCCCACCAGACCGATGTCTGGAAGGCATAGGCCAGGGTCAGCGCCCCCATCACCAGGTAGCTGATCACCAGCCACTGCCCCTCCCGCAGCCGATCGGCCAGGCGCGCCATGTAGAGGCTGCCGATCACGAAGCCGACCGACGTCAGCCCCTCCTGCAGCCCGTACTCGAACGTGGTGGCATGGAGGGCTCGCAAGGCGAAGGGAAGCAGCAGCACATTGGTCATGCCGAACGCGATGAGGACCGGGATCCTGACCAGGTTCGAGGAGCGCAGGATCGGAGTGGCCGCGATGAAGCGCGCGCCGGAGCCGATGTCCTTGATGAGGGCGCCGATGGTGGTGTGCTCAGCCGCTTCCATCGGTGGCACCAAGACCAGGCTGATCATCGCGGCGGAGAAGAGGAACGTTGCCGCGTCGACGACGAAGACCAGGCTGATCGAACCGGTGGTGGCCAGGAAGCCGGCCGCCGCGAAACCGATGGCGGTCGAGCCGAACTGGGCGATCGCCATGATCGCGTTGGCGGCTCCCAGCTCCTCCTCGCTGGCGATCTCCGGCAGGACGCTCTCGTTGGCCGGCGCGAAGAACTGGGTGACCGATGCCGACAGCATCACGATGACGTAGAGCCAGATGATGTCCACGCTGACCAGGAACGGGATGGTGGCCACCATGCCGGCCCGGATCAGGTCGGAGGCGACCATGATCTTCTTGCGGTCGAATCGGTCGACCACCACGCCGGCGATCAGGCCGAAGATCAGGGTCGGCACGGCGGTGGCCATCAGCATCAGGCCCACGTTCAGCACCGAGTGGGTCCGCTCGAAGACGATGATGCCGGCCGCCAGGCTGGTCAGCGCATCGCCGACGGTGGAGACCAGCTGAGCGGTCCACAGCCGCACGAAACGGCCGTTGCGAAGGACCGCGTAGGGGGATGGTTGCACCGGGAGCGTTGCAGCCGACACAGGGGCCTCCGGATGGGTCGCGACATTGTGCCATCCGGTGTCTACCATCCGTGACATGCCGCGACGCGATGCCAGGGACCTCTTTCCGATGACCATCGGAGAGGAGCCGGCCTTCTGCCCGGCCTGCGGGCAGGGGGTAATCGAGCGGGTGCTCGAGGAGGATCACCGACCGCGGCTGGTCTGTCCCAACGGGCACATCACCTGGCGCAACCCGCGCCTGGTGGTCGGCACGCTGCCGGTGCGCGCCGGACGCGTCTTCCTGGCGCGGCGCTCGATCGAGCCGGGGATGGGGCGCTGGACCTATCCGGGCGGCTACCTCAAGATGGGCGAGGCGGCACAGGAGGGCGCCCGGCGCGAGACCGAAGAGGAGACGCGGCTGCTGGTCGAGGTAGGCCGGCTGATCGGGGTGTACTCACGGCCGCATGCCGCGGTGGTCACCCTTGTCTACGAGGCGAGCGTCGTCGGCGGGCAACCCTTGCCCGGCGCCGAGACCTCCGAGGTGCGCGACTTCGCCCCCGACGAAATCCCCTGGTCCGAGCTGGCCTTCACCACGGCAGAGAGCGCGCTCCGCGACTGGGTCGCCTCGCTCCCCGGACACGGCCCACGCCACGCGCCGGAGCTGTACGTTACCGGCGACCCGGCGGGGGAATAGCGGTCAGGCGTAGCGGCGGAAGACGGCGACCGCGTTCTGCCCGCCGAAGCCGAAGCCGTTGATGATCGCCACCTCGACGGCGCGCTGGCGGGCCACGTTCGGCACGTAGTCCAGGTCGCAGGCCGGATCGGGCGTGGAGTAGTTGATGGTCGGCGGAATGATGCCGTCCCGAATGGCCATCACCGCGGCCAGGGCCGAGATGGCTCCAGCCGCTCCGAGCGTGTGCCCGACCATGCTCTTGTTGCTGCTCACCGCCAGCCGGTCGGCATGCGCCCCGAAGGCGGCGCGGATCGCCTTGCTCTCGGTGGCGTCGTTGAGGGGCGTGCCCGTTCCGTGCGCAGCCACGTAATCGATCTGCTCCGGCTCCAGCCCCGCATCGCGCAGCGCGCGCACCATGGCTCGAGTGGCGCCATAGCCGGCCGGATCGGGGGCGCTGATGTGAAACGCGTCGCCGGTCAGCGCTCCGCCGGCGACCTCCGCCAGGATCCGCGCTCCGCGACCCTCCGCATGGGCCGCCGACTCGATGACCAACACCCCGGCCCCTTCGCCGAAGACGAACCCGTCGCGGTCCGCGTCGAATGGACGTGACGCGCGGGTCGGGTCATCGTTGCGCTTCGACAGGGCGCCCATGTTGGCCAGCGCGGCGAAGGCGACAGCCAGAATGGCGGATTCGGTCCCGCCGGCGATCACCACGTCGACATCGCCGCGCTCGATCAGCCGCTGCGCCTCGATGAAGGCCTGCACCCCCGAGGCGCAGGCCGCCACGCTGGTGATGACCGGGCCGCGGAACCCGTTCTGGATGCTGATCTGGCAGGCGGCCATGGAGGGCGACAGCATCGGCACCATGAACGGGCTGACCCGCTTGCCGCCCTGCTCCAGGAAGATCCGCTCGGCGGTCGCCACCTCGGCGATTCCGCCGCCACCGGTGTTGAGCACCACCGCGATGTCGTCACGGTTGGCATCGGTCACCTGCAGGCCCGAGTCCTCGATCGCCTGGGCCGCCGCGGCGACCGCGAGCTGGCTGAATCGGCTCATGCGGCGAGCCTGCTTGAAGTCGATCCAGGTCTTCGGATCGAAATCCTTGACCTCGGCCGCGATGCGCACTTCTTCACCCGAAGCGTCGTAGGCGGTGATCGGGCCGACGCCGCTCACTCCCGCGGTCAGGTTTGCCCAGAACGTTTCGGGGTCGTTGCCGATCGGGGTGATAGCCCCCATTCCGGTGACCACGGCGCGGCGGCTTGGATCGCGGCTCATGTGGTGGAGCTACTCCTCGAAGCGGCGGACGATGATCGTGCTGTTGTGGCCGCCCAGGCCCATCGAGTTGCTGAGCGCTACCTTTGAATCGGTCTGGCGGGCGGTGTTGGGCACGTAATCCAGGGTCAGCTCCGGATCGGGATGGCGGTAGTTGATGGTGGGCGGCACGCACCCGGTCTCAACCACCTTGACGCAGACGAAGCCCTCGAATGCGCCGGCGGCGCCCATCATGTGGCCGGTCATGCTCTTGGTGGAGCTGACCGCCAGGCGCTTGGCGTGCTCGCCGAAGACTTCGCTGATGGCGTTGGTCTCGTACCGGTCGTTGAGCGGCGTGCTGGTGCCGTGCGCATTGATGTAGTCGACGGCCCCAGGACCGATTCCGGCGCGCCCCAGAGCGGCGCGCATCGAGCGCTGGCTGCCCTCGCCACGCTCCGCCGGCGCGGCCATGTGGAAGGCGTCGGCCGAGGAGCCATAGCCGATCAGCTCCGCGATCGGCGTCGCGCCGCGCGCCCTGGCATGCTCAAGCTCCTCGAGCACCAGCACCGCGCACCCCTCTGACACCACGAACCCATTGCGGGTCGCATCGAATGGACGGGAGGCGATCTCCGGGTTATAGGCGCCGGTGTCGGGGTCGATCGGCGAGCCGAGGGCCCGCATCTGGCCGAACCCGGCAAAGGCGAGCGGCACGATCACCGCCTCGGTACCAGCGCCGAGCATCAGGTCGGCCTGGCCGCGCACAATCGTCTCCATCGCCTCACCGATGGCGTGGCCGCCGGTGGCGCAGGCGCTCACCACCGCCATGTTGGGGCCGCGCAGGCCGTACTGGATGGCGACCATGCCCGAGGCCGCGTCGGGGATCATGTGGGGCAGCAGGAACGGGGAGATCCGGCCTGGGCCGCGCTCCAGCAGGGTCTGGACCCCGTCGGAGATCATCCCGATCCCACCGATGGCGGTGCCGACCACCATGCCGAAGCGATCCCCATCGGCCTGGCCTGCGTCGAGCGTGCCTTCGGCGTTGAGCAGGCCGGCCTGGCGCAGCGCCTCGCCTGCGGCTGCCACGGCGAAATGAGTGTTGCGGTCGTGGCGGCGAGCATCCTTGCCGTCCATGTACTCGGTGGCGTCGAAGCCCTTCACCTCGCCGGCGACGTGGATCTCGTAGTCCGCGGCGTCGAAGAGGGTGATGTCGGCGATCCCCGATCGACCGTTGACCAGGGCATCCCAGGCCACGCCGGCGCCGATCCCGACCGGAGACATTACCCCCAGGCCCGTGACGACCGCGCGGCGGGGGCTCATGCCGGCGCGTTCGCGATGTTCGGCAGCCAGAGGGCCCCGTTGCCCGGCGCGTCGAGGGCGACCGCATGGGCGTCGGGCACGATCCGCTTGATCAGCCCGGTCAGCACCCTCCCCGGCCCGATCTCCACGAAGTCGGTGACGCCGTTCGCGGCCATGCGCCGGATGGTGTCGGTCCACTGCACGCCGTGCACCAGGTGCTCGGCGAGTTCGCGCCGCAGTCCTTCGGCGGTGTGGATCATGCTGGCATGGACGTTGCTGAGCATCGGGACGCGCGGTTCGCGGAATGGCACCCGGGCCAGGATCTGGCTGAATTCATCCTTGGCGCGGCGCATGAGTGGCGAGTGGCTGGCCACGCTGACGGTGAGTCGCACCGCCTTGCGAGCGCCGAGGGTCTTGCTCATCTCCAGCGCGAAGGCGAGCGCCGGGATGACCCCCGACAGCACGATCTGGCCGGGCGCATTGGCGTTGGCGACGCCGATCTCGCCGTGCTCGCGGGCCTGGTCGACGATCTCGTGGACCTGCTCGTCGCTGAGGCCGATGACGGCGCCCATGCCCCCTTCGATGCCACGTGCCTGCATGATCCGGCCACGCTCGCGCACCAGGTCCAGGGCGGCCTCGAAGTCGATCGCGTCGGCCGCCACGGCGGCGGCGTACTGTCCTGCCGAGTGACCCGCCACCGACTGCGGCCTGAGGTCGACGCCGGCGTCGCGGGCCTCGGCGTGCATCGCCTCGAGGTACGCGATGCTGGTCGCCAGGATCGCCGGTTGGGCGTTCACGGTCAGGTCGAGCTTCTCGGCCGGCCCCTCTGCGATCAGTCGCGACAGCGGGAAGCCGAGGGCAGCGTCGGCCCGCTCCATCACGGCCGCCGCGGCCGGAGAGCGCTGGAGGAGGGCGGTCCCCATCCCGACGTACTGGGAGCCCTGGCCGGGGAAGACGAAGGCATGCACGCGTGGTTCGGGGGCCGGATCGGTCAGGTCAGTCTGGTCAGTCATCCGTGTCGTGGTGTGGATGAAGTGGCCGCGAGTATAGCCGAGCACGCTCCAGCCGCCGAGAGGGCATGGGGGCAGCTCCACGTCACTCTGAAGGCCATCAGCTCGGGCCGGCAGCTCGGGCCGGGCGCTGAAGGGGCTGAAGGGGCTGAAGGGAATGAGCCGGGGTCCGGCCTTAGCTGCGACGGACCGGGGGGAATGTGTTCGGCGTACGCGGTAACGCCAGAATTCGGCGGTACCGCGTCCCGGCTGCTCATTGTGCTCGCCGCGCCCCGAATAAGGTGCTGCCCCTACCCATTACCGCGGCGCGACCTTGCGCTGGGGAGCGACTGACTGCGATCGACCGGTCCCTCGCGCCCCTCCACGAACCGGCTCACGACCTCGTGCAGGACCGGCAGGCCGAAGCGGATCGCGCTGACCGGCACGCGCTCATCGTGGCCGTGGAAGAGGGAGAGGAATGGCGTCTCCGGCTCGAGGCGCAGCGGCGCAAAACCGTAGGTGGGGATCCCCAGCGTGGCGAGCGACTTCGCATCGGTCCCAGGGGTGATCATCATCGGCGCGATCGCGCAACCCGGCTCCGCCGCCAGCAGGGCATCGCTCATCAGTCGAACGATCGCCACATCGCCCGGCGCCTCGATGGGCGCAAGGGTCATCACCGATTCCAACGTGGCGCGATCGCCGATCAGCGCCTGGAGCTGCGACAGGAGCGCCTCCTGGTCCGTCCCCGGAAGCGTGCGAATGTCGATCTCCGCCTCGCCGCTGCCAGGGATCACGTTCATCTTCTTGCCGACATGGATGACGGTGGGGGTGACCGTGTCGCGCAGCATGGCGGCCAGCGAGCGGCGCACGACCGGGTCGTCGACGCCTGCCTCGAGCGCCGCAAAGGCGCCTGCGTCGTCTCCCTGATCCAGTGCGTGGATCACCCGATCCAGGCCCAGCTCGGCAAAGAATCGCCGCACGACGGGCGTCAGCCGGGCCGGCTGGGGTGCCTGCGCCAGCAGGCTGACCGCTTCGGCGAGCTTGATGGCTGGATTGTCGGGGTGGGGCATCGAGGCGTGGCCGGGAGTTCCGGTGGCGCGCATCCGCGTCCAGATGATCCCCTTTTCCGCGACCTGGATGGTGTAGATCCGCCGGCCGCCGATCGTCATCGAGTAGCCGCCGACCTCGTTGAGTGCCGCCGCGGCGGGCCGGCCATCGGTTGATTGGAAGAGGTCCGGGCGCTGCTCCACCCAGTGAGCCGCACCGTACGCCCCGCCTGCCTCTTCGTCGGCGACCGCCGCAAAGATCACGTCGCGGCGCCGCTCACCGCCGGCGCGTTTGAGCGCCAGCATGACGCTCAGCTCCATGGCCACCATGTTCTTCATGTCGACCGCGCCACGCCCCCAGATCACGCCGTCGACCAGCTCTCCGCCGAACGGGTCGCGCTGCCACGCCTCGCGGTCGACCGGGACGACATCCACGTGCGACAGGAGGATCAGCGGCGGCTCGGGGTCGTCCACGGTTGCGGGCAGCCTGGCGAAGCACGAGCCGCGCCCGGGCACCGATTCGAGCACCTCGGCCGGGATTCCCGCAGACGCCAGCACTTGCGCGCAATAGGCCGCCGCAGCGGTCTCCCCGCCGGTCGAGTCACGCCCGGCGGCCCCGTCTGGCGTCCCGGGCGGGTTGACGCTCGGAATGCGGATCAGCGCCCGCAGGTGCTCCACGCACTCGTCGGTGGCGCCGTCCCAGTTCACGTCGCTGGACGCCGAGGTCATCACGGCAACCGCGCCGCGGCGGCCGAAGGGGATGACTCGCCGCCCACCCGCTGCGCGCGCGGGGCCTCATCGCCGTGGCGCGCATGCACCAATCGGCCCAGTGGCCACTCGGCTGCAAGCAGCAGCATGGAGGCGGCCAGTAGGACCGGCAGCTTGAAGGCGAGACCAAGGCCCACCAGGCCAACCAGGAAGAAGCCGTAAATGGCCACGCGGGTGAGGAGCGCCAGACGCAGGTGCAGGATCGCGATGCCTTCGCCATCCGGCCTGCCGCGATCGGGCCCCCACACGCCCCAGGCGGCCACCGCCACAAACGCGGCCAGCGCCACGCCGAAGAGCCATAGGCCGCCGCCGCGGTGCGGGTCGATGATCGGCCGCAGGACAGCGAACGGCACCAGCCCGGTTAGCAGCAGGATCCAGGCGGGGGCCGGGACGAGCAGCTGCAGCCACTCGCGCGCCGGTCGCCCGGCCGCCGCGTCACGCAGCCAGCGGGTCAGCAGGCTGAAGGCCAGCGTCACCCACAGCCAGGCGTAGAAGTTGCCCGCCGGGACGCCGAACCAGCCCTGGTCGGCACCGATCCCGCGCCAGGTCCACAGCCCCATGCGGATGGCGATCGCATCGAACGCCAGATCGAGGCTGATGGCGAGCACCGCGTCGACGAACGGTGCGTACCGACGGCGGACCCCCAGCGCATCGGTCAGGCGCATCGCGCCGGCAATGATCAGAGCCCAGGTGAGGCCGATCACGATCGGCGCCCGATCGATGGTGAGGATCCAATCGGACGAGTAGTGGTAGGTCTGGAAGACGAGCTGGTCGCCCTCTTCGAGCAGGATCCCGAAGATGGCCGCGCTGACCAGCTCGAGCAAGGGCAGCCGGCCACGATGGAGGGCGGCGAGCGCGGCGCCCACGAAGAAGAGCGAGGCGGCGACCTCCATCAGGAGGTAGATGGGATTCATCAGCACCGATGATACGGAAAGCGCCGTCTGGTCGGTTGGCGAGCCCCTTGAGAACGCCGCGCCGCCGGCGGTCGCCGCCTTTGACGGCCGCGCTCAGCCGGTTGTCGGCCACCGCGTCATTACGAACACCCCGTCGTCCAATTGCCCGATGGCGCCGGCGTGTGTGGCATGGCATCGTCGTAATGACCGGCTTCGCCGGCACGGCTGACGGATGCGCAGTGGGGATGACGGCTACGCCGGCATGCGGGCCCGACCGCACGAACGAGACTCGAGATCCTCGCGGGCACCGAACGCGCGGGTCGTAGAATGCGGCCGATGACAACCGTCGCCTCCGACACGGTCCCCATCTATCTCGCCGGCGAGTTCGTCCGCGCGGGGACCCCGCTCGAGGTCCGCGATCCGGCCACCGGCGAGCTGGTCGCCACCACCTGGCAGGCCGGGCCGGCGGAGCTGGAACGCGCGACGCAGGCCGCGGTTGAGGCCTTCGGCGCGACCCGCCGGCTCGCGAGCTTTGAGCGCCGCGATGTGCTCGCTCATGT
Organism: uncultured Chloroflexia bacterium; assembly: GCA_963750025.1. Lineage (GTDB taxonomy): Bacteria > Chloroflexota > Limnocylindria > QHBO01 > QHBO01 > CF-167. The sequence continues at coordinate 91,505 of CAVVPF010000018.1, forward strand.
CGCCGAGCGGATCAGCCAAGAGGCCGATGAGCTGGCCGAGCTGCTCTCCCGCGAATCGGGCAAGCCGATCCGCGACTCGCGCGGCGAGGTGGCCCGCGGCGCGCTCACCTTCCGCACCGCAGCCGAGGAGGCGCTGCGCATCAACGGAGAGTGGCTGCCGCTCGACTGGACCGCGGCCAACCGCGGGCGCAGCGGGATCGTGCGTCGCTATCCGATCGGGCCGGTGGCCGCCATCAGCCCGTTCAACTTCCCGCTCAACCTGGCCGCCCACAAGGTGGCGCCGGCGATCGCCGCCGGCTGCAGCATCGTGCTCAAGCCGCCCAGCAAGGACCCGCTGGTCATGCTGCGGGTCGCCGAGTACCTCGCCGAGACGAGCCTTCCGAAGGGCGCGGTGAGCATCCTGCCGATGGACCGCCCGACCGGCGATCGGATGGTCGCGGACGATCGGTTCAAGCTGCTCAGCTTCACGGGCTCGCCATCGGTCGGCTGGAAGATGAAGGCCGATGCCGGCAAGAAGAAGGTCGTCCTGGAGCTCGGCGGCAACGCGGGCGCGATCGTCGATGAGACCGCTGACCTGGAGTGGGCGGTCGCGCGGCTCGCCTTCGGAGCCTTCGCCTACTCGGGACAGGTCTGCATCAGCGTGCAGCGCATCTACGTGGTCGAATCGGTGTACCCCGAGTTCGAGCGCCGCTTTGTCGAGAAGGTGCGCCAGGTGCGCATGGGGAGTCCGCTCGATCAGGCCACCGACCTGGGTCCGATGGTCGACGCCAGGGCCGTGGCGCGAACCCATGAATGGGTCGGCGAGGCGTTGGCGCGCGGCGCCCGGGTGCTGACCGGCGGCCAGCCCGATGGGCTCTTCTATCCCCCGACCGTGCTGGTGGACGTGCCGAATGACGCGCGAGTCTGCGGCGAGGAGGTCTTTGCCCCGGTCGTCAACCTCTTCGCGGTGCCGGACTTCGGAGCGGCGCTGGCCGAGCTCAACGACAGCCAATTCGGCCTGCAGTGTGGCGTCTTCACCAACGACCTCGAGCGCACCCTGCGTGCTCACGACGAGCTGGAGGTGGGCGGGGTGATCGTCAACGACGTCCCAACCTGGCGCACCGATTCGATGCCCTACGGCGGCGTCAAGGAGAGCGGGATCGGGCGCGAGGGCCTGCGCTGGTCGATCGAGGACATGACCGAGCCGCGCCTGCTCGCCTTCGCCCGGCCGCTGTAGGTCGCCGGTGCCCGATCTCCTCGCGGTCCAGCCCGTGGCCGCGGTGCGTTACGCGCGCGTGCTCCACGCCGATGAGTTGCGTGATGGCGAGCTGATTCCCGTCGAGATCGATGGCCGGCCGGTGGTGCTGGTGCGCCACGCCGGCGAGTTCTTTGCGGTGCAGAACAACTGCAGCCACAAGGACTTCCCGCTCTCCGAGGCGGGCTTCGATCCACGAGACGAGGTGCTGGTCTGCGCCTGGCACGGCGGCTGCTTCGACGTGCGCAGCGGGGCGGCGGTGGTTCCGCCGGCGACCGAGCCGGTCGAGACCTTTCCGGTGCGGCTGAGCAGCGACGGCTGGGTTGAGATCGGCCTGACCGGCAGCCTGGCTCGCTGAGCGGTCCGATGTCGATCGAGGCGCTGCCGTTCGTCAACTGGATCTTCTGGGCGACGCTCACCTCCGGCTCACTGCTGGTGGTCGGCGGGACGGAGCTGGCCGGTGGCACGACCCGCGGCTATCGGCTGTTCATGGCTGCGCTGCTATCGGTCTTCGCGGCGATCCTGCTCCTCTCCGAGCTGAACCTGGCGCCGGACACCCTGGCCGATACGGCCGGCATGCGTCGCGCGCTGGTCTGGCTGTTCGGCGGGTTGACGATCGGCTATCTGCTGGCCTCGATCGCGCAATGGCCCCGCAGCGGGTTGGCGATCGCGGCGGGGTTGGCGGGGACCACGGCCCTCGCCTCGCTGGCGGCCGCCGGCGGCAGCCTGAGCGCTCCGCTCTTCACCGCCCAGCTGATGCTCTCGGCGCTCGCCCTGGGCGCGGTCAACGCCGCGATGCTGCTGGGCCACTGGTACCTGGTCACGCCGAAGCTCTCCCCGGCGCCCCTGCTGCGCATGATGTGGCTGTTGATCGCGGTGCTGCTGGTCGAGGGGCTCGTCACCGCGCTGTCGCTGACCCTGGTGAGCTCGGGGCCGCTCAGCGGCCCGATCGGCCCGATCACCTGGCTGCGGCTGGTGGTCGGCATCGCCCTGCCGGTGGTGATCGCCGCGCTGGCCATCCTGGCCAGTCGTGCCGCGTCGCTGCAGGCCAGCACCGGACTGCTCTACATCGGCCTGGCGTTCGTCATGGCGGGATCAATTGCCGGGGCCAGCATCACCTTCCTGACCGGCGTTCCCCTCTGAGCCGCCCGATGCGCGTCACGATCCGCTGCTTCGCCGTGCTGCGCGAGCTGGCCTTTGACCGGGGCGAGCTGGAGCTGCCCGACGCGGCGACGCTGGCCGATGCGTGGACCGCAGTGGCAGCCGACCATCCGGGGCTGGCTGCCCACCGACCGTACGTGCGGGCCGCTCGGAACGGTGCCTACGCCAATTGGGAGACGCGGCTGCTTGACGGGGACCAGGTCGCGTTCCTGCCGCCGGTGAGCGGAGGCGCCGTCGAGTCCGGCCTGACCGACGGACCGATCGACGTCGCCGCGCTGGAGGCCGCCGTCGCCGGCAGCGCGCATGGTGCGCTGGTCACCTTCGTCGGCCGCGCGCGAGATCACGCCGATGACGGGCGGATGGTGCTCGAGCTCGAGTACGAGGCCTATCCCGAAATGGCCACCGCTGTCCTCCGTGAGATCGCCACCGAGGCGGAGGCGCGCTGGCCGGGGTGCGCGGTGGCGGTCGTGCACCGGACCGGGTTGGTGCCGATCGGCGAGGCGGCAGTGGCGATCGTGGCCGCGTCGCCGCATCGGTCCGAGGCTTACGAGGCCAGCCGATTCGTGATCGAAGCCATCAAGCAGCGACTGCCGATCTGGAAGCGGGAGCGGTTCGTCGACGGCACCGAGTGGAAGCGGCCGGGAGCCTAGCGCCCGATCCGCTGCTGGCGCTGTCTTGCCTCGCCGTGCACAATGGGTCGTGATGTCGACTCCCAAGCCGGGCGAGGTCCGGTGTCCGACCTGCCATCGCTCCACGCCACCGTCCGCCTTCTGCACGCAGTGCGGCTCCCCGGTCCCGTCCTCGGCCCGATTGCGGCCGCGCGGCATGGATCGCGACGAGCTGGACGATCGGATGCGGCTGCGGAGCCCCGGGGATGCGCCGTTCCGCCGCGGGATGGGGGCCGGGGAACCCGGGGGCGACGAACCGTACGCCGCCGACGGCTACGAGCCGTTTCGGCCCGAGCCGGAGGACGCCCTGGCGCGCCGACCCTCCGCGCCGAACACCTCGGCGCCCAGGGTTGATCGCATGCCGGAAGATCTCGACGCGCAACCCGTTGAGCCGCCTCCGCCGCAGGCGCCCGAGCCAGCACCACCTGAGCCTCCGCAGCCGGCAATCGAATTGGCGCCCATGAGCGAGCAGGCTGAAAAGCCTGCGCCTCCGGGCCCGACTGCCGAGGAGCGGCTCCCCGAACAGCCGGTCGCGGCATTCGTTCCACCGCCGCCAGCGGAACCGGTGTTTACGGCGCCTCGCCCCTGGGACGAGGAGCCCCGCTACGAACCCCCCTACGAGTACGGGCCGTTCGATGGCGGCTATCCGCCATCGACCTATGCGGAGGAGCCGCGCGGTGGAGGCTTCGGACCGCTGGCCGTGGTCGCCGTGGTGGCCCTCGGCCTGATGGCGATCGGGCTGGGTGCCATCCTCTCCGGGATCTTTTCGGGAGTCGCCCTCGTGTCGCCGTCGCCCACCCCTTCGGCCAGCGTCGCCGCGACCGCCAGCCTGATCGCGGAGTCGACGGCAACCCCGACCGCCACACCGACTGCCACTCCGACGCCGACGGCAGGGCCGATCGTCTTCGCCGATGGCTTCACGGCCCAGACGCAACCGTGCGCCGAGGAACCCGAGAGCAAGTCCGGCTGCGACTCGAGCGGATCGACGGTGACTGGCACCTCCATGTGGGTATGGGTCGGCTTCCGCAAGGGCACTGACGCCGATCTGATCACGGCCACTGTGCTCGACGCCACGGGCGGAAAGGTGCGCGACGGCAGCGTCTTGCTGAGCGCCATCAGCTGCGGGAGCAGTTGCAACGGTTGGCTCAAGTTCCGGTTCAACGGCCTGACCCCGGGCAGCTACGGGATCCGCATCGACCGGAACGGCCAGCTGGCCACCGAGTCGAGCTTCGTCGTCAGCGGCTGAGTCTCGTCAGCGTCCGCTGGGGCGCGGTGCCAGGCCCGCCTGGCGACGCCGGACGGCCAGAGCCGAGATTGCCTCCATCACGCAGCGATGAGCCGCCGCCGCGGTGATCTCGCTGACGTCGTAGGGCGGGGACACTTCCACGACGTCCATGCCGGCCAGCTCCACCGCGGCGACGACCTGCCGGATGGCGCGCAGCAGCTCGCGGGTGAGCATCCCTCCCGGCTCTGGAGTGCCGGTGCCCGGCGCCATGCCCGGGTCGATGACGTCGATGTCGATCGACAGGTAGATCAGGTCCGGGCCGTCCAAAGCTTCGGCGATCGCGTCGGCCACGACGGCCTCGGCCCCGCGCTCCTCGATCTCGGTCATGAAGTGGCTGCGCAGGCCGTTGCGCTGCATCCATGCCAGGGTCTCGGGTGGCGGCCAGTAGCCGCGCAGCCCAACTTGCACGAAATTGCGACCTGCCACTGCGCCCGATTCGAGCAGGCGACGCATCGGCGTGCCATGCGAGCTCAGCACGCCCCAGGTGTTGGCGGCGGTGTCGGCGTGGGCGTCGAAGTGGACGATGCCCAACCGTCGCGGGGCCACCGCCTCGGCAACCGCCGAGGCGGACGGAAAGGTGATCGAGTGATCGCCGCCCAGCACGATCGGGATGGCCCCGGCCTGGGCCACTTCGAGAACCTTGCGGCGGATCACCATGTGCCCGCGCTCCACGTTGGCCGGGATCACCGGCGCGTCTCCGGCATCCACCACGTCCAGCCACTCGAACGGTTCGATTCCCAGCTGCAACGAGTTGGGTGAGCCTGCGTGGTAGCTCGCGGCGCGGATGGCTCGTGGACCGAACCGGGCTCCCGACCGATGGCTCACCGCGTCATCGAATGGCGCCCCCACGATCGCCACGTCGGGACGCTGGGCGCGCAGCGCCTCGCCATCGGTCACATACAGCAGCTTCTGGAAGCTGGTCCGTCCAACGTAGGCGGGAAGGTCGAACTCGTCGAACTCGGTGTAAGGGTCGAGCCCGTGACGGTGGTGCTCCTCGTTGCCGCGTTGGCGGCGCGTCTCATCGGCCATTGGTGATGACTGACGCCCTCCTGCTGAAAAGGAGCGGGCGCCGTCGCGGCGCGGAGCAGGCCCACTCAGCCGAAGACTCGCGATCCTAACAGAGGCAGAGGCTCGCCAGGGCCCTGCTACCATCGGCGCCCATGGCCTCCCAGCAGCCGATCTACTCCATCGAGCAGGCGAATGCGCTGATCCCGCAGGTCCGCGCCATCGTGCTGCAGCTGGCCGTCGAGCAACGACGGCTGGACGCCGCGCATGCCGAGATGCACCGCCAGCTGGACTCGAATGGAGATCCGGCGGCGGCCGCTCGTGCCAGCCGGCAGGAGGTGGACGTGACGCAGATCCGCGATGGGATGCGCGGACTGGTCGACCATCTGGCCGAGATGGGGATCGAGCTGCGCGACATGGAGCTCGGCCTGGTCGATTTCCCGGGCGTGCGCGATGGGCGTTCGGTCTGGCTGTGCTGGCGGCTGGCCGATCCGAGCGTCGCCTTCTGGCACGGCACCGACGAGGGATACGCCAACCGGAGACCGTGGTGAGCCGGCAAGGCCACTGATGCGGGTCACGGTGGTCGGAGATTGCACCCTGGATGTGATCGTGCGACCGGTTGGCGTCCTGCGACCGGGCGGTGACATCTCCGCCAGCGTGACGGTGGGCCCGGGTGGACAAGGGGCGAACGTCGCGGTGCGACTGGCCCGCCAGGGCGTGTCGGTGCGATTGGTGACCGCGCTGGCCGACGACGGTGCCGGGCGTCTGCTGGCTGCGGCATTGGCCGACGAGGGAGTCGAGCTCGTCTCGCTGCCGGCCGCCCGGAGCGGGACGGTGGTCGCTCTGCTCGATGAGGTGGCCGAACGGACGATGCTCTCGGACCGCGTCAGTATCGACCCGTCACCACTCGGTGCCGCGCTCGACGCTGCGGATTGGGTGCACGCTTCGGGCTATGCCGTGGCCGACGCGCTGACTGGGGAGGCGTTGGCTGCCGCCTTGGCGGCCAGGCCCGTGGGGAGCCGGGTGAGCGTCGCGGGTGGCTCGTTTCAACCTGATTTGGAGGTCGCCGCACGCGTCCGCGATCGTCTCGCCACCGTTCGCCCGGACCTTCTCATCCTGAACCGTGACGAAGCCGCGGTCGTGCTGGGCGGAGACGCTGAATCGCTCGCAACCGCCGCGGCCGGCCTGGCGGCGGCCATGCCGGGCACCATGGCGGTGGTCACCGGCGGTCCCGATGGGTCGGCCGCGGCAGGTCACGGGATGGCGGTGGCCGTTTCGCCCGATGCGCCGATCGCCGACATGATCGATGCCACCGGGGCCGGCGACGCCTACACCGCGGGCATGATCGCCGGGTTTCTCGGCGCCCCGTGGCCACCGGATGCGTCCGCCCTGCGCGAGGCAATGCGGCGGGCAGGGCAACTCGGGGCGCTGGCGTCGCAGGTGATCGGCGCCCAAGGGCGGATCCCCGGCGAGCGGGAACCATTACCGTGACCGAGATGGATCTCCTGTGGATCAGCGATGAGGTGACGAGCGCCCTGGCCGCCGGTCGCGCCGTGGTGGCCCTCGAGTCGAGCCTGATCGCCCAGGGGCTGCCGGCGCCGCACAACCTGGAAACGGCAGTGGCCGCGGAGGCGGCCATTCGAGACGAGGGGGCGGTGCCGGCGACCACTGCCCTGGCCGATGGCCGGATGCTGCTCGGGGCGCCGCGCGAGATCCTCGAACGGCTGGCGGACCCGGCCAACCGGCCGGCGAAGAGCGCGTCCCGCGACCTTGGTCCTCTGCTGGCGGCCGGCAGGCTGTCCTCCACCACCGTCAGCGCCACGATGCGCATCGCCGCCATGGCCGGCGTCCGTATCGCCGCCACCGGCGGGATCGGCGGTGTGCATCGGGGGGCCGCCACCTCGTTCGACATCAGCAGCGACATCGACGAGCTGGCCGCCACCCCGGTGGCGGTGGTGTGCAGCGGTGCCAAGTCGATCCTGGACCTGGCAGCGACGCTCGAGATGCTCGAGACGCGGCGAGTGCCGGTGGTCGGCATGGCGATCGACGAGCTGCCCGCCTTTTACAGCACCACCTCCGGGCTGCGGGTTCCGCACCGGGTGGAGACGCCGGCCGAAGCGGCCCACGTGATCGCGCGGCATCTGAAGCTGCTCGGTGCCGGTGGATTGCTGGTCGTCCAGCCACCGCCGACCGAACTGGCGATTCCGGCAGAGGAGGTGGCGGCCTGGATCGAGGCGGCCGTTGCGGCCGCCGAGCACCAGGAGGTCAGCGGCGGAGCAGTGACTCCGTTCATCCTGTCCCGCGTGGCGGCGCTCTCGGGCGGCCGGACCCTGCGCACCAATATCGGCTTGATCGTGAGCAACGCACGATTGGCGGCCAGGATCGCGGCGGCCTATGCGCAGCAGGTATCCTGAGCACCGGGCAGCCTGGAGGATTGGATGCGCATCTACGAAGGGAGTCCGCGGCAGGACTGGGAAGAGGTCCTGCGCAGCATCGGCGCCTATGCCGACCGCGAGGTCCTCAAGGATCTGCTCCTGCTGGAGCTCGATGGCGGCTTCCTCCTGCAGGGGCTGGCGCTGCCCCAGTCGGGCATGTGGTCCGAGTCGTCGGGCAGCCTGACCAAAAAGACCTATGAGCTCACCGATGAGCAGATCGGCCAGCTGATCGAGGAGGCGACGGCGCTGCGCGGGACGGCAGCCTCAAGCACGCCGCAGACGGAGGTCGGCAACTTTCAGGAGCAGGCCATGCGCGTGATCGGGGCCTACCTTGACCAGCATGCCCCACGCGATGTGTTCCTGTTCGAGCAGGAGGGCGCCTTCGTGCTCCGCGTGTTGACCGCCGGGAGTGGCGAGGGCTTTGGTCATCAGCTGGTCGAATTCACGCGGGACGACATCTTGGCTATGATCAACGAGGCACCCACGCAGCGCTGACCATCAGCCGCGACCCAGCGTGGCGTGCGATCACCAGGGAGGATCAGGTGAAGATCTTCAAAGTCTTGTTCATCAGCATCGCAGCACTGTTGACCGCGATGATCGTCATCCCGCTCACCATTCTGGCCGGACTCTTCGTCTGGTTGAAGCTGACCGAGGAGGGCGACGACGAGGACGGGCTCGAGCTCGAGGACGCGGTCTGAACTGATCCCGCCGGCGTCAGATCAGGCCGTACTGAGCGCCCACGCAGCGGTCCAGCAGACCGCTGCGATCAGCATCCCGTACCACAGGCGCCGCTCACCGGCGGCGCCCTGCGCCACACCGACCAGCCCAACCATACCCAGGCCGATGCTCACTGGCTGGGCACGTCCGCCGAGCAACAGCGCGCCTCCGACTCCCAGGCCAACGGCCACCGCAAGGCCGATCGCCAGCCAGCGGCTGGTCGCTCGACCGAGCACCTGGGCAAGGCTCCGCGAGCCGCCGGCGGCATCGGTGTCGAAATCGCGCAACGTGTTCGCCAGGTGGGCAGCCACCGCGAAGGGCGCCACCAGCGGGATGGCGGGCAGGACCCGCTCGAGCGGCACCCCGATTCCCGCGGCGATCCAGGCGGGCAACACCCCGAAGCTGACCAGGTAGGGGAGCGCTGAGAGGGGCGTCCGAGAGAGGGACAGGTTATAGGCGAGGGCCGATGCCGAGGCCACCGCCCCCAGCGCCAGCGGCGCGCCGCCCAGCCGCCAGGACGCGGCCAGCTGCACGGCCAGCCCCACCGACGCGATCCAGGCCGCCGCATTGAAGCTCAGCTCGCCGGCCGGCAACGGCTTTTCGGGCCGAGCGACCGCATCTCGGTCGTGATCGGCCAGGTCGTTGCTGGCCCCGGTGAAGACCTGGGATCCCGCCACGCTCAGCACCACGAGTCCCCATCGCGCGTCGAGCGCCAGGCCGGCCTGCGCCGCCAGGATCGCTCCGAGCGCAGCGGAGAGGGCGGTCACGGCCGCAGCGGGAGCTGGATGAATGAGGCGCAGCCCGGCGCGCAGCCTTGCCATCGGCCGATGATAGGCGCCCGTCGGGCCGCATTCCGACGCTTCGGTTACGATCCGCCAAGGCTCGACGCAGGAACTCCCGCAGCCGCGCCATCGGTGCGCTAGACTGATTCCCCGAGTGTGGCCTTGGCGTCCGTGCTCGCGCGTTCGTCTGAAAAGCGCGCTTGAGCCACCAGGCAGAGGGAGCCCAACGATGCCGAAGTATGTCTTTGTCACCGGAGGCGTCACCTCCTCGCTCGGCAAGGGCATCACCGCCGCCTCGCATCGGGCGCATCCTGAAGGCGCGCGGCATCCCCGTCTCGATCCTCAAGCTCGACCCCTACATCAACATCGACCCGGGCACGATGTCGCCGTACCAGCACGGCGAGGTGTTCGTCACCGATGACGGCGCCGAGACCGATCTCGACCTGGGCCACTACGAGCGCTTCATCGACGAGAACCTGTCCCAGGCCAGCAACGTCACGACCGGGACGCATCTACCAGAGCGTGATCGCCAAGGAGCGCCGCGGCGACTACCTCGGCGGCACGGTGCAGGTCATCCCGCACATCACCAACGAGATCAAGGAGCGCATCGCGCGCGTCGCCCGCGAGGGGACCGGCAGCGTCGCCGGGCAGCGGCCTGGCGGCACACGGCGTGGTGATCGTCGAGGTCGGCGGCACGGTGGGCGACATCGAGAGCCTGCCCTTCCTCGAGGCGATCCGCCAGATGCGCAAGGACGTCGGGCGCCGTAACGTGCTCTACGTGCACGTCACCTGGCTGCCGCAGATCGGCGCCACCGGCGAGCTGAAGACCAAGCCGACCCAGCACTCGGTCAAGGAGCTGCGCGGGATCGGCATCCAGCCCGACGTGATCATCCTGCGCAGCGACGAGCCGATCGAGGACGAGATCCTCGACAAGGTCTCGCCTCTTCACCGATGTCGACGTCCACGCGGTCATCCCGCTGAAGACCGCCTCGCAGCATCTACGAGGTGCCGCTTCAGCTCGAGCGCGCCGGCCTCGGCAAGCTGATCACCCGCGAGATGGAGATCCCCGCCGGGGAGCCCGATCTGCACGACTGGCAGGAGCTGGTCTCCCGGATCCGGGCCCCGCGTCCGGCGGTGGAGATCGCCATCGTCGGCAAGTACACCGAGCTGCCCGACGCCTACATCAGCGTCAGCGAGGCACTCAAGCATGCCGCCCTGCACCATCGGGTCGACATCAAGGTGCGCTGGATCCGCAGCGAACACCTGGAGCGGATCGAGCCGGAGCAGGTCGCCGACGAGCTCAAGGGAGTGGCCGGCGTGCTGGTTCCCGGCGGCTTCGGCTACCGCGGAGTGGAGGGCAAGATCCGCGCCATCCGCTGGGCTCGCGAGCAGCGCGTGCCGTACCTGGGCCTCTGCCTGGGACTGCAGTGCGCGGTGATCGAGTTCGCCCGCATGACGCTCGGCACCGAAGATGCCAATAGCAGCGAGTTCAACGTCTTCACCGAGCACCCGGTGATCGACCTGATGCCCGACCAGGCCGATGTCACCGATAAGGGCGGCACCATGCGCCTGGGCCTCTATCCGGCCCGCCTCGAGGAGGGGTCGCTGGTGCGGGCCGCCTATGGGACCGAGATCGCGTACGACCGCCACCGCCATCGGTTCGAGGTCAACAACGCCTACCGAGAGCGGCTCAGCAAGGCCGGGATGTGGTTCAGCGGCCTGTCGCCGGACGGTCGCCTGGTCGAATACATCGAGCTGCGGGACCATCCCTGGTTCGTGGCCACCCAGGCGCACCCGGAGCTGAAGAGCCGCCCCAACCGGCCACATCCGCTCTTCCGCGATTTCGTGGGTGCCGCCGCGGCGCGCCTTGGCTACGGCACCGAAGCGGCGACCACGACGGTGACGGTCAACGCCGAGGCCGATGCCTGACCCGATGACCACCACTCGCAGCCGCACCGCTACGCGCACCCGCCGCGCAACCTTCGATCGGACGGCCTACGAGCACGGTGCGGAGGCGTTTCTCGCCGAGCACGCCGAGGCGATGTACCAGCACTGGGCGGGGCTCCGCGATGAGCTTGCGCTCGAGCCGATCTACCGCCGCCACGAGGCTCTCTGGGAGCGAGCACCGATCGATGCGCTGCAAGCGATGGTGAGGGACGGGGGATCGGACCTCGCCCGTAACCGCGCGCTGTTGGCCTTCGCCACCGACGGGTACATCGAGCGCCACCTGGTCGCCCTCACCGACGCGCTGCGCACCGCCGAAGCGACCGCGGTGGTCGTCTGGCGCGGCGAGCAGCTGCGGTTCCGCGCGGTCCGCAATCGAATCAGCACGATCGATGGTCGAACCGAGCGGAATGCCCTCTTCGCCTCGTACCTGGAGGCGGTGGAGGCGATGAACCCACTCCGCGCAGAGCGGGTTGCGCGGAGTGGTGAGCTGGCCGTCGAGCTCGGCTATGCCGACTACGTTGACCTGATCCGGGTCACGCGCGGCTTCGACCCCGATGCGCTGGGCACGCAGCTGCGCGACTTCCTGGCGGCATCGGAGACGTTCTACTTTGCGGCCCTGCGCCGGTACCTGGCGCGCATCGAGATCGAGCAGGGCGATGCCAGCGTGGCTGACCTGTGGTACCTGACCCGCGGCAGCGGTTGGGACCATTGGTTCGAGGCGCGACGCATGCTCCCGGTGCTGGAGTCGACTTTGCGCGGGCTCGGCATCGAGCTCCAGGCGCAGCCCGGTGCCACGCTCGACTTGGAGGCCAGGCCGAACAAGTCGCCGCGGGCGTCCGCATGGGTCGTCAATGCGCCACGCGACGTCCGCCTGGTGATCCAGCCACACGGCGGCTGGGACGATTACGGCGCGGCCATGCATGAAGCCGGCCACCTGGAGCACTTCCTGCACGTGGACCCAGAGCTCCCCGTCTCGATCCGCGAGCTCGGCGACCAGTCCGTCGCCGAGGGCTACGCGATGCTTTTTGAGCGCCTCCTCATGGAGCCTGCCTGGCTTATCGAGCAGCTGGGGATGCCCGAGGAGCACGCCCAGGGTTTCGCCGATTTCTACGCGCTCTTCCACCTCGTCAACCTTCGGACGCTGGCGGCACGCCACCTGCACGAGCTGCGCATGCACCGCGGCGGCGCTGCGGCGCTGCATCGCGCCACCTATGCCGGCCTGGTCGGCCTCCTCGCAGGGGCGCGCGAGCCGGAGGAGCGGTATCTGGCCGTCGACGACAGGATGCACGCAGCCGTCCACCTGCGCTGCGCCCTGGTCGATGCCGCGCTCACCGACCATCTGAAGGCACATCATGGCGACGCCTGGTGGCGGAGCTCGGCAGCCGGCGAAACGCTCCGAGGGTTGTGGCGGGCGGGCCTTTCGTGGAATGCCGACGACACCGTTGCGCGACTCGGGTATGATCCGTTGGACTGGCGACCGGTCGTGCGTCAGATTCGGGCCAAGCTCATCGGCGAAATGAGCGGCTACGGCGGGCCCAACATCACCACTCGCGCAGGGACCCGCAAGGTCTGACCGGTTGACCATCGCGCGTCCCGCCGAACGAGAGCCCCACGCCTGAAGGTGGATCCGACCCGCTTTCGCCGGTCCGAACCCCGCCGCGCCGCTGGCGCAGGCAGCGCCCCAAGGCGGTCCCACAGCTGATCGAGGTCAGATATCCATGAACGACGAATCACGCCCCCAGCGACGCGGTCGGCCGCGTCGCCGACCCGACGGCGGAGGCGGAGGCGGTCCACGCCGCCAGGCGCCGCGCCCGGTCTTCCAGGGCCGTCGGAACAACTACGCCACCGGTGGCTACTCGTCGATCTATGCCGGGCCGTTCCCGATCGACGGCGACGAGTTCGACCAGGGGATGAACATCACCGACCTCCAGGCCAAGAGCGTCGAGGAGCTCCGTGAGATGGCCACCGAATGGGGCGTCGAAGGGGCCGATGAGCTGGAGCACTCCGACCTTGTCCTGAAGCTGCTCGACCTCGTCCCGCTGACGCCGGCACAGCCGCGCCACGAGCAGAACGGGCAGCCGGGGATCGCCACCGGCATCGTGGAAATCGTCGACGAGGGCTTCGCCTTTCTGCGCCGACACGGCGTAATGCCATCCCAGGACGACATCTACGTCGCCTCCTCGCAGGTCCGTCGCTTTGGCCTGCGCACCGGCGACAAGGTCGAGGGGCAGACCCGCCCGCCCAAGGACCAGGAGAAGTACTGGGGCCTGCTGCGGGTCGACACGGTCAATGGGGTCGACCCGGAGACGGCTCGCCGTCGCCCGCAATTCGAGGCCCTGGTGCCGGTCTTCCCCGACGAGATGTTCGACATCGAGACCGACCAGAAGAACCTGACCCAGCGCCTGATCAACCTGATCAGCCCCATCGGCAAGGGCCAGCGGGGCCTGATCCTGTCGCCCGCAAAGGCGGGCAAGACCACCGTTCTGAAGCACATCGCGGCAGGGGTCACCGATAACTACCCCGACGTCCACCTCATGGTGGCGCTCATCGGCGAGCGCCCCGAGGAGGTCACGGACATGAGCCGCAGCGTGAAGGGCGAGATCTACGCCTCCACTTTCGACGAGCCGACCGAGAACCACACCCGGGTCGCCGAGATGTGCCTGGAGGTCGCCAAGCGCCAGGTGGAGATGGGGCGCGACGTGGTGATCCTGCTCGACTCGATCACTCGACTGGCGCGCGCCTACAACCTGGCCCTGCCGGCCTCGGGCAAGACCCTCTCCGGTGGCGTCGATCCGGTGGCGCTCTACCCGCCCAAACGCTTCTTCGGAGCGGCCCGCAACATCGAGGGTGGCGGCAGCCTGACGATCATCGCCACCTGCCTGGTCGACACCGGCTCGCGGATGGACGACGTCATCTACGAGGAGTTCAAGGGAACCGGCAACATGGAGCTGGCCCTCGACCGCAAGTTGAGCGAGAAGCGGATCTTCCCGGCGATCGACGTCCTGCGCTCGGGGACCCGACGTGAAGAGCTGCTGCTCGACGAGAACACGCTGCGGATGACCTGGACGATGCGGCGCATGCTCTCGGCGGTCGGTCCCAACGAGGGGATCGAGCTGCTCATGCAGCGGCTCGGCAAGACGAAGAACAACGCGGAATTCCTCGTCTCCCTGAGCAAGAGCGTCGAAGCCTCCGAGCGCTGATCGGCAGCGCGACGATGGGCGTTCCAGCCGGCCGCCGGGTCGCCGCACTGCTTGGCGGCATCCTGCTGCTGGCGGCCTGCTCGACACCGAACGCCCCCAGCGCCTCTCCATCGGCTTCTGCGCCGGTCATTGCCAGCCCAACCGACGGCATCGGTGACGTGGTGCCGGCCCCTGGCTCGTCCAGCACGGTCTATGAGCCGAACCCCGGCGCCATCGTGGTGGCCATCGATCCGGGGCACGGCGGCTGCCTGGACTGGGGGGTGCCTGACCCGCTCGGAAGGGGAACCGCATTCTCCGAGAAGACCATGAACCTGGCGATCGCCACCGAGCTGCGGCGCCAGCTGCTGGCGCAGGGCATCAATGTGGTGCTCATCCGCGAGGGTGAAGATCTGCTGGCCGGCGATGACTACCCCGACCTGGGCTGCCACGGCGCCCCCTTCCGCGACGTCAACGGCGACGGCCAGTCGGGCTTCGACCCCGTCGGCAAGACGCGCGCCCGTGACGAGCTGCAGGCACGAATCGACAAGGTCAACGTGGCGCGCGCCGACCTGCTGGTGAGCGTCCACATCAACTCGCTCTTCCAGGACGGGGTCAGCGTCCAGGTTGCGGCAACCCAGACCTACTACACCGATGAGACGGCCTGGGGCATCTCCGCCAGCGAGCGGCTGGCGCGGCTGGTGCAGGACGCGGTGGTGGCAGCCATCGCGCCGCTGGCGACCTACGACCGGCAGGACCGCGGCGTCGAGTCGGCAAACTACTACGTCATCACACCGCCGCTCTTCACGCCGACCGCGGAGCGGCCCGATCCACTCACCCAGCCGACGCGTGGCGTGCTGATGCCGGCGATCCTGACCGAGGTCGGCGCGATCAACCTGGCCGCGGAGCAGGATCTCCTGCTCTCTCCGGAGGGCCAGGCGGCCATCGCCGCGGGCATCGCCAAGGCGATCAGCGCCTACCTGACCGACCGGCCGCTCGCCGTGCGCTACGACGCCCTGGTCGACGGCGGCGAGGCCGGAGCGGCGCCAGCGGCGGTCCCCGGCAGTGGGCCACCGTACTGGATCCCGTCCGTCGACCCGGCCGCGCTTGCCTCGGGGCTCATGGTGCGACTGACCAACACTGGCACCCGCGCCTGGCCGGCGGGCCTCCACCTGCTCGTCGGGTGGGAGGCGAGCGACCATCCCTACCTGCGCCGCGCCCCGGACGGCCTGATCCCGCTGGCACTCACCATTTCGTCGCTGGCGCCCGGCGAGTCAGTGGAGCTGCGACTGCCGCTCTCCCCACCCACGGGCGCACCGCGGACGGTTGCCTGGATCACCCTGGCCACAGGCGACGCCGCTCTCACCGACCTCGGCTCCGCACCCCTGCAGCTGGCGGTGACCATTCCCTGACCCAGCTGCAAAGTTAACGGGGTATAGCGAGAGGGGTCCGACTGAACACCTGGTGCGGGGCGAGGGACAGGCGCGCGAGGAGCTCGAGCGGCCACGGCCGCGGCGATCGGTAGCGTGCAGGCGGCCCCGGCCCCGCCGCCCACCGTAGTATTCCCGCAGCCCCCACCCGCGAGACTGGCGACAGGTATCCGAAATCTCGCACGAGGGAGCTCAACATGAATTGGGGATCCGTTATCACCGTCGTGCTGACGGTGCTCGGCATCTTGCTGGTGCTGATGGGCATGGGCGGCGATCGTGATTTGCCAGTGATGGCCCTCGGCGTCCTGGCCCTGATCGCCGGAGGCGTTCTCCAGGTCTGGTCACAACGACGGTCCTGACGCCCGTGCCGACCCGCGCCGAGGCGCTGACGCAGCCGTTACTCGGTCCTCAGGCCGGCCGCTCCCTGACGATCAGGCCCAATGAGGCCTGCCGATATGCGGGCGGTAAGCAGCTCCCCAATACGCTGCCAGCGGGCCGGGTGAGCGTTGACGGCGCAAGGAGCTTGAGCGGCGACGGTCGAGACAAGGACAAAGAAACTTGGAGTCCATCAAACCGACACCACGATCACTGATCATCTTGGCGGCGACCTTGGTGGTCTTTGAAAACGTCGTGACCGTGATCACGGGCGGAGAACTCTTCACTTCGGAACTGGCGGCTCTGACCATCTCGGCGATTCTCATCCTGGCCATGATCGGGTGATCGCGTCGCTGCAATCTGACGTTGGCCGATCTGGGAATCACTCGGCATCGCGCAGCACGCGGCGCGGCGATGGGACTGGCGGTCGCGGCTGTGGTGGCCATGGCGGCGCTGGTGTTGTTGCGTAGCGGTCTGTTGGTAGAGGGCCCAGTGCAATACGCACCATTTGCCGGCATGACGGTTGCGGATGTGATCACGCGCGCTCTGATTTGGATGCCGCTCGTGACAGTGCTGCCCGAGGAGTTGTCCTTCCGCGGCGTGCTCCTTGCCCTGCTGCGCCGCCGTTATACCGATGGGCGGGCGGCGGTGCTGTCGGCCATTGCCTTCGCGTTGTGGCACGGCCTGATCGTTGTGCACACGGTTGGTCAGACCAGCCTGGCGCTCAGTACTTCGAGCTGGGCCGTCGGAATTCTCGGTGGATTCGTCGCAGTCGCCCTCGGCGGTTGGCTGTTCGCCCAGCTGCGGATCCGCAGCGGAAATCTCATCACGCCGCTGTGCTGCCACTGGGCGTTCAATGCCGCGGTGCTCATCGGTCTCTATGCACTGCAGCGATGATCTCGCAGGGCTCATCTCTCGCAGGGCTCATCTCTCGCAAGGACAATCCGATCTAGCCGTCACGCGGACCACGCCGTGGACTAACTGACGTATCGGGCCGTCGTGAGGACCACGCCATGGGTGCCATGACGTATCGGGCCGTCACCAACGACGGGGCCTTGGTCACACTGACGG
This sequence comes from uncultured Chloroflexia bacterium, assembly GCA_963750025.1. Taxonomy (GTDB): domain Bacteria; phylum Chloroflexota; class Limnocylindria; order QHBO01; family QHBO01; genus CF-167. The sequence goes on from CAVVPF010000018.1 coordinate 108,791, forward strand.
TCAGGCCGACACGGGGACGGTCGCCACCAGCTGGTACATCGCCGCTCAAGCTCCTTTGCCGTCAGGGCCGCCCGCCAGCGCCCAGGGGTGCGGCATTTCGCGCGCCTTGTCTCCTTATCCCCCTGCTAGGTTGACCGGGTCACCCAAGCGCTGCTACCATCCCGGCGCACGGCCTTGGCTCGCGCCACCTCATCGGCCCGAGCGGGGATGAGCGAGGTCGGGCAATCGGCTAATCGGAAGACCTATCCTGGAGCCTCTCTATTGCCCGATCAGCCAAGGCCGCAGCGCCGTTCGACCGAAGCGCGTCCCATGCCACGGAGCATGGCCCACCTGCTGGTGATCGGCCTCGTCGCCATCACCGCCATCGCCGGCTTCGTTGCCGCGCGCGGTGACCCGGCGAACGGGAACGGGGTCTTCAACCTCGTCAGCGTGGTGCGCGGCGCAGACGGCGACACGCTGAACCATAAGAGCGCCCACTTCGCCCTCGTTCCCGATCCGGAGCGTACCGATCCAGCGCTCAACCGCACCGGCTCCCACCTGGTGGTCGCGCCGACCCCGCTGCCGACCCCGGTGGCTCCTCCTCCTCCTCCTCCGGCCGCTGCCAGGAAGGCCTATGTCGCACCGGCCAAGATCGTGGGCAATGGCACGCTGCTGTGGCCGGTCCCCGGCGGCATCATCTCGCAGTACTTCAGCTCGGGCCACAAGGCTCTGGATATCGCCGCGCCGGCCGGGCGCGCAGTGGTCGCGGCGGATGCCGGGGTGGTCTCCTCGGCCGGCTGGAAGGGAAGCGGCTACGGCTTCCAGGTTGCCATCGACCACGGCAACGGGATCGTGACCCGTTACAACCACCTGGGCACCATCGCGGTCGCCGTCGGTGAGGTGGTCGCCCGCGGCCAGACGGTCGCCGGGGTTGGCTGCACCGGCCTGTGCACCGGCCCGCACGTGCATTTCGAGGTGATCGTCAACGGGGTGTTCGTCAACCCCCTTCGCTACCTCTAGGCTCGCCGGCGCCCTGGCGGACGCCGGGTGCCCCCGCCGGAACGGCCTGAGCCCCTTGCTATCATCGGTTCCCGATGTTCGCTGACCACGTTCGGATCTTCGTCTCCGCCGGAGCCGGCGGGGATGGGGCGTCGTCGTTTCGTCGTGAGGCACACGTCCCCCGTGGCGGCCCCGATGGCGGAGATGGCGGGCGGGGCGGCGACGTGGTCCTGACCACCGACGCGGGGATGACCACGCTGGGCGATTTTCTGCATCGACGCCACGTGCGAGCCAAGCCCGGCGGCGCTGGCGCGGGGCGCAAGGCCCACGGCCGCAACGGCGCGTCGGTGGTTCTGCCGGTGCCTCCCGGCACGGTGATCCGCACCGCGGACGCCGAGGGCACCCCAGGGGAGTGGCTCGGCGAGCTGCTCGCGCCGGGGAGCCGCCTGGTGGTCGGCCACGGCGGCCGCGGCGGCCGCGGCAACGTCCACTTCGCGACTGCCACCAACCGCGCGCCCACCCACGCCGAGAAAGGCGACCCCGGGGAGGAGCGCTGGCTGGAGCTGGAGCTCAAGCTGATCGCCGAGATCGGCCTGGTCGGTGCCCCCAACGCCGGCAAGTCGACGCTGCTGGCCGCGCTCACCGCCGCCACCCCGCGGGTCGGCGACTACCCGTTCACCACCACCGAGCCCAACCTGGGGGTGATCGAGCTGGACGATGAGCGGCGCGCGGTGATCGCGGATCTCCCCGGCTTGATCGAAGGGGCCAGCGAGGGCCATGGGCTGGGACACGCCTTCCTGCGGCACGTGGAGCGGACACGGGTGCTGGTCGGGGTGGTGGACGGCGCCGCGCCGGATCCGGTCGCGGCGTGGCAGACGGTCGAGATCGAGCTGCGCGAGCACGACCCTGCACTCCTCGAGCGCCCGCTGACAGTGATCGTGACCAAGCAGGATCTCCCCGCCGCGCGACGGCACTGGCCGCGGGTACGGTCCGCCCTGCGCGAGGCAGGCCACCAGCCGCTGGCGATCTCGGCGCACGACGGGACCGGGATGGAGGATCTGCGGCAGGCGCTGGGCGCAGCGCTGGCGGAGGCCGATCGGAAGATCGCCGCCGCCCCGTCGGAGCCGGCGCTGCGGGTGCACCGTTTCGACCCGCTCGAAGACGGTTGGGAGGTCGTCGCCGAGGGCGATGCGCTGCGGGTGCGCGGTCGTCGGATCGAGACCAGCGCGGCTCGCATCGACTTCGACAACGAGGAGTCGCGGGAACGCTTCCAGCGCACGCTGGAGCGGCTCGGCATCGACGCCGAGCTGCGCCGGCAGGGAGCCGGGGCCGGCACGCTGGTCCGCATCGGCAAGGCTGAGCTGGAATGGGCGGACGAGTCGTGAGCCCCACCCTGACCGCCCCCCGGGCGCTGACGCAGCGCAAGCTGGCCCTGGTCGGCCAGCGCATCGGCATCCTGGGCGGCACCTTCGACCCGCCGCACATCGGCCATCTATGGCTGGCGAGCCTGGCGGCTGATTCCATGGGGCTCGACCGTGTGCTGCTGATGCCTGCTGCTCGGCCACCCCACAAGGGCGGGCGGGCGATCAGCAACGCGGCCGATCGGATCCTGATGACGCGCCTGGCGGTCGCCGACAACCCGTTGCTGGAGGTCAGCCTGATCGAGATGGAGCGCCCCGGCCCCTCCTACACGGTCGACAGCCTCGAGGCCCTGCAGGCCCACTACGGGCCGGCAACACGTCTCGTGCTGGTGATGGCCGCCGATTCGCTGGCCCAGATCGACACCTGGCGCGAGCCCGATCGGATCCTCGAGCTTGCGGAATGGGCGGTCGGGCCGCGGCCGGGCAGCACCTTGCCGGATCGCGCCGCTCTTCGTGGCCGCTTCGGGAAGGCGGCGGATCGGATTCACCTTCTTCAAGGGCCGGCGCTGGAGGTGAGCGGCACCCAGATCCGGCGGTGGGTGGCGGCCGGGCGTGTCATCCGCTACCTTGTCCCCGCGGCGGTGGAGGAGCTGATCCGAGCGCGGGGCCTCTACCGGCGGCCGCGCAAACCGTGACACGACGAGCGGAGGACGAGCTGCAGGTACCGCAACAGGAGCGCATCCAGATCGATCCAGCCGAGCTGGGGCATCGGATCGTCGAGCTCGCCTCTGACAAGAAGGGCGAGGACATCGTGCTTTTGCGCACCGCCGAGGTGACCAGCATGGCGGACTACTTCGTCATCTGCAGCGGCCGCAGCGAGCGCCAGGTTCATGCCCTTGGCCAGGCGATCGTCGACCAGCTGCGGGAAGAGGGGATCCGCCCGCTCGGCACCGAGGGCCGCGGCTCCGCCCGCTGGGTGCTCCTCGACTACGGCAGCGTGATCGTCCACATCTTCTCGCCGGAGGAGCGTGACTTCTACCGCCTGGAAGAGCTCTGGAGCAACGCCACGCCGGTCGTCCGCGTCGTCTGACCCGGCCCGGGGGTACTACCCCGGTACTATGCCGCACTGCTCCGGTCCTCCTATTGAGGCCGATCGGCGTCGATCACATGCTCGGGCCATGACCGAGCCGATCCTGGATGCCAGCCCAGCCGATGGCTGCCGCTTCTGCGGCGGAAGCCTGCTGAGCAGCGTCTACGACGCAGCATTCCGTGACGCCGCAGCCGAGGAGCGACTCTTCTTCGCCATCCCCGGTGCGCTGTGCGTCCCGTGCCGGCAGCTCTACGTTGACCGCCAGCTGATCGGGATCCTGGGCCTGGGCGAGGCGCACTGCACCTTCGCCATCCAGAGCGACCGGGTCCTGCGCGCCGGAGCCGTCTGACCTGCGTCTCTAGCCGCGCGTGCGACGCGTGGCCAGCAGGTGTTCCCCGAGCCACGCGGCCAGCGCCGGCTCTTCCGTCATCGCGTTGGCCTTGATCGCCAGGTCCGCCTCGAACAGCCCCTTCAACATCGCCTCGAGCTCCGCCGCGCTGTAGCGGCCGGCCGCCTCGACGACCCGCTCGGCGGACCGCGCGTTGCCGCGACCGACGCGCTTGGCAAGCTCCTGCGGCGTCGCTCGACGCGCCACCATATCGCGTGCCACGATCAGGTCCGAGATGCGCGCCTGGAGCGCGGCCATGATGCGCAGCACCGGCTGGCCCTCGTCGAGCGCCCGTTCCAGGGCCGCGGCGGCGGCCGCGGGCTCGCGCCGGTCGATGGCGTTGCCGATGGCGTACAGGCTGGCCGGCCGCACATCGGCCACCAGCGCCTCGACATCGGCCACCTGGATCGGCCGATCGCCCGCGTAGGTCGCCAGCTTGCGCAGCTCGCCATCGGCCACCCGCGTCTGCTCCCCGCGCTCGATATCCGACTCCCAGACGGCACCGCCGATCCGCTCGGCCAGCAGGGCCGCCGCCTTGGGCTCGATGGCGATCCCCAGCGCGGCGGCATGTGAGCGGGTCCAGCCCTGCAGCTCGTTGCGCCGCGGCGCCGGACGCTCCTCGACGCTGCCGCCACGTTCCCGCACCGTGTCGGCCAGCCGCTTCAGCAGGGCCGGCGGCTTTCCCGCATCCCGGGATGGGCGCAGCTCGGCCAGGGCCAGCGCTGCCCCGTCGGGGAGGCCGCTGACCAGGGCCAGCAAGCGGTCGGTGGCCGCGTTCGAGCGCCCCGCCGCGCGCAGTGGCTGGCGCAGCACAGCCAGGTGCGGCCCGAACATGCCGACCGAGGCGGAGGCCAGCCGTGCCCGGTCGATCGCCGCCTCGTCGGGAGACCCCGCCGGGGTCACCTCGGTCCGCTCGGCCGCGCCGACCTGGTTCGCGAAATCGCGGAGCACCTGGTCGATGGCGAAGCCGTCGTCGCCGTGCACCAGGAGCAGCCAGGCGGTCACTCTGCCTCTTCCCGGCTCGGTTGCGCGGCATCGTGCAGCACGCCGTCCAGCTCGGCCGCGGACAGCCCGAGGGCGCTCGCCAGCTCCGCCTCGAGCGCCTGGGCGGGCTCCCGAGCCGCCTCGAGCTCGGCGCGGTACTGCGGGTAGCGCTCGGCCATCCCGTCAATCCGCTGGTCGATGCTGACAAATCGCTGGTCGAATCGCCGATCCGCGATCGCCACCAGCTTCGACGGCCAGTCGCGCGGGGCGCGCTCCCGGTCGAGCAGGCAGCTCACCGGGTGTGAGGCCACCGCAGCGGCAAGCTCCGGATACCCGAGCTCCGTCAGCCAGCGCGCCCCGACGAGGCCGTGCGGCTCTCCGTTGTCGCGCGTCGCGAGCTTGTCGATGTCGTGCAGCAGGGCGGCGACCTCGACGAGCTGCGGATCGACCGCCACGCCCGTGCTCGCCAGGCGGCGCGCGGCCTCGGCCGCCACCCGGCTGACCCCGCGTGCATGCGCCACGATCCCGTCCGGCAGCTCGTACGAGGCGAGCAACGCTTCGGCTTCGGCGCGGGTGGGAAGAGCCATGCCGCGATGCTACCCGGCCCGCCGAGGTTGGTCGGCCGCTTGCCGGCGGCGATCGGCGTCTGAGCGCGAACCGGCCGCCATCCGTCATCGGCGGCGCGGCTGCGAACCTCGTACCGAGCTCCGTCGCTGATCACCTCGAGGTTGCCCTCGAGATCGGTGCGGTGGACCTTCAGGCCCCGGATCGCCGCCAGCTTGTCCAGGGTCACGCGGTGCGGGTGCCCGTAATCGTTGCCCAGGCCGACCGAGATAAGCGCCGCCCGCGGCCGCACGGCGTCGAGCAGCGTCGGCGTGGTGCTCGAATTGGACCCGTGGTGGCCGACCTTGAGCACGTCCACGGCGCTCAGCAGTCCGCGGGCGGCCAGGAGCGCCTCGACCGGCGCCTCTGCATCGCCGGTGAGCAACGCCGTGAAGCCGCCGCTGCGCAGGAGCGTGACGATCGACGCGTTGTTGATGTCGCCCGCGGGCAGTGGAGCGGCGAGATCGGCCTGGGTTGGAAAGAGGATGGTCAGGCTGGCTGAGCCGTCGAGCCGGATCCGCTGCCCGGCACGAGCGACCACCATTCGGGCCCCGGGCTCGGCGCGGGCCGCTTCGAGGAAGCGCGCATAGGTTGGATTGGGGTAGGCGCGGGCCGGATTGAGCACCAACCTGACCCGATAGCGCTCCAGGACGGCAGGCAGACCGGCCACGTGGTCCTCGTGCGGGTGGGTCAGGATCAGCACGTCGATCCGCCGCTGCCACCAGGGGAGCGCCTCGCCGAGTCGTTGCAGCAGCAGGTCCGGATCGGGACCGCCGTCGATGAGGGCTACAGCTCCCGAGGGCGCTTGCATCAGGATCGCGTCCCCCTGCCCGATGTCGAGCACGGTGAGGTGCAGCCTGCCGTCCGGCAGCCCGGCCAGCGAGATGGCCACCAGCAGCGCGGCCACGCCACCTGCCACCACCGCTGGGCGCGCCAGGGAGGTCATTACGCCTGCGAAGCGCTTGAACAGATGGCCCCACCTGGAGCCGAGCGGAGCGGCGGCAACCGGATTTGGCAGGGTGGAGGCAGGCTCGGCGGTCTCCCGCTGCAGCCGGCGCCAGACGACGGCAAGTCCCGGGTACCAGGCCAGCGCCAGCCAGCCGGGCGCGGTGACGCTCAGCGAGGCGAAGGGGAGTGCGGCCGCCAGCTGCCCGGCCGCGATCATGGTCCGCAGCGATAGCCAGCCGATTCCCCCGCTCAGCCAGGCCAGCAGGTCCCCCAGGATCGGGATCTGGACCAGCGTTTGCACGGCCCCCACCACGGCCGCCACCGCGCAGGCCAGCATCGCCATCGGCACCATGGGCACCACCACCACGTTGGCCAGCGGGGCGACCAGCGACAGACGGCCGAAGGTGCTGACAATGATCGGCAGGGTGGTGATCTGGGCCGCCAGGGTGAGGGCCACCGGCTCGCGCAGCCAGCCCGGCCATCGGCCCAGGCGAGCTTCGATAGCGGCCCCGAACCAGATCAGACCGGCGGTGGCCAGCGCCGACAGCTGGAATCCCACGTCCCACAGGACCGATGGCGCGGCGACCAGCATGACCAGTGCCGCCAGCGCCAGGGCGGATGCGGCGTGCGCCCGCGACCCGCCGAGCCTGGCCACCAGCATTGCTCCGGCCATCAACGCGGCACGCACCACCGATGGCGTCGCCCCGGTGAGCACCACGTACCCCGCGACGGCGATCACGCTTAGCAGCGGCGCCATCCACCGTCCACCGCGGCGAGTTTCGAGCCGTCGGGTCAGGCTCCCGATCAAGGCCGCGACGATGGCGATGTTCCAGCCCGAGATGGCCACCACGTGGGTCAGGCCGGCAGTGGCGAAGGCGTCGCTCACCTCCGGCGCGATCCCGGCGCGAGCCCCGAGCAGGATTCCGTCGCCGAGCGCCGCCTCCGGCTCAGGGACGAGGTCGTTGAGCCCACGCAGCAGCCAGCCCCGCACCGCGGCTGCCACGCCGGCAAGCCCGGTGATGCCGTGGTGCGTCACCTCGGCCGCGCGGGCGCGCACGATGCCGCCAACCCCCTGCCGCGCCAGGAAGGCGGGATAGTCGAACCCATCGAAGGCCTCGGGCGCCTCGACGATAGCCACCAACGCCACCCGGTCGCCGATCTGCAGAGGCGATGAGCGCGGTAGCCGGGCCAGCAGGCGGGCTCGCACCGGCCTGCCGCCGCCAGTGCCGACGCTCACCTGGTCCAGGATCGCCTGCTGGGAGCTCCCGTTCGGCCGCGGCTCGTCGACCAGCGTCCCCGCAAGCTGGAGCTCTCCCCGCCCAATGAGCCCGCTCACGCTTCCCGGACCGGTGGGCAACACGGCGGCCCCGCCGCGCAGCACCCCGATCAGCAGGCCAATGACGCAGGCGGCACCGACCACGAGCATGCCGGCCGGCGGTCGGTGACCACGCGCAGCGAAACCCAGCAGGGCGCCGATGATCACCGCGACTCCGCCCAGCAGCGCGGCCGCTGCCAGATGGGCATCCGCGGCCAGGACTCCCAGCATGCATCCGGCCAACGCCCCCGGGAGGGCGAGCCGCGTGGTCACCGGAGATGTCAGCCTCAGCTGACGGTCACGAGATCACGGATCTTCTCCAGTTGGGCGCTGGTCAGCACCTTGCGCTGGACCATCTCGTCGAGCGTGCCGAATGGCTGCTCAGTCCGCGCCGCGACGATCTTCTGGACCGTTACCGGACCGATCCCCGGCAGCGCATCGAGCTCCTCCGGCGACGCGTGGTTGAGGTCGACCAGCCCGTTGCCGGCACCGGAGCCGCCCCCGCCGGTCGACGCCCCCAGGATCGGCACCAGCACCTGCTGTCCGTCGCGGAGGACCGCGGCCAGGTTGATCTGAGCGACGGCCGCCAGCAGGTCAGCCGCCGGCGAATAGCCACCCGCTGCCGCGATCGCATCGGCCACCCGGGCGCCGGCGTCCAGCCGCACGAGCCCCGGTCGCAGGACGCCGCCCTCGACGTCCACCACCACGGCGCCTCTGGAGATCTGCGAGGCGGACGGAAGCTCCGAGAACGGATCCAGCAACTGGTCGCCATTCGGGTCGGCTGCGGGGCCGGAGGCCAGCAGCAGCCAGCCGCCCACGGCGACGGCGGCCAGCGCAGAGGCCAGTGCGGCGATCGCGATCCGGTCGCCCAGGGTCACCGCGCTCCTCCCGTCGTGGGAGGCGAGCGGGTTGGCTTACCGACCTGTCCGGGGCCTGGCGTCCGGGCACTCGACGCCGGACCCCGGAAGCAGGAAGCGGAGCCTAGCGGGGGGCCCCTTACGCGTCGATTACCAGCGGCTCAACAAAGGCGACGGCGCGGTGCCGCCAGACGCAACCCTAGTCCCGCGGGCTGACGATGTTGACCAGGCGACCGGGGATCTGGATCACCTTGGCGGGTGCGCGTCCCTTCAGGTAGGCCTGCACCCGCTCGCTGGCCAGCGCCAGCCGCTCGATCTCCTCGGTCGAGGTCTGCGGCGCCACCACCAGCCGATCGCGCAGCTTGCCGTCGACCTGCACCGGCAGCTCGATCATCTCGGCCGCGGCCAGCGCCGGATCAAAGGTTGGCCATGCCTGCTGGTGGATGCTGTACGGCCGGCCGCGCCGCGCCCACAGCTCCTCGGCGATGTGCGGTGCGATCGGCGCCAGCAGGAGCAGCAGCGTGTGGACCGCCTCGGCATACGCATCGGTCCCGGCCAGGCCGTCGTCTCGCGCTCGACCGATGGCATTGGTCAGCTCCATCAGCTTGGAGAGGGCGACGTTGAAGTGGAACGCCGCGTAGTCCTCGCTCACCTGCTGGATGGTCCGATGGGTGACGTGCCGTAGTTCCCGGCTCCCGCCGTCGATGGCTGCCAGCGTCTGGCGCGGCTCCGGTCCGCCGCTGCCGGGCGGCTCGCCGACAAGGCTCTGCGCGGGGGGCATTCCCGGCACGGTGCGCACGCCTGCGCCGCCCGTGGCCTGCGCCGCGGCCCACACCCGTCCCAGGAACCGAGACACCCCCTCGATGCCGGTCGGGTTCCACGGCCCGCCCTGGTCCCACGGCCCGATGAACATCAGGAAGCAGCGCACCGCGTCGGACCCGAAGCGGGCGACCAGCTCGTCGGGGTTGGCCACGTTGCCCCGCGACTTGCTCATGCGCTGGTGATCGGCGCCCAGGATCTGGCCCTGGTTGCGCAGCGCGCTGAACGGCTCGTCAAAAGCCAGCTGCCCCATGTCGCGCAGCGCCTTGACGAAGAAGCGCGAGTACATCAGGTGCAGCACGGCGTGCTCGGCGCCGCCGGTGTACAGGTCGACCGGCATCCAGCGGCTCACCACCTCCGGATCCCATGCCCGCGCATCGTCGCGCGGTGAGCAGTAGCGCAGGAAATACCACGACGAATCGACAAAGGTGTCCATCGTGTCGGTCTCGCGGCGCGCGAGCTCGCCACAAATCGGGCAGGTGGCGGCCAGGAACGCGGCGTCGGACTGGAGCGGGCTCACCCCGGTCGGCGCGAAGTCCACGTCGCGCGGCAGCAGCACCGGCAGCTGGTCCTCCGGCACCGGCTGTGCCCCGTGCTCGGGGCAGTGGACGATCGGGATGGGTGCGCCCCAGTAGCGCTGGCGGCTGACCAGCCAGTCGCGGATCTTGTAGGTGACCGATGGCTTGCCCTGCCCCCGCTCCGCCAGGCTCGCCGTGATCGCACCGATCGCCTCAGCGGCGCTCATCCCGCTGAACTCGCCGGAGTCGATCAGCACTTCGTCATCGGTGTGCGGCAGGAACGGCTGGCCCTCGGCGAGCCCGCCGTCACGCGGCGCCACCACGAAGCGAATCGGCAGGTCGTAGCGGGTCGCGAAGGCGTGGTCGCGATCGTCGTGGGCGGGGACGCCCATGATCGCGCCGGTGCCGTAGCCGGGCAGCACGTAATCGGCGATCCAGATCGGGACCCGCTCCTGCGTCATCGGGTTGATGGCGTATGAACCGATGAAGACCCCATTCCTCTCGCGCTCGGTGCTCATGCGCTCGATCTCGGTCTCGCGGCGGGCGCTCGCCACGTGGGCCTCCACCTCCGCGCGCTGCGCATCGGTCGTCAGGGCGGCCACCGCCGGATGCTCGGGCGCCAGCACCATGAAGGTGGCCCCGAAGGTGGTGTCAGGACGGGTGGTGAAGACGCGGATCGGCGCCATTCCATCGGCTTCCAGCGCGAAGTCGATCTCCGCGCCCTCCGAGCGGCCGATCCAGTTGGTCTGCATCAGGCGGATCGGCTCAGGCCAGTCGATCTTGCTGAAGTCGAGCAGCTCGTCTGCATAGCGCGTGATGCGGAAGAACCACTGCTCCAGGTCGCGCTTGATGACCGGCGTGCCGCAGCGCCAGCAGTGGCGATCGGCGCCCTCCACCTGCTCGCGAGCCAGCACCACCTGGTCCCTGGGGCACCAGTCGACCGGCGCCATGGCCCGATAGGCCAGCCCGGCCTTGAAGAACTGCACGAAGAGCCACTGTGTCCAGCGGTAGTACTCCGGCTCGCTGGTGACCACCTCGCGCGACCAGTCGAACATGCAGCCCATCGTCCGGAACTGGACGCGCATGCGGTCGATGCTGGCGGAGGTCCAGACCGCCGGGTGGATGTTGCGGTCGATCGCCGCGTTCTCGGCCGGCAGGCCGAAGGAGTCGAAGCCCATCGGCAGCATCACGTTGAGCCCCTGCATGCGGCGCATGCGCGCCACGATGTCGGGCCCGGTCTGGGCGTACCAGTGGCCGACGTGCAGGTCGCCCGATGGGTACGGGTACATGGTCAGCAGGTAGAACTTGTCGCGCGGGTCGTCGTCAGGGGCCCGATGCAGCCCGTCCGCCTCCCAGCGCTCGCGCCAGCCCGATTCGTAGGCGTGCGGGTCGAAGCGGGCGGTGGGCTCGCTCATTCCGATGTCTCCTTTTCGGGGAACCAGGCCATCAGCAGCTCGTCGCGGAAGCCGCCGCCCGGCGCGCGGAACTGTCGCAGACGCAGCCCCTCGCGCACGAAGCCGGCATGCTCGTAGACCGCGATCGCCCGCGCATTGTCCGGAAAGACGCTCAGCGCCACCTTGGCCAGGCCGCGCTCGGTGGCCCAGGCCTGGGCGGCGGCTACCAGCGCGGAGCCGATTCCCACCTCGCGCCAGCCATCGGCCACGCTGATCGACAGGGTCCCGACGTGATCGCTGACCACGCTGCGCTCGACGCTGACCAGCAGGTTGCCGACCACCTCGCCGTCGGCCTCGGCGACCAGCGCCAGGCCTCCCGCCTCTCGGATCATCTCGCCCACGAAGAACGCCTCCGAGGGCTCGCTCAGCGCGCTCGGCGGGGTGACCAGCCAGCGGCCCTCGGCGCGCACGTCGGAGAAGAGGCGGGCGAGGGCCCGGGAATCGGTCGGACGGGCGGGACGCAGCGTCCAGCGGCGGCCATCCCTGGCCGTGCGTGCCTCGCTGCTGGTCGTCATGGTGGCCACGTCGTCCTCATCGGTCCATTACGTTGACAGATATGACAAAGCCCCCGCCTCGTCAGGACGAAGGGGGGCCTTCGCGGTACCACGCTGACTTGACCGAAGGGGGTGGTGGAGCTGGGGGACTCGAACCCCCGACCCCCTGCATGCCATGCAGGTGCTCTCCCAGCTGAGCTACAACCCCACGATCGGTCCACTCATCGGCGCTGCTATCGGGCGCCATCCCGGTCAGGCTTTTCGGCTCGACTGCTCAGCGGGCGAGTTCTGCGCTCCTCGGATTGCCGGCTTGCACCCTCCCGGCTCGCTGCTGATCTCCGGACGCGCGTACTGCTCCCGCGTCAACGCGTTTCGGCGGGGAGTATAACGCAGGGCCGATCCGTAGCCGATCCCGATGAAGATGGCGACTCCTGGGAGGCTACCTGGGAGAAGGTCCCGTCGGCGCTTGGGCATTGAGTGGCGTCGGGGTCGCAGCTTGGTTTCGTTCAGGCACCGGGCCAGCCGGCTGGGTCGCCAGGTAGGGAACGGCACGCCCCTCATGAAATCGGTGGTGGGCTAGTCGGAGGCATATGTCCCGCTTGTCTCCTGTGCGACGAGCCCATCACCGGGCCACGCATAGCGCACGTCAGGCTGCTGCTCCTCGTTGCGAGAGCCGTCGTTCTGATCGACGAAGACGAAGCCGTGGCGCTCGTAGAAGCGGCGCGCCCGCTGGTTGACCTGGAAGGTGTACAGCGACAATCCCGTCGGCCGGAGCCGCTTGGCGAGCTCTACGAAGCGGCTACCGATCCCGCGGCCCGTCCAGCCGGGGGCAACGTAGAGGTGATCGAGCTCCGCGCCTTCGAGGACCATCATCCCGACGACCAGCCCGGTCGTCGCGACCCCTACCCACGTCTCCTGGGTGGGAATGACGTCATCGCGGATATGGTCGCGGACCTGTTCGTCTGTGTGGGCCAACGGGAAACGGTACGTGCCCTTGAACGATCGCAGGTAGACCTCTGTCACCGTTCCCGCGTCCTCGGACGTGGCCCGGCGGAGAACGACGTCTGAGGTCTTGACTTCTGCCATCTGCCCCGCGCCGACGATCAGGGTCAGGCTTCCCGGAAGATCTCGTCGTGTTCGCGAACGTGATCTTCGACACCGATGGCCACGTCATCACCCGCCGCGGCCCGGTCGACGCGCTGATGCTCGATCTCCATCGTCTGCACGGTCTGCACAAGGTCTGTCTTGCGGCCACGAATGTGGATCCGCTCGCCGACCGAGAGCGGCGCGTTGAGGCTGATGGCCGCAACGGACACGCGGCTGAAATAGTGGCTTACCGTCCCGATGGCATCACTCGGGTCGTGTGACTCCGACATCGGTTCGCCTCCGCTGTTCGTGACGTTGGCGCGAGGATACTCCGTCCGGTCGTCGGCGCGAGGATCGTCACGAAGTGGGCGTTCCGCCTGGTCGTTCGACTCAGTCGGGCTTCGCCAGGGCTGCCCGGAGCCTTGCCAGGCTGGCGTCGAGGTCTTTCTCGGCCGCATCGGCGACCATCCGCTCGAGCGGGGCCATGAAGATGCTCTCCGCCTTCACCTCGGAGCTGAAGGTGACCTGCGTGCCGCCTTCTGCCGCGGCGAGGTCGAGCGATGCGACCACGGCCATCCCGCTCGCGCTGGTGGCCAGCACGAGGCGCCGATCCGGCACTGCTTCCCGAACCGTGGTGTCGGCGGTCACCCGCCGGCCCATCACCTCGAACACCACCCGCCCGGTGGAGCCGGCGACGGTCGGCGGCGGCGAGGTGCGCACCGACGAGACGATCCCCGTCTGCCAGCGCGGCAGGTTGGCGGGATCGGACACGAAGGCGTACACCTCGGCGGGGGTCGCGGCGATATGGGCGGTCCGTTCAATGCGGCGCATTGGCACCATCATCGGTCCAATTCGCTCGTCGTGCCACGGTCGCGCCGCCGGCGTATGCTGCCGGCAGGCAACCAACTGCAATAGAGGTCTCACCCGTGCTCCGCAGACTCGCTCCTATCTTGCTTGTGATGAGTGCCGTTTTGGCGGCCTGTGGGGCCGGCTCCCTGACCGATCCCAAGGAAATCGTGGCCCAGGGACTGGACAAGACCGGCGACGTGAGCTCGTTCCACGTGTCGGTAGGGATCACCGGCAACTTCATTGAACCGAAATCGGGCACCAGCCTGAGCCTGGACGGGACCACCTTCGAGGGAGACGTGGCGACCAGCGGATCGGCCTCGCTCACCTTCGCCGTCCCGACCCTGCTGGGGCTGAAGGGCGACGTCCTGCTGATCGACAGGGACCTCTACGTCAAGACGACGCTGACTGGCCCCAAGTGGTCGCACCAGGCGCTGCCGATCCCCAGCCCGGACGCCTCGGGCGCATCGGCCTCAGCGGGGACCGATCCCAAGGCGATGATCGCGAAGCTCAAGGAGTTCCTGGCCAAGGACGGCGTCACTACCAAGAAGCTCGACGATGTGACCTGCGGCGATCGGAAGTGCTACCACGTGCAGGTGACGATCCCGTCCTCGGTGATGGCCAGCATGGCCAGCGCCAGCCCGATGCCGTCGGTGAACCCGGCCGACATCTTCGGCAACGCGCTTGTGCTCGACCTCCAGTTCGACAAGGAGAAGATGTGGCTGACCAGCCTGTCGACGAGCATTGACAGCGCCAAGGTCGGCACGGTGAGCCTGACCCTCACCCTGAGCGCCTTTGACGAGCCGGTGACGGTCAGCCCGCCGCCGGCCGATCAGGTGCAGGAGGGCGGTTTCACCCTCCCCAGCGGCCTGCCGGGCATGCCGGGCATGCCGGGCCTGCCGGGAGGCTGAGGGGCGGTGGTCCGTACCGGGCATGATCCGTCATACAAGTCCCTTGGATGCTTGAGCCGCCCCCAATCGCCTGCCGAACTACGGCCCTGGCCTGAGACTATGGCTCACCCGGCGGAACGCTCATAGACCGCGATATGCCACAGGCGCTGACGGTCGCGGTGACGAAGCCGGAAGCCGGCCATGACGAGGCGCTCCTCGATCAGGTCGAGGCTGTGCACGTAGCCAGGACACGACTGGCCGCGCAGGTTGTTCCAGGCATTCTCGAACCACTCTTCCAGCCGGGCGGCCACACCTCGCCAGCCCCGCGAGGTTGGGACGGTGAAGGCGTAGATTTGCCTCGCTGCCGGCAGCGTGTTCGCGAGGAGTCCCTCCACGTCCGGGTAACAACACATGACGCGGTCCAGGATCACCCAGTCATGTGGCTCGAGCGGGACGCGCGCGGCGTCACCGACCGAGAGATGCGCGCGTTCTGAGAGCTGCGCTTGCGCGAACCGATCGCGTGCCGCATCGATGCCTGCCGGCGACAGGTCCAGGCCCGTGGCGCGCGCCGCACCCGCCTGGACCAGCTCGAAGGAGCAGACCACCGCGCCCGCAGCCAAGCTCGAGCACCGTCCTGCTGGTCGGATCGAGCGACAGCAGCGTATCTCTGAGACGCTGCGAGACGGCGACCAGGCCCGGATCCTCGGACACCGTCCGGCACTCGGCCACCTTGGCGTCGAAATGTCGCGCGATCCGGGCATCGGTTGGGCATGCGCACTCTTGCTCTCTTGAGTCGGGCTTCAGATCCATCGTGTTGCCTCAGGCCTTCTGTGCGGACCTCGACCGCAGGTAGCGCCGCTCGCCGACGGACCTGATCAGCAGCGGCAGGCGGCCGCGAAGGATGAGCCGGCGCTCTCGAACGAGCAGGGCGGCTCCCGCCAGGTCCGGCAACATCATGTCGGGCTGGCCTGGTTTGAGAAGGGCTTGCGGGGCGGCACCGCCGAGCGCGCCGGTCACATTGCGGGCGATCCCCGCAGCGGTGGCCTGGATCGAGCGCAGCGCCGGCGGAAGACGGTAACCCTCGGGCACGGCCACCACGTCGCCGATCCCAAAAACTCCGGCTCCAGCAGCCATCGCACTGTCGGCGCGCAGCATGCCGCGCTGGTCCAGAAGACCTTGCGGCAGCCACTGGGTGCTGCCTCGAAGGGGCGCGACGATGGCAATCAGGTCGGCCTCGACCGCGCTCCCGCGGAGTTCAACGGTTCCCGCGCCAATCCGCTCAACGGGGCCCTGGGTGACCAACTGCGCTCCCCGCTGTTCAAAGAGCGCCCTGACCCAAGCCGTGGCCTTATCGCCGAAGCGGCGCCCCATTGTGTCGTCGCCGTCGATGGCCGTGACTCGCACGCCGGGACGGCGGGCGGCGATCCAGGCGGCGTATTCCAGCCCTGGTCCGGGCCGCTCCCAGCCGAAAACGACCGCCACGTGAGCGGTCCCTGCGGAGACCCGCGTCGCAAACTCGGCGGCATCGTCGAGGTCGCAGGGGAAGACTGCGTGTTCACGCGCGCCAGGCACTCGTCCACGGTCGGCTACTGCGCCCGTGGCCACGACCAGCTGGTCATATTCGATCTGGGCGCCAGAGTCGAGCAGCACGTGGCGTTGCTCGAGATCGGCGGCCGTCACGCGGCCTGCCACGACGTCGACGCCTGCCGCCGCGAGCAGGCGGGCGAACGGGATGACAGGCGGTTGGGGATCGCCGGCTGGGACGCGGATCAGCCACGGCCGGTAGACGATTTCAGTCTCGCTGGCGATTACGGTGACTGGAATGCTGACGTCCTGTTTCCTCAGAGCCAGGGCGATCTCAAGGGCACCGAATCCGCCTCCGACGACGACGACGCCATGTGTCATGCGCCTACTCTGCCACTCATCATGCTCGCCGCGCTGATGATGGCCGTCGCGCGGTATCTGTAGCGGGAGGACGCACGGTGGAACCCAAGATCGTTCCGGTCGCAACAGGTGAAATCCTGGATTTCAGCGAATGGGCTGCGGTGATCAAGGTTGCGGCCGACGCGACCGATGGCACGCTGACGGTGATCGAGACCCGTCACGACCCCGGCGAAGGCGCAAGTACACACATCCACAGCCGGGAGAGTGAGACGTTCCTTGTCATGGACGGTCGGGTGACCTTTCAGGTCGGTGACGAACGCTACGAGGTCGAGCCGGGCGGCATCGTCTTTGGCCCGCCCGGGATGGCACACGGGTTCGAGGTCGGCGCCGATGGCGGTCGCCTGCTTCACCTGTTCGCGCCCTCCGGCATGGAGGGTTACTTCCGCGACATGCATGCTGCGGAAGCAGCTGGCATCAGCGTCGATTACGTGAAGATCCGCCAGCAGTACGGCGTGGAGACCACGGACCCATCCCCGTAGCTGGAGCCTGGTTCTTCCGATGTCCAACCGCAGCCGGAAGTCCTCGAGCCGGCCAGGACTGCCTTCATCGAGCATCCGCCGTCAGGTGGCGTTTGGCGGGCGCCGGTGCGCCTGCGAAGGCGCGCTCAGGATGGTGGCTGCAGGCGTACTGCGGAAAGACGCCGCTCTGGTACGACGCAACGAGGTGGGGCTTGCAGAGCCCAACGTGGCAGAAGCGGCATTCAGCCATCGCCGCTTGCTCCAGGCCGTCTCGTGCGCATTCGTGGCAGATCATCTTTGTGTCTCCTAACAGAGCTGGGGCATCCACGCCTCAGCACCCCATGAACATCTCACCAGCGCGTGAGGTGTCGCGTCTGCCGAAGGTCACCAAGGCGTGGGCCGCAGAGCCTGTCGGCGTCGGACAGGGTCTGCCTGACGTAGAGCGCCCCGTATGGGCCGTCTACTAGAGTCGACCTGACTTCGATCGAGCTTCAGCGAGCGGCGACCCCCGCGGGCGACCGCAGACCGAGCCCGTCGCCGACGCGCGCCCCGTAGTCCGGGTCGCACTGCGCGAATAGCCCGACGATCCGCTCCTGGATCGGACGCTCGCACTGGCCAAGCAGGCCGACGAGGTTGGCGACCAGGTCGTCGCGCTCCCAATCAGGCATCGAGCGGTAGCGCTCACCGGCCTGGGCGAAGTCGTTCGTCCGCTCAATCCGCGATCGGGTGAGTCGGCCGTGGATCTCCGGCTCGTACGGCGGCCCGCCCGCATCGGCCTCCTGGAGGCCCCCGGTCGAGCTCGGTTCGAAGTTGATGTGCGGGTTCTCGCCCGTGGCGTCGACGTAGTACGCCATCTGGCCATCACGCTGGTTCGTCGCCGGGCGCGCGATGGGCTGGTTGATCGGAAGCTGGAGGTAGTTCGGCCCGACCCGATAGCGCTGCGTGTCCGAATACGAGAACGTTCGGCCGACAAGCATCTTGTCGTCGGAGAATTCGAGCCCGTCGACCAGGACCCCGGTCCCGAAGGCGCTCTGCTCGCTCTCCGCGAAGAAGTTCTCGACGTTCCGGTTCAGCGTCATCATCCCGACCGGCCGGAGCGTGAAGACATCCTCCGGCCAGGTCTTGGTGTCGTCGAGCGGATCGAAGTCGAGCTCCGGGTGCTCGCCATCGCTCATGATCTGGACGTTGAGCTCCCAGCGCGGATAGTCGCCGCGCTCGATCGCTTCGAAGAGATCCCGCGACGCGCTGCCGAGGTCGGTCGCCTGGATCGCGTCGGCCTGTTCCTGGGTTAGCGACTCGATCCTTTGCTGGGTCTTCCAGTGGTACTTCACGAGGACGCCCTCGCCGCGGGCGTTGACCATCCGGTACGTGTTGACCCCGAAACCGTCCATGTGCCGGTAGTTCTTCGGGATGCCGCGCGGGCTGAACAGCCACGTCAGCATGTGCATGGATTCCGGCGTAAGGCTCATGAAGTCGAAGATCCGGTTCGGCTCCTGGCGGAACGTCACCGGGTCCGGCTTGAGCGCGT
Source organism: uncultured Chloroflexia bacterium (assembly GCA_963750025.1). Lineage (GTDB taxonomy): Bacteria > Chloroflexota > Limnocylindria > QHBO01 > QHBO01 > CF-167. The sequence goes on from CAVVPF010000018.1 coordinate 127,352, forward strand.
GGATGACGTCCGGGAACTTGATCGCGTCGCGAATGAAGAAGACGGGAAGGTTGTTCCCGACCAGGTCCCAGTTGCCGTCCTCGGTCTTGAACTTGACGGCGAAGCCGCGGGGATCGCGGGCGACCTCGGACGAGTCACGCCCGCCGATGACCGTCGAGAAGCGGATGACGATCGGTGTTTGCTTGCCCTTCGTCTGGAGGAGCTTGGCCCGGGTGTATTTCGAGGCCGGCTCGTCACCGATCGTGCCGTACGCGTCGAACACGCCGTGGGCGACGAAGCCGCGCGCGTGGACGACGCGCTCCGGGATCCGCTCGCGGTCGAAGTGGCTGATCTTCTCGAGGAAGTGGTAGTTCTCAAGCGTGGCCGGACCGCGGCTGCCGACGGTCCGCTGGTTCTGGTTGTCGTGGACAGGGTGGCCCTGGCGCGTCGTCAGGCCCGATTGGCGGGTCGCTCCTTCGCCGGTTTGACCTTGTCCGTTGTGCGTTGACTCAGCCATGTCGTCCTCCGCGTGCTGTGCCTCGAGCCCGAGTGTCGATAGGAGCCTCGGGCTGACTGTCCGGCGGCGTCTTGCGGGAGGGCAAGGGCCATTGGTCATCGTCGTCAGCGGCATCAGGCGTGGAAAGGATGCCGCGGGCGGTGCCGGGCCCGCCAGACCCAACCGCCAAAGGGAAAGATGGATTGGTGGTCCGTACCTCACAGTATGCGAACCAGCCAGCAGGCACCGTGCAGCGACGCGTGCATTGGCCGAGGCCGTAGCGGCTTGAACGCGCGCTAGCCTGCGCCTCCATCGCGGCTGTCACCTTTTGGCGCTGATCACTCCCTGTATAGGCATAGTGACGACCATCGTGGCTCGCGTTGCGGCAACTGACGAGATTGAGGCGGTCTACCGGCAGGACGGTGGTCGCCTGTGGCGGGCGCTGTACGCCTTCGCCGGCAACGAGGACGTGGCCTCCGATGCCGTCGCCGAAGCCTTCGCCCAGGCGCTGCGCCGAGGCTCGGCAATCAGAGATGCGCGCAGCTGGGTGTGGCGCTCGGCCTTCCGCCTGGCCAAGGGAGATCTCAAGCGCGGCTCCAACCTTCTGCGCGGACCGCTGCCTGAAGGCGCCTTTCATGACGCTCACCCGGATGGGCAACTGCTGGTCGCGCTCCGGGAACTCACCCCGCAGCAGCGCGCGGTCATCGTGCTGCACTACTACGTCGACCTCCCGGTGCGCGAGATTGCGCGCCGCACTGGGATCAATCAGCTTGCGGTCCGCGCTGCATCTGAGCAGGGGCCGGAAGCATCTCCGCGTTCTCCTGGGTGATGAGCGATGACTGATCTGCACACCCGTTTCCGGACGCTCGACAACGTGTCGGCGCCGAACCTCTGGTATGACATCGAGGAGAGAGCTATGGCCATGCAGCCGACGACCCGCCGTCTGTCGTGGGTCCTGATTGTCGTCACGCTCCTGCTCACCCTGATTATCGGCGGTGCGGCATTGGTTGGGTCAGGCATCGTCAAGCTGCCCGTGTCCGTCGAGACCTCAGCGACTCCTTCCCCGACGGCTCACGCGTCGTCTTCAGCCTCTTCGACTCCAGTCGAGCAAAGGCCGCCCGCGTGGACCGCCACCGGGAACATGGACGGGGTCCGCGCCGGTCACACGGCCACGCTGCTGCCCGATGGCACGGTGCTGGTGGCGGGCGGCATCAGCGGCCTCAGCGGCGAGCTGCTGGCCTCCGCCGAGCTGTACGACCCCGACACCGGGTCCTGGACCGCCACCGGGAACATGGTCGCGGCCCGCGTCAATCACACGGCCACCCTGCTGCCCGATGGCACGGTGCTGGTGGCAGGCGGCTACAGCAGCAGCGGTCCATCCGCCGAGCTGTACGACCCAAGCAGCGGGACCTGGACCGCCACCGGGGGCATGATCGAGGCCCGCTTCTACCACACGGCCACGCTGCTGCCCGATGGCAAGGTGCTCGTGACGGGCGGCATCGGCGGTAGCAGCGGCGTCACCGGCCCACTGGCCTCCGCCGAGCTGTACGACCCGGGCAGCGGGTCCTGGACCGCCACTGGGAGCATGGCCGCGGCCCGCTACGATCACACGGCCACGCTGCTGCCCGATGGCAAGGTGCTCGTGACGGGCGGCACCGGCATTAGCATGGCCGGCTACGTCGACCTAAGCGAGCTACTGGCCCCCGCCGAGCTGTACGACCCGGGCAGCGGGTCCTGGACCGCCACCGGGAGCATGATCGAGGCCCGCTTCAATCACACGGCTACGTTGCTGCCCGATGGCAGGGTGCTGGTGGCGGGCGGCGAGCAAAACAGCGGCGAGCTACTGGCCTCCGCCGAACTGTATGACCAGGGCAGCGGGTCCTGGACCGCCACCGGGAACATGATTATTGAGGTCCGCTACTACCACACGGCCACGCTGCTGCCCGATGGCACGGTGCTGGTGGCGGGCGGCGAGAGCAACAGCGGCGAGCTACTGGCCTCCGCCGAACTGTATGACCCGGGCAGCGGGTCCTGGACCGCCACCGGGAACATGATTATTGAGGTCCGCAACGATCACACGGCCACGCTGCTGCCCGATGGCACGGTGCTGGTGGCGGGCGGCGAGAGCAACGGCACCTACTTGGCCTCGGCGGAGCTGTATGACCCCGGCAGCGGGAATTGACATGCCGCTTCCAGCTCGGAACTGACCAACGGGAGCCGATACGGCAAGGTGCGCAATCCGTCTATCACGGGCTGCCCGAGTTGCTGATCGGGTTTGTGCTGATTGGCGCCATCGTCGGAGCGTGGAGTTGAAGAGACGAGGCAGCTCCGTTTCGGACGTATTGAAGAATGACCTGGTGGAGACGACGGGACTCGAACCCGTGTACGCGGTTTTGCAGTCCCCGCCATGGTGTCCGTCGGCGTCCGCCAATGCCGCCTCCACGTTCAGCGTAGCCGATCGCGGCGAGCCGGTGACCGGGGTTATCCGCCCCTGTTGCTACCGCGCGATGCTACCGAGAGCCACCTCAGCCAGTGAACTGGCCCCCACGCAGCTAGGAGCGCACAGGCCAGTCGTCTGAGCGCCTTGCCCCGCTGATCGCCTTGACCGCTCAGTGAACGACCTCCAGATACGGCGTGTAGCACGGATGGTTGACGCCGTCATCGCTCATGAAGCCGCCCATCGCAATCTGATCGCCCTCCCGCGCCACGATCCGACCTGTGCGGTCGATGAGGACGATGCCACCTGGCTCGTAGCGGGCCGAATAGCCGTAAGGCCAGAGGACCCCGTGCACGGTATCGCCGCGGCGCAGACCGAGGCCATACGTGGGATCGGCGGTGAGAACCCCGCCGAGCCGCGCCGCCGCACACGCCTCGCCCGGGGCCGGCGACGGCTGCGTCTGGAGCGACACAGCCTCACCTGGGCTCGGCGATGGGTCCGCGGTGGGCGAGACCGTGCATCCGGTGACCGCGAGAGCCAGGAACGCAAGCGTGGCGAACCTCAGGTGACGCCTCGGCATCGAGCCTCTCCGAGGCCCTTTCACGGTACGGTCAGGATCGAGTACCCCAGCAGGTCTCGGATCCTTGTGTACTGCATCGCGTAGCAATTTGGTCCACTGTTGTTGTCTCGCGCAACGACCATGCCCCGGATGCGTATCTGCGGATACGGGGACCCGGCACTCTTGAAATAGAAGGGTGCACCTGAATCGCCATTTCGAACGTCGCAGACACTGGATTTATTGAACACGATGAGGTTGAGCACCCAAAAGGTCGTCCCACAGAAGCTCGCCCACCACTTCCCGTCCAGTGACCGGACAATCTGGCCAGTCTGCTCATACCTCGTGGCGCCGCTGAAGTTGTACGCGGCGCCAACCGCTGGTGTGCCAGCTTCTATGACGTCCGCACAGCGTCGTGCTGGGTGGTAGAGGACTGTCCCCACCTTCAACTTGCCGGACCGGATCAGGTCGAGAAGCTCGTCGGCCATACACGCCAGTGTAGAGGGCCGCGGCGCCAGCCGGCCCGGATCGGCCGGCGCTCGCGCTAGGTCGTTTCCGGCCCGACCGTAGATCGCTCGAATGTCGCCGTCAGGGTTCCGCGGTCGTTCGGGGACAGCCCAGCGATTGCGGTAGCGCCCACGAACCGTGCGACTCCTAGCGTCGCCCCGATGGGGTGGGTCACCTTCCAGAAGATGCCGTGCGTCTTGTGCCTCGACACCTCCCTGACAGCGGCGGATAACGGCTCCCAGGCCTCGGCGGCAAGGCTGTAGCCCTGCTCGGTGAGTTTCTGGGCGTCCTTCTCCATCGCCTTCCGGGCATCCTTCAAGCGCCCCGGATAGCTGCGCGTCACTTGCGGTGCTAGGGCCTTGGACATTTGGCTCCCTCGCTATATCCACGCAACATACACCCGGGATCCATGAGCCCGGGCTCGCACGGGGGGCAGTGGCGGCACGAGCATGTCGCGCGGCAGGGTCGGATCGCCGCCCTGGCTGTCGAGCGGGTCGACCTGGAGCGGCGCCTGCAGCGCTACCTCGTCGCCTTCGAGGAGGGTCGGCTGCGGCCGGAGACCTGCCAGGCGCGGATCGACCAGATCGAAAGTCGGCTGGCGGCGGTGGCTGGCGAGCAAGCCGCACTCGCGCTGCAGAGCGACCACGGCGACATCGGGCCGGTCGACCTCGACTTCGCGTCCGCGGTGCTCGGCGTGTCGCTCGACGCGATCCTGGCCAATGCGCTGCCTCCAGCGCGCAGCAAGGCACTGTTAGCGCAGCTGATCGAGGAGGTGCGGGTCGTCTCGGGCCAGGATGTGCGGGTCACTTACCGCGTGCCGCCCGAGGTTCGCATACCGGATGGAATGGTGGAGATGAGGGGACTCGAACCCCTGACCCCCGCGATGCGAACGCGGTGCTCTCCCAGCTGAGCTACATCCCCACGGGGCGGCCGGAGTATAGCAGCGGGTTTTCGGGGCTTCCCAAACTAGAACGTTTGTTCTATCATCGGTTGGGCCATGACCTCCGTCCGACCCCTCCCCGAGCTCCTCGAGGCGCTGCGTGAGCAGGGGCTGCGGCGCGGGATCGACCCTGGACCGATGGTCGCCGCCGACCCCCTTCCCACCGGCCAGCCATCACTCGATGCCGCCCTGCGCAGCGGCGGCTGGCCGCGCGGTGCCCTGGCCCTGCTCGATGCCCCGGCCGGCGGCGGTGCCACCAGCCTGGCGCTCGGCTCGCTGGCCGCCTGCCAGTCCGCCGGTGGGCTGGTCGCCTGGCTCGACCCGATGGGCCGCCTGGACCCGGCGACCGCTGCCCGGTTGGGCGTCTCCCTGGAATGGCTGCTGGTCGTCCGCCCGGCCGACCCCGACGAGGCGGTGGAGCTGGCCGGCTGGCTGGTCCGCAGCCGCCTCATCGACCTGCTCGTCCTGGACCTGGCCGATGCCCCGCCGGCTCGTCGGCCTGGATCGCCTGGCCGGCCTGCTGCTGCGCACCGCCGGCGTGGGCCTGGTGCTGGCCGGGCCGCGTGGCCGTGAGGCGGTGGGGAGGGTCGCCGGGGTGCGGGTGGCGCTGCATCGGCTCGCCTGGCTGGCTGTTGGGCAAGACCTGGTGGGGCAGCGGGTTGAGGCCACCGTGGCTCGTCACCGCTGGGCGCTGGCTGGCGGCAGCGCCCAGCTGGACCTGTGGTTCGGCGAGGGACGCCGGATCGATCCGCTCCTCCGCTCGCTGGCGGTCCCGCGCGAGATGGCCCCCGCCGCCGAGCGGCCGGCGCTCCGCGTCATCTCCGCCTGAGCTGCCTGAGACGGTCAGCGATGCCCGGCGATTTACGCTCAGCGCAAGTAACAGCCAAGAAGAGGCTCTTTTGGGGCGCAACTTGGCCGTGGTGTTCGCTCAGCGCGCATGACAGCCAAGAAGAGGCTCTTTTGGGGCGCAACTTGGCCGGTGCTTACGCTCAGCGTAAACGGAACCGCGGGACAGGCCCGTGACGCGCCTGCTGGCTCTCGTCTGGCCGGCCCTGCGCGCGCCAGACGCCACTGCCACAGCCGATCCCACGCTCTTCGAGGCCATCCTGGACCGCCTCGACGACCTCTCTCCGCGGATCCAGGCCGTGGATCGGGGAGTGGCGCTGCTCGACATCACGGGCCTAGGCCCGCTACTCGGCGACGAGCGGCGGATCGCGGCGCGGGCGGTGGCCCTGGCCCGCGGGCTGGCACAGTTATCCGTGCGGGCGGGAGTGGGGGACAACCGCTGGCTGGCGGTCCTGGCCGCTCGCCTGGCACGGCCCACCACGCCCCAGGCCCCGGCCGCCTTCCACGCCCTCCTCACCGAAGATGCAGCCGCCACCCTCGCCCCTCTTCCGCTGGACCTGCTCCCCACCGACCCGGCCACCCGGGCCCGCTTCGCCCTCTTCGGGTTGACCGTGATGGGTGAGCTGGCTGCCCTTCCGCGCTCCGCGGTCGGCGCGCAGTTCGGCGCGGCCGGCGAACGGCTCCAGCAGCTCGCCAGGGGCGAGGATCCCCGTCCACTGATTCCGCGGCGTCGCCCCGAGACGGTGATCGCGCAGGCGGCCTTCGAGCCGCCGGCGGAAGGGGTCACCGAGATCGCCCTGGCCCTGCGTCGACACGCCGCGGAGCTGTGTGACACGCTGCGTGCCCGCCACCTGGCGCCCGGTCGCGCGACGCTCAGCATCGGCTTCGAAGATGCCCCAAACCTGCGCGTGGAGCTGGCCTTCCCCGAGCCGGCGCTGGAGCCGGACTGGATCGCGCGCCTGCTGATCGGTCGCCTGGAGCAGGCCGCTCGAGCGCGACACGCGGAGGAGGAACCGCGGATCACCAGCATCGGCCTGACCTTCGATCGCCTGGCCAACCCCGCCACTCGCCAGCTTTCGGCCTTCGAGGCGCGGGTCGGACGCTGGGAGGAGCTGCGCTGGTCGCTGGAGCGGCTCTCCATGCGCTTCGGGGAGGGCCGCCTGTGGCGGGCCAGCCACGACCGCCCAACCGCGTCGCTTCCCGAACGGCGGGCACGCCTGGTGGAGATCGGCCCGTCATGACCCGTCTCTACCTCGACCACCCCCTGATCCAGGTCGAGACCGATGCCGATGGCACACCGCTCCGCCTGCGCCTGGACGGCGAGACGCACGGCGAGGTGGGGATCTGCAACCGCTGGCGCGTGGACGACGACTGGTGGCGCACCCCCACCGTGCGTGCCTACTTCAAGCTGGTCACGCACGACGGCCTGCTCTGCACCGTCTACCTCGACGAGATGCGCGGCACCTGGCACCTTGAGCGCATCTTCGACTAGCTGTTCTTCCTGAGGTGTGTGGGACCTGGGCACAGCACAGGTGGCCATCCGCTCGGCGAGCCAGCCCGGCCGGTGTGCCAGGGCGGGGATGAACTCGCAGCCGACGGGTCGGTGCAGCCTGTGCCGTCCGTAGGTGCCGTCCGCCGGTGCCTCCCCGAGCGGCGTAATTCTCACGCGCGGGGGCGTACGACCAGCGCGCGGCGGCCGGCGGCTGCTCCGACCACCTACCTCTCCGCGGGTGAGCATTAGGCTGCGGCAAGCCGCGGACGCGTTCGCCGGCGTGGCATGCGCCCCCGCAGCTGAGAAGTAGCACCACCACGCCGCTCGGTCGGGACGCGCTGACGCCCCATGTCTCACTATCTCCAGGAAGAACACCTAGGCCGATCCCGCGTACCATCGGTGCATGCCGACCCACGCCGTCGACCGGCTCTGGCCCGATCCCGCCACGGACCTCGACCTGGACGCTGCCTTCGTCGACCTGGCGCTGCCGTCGGCGCCGGGGCAGCGCCCGCTGGTGGGACTCAACATGGTGACCAGCATCGATGGACGGGCGCAGCTGAGCGGCCGTGCGGAGGGGCTCTCGGGTCGCGCTGATCGTGAGCTGATGCAGCGCTACCGCGTCGCCTATGACGCGGTCGCCAGCGGGGTCGGCACGCTGCGCGCCGATGACTTCTACTCGCACCTCGGCCGGGCTGCCTCGGCGGCCCGCGTGGCAGCCGGTCGCTCGCCGCAGCCGCTGGCGGTCCTCATCGCGGGGGGAGGCAGGGTGCCGACCGATCGCCGCTTCTTCGAGCACGCCGATCAGCCGCGCGTGCTGGCCGTCGGCTCGGGCAGTCCCTACGTGACCGCGCCGCTGCCCGGCGTTGAGACGTGGGTGGCGCCCAGCACCGACGTGCGACCCGACTGGCTGTTGGAGCGCCTCGCGGAAGCCGGCATCGGATCGGTTCTGCTGGAGGGTGGCCCCCACCTGAACGCCGCGTTCCTGGCGGCAGGCCTGATCGACGAGCTGTACTGGACGATCGGTGCGCGGCTGCTGGGCACCAACGCGCTGCAGATGATCGCCCCCATCCCGGGTGGCTCGCCGTGGGCCGACCATCCACGGGAAGGTCAGCTGGTGAGCGTGCACCGGTCGGGGGAAGAGCTCTTCCTGCGCTATCGGTTCGCGAGTGGCGACGCGTGAGCTCGAACGATCTTGGGCGGCTGGGCGCCTGGGGGCACCTGGACGCCTTCTCGATCGACGCGGCGCGTGCCTATGCCCGCCGGGTGGACGAGCTCGGCTATGGCACGCTGTGGGTCCCCGAGACGGTCGGCCGCGAGCCGTTCACCCTGCTCGGCCTGCTGGCCGGGGAGACGCGGCGGATCCGCCTGGGGACGAGCATCGTGAGCATCTGGGGGCACGACGCCCAGACGACCCGCATGGCCGCCATGACCCTCCACGAGGCGACCGATGGACGGTTCGTGCTGGGACTGGGGGTCTCGCATGCGCACCTGGTGGAGCGGCTGCGCGGCCACACCTACGACAAGCCGCTGACCCGCATGCGTGAGTACCTGGCGGCGTACCGCGCCGCCATCTATCGCGGACCGATGGCCGAGGGAGCTGGCGAGCCTCCGCTGCTGATCGCCGCCCTGCGTGAGCGGATGCTTGCCCTGTCGGCCACCGATGCCGATGGCGCCTTCCCGTACCTCGTCACCCCGGAGCGGGTGGCGTGGACGCGACGGGTGCTGGATGACGCGGCAGCGCAGGCCGGGCGGGAGCGTCGCCTCCTCCTGGCGGTGAGCATGCCGGCGGTGCTCGAGACCGACCCGGGGCTGGCCCGTGGCGCCGCCCGAGCCTACCTGGCTCCGTACCTGCGCACCCCGAACTACCAGGCCTGTTGGGCCGAGCAGGGGTTCGTGGAGAGCGACTGGGAGAAGCCGGGGAGCGACCGCCTGGTCGACGCCATGGTGGCCCGGGGTGACACGGCCGCGCTTCGCCAGCGCCTCGCTGAACTCATCGAAGCTGGCGCCGACCACGTCGCGGTCATCCCGCTCGGACCGGATGGCGCGACCGAGCACCTGCCCGTTCTCGAGGCACTCGCCGCCGTCTGATGATGGACCATCCAGCCATCTGGATGGTAGGATGTCCCGATGAAGGTCACCATCGCCCTGCGCGACGAGGCGCTCTATCGGTCCGTCAAGGTCGCGGCCGCTCGCACCGGTCGGCAGATCCGCGACGTCGTCGAGGAGGCGCTCACCGAATGGCTGGAGTCACGCGAGACCGCCGAGGACGTCGCCGCCTCCGCCGATGCCGTTGCGGCCCATGAACGCGGGGAAGGGATCGACGCCGACGCCTTCTTCGACCGGATGATCGCGGAAGGGAGGGTCAAGTACCAGGCCGATCCCGAGCGGTGAGTCGCCGGGTGGTGCTCGCTCCCGTCGCAGCGCGGGTCCTTGAAGCGCTTCGCGGGCCGTCCTTGGTCGCGCTCCGTGGCGCCATCCTGGCCCTCGCCGACGACCCGCGACCCCGCGGCAGCCGCAAGCTGACCAGCCAGCAGCTGTATCGGGTCCGGCTCCGGATCGACGGCGTCCCGTGGCGAATCATCTACCAGGTCCGTGACAATGAGCGGGTCGTGCTCATCACCCGCGTCGCGCGACGGGACGAGGGCACGTATCGGCGCCTCTGAGGGCTGGCGCTGCTCCGCGCCTCGGGCTACGATGCGGGTCCAGCAAGGAGAGGTCACCATGCGCGCCCTGCGACATCGAGCAATCTTCGCCAGCCTCCTCTTCAGCATTGCCCTGTTGTTGCCATCGGCCGCCGGCGCGGCCAGCTACCCGAGCTCGATGGCCTCCACCGGTGACTCGATCACGCGTGCCTTCAACACCAGCTGGTTCCCCTACATCGACAACCCATCGGCCTCCTGGTCAACCGGCACCTCGACCTCGGTGAACAGCCACTACTCGCGCCTCCTGAAGCTGAACCCGACGATCAAGGGCCACAACCTCAACGACGCCAAGAGCGGCGCCAGGATGGTCAACCTGGCCGGCCAGATGCAGACTGCGGTGGGGCAGAAGGTGCAATACGTCACCGCCCTGATGGGTGGCAACGACCTGTGCACCTCGACCGTCGAGACCATGACCAGCGTCGACACCTTCCGCACCCAGTTCACCGCCGCCATGAACGCGATCAACGGCGGCCTGCCGGCCGCCAAGGTCTACGTGGTCAGCATCCCCAACGTGTACCACCTGTGGGAGCTGTTCAAGGACAACGGCTCGGCGCGCATCACCTGGGCGGCCTTCAACGTCTGCCAGTCGCTGCTGGCCAACCCGCTCTCCACCGCGACCGCCGATGTCGTCCGCCGCGCGGCGGTTCGCCAGCGAAACATCGACTTCAACACGGTGCTGCAAGACGTCTGCGCGCTGTACGTCAAGTGCCGCTTCGATGGCAACGCGGTGTTCAACACGGTCTTCGTCGCGTCCAACGTGTCGACGCGCGATTACTTCCACCCCACCATCAGCGGCCAGGCCAAGCTGGCATCGGTCACCTGGGCAGCCGGCTACTGGCCGTAGGCTGCGCGAGGCTCAGTCCGCGCCGATGACCGCCGGGGCGGCATCGTCGACCCAGCGCACCTCGCGGACGCTGCGCACCAGCAGCACGCCGTAGTTCCCCAGCAACCCCAGGGCGGCGGCTCCGAGAAGGGTCGGGGTCAGGCCGATGTGGTCGGCCAACGGTCCGGCCAGCAGGTAGCCGAGCGGCGCGAAGACGAGTGACACCAGCCAGTCGTAGCTGCTCACCCGCGAGCGCGCGTGCTCCGGCACGTGCTGCTGGAGCATGGTGAACCACCACGTGTTCGAAAGCTGGATGGCCGTCAACGAGAGCATCGAGCTGGCGGCGATCAGCAGCACGGGAAGGGGACCGATCAGCGCCAACGCCGGCAGCGACATCGCCCCGCTGATGGCGAACCCCACCAGCAGCGGCCTCTTGGGGCGGAAACGCAACGCCAGCACGCCACCGATCAATCCGCCGACCCCGCCACCGGTCAGGATCAGGCCCCAGGCCGCCGCGCCGCCGAGGTGGTCCCGTGCCACCACTGGGCCCAGGATGATGAAGGGCGCCGCCGCCATGTTGGTGACGGCAAAGGTGCAGATCGCTGCCACGATCCATGGGCGTGAAGCGACCTCCCGCCAGCCCGCGGCCAGCTCGGCGAAGAAGGGCTGCGGCTCCTCTGACCTGGCCTCGGTCGGCGCCAGGCGCAGCATGAGGAGCGAGATCGCGCTGATCGCGAAGGTCGCCGCGTCAACCAGGAACACGACACCAGTGCTGGCCAGTGCTATCAGCAGCCCGGAGACCGGCGGGCCGAAGATCCCTGTCGCGTTCCGTGACAGGCCCATCAGCGCGTTGGCCTGCTGGAGGCGTCCCGAGCTGACCGTCTGCGGGACCAACCCGCTGCTGGCCGGCAGGAAGAAGGCACTGGCGGCGCCGATCACCGCGGCTCCCACCGCGAGGTGCCAGACCTGCGCCGTGCCACTGAGCAGCAGCAGCGCCAAGATCACCTCGGCGACCGCGCGCACCGCGTCGCAGACGACCATCACCAGCTGGCGGGGCAGGCGATCGGCCCAGACGCCGCCGACCAGCACCAGCACCACGTGGGCGACGGTGAATGCCGCGAACACGATCCCCAGGTCGCCCGCCGAGCCGCCGACCTGCAGCACGGCGAAGGCGATCGTCACCGGGATCAGGGCATCGCCGGCGGCCGAGGCGGTCTGGCCGATCCACAGCAGCCGGAACGGTCGCTCGACCAGCGGGCCAAGCCATCCGCCGCGCGGCTGGCTCATCGGTGCAGTGGGAGTCGCCATGCGGGGATCATGCCCCAGCCTCGCTAAACGCCGCGGGTATCATCCGCGCGATGCAGGCCCCACTCACGCCCGATATCGACCGTCATCGCTCCCGGGCGCTGGCCACCTATTTCACCGCGGCCGCGCTGGTCAGCATCGCGTACATCGCGACCTTTACCGTGGCCGCCCTGGCCGCTCCGCAGATCACCGGGTACGCGGGGTCGAGCGGCTGGCCGAGCGCCACGGCGGTGGCGGGCACCGCGATCGCGGCGGCGTTGCTCTCGTCGGTCATGGCACGCCATGGCCGGCGGGCGGGGATCGTGCTGGGAATCAGCATCGCGGTGGCCGGGGGCGCGCTGGCGGTCGGGGCCGTGGTGGCCGGCTCGATCCTGCTTCTGCTGGTCGCCTCGGTGGCGGTCGGCTTCGGCAACGCAGCCATGAACCTGACCCGCTATGCCGCCGCCGACCTGTATCCGCCGCAACGTCGAGCCGGTGCGCTGGGGCTTGTGGTGTGGGGCTCCACCATCGGTGCCGTGCTCGGCCCGAACCTGGTGGGCCCGGCCGGTGCCATCGCCCCCTCGGTGGGGCTCTCCGCCCTGGCGGGCGGCTTCGTCCTGGCGCTCATCTTCCTGGTCCTGGCGTTGGCGGTGGCCTTCCTCGGCCCGTCAGCTCCGGCTCAGCCGCACCTCGACGAGCCCAAGCGCATGGCCGGCGAGCGCGCATCTTCAGCTCGGAGGCTGCTTGCGGACCTGCTGCGCCGGCCGCAGGGTCGCACCGCGCTGGTGGCCCTGGTGACCAGCCAGCTGGTGATGACCCTGATCATGACCATGACGCCGTACCACCTTCACGCCATGGGCCACGGCCTCGAGACGGTCGGGTTCGTGATCAGCGCCCACGCCTTCGGCATGTTCGCCTTCTCGCCGCTGTCGGGGCGGCTGACCGATCGCTTCGGAGCGCATGCCATGGTGCTGACCGGCTTCAGCGTGCTGGCGGTGGCCGGCCTGCTGGCAGCGGTCCTCCCTGGTGGCGGGGGCGCCGGCCTGGCGATCCCACTCTTCCTGCTGGGGGTCGGCTGGAACCTGGGCTTCGTGGCCGGCAGCTCGCTGCTCGCCTCAGAGGCGCCGATGCGCGATCGGGCGCGCCTGCAGGGCGCGAGCGACGCCGTGGTCTGGACCGTTGCCGCCCTGGCCAGCCTCGGCTCGGGGTTCGTGGTGGCAGCGGCCAGCTATGCCGTGCTGGCGATTGTCGGGGCGGGGTTGGCGATCCTGCTGGCGGTGTTCGTGGTGGTCGACCGACGCATTCCCGAGCCGGCTGGGTGACGCTCAGACGGGGAGGCTCGCCCCCTCGCAGCTCGTCTCGTCGGGCATGATCCGTTCGAGGATGATATGGACCACGCGGCTGGTCGCTCGATCGCCGAGCGCGAAGTAGATATACGTCTGGTCATCGGGCGTGGCTCCGGCGGCTTCCAGCGCGTCGATGACGGCCGTAGCCTCCTCAGCGCTGACCACGCCGCAACGTGGCGCGTCGGGCCCCTGCGCGACGTTTTCCATGACATCGCCGAAGGCATCGATCCCCTCGTCCAGCGGCCAGGACACGGTTGCGCTCTCGACCGGGAGGTCGTCCAGGCTGCCGTCTCACTGCACCCTCTCGTTGTCGCTCGCCCCCTCGCAGCTCGTCTCGTCGGGCATGATCCGTTCGAGGAAGATATGGACCACGCGGCTGGACGCTCGATCGCCGAGCGCGAAGTGGATATACGTCTGGTCACTGGGCGTGGCTCCGGCGGCCTCCAGCGCCTCGATGACGGCCGTAGCCTGCTCAGCGCTGACCACGCCGCAACGTGTCGCGTCGAAGGGCTGCCCCGCAAGGTCTTCCATGACATCGCCGAAGGCATCGATCCCCCCGTCCAGCGGCCAGGACACGGTTGCGCTCTCGACGGGGAGTTCGTCCAGGCTGCCGTCCCACTGCACCCTCTCGATGACGATCCGGTAGCGCGCCGGCGCATAGGGTCTGGCATTCGCATCGGCCCAGGCGCTTGCCGGCAGCCACTCGTCGAGCGTTGACAGGCGGGCGTACAGGGCGTCGAGCGCCTCGGCCTCGGGCTGCGGCTCCCAGTTGAGATGCTCGGGATCGTTCATGAACACCCAGCTGATGACTGCCGTTCCGCCGCCGGACAGGCCGACCTCGAGGGCGGGCCCCGCGCCACCCCAGCCAATCTCGACGCCGGGCTTGGCGACCGGCGGGTAGTAGGCGGAGGTATCGGTCAGGCCTGTCGCATGGAGCTCATCGCGGAGAAGCTGGACCCCGGCCGCCGTCAGGCGCCGCTCCACGTAGGGATTCGCGCCGCCCTGGGCGCTGGTGGTGATGATGCGACCGTCCTCCAGGACGGTGACGACGTGGATTCGGCCCATCTCGCCGCCGCTCTCCAGCCGCAGCACCAGCCTGCCGACGGCTGGATCCGCCGAGGGAGCAGGCGAGCTGCTCTGGCTGGGGAGCGGGGTTGGCGAGCCGTCAGGCGCTGCAGAGGCGGAGGCGGACGGCGACGGCGAGTTGCCGACGTTCGAAGTCAGGTTGGAAAACCCGAAGCCGATCAGTACGGCAATCGCCACCACGGCGGCGACCGCCGCGGCGCGGATAGAGGGGTCAACTGCTTTCCTCCAATGAGGCGCCGCAGCCAGCCCCGCTGCTGCGACTGGGAGGCCACGCGCTCGAGTGCCGCGTCGAGCACCCGGTCGGCTGCCTGCGGCGGCGCCTCGCGGAGCAGCCAGGCGGCCAGCGTCTGGTCGAAGTCGTCGTTGCGGTTCATGCCGTATCGCCTTTCGTCATATCGGCGCTGCGGGCATCTGCCTCCAGCGCCGCTCGAAGTGCACGGGTTGCGTGGTGGATGCGCGACTTGACGGTCCCCAACGGCGCGCTGGTCGCGGTGGCGACCTCAGGCAACGAGAGCCCGTGGTAGTAGTGCAGCACGATCACGGCGCGGTGCTCCGACGTCAGCCGGCGGTAGCCACGCTCGAGGGCGTCGCGATCCGCCAGCGCGGCGCTGGAATCGCCGATCACCGGCTCGTGGATGGGGAGCAGCGTCATCTCCGGACGCCGGCGCCGCTGCCGCCGCCCCTCATCGCGGCAGGCGTTCACCAACAGTCGTCTCAGCCAGGCGTCGAAGCGATCCGGATCGCGCAGGGACGGCAGATCGCGCCAGGCGAGCACGATCGTCTCCTCTGTCGCATCGTCCGCCATGGAGTGGTCACGCAGGATGAGCATGGCCGTGGCGTAGAGCCGGTCGATGACGCTGGCGGCCAGCGCCGAGAACGCGTCTCGGTCGCCGTTCCTCGCCAGCTCGACCAGCTCGCGCTGCACCATTCATCCTCCATCCGCCCGGATCTGCCGGGCTGCTCGTAGACAGTGGCGTTCGACCGGCGCGAATGGTTCAAATTTCGCCTGTGGCGATCCTAGACCGGGTGGAACCCGCACGCTGGACCCTGTCGGATTAGCACATTCGTTCTATCATGGATGGTCCGATGAACCTAGCGGACCCCTACTGCGAGCTGCACGCGCACAGCAACTTCAGCTTCCTCGACGGAGCGAGCCACCCCGAGGAGCTGATCGCCTCCGCCGCGCGGCTCGGCCTGCTGGCCCTGGCGGTCACCGATCACGCCGGCCTCTACGCCGCGGTCCGCCTCGTCAAGGCGGCTGCGCAGACCCGGACCGATGCCGCGCAGGAAGCCGGCCTGGCGCCGGTCACCGCGATCATCGGGCTGGAGCTGACCATCCCGCGTGACGAGGACGAGCTGCGCCTCGCCCGGCGTGGGCGGAAGCTGAACGACCCGTACCGCGGGGAGCGGGCCAGCCGGGGCTGGCCCGGCGAGCTGCACGCCGGCCCGATCCCCGGGGATCACCTCGTGCTGCTGGCGCGCGACGCGGACGGCTACACCGCCCTCTCGCGGCTCGCCAGCCGTGGCCACCTGGCCGGGGAGAAGCAGTACCCCATCTTCGAGCGCGCGCTGGTCGAGACTGCACTCGCCGAGGGACGTGGCCACCTGGTCGGCCTCTCCGGTTGCCGCAACGGGGAGGTGGCGCGCCACCTGCTCGCCGGGGAATCCACGGCCGCGGGCGAGGCGGCGCGGCGCTGGGCGCAGCACTTCGGGGACGGTGACTTTGCGGTGGAGCTGTCGCATCACCTCGAGCCCGATGACGACTGGCTCGTGGCACAGCTCGCCGAGCTGGCGGCCGACGCCGGCCTGCCGAGCGTGGTCACCAACGAGGTGCACTACGCCGAGCCCGGCGGCCATCGGCTCCAGGACGTGCTGGTCTGCATCCGGCACGGCGCCACCCTCGACCAGGCGCGCGAGCTGCTCCTGCCCAACGCGGAGTTCCGCCTGAAGAGCGCGGCGGAGCTGGCGGCCATCGGCGCGGGGCTGCCGGACGCACGCGCCCGCAGGGCGTGGCAGGAGGGGATGGCGCGCGCCGCGGCCATCGGTCAGGCCTGCAAGCTCGACCTGAATTTCGAGCGGTATCGGTTTCCGGGCTTCACGGTCCCTGAAGGAGAGACGCCGTTCTCATATCTCTACCAGATTGCCCACGAGGGCTTACGCGTCCGTTATCGGCCCATTACTCGCCAGTCGGTCAAGCAGCTGGCGCACGAGCTGGAGATCATCGAGCGGACCAACCTGGCCGAGTTCTTCCTGATCGTCTGGGACCTGATGGAGTTCGCGCGGCGGAACGGGATCATCGGCCAGGGGAGGGGAAGTGCCGGCGACTCGATCGTGGCCTACTGCCTGGGCATCACCAAGGTCGACCCGATCGCCCACAAGCTCCTCTTCGAGCGCTTCATCAACGAGGCTCGCACCCTGCCCGATATCGATATCGACTTCGACGTCAACCGTCGCGAGGAGGTGATCCAGTACCTCTACACCCGCTACGGCGAGGACCATGCCGCCATGGTCTGCACGGTGATCACCTACCGGGCTCGAAGCGCAGTGCGCGAGGTGGCCAAGGCGCTCGACTTTCCGGCGGAGGTGATCGACCGGATCGCCAAGGCGCTCGACACCCGCGATGCGACCGATCTCGCCAACGACCTGGCGCTGGACGGCTCGTTCGGCTGGCTCTTCGAAGAGCTCGGGGTTGCGCCGGAGGCCGATGTCGGGGCGGCTCCTGCCCAGCGACCCGCCCTCCGTCCCGACCTGGCCGCCGCCGAGGCACAGGCGCGCGAGGCAGCCGGCGATCACGACGGGGGGCCCTACAGCGAGAGCGGCTGGTATCCGCCGCGTCGGCCACGCGTGCTGGACGCATCGGTCACCCAGGTGCGCCACGAGGGCTGGCAGCAGAAGCGATATGGGCCGGGCGGGCTGCGGCAGGTCGCGGAAAGCGGTGCCGATGCCTCGCCTGCTGTCGCGCGCGAGGGCACGCGCGAGATCGTGCGCGTGGACCCGGAGAGCGGGATGGTGGTGGAGGAGCGCCGCCGGCCGAGCGTGCTGCCCTTGGTGGGCGCGGGCAATGCCGCGGCGAATCACCAGACCGCAACACCATTGCCGTTAGGCAAGGATTCAGCCGCTCCAGGCGCCATGGGGCATAGTTTTGCCCCATCTCCCGACCCCGATAGCACGTCTAACGGCAACTCCATTGCGATATGGCAGGCGGGGAGTGCCCACGCAGCTCCCCGCAACCGATGGCAGTGGTTGCTCGCGCTGTGCGCCGAGATCGACGGCTTCCCGCGCCACCTGGGGATCCACGTCGGCGGGATGCTCGTCACCCGAACGCCGCTGATCGACCTCGTCCCCATCGAGCGTGCCGCCATGCCGGGCAGGGTCGTCACCCAGTACGACAAGGAGGACATCGAGGCGCTCGGGCTGGTGAAGATTGACCTCCTCTCGCTGCGCACGCTGGGCGTGGTCAGCGATTGCCTCGACCGGATCGAGCGCGACACCGGAACAAGAATCGACCTGGACGCGCTCTCTCACGACGACCCAGAGGTCTACCGCACCATCCGCGCGGCGGACACGGTGGGCATGTTCCAGATCGAGAGCCGCGCCCAGATGCAGGCGCTGCCGAAAAGCAGGCCGGAGCGCTTCGAGGACCTGGTGGTGCAGGTGGCGATCATTCGTCCCGGCCCGATCCAGGGCAACGCGGTGCATCCCTACCTGAGACGAAGAGCCGGGAAAGAGCCGGTCACCTACCTGCACCCCAGCCTCCAGCCGATCCTCTCCGACACCCTGGGCGTGATCCTCTACCAGGAGCAGGTGATGCAGATCGCCATCGAGGTGTGCGGCTACTCAGCCACAGAGGCCGATATCTTCCGCAAGGCGATGGGCTCGCATCGGTCTCACCGCCAGATGGAGAACGAGCAGGCACGCTTCGTGGCCGGCGCCATGCGGACCGGGCTGACCCAACTCGACGCGGAGGAGCTCTTTCGGCGGGCCAGCGCCTTCGCCGAGTTCGGCTTCGCACGGGCCCACGCGGCTGCCTTCGCCAAGATCACCTACGACACCGCCTGGCTCAAGCTGCGCTACCCGGTCCACTACTACGCCGGGATCCTCAATAACCAGCCGATGGGCTTCTACTCGCCGGCCGTGATCGTGGGCGACGCCAAGCGGCATGGGGTGCGCGTCCTGCCGGTGGACGTCAACGCGTCGCGCTGGGAGCACGAGGTCGAGCGGCTCCCCGACGGGGCCTTCGCCCTGCGCCTGGGGATGCGCCAGCTCAAGGGGATCGACGAGCGAGCGCGCGAGACGCTCGAGCGCGAGCGCGCCATCGGTCCATACCGCGGCGTGCGCGACTTCGTGGCGCGGACGGGCATGGGCGAGCAGGTGGTGGAGCGGCTGATCGCCATCGGTGCCTTCGACTGGACCGATGCGCCCCGCCGCGAGCTCCTCTGGCAGCTGCGCAGCACCCTGGCCGATGCCGACCCACATCGTCCCGCCCTGGGCCTGACCGATGATGCCCAGCGCGAGCTGGGGGCGACCCTGCCGCCGATGACCTTCGCCGAGCGCGTGGCCGCCGACTACCGTGAGCTGGGTCTCTCGCCGACGGCCCACGCGGTCGAGCTCTTTCGGGAGCGGCTCGCCCAGCGGGGCGTGCTGACCATCGCCGAGGTGGGGAAGCGGCGAGATCGGTCGCGGCTGCGGCTGGCGGGGCTGGCGGTCAGCATCCAGCACCCGATGACCGCCAAGAACTTCGTCTTCATCGCGCTGGAGGACGAGACCGGCATGATCAACGTGACGGTTCGCCCACAGGTCTACACCGCGCACCGCGCGATCCTGCACCGCAACCCGCTGCTGGTCATCGAAGGCCTGCTCCAGGTCGAGGGAGAGGTGCTCAACGTGGTGGCGGAGCGGCTCCACCCGATCGACGCGGTGATCGCCGAGGAGCGCCTCACCCGCCTCGACATGGCGAAGCAGCAGCGCCTCTTCCGCTGATCCACCTTGACGACGCCCCCCGCGCGCCCCGAAACTCGCCGCCATGGCAGGCATCACCGTAAAGCGCTTCAGCGAGCCCGATGAGCGGGTCACCTTCGAGCTCGGCTACACCGACAACGTCACCGTCGGCCCGCTGACCGTCGGCCGCGAGGTCGAGGAGCCGGGATGGCGCTGGTCCACCCAGGTGCGACCGATCGTCGGCACGGAGCGGTGCGAGTTCCACCACGTCGGGATGGTGGAGAGCGGCCGGATGATGATCGAAACGCGCGACGGTGAGCAGGTCGATATCGGCCCCGGCGACCTCTACGACATGGCGCCCGGCCATGACGCCTGGGTCGTCGGCGAGGAGCCCGTCGTCTCCATCAACTTCCAGGGGATCGCCGGTTGGGCGAAGGCACCCGATGAGGGCGAACGCCTGCTGACCACGGTGCTCTTCACCGACATCGTCGACTCCACGGCGTCCGCCGAGCGACAGGGAGACCGCGCCTGGACGCACCTGCTGGCCACCCACCACGAGGACGTGCGGCGCCTGCTCGAGACCCACCGCGGGCGCGAGGTCAAGATGACCGGCGACGGCTTCCTGGCCACGTTCGACTCACCGGGACGGGCCGTCGTGTGCGCGATTCGGATCTGTACAGCCGCCCGGGTGCTCGGGATCGAGATCCGCGCCGGCGTACACACCGGGGAGGTGGAGATGGCGGAGCACGACCTCCGCGGCGTGGCCGTGCACCTCGCCTCGCGGATCATGGATGCCGCCGGGCCCGGCGAGGTGCTGGTCTCCGGCACGACTCGCGACCTGGCCAGCGGCGGTGGTGTTGACTTCATGGACCGCGGTGTCCACGAATTGAAGGGGATCAGCGGTCCGCGACACCTGTTCGAGGCCCGCACCGCCACGACGTGGGCAGGCAGCAGCGCCTCTTCCGCTGAACCCGCCTCCGGCCCGTCTTGACGGCGCTTGATGCGGCGCCCAGAGTGACCGTACGCTGGCCGACCGCCAGTCAGCATCGGAGGCGCAGCCATGTCCGATCAGCACGATCCGGCCGATGCCATCGGCCGCATCACCCACTACTACTCGCACCTGTCGGTGGCCGCCGTCTCGCTCAGCGGGCCGCTGCGGGTCGGGGAGCGGATCCACATCCTGGGCCACACCACCGACCAGGTGCAGTCGGTTGAATCACTGGAGATCGACCGCGCCAAGATCGAGGGCGCGGGGCCCGGCGACGACGTGGCACTCCAGGTCAAGGATCACGTACGGGACAACGACCTGATCTTCCGCGAGGCGTAGCACGCTGCCATGTGCGAGTGTGCGTGAATGTCGCCTGATGCAACGGGCCTAGGCAGGACCCCCCCACCGCCCGGCCATCCAGGTGCTGCCGAGGATGACGAACGCTGTCACGGCCAGCGCCAACAGGGTCAGGGCCTTGCCGGCCCGCGCTTCACACCCGTCGAAGGCAAGCAGCGAAAACCCCGCGCCCGATACGGCGAACAAGAAGAGGGCGGCGGCAAGCGACTCGGGCACAAGGACGACGCGGCTTGCGACGGCCAGAGTGATCGCGACGAAGAGGCACCACCCGGCCCACGTGGCTGCCGCGAGGACTGATCGAGCGGCGCGCGACATTGCCTCGAATCGATGAACGAGCTCGATGGTAAGAACCAACGCGGGGATCAGGAGGAGGGTGATGAGGGCAAGCCCGGCCAGGCCGAACCCGACGAGTGCAGCGGTTGCAATGACCGGTGCACGAACGAGATCCCCACCCTGTCTCACGTCCTCGACGGCGAGGAAGACCCAGACGCCGAGAGTGACGGTCACGAGGTACGCGAGGATGGGTCTCGTCAGACCCCTGCTGACGGCCCATCTGCCAGGGATTCCATTCCGCGTCGCCACCGGACGGACGATACTCGGCTCAAGAACCGCGTGCGCCTGAGCGGCCCGTCCACGGCGAATGCGCGAACACCCGCTTGTCCGAGCGACCGTCAATGACGCTAGACATCCTCGGGCGTGAGCCACCGTCCGGCAAGTGTTCGGACGGTGGCGTAGCGTTAGGCGCATGAGAGCGGTACGGTGGGTTCTCATGGGAGGCGTGGTGCTTGGTGCATGCAGCGCACCGACGCCAACCCAGACCCCGACAGCGTCGACAGCCGTTGATTGCCAGCTCGGCACGACCGAGGACTGTGACCTGGCGGTCGGTGTCGCGAATGCTTTCCTCCGGCAGAAGGGACTTGGTGTCCCCGCTCGGATGGTCGTGATCTGGGGTAGAGGCCGGGTGGGGACGTGGCACGCTGAGGTCCATGCGTGCTTTGCTGATGGTCGTTACCTGCTGATCGACGCCATTGGCCCGATGACGGGCAGTCCCGCGGCATCGCTGCGGCAGAACGGTTGGGCCAATCCGCCCTGCCGCTGAAGCGCTCGTCGGCAAAGAACGGTGCCGAGGGATGCGCGAGTGTGCGTGAATAACGCCAGAGGGTCATCGGGCGCTGACGGCCCGCTGGCAGGCAGTTACAGGCCGGCGGTTGACCACTAGCGCATGATTTGTGCGTGACGAGATTGGGGCGGGCAGTGGCCGTGCTGCTCCTGGCGGTCGGCGCCGCCTGCACGACCAGCAGCCCGACACCATTGCCGAGCGCGTTCCCCCTGCCCTCGATCTCGAACGGCCCGCTAGCCGGTCAACCGGTGCGCATCGACCTCGGGATCGAGATGTCGGCAGACAATCGGGTCGTGACATTGAGATTCATCGGCGGTCCGATTCTCCCGGCCACGGATCCATGCTTCACCCATTACGCGGGCTGGGCTAGGCCGGCCGGCGATGCCTTACAGGTTGCCGTCGTCCAGCTACCGAACACGCCGCCCATCGATCAGACAACCCCCGTTGCCTGTCCGGCCGTTGGCGCAGATCGCGCCGTCCAGGTAACTCTCGAGCAGCCCTTCCTGGGAGCGATCGCCCACGATGTCTCATTCGGGACCACCATCCCAATCGAGCGGCCCTAGAGCCCGACCCACAGCCTCGAGACGCCGGACGCCAACCAACCCGCCGGGATCTGCCTCGCTGAGCGCCTAGGGGTAGGGCGGCCCGATGGGCGAGTGTGCGTGAATGACGCCAGACAGATCGCCAGGAGGCCTATTGTTTTGGGTGCGGCGGGATCAAACCAGGTTCGCGCTCTTCTCGCGATTACAGCTGGAACACAGGAGCTGTAAGTTGCGGGCGGTGCTCGATCCGCCCATCGCGATGGGAATGATGTGGTCGAACTCCAGGTTGGAGTCGGACCGGCAGCGCGCGCACCGCCCTCCATCGCGCTGCCATACCAGGATCTTGACCTCGTCGGGTATGGGCCGTCGCCCCCCGGGCTCCTCCACGACGTCGAGCCATGCACGGGCGGCCGCGATCTTCGCTGCTGCTCGCTTCTGATCGGCGGACGCGAGCGCGGTCACGTCCTCCGCCCCAAGACTGTGGATTGTTGAGTACACGACGTTCGCAAAGAGCCAGTAGTGCCGGCCAGTTGGCGTGATCCCCGCCGCCCCGCCGTGTCTTCCCTCGCCGAGGTAGACCGCTTCTAGGACCTGCCGACGTGCGTCCGGCGCGCCCACCAGGAATAAATGGTCGCCACGTAGACCCCTAATCCACAGGCCCCCCTTCCGCCCGACCAAGTTCGGCCCAATGCTTGCCCCTTCCCTGCGCAGCATGCCCGAAGCATAGGTGCAGGGTGGCTGGCGTGTCCCGGGCGTTCCGGACGGGGCCACGCGGCTGGTGCGGCGGGCGGTCTCGGCCTCGTCAGATGCGGGCGGAGTGCTGTGCGCGAGTGTGCGTGAATGACGCCAGACGGATGGGCGGACGCTTGGGACTCGACCGGGCCGTACCCAAACGCCAGATCGTGCTCCCGACCCAGGTGCTGTACGCGCTCGCCGCCTAGTCTTGCGACTCTCCAAAGCTGACCTCAGTCAGGGTTCGGTACCGGCTCGAACCTCAGCTCGACCCCCGCACCTGACAGGATGAGATCCGCGCCGTCCCGCTGAACGCGTGACACGCGCGGGAGGGCCGCAAGGTACGCGTCCTCGGACTTCATCTGCGCATCGTTCAGGCATAGGGCCAGGGAGTGGAAGATGTTGTGAGGGTGGGCGGAGCTGCCGCTAACGTCGAGGTACCCGTCGTAGTCGTTACAGGCAGCGTTGCCGCTCACCTGCCCTGCGGTGATGGTCAGCGTGGTCGGATGGTCGGTCAACACCGGGATCGACGACCCATCAACCGTACCGGTCACCAGGCGCCACTCGCCATCCACGGCCACGCCTTGTAGAACCAGCGGTGCGATCAGCCCCACCAGAACGACGGCAAGCACGACTGCGCCGACCGCCTGGGCGAGCCGGCGCCACCGGCCATGAATTGAGAGCCTCATTCCTTTCCCTGCCTGCGCTGGCGTCATCATTGCCGCTCAGCGCCCCGCTTGCCAGGCCACTTTTGGTTCGGGCCGGAGGAGTAACACGCTCGCTTGGGCGAGTGTGCGTGAATGACGCTAGACGGATGGCGCGCCGGACAGGGCCCGGACGCGGGAGCGCCATGCACCATCGCATCGGCGTCGTGAACCGAACGAGGAGCTGGATGCGATACGCGGGTTGAAGCCTGCCTGATCTTGGTCGGGGCGAGAGGATTTGCACCGGCAATCCGCGATCGACGCGATGGAAGTCTGGCGGCCCCAGGCCGCCGGCCACCCGACGGTCGTCCACGCCCGACGGCGGCGTTCGGTGGGTCGTCGGACCCGGAAACTCACGAGTCGATGACGGACCGAAGTACCTGGCCGGTACTACACCTCAGCACACCAAGGGGCGGGGGCGGGCGCGATGGCCGGGACGACTGAATCGGGGCCGTACCGGGGCGGACTATCCGCCCATAGGCAGGAGTCGCATCCGGCCACACCATCAACGCGAGTTTCACTGCCCAACTCTCGACAGGAGGAGCCAGACGTGCTCCGCATCATGCGTCTCATAGCCTGGCTCGCACCGCTCATCGTTGCCGGCAGCCTGGTGGCCATCGGCGCTCAGCTCGCCACCGAACAGCCCGCGTCGCGGGGCAGCCTGGTGGCGATCGGCGCGGCCGTGCTGGCCGGCATGAGCACCATGGCCATCCTCGCGTCGGCCATCGTCACCGAGCGCTTCGCCAAGCTGGCGCGGACCCTCGAGGCGGGCGGCCGGGCCGATGCGCGGCCGATGCCGATGCGCGGCCTGCCGGTGGAGCGGCGTCTGGCTCGCGCCTTCAACGCCGCGGCAGTGGCCTTCGCCCAGGTCGAGGCGCGCGCCACGCGCGATCGACTCACCGGCGTGGCCAACCGCGAGACGCTCCTCTCCCAGCTCACCACCGAAATCGACCGCGCCAACCGCTACCGGCAGCCGCTCTCCGTGGCGTTCGTCGACATCGACCGCTTCAAGGGCATCAACGACACGCACGGGCACAACTCCGGCGACGCGGTGCTGCGTCAGGTGGCCGACCTGATGGCGCACAACGTCCGCTTCGAGCGACTTCTTCGGCCGCTACGGTGGCGAGGAGTTCATGGTCATCCTGCCTTCCACCGCGCCCGAGGAGGCGGCCGAACTGGCCGAGAAGCTGCGCGGCCTCGTGATGCAGACACCGCTGACCATCGCCGATGGCGACACCCTGCGTGCCACCATCAGCATCGGTGTGGCCGGCGACATCGGGGGCGAGCTGCGGCTGGAGCGTCTGGTGGCGGATGCCGACGCGGCGATGTACGCCGCCAAGTCGCTGGGTCGCAACCAGACCTACATCTTCCGCTCGGTGAACGAGGACGGCCGCGTGCGGCGGGCGCCGGTCGATCGCCAGCATCGAGAGCGGGCGGCGAAGTTAGGTGAGTGGGCCAACGCCCGCACCGCCGCGGCGCTCCTCTCGGTGCTCGCACCGCAGCCCAACCACCGCGGCCGGCCATCCGACATGATCGCCGCCCTGGCCACCGGCATGGCAGCCGAGATGGGCCTGCCCGATGGCGACATCGAGCGTATCCGATTCGCCAGCCTGCTCCACGACCTGGGCAAGGTGGCACTGCCGCAGGACATTCTCGACAAGCCCGGAGCCCTCACCGAGTTCGAGTGGCAGGCCGTCACCGAGCACCCGCGCATCGGGCAGCTGGTGCTGGAGCAGGCCACCAGCCTGCGGGAAGCGGTCCCGATCGTGCTCCATCACCATGAGCACTACAACGGCGCCGGCTACCCGCACGGTCTCGCGGGCCGTGACATCCCGCTCGGGGCGCGTATCGTGGCCGTCGCCGACGCCTACCACGCCATGGTCCACGAGCGCCCGTACCAGAAGGTACGCGCCCACGAAGAGGCGCTGGCCGAGCTGCAGCGCTGTGCCGGCTCACAGTTTGATCCCGACGTTGTGGCCCTCTTCTGCCGCATGTACCGGGATACCGTGCCCGGAGACGGTAGCCAGGCGGTGGCCGGCATCGTGGCCGCCTCGCAGGCGCCGTCACCCGGCTCGCCGCGCGAAACGCCGGAGCCCGACTTAGGCCGTCTCATCATCTCCCTCGACCAGCGACGCGAGGCGTCCGGATGAGCGGCCGGCGGCTGACAGCCCTGCTCGTGGTGGCGGCCTGGCTGGCCGTCTGGCCCGCCACGATTGCGGCTGCCGGCCCGAACCAGCTGTCGAACGGCTGGGTCTCGCCCACCAAGGGCACCACCGCCACGGCGTTCACGTTCTCGGTCGCTTACCGCTCGGACAAGGCCTTCGCCGCGGCGAGCGTCGTGGCCCTCGTCGCCGGGCGCGTGGTGACGCTGAGTCTCGTCGGCGGAACCGCGTACAACGGGACCTTCCGCGGCACGGCCAGCCTTCCCGCCGGTACCTGGCCGGTCAGCTTTGAGGCGCAGGCCTCCCAGGGTCCGAGTGCAAGTCTCGCCGGGCCGACCCTACTCGTCTCGGCGCCCGCGCCACCGCCACCGCATCCCACCCCGGCGCCAACACCGCCGCCACCGCATCCCACCCCGGCGCCAACACCGCCGCCGCCGGCCTCGGCGGTCGGACTGCCTTCGCCGCCGCCCGGCGCCGGCGGCGTCAGTCCCAGCGGACCGCGTGCGCCTTCGCCGTCGGGCAGCTCCTCGCCCACGATCGGTCCGGTCAGCCCCATCGGAGCAGGGGGCACGGCTGTGGTCGTCGGGGAGGGCGGTGCGAGCGGTGGAGGTCCGGTGTTGGTGTGGCTCGGGCTGCTCGGAGTCTCGGTGCTCGCGGCGGGCATCGTCGTTGCGGTCAAGTCGCGCCGCTCGGAAGACGAGGTCCCCGAGGGGGCCGATCCAGAGGCAATGACCGTGCCGTCGACAGCGACGATCAGCGCCATCGGTCGTGCGCCGACCGAGCAGGTCGAGGACCCAATCCTGGCGGCCATGGGGCTCGGGACCCTGAAGGGCCCGCGCACGGATGCGCCCCTCACCCGCAGCGTGCGCGCTGGACCAGGCGAACGCCCGGCGCGGCCCACCGCGCAGTCTACCGCGCGGCATCATTAGGGAGGCGGAGATGGCATTCCGGGCATCGCGTCGTGGCGGCCAGGTATCGTGTTTCGACGGAAGCGCAGCCCTCGCATGCCCCAACAAGCTGGAGCCGATCCACGTCTTCGGCCTCGATGGCGAGGTCCGGGGCTGGATCGCACCGGACGAGCAGCGATCACGGACCCCGTCCGAAAAGGGGAGCCCCAGCAGACCGTCCGATTCGTGCTCACCGGAAATCCGGTCTCGGGGTCACCCAAAGGAGGTCCTTTCGGATCCATCAAACGTAGCCCGAGCGGCAGGTACTCGCTTCTTGGCACTGCCACACGAGCGGCCGAGCGGTAAATCACCCCGCGGGTTCGGACTCGGACGCCGTGGTACAAGCGGGCACCGTGTCAAACGGAGGTAGCGGGGTCCTACTCGGCCGAGACCCAGGTGCGACCTCGCGATCGGCGGCATGACGGAATGATGCCATGCCATTTCAGCGCCGCCGCGCCGGCCGTCGGTCGAGCAGCGACGCGGTCTCTACTCAGGGTTCCAAGCAGAGGCACGCCGGGTGCGCGAGTGTGCGTGAATGACACCAGACGGATGACAGGAGGGTTCTGGACTCGAACCTCCGACCTTCAGGTCCGCAACCTGGTCGCAGCCGTCACCGTGCGTCCCTCGCGGTGCGTGCGGGTCCAGCGCTGAACTCGGATCGGCCGACCGGCATCACTCGTCGCCCCGTCCGTCACCCGCCGTCCCTCGGCGTTTGTGTCCGCCCTGGTGTCACGGGCGCCTTACCATCGTGGCATGGCAAAGGAAGTTCAGCTCCGCAAGAAGTGGACCTTGGGCAAGCAGATCGGCGACCGGTCCGGATTCGGCCGCGTGTTCGAGGCGAACGGCGAGGACGGCACCATGGGCGTCGTGAAGATGATTCCGAAGGAGCCGGGCGCGGATCGCGAATTGCTCTTCGAGGACCTCGCTGGC
Organism: uncultured Chloroflexia bacterium; assembly: GCA_963750025.1. GTDB lineage: Bacteria > Chloroflexota > Limnocylindria > QHBO01 > QHBO01 > CF-167. The sequence continues at coordinate 155,266 of CAVVPF010000018.1, forward strand.
ATCCCAAACGTGGTGCCGGTCATCGACAGCGGTGAGACGAAGGACTCGTGGGTGATCGCGATGCCGCGGGCCGAGCGTTCGCTCCGCGCCGAGCTGGATGCGGCCGGAGGCCAGCTGAGTGTCGATCAGGCGGTTCCGATCCTGGTACAGATCGCCAGGGCGCTCGCCAAGCTCGACGGGCGCGTTGTTCATCGGGACCTCAAGCCCGAGAACGTGCTCCTTCTCGACGGCTCGTGGTCGCTCGCCGACTTCGGAATCGCCCGTTACGCCGAGGCCTCGACCGGCCCCGAGACCTGGAAGGGCGTGTTCAGCATCCCGTACGCCGCGCCCGAGCGGTGGCGCTATGAGCACGCGACGGGCGCCACCGACGTCTACTCCTTCGGCGTCATGGCCTACGAGCTCGTGATAGGCGCGTGGCCCTTCCCCGGCCCGGCTACCGATGAGTTCCGCGACCAACACCTGCACCAAAAAGCGCCCGACGCGACCGGCGTCCCGTCGGCGCTCGCGAGCCTGATCGCCGAGTGCATGCTCAAGGCTGCCGGCTCGCGCCCGACTCCGGCGCAGGTGCTGGCCAGGCTCGAACACGTCCTCACGCCGCCCTCGCCGGGCGTGGGAAGGCTCCAGGCCGCGAACCAGGCCATCCAGGCGGCGGTTGTCGAAGAGAGCGCGCGGGCATCGGCGGCCATGTCCGAAGCCGAGCGCCGCGAGTCGCTCTTCGAAGCGGCGAAGCGGAGCCTCCAGGGCATCAGCGGCCAGCTTCGCCAAGCGATCAAGGACAACGCCCCAGCGGCGGCAGCGGCGAGCGGGACAGTCTTCGACGACTGGGCAGTCAAGCTCGGCAGCTCGGTGATCGGCATGGACCTCGCGACGAAGTCCGATCCGGGGTCATGGGGCGCCTGGCGACCGAAGTTCGACGTCATCGCCTTCGCCTCGATCGGCATCATCATCCCGGAGGATCAGCACGGCTACACGGGCCGCGGACACTCGCTCTTCTACTGCGATGGTCAGGACGAGGGCGTCTACCGCTGGTACGAGACGGCCTTCATGGTGATGCCGATGATGCCGCGGCGGACGGCTATGGACCCGATCGCGTTCGCACCAGGCGAGAACGCCGGGAAGGCCCTCTCCCGCACGATCGCGGAATGGCAGGTGGCTTGGCCGTTCACGCCGATCGATCAGGGCGAGGAGGCGGAGTTCACGGAGCGGTGGCTCGACTGGTTCGGCCAGGCGGCCTCGGGCCAGCTCGGGCATCCCTCGAGCATGCCCGAGCGACCGCCGGCGGGGACATACCGCGATTAGCTGGGCGCCTATCCTGAGCACGATCCGACGCCGTCAACGTCACTGCGCGTCACCCGTCGTCACCGGTCGTCACCGCGCGTTCGTTGGGGCATCAGGTGGACGAGCAAGCGATACCTAGGGTCAGGGGCCTGCGTTGCTCTCGCGGAGTTGCCCCAAGTTGGGACTCAAGCAGAACTCGGTCTACGCCGATTTCGTCCGCTATGGAGCCGTGGATCCGTACTTGAGCAACGCAGCCGCGAGTCGAGCAGCATTTCGCTGGTCCAGCCTGATCCCCACACGTCCAGCGGCCTTTCTTATTGGATTCGTTTCTCCGGCGACCCGAAGTTCTGACGGATCAACAGTTACCTCGCGCGTAGTCGACAGGTCCATCGTGCCGCGCACCGAATCGAGCGGTATACCGAGGTGGATTTCCGGGCCCTTCATCTCGAAGTGACCTTCGTTAGGCAACTCGTTGTCGACATAGACGGTGCCGTTCTCTCCCGCGGCGGTCATTCCGGCCACTTGCGCACCCGCACGCTTGTAGCTCACCGCGCGTGTCTCGCGAATGACCGGCAGGGTCTGCCTACCCTGGCGTGATGCCTCCGGGTCGACCCCTGCGAGGGCTGGGACATCGCCCGGTCCAGCGAGGGCAACGATGTCAAGGGCAAGGGCCTCTGCGGCATCTCCCGGAAGGTATATGTCAATGCGGTTTAAGGGGCGCTGTTGAACGTTCGGCTTTAGCTTGAAAACGTCGTCGCATTCCAGGACAACGTCGGTCCCTTCTGCCTTCACCTGCAAACGAGGATCATGGCCGGCGTCGGCATAGTGGCTGTATGGAAAGAGGGTCCGATCAGTTGTCGGGACTTTGATGACGTGGATGCGGTGATTCATGCGTCGACCCCCAATACGACCTGGACGAGCGCTTCCATGCGCTGCGCGACGCCATCGGCAGCAAGTGCCTTCCGGATACGTTCGCGCACTCGGACAAAGTACGCGCCCTCCTCGGCGGGAACCTCCTTGGCGACCTGCTCAGCGGTCGCCGCGTTGGCAGCAAGCTCCATGTGCAGCGGATCTCCGCGTGAGAATGAGGGTATCGGGAGCTCAGCCAGCAGCTTGGCAAAATGGCGTGCGCCCCACTGACCCCGGGCCTGGCGCCGCTCCACCATCGTTCGCGCTATCTCGCTGTTGAGGATCGCCAAGAGATATCGTCCCTCGTCTAGGTCATCTAGCGGCGCCCAATACAGAGACATGTCGCATACCGCAGAGCTGTCCGTTATCAAGGCTGCGGCGGGCTGAGAGCCTGAGGACGCGTAAACGAGCTTCTTCGACGGGCTGGTCAGCTGAGTCGTCAGCTTCCCGTAATAGTCCAGTTGTTGAACCAGGGACAGCGAGCTCCGTTGGTGCTTCTCCCAGACGGCCTCAGCATCCGCCAGCCACCGAGATACGTGAAGAAACCCCAGGGCCAAGGCCTCGCTCGAGTCAATCAGGACGCGCGTGTCAGCGTGCCACGGGACAACAGCTATGGCTGGCCGAAGGGCTCGGAATGGGGCGATGGACTCTCCCAAGTAGAGTCGCCGAAGGTACTGAGCTTCAACGGGCCCTTCGAGGGCCGGAACGTTGATCCACGGAGGTTTCTTGAGGTTGCTGCGCCGACTGCGAACAATCGGGAGGTCGGGATTCGCGCCCAGCCACGACGCCGTGACAGGCTCGACGACCGTAAGCATTCGTGGGGAGAACGCAGCTCCTTGCCGAAATTGATCCGCGTAGCCGGCTGCCGATCGAGACGATGGGTCACCGATGATCTCTTGAGCTGTTAGAGAGGCCAATGCCTCTGAGCTGGACGCATCTCGACGAGGGAGGCGGCCTTTGAAGGCGCGTACCGCCTTCGGAACGGCGCCGGCGTCACCATCTGTTGCAAAGAGCACGCATGCGGGGACCGGAAAGAGGGGTTGGACGCGCTCGTCGAAAGTCCAGACGGAGTCGAAACAGACCGAAGCAAGGGCCGGATTCTTCAGGCGGCCGAACCGGCCAGTACGAAAGCCGGAGTACCCCTCGCTAATTAGAGTCGCGTAGGGCATCACGAAGGCAATCCGGCCGCCTGGGCGGAGGTACAACTCGACGACCTTCGCGAAGAAGTACCCGGAGAGGTCCTGAGTCGTTGCATGAGGGCCGCCCGTCCAAACGCCGCGGGCCTGCGATTCCTTCCGGAACCTCCGCTGCATGGACGCGGTCATTGAACGGTAGGAAAGCCAGGGGGGATTGCCAATCACAACGTCGGCCTTTTGCTCCGTCGTCGATAGCCAGATCGGCCGGCTCAGGTTCCGAGCGACATATCCCCAAATATGGTCCCGATTCTGCGCATGCAGGGCAGCGAGTTCTGAGTACGTGGACGTCAGCTGCGCAACATCCTGGGGAGTGAGGTCTGATGTACCAAGCAGCCAAGCTGCGAATGCCCCTGCGTTGGCACCTTCCTGGGCAAATCGCTGCATCCCGTCAATGATCGAGTCGAACAGCGATGGACTTCGAGTTATGGAGAACGGAAAGCTCAGCACCGGACCGCCGGGTACCTCTATCAAGACCTCTCGATCCGCCAGGAACGCCTCGGTGTTCCACTGCAACGAATCTCCGAGGTAGACAGGCACGGTGATCGGCGGTCGTTCTTGCAGGCGATCTCGGCCAATGGCCAGGAGGTAGGTGACTCGTGCGAATAGGACCGCGACGGGGTGAACGTCAACGCCAACCACCTTTTCCGCAACGAGGCGTATTGCGTCGCGGTTGGACATCCCATTCGCATCCGCCGCCGCAAGTACTCGGCGAACGGCGTGGAAGAGAAACGTACCGGACCCGCACGCAGGATCCAGGACTCGCTGGGTCAGCGGGCTAGTGAGGACCTGGTCGCACATCCAGGACGCGAGCCAATCCGGCGTGTAGTACTCGCCGAGATCATGCCGCTGTTCTGGGTCGATCAGTGACTCGTAAAGGGCCTTCAGAATGTCGGCCTGTACGCTCTTGAGCTGAAATCGCTCGGCGAGACGAAGGATCCTCGCCGTCAGATCATCACCATCTTCGGCGAGCAGTGGCCAGTCAAAGAAATCGCTCTCCACGGCCCCAGTGACACCGGCGTCGCTGAATACCTCTCCGCTGAGCAAGGAGGCCGCGCTTGCAGGGTGCGCACCCAACAGCCTTGTAGCCAAGGCCTTCGCAATGATTGTCAAGTAGGTGTGCTGGAGAAACAGCTCGTCCGCCCCAACGCTTGTCCCATAGACGTGCTGCAGGAATGACTGCCAGAGGTCTCGCTTCAACGCCGCTTCGGGGCGCTTGCGTACTTCACTCCATGCGGCTGTCAGCCGGCCCATTGCTCGGTGGAATGCGATGCTCTCGCGCCCAAGCTCAACCCGGATGGATTCCGGCGTCGGTATCAGGGCCGGGGCCACCGTAACTACAGAGTCGAGCCAAGTGGTAAGGGTGCGCGGACTCTCCGGGTCGAGGGTGTAAGCGCCGAGTTGCCGCAGTTCTCCATCCCGCAACTCATACGTCACGTACTCGGCTCCATCCGTGGCGATCCCTGTAAAGGACGCTCCCGGCGTCCCGATCCGGCTTGCCAGGTAGCGCGTGAGCTCTTCCTCGGCGTCTCGCCGCTCAGCTCTCAGGTTGCGCTTGAACTCAAAGATGGTCTGTCCCAATAGCGCGTCGATCCGACCGCGGACCTCTGGAACCTGCTGTTCGAACCGAACATCCGCGCTCTGGCTCCCGAGATGATGGACGAGCACCTCATAGATCAGGGCCCGGACTTTCTCATGCCCTGGGCGAGTGGCTAGCTCACGGGCAACGTCGGCGAGCCGATTGGGGTCTGATTCCAACTGCCTACTTACCATTCGTCCGCATGCGGTCATTCCCAATCACGTTCCTACCAGATTTCAAGGCTAGCCGAGCCGACGGCTGGGCGTGCCGCTCCTTTTGGTGAATGCGGTGGGGTGTCACGTGTCCTGTTCGAGGCCCTTGATTCCGGACCGGAGGAAGGCAACGCGTTCAACCATCGCCTCGCGAGTTAGTGGGAGCCGGAATTCGTCGTCGACGGCCAGAACTTGCCAGTCCTCGAGATCGACGTACACGGACCGCGTGCTCCCTATGGCGGCCTGCAGCGAAGCTAGCTCCCGCCAGTCGCCCAGGAACTCCACTCGGTGTCCATCGTCGTCCAAGCCTATCCCATAGCCACTGCCGGCGGCCTTGAGGAACGCGACCGAGCCCACTCTTACCCGCATATCTGCCGACTCTACGCGGGACGCGATTTTGATGCGGCCCATCGACAACGGTTTGAACACCACTTCTGATCCTCGCCAGCGCTCGGCCGGGGTCGCCAGCCGCTCACTGTCCTGAGCGGAGCGGTCGCGCTCGTCGCCACCGAAAGGACCTCCTTCTGAGCGGCCCGTGAGCGAGAACGTAGCCGACGAGGGGTGTCGATGCTGAAGCACGCCTGCCCCGTCGGCAGGCGTGCTTCAGCTGCGGGCGTGGTGGCGTTGGGAGAGAATGGCGGCAACCATGCACAGGATCCAGGTTGGGAACCTCGACGATCCCGACGAGACGATTAGCTTCCCACACGGCGAGAACCAGGTCGTCAGGCTGGGCGAGCTGGTGGTCGGCCGCGATGTCCATCAGCCTGGCTGGCACTGGGCCGAGCACGTGCGGCCCATCGTCGGAACCGAATGGTGCGAGTTCACCCATCGCGGCATCGTGACCAGCGGCCAGATGGGCGTTCGCATGAGCGACGGGGAGGAGCTGGTGATCGGGCCGAACGCCGTCTTCGACATTCCGCCCGGCCACGATGGCTGGGTGGTGGGCGACGAGCCACTAATCACGCTCGACTGGGCCGGAGTCGAGGGCTGGGCCTCGGCGCCGGTGGAGGGCGAGCGGATCGTGACGACCATCCTGTTCACTGACATCGTGGACTCCACGGTCCGCGCCCGTGACCTAGGGGACGTCGCCTGGAAGCGAACCGTGGGACATCACGATGAGCGGATCCGTTCCGTTCTCGTCGCGTTCCGCGGGCGCGAGATCGAGACCGCCGGCGACAGCTTTCTCGCCGTCTTCGACGGCGCGGCCCGGGCGGTGCGGTGCGGGGAGGCACTGGTCCGTGCCCTGGCCACAATCAACATGCCGATCCGGGTTGGCATCCACAGCGGCGAGGTGGAACTCGCCGGTCAGCACCTGCGCGGCATCGCCGTCCATGCCGCCGCCCGCATCCTCTCCCTTGCCGGCTCGGGCGAGGTGCTCGTTTCCGGTACGACCCGCGAGCTTGCCGAGGGATCCGGGCTGCGCTTCCGCTCACGCGGCAGGCATGCCATGAAGGGCCTCGTGGGAGAGCGCGAGGTGTTCGCACTCGATTCGGACTAGGCGGCACCCGCCGGGACGCCTCATGGTCGGCCCGGCAGTGGTGGCGGGCGCCCCGAGCCCGAACGCCTGATGGATCTGGGCCAGCCCGGGCTCGTCGATCCGCTGGTGACGGCGCAGGTCTTCGATCGCCCCGCGGTGGGCGAATCCCTCGGCCAGGGCGACCTTCAGCAGCGGCGTTCGCACGCCGGCACCCTAACTCGTAGGACCGGAGTTACCTGCAGCGCCTGCTGAGCCGCGGAACCCTCGTGGAGGCTCGTGCTTGGCGGGACCGTCTGCACCGTGCAGAGCGGAACGCTCCCGAAGCACGCGGTTGAGCGTTCGCTCGGCTTGCGTCGGACTCGCGCGGACCGAATGGACCACGTTTCGGAGCACCCCGCGAACGGCCGTCGCTGAGCGCAGGATCGGGGTCCGGACGAGGGTCCCCTTTCGGCGCATCGTCCAGCAAGGGCGGCGAGACGATGACGGGGGACGCGCGACGGGTCGGCTCGCGGCGACAACTCCTAGCCCGGTTCGCGCCTGTCGGTAGCGGCCCTGTCCGATTGAGCCGGCAACCCTGTTCCTATTAACTCCGATGAATCCCGACTTTTCGTGCTCACAGCCGCAGCCCTCACGCTCAGGCAAGGGCGGACGTCCACCCCACCCCCCGCATCATCGTGTCGATGCCTGCCATCGAACCGACTGCACCAAGCGACTCGACCGCTCCGTCTCCGCCGGCCTTGGAGCCCCTGCCGCCACGCCGGGTCTACGGCCGACGCTGCGCGCACCTCTGGCAGACCCGCGCCGATCGTGATGCGGGCGGCTGCGGACGGTTCCGGACGGCTCCGGCCGACCGCTTGGGTGCACCGGGTCAGCTGCTGCGGACGGTTCCGGACGGTTCCGGACGGCTGCGGCCAACCGCTCGTCAGCGGGCTGAGCGGTCGGAATGAGCGGGCCGCCGCTGGCCCGCGACGAGGCCATCCTGGGGTTCCTGCGCGAGCGCGGGCCGGCCGGCAGCGTCGAGCTGGCCGTCGGGCTGGAAATGGTCGACCGGACGGTCCGTTACGGGCTGCGCCGGTTGATCGACGGTGGCTACGTGTTCTCACCGGAGCGCGGCCGCTACCGCATCACCGCGCTGGGTGTGGCGGTGCTGGCGCCACTGCCAGACGTCGGCCGCAGGGTCGGCGACGAGGCTGCCACCCAGCCGCTGCCAGAGCCTTCCCCCACCGAAACGCCCGCGCCAGACGGCCAGGCGGACCACACCCGCGACAAGCTGTACGCGCGACTGCGACGCCGGCGATGAAGCAGGCTCGCACGCCCATCCCATCATCCCGACGGCGCGGGAGCGCCGGGACGGGGAGGTTCCAGGCGCGCGCCTGGGTGCAGCGCACCTGCGCCGCGCAGGGTCTCGCCTCACAGGTGACCGACCCGGCTACGGTCGCGGCGGTGGCGACGTTACTCGGCGCGCCGCTAGACCCGCCACAGAGGATCGAGGCGCCGCTGGTCGAAGCGGTTCAGGCCGCGCACGGCGCGGTCGACGGTGATGTGGGCCAGGACGGCGGCAATGATCGCGTGCTGCCGCGACAGCGGCAGGGTCGGCCAGGCGGCGCGCAGCGCGCCCGGTCGGTGCACGAACTCGTCAAGCGCTGAGGTTCCGCGCTGGCGGCTGATCCGTCGCCGGCTGGCCTCGATGCGTCGCTCAATGGGCTTGCGCGCGACAAGGTACTCTCGGAGGGTGAGCGCCTTCTCGCCGTAGGCGGCGGCCAGCTCGTCAAGCTGCGCCTGGTCGGCCAGCAGTTCGGCGTGCGCATCTTCGGCAGGGTCGGCGTCGCGCGATCCAGTCAGCCGCGCGCTGAGGGTCGGCGTGTCGAGCCGGTACAGCACGGCCTCGGTAACGAAAGCCTCCAATGGCTCGGACAGGATCCAGGTGCGGCCGCAGCCTGGCTGGCCGGGGCCCTTGGTGCAGCCATAGCGCCGGTCGCCACCGCCGCGCGGCCGGGCGCGCAGGGTGGCCCCACAGTGACCACAGCGCAGCAGGCCCTTGAGCAGGTAGCGGCGGGTGGCGCGATTGGTGCGGCGGTCAGGGTCGGCGAACAGAGCCCGCAGGTGGGCGGTTTGCGCGGGAGGGATGAGGGCCGGCCACTCGGCCCGAGCGACGATCTCACCGTGGTGCTCCCGCTGGCCACTGATACGGGCTGACAGGACCATGCGGCGCAGGGTCTGGGGCTGCCATTGGCGGCCAGTCACTGAGCGGATGCCGCGTAGGTTGAGGTCGCTGGCGACCGAGCGCAGGCTGTCGCCAGCCAGCAGCCGCGCGGCTACCTCGCGGGTGACTCGCGCTTCGGAAGCGATCACGGTGCGGCGGTCGTCGCGATAGCCGTAGGGGCGGGCGCCTCCCCCACCGATCTTGCCGGCCAGGGCAAGCTCAAGAGCCTTGCGCGCGATGCGCCGGCTCTTGTCGTCGCTCTCCTTCTTGGCGACCGCACCGAGGATGCGCGCCAGGAACTGCCCGTCATGGGTGGCGAGGTCGATGTCGCCGGTGACGGAGGCGAGATCGCTTACACCAGCCGCCGCGCAGATCTCGAAGAACTCCTCGAGCTCCTTGGGATGACGGTGCAGGCGGTCGAGGTGCCAGACCACCACCGCATCGACTTCACCGGCCGTAATGGCGGCCAGCAGCTGACGGTAGGCGGGGCGTGGCTTAGCACGGTACGCGCTGATGTCATCGTCAATGTAGACCTGGGCAGCCGGCCAGCCACGTCGGGCGACCAAGGCCGCGCAGTCGTCAACCTGGCGACGGACACCTAGCTGCTGACCGTCTCGGTCGGATGAGATGCGGGCGTAGATCGCTGGCGACGTTGGCACCAGGGAACATTAGCACACACTGGGGTGCGCGACGGTGCTTACGCTGGAGCACCCCGGTAGCGCCTGGGTTCCGCCGACCGGTTAGGGAACCGTTGTGGCCAACCTGCCGTCCTGCCTCCATTCCGAGCGGCCACTCCGCCGTTCGCTCGAAGCCGGAGGACCTGCACCATGCGTCGTCTCGCCGCCGCCCCCATCGTTGCCACGGCGCTTCTGCTCGTCATGGCGGCGCCCAGCCTCGCCTGCGGCGGGCTGATCGGGCCCAATGGCGCGGTCAACCTGCTGCGCACCACCACCCTGGCCGGCTACCACGACGGGGTCGAGCACTACGTGACCGCGTTCAAGTTCGCGGGCGGTGGCGGTGCGTTCGGCAGCATCACGCCCCTGCCTGGCATCCCGACCAGCGTGGTGCGCGGTGGCGACTGGACGCTGCAACGCCTGGTCCGCGAGACCAATCCGCCTGCGCCGTTTGCCTTCGAGGCCGCCGGCGCCGCTGATCGGCCCGCCCAGGAGCTGCTCAAGGTCCGTATCGACGCGCTCGACATCACCATCCTCAAGGGGGGCGGCGACGAGGTTGGCTTGTGGGCCCGACAGCAAGGCTTTCGCCTGCCGCCCGATGCCCCTGAGGTGCTCGACTTCTACGCCGACCGCTCGCCCATCTTCATGGCAGCCAGCTTCGACGCCGATGCGGCCGCCGCCCGCGGACAGGCGGTCGGCGACGGGACGCCGGTGCACCTGACCATCCCCACCGCCAATCCGTGGGTGCCGCTGCGCATCCTGGGGCTGGGCAAGCAGGGCACCGAGACGGTGCAGGCCGATGTCTACCTGCTGACGGATATCCGTCCCGCGCTCCTGCCCGACCCGACGGGGCTGCTCGCCTCGCGCGGGCTGCGCCTGACCCACAGCCAGGTCGCCAGCGCCTCGCTGCTGACCGACCTGCGCACCGACAAGGGGATGGAATGGGTCCCGCAGCGTGCGTGGCTCAGCAAGCTCGAAATCGACGCCGCGGCCGGCGATCTGCGCTTCGACCTGGCGATCGACGCCAGCGGCGCGGGCACGCCCTCGGCGCGTGATGCGGGCTTCGCGCCATTCGGACCGCTCCCGGCTCCCACGCCTTCCGCCCTCCTGGTCGTCCTGCTGACGATGGCGCTGGTGGTGCCGCTGGTCGCCGTAGCGGCGCTGGCGGTGACGGCACGCGGCGGCCGACGGCCGCTGGCGGGAGCCTGAAGATGCGCCGCCTGCGCCGCTGGCCGGTGGCGGTCGTGCCGCTCATGGTCGTGCTGCTGGGCGCCGGGTCCACCGGCGCCACCGGCCCGCAGCGAATCGAGATCCGGATCCACTATTCGGCATTCCACCCGAGTGCCATCAGCGTGCCCTATGGCGTGCCGATCACCTTTGTCCTGGTCAACGAGGACCCGATCGACCACGAGTGGCTGCTCGGTGATGCCGCCTTTCACAGCCGTCATCGCCAAGGGACCGAGACCCACCATGGGGCGCGTCCGAACGAGGTCTCGATCGACGCGCTGACGACGATCGAGACGACCCTCACCTTCGAAAGGCGCGGGAGCCTCCAGTACATCTGCCACCTGCCCGGCCACGAGGCCTACGGCATGGTCGGCATGCTGACCATCACCTGAAGCGAGCGGCGGGCGGCGCAGCGGGCTAGGGCGCGGTCGGCACTCCAAGCAGGCCTGGGAGCAGGTTCCCGAAGAACAGGCCTGCGACTCCCGCGAAGGCGCCGAGCAGCAGGATCTCAAGCCCGGAGCGCAGCCAGGGGCGCCGTGTCCAGCGCGACTTGACGACCCCGATCCCGAAGAGCACCCCCGCGGTGGCGACCACCGAGCTCCAGGTCGCCACGCCGATCGGCAGGACCAGGTAGGGCAGGATCGGTACGGCGGCGCCGATCCCGAAGCTGGTCCCCATGATCAGCGCTCCCTGGGTCGGTCCGCCCTCCGCGTGCGAGCCGGTCAGCCCCAGCTCCTTCTCGGTCATCGTCTTGAGCAGCACCTCTGGATGGGCGGCGATCGTTTGCGCCATGGCAGCCGCCGCGGGGCGCGGCAGGCCGTCCTCCTCGAGCATGTAGGCCATCTCCGCCTCGGCCTCGCCGGGACGCTCCTCGACCTCCTCGCGCTCCCCGGCGATCTGCGCCTCGAAGATCTCGCGCTGGCTCTTGCTGCTCATGTACTCGCCGGCGGCCATGCTGAAGACGCCGGCCAACCCCGAGGCGATCCCGGCGATCAGCACTGGAAAGCGGTTGGCCGATGCGCCGGCCACCGTGCTCACCACGGCCAGCGTGCTGACCAGGCCGTCCTGCGCCCCGAAGATCGCCTCGCGGATCTCGCCCAGCAGGCTCGCCCTGCGCCGTTCATCGGCCAGGTGGGCTCGAACCCATTCGCGGTCGTATGCTGCGGCTGGCTGATCCGGACGCGGCGCAGCACCGCTCATCACTCCCATACCGGGGATCGTAGCCGAGGCAGGGAACGGACGGGTCGGGTGCGGCGTCCCTCTTGCAGCAACCACGAAAGGAAGGGGATCCATGTCCACCACCGATCGGCGCCCGATGCGCCGCCCATCGACCTCTGCCGTCGTCGCACTGATGGTGCTGCTGGCGCTCGTCCTGGCAGCCTGTGCTTCGGGCGAAACCGCCGTCGGTGATGACCTGCGCGGAGCGGCTCCCGGCGACAACGGATACCTCCCTGTGCCCGGTGTTGTGACCGATGGCAAGGGTGGGACCGGCCAGGTCGCCTCGCTCGCCGATCGCCGCATCATCAAGACCGGCGAGATCAGCGTCGAGGTGCCCAACGTGGCCGCGGCGCTGGCACGGGTGCGCACCTTGGCCGTCCAGCTGGGCGGCTATGTCGGCGGCTCCCAGGCGGGCACGCTGGATGAGAGCGCCACGCTGACGCTGCGCATCCCGGCGGAGAAGTTCGACGACGCCATCGCGCGCCTCCACGAGTTCGACGGCACGGTGCTGAGCGAAGCGACCCGCGAGGAGGATGTGACCTCGTCGATCGTCGATCTCGAGGCGCGCCTCAAGAACCTGGAGGCATCGGAGATCCAGTACCGCACCCTGCTCGAGAAGGCCGTCAAGATCGAGGACATCCTGTCGGTCCAGACCCGTCTCGATGACGTCCGTGGCCAGATCGAGCAGCTGCAGGCCCAGCACAAGGAGCTGGCGGGGCTCGCCGACCTGGCGACCCTGACCGTCAGCCTGGTGCCGAGCGCGGTCCAGCAGGCAACCAACAAGTGGGACCCGGGCAAGACCGTCACCGACGCGTTCGCAGCGCTGGTTGACGCGACCCAGGGACTCGCCAACGGGGCGATCTGGTTCGCCATCGTGTGGCTGCCGGTGCTCGTCGTGCTGGCGATCCTGCTCTGGCTGCTGTCGCGACTGCTGCCCGGGATTCGCCGCCGAATGGTGAAGCCGATCCCGCCGGCCCCGCCGGTGCAGGAATAGTCGGAGCCGATAGGGCCGCGCCGGTTAGCGGCGCGCCCTGCCTGATCCAACTGCCTTCCAGGCAAGCGGCAGAAGGCCGGCCGCCACCACGATCTTGAAGGCGTCCCACAGGGCGAAATCGAGGGCGCCTGCCTGCAACGCGGCGCCCGGCGCCATCTCCAGCACGAGGGCGAGCACCGGAACGCCGATGGCGTAGATGACCAGGTTGCCGATCACCATGAGCCCAGCGGCGCGGAGCGGCGATCGGTCCCAGCCAAGCTCCGCCAGGCGTCCGACCAGTGCCGCCGCCACCATGAAGCCGAGCAGGTAGCCGCCGGTGTAGCCGAGCAGCTTCTCGACGCCGTGGGCCTGGCCCGCGAAGACCGGCAGGCCGGCGACCCCGACCAGCACGTACAGCGCCATGCTGGCCAGCCCCAACCGCCAGCCGAGGGCGGTGCCGACCAGCAGCACGGCGGCCGTCTGTCCCGTGTAGGGGACCGGCGACCAGGGCGACTGCCAGGAAAGCTGCGCCGCCAGCGCGGTGAGGGCTGCCCCACCGATCACGAGCAGTGCCGCCCGCACCCAGGTGACCGATTGATCGCGACCGAAGGCGGGGATCGCCGCATCGGCCAGGGTGATGGCCGGCTGGCGGCGCGCCAGGGCGCTCCCCTGGGTGGTCATGGACGGTCCTCCTCCTGCATGAATGACCCTCAGGTCCGCGATGGTACTGCGCTAGACTCACCGAGGTCCTTTAAGCCCGGCACTGCGATGCCGGAAAGGAGCGAGTCATGCGCACCAGCCTGCGAACCGAACCTGCGACGCCTCCCGCCAGTGAGCGGCCGGCGTCGTTTTCATATCCGGCCGGACTGCTGGCGACCTCCGAAGGGATGATCTTCCATGGTCGCCTGCGAGGGGCGCCGATGCCGGCAGAGGGCGAACTGATCTTCACCACTGCAGCCAGCGGCTGGGGGGAGATCCTGACCGATCCCTCGTATGCGGGCCAGATCGTGGTGCTGACCCATCCGATGGCGGGCAGCTACCGCATCGACGAGAGCGAGCTGGAGTCCCCTGGCCCGCAGCTCCGTGCCCTGGTGGTCAGCCGTCTGGTCACGCCGCCCGCCGGCCCGGGCCGCGCGCTGGAGGAGCTGCTGATCGAAGCAGGGCTTCCCGTGCTCGAGGGGATCGACACCCGAGCGCTGACCCTTGAGCTCCGTAGAGGTGCCGCCCGGCGGGCCGTGATCCACCCGTCTGGCCACGGCGAGCTGCGGGCAGTTGCCGAGGCCGGCGCCACGCCATCCTGGGACGCGGTCGACCACGTGGCAGCCGTGTCGACACGCGTCGCCTACCGCGTGCCTCCGACCGGACCTCGGCGCGGGCGAGCCGTGCTCGTCGACTACGGGGTCAAGCGCTCCCTGCTGCGCGCCCTCTCAAGCCGCGGCATCGAGCTGCAGGTGCTGCCGCATACGGCCACCGCGGCCGACGTGGAGGCCCTGCAACCCGACCTGCTGGTCCTCTCGCCGGGTCCCGGCGATCCTGCCCGCATGGCGCCCCAGATCGCGATGGTGCGCCGCGCGGCAGCCGCAGCGGTGGCCGGTGGGCCGCCGATCCTGGGGATCTGCCTGGGGCACCAGCTGTTGGCGTTGGCCGCGGGCGCTGCCACACGGCGCCTGGCGGTCGGCCATCACGGCGGCAACCATGCCGTCAGGGAGCTCGCCAGCGGGCGGGTCGACATCGGTGCGCATAACCACGAAGTGGAGGTGGTCGACGGGCCGGCGCTGACGGCGGCCGGCTACGCGGTGAGCCATCGCGACCTCAATGACGGCACGCTCGAGGGGTTGGTCCACGCCTCGGGGCGCATCGCATCGGTCCAGTTCCACCCCGAGGGCGCGCCCGGTCCGATCGACGCGGAGCGCGTCTTCGATGCAGCCCTGGAGCGCCTGACAGCATGAACATCCCGCGGCGGGTGCTGGTGATCGGCTCGGGGCCGATCGTGATCGGTCAGGCGGCCGAGTTCGACTACGCCGGGGTGCAGGCTTGCCTGGCGCTGCGCGGTGAAGGCGTCGAGACGGTGCTGGTCAACTCGAACCCGGCCACGGTGATGACCGATCCGGACGTGGGGGGCACGGTGGTGATCGGTCCGCTGACGGTCGAACATCTGACCGAGGTGATCGCCCGGCACCGTCCGGATGCGCTGCTGCCGACCCTCGGTGGCCAGACGGGGCTCAACCTGGCGGTGGCACTGGATGACGCCGGCGTGCTCGAACGGTACGCGGTACGGGTGCTCGGCACGCCGCTGGCCGCGGTGCGCGCCGCAGAGGATCGCGGCGGATTCCGGGAGCTGGTGATCCGCATCGGCGAGCCGGTGCCCGAGGGCGCGGTGGTGGAGACGGTCGAAGACGGGCTGCGCTTCGCTGCTGGGCTGGCATCCCCGGTCGTGATCCGCCCGGCCTTCACCCTTGGCGGCGGAGGCGGTGGCTTTGCCGCCACGCTCGATGAGACGCGCCTTCGCCTGGTCGCCGGTCTGGCGGCCAGCCCGATCGGCCAGGTGCTCGTCGAGCGCAGCCTGCGCGGCTGGTACGAGATCGAGTTCGAGGTGCTGCGTGACGCGGCCGACACCGCGATCGCCATCTGCGGTATGGAGAACCTCGACCCGATGGGGGTGCATACCGGTGACTCGATCGTGGTGGCGCCGATCCAGACCCTTCCCGACCCGCTCGTCCAGCGGCTGCGGCGCTGCGCCCTGAAGATCGTGCGCGAGCTGCGCCTGGAGGGCGGCTGCAACGTCCAGCTGGCGGTGCGCCCCGACGGCGCTGACTACCGGGTGATCGAGGTCAATCCGCGCGTGAGCCGCTCATCTGCCCTGGCGTCGAAGGCGACCGGCTACCCGATCGCCCGGGTCGCGGCGCTGATCGCGCTCGGCAAGCGGCTCGATGAGCTGCCCAACCCGGCGACCGGCATCGGTTCGGCGGCCTTCGAGCCGGCGGTCGACTACGTGGTCGTCAAGCTGCCGCGCTGGCCGTTCGACAAGTTTCCCGCTGCGGACCGCTCGCTGGGGATCCAGATGAAGGCGACCGGCGAGGTGATGGCGATCGACCGCGAGTTCGGCCCCGCCCTGCTCAAGGCGCTGCGCTCGCTCGAGCCGCGCACCGGCGGTTGGCGCTGGGAGGACCCGGCCTGGGACCTGGAGCACCGGGTGCCGGAACCGATGGAAGACTTCCTGGCGCCGACCGATACGCGCCTGTGGCGGATGATCGGGCTGCTGCGCCATGGCTGGACCGATGCCGCCGCGCTGAGCGTCGAAACCGGCATCGCGCCGTGGTTCACCGAGCGGCTGGCCGAGCTGGTCGACGCCGAGCGCCAGGTGGTCGGCGCTCCGCTGGCCGAAGCCAAGCGCGCCGGCTTCGGGGATGCCGATATCGCGGCTCTCTCCGGCGTGCCGGCGGTGGCCGTGCGGCGAGCTCGCGTGCGAGCGGGGATCGCCCCTGCGTACCGCCGGGTCGACACCTGCGCCGGCGAGTTCCCGGCCGAGACCCCGTACTTCTACTCCTCGTACGCAGAGCCGGAAGCGACCCCGCCGGCGAATCGGCGCAGCGTGATCGTGGTGGGGTCGGGGCCGATCCGCATCGGTCAGGGGATCGAGTTCGACTACTGCAGCGTGCGCGCGGCGTGGGCGGTCCGCGAGATGGGCCTCGATGCGGTGGTCATCAACAACAACCCCGAGACCGTGTCGACCGATTACGACGCCTGCTCGCGCCTCTACTTCGAGCCGCTCGACACCGAGAGCGTGCTCGACGTGATCGACCACGAGCGGGCCCTCACCGGCGAGCCGCCGCACGTGGTGCTCACCTTCGGAGGCCAGACGGCGATCGACCTGGCCAAGGACCTGGCCTATGCCGATGTGCCGATCGCGGGGCTGACCGCAGAGGCGATCGAGCTGACCGAGGATCGGGAGCGCTTCGCCGCCCTGCTCGACCAGCTCGGAGTTGACGGGCCGCGCGGCCGGCTGGCCGGCGGGCCGGAGGAGCTGCGCATAGCACTTGCCGAGCTGGGCATGCCGGCCATCGTGCGACCGTCGTGGGTGATCGGCGGACGCGGCATCGCGGTGCTGCGGGACGAGGTTGACGTTGTGGCCCTGCTCGCCACCGAGATCGGGTGGCCGCTGCGGGTGGATCGGCTCATGTCGGGAATCGAGCTGGACGTGGACGTGATCAGCGACGGGCACGACTGGTGCGTGCCGGGGATCCTGGAGCAGCTCGACCCTCCCGGGGTGCATTCGGGCGACTCGGTCGGGGTGGTGCCGCCGCAACGCCTCTCGCGGGAGCAGCAGGAGAGCGCCGCGGAGGTGGCCGGGCGCATCAGCCTGGCGTTGGGGGTCCGGGGCATCCTCAACGTGCAGATGATCGTGAGCGGGGATCACGTGACGGTGATCGAGGCCAATCCGCGGGCCAGTCGCACCGTGCCGATCGTGGCCAAGGCAACCGGTCGCGACGTGGTGGCGGCCGCCGTGCGCTGCGCCCTGGGGCAAGCCTGGCGGAGGTCGGTTGGGCGCCGGGGCTTGCGCCTGATGCCGCGCTGGTGGCGGTCAAGGCACCGGTCGGGTCGCTCTGGCGGCTGCCGGGCGTCAGCCTGGCGCTGGGTCCAGAGATGCGCTCGACCGGCGAGGTGCTGGGGCTGGGGCGCGACTTCGCGGCCGCGTCAGCGGCAGCGAAGGCCGCGGCGGCGGCTCACGCCGCGCCCGAGAGGAGCGCCTAGCGCCGCTTGCGGGCCTGCTGCTGCTGCCGCAGCGTGGGATCGGCGAAGCGCCGGCGCAGGTAGCCGCCGTAAAAGCCGGCCAACCCGCCGATCATGGCCTGCAGAGCACCGTTGATCAGCAGGAACTGCGCCAGCGTGGCCGATTTGCTGGCGTCGGCCAGCTGCCCGGACAGGCCAATGACCACGTAGGCGGAGTAGATGACGTACCCGAACACCGAGGCCGTGAACCCGTAGAGCCACGGCCGCTGCCAGCCGATCACCCCGGCGGCCACCAGCGACCCGAAGGAGATGAACGAGGCCAGGGTCCCGATGGTGCTCTGGCTATAGGCCGATGTGGTGGCCCAGGCGACCGCCCATATGACGCCCATCCCCAGGCCGGCGATCGGGTTGCGGCTGATCAGCCAGAGGCTGGCCACCACGGGACGCAAGGGGCCGCTGTATCGGAAACCGGCCATTGGATCGGGCTTGCCGGGGAGTGGGGCGGCGGGCGGGAAGATCGCCTTGAAGAGCGACGGGCGAGGTCGCGCCGCGACGGGAGCCTCCTCTTCGACGGCGCCCTCCTCCTCGCCGAGGTGGCCCTGGGCGATCAGGCGTGCTCGGCGGCGGGCTTCAGCCCGCGCGGCGCTGTCTCCGGCCGATTTCTTTGGCATGGGGCCGCGATTGTACGCGACCGCGGCATGCGCGGCCTGCGCGGCGGGCGAATCGATAAGCCTGCACTAACGCGCCGGTAAGGAGGGCGGCGGCATGCTGGGCGGTGCCTGCGTGCCTCCTATGCAGAGGTATGCCGTGCAGTCTGTCGCCCTGGTCTCTCCCGTTACGCGCCGCGCCCTGGCGGCAGTCGCGTCCTGCGTCATCGTGCTGGCCGCCATCGGTCCGGCGTTCGCCTTTACTTTGGCCGGCGACGCGAATGTCACAGCGGAATCGCCCCCACTCGACCATCTGCTCATCAGCGAGCTGATCACCGGCGGCAGCAGCGCCTCGGACGAGTTCGTGGAGCTCTATAACCCCACGGCTGGTCCTCTCTTGGTGGACGGGCTGGAGCTGGTGTACGTGACGGCCACCGGTGCAACCATCACCCGCAAGGCCATGTGGCCGGCCGGCACCGCCCCCATCCCGGCCGGCGGCCACCTGCTGCTTGCCAACGACGCCGGCATCTTTTCGGCCATCGCCGATGCGCGGTACGCCAATGGCCTGGCTGCCGCCGGCGGAAGCGTTGCCTTGCGGGCCGTGGGGGCCAGCACGGGGCTCGACGCCGTCGGCTGGGGCACGGCAGCCAGCACTTGGTTGGAGACGCGCCCGGCCGCGGCGCCTGCGGCCGGCAGCAGCCTGGAGCGACTCCCCGGCGGCGCGGCGGGATCGGGCCAGGACACGGACGATAACCTGCTCGATTTCGTGGTCAGTGCCATTCCGGATCCGCAAAACAGCGCCTCTCCGCCGATTTCGCTGACGACCCCCACGCCGGCACCGACCGCCACTCCGGATCTGACCCCGGAGATCACGCCGGAGGCGACCTCTACGCCGACTGAGCCGCCCGCCGACAGCCCCTCCCCATCAGCCACCCCAACCCCCTTTGCCACGCCTACGCCGACGCCGTCGCCCTCGCCGTCGCCCACCCCCTCACCGACCCTGTTGCCCTCGCCCACCCCGGCGCCGATCAGCATTGCGGCCGCCCGCGCGATCGCCGACGGCGCCACTGCCACGGTCGAGGGAGTGTCTTTGACCGACGGTGCGTTCACCGACGGTGGCGGTTACCTCTTCGATGGGACCGCCGGCATCGCGATCATCGTGAGCGATGGCACCTTCCCGCGTGGCGAGCTGCTGCGAGTCACCGGCACCCTCGATGACCGCTACTCCCAGCGGACGATCCGTGCCGTCGCCGCGGACGTGGTGGCGATCGGCACGGGCGTCGAACCGAGCCCGGAGGTTGCCGTGACGGGTTCTTTGGGGGAGGCGCTCGAAGGTCGACTCGTCCAGGTCTCCGGAAGTGTGACGAGCAGCATCTCCACGCTCACCGGGGGAATCGCCTTCGACCTGGATGACGGCAGCGGCCTGGTACGAGTCGTGGTGGGCATGGACGCGGGGATCGACACGGCATCCTGGGAACGCGGGACGCACCTCGCCCTGCTGGGCGTGCTCGGCCAGCGGGATTCGAGTGGCACCGGCAACGCCGGCTATCGGCTCCAGCCGCGCGACCCGCTCGACGTCCTCTCGGTCGAGCCGCTCGCCACGCCATCACCGACGCCATCGTCTGCACCGACGCCGACACCCACTCCTACACCGGTGGTCTCGGCAACCGCAACGCCGGCGCCGCTGGTCGACCTGGTGACGATCGCCGTCGCACGGTCGATGCCAACCGGCGTGCACCTGCGCATCCGGGGAGTGGTGACCCTGCCATCCAATCTGCTGGATGGGGCAACGGCCGTCGTCCAGGACCCGACCGCCGGCATCCTGATCCGACTGGGCGACACGGCCGGAACGCTGGCGCTGGGTCAGCTTGTCGAGTTGGACGGGGTTCGCTCCACCAAGTCGGGCATGCTCAGCCTGCGCGTCTCGACGCCTGTCCTGCGACTCGGCACCCAGCCTGATCCCGATCCGCAGCGCCGCGCGACCGCGGCGCTGGGCGAAGCGCAGGAGGCGTCACTGGTCGTCGTTCGCGGCGCAGTGGCGACGGCGATCCTGCGTTCGAGCGCAGGAACCGTCTCCTTCAGCCTCGACGATGGATCGGGTCCGATTCGCATCACAGTCGCGCCGAAGAGCGGGATCTCCCTGGCCGGCGTCACGCGCGGGGCATGGCTCGAGCTGCGTGGCGTGCTCGGGCAGGAGACAACCGGTCGCGAGGCGGACAAGGGCTACCGGATCTGGCCGCGCCGCGCGGCTGACGTGACGCTGCTTGCCACGGTCGCCGCAGGCTCCTCCCCGAAGCCGTCCCCGCACGCGGTGAGCAGCGGTCAGCTGCCCGCTCTCACCGGGGCGGAGGGCTCGTCGACGGCAAGCGTGACGGGGAGCCCCGGAGCCGTCCCACTCGTGGCGCTGGCCCTTCCCACTCGTTCGCCGGATGCCGCAGCCATCACAGGTTCAGCCGCTCCCCATGGAGCAGACGAGCATCGGCCGCAGGCAGCCGCGCTGTTGGGAGTCAGCCTGGGTATGGCCATGCTGGCAGGCCTGCTGGGGCTGCGAGGCCGTCGCCGGGGCGTTGAGGAGGCGTCGGAAGACGGTGGCGAGCTGCCGGGGTCGCCGGCGGCCGTGGGCGAAGAGCCGTTCCCGCATCTCGCCCTGATGCCGATCGCGGTGGCCGACGCGCCTGAGGAGCGGCGTATACTCCCGCCGACCTGACGGTCCACGCTCAAATCGCCTTGGGAGCTGTTGCCGCCTTGACCGATCTATCGCCGGCCGACGCCCCCCGCTCAGGGAGCCGCCAGTACCACATTGCCCTGGAGCGGGGCGAGCTGGCGGAGTACATCCTGCTGGTGGGCGATCCGGGCCGCGTGGCCACGGTGGCATCGCTCTGGGACTCCGTGGAGCTGGAGCGCAGCAACCGGGAGATCACCACCGCCACCGGCAGCTACCGCGGCATGCGGATCTCGTGCATGTCGACCGGGATGGGCACCGACAACGTGGAGATCGTGCTCGCCGAGGTGATGGAGATCACCGATCGGGCAACCTTCATCCGCATCGGTTCGAGTGGGGCACTCCAGCCGGAGATCGAGATCGGCGACCTGATCATCTCGATCGGGGCGGTGCGCCTGGAGAACACCACCGACTTCTACGTGCGCCCGGGGTACCCCGCGATCGCCCATCGGGACGTGGTCTGGGCCCTGGAGGCCGCCTGTCGCGAACAGGGTGTCCGGTACCACGTCGGGCTGACCGCCACGGCCAGTGGCTTTTACGCTCCGCAGGGAAGGGCGATGCGCACGCTCCCAGTTCGCTATCCTGACCTCGCGGAGGAGTTGCGGCGCGAGGGCGTCGCCAACCTTGAGATGGAATCGTCGGCGCTCTTCGTGCTGGCGGGCCTCGCGGGGTTGCGCGCAGGAACGGTCTGCGCAGCCTACGCACAACGCGTCACTGGCTTGTTCCTGGAGGGCGCGGCGAAGGAGGCCGCGGAGCAACGCTGTATCGGTGCCGGACTGGCCGGCATCCACCTGCTCTGGGCGATCGACCATGGAGAACCTGGCGAGGCCCACGCACAATGGTCATCGTTGATCGGCGAGCGGAGCGGGGAGCAGTAACCGCAGACCGGCGCACGCCGGAAACAAGGAGGCTTTCGATCCATGGCGACCAATGCCTACTGCGTCAAGTGCAAGGCCAAGCGCGACATGAAGGGTGAGAAGAAGATCACCATGAAGAACGGCAAGCCGGCGACCGAGGGCACCTGCCCGGTCTGCGGCACCAAGATGTTCAGGATCGGCGGCTAACGAAGCCGATCCTGCCGTTCGAAAGATCGGTGGCGCGGATCGGCCGCGCAACTCACGATCTCTCAGCGCTGCGGCCGCTCGGTCGCGCGTCGTCGGACCGCCCGATGGCCGCCACCGAGCGGCCGATTCCATGCCCGGCGGCTACAATGAGGCCCTGTGGATGAGGTAGCCGGCCAGCCGATCCTGGCGATCGACCTCGGCGGCACCCAGATCCGCGCCGCGCACGTCATGCCCGACCTCAGCGTCGCGTGTCGCCGCGCGATCGCCACCGATGGCGAGGAGGGTGTCGAGGCGGTGATCGGCCGAATCTGCGCCCTTGCCGAGGGCGTCCTTACCGACGCCGCGGCCGCGCAACTCCCCGCCCCGGTTGGAATCGGCATCTCGTCGCCCGGTCCGCTCGACCCGTGGCGCGGCGTGGTCGTTGCCCCGCCCAACCTGGCCGGCTGGCATGACGTGCCGGTGGCCAAGCGAGTCGAGGACGCGATTGGCCTCCCCACCTTTCTGGAGCGCGACACCAATGTGGCGATGATGGCCGAGTGGAGGCACGGCGTCGCTCGCGGCGCCAACGACGCGATCTACGTCACCGTCTCCACCGGGATCGGTGGCGGTGTGATCGTCAATGGGCGGCCGCTGATCGGGATCGATGGCATCGCCGGCGAGATCGGTCATATGACCGTGGAGCTGGACGGACCGCTGTGTGGCGACGGCATGCCCGGCCACGTCGAGGCGATCGGCTCGGGAAGCGCCATCGCCCGCGAGGGGCGCGCCCTGCTCGAGCGTGGCGCCGCGCCCGGCCTCGCGAAGCTGGCACGTAACCCGGACGACGTTGACGCGGAGCTGGTGGCTCGTGCCGCCGACGAGGGCGACCCCGCCTGCCAGGGCGTGCTGGATCATGCCTGGGACGCCATCGGCGCCATGTGCGCGGGGCTGGTCAACGTTCTGAATCCCGAGGTGATCGTGCTGGGCGGCAGCATCGCCCTGCATCGGTCCGAGCTGCGCAGCGCGGTGCGCGCCGGGATCGACCGGCGCGCGTTCCCGACCCCCGCGCAAAGAGTGCGTGTCGAAGTGGCGGAGCACGCTTACGACGTATCGCTGATCGGCCTCCTGCCGATTGTCAATGAACGACTGAACGACCCGGCCTATCGGAGGGAGACCACGTGACGCGCATCGGCATCAATGGCTTCGGCCGCATCGGCCGCCAGACCCTCAAGGCGATCCTGGAGCGCCACCCCGACAAGCTCGAGGTGGTG
Source organism: uncultured Chloroflexia bacterium (assembly GCA_963750025.1). Classification (GTDB taxonomy): domain Bacteria; phylum Chloroflexota; class Limnocylindria; order QHBO01; family QHBO01; genus CF-167. The sequence continues at coordinate 178,623 of CAVVPF010000018.1, forward strand.
GCCATCAACGACCTGGCGCCCACCGCCACCAACGCCCACCTGTTCAAGTACGACTCGACCTACGGCCGTTATCACGGTGAGGTGGGCTCCGGCGACGGGCAGATCACCGTCGACGGGCACGTGATCAAGGCCTTCAGCGAGAAGGACCCGGCGGCCCTGCCATGGAAGGAGCTCGGCGTCGAGATCGTGATCGAATCGACCGGTATCTTCACCGATGCCACCAAGGCGCACGCCCACCTCGATGCCGGTGCCCGCAAGGTGATCATCAGCGCCCCGGCCAAGAACGAGGACGCCACGCTGGTGCTCGGAGTGAACGAGAGGACCTACGACCCCGAGCGCCACCACATCGTCAGCAACGCGTCGTGCACCACCAACGGCCTGGCGCTGCCCGCCAAGGTGATCTGGGACACCTTCGGCATCGAGCACGGCATGATGACCACGGTGCACTCCTACACCAACGACCAGAACGTGCTCGACGTCTACCACAAGGATCTGCGGCGGGCCCGCAGCGCTGGCCAGAACATCATCCCCACCACCACCGGCGCCGCCAAGGCGCTGTCGCTGGTGATCCCCGGGCTGAAGGGCCGCTTCGACGGGTTCGCGCTGCGCGTGCCGACCGCCACGGTGAGCATCATCGACTTCGTGGCCGTCACCTCCCGGCCGGTCGCAGCGGAAAGCGCGAACGCGGCGCTGATCGCGGCCAGCGAAGGCCCGATGCGCGGCCTGCTCGGCTTCACCACCGAGGAGCTGGTCAGCATGGACTTCAAGGGTGACGAGCGCTCCAGCATCGTCGACGGACTGTCGACCATGGTCGTCGGCGAGAACATGCTCAAGGTGGTCGCCTGGTACGACAACGAGTGGGGCTACAGCTGCCGCGTGGCCGACCTGGCGACCTTCATGGCGGCCCGCCTGTAGCCGCGCGAAAGGACCGATGAACAAGAAGACGGTTCGCGATATCGACGTCCGCGGCAAGCGGGTCTTTCTGCGCGCCGACCTGAACGTCCCGCTCGACGACGGGCGGATCACCGACGACACCCGCATCCGGGCCAGCCTGCCGACGATCGTCTACCTGCTGGAACGCGGCGCATCGGTGATCCTGGCCAGCCACCTCGGACGACCGAAGGGCAAGGTCAACGACGCACTTCGCCTGAAGCCGGTGGCCGATCGGCTCGGCCAGTTGCTGGGCCGCCCGGTGCGCATGACCGGGGACGCACTGGGCCCCGGGGTCCAGGTGGCGATCGACAAGCTGCGCCCCGGCGACCTGCTGCTCCTCGAGAACCTGCGCTTCCACGCGGAGGAGGAGGCGAACGACCGCAAGTTCGCCGAGGCGCTGGCCGGCATGGCCGACATCTACGTCAACGACGCGTTCGGCTCTGCCCACCGCGCCCACGCCTCGACCGAGGGCATCACCCACATCCTGCCGAGCGTGGCAGGGCTGTTGCTGGAGCGCGAGGTGGAGGCGCTGTCGGCCCTGCTGCAGAGGCCCGCCAGACCGTTCCACACCCTGATTGGCGGGGCGAAGATCAGCGGCAAGTTGGAGGTGCTTGAGACGCTCCTGTCGCGCTGCCAGGCGGTGCTCATTGGGGGCGGCATGGCCAACACGTTCCTGGCGGCCAAGGGCTACGCCATGGGCAAGAGCCTGGTCGAGCCCGAGCAGCTGGGCAACGCGGAGCGGATCATGAGCGAGGCTCGCCGCAAGCGGGTGCGCCTGATGCTGCCGACCGATGTGGTGGTGGCGGCCCAGATCCATGTGCGCTCGCAGAAGCACGTCGTACCGGTTGGTGGGGTGCCCAAGGACGGGATCGTGGTCGACATCGGTCCGCAGACGGTGGCGGCCTTCAGTGAACACCTGACCAAGGCGCGCACCATTTTCTGGAACGGCCCGATGGGCATCTTCGAGATCGCCGCGTTCGCCGAGGGGACCAACGCCATCGCCCGCTTCGTGGCGTCGCGCACCGCGGAAGGGGTGATCACCGTGGTCGGCGGCGGGGATTCGGTGGCGGCGGTCGACCAGCTGGGCCTGAGCGACCAGATGAGCCATGTTTCGACCGGCGGTGGGGCGTCGCTCGAGTTCGTCGAAGGCAAGCTGCTGCCCGGGGTGGAGGCGCTGCCGGACCGCGACGCCCCGAAACGATGAGCACGCGGATCGCGGCGGTCCACGGCCGCGAGGTGCTCGACTCGCGCGGCAATCCCACCGTCGAGGTGGAGGTGCGGCTTGCTGGCGGAGCGTTCGGTCGGGCGATCGTCCCCTCGGGGGCCTCGACCGGCGCCCACGAGGCGGTCGAGCTGCGCGACGGCGACCGGGCCCGCTACGGCGGCAAGGGGGTGCTCCAGGCGGTGGCCGGCGTCAACGGGGAGATCTCCGCGGCGCTGCTTACCCGCGACGCGCTCGACCAGGCCGCACTCGACCGGCTGCTGATCGACCTCGACGGGACGCCGAACAAGTCACGCCTCGGCGCCAACGCGTTGCTGGGCGCCTCGCTGGCCGTGGCCCATGCCGCCGCCGCGGCACAGGGCCGGCCGCTGTATCGGTACCTGGGCGGTCCGTCCGCCCACATCCTGCCGGTGCCGCTGGTGAACATCCTCAATGGCGGCAAGCACGCGCTGAATTCGACCGATTTCCAGGAGTTCATGATCGCCCCGTTGGGGGCGCCGACCTTTGCCGAGGCGCTGCGCTGGGCGGCCGAGACATTTCACGCGCTCGGCGCGCTGCTCCACGAGCGTGGCTTCGCGACGACGGTGGGCGACGAGGGCGGCTACGCCCCCAGCCTCGAGACCAATGAGGCGGCCATCGCGCTCGTCCTGGAGGCGATCGAGCGGGCCGGCTACCGGGCCGGCGAGCAGATTGCGATCGCGCTCGATCCCGCGGCCACCGAGCTGTACCAGGGCGGAGCGTACGAGCTGGCTCGCGAGGAACGGACACTGTCCACCGCGGAGCTGATCTCCTTCTGGGCCGATTGGGCTGCGCGCTACCCGATCATCAGCCTCGAAGACGGCCTGGGCGAGGACGATTGGGACGGCTGGACCGCCCTGACGGATCGGCTGGGCGGCAGCATCCAGGTCATGGGCGACGACCTGTTGGTCACCAGCACCGAGCGACTCGCGCGCGGCATCCGCGAACGGGCGGCCAACGCGATCCTGATCAAGCTCAACCAGATCGGCACCCTGACCGAGACGCGCCAGGCGGTCGAGATGGCGCAGGCGGCCGGCTGGCGGGCGATCGTCAGTCATCGGTCCGGGGAGACCGAGGACACCACCATTGCTGACCTGGTGGTGGCGCTGGGCACCGGCCAGATCAAGACCGGCAGCATCAGCCGCAGCGAGCGGATCGCCAAGTACAACCGGCTGCTGCGGATCGAGGAGGAGCTCGGCGACGCGGCGGCCTACGCTGGCCGGAGCGCCTTCGCGGCATTGGCCGGCGGATGATCGAGCGAGACGACGCCGTCTTTAACCTGACCGATCACGCCCGGCGAAATCGGGCCTTCTGGAACGAGCTGTCCGACACCTACCAGGCCGACCATGGTCCGGACCTGGCCCGGCACGGAGCCGCCTGGGGCGTGTGGCAGATCCCCGAGGACGAGCTGCACGCGCTTGGGGACGTCGAGGGGAAAGATGTGCTGGAGCTCGGCTGTGGGGCGGCGCAGTGGTCGATCGCGCTGGCGCAGCGTGGCGCGCGGCCAGTGGGGCTCGATCTCTCAGAGCGCCAGCTCGAGCATGCCCGTCGCCTGATGGCCGAGGCGGGGCTCGACTTCCCGCTGATCCACGCCAGCGCTGAATCGGTGCCCTATCCGGACGCCAGCTTCGACGTGATCGTCTGTGACCACGGGGCCATGGTCTTTGCCGATCCGCGTCGCACCGTCCCCGAGGCCGCGCGCCTGCTACGCGACGAAGGGCTGCTCGTCTTCAGCATGCATACCCCGATCGCCGATATCTGCTGGCCGCCCGATTCGGAGCAGGTGACCGACCGCCTGAGCCTGGACTACTACGACCTGAACGTCGTCGACGTCGGTGCCTCGGAGCACGTCGAGTTCCAGCTGCCATACGGCGAGTGGATTCGCCTCTTCCGGGCCAACGGCTTCGAAATCGAGGATCTGATTGAGCTACGACCGGAGCCCGACGCGGTGAGTAGCTACCGCACAGTCGAGGATCGCGAATGGGCGCGCCGCTGGCCGATGGAGCATATCTGGAAGGTTCGACGCCAAAGGGGCGCGATCCCTTAGCGAACGCGGTCGCCGACGCACCCGGACGGGGGCGGGGCCTCGACCATGGGCCGTGGTCACCGCATGATCACAACGGCCAACTTCCGGGCGATTCGTGGCCGCGGCGATCACCTGGTGCTCAATCGGCCAGGGAGAGGGCGTCTGCGTGTCCTATTTGGCCGTTGTAGCCACCCGGTGGCTACCGCAGAAGAACCTACCTACCCTCCGGCCCGTACCGGATCCCCAGGGCGGACCGGTCCCTCCGTGATAACGCGCGCGTACCAGCGCGCATCCGCGGGGTGGAGGCGCGAGTTGATCCGCGCGATCCGCTTCTCGACGAACCAGTGCGCGATCGTCTGGCACGGCTCGGCGTGCATGGTCAGCTCCAGGACCAGCCCCGCGTCGCCGATCGCCAGTCGGTCCCCGGAGGTAATCTCGTGCATCTCGACGCCTTCGAGGGTGAGGTTCTCACCGTACGCGCCGGGAAAGGCGGTGTGCCCATCGGCGGCGACCCGCGCGATCGCCTCGACCGAGTAGAGGCTCACGGCCTGCTCGGGGCCGCCGTGCATCGGCTCCGGCTCGTTGTGCCGCTCATCGGTTAGGCCCAGGCGTCCAACCCATTGCTCGGCGACCGGCCACTTGGGGACCCCGCCGGGGGAGACGTTGACGCTGGCGACCCGGCCGGCAGGGCGGTCGGCCACCGTCAGCTCGCGGCCCTGATCAGGCGCAGCGGCCCAAGGGTCAGCAGGTAGCCACCAAGGACGCCGATGCCGGCCAGGCTGGCGAACACGATCAGGCCTACCGGCGACCCCCAGGGACCCTCCACCACGGCATGCCAGATGTCAGCAGCAAGTCCGGCCAGCAGTGCCGCCAGGACGCCGAAGATGAACCGATGCCGGCGCGGACTCGCGCCGGAAATGGCCAGGAAGCGATCCAGCGGACCGACCAGGCGCGCCACGCCGGGCACCTCAGCGGCCAGGCCCAGCAGGTCGTCGAGGAGGTCCGGCTCTGTGGTTGCCGCGGTCGCCGGCTGCTCGGCGCGGACGCGGTAGGCGCGGACCAGGAGCGCGCCCGCCAGCAAGGCCACGAGGCCGGTGGCGGCCACCAAGCCGATGAACAGCGCCAGCCGGCCGTCGGCCGCCGCGGGGAGGGGCACGATCAGCAGCGCCAGCGCATCGGTCGCCACATTGAGCGAGATCGTCACGAGGCTGATCGCCACGCCGGTCCGGATCCGCCGTGCGGTCGCCGCCTCGAGACGCGGGCCGCGGTGGCGCAGGCTGCGCACCCAGGTGGCGCCGACCACGATCGGCAGGAAGATGGCAACGCAGGAGACGACCGCATCCCACGGATCGTTTCCGAAGGGCGAGGCTGCTCTGACCCAGGAGACCTGCGTGGTCAGCAGGTAGAGAACCGCCCAGGCGAGCACCGCGAGCACGCCTGTGTTGGCGGCCAGGCGAGTGGCTTGAGTCATCGGATCAGAGGAAACAGTCACTCCCGCATTGTCGCCGCGATGTCCGGGGCTGTCACGCCCCGCTTGTCATTGCTCATAGCACTACAACAACACCAAAGAAGGGTCTGGCGCGTCGTGCCAATGCCAACGGCAATGCCATGACACCGTGGGTGCTGGAACCGCGCCGCTGTACTGTCCCCAGCAGTACGAGGTGGGCTGAGCCAACGTTACCGGCCGGCGGGCTAGCTTTCGGCCGGAGCCTCTTCATCGGCGCCGCTCTTGGCTCGCTTGCGCGCGGCCGCCGACTCTCGGGAGGCGCGCACCACGGCAACCTTCGCCTTGCCGGCGGCGGTGCGCGGTCGGTCGGGAGCCTTGGCAGCAGCGGCCTTGCTGGCCTTGGCCACGGCCACCTTCTTGCGCTGAGCGGTCTTGGTGGCGGTCGACTTCTTCTTGGGAGTGGCGGCGGTCTCGGCCTGGGCGCCGTCGAGCAGGTGCGCGGCGTTGGCCTTGGCCATCAGCCGGCTCTTGCGGCGGGCGGCGTTGTTGGGGTGGATGACCCCCTTCTCAGCGGCCTTGTCGAGCGCGCTGATGGCTGCCAAAACGGCGGCTTGTCCGTCGCCCTCGCTGCGCCCGAGCGCGATGCTGCTGGCCTGCTGCACGAGCGTCTTGGCCTCGCTCCGTGTTCGGCGATTGACGGCGCGACGGCGGAGCGACTGGCGGACGCGCTTCAACGCCTGGGGTGTGCGCGCGCCCTTCCAGGTACGAGCCTTTCTGGCCACAGATGATCCTCAGCGATTGGCGGTTTGAGCATGAAAACGAGCGCCGGCGGGGCCTGGCGCCTCGGTCGCGGAGTATAGCACCGCACGGTCCGTCACCCTTAGCGGCGTGTTCGCCGCCCGTCCATGGTTCGCGTGCGCACATCCGGCCAGAATGGCAATGCTGCTCCGCGCAGCCATATCTCCCGACGGCCGGCGGTAACGCGCGATTCGGCAGCGCTCTGGCTGATCCTTGCCGGCAATGCTCGACTGGCGCTGGTTATCCCGAGCCGCCGCGACGTACCGCGGTCGCAGCGCACAATACCCAGTACGTCGCGTCGATCGACGGGCCGAACCTCCCATCGGTCTGGGCTAGACTCCGGCCCGATGATCCCCCCGGAGCGCACCCGCAACTTCAGCATCGTGGCGCACATCGACCACGGCAAGAGCACGCTGGCCGATCGGCTGCTCGAGGCGACCCACACCATCGACCCGCGCCAGATGACCTCCCAGGTGCTCGACAGCATGGACCTCGAGCGCGAGAAGGGGATCACCATCAAGGCCCGCGCGGTGCGCCTCCAGTACGAGGCCGCCGACGGCCAGAGCTATGCGCTCAACCTGATCGATACCCCCGGCCACGTCGACTTCACCTACGAGGTGAGCCGCTCGCTGCAGGCCTGCGAGGGGGCGATCCTGGTGGTCGATGCCAGCCAGGGGATCGAGGCCCAGACCCTGGCCAACGTGCACCTGGCGCTCGACCACAACCTGACCATCATCCCGGTGATCAACAAGATCGACCTGCCTTCGGCCGATCCGGAGATGGTGATCGGTCGAGCTGGAGGAGATCCTGGCCATCCCGCGCGAGGAGGTGATCCTGGCCTCGGCCAAGGAGGGGATCGGGATCGAGGAGATCCTCGAAGCGATCGTACAGCGCATCCCGCCGCCCAGCGGTGACGCCGCGGCTCCGCTCCAGGCGCTCGTCTTCGACAGCCACTACGACCCGTACAAGGGAGTCGTCGCCTATGTGCGGCGTGGCCAACGGCACGCTCGCACGACCACGAACGGATCAAGTTCATGGCCACCGGGGTGGTGAGTGAGATCCTGGAGCTCGGCTACTTCCGCCCGCAGCCGGTCCCCACTCGGCGGCTGACCGTGGGCGAGGTGGGCTACGTCGCCTCAGGGCTCAAGAGCATCGCCGATGCCCGCGTGGGCGACACCCTGACCGCGGCGGATCGTCCGGCGGAGGCTCCTCTGCCGGGCTACAAGCAGGCCCTGCCGCTGGTCTTCGCCGGCATCTACCCGATGCGTGGCGACGACTATCCCCTGCTTCGCGACGCGCTCGACAAGCTGCACCTCAACGACGCCAGCTTCGTCTACGAGCCCGAGTCGAGCGTGGCGCTGGGCTTCGGCTACCGCTGCGGCTTCCTGGGGCTGCTCCACATGGAGATCGTGCAGGAGCGGCTCGAGCGAGAGTTCGGACTCGAGCTGATCGCGTCGGCGCCATCGGTCGAGTACCGGGTCAAGCGCTTGAACAAGACCGATGAGCTGGTCGTCGACAACCCGTCCCAGATGCCGGGGCCGGGCGAGATCGAATCGATCAGCGAGCCATGGGTGGCGGCCACCGTGATCACGCCCACCGAGTACATCGGTCCGATCATGGAGCTGGCCACCACCCGGCGCGGCGAGTTCATGAACATGGAGTACCTCGATCCAAAGCGCGTCAACCTGCACTTCGAGATGCCGCTGGCCGAGTTGATCATCGACTTCTTCGACCTGCTCAAGAGCCGCAGCAGCGGTTATGCCAGCCTCGACTACGCGTACCTGGGCTATCGGCCCGGCGACCTGGTCAAGCTCGACATCATGGTCAGCGGCGAGCCGGTCGACGCCCTCTCGCTGATCGTGCACAAGTCGAACGCATATCGGTCCGGAAAGGCGCTGGTCGAGAAGCTCAAGGAGCTGATCCCGCGCCAGATGTTCGAAGTGCCGGTCCAGGCGGCCATCGGTTCCCATATCATCAGCCGCGAAACGATCCGGGCCATGCGCAAGAACGTGCTGGCCAAGTGCTACGGCGGCGACATCACCCGCAAGCGCAAGCTCCTCGAGAAGCAAAAGGAAGGGAAGCAGCGGATGAAGCGGATCGGCTCCGTGGAGATCCCGCAGGAGGCCTTCCTTGCCGTGCTCCGTATGAACGAGGACGGATAGTGGGCTTCCAGGAATCGCTGCGCCTGTCGATCGCCCTGGGGCTGACCATCTTCCTGGTCCTGCTGCGCTTCGATGCGGAGCGGGTCATGCGCTCCGACTACTTCCGCACGCGGACCCCGTGGCTCGGCCCGCTCTCCTACTACGGGCTGGTCGTCCTGTTCGCGGTCGGGATCATGGTGATCCTGCCGCGCGGCCGGGCGCAGCTCTTCCTGGGTCCCGGCGAGCCCGGCACGCTGCTGCCGGTGATGCTCCTCTTCGCGGCCGTCTCGCTGGTGAACGCCGCGGCCCTGGCCTACCTGCGCTTCGGCGCGATCAACCCGTTGCCGACCCAGCTGCTCACCTCGCGCCTGGTGGGCGCGGCCGCCAACGCCTTCGCCGAGGAGCTGCAATTCCGCTCGATCGTGCTGGGGATGCTCCTGTTCGGCTTCGGCAACAGCCCCGGCGCCGTGGTCCCGGCACTGATCGTCCAGGCGCTGCTCTACGGGCTCGTGCACCGGCGTCTGTGGATCGAGCGCGATTGGTACTTCCTGATCGCCTCGGTGATCCTCGGCTACGCCGCAGGTCTGGCCACCGTCAACACCAACTCGGTGATCCCGGCCATGGTCGGCCACTTCGCGGTGACCGCCTCGCTCTACGCCTTCGCGGGAGGACGCCTGCGTCAGGCTCCCGTGTAACGGCGCTCCGGTCGGATGCCTTGGCTGGCTAAGGCAACAGCCTCGGCCGGTTGTGCCGTGATCGTCCCGGGCCCGCAGATGTAGGCTCGGGGCGATGGCTTTGACTTCGCACCACGTCTACCTCCACGTCCCGTTCTGCCGCCTGGTGTGCGCCTACTGCGACTTCGTGACCGTTGGCGGGCGCGGAGCGGAGATTCCCCGCTACGCGGCTGCCCTGGCAGCCGAGCATGGCCCTGCGGCCGGCCTCAGGGGAGCTGTCGACGATCTACTTCGGTGGCGGCACGCCGTCGCTGTTGGCGGCCGATGCGGTGGCCGGCCTGGTCGACGCAGCTGCCGCCCGATGGGGGAGCCAACCGACCGAGATCACCCTTGAGGCCAACCCCAGCGCGCGCGAGGCGCCCGATTGGGCCGGCCTGCGGTCGGCCGGGGTGAACCGCATCTCGCTGGGCGTGCAGTCGCTGCGCGACCCCGAGCTGGTGGCGCTGGCGCGCGGCCACACCGCGGCAGAGGCGCGAGCCGCGTATGCGGCCGTTCGCGAGGCCGGTTTTGCCAACGTATCGGTCGACCTGATCTACGGCATCCCCGGCCAGTCGCTGGCCGATTGGCGCCTCGGGTTGACCGATGCGCTGGCGCTCGAGCCCGATCATCTTTCCCTCTACGCGCTGCAGCTGGCCCTCGCGCCCGATGAATGGGCCGCCCCGCCGCGACCCGGCGCCCTTCGCTGGCGGCAGCGCATGGTCGAGCGGCAGGACGATGGCCTGGCCGCTGCCCAGTACCAGCTCGCCGAGGAGCTGCTCGATGGCGCCGGCTATCTCCACTACGAGATTTCGTCCTGGGCGCGGCCTGGCTTCGAGTCGCGCCACAACTCGGCTTACTGGGAGCGGCGCCCGTACACCGGCATCGGGGCAGGGGCGCACTCGTTCGACGGGGAGACCCGCTCCTGGAACGAGCGCGACCTCGACCGCTACCTGGCACGCACCGAGTCGGGGGAGCGAGCCTTGGCCGGCAGCGAGCAGCTTGACGAGCCGACGCGTGCCTTCGAGGCGGTTGCGCTTGGGCTGCGCCGGGTCGCGGGATTCTCGCGCGCCGCATTCGCGGCCGAATTTGGTGACGACCCGCTGCGGCGCTACGCTGTGGCTGTCGAGGAGGCGGTTGGAACCGGCCTGCTCGAGGTGGCGGATGACGCGATCCGGCTCACCGCTCGCGGGCGCCTCTTCGCCAACGAGGCGCTGGTCGCCTTCGCGCCGTAGGGTGCGAGGCGGCGCAGGGGTGCTGGCTCTGCTCGCCCGCCACTGATCCAAGCCGCCCAGCGGGCGCTCCATCAGGTCCGCCTGGGCGGGGTCGGGGGGCCGCGTGTCGGCAGGGTGCTCGGTATCGGAGCATATGGACAGGGATTCGTCCGAAACGGCCGCCCGACACCCTGTATCTCGGCCGGCGTGCTCGGCCGGCGAGTAAACAGCCGAGATTCCCGCCCATCCTGGTCCATGCGCTCGACTGCCGAGCGCCGTGTCAGGATCCGCCGCGGCGTCGCGTTGACATCGGTCCGTCGCGGTTGGTACGATGCCGTTCACGCACGATTAGCACTCTCACCCTTAGAGTGCTAACGCGACTCCACTGAGGATCACCCTTGGTCGGCGAGCAGACTCCCAACAGCGAACGAATCGCCCCGCCCCGCTCCAGCCTCGAGCTGAGCGAGCGGCAGCGGACGGTGCTGCGCGCCGTGGTGGAGGACTACGTGATGAGCGCGGTGCCGGTCGGTTCGCGCGCGCTGGTGGATCGGTATCGGCTGCTGGTGAGCTCCGCGACGGTCCGCAGCGCCATGGCCGAATTGGAGGCGCTCGGCCTGCTCAGCCACCCGCATACCAGCGCCGGCCGCGTGCCGTCCGACCTCGGCTATCGCGTCTATGTCGAATCGCTGATGCACGAGTCGTCGCTCAACGATGCCGATCAACTGATGATCCGCCACCAGTTCTCCCAGGTGCAGCTGACCAGCAACGAGTGGCTTCGCCTGGCCGCCTCGATCCTGGCGGGGAGCACCCGCTCCGCCGCCGTGGTCACGCCGGCCAAGGCCCGCCGTGCGCGCTTTGGCCACCTGCAGCTCGTCGAGCTGGGCGACCAGTCACGGCTGGCGGTCCTGGTGCTCGCCGACGGAAACGTGGTGCAGCGCCGCCTGGACCACGTCGCGCTCGAACGCGCCATGGCCGGCGCACCGCTGGGCCAGGCGCAGCTGGACGAGGCGGCTGCCAGCATCAACGCCGAGGCGGCCGGCATGACTGCCCCCCAGCTCCGCCGTCGTCTCCCGAAGCTCAGCGGGCTGACCGCCCACGCCGCCGAGGTGGTGGCCTCGCTCCTGGAGGACGCCGACACTGCGACCGTCGAGGAGGTCTTCACCGACGGGATCGGCAACGTCCTTGAGCAGCCCGAGTTCGCCGAAGGGGCGAAGTTGCGCGGCGTGCTGGAGGTCCTCCAGCGCTCCGATTTCCTGGAGCAGCTGGTGCCCGTCCTGGCGCGGCGCGGCGGGGTGACCGTGATCATCGGCCACGAAAACGCCAACGACGCGATGCACGAGGTGAGCCTGGTCTTCGCCCCGTACGGCGAGCCGGACCGGGCGATCGGCCTGCTCGGCGTGCTGGGACCGACGCGCATGCCCTATCCGCGGGCGATCCCCGCCGTCCGCTACCTGGCCAGCCTGATGAACGAGCTGATGGCCAGCCACTCCGGAGAGACCCATGACTGAGCACCGCGGCAACGGCGCTCCCGACGGCCACGATGACGCGCGCCATGGGCGCGGCCCGTCGCGGGCCGAGCTGATCGGCAAGCTGGAGGAGCTGACGCGCGACCTCGAGGAGGCGCGTGCCCAGGCCGACGAGCACCTTCGTTCCTGGCAACGCACCGCAGCCGACCTGGCCAACTATCGGCGTCGCGTGGAGGACGAGCGCGAGGCGGTGGTCGGTTTCGCGAACGCGCTGCTGATCGGCAAGCTGCTGGGCGTGCTCGACGACTTCGACCGCGCCCTGACCCAGGTCCCGACCGGCACAGACGAGAGCTGGCTGGACGGCATCCGTCTCACCGAGCGCAAGCTGCGTGGCGTCCTCGAGGGCGAGGGGGTCAGCCAGATCGAGGCGCTCGGACAGCCATTCGACCCGAACCTGCACGAGGCGGTCGTGCACGAGGAGACCGCCGACCATCCCGACAACCAGGTGATCGGCGAGCTGCAGCGGGGCTATCGGCTCCGCGATCGGGTCCTGCGCCCGGCTCTCGTCCGCGTCGCGAACAACCCGAAGGAGCACTGAATAGATGGGAAAGATCATCGGCATCGACCTGGGCACCACCAACTCGGTGGTCGCCGTCATGGAGGGCGGCGAGCCACAGGTGATCACCAACGCGGAGGGCGGCCGCATCACGCCATCGGTCGTCGCCTTCGCCAAGAGCGGGGAGCGGCTGGTGGGCCAGGTCGCCAAGCGCCAGGCGATCACCAACCCGGAGAACACCATCTTCTCCATCAAGCGCTTCATGGGTCGTCGGTACGAAGACCCCGAGGTGGTGCACAGCAAGGACCTGGTGCCGTACACCGGTCAGCAAGGACCCCAAGTCCGATGGCATCGTGGTGACCCTGGCCAACGGCAAGACCTTCAGCCCGCCCGAGATCAGCGCCATGATCCTGCAGAAGCTGAAGGCCGATGCCGAGGCGTACCTGGGCGAGAAGGTGACCGAGGCGGTCATCACCGTGCCGGCCTACTTCAACGACACCCAGCGCCAGGCGACCAAGGACGCCGGACGCATCGCCGGGCTGGACGTCATGCGCATCATCAACGAGCCGACCGCAGCGGCCCTGGCCTACGGCCTGGACAAGACGAAGGACGAGAAGATCGCCGTCTACGACCTCGGCGGCGGCACCTTCGACATCTCCATCCTGGAGCTGTCCGAGGGCGTCTTCGAGGTGCGCAGCACCAACGGCGACACCCACCTGGGCGGCGACGACTTCGACCAGCGGGTGATCGACTGGCTCGCCGACGAGTTCAAGAAGGACCAGGGGATCGACCTGCAGCAAGGACCGGATGGCCCTGCAGCGCCTCAAGGAGGCGGCCGAGAAGGCGAAGATCGAGCTGTCGACCACGACGCAGACGGAGATCAACCTGCCCTTCATCACCGCCGACGCCTCCGGGCCCAAGCACCTGGTCATCACCCTCACCCGCGCCAAGCTGGAGGACCTGGTCGCCGACCTGATCAAGCAGACCGACGGGCCCGGTCAGCCAGGCGCTCGCCGATGCCGGCCTCAAGCCGACCGATATCGACGAGGTGATCCTGGTCGGTGGCATGACCCGCATGCCGGCCGTCATCGAGGCGGTCAAGGGCATGTTCGCCGGCAAGGAGCCGCACAAGGGGGTCAACCCCGACGAGGTGGTGGCCGTCGGCGCTGCCATCCAGGCCGGCGTCCTGGGCGGCGAGGTGAAGGACGTCCTGCTGCTCGACGTGACCCCGCTGTCGCTGGGGATCGAGACCCTGGGCGGGGTGGCGACCAAGATGATCAACCGCAACACGACCATCCCGACCAGCCACACCCAGATCTTCTCGACCGCGTCGGACAGTCAGCCGAGCGGTCGACATCGTGGTGCTGCAGGGCGAGCGCGAGATGGCGTCGGACAACAAGAAGCTGGCCACGTTCCGGCTGGATGGCATTCCACCGGCCCCGCGCGGCGTGCCGCAGGTCGAGGTCACCTTCGACATCGACGCCAACGGCATCCTGAACGTGGCGGCCAAGGACAAGGCCACCAACAAGGAGCAGAAGGTCGCCATCACGGCCTCCTCGATGCTGGCCAAGGAAGACGTCGACAAGATGGTCCGCGACGCGGCCGAGCACGCCGAGGAGGACCGCAAGCGGCGGGCCGAGATCGAGTCGCGCAACGAGGCCGACGCGCTCACCTACCAGGCGGAGCGGCTGATCAAGGACCTGGGCGAGAAGATGTCGGACGACGACCGCAAGGAGATCACCGCACGCATCGAGGCGGTCCGCGAGGCTCTGAACGGGACCGATGCGGGCGTCATCGACTCGACCAAACAGCAGCTCGCCGAAGTGCTGCAGCGCGTCGGGACGCGTGCCTACGAGACGGCCGGCACACCTCCTCCGGGTGGTGGTGACGGCAGCGACGGGACCGATGGTGCCGGTGGCGCCGATGGGGCGGGCCCGGCCGAGGGAGCCGCTGCCGGCGAGGACGAGGGCGAGACGATCGAGGGGGAGTACAAGGAGGTCTAGGTCGTCGGGTATGGTCGCCGGCCAACCACCCTTGGCTGGCTTCGCAACAGCCTGCGGGCGGCAGGCCGCCGTCCCGCACCGGAACGTGCTCCCTCCCTTGGCACTCGCAGACCACGCGCGCGCCGCCGTCAGGCTGACCGCCGGGACGGCAGGCGCCTACCTCTCACCTGCGGAGAACAACGTTGCATGCACAGTCGCCCCGACCGGCTGCTTCTCATGGGGCGAGATGTAGCTGCGCTGGTGACGGCTATCGGCGCCTGGACCGGACCGAATTCCCCATGCGTGAGAGATAACCCCCCAGGCTGACCGGCGTCCTTAGTTGAGCTGGCTCGTGCAGTGGGGGCAGCGGGTGGCGGCCAGGGGGATATCGGTGGCACAGTAAGGGCAGGCCTTGGCGGTCGGCGTGGCGGGCGCATCGGGCTTCTTCATGCGCACGGCACTTTTTCGCTCCCTACCTGCTGCCGACCACGCAAACTATGAGCGTCTCGCCCCGCCGTCAGGCGGGCCGGAGACGAGAGGATCGGCCTGATGCGTGGTTTCCGACAGCTGAGCCTCCGCACCTGGATCGCGGGCGGTGTATTCGGTGGGCTCGCACTGCTATTCGCCGTGTTCGGCGTGTTGGCCCTCCGTACGATCAGCCTGAGCACGGATTTTGCGCTCGAAGAACGCCTCCGCCTTGCGCAGATCAGCGCCGAATCGGTTGACGAGCTTCTGGCACACACGGCCCGGCAGCTCGAAAGGACGGCCGCCTATGCGGCAATTGGGGCAACCGCGGAGGAGCAGAAGCTTCGGGCAACCCAGGTGTCCACCGTACTCGGCGAGTTCGACCGAATCGTGCGCCTGGGTCCGGAGGGCGATCTGCTGTGGGCCCTCCCGCCGCGGTCAGACGATGCCGGGTGGCGCCTCAAGGAGGACGCAGCGGTTCAGGCGGCCCTGGCTGGCTTCGAGACGAGTATCGTCGCGCCGGCGCGAGGGATCGTGACCGATGACCTGATAGCCCTGGTGATCACGCCGCTCGATGGTGAGAATCCCTCCGCGGGCTTTCTGGCCGCGGAGCTCCATGCATCGCACCCCGAGCTCAGCCTCCTCCCACTTCCTCACGACGAGGGCTCCGTCCGTTTCGAAATCATCGATGCGGCCGGCTACATCGTCGCTGCGTCAGGCATCGGAGAACCGGACAGCCCGGATGAACACATCCACATCCTCGTGCCACTGATCGCCAGCCGGCGGTCTGGAACGGCGCTGCACGACGTCGATAACGCCGAGGACCACGTGGTCGCCTTCTATCCCTTTCGGTCGCTCCCCGGCGGCGTTGTGGTCGAACAAACCCAGGACGATGCGCTCGTCATTCCCAAGGAGATGCAGCGCACGATGCTCCTCTATGGCATCGGCGCACTGATGATCGCCTCCGTCGCCGCCTGGTTCCACGCCAGTTCGGTTCTACGGCCGATCCGGCGCCTCACCGGGGATGCCGACCGCATGGCATCCGGCGACCTCGACACTCCGATCGCGACCGCTCGGGAGGATGAGATCGGGCAGCTTGTCCGCCGCTTCGACGCTATGCGCGTCAAGCTGAAGGCCTCGCTCGAGGAGAGCGCCCGCTGGGCGGAAGAGCTCGAGCAGCGCGTCGACGCGCGCACCCGCGAGGCGGAGGATCGAAACCGTGAACTTCACGCTCTCAACCGGACCCGGCGCCAGCTCTTGGCCAAGACGATCTCGGCCCAGGAGGAAGAGCGGAAGCGGCTGGCCCGCGACCTGCATGACGATTCCGCGCAGACGCTGACCGCGGTACTGATGACCCTGAAGGTGGTCGAAGATGCACTCGTCGCCAATCCCAAGGTAGCCAAGGCCGCCCTGGATCAGAGCCGCTCGCAGCTGGAGATGGCGCTTCGGGAGATCCGCAAAGCCATCGTCGATCTGCGGCCGAGTGCCCTTGATGACCTGGGGCTCGCATCGGCGATCCGCTCCTACGCGGATGAACGATTGCGGCCGCACGGCATCAGCTTGTCATTGGCAACGATCGGCGATGAGCGGCGGGCGAGTGGCCCCGCCGCGACGGCCCTCTTCCGGATTGTCCAGGAGGCGATCAGCAACGTGGCGCAGCATTCCGGCGCCGCGAATGTGCGACTGAGCCTCGAATTCGGACGCAAGGAGATACTCGCCCGCGTGGATGACGATGGGGCCGGCTTCGATCCGGCTAGCCTGCGCCAGCCGCAGGAGAGCGGCCGTGGCCTCGGCCTGCTCGGGATGCGCGAGCGGGCAGAGCTTTTCGGCGGTGGCGTCGAGATCGAGTCACGCCCCGGGGCGGGGACCTCGGTCCGCGTCCGGATGCCGACCCGGTAGGGGACAGGCCATGAAGCGGATCAGGATTCTCATCGCGGAGAACCACACCCTTGTTCGCGAGGGCCTCCGTGCCCTGTTGCAGGGCCAGGACGACTTCGAGGTGATCGCGGAGGCTTCCACGGGCCGCGAAGCGGTCGACAGTGCTCTCCACCTGCGGCCCGACGTGGTGCTCATGGACATTGGCATGCCCGAGCTCGACGGTTTTGTTGCGACTCGTCGAATCGTGGCGGCCAATCCGGCCGTTCGCGTCCTCGTCCTCACCGTGCACGACTCCGTGGACTACTTCTACCGCGCCCTGGAGGCCGGGGCGTATGGTTTTCTCGTCAAGGACGCCGCCTCCTCCGCGCTGGTCATTGCGGTTCGGGCGGTGCACGAAGGAGGCGTCTTCCTCTATCCACCACTCGCGAAGGCGCTGGTCGAGGACTACCTGCAGCGCGTCAGCAACGGCGAAGAGCGATCCAGCTTCTCCAAGCTGACGCATCGTGAGCGCGAGATCCTGGCGCTGATCGGGATCGGCCATACGAACCAGGAAATCGCCGAGCTGCTCTCCCTCAGTATCAACACCGTCCAAACGCATCGCAGCCACATCATCGACAAGCTCGACCTCCACAGCCGCGCCGAACTGATGCGCTATGCCATGCGCTTCGGCCCCATGCACGAGGCCTCTGAGCCGCACGGAGAGGGCCCCGCCTCCACCTGATCGCCGGTCGCTCGCGGCACGTCGATCACGAAAAGACCCTAGTGTGGCCGCCTCACTCCCGTACTCCGGCTCACCTGTTCAGGCGATGCGCGCTGCGACGGACAGGTTGGATGATGGCTCCGAGATGGATCAGCCGATCGATCGAGCTACCGAGGAGTGGGTCGGCGAAACGCTACCTGAACAGGCCGTAACGGTTGAACAGGCCACCACGCCCGAACCGTCGCCAAAACCGTGGGGCCCAACGATCCCCCGTCGCCGTCTGCTTCGCATGCTGGGACTCGGCGCGTTGGCGGTCGCACCGATGCCGGTCCTGCCCGAGCTGCTACGCATTGTCGGCTCTGGTCAGCCAGCCGAACCGATTCGTGGAAAGAGCGATCTGGCGCGTACCCGCGATGGGCGAATCCGGCAGTGGACCATGATCATCGACCTCCGCTCATGCGATGGGTGCCAGGGGGTCGGAGGACCGCCGCGCTGCACCGCCGCATGCATTCAGGGTCATCTGGCACCGGAACCGATGGAGTGGATCCAGGTCTACGAGCAGGAACTCGCCGGCAGCGGCACGCGCTTTGTTCCAACTCCATGCCAGCAGTGCCAGAACCCGCCGTGTAACAACGTCTGCCCGGTCGGCGCCACGTTCTCGACGCCCGAGGGGACGGTCCTCATCGACCAGGACCGCTGCATCGGCTGCCGGATCTGCATGGCTGCGTGCCCGTACGACCGGCGCTTCTTCAACTGGGGTGAGCCGCCGATCCCACCTGAAGCTCGGCTTGCAGACTACTCGCCCGAGCACCAGGTCCCAGCACGCAAGGGAACGGTCATGAAGTGTGACTTCTGCCCGGACATGGCACGTGCCGGGACGCTTCCCTACTGTGTCCAGGGCTGCCCAAACCGCGCGATCTACTACGGTGACCTGGAGGAGGACATTGCGACCAACGGGAGGGTGGTCGTGGCGGCATCGCGGTTCCTGGCGGAGAACGATGCCTTCCAGCTGAGGGAGGAACTCGGCACCAAGCCCCGCGTGTACTACATCCCAGGCCACGGTGAGGCGGTGGGGCGAGACGTCTTCAGCCCCGGCCGCGCCCCGACCGAGTGGCCGTGGACCGAGATCGTCGACGGGGCGGTGACATGGCACCGCTGAGCGGCTGGCAGGAGCGTCTCGAGGAGACCGCGCTCGCTCCTGTCAGGCGGACCAGTGCGCGCTACTGGGCGCTGGTCGCCGCTGAGGTCGCCGTCGTCGGCTGGGGCATCTACGCGTACTCGTTCCAGCTGCGCGACGGCCTTGTCGTCACCGGCATGCGCGACCGGATCTCGTGGGGTCTCTACATCGCCACCTTCGTCTTCTTCATTGGCATCAGCCATGCCGGAACGCTCATCTCGGCCATCCTCCGCGTTTCACAGGCGCGCTGGCGCACTCCCGTGACCCGTATCGCCGAATTCATCACCGTCGTGGCGCTCATCTGCGGCGCCTCCTTCGTGATCATCGATCTGGGCCGACCCGACAGGGTCCTCTTCGTGTTCATCTACGGCCGGTGGCAGTCGCCCATCATCTGGGACGTCCTGGCCATCACCACCTACCTGACCGGCAGCATCGTCTACCTGTTTGTCCCGATGATCCCTGACCTCGCGCTCTTCCGCGACCGGCTCACGGGCCGGACGTCGCGCTGGCGAGCGTGGCTCTACCGAACCCTGGCGATCGGGTGGAACGGCAATTCTTCCCAGCGCCGCTCCCTGGCGGCCGCCATCGGAGTCCTGATGATCCTGATCATGCCGATCGCCGTTTCGGTCCACACCGTCGTCTCATGGATCTTCGCCATGACGCTGCGGGTACCCTGGAACAGCGCCCTCTTCGGGGCCTTCTTCGTCGCGGGGGCGATCTTCTCGGGGATCGCCATCCTGATCATCGTGATGGCGATCCTGCGCCGCGCCTACAAGCTGCACGAATACGTCGCCGAGAAGCAGTTCCTCTACCTCGGCTACCTGCTGGCGGCGTTCGCGGCGATCATGATCTACGCCAACATCAGCGAGCTCCTGATCCACGGCTACAAGCTCGAGGAGGGAGCTGAGTTCCACCTGCGCCAGCTCTTCCTCAACGAGTTCGCGCCGCTCTTCTGGTTCTACCTGATCGGCGGTCTCTTCGGTCCGATCGTGATCCTCCTCCTCCCCGCGACACGCAACGTCCGCGGCGTGGTTGTGGCGGCGGTCCTCGTCACGGTCGCGATGTGGATCGAGCGCTACGTCATCGTGGTTTCCGGCCTGCGGGTCCCGCTCATGCCGTACGAGCCGGCCACCTATGCCCCCACCTGGGTCGAATGGTCGATCCTTGGCGGGGGACTCGCCCTCTTTGCGCTCCTGATCACGCTGTTCACCAAGGTCTTTCCGATCATCGCGGTCTGGGAGGTGGCCGAGGATCACGAGGCGATCGTCGCTCCGCCTGAACTCGCCCACCCCGCGGTTCCGGAGATCCCAGCACCAGTTGGAGGAATCAGCCCGTGAACACGACCATCCGGCGCACCGTCCGGGCTGCGATGGCCTTCCTGGCCGTCGGAACGATGACCATCGCTCTGGTGGCCCCGGTCATCGCGGCGCACGTGGTGGTGCGTACATCGTTCCCCAGTACCGGGACGGTCGGCAAGATCGTCGCGCTGGCGATCGACATCCGCACGCCCGACGATGCTCCGCTTTCGGGGACGACTGTGACCTACTACCTCCACATGTCCTTTGGCGGCGTTGAGGGGGAGGCCGAGATCGGACAGGCTGTGACCGACGATAACGGCGTCGCATCGATCCAGTATCAGCCCCGCGCCGCGGGCCTCCACGAGGTGCGGATGGAGTACCTGGCACCCGGTGAGACGACCGCCGAAGAGGTGGTCGCCACCTTCGACGTGGCCGGCGGCACGCAGCTGGTTCGGTCCGCTGGCGGTGCCGACATTCCCGGCATCAACTCGGGTCTGCTGATGGTGGTACTCGGCACCGTCTGGCTGATCCTGCTGAGCGTGGCCTTCCGGCTGGTTGCGATCGCCCGTGCGGGCGATGCGGCCGAACCTCCCTCAGGTGATGCAGCGCGGTGAATCGCTTCTTCGTCCCCGCCGTCCTCGCGGCAACGATCAGCGGCCTGGGCTTCGGGCTGGTCGTGGGGATCATTGCCCGTAGCCCCGAGACGCATGCCAACGTGCATCCAGAAGGCTTTGACCGAACGCCGATCGGCTACATCGGGGAGCAGGCCAACTTTGAGAGCCTCGGCCTCGCCGACCCCGGATTACTCACCGCCGCCGGTCCTGAGGAACGTGGCCGCCTCCTCTTTCTGGGCGCCGGCTGCGTGACGTGCCACGGCCTGGCGAACCAAGGAGGAGTCGTCGGCCCCGTACTCGACATCGGCGAGCTGACCCTCTCGGACTTCCGGCGCGCCGTCCAGACCGGCCCCAGGGGCATGCCCGTCTTTCCCGAGGAGATGCTCAGCGACGACGACCTGGAGGCGATCTACGCCTTCCTCGAGGCGCTGCGCGAGAACGTCTCTGCGGCGTCCGATGAATCCACCTCACCCCCCTAACGCGGAGGAAAGCAATGAGAACCTTCCGGATAAGACTGCTGACCACGTTGGCCATGGCGGCCCTCGTCACCGCGGCCTGTAGCACCACCACCCCGTCTCCGTCGGCCGAGCCATCGTCCAATGAGCCGACGGTCGAACCGTCGTTCACGGTGCCGACCAACGCGCCGTCCGAGAGCCCGCACGACGGTGAGCCCATGATCGCCTTTACTGCCGCCTCCGCCACGATCACGGTGGACGGCGATAGCTCCGACTGGAGTGCCATCGAGGGCGCGACCGTCACGCTGGAGCAGATCCGCCTCGACAACCTCGACCCGTCGGTGGCAGCTGAAATCGACTTTGGCCCTCTCGACCCGGTCGACGTCACGTTCAAGGTCGCCAGCGACGACGAGAACATCTACGTCCTCCTTGAGGTGCCCGGCGGCTTCAACTACAACCCCGACAACCACAACCAATCGGCGGCCGTGGCCGTGATGTTCGGAATCGAGGATCCTGCAGCACCGCACATGGGCGCCGAGGAGCCGGACCTCGACGCAAGCATCGGCATGGTCGACATCTGGCACTGGGAACTCGATTGCGCTCCAGGCGCCCTGTCTGGCGCGGGCACGGCCGGCGGCGACGATCCGGAATGCAACCTCGACGACGAGTACTCCACCACTCCGGTCGCCCGCGAGGACGACGGCGGGGGCGACGTTGTCAACGATGCCGCCGAGAACAGTCTGGCCGGCGTTTGGGAGCACAGCGCGCGAACGTCCGGCGCCGGCGCTGACGGAACGTGGATCTTCGAGTTCTCCAGGCCGCTTCAGACCGGGGATCCGCAGGACGCCCAGTTCGCCAGCGGTGGCGCGGCCCAGGCCGCCATCGCCTACTTCGACCCCACGGAGGGCCTGGGGGGCTGGAGCGACGCCGGGCACCTGCAGAGCGCCTACAGCGGCTGGATCGAGGTGACCCTGCAGTAACTGGACCCGCCGCGTTGGGCGGCATCGGGCTGGCGCGGGTGCGAGCCCGAGCGTGAGACGAGGCGCCCCACGGGGTGCCTCGTCATCGGTTTGGGCAGACAGCCATCAGCTGAGCTGGCTGGTGCAGTTCGGGCAGCGAGTGGCGACCAGGGGGATATCGGTGGCGCAGAAGGGGCAGGCCTTGATGGTCGGTTCGGCGGGCGCCGCGGGCTTCTTCAGGCGGGCGTTCAGGTGGTTCACGGGCTTGACCACGAAGAAGAAGATCGCGGCTGCGATCAGCACGAAGCTGATCAGCGCATTCAGGAAGAGCCCGTAGTTGACGGTCGCGGAGCCGGCCTCGAAAGAGAGGCCGCGGAAGTCCGGCACGCTCAGCAGCCCGAGCAGCGGGGTCAGGACGTTGCCCACGAACGAGGTCACCACCGCGCCGAACGCGGCGCCGATCACGATGCCGACCGCCAGGTCGATCACATTGCCGCGCACGATGAAATCGCGGAATTCCTTGAGCATGGCGTCCTCCTCCTTCGCCTGACGGTCAAGCGGACCGGAGTATAGGGCGCGTCATGCAGGTCGAACCGCCGGAACCATTGATTCCGATCTCGCTGGCGGGGTACGTGTGCACCTCGCAGCCGGCGGCCTCCAGGGCGCGCCGAGTGAGCGGATTGCCTTCGGCCATGACCAGCAGGCCGGGGCGCACGGCGAGCACGTTGCAGCCCAGGGTCGGGAACTCCTGGTCGGGGGCCGGGATGGTCTTGATGCCCAGCTCGCCGAGCAGCTCCCAGAGGCCCGCGGGCAGGAGCGGCAGGTAGACGACCGCCAGGTCATCGGTCACCGGTGAGATGACCGACAGCAGGTGCACCAGCTCGGCGTCCCCGCGCCAGTACGGCAGGTCGAAGACGCGCACGTCGCCGCCGGCCAGGGCCGCCAGTTGCGCAGCGCCCGCGGCGTTGGTACGCAACGAGCGACCGATGCATAGCAGGTCCGGACGCAACCAGAAGGTGTCGCCGCCCTCGATCGTGCCGGGAGCCTCGATCCGCCCAAGCGTCGGGATCCCCGCCGCACACGTCCACGCCTCGAGGAGCGCCGGCTCGCCCAGCCGGTTCGGCTTGCCGGGACGCAACGAGATGGCGCCACGGTCCGTCACCAGGAGGGGATCGAAGGTGTAGAGCAGGTCGGGGGAATCGGTCTCGACGTCGAGGGTGTGGACCGTCACTCCCAGGCGCACGAGCAGCTCGACGAACGCATCGTGCTCGCGCTGCGCGACGGCCAGGTCGACTGGATGCAGGAAGCCGTGCGCGGGATCGGTGAAGGCGTCTCCGAATGCAGCGTCGGGCCGGTGGACGAGCGCTTCCCGCAGGGGCGCGGTCATGCTCTGGGCGCCCCAGCGGCGGGCGGTCGCATCGGTCATGGAGGGAGGATAGCCACCGGCCTGCGGCCTAGACTCGGGCCGTGCGCCTGGCCACCTGGAACGTCAACAGCCTGAAGGCCCGCCTCGATCGCGTGCTGGCCTGGGCGGAGGCCGTGCGGCCGGACATCCTGTGCATGCAGGAGACCAAGCTGGCCGATGCGGCCATGCCGGAGATGGACTTCCGCGCCCTCGGCTACGAGGTCGAGCATCACGGGCTGGGCCAGTGGAACGGCGTGGCGATCGCCTCGCGGATCGGCATTGCGGACGTGCAGGCAGGGCTCCCGGCAGCCGACGGCTGGACCGATGACGGCGGCCGCTTCCTGGCCGCCACCTGCGGCGGCGTGCGGGTGGCCAGCATCTATGTGCCGAACGGGCGGGTGGTGGGCTCGGAGTTCTACATAGCAAAGCTGGAATGGCTGGATCGGCTCAATGGCTGGCTGGAGACCGCGTGCGATCCATCGGCGCCGATGGCGGTCTGCGGCGACTACAACGTCGCGCCCTTCGACGATGACGTGTGGGACCCCGCGGCGGTCAACGGCGGGACCCACGTCTCGGAGCCGGAGCGCGCCGGTGTCGCGCGCATGCGGGACTGGGGACTGGTCGACGTGGTGCGCCGATTCCATCCGGAGCCCGGCTTCTTCACCTGGTGGGACTACCGCGCGGGCAATTTCCACAAGAACTTCGGGATGCGGATCGACCACATCTACGTGACCGAGTCTTTGGCCACGCGTGCGGTCCGTGCCGAGCGCGACCGCGACGCCCGCAAGCCATCGACCTACCCGGGGATCCCCTCCGACCACGCTCCGCTGGTGGTGGATTTTGAGGACTGAGGGCGCGTGATGAACCGGAAGCGCATCTGGCTCGTGCTCGCAATCGGCGCGGCGGCAGTTGCTTTCTTGGTGCTGATTGTCCTGTTCCTCCCACCACTTCGGCCGTTTGGGGGGCCGGTCGGGTGCACCTGGATTGGCGACGCATTGGTCTGCCCGTCGCCGAGTCCCTAACCGGCTCTCCGCAGGGCTCCTGCGATCTCGCGTCCCGGGCGCGTCCGCGGCCACGTCACGGATCGAGCCCCGACGAACCGCCGGTACGCGTCGAGGGCCACGCGCAGCGCTGGGACGAAGTCAGGCTCCTCCATCGGTGCGAAGCCGTCCTCGAACCAGATGCCGGCAATGCGCAGGGTCCGATCGCCACGGGTCAGGCGCGGCTCGATCCGCCCAACCAGCCGGTCGCCGAACAGGATCGGCAGCGCGTAGTAGCCGAAGCGGCGCTTTGTGGCGGGCGTGTAGACCTCCCAGGTGTAGTCGAAGCCGAAGAGGGTCTTCAGCAGGCGCCGATCCCACATCAACGGATCAAGCGGTGCCAGGAACGTGACCGATGGCGCGGCCGCACCCGGAGCCGCAGCAGCCTCGAGGATGGGCAGCTCTTCGGCGAGGACGTAGCGGACTTCGCGGAGCCCCTCGACCTCGACCGGCAGCAACACGCCGTCCGTCACCAGCTGCTCGGTGATCCGCGCGCGCTCGGCGGCGCTGCCGGTGCCGCTTACCAGCGTCGAGTCGCCTCCCACCGCCATCAACCCCACTCCGCGATGCCGCGACAGCAGCAGATGCCGGCGCTGCTCGTACGCGTCCGCGTGCTGTTCCAGGAGGGCAGGCGGCACGAGCCGCTCGATCAGGTCGTAGTAGCGCCGGCTCCCCTCGCGGCGGGCGATCCCCAGCCGGCCGATGACGAAGAGCGCCTCCATCACCGCCTTGGCGGCGCGGGTCGTGGTGGTGCCATCGCTGTCCCACCACCACTCGACGCGATGCTCGATGTCGCGGAAGGCATCGGTCGAAAGCTGGCCGTCGCGCCCCAAGCGTCCCAGGATGGTCGTGACCAGTTCGGCATGCTCACGCAGAACGCCGTTCTCGAGATCGTCGCGCCATCGCTCCCACGCCGCGCGATAGAAGGGGAGCTCCCGCATCGGAAGGATGTTCAGGCTCTTGTTGTAGAGCTCGATCAGGCGCCGATCAGTGGGTGGTCCGTAGAGCCATCGGTCGCACCAGTCGCGTCGGTAGTCCTTGATCCGTGCGTGGAGCACCAGGTCGTGGTTGCGGGCGCCCGGCACCTCGAGCGGGTCGAACTGCAGGCTGCCGAGCCGATCGATCACGCGCAGCACCGATTCGGGCTCCGCGGGCAGGGAGCGCGGCGGGTCGAGGAGGTGGCGGCGCACCAGGAAGCGGCGGGCGTGGTCGGCCGAGATGCGCAGGTCAAGGTCGGTCATCGAGCGCCGATGCTACCCGAGTGGCATCAGGGATCAGTGCGGGGCGACGGCTCCATTCGTCGCCAGATCGCAATCTGGTTGGTGTTACGCAGGTTCCGGGGGCTCCGACGCCCTTCGGACCGACCGTTTCACGCTCAGAGGCGGTCGGCCGAGCCGCAGTTACTGCCGCCCGGCGCGCCTTGCGCCAACCAGGTTGCGATCTGGCAACGTGGCGACGAAGCGACACCGATCGCGGCGGCCGCGAATCGTCAGTTCGTACAATGCCGGCCATGGTCATGGAACGGATGCCCGAGGGTCCACCGGCGACCGCGTCGGTACCCGGCGACAAGGACGCAGCTCGCCGCGCGCTGCGGGCCCAACTGCTCGCCACAGAGCACTGGAGCCTGCTCGCCACCCGGTCGCTCTCCTGGAATGAGTCGTTCAGCCGATCCAGCATGTTCCTGTCGCTCCTCTCCGGAGCGGTGGTGGCCCTGGCGCTGGTCGCCCAGGCAACCGCCTTCGGCTCGGGCTTCGCGGTCTTCGCGGTACTGCTCCTCCCGGTCGTGCTCTTCGTGGGGATCGCCACCTTCGTGCGGCTGGTGGAGATCAACAACGAGGACCTCGTCTGGGTCCGGGGCATGAACCGATTGCGCCGCGCGTACCTGGAGCTTGACCCGGAGCTGGAGAAGTGGTTTGTCACCGGCATCGACGAGGAGCCGGCCGGCATCATGCTCACTTACGGCACCGATCCCCAGAAGACCCATCTGCTGCACGGCCTGGTGACGACGCCGGCCACCATCGGCTTCGTGAACGCCATGCTGGCGGCCGTTCTGGCCTCGATTGCCCTGGTCCAGCTCAAGATGGCCATGGCGCCGGTTGCGGGCGTGGGTGTGCTCGTCTTCATTGCCTCGGTCGCCATCCTGGGCAGGTACTCGTATCGCGCCACGATCATGGTCGACCACGCGACCACCCTCCAGGAGGCTCGCCGCAGGGAGAAGGGGAAGGGCTGAGAGCTGGCACTCCGGACCTGAGAGTGCCAATCGGTATAATCCCGCCGCAATGGCGGTGAAGCGCGACTACTACGAAGTGCTGGGCGTGCCGCGCGATGCCTCCGAGGAGGAGATCAAGCGGGCCTTCCGCCGCGCCGCTCAGCGCCATCACCCCGACGTTGACACCAGCGAAGGGGCGGAGGATCGCTTCAAGGAGCTGAACCAGGCGTACCGCGTCCTGTCGGACCGGCAGCGGCGGACCGCCTACGACATGTTCGGCCACGGCGGCGTGGACGGCACCAGCGCCGGCGGTTCCGAAGGATTCGGCGGTGGCTTCGGCCCGTTCGGCGA
This sequence comes from uncultured Chloroflexia bacterium, assembly GCA_963750025.1. Lineage (GTDB taxonomy): Bacteria > Chloroflexota > Limnocylindria > QHBO01 > QHBO01 > CF-167. The sequence goes on from CAVVPF010000018.1 coordinate 205,687, forward strand.
CATCTTCGATGCCTTCTTCGGCGGCTCGCCGACCGGCTCGCGCACGCGCCGACGGGTGGTCGCCGGCGCCGATCTGCGCTACGACATGACGATCGAGTTCGCGGAAGGTGTCTTCGGCGTCATCAAGGAGATCGCCTTCCCGGTCCTGGTGCGCTGCGCCACCTGTGACGGCAGCGGGGCCGAGCCGGGCAGCCAGCCGGAGATGTGCCCGGAATGCAAGGGCACCGGCGAGAAGCGGCGGGTCAGCCAGACGATCCTGGGCCAGATGGTGAACATCAGCGCCTGTCCGCGCTGCGGCGGCGAGGGGCGCGTGGTGGCCACCCCGTGCAGCACCTGCCACGGGGAAGGCCGGGTGCGCGAGGAGCGCAAGCTGACCGTGACCGTGCCGGCGGGGATCGACTCCGGCCAGCGGATCGCGCTCGAGGGGCAGGGCGAGGCGGGGCCGCGCGGTGGTCCGCCGGGCGACCTGTACGTGGCGATCACCGTCAAGCAGCATCCGCAACTGCTGCGCCACGGGACGGAGCTGTACCACGAGCTGCCGGTCACCTTCCCGCAGGCGGCCCTGGGGGCGACCCTGTCAGTCCCCACCGTGGAAGGCAGCGAGACGGTCGAGATCCCGGCCGGCACCCAGAGTGGGACCCAGGTGCGGCTCCGCGGCAAAGGCGTGCCGCGCCTGCGCGGCGCCGGCCGGGGCGACCTCCACGTGATCGTGACCGTGGTGGTTCCGCCCAAGCCGTCGAAGAAGGAGCGCGATCTGCTCGAGCAACTCGGCGAGGTGAGCGGCCCGGCGGTCCTGCCCAAGGGCAGCCCGAGCCTGGTCGACCGGCTGCGCGATCTGTTCAGCTAGGTCGGCCGATGCGCTGGCTGGAGCTGACCGTGGAGGTCGACATGGAAGCGGTCGAGGCGGTCAGCGAGATCTTTGGCCGGCTGGGCCGCGGTGCGGCGGTGCGGCCCACGCGCCTCATCCGCGATCCCGACGACGAGCTTTCGGCACGCGAGGATCCGACGGCCCCGTACGAGATCACGGCGCACCTGTTGGACGACGCCGCGGCGCCGGCGGCCGTCGAGGCAACCGAGCGCGCGCTGTGGCACCTCCAGGCCTTTGGCCTGCGCCCCGTCGGCGAGCTGCGGGTCCGATCGGTGGACGAGGCGGACTGGGCCGAGGCCTGGAAGGTGGGCTACGTGCCGCAGCGCATCGGTCGCGTGGTGGTGGTGCCGTCCTGGCTGGAGGAGCCGATCGGTCCCGGCGAGGTCGAGCTGCGCCTGGACCCGGGGATGGCCTTTGGCACGGGGCTGCACCCGACGACGCGCGGCTGCCTGATGCTCCTGCAGCAGGTCTCACCGATCCCTGCCACCGTCCTGGACGTTGGATCCGGCTCAGGCATCCTGGCCCTGGCTGCCCTGCGCCTTGGCGCTGAGCGGGCGGTCTGCTGGGACACCGATCCGGTGGCGGTCGACGCGACCCTCGCCAATGCCGCGGCCAACGGGCTTGCAGAGCGGGTCACGGCGCACCTTGGGACGTTGCCGGCTGAGGCGATGGACGGCGTCTGCTACGAGCTGGTGCTCGCCAACCTGGTGGCCGCGGTGCTGATCGAGCTGGCTGCGCCCCTGGCGGCGCATGTCGCGCCGGGCGGCATGCTGCTCGCCAGCGGGATCATCGAGGGGCGAACGGACGAGGTGCTCGGCGCGCTCTCGGCCGCCGGCTTCGAACTCGAGGAGCGGCTCGACGACGGTGAATGGGTATCCCTCCGGCTGCGACGAACCGGCGCCGGGTAGGCTTGGGCGTCGTGCACCGCTTTTTCATTAGCCCAAGCGCCATGGCCGGCGAGCGCTTCCCGGTTCCGGCCGAGATCGCCCACCAGGTGACACGCGTCCTCCGGTTGCGCGATGGCGACGAGATCACCCTCCTGGACGGCGCTGGCGGAGAGGCGCGCTGCCGACTCGAGGGTGGCGATTGCGTCGTGCTGGCACGCGGCGCGGCGGGCGGCGAGCCGAGCCACCAGCTCACCGTCTGGCAGGCGCTCCTGCGCGGCGACCACCTGGAGCCCGTGGTTCGGCACGGGACCGAGCTGGGGATCGCGCGGTTCGCGCTGATGACCACCGAGCATTGCGTGGCGCGGGAGCTCTCTCCTCGCCGCCTGGAACGGCTGCGGGCCGTGGCACGCGAGGCCGCCGAGCAGTCGGAGCGAGGCAGGATCCCGGCCGTCGAAGCGCCGGTGCCGTTCCAGGATGCGCTGACGGCCGCGGCGCCGGGATCGGTGCTGCTCTTCGAGCGGCATGCAGGGAAGCGGCTGATCGAGCTGGAGCCGCCGCGGGGCGTGTTCATCGGTCCAGAGGGAGGCTTCACCCAGGGCGAGGTTGAAGTCGCGCAGCGGGCGGGACTGGCGATTGCCGGGTTGGGGCCGCGCATCCTGCGCTCGGAGACGGTGGCCGTCGCGGTGGCGGCGGCCATCTTGTCGCGCACCGGCGACTTCGCCTAGGCTCCGCACATGGCCGATCGCGATCCCACCTACCAAGCCGACTGCCTCTTCTGCCGGATCGCCGCCGGCGAGATCCCGTCCGACCGTGTCTTCGAGGACGAGCAGGTGATCGTCTTCCGTGACCTCCACCCGCAAGCGCCCACCCACGTTCTGGCCATCCCGCGACGCCACCTGGCTTCCGCCGCAGACCTGACCGATGCCGATGGCGGTCTGCTGGCCGCCCTCTTCGTGGCACTCCGTTCAGTGGCTGAAGGTGCGGGACTGAAGGGGTATCGGATCGTCAGCAACGTGGGGGCGGAGTCGGGGCAGAGCGTCTTGCACCTGCACTTCCACCTGCTCGGCGGCCGCTCCATGACCTGGCCGCCCGGCTGATCAGCGCGGTCGGCTGATGCTTGCGATCCTTCGTCAGCGCAACTACGCCCTGCTCTGGTTCGGCGGCTTCGTCTCGATGCTCGGCGACTTCGTCCTGTTCGTCGGCCTTCCGTACGAGATCTTCCGGTTGACCGGCTCGACGCTGGCCAGCATGGGGATGGTCCTGTGCTTCCTGGGCCCGAGCATCCTGCTCGGATCGGTGGCCGGGGTCTTTGTGGACCGATGGGACCGGCGGCGCCTGATGGTGGTGGTCAACCTGCTCCAGGCGGCGAGCCTGCTGCCGATCCTGCTGGTCGGCCAGCTGGGGCTGTGGGTCGCCTACGCCGTGCTGGTGGTCGAGAGCAGCCTGTCGCAGCTCGTTCAACCCGCCCAGGTGGCGCTCGTCCCGACCCTGCTCTCCGGCGGTGAGAAGCAGCTGATCACCGCCAATGCGCTGACCGGGGTCGGGCGGCACCTGGCGCGGCTGATCGGGCCGGCGATCGGTGGGGTGGTCGTGGCGGCCGGCGGCCTCGCCGCGGTTGGCATCGTTGATTCGATCTCCTTCGTCGCCTCTGCCGGGATGCTGGCGCTCATCCATTCGCGGCCGTTTGTGAGCCACGTCGCCGACACGCTGGAGCACGAGGCGGTCTCCGCCTGGCGGAGGCTCGTCAACGAGTGGCGCGATGGGCTGCGGGTGGTGCTGGGCCAGCCGATCCTGCGCGCGCTCCTGGTCTTCGCGGTAATCACCGCGGTCGGCGAGGGACTGACCGCCACCCTGTTCGTGCCGTGGGTCGTCGAGGCGCTGCACTCCGACGGCACCGGCTACGGCTGGGTCCTCTCCACCCAGGCAATCGGTGGGCTGGGCGGGGCGCTGGCCATCGCGCGGCTGGGGGCGCGGATCCGGCCGCTGCCGCTGCTGATCGGCGGCGCGCTGGCCTTCGGGGCGATCGACCTGGTGCTGTTCACCTACCCGGTCCTCTACCCGCACATCGGTCCTGCCCTGGTGATGCTGGTCATCGTGGGGGTCCCCGGGGCGGCGATGGGGGCGGCCACCGTGACCCTCCAGCAGTCGCAGACCGAGGACAGCCACCGCGGGCGGGTGGTGGGCGCCATCGGAGCGGTGGCCGGGTTGGGCGCCCTCGTGGGGGCGATCAGCGCCGGCGTGCTCGGCGAGGTGCTGCCGGTGGTGCTGCTGCTGGTGGTGCAGGGCAGCGGCTACCTGGTCGGTGGCACCGCTGTCCTGCTCCTGGTCCGGCGAGCAGCCATGAAACCGGCGGTTGCAGCCTGAAACCTAGTAGCCGGGAATGACCACCGCCGACGCCGATGGAGCGGCGCTGACTGCCGCCCCGCTCGGGCTGGCAATGAACCAGATCCCACCCACGCCCTGACCGGTGGCGTCGCCTGCGGCGGAGTCGGCCGCGTAGTAGTACAGCGGAGCGCCGTTGTAGGTCACCTGGACCGATCCGTCGGGCCGCGTGACGGTGCCGAGCGTGCCGGTCACGCCGATCCCCGCGGTGGCGGTGCCGGTCAGGGGCGGCCAGGCCGTGGCGCAGCCGCCGGTGCAGGCGATGGTGCCGCCCTGCTCCTTGGTGTTGATATAGAGCGTCATGCCGTTGGTGCCCGCCAGGGAGTCACCGGCCGAGGTGTGGGCAACGGTGAGCGTCGCCCCGCCGCCGGCGCTTGCACTTGGTCCGCCCCCTGTGGCGGGCGTACAGGCGCCCAGCACGAACGTCAAGGCCGCGGCTGCGGTGATCAGGTACCTGGGTTTCATCATCTGCTTCCTCTGTTCCTTTCGGCGGGCGAGTCTGACGATGGATACGCCCCCGGTTACAGGCCGCGCTGGATTCTGTGCGCCCTCGCGGGCCGCCCCAATCTCGTAGAGTTGCGCCTGGTCCGGCGGAGCGCCGGAAAACCGCACGCCACCGAAGCTGGCGAGGGAAGAGGGCTCATGGGCAGGATCTTTCTGTTTGGCTCCGCCGTGGTCAGCGTCCTGCTGCTCTCGCTGATCTACGCCATCGTCAGCGGCCAATATGCGGCCCGACAACCGGTGGCCTCGCCGACACCGGGCAGCGCCGAGCCCACTGCGTCCGCGGTTGCTTCGGTCAGCGGTGCGGCAGGTGCCTCGGCCAGTGCCGTGCCAACCGCGTCCGCCAGCCTCGAGCCGAGCGGCTCGGGCGGCGCCACGGCGGTCATGGTCCCGATTTCGAAGCTGTCGTTCGGCTCCAACCTGACCATTGCCGCCGGCGCAACCGTCACCTTCATGAACAATGACGCCGTCAAGCACACGGCCACCAACGGGACGAACGGCACGCCGGCATCGGGTTCGCTGTTTGATCTCCAGCTGGATCCCGGTGCATCGGGCAGCTACACATTCACCGAGGCGGGGACCTACCAGGTCACCTGCACGCTCCACCCGACCATGAAGCTGACCATCACGGTGACGTGACCACGCGGAAGGTCGAGGCTGGGGCCGATGGTGACGCAGGCCCGACTGCGAGGCGTCCGCCCTTCATCTCCGGGGCGTCCGGACCCTGCGGCATCGCGCTGGATCAGTGACGGCTGCGACTCCCACCGGCGATTGACGAGCAAAGAGAGGAGCCCTCTTGAAACGACGCGAACCCGGACACGGTCCCCGGGAGGTATGGAGGGTGGAAGGGTCCAATCGGCCGGTTGTCGTTGGCCAGGATCGCGGCCGTCGGGTGGGCTGGCGGACCGGCCCACCCGACTCCTGCTGGGCCTGCGCGTGGCAGGCCGTCAGGTCAGTGCGCGGCGATCGTGACCCAAGCGTAGAACAGCTCGCCGGTGCTGCTGTCCTGGCTGGTCGTGACCAGGTTCTGGACCCAGGGCTTGACCAGCGTGAATCGCTGGCCGAACCGCACTGCGATGATGGGAGCGTCCGTCATCACCATCTCCTGGGCCTGGTTGTACAGCGGGACCTGCTCGGCGAGGGTGGCCTTGGCGGCTGCCAGGGAGAGAAGCGCATGAACCTGCGGGTTGCAGTACGCCATGTAGTTGTACCCGCTGGTGCACGAGATGAGGTCCGTCAGGAAATTGTTCGGGTGTGGGTAGTAGGCGGGCCATCCCAACCGGAAGATGTCGAACGGATCGTCTGAGAGACGCTGCAGATACGCGCCCCACTCGAGTCCGACCGCCTCGACATCGATGCCGAAGGCCGTGCGCCACGACTCCTGCATGAAGGCGACGCGGTCCTCCCAGTCGGCACCGACGTTGTACCCGACCTGAAGCTTCAGGTCGGCAGCCGTCTTGCCGAGCTCGGCCAGGCCAGCGTTGAAGTCCTTCTTGGCCTGGTCGACGTTGTGCGGGTACGGATTCAGATCCTTCTGGAACCCGGGCATGCCCGGGGGCACCAGGCTGTTGGCCACCGTCCCGATGTTGTTGAAGGTGGTCTTGATCATCGCTTCCTTGTCGATCGCCTCGCTGAACGCCTTGCGAAGCAGCGGGCTCCTGGCAAAGGGCCCGTTGGGATCCTGCATGTCGAAGCCGAAGTAGGTGATCGAAAGGATGTCGCCGGAGCGGATCTGGGCGGAGTGGGTCGGGTCATCCTTGACCCGCTGAACCTCATTGCCGGGTACGTCTCGGATGTCGAGCTCATTGGTCTCGTAGGCCTCCAGGCTCGCCGTCGGGTCGTCGATCATCGACATCTCGACCCGGGCGATCTTGACCGGCTCGCCGGTCCAGTTCGGGTTGGGCTCCAGGACGATCCGCGAGTCGTGCTCCCACTTGGTCATGATCATCGGACCGGAGCTGACATAACCGGCAGCCTCGGTCCAGGTCATCCCGGCCTTCTGCGGCACGGTCACCCAGAGGGTGGCGATGTAGACGAAGAAGGAGGCGGGCTGCGTCAGCTCGACCACGAAGGTCTTGTCATCAGGCGCCGAGACGCCGAGCTGCTCCAGGTCGGCATCGGTCAGCTTGGCCGGGTCGATCGCCTGGATCTTGTCGTAGCCCTTGACGTAGGCCATCACATAGCTGTAGCCCGCGGCCTCCTTGGGGCTCGACAGGCGGCGCCAGCTGTAGACGAAGTCGGCAGCGATGATCGGGTCGCCGTTGCTGTACTTGATCCCATCCTTCAGGTGGAAGGTGATCTTGGTGCCGTCAGGCGCGACGTCCCAGCTGCTGGCCAGGCCCGGGACCACGTTGAGGTCCTTGTCGAAGTAGGCCAGCGGGAGGGTCAGCGAGCGGAGCACCTGAATCGAGGCGCTGTCGGTGTCGGTAGCCTGGGTCGGGTCGAGCGTCGGGGGCTCGACACCGATATCCACGCGGAGCACCTGGTCCGCAGCTTGCGCGCTGGCGGCGGAGCTTCCCGAGGGTCCCGCACTTGTGTCGGGCGACGAGCAGGCCGCAAGGACCAATGCGAGCGCGACAAGGGCACCCACGAACTTACTAAGCCACATAGACCTTATCCTTTCGCCTGTGAGGCGTTAAGCGGAGCGAGCGTAACAGAGCAAGGGAGGCGAGGGCCGAGTCTGCTCCGTCCCCCCGGGCATGCCCCCACCGGCGATTGACGGGGTATAGGGGGAGCGGGAAGACTGAACACTCGGGCTGGCCGGGCGGTGATAGGCTCGGCTGGTGCGCGTGAAGCTCGGCTCGGTGGCGTTCCTCAAGGTTGCTGGTAGCGGCTATGGGATCGGGCTCGACGACGACGGGCACCGCGTCGAGTTCCTGGGTGATTGGCGGAAGATTCGATGATTCCTGACGGCGGGCCTCCACTTGCCGAAGCGTTCGTCATCATGCAGATCGGAAATCCCGACATGGAGCGGGCCTATGCCGAAGCAACCGAACCTGCGATCACCACGCGCGGCAGCAGGATTTGACGCGAGCGCGGGGCGGGGTTCACCGTGAGAGCAAGGGCGGCGATGGCGGGAGCGTCGTCAAGGCGAGCGTCTGGCCAAGCGGCGGGCCGGGCAGGACCCCGGGCCGCGGTGTTTGGGGGTCGGAGCCGGGGCTCTTCCAACCACGCCGATCGGGGTCTGGGTGCGGAGCCGGACAACGCGGGCACGAACGGCGAATCGGTCTGGATGGCCGGCGTCTGGGTGCCCGTGGGCCTACCGTCAGCCAATCTCCTCGTGGTCCGCTACCTGCCGGCCGTCGCGCAGCAACACACGTCTGTCGAGGCGGCCCGCGAGTGCAGCGTCATGGGTCGCTACCACGAGCGCGAACCCGTGCTGCCTCTGCAACGCGAATAGCAGGTCGATGACCTGGCCGGCAGTCCGGGAGTCGAGGTTGCCGGTCGGCTCGTCGGCGAGTACGAGATCGGGCTGGGCAATGAGCGCCCGGGCGATCCCGACCCGCTGCTGCTCGCCGCCGGACAGCTCGCCAGGCCGGTTCCGCAATCGGTCCCCGAGGCCCAGGTCGACGAGCAACCGCTCGGCCCGCTCCATGATCGGCCGCCGAGGCGCATAGGGCAGTAGCGGCACGGCGACGTTCTCGAGGGCCGAGAGCGCGGGGATAAGGTGGAACAGCTGGAAGACGAAGCCGATGTGCTCGCGCCGCAGGTCGGCCCGGGGGTCCTCCGGCAGGTCGTTGGCCGGCTGGCCGGCGAGGCTGACCTCACCCTCATCGGCCCGATCGAGCAGACCCAACAGCGCGAGCATCGTGCTCTTCCCCGCGCCCGATGGCCCCATGACGGCCAGCCGCTCACCGGGCATGACCGCAAGGCTCACTCCGTCGATGGCGCGGACGGCGGTGGCGCCGGAGCCGTACTGACGGACGACGTTGGCGAGTTCGATGAGCGGTTGTCCAATGGTCATCGGTCAAGGTCCGCCAGTGCGGCGACGATGGAAGAGGCGAGATGCTCAAGGTCGCGAGGGTAGATCTGGTCGGCCGTGTCGGCCTCGGTGCCGGCGATGCTCGGCGGACCGACCGCCGGCGCTGCGGGTTCGCCCAGCCAGGCGGCGTCGAGACCGGCCGTCAGCGGTCCAGCGTTCAGGTCCGCCTCGTCACCAGGTGCAATGCCGGTCGCGCTCGACAGCACATCCAGGAGACTGCTGCTGGTCGGATTGCCGGATGGATTGGTCGCGCGAGCCAGCCAATCGGCGAAGGACGCGTCGACCGGCGCGATCCACAGGAGGCTGGCGGTCGCGGCGTCCCGGTCGAACTCGCTGACGGTTGCGGTCCCAAGGACCGGGGCGACCGGCCCGCCCATCGGTCCCAGCCACACAACCGGACCGGCCGGCTCAGCGGTTAGTCGTTCGAGGAGGACCGAATCCGCCGCATCGTCCGCGGTGCCGACTACCCCGATCCGGAGGGCGAGACCCTCGGCACTGGCCTGCCGGGCGACCGCGAGCATGACCGCGGCGGGCGCCGCGCTCTGGCTGGCGCCGGGGCCGCGACTGTCGAGGGAGGTAACGAGCCACGGCGCGCTGGGCTTCGCCGACGCCTTCGGGCTCGAGGCGGTGAGGAACCGGGCGGCGGGCAGGCGGACGCGCACAACCTGCGCGGCAATGACGGCCCAGTCGCTATCGGTCGCAGTGCGGACGGCGAGCACCGCGGCTGTCTCGCCGAGACATCGCCGCTGCAGTTCCTGGGCCAGCGGGATCCCGGCGTAGCCGGCGATCCGCAGGACGCCGATGCCCGCGGGACAGGTGGGGGGCAGCCGGCCGCTGGTGGCGTCGACCACCGTCGCGGGGAGGTCCACGTTCCGGCCGTCCCAGGCGGCGGCGTCATAGGCGATGGCCGCGCTGAAGACACCGGCTGCGTCCACTGGCTGCCCCCCGGCGTCGAGGTACTCAGCATGCGGCGACAGGTAGGCGTGTGTCTCGACCTTGTAGCCGGCCCCCGTGAGCGTGTCACTCACGTAGACCAGGGCCTGCTCGAAGGTGACGGAGCCGGGCGTCCGGTCCGGGTGCGCGGCAATGGCCGTGACGTCCGCCTGGATCTGGGCCGCCACCGCCGACAATGGATGCTCGGTCGGTTGCACGAACGGTAGGAGCTTGCTCGCCGCGCCCTCGGCCGCGCTCCACCCGCCAGCGACGAGGCCGACAGTCACGACGAGCGCGGTCACGGTGAGGAGTGCTTGGCGCGGGGCGAAGCCGCCCACCACCCCGCTCGCGCCCTCGGCTCGCAGCGTCGCTGCGGGAGCCGCGCGGATCGCCACCCCTGCTGGCAGCTGGGTGGCGACCACGGCCAGCACGACGGCCAGGGCAAGCACCCCCAGGGCAAGCGGCAGCGTCACCCAGCCCAGGCCGAGCCACCAGGCGAGGACGGTCACCGCCGCCGCGGCGACGAGGCCGGCGACGAGCGCGGGCAGCGCGGTCTCGAAGGTCACCAGGCGGCGGATGGCGCCCGACCGCCAGCCGACGGCGCGGAGGGTACCGATGAGCGGCAAGCGGCGCTCCACGGTCAAGAGAGCCCCGTCGAGGATCAGGGCGCCAGCCGCGAAGAGCGCGGCCGCCGCCGCGAGGAGGTGGTAGGGCGCGAGGCGGACTGCCACCACCCCGCCGAAGATCGTCGTGCGCAGCACGCCGCCGGCCGCGATCTCGATGGCGGCCACCATGCCGGCGACGACCAGGGCCAGGGCGGTTGCTGAGCCGGCCACCAGCGTCCGGCCCGGCGCCTCGCGGGCGAAGGCCAGCGCCAGGCCCAGCAGGCCGCCCCGCGTGCTGGCCGGGGGAGGTCGCCGGCCAGACTCCCGCAATCGGCGGCGCCCGAACCGGCCGAAGCCGGCCGCCCCGGCCGCCAGCGGATGCACCGCCAGGACCGCGACTGCAGCAGCGCCCAGCGCCCAGCTCTCGACGTGAAGATTCGCCGCGGCGGCGAGCGCCACAACCAGGCCGAAGGTCAGCGCCGCCGCCACGAGGCCGAGCGCGACGGCCTGAGTCGCGACCAGGGTGACCAGCGAGCGCCGACGCCAGCCAACGCGGCGTAGGATGCGGATCTCGGCCGCCTGGTCGCCGGTCAGGAACCAGCCGAAGGCGGCGAGGTAGGCGAGGACGACCAGCAGCGCGGCGGCGAGGAGCACCGCCGACAAGCCCTGGGCGCCCGACACGATCTCGGCCGCGGTGCCGAGCGTCGTCCAGCGCTCGGACATGGTTCCGACGCCGGGGACGGCGACGCGCAGGTCGACCGGCGATGAGCCGGCGATGACATCGACGTTGAGACCGGTCGCCTCGACGATCTGCTGGGCGACGATTTCGATGCGCCGCACCGCCTCGGGGGTGTAGCCGCTGATGCCCGCCACACGCACCCGGATGGCGTCGATGAAGTGGTCGCCGCGCAGCGCCTCGACTGCCTCGAGGTTGGTGAGGCCGATAGGCGGCTGGGGGTTTAGCCCCGCCGGGTTGATCGAAACCGGCACGGGCTGGTCGACCGGCCGGCCGCTCGCGTCGGCGACGAGCGTCCGCGGGATGGCGGCATAGATACCGAGGGGGGCGTAGTTCGCGGCTCGGGCGAACTGCTCATCGATCGCCTCGCGATCGTATGTGCCGATGGGCGTGAGCAGGAAGGCCCGGGGGACGGTGACATCGAGGTCGCGATAGACGGTCGCATCGCCGCCGAAGGTCGCCTCCGGTGGTCTCGCGCCCGGCGGACGGGCGGCCGCCAGTTGCGGCCCGATGACGTCCTCCCAAGCACCCTGCCCCGTCAACGCCAGATCAGCCACATGGTCGCTCGCGGGGCCATACCCAGCGAGGCTCGGTACAAGGACGAGACGGTCGTCAGCGGCCGTGCCGCCGCCCCGGTTCTCCGGCGTTGAGATGAGCCGGCCATCCGGTCCGAAGAAGATGCCGGTCGAACGGAGGGGTCGCAAGAGGTCACCCAGCGGCGCATCGTCTCCGCTCACGCGGCTGAGCGAGCCCGTGGCGACGAGTTGCTCGATAGCCGTTTCGAGCTGATCCCGCGTCTTACCACCGTTGGTTTCGAAAAGAGCCTCGACCTGGTCTGGCGTCACCCCGTCGAGTGTCGACACGGTCACTGTGAGGTCGCCAGGGATCGGTGATCGCGCAGCGGTAAGGATGGGGACCGCGACGGCATTCCGGCGGAAGATTTGGTCGAATACCTGGTAGGTACCCGTCGACAGGTACTTCCCATCCGTGTAGCTGCTAAGGCCCATTAGGGCGTCTTCGGCCGCCGGATCGATGCCCACGACCAGCCCCCAAGTCGCCGGCAGGTCGCCGAGGCCCAGCAATACGGGGTCAGGACCTGAGTAGTCGCTGAACCCGACGTCCACCTCGTCTCGGGCATTCGTAAACGCTATGAGGCCGCTGAGGTGGAGGGCGTCCTGCCCGGCGATCTTCGCACGTAGCTCTACCTCGTACACCACGCCAGGCTCGACGCTCGCGAGCTCGACTCCGACTCCCGGCGAGCCGTTCTGAAGCCAACCGAGGGCGGCCACCGGCGCTGCGATCGCGACATTCCGGAGCTGAGCGATCCGCCGCCACTCCTCGCGAGTGATGCCGGAGGTCCTAAGACCCAGATAGTCGAGGGGAACCAGCGCATTCCCGCCGGCGCTGAGCGACGGCGCGTCGGCCGGACGAACGAGGAGGTCGTAGGTCCCGCGCCAGCCCGTGTCAACGGTCTGGCGGACGATCGCGAAGCTTGTCGAGGCGGCGAGAAGGATGCCGCTCGTGGCGAGCGCCACCGAAACGGCGCCCGCCACGAGGACGATTAGTCGGCCGGGGTTGGCCCAGAGGAGTCTACCGGCGACACGTGCGATTCCGAGCACGGAGGATACCTCGTGTTGCTGCCCCGCTACCGCATGGCGTCCTGACCCGTGGCGGATGATGAGTAGCGGATCATGAGTAGGTCTAGACCTCCGTGTGATCGTACCCGGTTCCACCCCCGCAACTAGTGCTGAAGCGCTGGCGGGCCGTACATAGATGGTCGGTGCCTGCCAGCGCCCGGCCAGCCCGAGTGTTCAGTCTTCCCGCTCCCCCTATACCCCCACCGGCGATTGACCCTCCCAACCCTCGCTGATAGACTCCGCAGGCTTGCGCGCAAGATCGGCGCGGGCGTTTCTGGACGCCCATCGGTCGATGCGTGACATTTAGAGCAGAGAGGAGGCGAGACGTTTGGCAGAGGTCCGCGTGGGCGAGAACGAGTCGTTCGAGAGCGCACTGCGCCGCTTCAACAAGAAGATCCAGCAGTCGGGGATCCTGGCGGAGGCACGACGCCGCGAGCACTACGAGAAGCCCAGCGTGAAGCGGAAGCGCAAGGAAGCCAAGAAGCGCAAGGTTACCCGCGAATAGACGCCAGACGCTCCCTTCATTCCCCGGCGGGCCCGGTCGAACCGATCGATCAGACCGATGACGCCCGCCTCCATCAGCCGATGACCCTGCAGGAACGGATCGAGTCTGCCATGCGCGACGCGATGCGCGCCCACGATGGGCGGCGCACGCTGACGCTGCGCTCGGCCATGTCCGCCGCCCACAACCGGGAGATCGAGCTGGGCCGGCCGCTCACCGACGAGGAGTACGTCGAAGTGCTCGGCAAGCAGGTCAAGCAGCGGCGCGAGAGCATGGAGCTGTTCCGTGCCGGCAACCGCGAGGCGATGGCGCTCAACGAGGAGGCCGAGCTGGCGATCATCACCGAGTACCTCCCCGAGCAGCTGTCCGCGGAGGAGCTGGAGCGGATCGTGCGCGCGGCGATCGGCGAGACCGGCGCGTCCTCGCCGGCAGACCTCGGCAAGGTGATGGGCAGAGTCGTGCCTCAGACCAAGGGGCGCGCCGACGGCAAGGCGCTCTCCGACCTGGTGCGGCGCCTGCTGGCGGGCTGAGCCATGTTCATTCCAAGGACCCTGGCGCAGACCGAGGGGCCGGGACCCCGCGCCTGGGCGCGGGCCGCGATCGTGGGCATCTTCCTGTCAGCCGCCATCTTCGCCGTCCTGTCGGCCAACATCACCACCGGCCAGGTCAACCTCACGGTGGGCGACGTGGCCCAGCGTCGAGATCACAGCGCCACGCGGGCCATCAGCTTCATCAGCAACTCGCAGACCCAGGCCGCGCGCGACACGGCGGCGGCCGCGGTCGAGCCGATCTATGAGGGAATCCGCCCGCTCGTCGACATCCATGACCAGCAGCTCCGCCTGTACGACTCGGTGGTGGCATCCATCTCCACCGTGCTGGTGGGGCGCGACGCCGGAACCCTGACCGCCTCCGAGGTGCCGATCCGTCTGCGAACCGTGGCACCTGCCTTCAGCGATGCGCAGATCACGCTGGTCGCCACCATGCAGGCGGCTCGCTGGGCGCAGGTCTCGGACGCCGGGCGCACCGTGCTCGATGCCACCATGTCGGCCGTGGTGCGGGACGATCAGGTGGCCACAGCGCGCCAGCAGGTGCGCACCAACATCACCAACGATCTGGATCAGCCCGAGCGCGAGCTGGCCGGCGACCTGGCTGCGGCGCAGGTGGCGCCGAACACCGAGTTCAAATCGGCCAAGACCGATGCGGCGCGCGAGCAGGCGCGCCAGAGCGTGGTACCGAGGGTGGTCGACGTGGGGCAGGCCGAGGTGATCGTGCGGGTCGGCGACAAGATCACCGTGCTCGACCTCGAGAAGCTGGACAAGCTCGGGCTGACCCAACCGCGGATCGAGCTCACCACCATCGTGGGGCAGGCCATGGCGGCATTGCTGCTGACCGCCCTGCTGATCGCCTTCCTGTGGCGCTTCGAGCCGAAGATCTGGTTCCGCAATCGCTCGCTGCTGCTCTTCCTGCTGGCCCTGGTGGGTACCGCCGTGGCGATCCGCATCGCCTCCGACCGCACCCTGTGGGCCTACGTCGTGCCCACCGCCGCGACCGTCATGCTCACCGCCATCCTGCTCGACGGCGCGGCCGGGGTGGCGATGGCGGTGGCGCTGGCGATGCTTGGCCGGGGTGATGAACCGGGACGCCTTCGAGCCGGCGGTGTACACGCTGGCCGGGGGATTTGCCGCGCTGGCGACCGTGGTTCGCGCAGAGCGGCTGAATGTCTTCGTGCGCGCCGGGCTGGCGCTGGCCGTCACGAATATCGGTGTCCTGACGACCTTCAACCTGCTCGAGCAACGCGATCTCGCCGCCATTCTGCAGGGGATGGCTGCCGGGACGGTCAACGCGGGGCTGGCCGTGGTGCTGGCGGTCGGATCGTTCGCCGTGCTGGGCAACCTGTTCGGGATCATGACCGTCTTCCAGCTGCTGGAGCTGGCCAACCCCTCGTCACGCCTGCTGCGCCGCCTGCTGCTGGAGACGCCGGGGACCTACCACCACAGCGTGATGGTCGGCAACCTCGCGGAGCGCGCGGCAGAGACGATCGGCGCAGATCCGCTGCTCGCCCGGGTGGGGGCCTACTACCACGACATCGGCAAGATGAAGAACCCGTTGGCCTTCATCGAGAACCAGGCCGGGGCCCCCAACATCCATGACGAGCTGAACCCGGAGACCAGCGCGCGGATCATCGCCGGCCACATCCGCGACGGGATCGATCTGGGCTACGAGTACCGGCTGCCGGTGCAGATGATCGGCTTCATCCCGCAGCACCACGGCACCAGCGTGATGAGCTACTTCTACGGCAAGGCGCAGCGCGAGCTGGGCGGCGATGCTGAGGAGGCGGAGCCGGGTCGCTACCGTTACCCAGGTCCCAAGCCGCAGAGCCGGGAGGCGGCGATCCTGATGCTGGCCGATGGGGTCGAGGCATCGGTCCGTTCGCTCGACGAGAAGGACGAGACCTCGATCCGCGCCATGGTCGAGCCGGATCGTGGACGCGCGCGTCGAGGACGGCCAGCTCGACGAGGCGGAGCTCACGCTGCGTGACATCGCGCAGATCAAGGAGGCCTTCGTCGGGCAGCTGCTGGGGATGTACCACACCCGCATCGCGTACCCCGACAACGTCGTGCCGATGGAGCAGACGAGGCGCGACCAGGCCTGAAGACCGGCGCGCTTGAGCAGATCGGCAACCGAGCCTAGGATGGTGGCGACATGGGTTGCGCCATCACCTTCCACGATCGGGTCGGGCCGGAGCGGCTGGCCGAGGCCGTCTCCCCGCAGGCCGTGGAAGAGCTGCACGCGCTGCTCACTTCGGCCCTCAGCGAGACGACCCGCGCCGCGATCGGAACGCGGCCGGTCGAGGTCGAGCTGACCCTCTGCGCTGACGCGGAGATGACCCGCCTCAACTTCGATCATATGGGCGATCGTGGCCCCACCGATGTGCTCGCCTTCCCCCTCCACGAGTGGTCGATTGACGTGGGCCACTCCCACCTGGCCGATGACGACGGCGCCTCACCGCCCGGCCCGCTGCTGCTCGGCGACGTGGTGGTCGACATCGACCAGGCGCTGCGCCAGGCGGCCGATGGTGGCTGGGGAGTAACCGAGGAGATCCTCCTGCTCGCCATCCACGGCACGCTGCACCTGCTCGGCCACGATCACGCGGAGAGCGACGACGAGGCCGCCATGCGGGCGGTCGAGCATAGCGTGCTGAATGCCCTGCACCGCAAACACCGCGGCGTTCGCTGGCAGCCGGGTTCCCTCTTCGACCGCTCCGGCCACGCGGTGACCACCGGAAGCTAGGTCAGGAGCCGGTTAACTGGCCAGCGGGATCCTGGCCAGCGGGATCCTGGCCAGCGGGATCCTGGCCAGCGGGATCCTGGCCAGCGGAGGTAACGCTGCCACCAGCTGCCTTATCGCGCCGCTCAAGTCGGTACCAGGCCGCACTCGCGCATTGACGCCGAATGAGCGGAGTACCGCCAGCTGCTGGCTCAATATCCCCGTCGCCGCCGAGATTGGGCCTGCTGGAGCCGCATTACACCGCTGCGCTCACCGCGCTGTGGCGAGCGGCCGGTCCGCCGCGAGCTCCGGTCTGACGGCCGCGGCCTCCAGCATGGCCGCTGTGCTACCGCGCGGCGGGGCGACTACCATCGGCCGCGCATGAAGGTGATCTGCGGCCTGGGCAACCCGGGCGAGCGTTATCGGGCGACGCGCCACAACATCGGCTTTCGGGTGGTCGATCTGCTGGCCGACCGATGGGGGCTGACCGGCGCTGGCCGCATCCGCGAGGGGGCGGCGCGGCTCGAGGGCCAGCTGCCCGAACCGATCGGTGGCGTACTGCTCGTCAAGCCGATGCGCTTCATGAACCTGTCCGGCGCCCCAGTGAAGGCCGCCCTGCGCCAGACCGATGCGGATCCAGCGACCGACCTGCTGGTGATCACCGATGACGTTGACCTACCGCTCGGCCGGGTCAGGCTGCGGCGTTCAGGTTCCGCGGGCGGTCACAACGGACTGCGCGACATCATCGCGGTGTTCGGCAGCGACGAGTTCAACCGGCTGCGGGTCGGGATCGGTCGCGCCGGGGAGACGGTCGACCACGTGCTGGCCACCTTCAAGCCGGGGGAGCGGACGCTGGCCAGCGAGGCAGTGGCGGTGGCCGCCGATGCCGCCGAGCGCTGGCTGCGTGACGGCATCGAGGCGGCCATGAGCGAGTTCAACGGATTGGACCTGGTCGAGGATCCTGGGTGAGCGGCCGGCGGGCGTGTGTCGTGGGGGGAAGACCCAACCGCCAGTCAATGGCCCCCGTGTCGCCCGTGAGCGGCAATATGGCGTCTGCGCCCTTCGAGCGGCCTCTCCACGAAGACATTCGGCGATTGAATGGCCGATGGGCATCTTGACGGCGACACCCGGCGGGACGCCATGACGGCATCAACCGCGCGGCCCACCTCCACTCATGGCGGCATCGATCGGCGTGTCGCCGCGCTCACCGGCGAGCTCGCTGCGGTCCTCGCGCCGGCCCGCGCCGAGGTGTTGCGCGTCCCGGCGGCGGCACGTCCCGCCCACCTTGCCGCCCGGCGCGCCGAGCTGCGCGACACGGCGCCGCTCGTGGTGGTGGTGCGCACTGACGAGGAGGCCCACCGGCTGGCCGACGACCTGGCCGCCTGGCTGCGCCATGGACAAGTCCGCGTGCTGTCGGAGCGGGCCGCACTGCCGCTGGAGCGTGCGCTGCCCGAGCACGACGAGTCGGCTGAGCGGCTGGAGCTGCTCGACCTGCTGGCCGGCGGCCACGCCAATGTCGTGGTCGTCGCCCCGCTGCTGGCCCTGGTCCAGCGCACCCTCTCGCCGGAACAGCTGCGGGCAGGGCGCCGCACGGCGCGCGTGGGTGAACGGCTGGAGCCAGCGCGCCCTGCTGACCGCGTTGGTCGGCGGTGGCTACGAGGCGGCGGTCGAGGTGAGCGGCGTCGGCGAGTTCGCCAATCGCGGCGGGATCCTGGACGTCTGGCCGCCCGGCGCCGCCGAGCCGTTGCGGATCGAGTTCTTCGGCGAGGAGGTCGAATCGATCCGCGCTTTCGACCCGATGACCCAGGGCAGCCGCCGCCGGCTCGAGCAGGTGAGCCTGCTGCCCGCCAGCGAGTTCCTCCCGGCCGATGGCTGGGCCAGCCTCGCCGCGAGGGCGCCCCGTCAGCGCTCCGAAGCGCTCGAAGCGGACCTGGCACGCCTGGAGCAGGGCGACCTGGCCGAGGCCGCGGAGACGTGGGCCGCATTTCTGACCGCGGGCGCCAGCCGCGGAGCACCTGCCGGCGAAAGCCCACCTGGTGCTCACCGACCCCACGGAGCTGCGAGCCATCGCCGGCGAGCTGGATGGCCAGGCGACCGAGCGGCGTGCCGGCCTGGTCACCTCGGGCGAGCTGCCCGCGGACTGGCCGCTCCCCTACCAGGCGGTGGCCACCTTGGCGGCGCTCGAGCAGCGGGCCGCGGAGACCCTCGACGAAGGTGCCGAGGCCGATGCCGGCTACACCACCGCACCGGTCCTTCCCGGTCGGAGCGATCGGCTGGGCGCCTGGCTGGCCGAGCTGGCCGCGGCGGGCCGTCGGGTGGTGGTCACGACCGACCAGGCCAGCCGCATCGGTGAGCTGCTCGAAGAGGTCGGCCTCGTGGTCGCGCCCGGCGCAGAGCTGCGCGAGGCGCCGCCGCCGGGCGCTATCGGCCTGGTGCATGGCTCGCTGTCTGCCGGCTTCGTCCATGCGCCGTCCAAGCTGGTGGTGCTGACCGATCGGGAGCTCTTCGGCGCGACCCGGGTGCGGCGGCTGACCCCGTCGAAGCGGGTGGTGACGCGCGACCTGATCGGGAAGCTGAACATCGGCGACGCGGTGGTGCACATCGACCATGGGATCGCGCGCTATGCGGGGATGACCCAGCGCGAGTACGGCGGCGCGACCAAGGAGTACCTGCAGCTCGACTTCGCCGGTGACGACAAGATCTTCCTGCCGGCCGATCAGATCGGTCGCATCACGCGCTACGCCGGAGGCCCCGCTCCTGCCCTTTCAAGACTGGGCGGCACCGACTGGGAGCGGGCCAAGGGACGAGTGCGGCGGGCGGTCGCCGAGCTGGCCGACGACCTGCTGGAGCTGTACGCCGTGCGCGAGACGGCCCCGGGGTTCAGCTTCTCGCCCGACACCACCTGGCAGCGCGAGCTGGAAGAGGCCTTCCCCTACACCGAGACGCCGGACCAGGCGCGCACCATCGAGGAGGTCAAGGCCGACATGCTGCGCCGGCGGCCGATGGACCGGCTGGTCTGCGGCGACGTCGGCTACGGCAAGACCGAGGTCGCCCTGCGCGCCGCCTTCAAGGCGGTCCAGGACGGCAAGCAGGTGGCGGTGCTGGTGCCGACCACCGTGCTGGCGCAGCAGCACCTGGGCACCTTCCGACGCCGCCTGGCGCCGTTCCCGGTGCGGGTCGAGATGCTGAGCCGCTTCGTCGGCAAGCGCGAGCAGGAGCGGATCGTGGAGGCCACCGCCGAGGGGCAGGTGGACGTCCTGATCGGCACGCATCGGATCCTGAGCAAGGACATCGCCTTCGCCGACCTGGGGCTGCTGGTGGTCGACGAGGAGCAGCGCTTCGGGGTCGGCCACAAGGAGCGGATCAAGGCGATGCGCCGCGAGGTCGACGTGCTGACCCTCTCCGCCACGCCGATCCCGCGCACCCTGCACCTCTCCCTGGTCGGGATCCGCGACCTGTCGGTGATCGAGACGCCGCCCGAGGCGCGGCTGCCGATCCTGACCCGCATCGCCGAGGACGACGACGGCCTGGTGCGCGACGCGATCAACCGCGAGCTGGACCGCGGCGGCCAGGTCTTCTACGTCCACAACCGGGTGGAGACGATCGAGGCGGCTGCCGAGCGGGTGCGTCGCCTGGTGCCGCGCGCCAAGGTGGCGATCGGGCATGGGCAGATGGCCGAAGGGATGCTCGAGCGGGTGATGCTCGACTACGACGCCGGCCGTTTCGACGTCCTGGTCTGCACCACCATCATCGAGTCGGGGCTCGACATCCCGAACGCCAACACGATCGTCATCGCCCGGGCCGATACGCTCGGACTGGCGCAGCTCTACCAGCTCCGCGGTCGGGTCGGGCGCAGCGACCGGCGCGCGTACGCCTACCTGCTGCACCGCCGCGGACAGCCGCTCTCGGGGATCGCTCGCAAGCGGCTGCACGCCATCTTCTCGGCGTCCGACCTGGGGGCCGGCTACCAGATCGCCCTCTCCGACCTGGAGATCCGCGGGGCCGGCAACATCCTGGGCGCCGAGCAGCACGGCCACATGGCGGCGGTCGGCTTCGAGCTCTACACCCGCATGCTGGCGGAGGCGGTCGAGGTGCGGCGCGGCCGGGTGGTCGCTCCCGAGGCCGCCGCCGTGCGACTGGACCTTCCCGGCTCGGCCTACCTGCCCGATGCCTACATCGCCGATGCCGGAGCCAAGCTGGAGGCCTACCGGCGCTTCGCCGCCGTCCGTTCGGAGGCCGACGCGGAGGCGTTGCGGGCCGAGCTGCGCGACCGATTCGGCCCGGTGCCGGAGCCGGTGGAGGGGCTCTTCCGCGCGGTCGCGGTGCGCATGGCCGCGGAGGCGGCGGGCGTCCCCGACGTGCGCGCCGAGGCTGGGCGGGTCACCTTCAAGTGGCCGCGCTACGACCGAGCCCGGGTGGTGTCGGCCTTGACCCTGGCCGGCTTCTGGCCGGTGGCGGCCTCGAACCAGGTCCGCATCCCGGTGGCGGCGCGGAGGGACCCGGTCGATGTTGCGCTCCGCGCGCTCGTGGCCCTCGGCGAGGGTGCGGCCACGGCCTAGACTGGCCGCCGCATGAGCACGTCCGCCCCTGCCCGACTGCGGGATGTCACGCTCGCGGACGCTGATCTCCTCGACGCGTGGGACGCCACGCCCGAGGCGCGCGGCGACTTCAACGACTTCGGGATGCCCCCGAGCCCCGCACCACGCGAGGCGATGGCCGTCGGACCGCTGCGCAACGACCACAACGGCATGCTGATGGCAGAGCTCGTCGCTGACGGCAAGCCGATCGGCACGGTCGGCTGGCACAAGGTGGTGAACGGCCCCAACCCCGAGTCCGCCGCCTGGAACATCGGGATCTCGCTGGTGCCGGAGGCACGCGGGCACGGCTACGGCACCGATGCTCAGCGCCTCGTCGCCGAGTACCTGTTCGCAACCACCGGCGCGAACCGCGTCGAGGCATCGACCGACGTCGAGAATCTGGTCGAGCAGCGCTCGCTGGAGAAAGCCGGGTTCCGGCGCGAGGGGATCGCCCGCGGATCGCAGTTCCGCGCCGGCGGGTACCACGACCTGGTGGTCTACTCGCGCCTCCGCGACGACCCCGCGTGACGCTCCTCGGCGCGCGCCTCGCCTACCGCGTCTACCTTGCCCAGGAGGCGGCCGGGTCCTTCTGTTTCATGATGGTCTTCACCGCCGCCGGGCTGTTCATGATCCAGGTGGCCAAACTGGATGCCCTCCAGCTGGTGCTCGTTGGCACGACCCTCGAGCTATCGGCGTTCGTCTTCGAGGTGCCGACGGGGGTGCTGGCCGACACGGTCAGCCGTCGCCTCTCCGTGATCATCGGCACGGCGCTGATAGGGATCGGCCTGCTGGTGTGGGGCGCATGGCCGCTGTTCGGCACCATCCTGCTCGGCCAGGTGCTGTGGGGCCTCGGCGCCACCTTCACCTCGGGTGCCACCGAGGCGTGGATCAGCGACGAGACGGGCAACCGGAAGACGGGCCAGATCTACCTGCGCGGCGCGCAGGTCGGATGGGCGGCCGGTGCCGTGGGGATCGTGGCCAGCGTGCCGTTGGCCGCCGCCTGGGGTCTGCAGGCCCCGATCCTGGCGGGCGGCCTCGGCTACCTGCTCACCGCCGCGGCGTTGCTCGTCGTCATGCCGGAGCGGCACTGGTCACCGGCGCCGCGCGAGGGCCGGTCGATGACCCACGCCATGGGCGACACCCTGCGACGCGCCGCGGGGACCGTGCGCGTCTTTCCGGCGCTGCTCACCATCCTGGCCATCTCGTTCGTCGCAGGAGCCGGCAGCGAGGCCTTTGACCGTCTGCGGGAGCTGCATATCCTGAGCAACTTCGCGCTGCCGCGGGAACCCGCGCTGCCGGTCATCGCGTGGTTCGCGCTGATCAACCTGGTCGCGCTCATTGCCAGCGTGGCGGGGGTGCAGGTCGCGCGGCGCCGGCTCAACACGGAGAGCCATCTGGACGCCGCTCGGACCCTGCTCGTCATTCACGTCATCCTGATCGCGGCGATCCTCGTCTTTGCCGCGGCGGTAAGCTTCGAGATGGCGGCGCTCAGCTACCTGGTGACGCGCATCGTGCGACGGGTGGCCCAGCCCATCGCCACCGCTTGGATCAACCTGGGACTCACTCCCGATGTCCGCGCCACGGTGCTGTCAATGAACGCCCAGGCAGATGCGCTGGGCCAGATCGCCGGTGGCCCGCTGCTGGGCTGGCTGGCCCTCGCTTCGGGCACGCGCTGGGCAATGTTGGCCGTCGCCCTGATCCTGGCGCCATCGCTCTATCTCTACTTGCGAACCATCCGGCTCCACGGGCACGACCTGGTCGAGGATTCCGCGTGAGGCGGCGCTGAGGCGCCGGTGTCGTCTGGGGAAGACCCATCGGCCACTCACTGGCTCACGTGTGGTCCGAGAGAGGCATTTCGGCCAGTGAGCCGATCCAGCGGTCGCTCCGAGAAGACTTTCGGCCACTCAGCGGCCGATGGGTAGCCTGCCGGCGACACGCGCCGGTGAAGCATGTCGTCCCTCCGGCCTAGAGCTCCTGCCTCCGGAAGGCAAGCCAGGAGACACCGAAGAGCGCGACGACCACCGCCAGGCTGACGAGCACGGGACCGATGACGCCGCCGGGATCGTGCCCCATGGCGATGGCAAGACTCGCGTCGCTCAGGCCACCGGGCATGTAGGGCCCCACGGTGGGCAGAATCGAGACGATCGCCACCACGATCATGGCGCCGATCCCGATCCCCGCCGCGGTCAGCGATGAGCGGCTGAGCACGCTGCCGAGGAAGGTCAGCGAGGTGTAGACGAGCAGCGAGAGGAGCAGCATGCCCGCCATGCCGGCCCAGCCGCCGACGGGCAGCGCCTCGAACAGGAAGGCGGTGTACGCATACCCGCCGATGGCCGCCAGCAGCAGGCTGATCAGCAGGGTGACGCCGATCGCCAGCAGCTTGGCCAGGAGGAAGGCGGCACGTGAAGCGGGCTTGGTGAGCATCAGCGCCGCGGTGCCGCGCTCCTTCTCGTTGGCCACGCTGCCCATCGCCAGCAGGATGGCGGTCAGGACCCCGGCCTGGCCGAGGTTCTTGAGGAACTGGTCGACCGCGTCGCGCGCCGTCGGTGGCGGCACCACGATGTGGAACTGGTCGCCGGCGAGCGCTTTGACAAGCTCGGGCGTGTAGCGCGCCAGGAACGGCGACCCGATCCCGAACGCGGTGAACACGATCGCCACGACCAACATCCGTCGCGTGCGCCACTGCTCGAGCAGCTCCTTGCGCAGCAGCGTTCCGAGGCCGATCACGCCGCCGCCTCGGGCTGGTGGGCATTCCGTCCGACCAGCTGCAGGAAGACGTCCTCCAGGGTCGGCCGCTGCCGCTCGAAGGCCAGCAGGGCGATGCCATGCGCCGCCACCGCGGCCAGCAGCTCGCGCCCGGCCCGGGTCTCGTCGCTGACCGCCACGCGCAGAACGCCGTGCGACTGGTCGACGCCGATCGCCCACGGCGCCGCCGCGATCGACGCGGCGAGCTGCGCCACGGCGGCCTCCTGCCCGTCCTCCGGCTCGATGCGGTAGACCGGGCGGGCATAGCGCTCAAGCAGCTCGTTCATCGGCCCGGTGGTCACCAGTCGGCCGTGATCGAGGATGGCGACGCGGTCGCAAACGCGCTCCACGTCGGTCAGGATGTGCGTCGAGAAGAGGACCGTTGAGTCGCCGCCCAACTGACGGATCACGTGCAGCATGTCGACCCGCCCCTCCGGATCGAGCGAGCTGACCGGCTCGTCAAGCAGCAGTACCGGGGGACGGTTGAGGATCGCCTGCGCGAGGCCGAGCCGCTGCCGCATACCGCCCGAGTAGCCGCCCACCGCTCGGCCGGAGGCATCGGCCAGGCCGACCAGGCTCAGCACCTCGTCGATGCGCGTGCGTCGCGTGGCGGTGGGCATGCCGTACAGCCGCCCGACCAGGTCGAGCAGGTCGCGCGCTGTCATCCAGCTGTGGAAGCGCGGATCCTGGTCCAGGTAGCCGATCAGCCCGCGTCGGTTCGGCTCGCCGTCGCCGATCGGCAGGCCCGCCACCGAGCCGCCGCCCGACGTGGCACGGGCCAGCGAGGTGAGCAGCCGCAGGGTAGTGGTCTTGCCCGCCCCATTCGGCCCCAGAAATCCGAAGACGCTGCCGGCGGGGACCTCCAGGTCGAGCCCGTCGAGCGCCACCACGCTGCCGTATCGCTTGGTCAGCGCGTGGCAGACGATGGCCGCAGGTTGAGTCGCCGCCATCGGCGTCAGGCGTCCTCGCGGCCGAAGAGGAAGTAGATGAGCGGTCCCAGCAGCTCGCCGAAGACGATCACCAGGCCCCAGACCAGCTTGTTGCCGCCACGCACCCGGCGCTCGGGCCGCGTCAGGTCGAACAGGCCGACCCCCACCAGCGCCAGCTGGAGGACCAGCAGCGGGATGAGCAGCGGCAGGATCTCCTCGAGGGTCATGCCGCTACAGCCTGGCGACCGAAGGGAGTGAAGATCGGTGAAGGTGCATGGCAGTCCTACCGGGCGGTCACGCTCAGGATAGCCGAGGCCCGGGACGATGTACCCGTCCCGGGCCTGGATGCGCGAGAAAGACCGACGGCGGGCACAGCACCCGCCGTCGCCTTATCGAAGGTGGTGGTTCAGTTGATGGCAGGATTCTGGTCGTCAGTGCCCGGCGGCATGGAGTCCACCTGGTAGCAGCCGTCCGCCTTGCCGGCGGTCCCGCTGTCGGGACCGTGGTGTGCCGTCTTGAGTCCGTAGGCCGCGGGATCGCCGCCGCACGTCACGCCGTCAGCGCTGAAGGAGCCGTGAAGCTGCCCGTTGGCGATGATCTGCCCGTTCGCCGTGTGCACATGGGCAGAGACGCTCGCCGCCCCGATGGTGAGCAAGAGCGCGGCGACGACGAGCGAAACCAGCGCTCGACGTCCGTGGTGGAGTGGATGGGACATTTGTCAGACCTCCTCAATTGTGGCGCGCAGCGCCGTCTGCATGACGGGACGAAGGGTTTGGAGACCGATGCCAATGCCAATGGCAGCCGCAGCCGCCTCGGTCGAGGCCGACGCATCGAAGGCCCAGCCCTCGAGGACGACGCACACCGTCTCCCGGTCGCGGAAGAGCGCCACGTTCGTGACGCCGAGCCGTGCCAGTTGCTCGGCAACTGCAGGCCCGAGCGCGACGTCCGGAGCGTCAGCGCGGACCAGGAACGCGACGGTTGCCATACCCGACCCCTCGTCTGCCGATCGGCGATACCCGCCGCCGTCTGGTCCTGACTGTGGGACACCGCCGAGCTCCTCGCTATCCGGCACCTCCCCCAATTCTTTGCCTTGCGCGCGGGAACTTGCCGCGGGTCAGGAGGTCTTCGCGCCCTGGTCGGTGGCCGTTGCCAGGCGAGCGGCCAACTGCGTCCGGCGGCGGACCCCGGCCTTTCGAAGGGCGCTTGACATGTGGCGCTCCACCGTTTTTCGGGAGAGAAAGAGCGTCTGGGCAATCTCCGGGTTGCTCGCTCCCGCCACCGCCATCTGTGCCACCTCCAGTTCGCGACGACTCAACCCCAACGGCCCCATCGCTGCAGGTCGGCGCCCCGGACGGGCGCCCAGGCGACGAAGCCGCTGCTGGGCGACCTGGAGGTCGGTGATCGCTCCCCCTGCTGCGGCGCGCTCGGCGACAGACCGGTAGAGCGTCACCGCCTTGTCTCGATCTCGCGGCATCCAGGCGTTCGCGAGGTCGAGATCGACCCATAGCGCCTCGCGGTGGAGCCCGTCGCGTGTCAGCCGAGCGCTGAGACGTGCCAGCATGCCAGCGGCGGCTGCATGCCGGCCGCGGGCCATGGTGATCAGCGCCGCAGCGTGGACCAGATAGGGACCTGCCTCGTGGCTGTGCCGCGTGCGCTGCCCGACATGCGTGGCCAGCGCGTGCGTCGCCGCTGACAGGTCGCCGATTCGCGCGAACGCCTCTGCCGTCCGCAGCGCCAACTCTTGGCGACAGCGCGGACAGCCGGCAGTGGCAACGTCCGCGTCGGCCATGGCCAAACGCTGGCGGATCTCCTCCTCCGCCGCAGCGCCCAACAGCCGCGACAACCAGACGGCGATATGCTGCTGGAGCCCGAGGCGATAATGTGGATCAGCCTCCTCATCCACCTCGCGACGCAGTTGGGCGAGGGCTTCCTGCCAGTTGCCGCGGCCGGTCGCAATCGTGTGTCGCTGGCCGCGCATCGACCATGGTGAACGGCCGGTGTCGGCGACTCGCTGGCTCAGCTCCTCCGTCTCGAGCGCAACCTGCTCTGCCTCCTCGAGCTTGGCCGCCTCGTACAGGACCTTCGCAAGACGATTGCCGGCATCGACCATGAGGGCGGGGTACAGGCGGCGGCGGGCCGTTTGCCACACGGCGCGCGCCGTCTGCTCGGCATCGGTCAGGCGTCCCGTGCCGTGATAGGCGAGAGCCAATCGCAGTTGGGCCTTCAGGCGCGCGAGTTCGCCGTCCGCCACCGTGACGATCTCCTCGGCGATATCGGCCATCGCGACGGCATCGTCATCCTGCAGGGCGAGGTCGTAGGCAGCCTGCAGGGCATCCGCACAGGCCGAGCGCAGCGGAGGGCTGAGATGTTCTCGGTCTCCGGCCTGCTGGATCAGCGTCCTCGCCCGCGTCACGGCCCGGGTGGTGAGCGCCCGTGCCTCCTCGATGCGGTGGTCGAGCCAGCGCAGGATCTCCGACTCCTGGGCGTCGAGCGCGATCTCCAGGGCCTCGTCCTGCAGATCGATGGCTCGCGCCTCTTCCACGAAATGCGCGGCCTCCTCTCGACGTCCCAGTTGGTAGGCGGCCTTCGACGCGGCGATCAACGCCCGAACTCGCACCGCATCGCCAGGTCGGCGGTCCGCGACAGCCGTCCACCGCTCGAGCTCCAGAGACCGATCCCCCAGCTCGCCAGCGAGATCCGCCAGCCGCCGCTCCAGTTCCTGCCGCCGCGCATCTTCGGGGTCCAGCTGCTCGGCGATCTCCACCAGCTGACGTACGCCGTCGCTGCCGAGCAGGCGGCGCTGGGTCGAGCCGGCCAGCTCGATGGCCAGCTCAATCACCGGCAGGCCGGCACGTTGTCGGTGGTCGAGTGCCTCGCGCAGCAGGTTCAGATCACCGTTCGCCGTGCTGCGCAGAAGATCAGCGATGCGTCCGTGCAACTGCCGGCGCACCTCTGCGGGGATGGCGGCCGTCGCCGCCTCACGGATCAGGTCGTGGGCGACCTCGATCTGGCCGGCTGTATCGCTTGCGAGGCCGCGGTTCGTGAGCTCGCTGGCGCCTCGCTCAGCGCGGTCCGGCAGCCATGAGAGCAGGCTGGCAAGTTCGCGAGGGCCCGTCGGGCGGCCGATCACGGCGAGCGCGCGGAGCACGCTGGCCGCGTCGTTGCTGAGCTGGAGCATCCGGCTGGCGATACTCGCGCCCGCCCCGTCGCGACCGATGGAGAGCGCCTCGATCCAGAACGGGGAGCCGGCGGCCGCGCTCCAGATCCGGGCCCCTTCGGCCGCGGACACCTCCGGAGCCAGTGACCGCACCAGGGCGACGCCTGCTTCCTGCGACAGGGCCCCAAGCTCGATCTCCACCAGGCGGTCACCCTCGCCGAGGATCTGGCCCAGCGAACCGCGCAGCGCGCCAACGTTGATGCTCGGTCGCCCCGCTGCCACGAGCGCGAGCGGGAGCCGCTCGGCCGCCGATGCGCGCAGCAGGTAGTTGACGAGAGCCAACGAGAGATCGTCCACCCACTGGAGGTCATCGACGATCACCACCGCCTGCCCTGACCTGCGGACGCAGCGGTGAGCGGCTTCGAAGAGCCGCAGCGCGTCCGGGGTGCCATCGCGAGCGCCGTCGCCGAAGGCCATCGCCGCGAGCTGGGCCCCTTCGCTGCCAGAATCGCTGAGTTTCCGAAGCGCATCGCGCGCTGCCGCGAGCGGCACGGCCTGCTCAGGCTCGTAGCCGACGACCGACAGCCGGCATGGAGTCGTGATACGCGAGCTCGCCTCGCGAAGCAGCCGGGACTTGCCGCTCCCGGGAAGCCCGACCACGACGGCGCCGGCCGGCCGTCGGTCTCGCACCGAGCGCTTGATCGTCTCGTGCAGCGCGGCGAGCTCTGCGTGCCGGCCCACGAACGGTTTTCCCATGGCCCTCCCGGCGCTCAGGGGTGCAGCAATGCTCGGTGCGCGCCACTTTCGCCACTGTATACGCTACGCCCGTCAGACAAGTCACAGGCAGGCGCTCGCAGCCGCGCCGGTCAGCTTCGAGAAGGCAGCGCTCGCAGAGGCGCGCGTCGTCGGGGTAAGACCCAACCGCCACTCATTGGCCCACGTGTCGCCGGTGAGCGGCAGGGCGGCCGGTGAGCCGATCGACCTGCCGCTCTGCGAAGACATTCGGCGATTCAGTGGCCGATGGGTAGCCTCATGGCGACACGCGGCGGCCGACCCCCACCAGCGCCAGCTGGAGGACCAGCAGCGGGATGAGCAGCGGCAGGATCTCTTGGAGGGTCACGTCAGCCTCGGGGCGAGAGGTGTCTGATGACGAGCACGGTACCGGGTCGGCGGATCGGGCGTCGCCCTGATACGAACGGGGAGCGACAACGGCTGGCCGCAGGGGTACACTGAGCGCGTTCTCGACCCGGGACGGGCGCACCCGTCCGGCGCCGACCGCTCTGATACCACGCATCGAAGATGCGAGCGTGGATGACGAAGGAGGCGCGTCCCGTGTCCACCCGCCCACCCCTGATTGATCCAGCCGATGCTCGTGCGGTGCTGCCCGTCGGCAATCGGTCCTATGTCTATTACCGCCTGGCCGCGGCCGGCGTGCCGGACCTCGATCGGATGCCCTACACCGTCAAGGTGCTGCTCGAGAACATGGTCCGCCATGCGGCGAGCGGCTCCGGGCTGGTGACCGCCGAGGATGTGCGCGCGCTCGCCAGCTGGGACCCGACCCGGCCCGCCGAGTACGAGCTGCCCTTCATGCCGGCTCGCGTCATCCTGCAGGACTTCACCGGCGTGCCGTGCGTCGTCGACCTGGCCGCCATGCGCGACGCCGTGGCGGCAATGGGGGGCGATCCGGCGCGGATCAATCCGCTGGTCCCGGTCGACCTGGTGATCGACCACAGCGTGCAGGTTGACCTCTTCGGCTCCGACCTGGCCTTCGCCGGCAACGTCGAGCGCGAGTACGAGCGCAACGGCGAGCGCTATGCCCTCCTGCGCTGGGCGCAGCAGGCGTTCGACAACTTCCGGGTGGTGCCGCCGGGGACCGGCATCGTGCACCAGGTGAACCTTGAGTTCCTGGCCGACGTGGTCACCGCGCGGGTCAACGAGCACGGTGAGCTGGTCGCCTTCCCCGACACCCTGGTCGGGACCGATTCGCACACCACCATGATCAACGGGCTCGGCGTGGTCGGCTGGGGAGCCGGCGGCATCGAGGCAGAGGCGGCCCTGCTGGGCCAGCCGCTCTACCAGCCGATGCCGGTGGTGGTCGGCTTCCGTCTCGACGGCGAGCTGCGATCCGGCGCCACCGCCACGGACCTGGTCCTGTACGTCACCGAGATGCTGCGCAGGCACGGCGTGGTGGGCAAGTTCGTGGAGTTCCACGGTCCCGGCCTGTCGCGCCTGGGGCTGGCGGACCGCGCCACCATCAGCAACATGTCGCCGGAATTCGGCGCCACCGCCACCCTCTTCCCGATCGACGACGAGACGCTCCGCTACCTGCGCATGACCGGGCGCAGCTCGGAGACGGTGGCGCGCGTCGAGGCGTACGCCAGGGCGCAGGGCCTCTTCCGGACCGATGACTCCGTTGAGCCACGGTTCAGCGAGTCACTCAGCCTGGACCTGGGCAGCGTCGAGCCATCGGTCGCCGGGCCGCGGCGCCCGCAGGACCGCGTCCCGCTCACTGACCTGCGCCGCTCGTTCCGCGAGGCCTTCACCGATGGCATGGAGGTCCACCGCCTGGTCGACCAGGCCAGCGAGGCATCGTTCCCGGCCAGTGACCCGCCCGCCTTCAACGCCGACGAGCCGGTCGAGGATCGGCGCGTGGCGCCCAGCAGCGTTCACCATGCCGAGCTGCAGCCGGAGTACCCCCCCGTCCCGGTCGAGATGAACGGGGAGCGCTTCGACCTGCGCTCGGGAACGGTGATCATCGCCGCCATCACCTCGTGCACCAACACCTCGAACCCGAGCGTGATGGTGGCTGCCGGCCTCCTCGCCCGGAACGCGGTGGCCCGCGGCCTGCGCACCCCGCCCTGGGTCAAGACTTCGCTCGCTCCCGGCTCGCGGGCGGTCACCGACTACCTGGCCGGCGCTGGCCTGATGGCGCCGCTCGAGGCGCTCGGCTTCAACCTGGTGGGGTACGGCTGCACGACCTGCATCGGCAACTCCGGCCCGCTGGCCGACCCGATCGCGGCCGCCATCGAGACAAACGACCTGGTGGGCGTGGCGGTCCTGTCGGGCAACCGCAACTTCGAGGGCCGCATCCATCCGCTGGCGCGGGCCAGCTACCTCGCCTCGCCGCCGCTGGTGGTCGCCTTCGCGCTGGCCGGGCGGATCGACCTCGACCTCACCACCCAACCGCTTGGGACCGGCAACGACGGCCAACCGGTCTTCATGGCTGACCTGTGGCCCTCATCGGCGGAGATCGCCGACGTCGTGGCTGCGCAGGTGCGATCCGAGATCTTCACCCGCAACTACGCCTCGGTCTTCGATGGGGATGACCGCTGGCGCGCGCTGCCCGTCCCGGCCGGTGATCGTTACGCGTGGGATCCGGCGAGCACCTACGTGGCCCTGCCGCCCTTCTTCGCCGGGTTGCAGCCTGAACCCGCGCCACTTGTCGACGTGGTCGATGCGCGCGTGCTGGCCATGCTCGGGGACAGCGTGACCACCGATCACATCTCACCGGCGGGCAGCATCGCGCGCACCTCCCCGGCGGGCGCGTGGCTGATCGAGCACGGCGTCGAGCCGCGCGAGTTCAACTCCTACGGGGCGCGGCGCGGCCATCACGAGGTGATGATCCGCGGCACCTTCGCCAACATCCGGCTGCGCAACCTGCTCGTGCCCGATGCGGAGGGAAACGTCACCGAGCACCTGCCATCGGGCCAGCGGATGAGCATCTTCGAGGCGGGCAGCCGCTACCTGGCCGAGGGAACGCAGCTCGTCATCCTGGCCGGCAAGGAGTATGGCTCAGGCTCGTCGCGCGACTGGGCGGCGAAGGGGCCGCAGCTGCTCGGCGTGCGGGCGGTGATCGCGGAGTCGTACGAGCGGATTCATCGGTCAAACCTGGTGGGCATGGGAATCCTGCCGCTGCAGTACCTGCCCGGTGAAAGCGCCGCGTCGTTGGGGCTGAGCGGTCGGGAGCGATTTACGGTCCACGGCATCGCCGAAGGCCTGCGGCCGCGACAGGAGATGACCGTCAGCGCCCGGGACGAGAGCGGTCGGGAGCGCACTTTCCGGGTGGTGGCCCGCCTGGACGGCGATATCGACGTGACCTACTACCGCAACGGCGGGCTGCTGCAGACCGTTCTGCGCAGGCTCGCCGACGGCTAGTGGCATTGCCGCCCGCGGCGCCATCGGTCTAGACTCTGCGTCGCCCGATCTGCCGCACCCAGGAGTGCCCCAACGCGTGACCGTCAGCTCAGTCGAAGACCTGCGCGCTCTCATCCGCGAGGTTCCGGATTTCCCGAAGCCGGGGATCCTGTTCTACGACATCACCACCCTGCTGCGCGACCCCGCGGCGTTCCGCGAGGTGATCGACCGCATGGCCGATGCGGTCAAGGACGAGCGGATCGAGCTGGTAGTGGGGATGGAGTCGCGGGGCTTCATCTTCGCCGCGCCGCTGGCCGACCGGCTGGGTGCCGGCTTCGTCCCGGTGCGCAAGCTGGGGAAGCTGCCGGCCGAGACGATCGAGGTCGAGTACGACCTTGAGTACGGCACCGCCACCCTGGAGATCCATCGCGATGCCATCACCGCCGGGCAGCGGGTGCTGATCGTCGACGACCTGCTGGCCACCGGCGGAACGGTGCTCGGCACCATCGAGCTCGTGCGGCGGCTGGGCGGCGAGATCGCCGGCCTGTCGTTCATGGTGGAGCTATCCGCACTGGGGGGCCGCGCCAAGCTCGGCGAGTTCGCCATCCACACCCTGCTCGCCTACTAGACGTCGATCGACCGGCTCCGAGCAGACCGACCGATGGCCGCCCTCCCCATTGCCGAACTGCACGCCCGGTCGGTAAGCGATCGCGACGAGATCGCGGCCTTCCTGCGCACCGATCGCCGCTACGCGGCCTACGCCCTGGGCGACCTGGATGCCCAGACCCGCGGCCGCGCCCGCTGGGGGATGGCCTACGACGGCAACGGCGCCGCCGCCGCCCTTGCGATGCACCTCGATGGGCTTATTCCGCAGCCGGTCTTCCTGATGGGCGACCCGGCCGGCTGTCGGGCTATCCTGGGGAGCGTCATCAAGCCGCGGGACGCCTATCTGCTCTCCACCCCGGCCCATGACGCGGCGATCGCCGACCTCTACGGACTGGAGCGACCGGCCGAGCTGCTGCGCATGGTCGTCGACCGAGACTCCTTCTTGCCGTTCGCCGGCTCGGCCGAGCGCCTGGTGGCGGCCGACATCGAGGAGTTGAATCGGCTCTACCAGCTCGGCAGCCGGGCCGGTTTCCCGGCCTCGATCCTCGACGACGGGATCTACTACGGGGTGCGGGTCGCCGGCCGGCTGGTGAGCGCCGCGGGCACCCATGTCATCAATGCGCGCGAGGAGATCGCGGTGGTCGGCAACGTGATGACCCATGCCGACTATCGGGGCCACGACTTCGCCAAGTTGGTGACCAGCGGGGTGACCGCCGAGCTGCTCGCGCGAGTGCCCGACGTGGCGCTCAACGTGTACGCGGAGAACGCGCCGGCGATCGCAGCCTATCTCCGCCTGGGGTACCGTGAGCACTGCCGGCTGACCGAACGGTTTGCACGGCGCCGCTCCGGCGGCTGGGGGTTGATGCGACCGTTACGAGAGGCGATGCGAATCACGTGGCCACGAGACACGAGGTGAAGGGCGACATCCGCGACATCGGCCTGGCCGATGTGGGGGCGTTGAAGATCGAATGGGCCGATCGGCAGATGCCGGTGTTGGCCGGCATCCGGCAGCGATTCGCGGCTGAGAGGCCGCTGGCCGGCTGGCGGATCAGCGCCTGCCTGCACGTCACGGCGGAGACCGCCAACCTGATGCGCACCCTGGTGGCGGGCGGCGCGGATGCGGTCCTGTGCAGCTCGAACCCGCTCTCCACCCAGGATGACGTGGCCGCCTCGCTGGTGGCGCACCACGGGATTCCGACCTACGCCATCAAGGGCGAGGACCGCGACTCCTATTACGCGCACATCGCAGCGGCGCTCGACCATGCACCGCAGATCACCATGGACGACGGCGCCGATCTGGTCAGCGAGCTGCACACGCGGCGCACCGACCTGCTGCCCGGCGTGGTGGGGGGGACGGAGGAGACGACCACCGGGGTGATCCGGCTGCGAGCCATGGCGGCCGCCGGCAAGCTGCGCTTCCCGGTGCTGGCGGTGAACGAGGCGCTCACCAAGCACCTCTTCGACAACCGCTACGGGACCGGGCAGAGCGCCATCGACGGGATCCTGCGCGCCACGAATGTGCTCATCGCCGGCAAGGAGGTGGTGATCGGCGGCTACGGCTGGGTCGGGCGCGGAATCGCGGCACGGGCCTCCGGCATGGGCGGCATCGTGACCGTGGTCGAGGTCGACCCGATTCGCGCCCTCGAAGCGGCCATGGACGGCTACCGGGTGGCGACCGCCGATATCGCAGCCAACGTGGGGGAGATCTTCATCGCCGCCACCGGCAACCTCAACGTGTGGGGAGCCGCGCACTTCCCGAAGATGCACGACGGGGCGATCCTGGCCAACGCGGGGCATTTCAACGACGAGTTCGAGATCCCTGCACTCGAGGCGCAGTCGGTCTCCTCCCGCGAGGTGCGTCCCTTCACCCGCGAGTACCTGATGGCCGATGGCCGGCGCCTCTACCTGCTGGCCGATGGGCGCCTCGTCAACCTCGGCGCCGCGGAAGGGCATCCCAGCATCGTGATGGACATGAGCTTCGCCAACCAGGCACTCGGCCTGGAGTGGCTCGTCGCTCACGTGGCGGAGCTATCGCCGCAGGTCTACAACATTCCCGACGATATCGATCGCGAGGTGGCTCGCCTCAAGTTGGTGGCGATGGGGATCGCCATCGATCCTCTGACCGCCGCGCAGAAGGCCTACAGCGAGTCCTGGGAGTCCGGCACGTGACCGATGCCACCCGTCGTCCCGGGATGACGGTGGTGATGGACGGCAACAACATCGAGCGACTGGCCGAGTTCTGGAGCGCTGTGCTCGGCTTCTCGGCGCGCCCGCCACTCAAGGCGTTCATCGTGCTGTGCCCGACGGACCCGGAGGACGCGCGCCCGCATCTGATCCTGCAGCGGGTCCCGGAAGGGAAGGTGGTCAAGAACCGCGCCCACCTCGACCTCCATGTGCCCGATATCGCGGCCGCCCGGGACCGATACCTGGCGCTGGGCGCCAGCCTGCTGCAGGAGGAGCCGAATTGCATCGGCGACTACTGCTGGTACCTGATGGCCGATCCAGAAGGCAACGAATTCTGCGTCGCCCCCGACCACTGACCCGCGCGCTTCGTCCTCGGCACCGCCTGCCTCCCGCGGGTACACTCGCGGCTCAGATGTCCATTCCTGACGGCCACACCCTGTTCACCTCGGAGTCGGTCACCGAGGGTCACCCAGACAAGCTGTGCGACGCGGTGGCCGATGCCGTACTCGACGACGTCCTGTCGCGCGATCCGCAGTCCCGCGTGGCGGTCGAGGTGGCGGCCACCACCGGGCTCGTCTTCGTGCTCGGTGAGATGACCACCCAGACCTACTGCGACGTGCAGGGGATCGTGCGCGAGACGGTCCGCCGCATCGGCTACGACGACTCCAGGCTGGGCTTCGACTGGGAGACCTGCGGGGCGATCACCGCCATCAAGGAGCAATCGCCCGACATCGCACTCGGCGTCGACCACGCCAAGGAGGCGCAGGAGGGGATTGAGCCCGACGAGCTGGGGGCCGGCGACCAGGGGATGATGTTCGGCTACGCGACCGATGAGACGCCCGAGCTGATGCCGATGCCGATCCAGCTCGCGCACCAGGTGGCGCGCCGCCTCGCAGAGGTGCGCAAGGCCGGCACCCTGCGCTTCCTGCGCCCCGACGGCAAGACCCAGGTGACCGTCGAGTACGACGCCGATGGGCGCCCGCGCAGGGTGCACACCGTCCTGGTCAGCACGCAGCACGATCCCGACGTGTCGCAGGCCGAGCTGCAAGAGGCGGTGCGCGAGATCATTATCCGCGGCGCCATCTCCGCCGAGCTGTTCGATGGCGCGACCCGCTTCTTGGTCAACCCGACCGGGCGCTTCGTGATCGGTGGGCCGATGGGCGACTCCGGCCTGTCTGGTCGCAAGATCATCGTCGACACCTACGGCGGCATGGCGCGCCACGGCGGCGGCAGCTTCTCGGGCAAGGATCCGACCAAGGTCGACCGCTCCGGCGCCTACATGGCCCGCTACGTGGCCAAGAACGTGGTCGCCGCCGGGCTGGCGCGGCGCTGCGAGCTGCAGCTGGCGTATGCGATCGGGGTGGCGCATCCACTGGCCATCAACCTGCAGACCTTCGGCACCGGCGTCATCCCCGACGGCGCCCTGACATCCCTGGTGGAGAGCAGCTTTGACCTGCGCCCCGGCGCGATCATTGCCGCGCTGGACCTCCGCCGGCCGATCTACCGCGAGACGGCGGCCTATGGCCATTTTGGGCGAAGCGACCTCGACCTGCCCTGGGAGCGCACCGATCGCGCCGCCGCGCTGCGGGACGCCGCCGCCGTGGGCGGCGCGGCAGGGCGTCTGGCCTGAGGACCAATCGCGTGGGAGGGGCCGCCCAACCGCCGGTCCGTTGGGATGAAGGGCCCCGCGGCGGACAACCCGGAGCCTCGCTCGCCGGCCTCCTGGACCGTCTGCGCGCCTGGACCGGTCGCGCAGCGCCACCCAGCCTTCACGGGCTGCCCGCTCTTCCGCTCGCCCTGCGCCACGGTGAGCTGGCGGAACGCTACCTTGCGGCCGAACGTGCGACAGATCATCCGAGCGCGGGAGCGGCGGCCGCGGCAGCGCGGGAGCAGGCCATGGCCGCGGCGGCCTGGTGGCCGGCCGACGTGTGGGGCCACCGTTCGTTGTGGCACTTCGAACAGGCCGGCATGGAGCTGGACGCAGTGCGCGCGGCGCGGCTGATCGGGGACGTGCGGACGGCCGGCGGCGATCCGACCAGCGCGCGCCGATACTATGCCGAGGCGATCAGCGAGGCGAGAGATATCGGTGCCGAGCGAGAGGAGGGATTGGCGGCGCTGGGGATGGGTCGCGCCGAGATGGAGCTGGGCGACGTTACCACTGCCCGCCGGCTGGCGCAGATCGCGCTCGATCTGCTGGAGCGCAGTGAGGCGCCCCCCGACGAAGTGGCGGCGGCGCGCGAGCTGCGCGGCGAGGAGAAGGAGGTCGGATGAGCGGCCTGCGCCAGATGCGGGTGGGGATTGTCGGGGCCGGCGTGATGGCCGAGGCGGTGATCGCCGGGCTGCTGGCTGACCGGCTGCCGCCCGACCAGTTGGTTGCCAGCCATCCGCGCCGCGATCGCCGCCAAGCACTCGAAGCGCGCTACGGGATTCGCCTGGTGGCCCGCAACGCGGATGCGCTGACCGGCGCCGAGATCGTGGTGCTGGCGGTGAAGCCGCAGATGCTCGCCGCGGTGATGCATGAGATCGGGCCGCGCCTCAAGGCCGAGCAGGTGGTCCTGTCGATCGTTGCCGGCGCCACGCTGCGCACGCTGAGCAACGGACTCGGGCATGCCGCAGTCGTACGCGCCATGCCGAACACCCCGGCGCAGATCCGACGCGGCATCGCGGTCTGGGCCGCCTCGGCGGCCTGCACCTCCCGCGGGCGCGAGCTGGCCCGGGCGGTGCTGCGTGCACTGGGCGAGGAGAAGGAGGTCGCCGACGAGGAGTTCGTGGCCATGGCGACCGCCCTGTCAGGCACGGGCCCGACCTACCTGTTCGCAGTGATGGAGGCGCTCATCGACGCCGGGGTCCACCTGGGGTTCCCGCGCGAGCTGGCCCACGACCTGGTGGCCGCCACGCTGGTCGGCAGCGCCGAGTTCGCCGCTCGCTCAGAGCTTCATCCGGCCCAGCTGCGCAATGCCGCCTACCGTCGTACCCAGGAGCTGGGCACGCGGCTCGAAGCCGAGACCGGAGCCGCGGGCGAGGGGGGCGGCTGATGTTCGCGATCGTGATGGCCGGCGGCTCCGGCACGCGGCTCTGGCCCCTCTCCCGTCGGAGGTCGCCGAAGCAGCTGTTGGCGCTCACCGGCGACACGAGCCTCCTCCAGCAGAGCGTGGCGCGGCTCGCCGGCGTGCTGAAGCCGCATGACATCTTTGTCATCACCTCGCAGGCACACGTGCGTGCCACCCAGGAGCAGCTCCCGCACCTTCCCGCCGACAACATCCTCGGCGAGCCGCTCGCCCGTTCGACTGCCGTCGCGGCGGGCCTGGCCACCGTGCTCGCCCGCCGCGAGAGCGATGAGGTGGCGCTCATTCTCCCCGCCGACCACTTCGTGGCCGACGAAGGCGCTTTCACCGAGGCACTCCAGGAGGCGGCACGGGTCGCCGAGCGCGGCTACCTGGTGGCGCTGGGAGTGACGCCGACCCAACCGGCGACGGGGTACGGGTACATCAAGGTCGGTGAGCGGCTCCATCCCGCAGCGCCATCTGCCATGGTCGAGCGCTTCATCGAGAAGCCCGATGCGCTGAGCGCGGCGGGGATGGTCGAACGCGGCGGGTACCTGTGGAATGCGGGGGTCTTCGTCTGGCGGGTGTACGCGTATCGGCAGGCGTTGGAGAGCTACCAGCCGCAGCTGGCGGCTGCGCTCGACCGGATCGCCGCCCTGCCGCGGCTCCCGGGCTGGATGAGCGATGTGCGCAACGAGCTGGAGCCGATCGGCGCCATCGCTATCGACACCGGGATCGCCGAGCCGGCTGCCGCCGATGGGCGCATGGCGGTGGTGCCGCTCGATGCCGGGTGGAGCGACATCGGCTCCTGGTCGGCCCTCCTGGAGGCCCTTTCGGCCAAGACCGGGGCGAGCCTGGTGGCCTCCGGCCAGCATCTCGACCGCGGCTCGGAGCGGGTCCTCGTGCACGGCGGGGACCGCCTGGTGGTGACGGTCGGCCTGCGCGATGTGATCATCGTCGACACGCCCGACGCGCTGCTGGTCTGTGCTCGTGACCGTGCGGAGGAGATCAAGCCGGTGCTGGACGAGATCGCCGAGAAGGCCGGCGATCGGTACCTCTAGGCCGATGTCCGCCGGATCGGCATCGCCTCCCGCCGGTCCGCCGCCCGCGATCCTCCAGGAGGACCGCATTCCGAGGGCCTGGCTGGCGAGGCTGATCGGGAGGGCCATGGCGCTCTACCTGCGGCTGGTGGCTGCCACCATGCGCACCTCCGGGCCGCCGGTCGTCCAGGGGCAGGTGATCTTCGCCATTTGGCACGAGTCGAACCTGGTGGCCGCCACCGCCGCCTACGGATTGCGCACCACGAAGCGCGTCATCAGCTTCAGCACGCGCGGCTTCCGCGGCATCGTGATGAACACCATGCTCGAGTCGATGGGTTCCGGGGTCGTGGCGCTGCCCCAGGAGGGGAACCGCGCGGAGGCGGCTCGGCTGGCGCTGGAGATGGCCCGCATCGGGCGCCAGGGGTCGAGTTTGGTGGTCAGCTGTGACGGACCGGTGGGCCCTTACCGAGTCGCCAAGCCGGGCGTGCTGATCGTGGCGCGCGAGTCCGGGATTTCGATTCAACCGTGGGCCGTCTCGGTCCGCCCGACCTGGCGTCTCACCGGGCGTTGGGATCGCCAGCTGGTACCGCTGCCGTTCTGCCGGATGCGGGTGGAGGAGGGGCCGTTGATCACGATTGGCCCGCGCGAGCCGGTGAAGCCGCGGCTCGCCGAGCTGCAGGCGACGCTCGAGCAGATACAGCAGCGGGCCGACCGGAGGATGGAGCAGCGGGAGC
Source organism: uncultured Chloroflexia bacterium (assembly GCA_963750025.1). GTDB lineage: Bacteria > Chloroflexota > Limnocylindria > QHBO01 > QHBO01 > CF-167. The sequence goes on from CAVVPF010000018.1 coordinate 245,137, forward strand.
CGTTACCATAGTCGGGCGACCCTCCCAAAACGAGTGCCCGTGACCAAGATCAAGTTCGGAACCGACGGCTGGCGCGCCGCGATCGCGGAGGACTTCACCTTCCACAACGTGCGCCGCTGCGCGCGCGGCGTCGCCGAGTACCTGGCCGAGCAGGGCACGGCCGACCGCGGTGTGGTGGTCTGCCACGACCGTCGCTTCGCCTCGGAGCATTTCGCCCGCGCCTGCGTCGAGGTGCTCGCCGCGCACGGCATCCGCTCCTTCACCCCACCCGAGGCCGTGCCGACCCAGGTCGGCAGCTTCTTCACCCGCGAGCTGGGTGCCGCGGCGGGGATCGTGATCACCGCCAGCCACAACCCGTGGACCGACAACGGGTTCAAGGTCAAGGCCGATACCGGCGGCGCCGGCGCCCCGGAGATGCTGGCGGCGATCGAGGCCACCATGGATCGCCACCCTGAAGACGAGCTGCCTCCCCGTCGCGAGTACGACGGGGCCGTCTCCGCCGGGATGGTCGAGACCTTCGATCCCTATCCGCGCTATCGCGAGCAGCTGGCCAGCATCGTCGACCTTGAGCGCATCCGGGCCGCCGAGCGCCGGGTCCTCGTTGAGCCGCTCTACGGGTCGGGAGCAGGCTGGCTGAGCCGCCTGCTCGGTGGCGGCCGGCTGACCGTCAGGGAGCTGCACACCGAGCGCAACCCCTTCTTCGGCGGCGTCAACCCCGAGCCGATCCGTCCGAACGTCGATGCCTGGCTGGAGGAGATCCCGCGCTGGGGCGCCGACATCGGGATCGCCCTTGACGGCGACGCCGATCGGGTCGGGATGGCGACCGAGCAGGGCGTCTTCGTCAACCAGTTGCAGGTCTACGGGCTGTTGTACTGGTACCTGCTCGACGTGCGGGAGCTGATCGGTCCGGCGGTCTACACGGTGACCACCACCTCGATGGCGCCGCGTCTCGCCGAGATCTACGGCACGCAGGCCTACGAGACCGGGGTCGGGTTCAAGTTCGTGGGGCCGAAGATGACGGAGACGAACGCGGTCATCGGTGGGGAGGAGTCGGGCGGCTTCGGCTTCGGAATGCACATCCCCGAGCGCGACGGCATCGCCGCGGGACTCTTCCTGCTCGACCTGTGGCTCTCCAGGCAGAAGCTTGCCTCCGAGGTGCTGGCCGAGCTGCAGGCGCTGGCCGGTCCGAGCTACTACGACCGGATCGACATCCGCTACCCCCGCGAGGTATACGAGCAGGTGAAGGCCGATACCCTCGCCCGCCTCGGCGACCAGGCGCCCGATGTGCTGGCCGGCCGCGCGGTGGTGCGGCGCCAGGCGCTCGACACCGGCGATGGCTTCAAGTTCCACCGCGACGACGGGTCGTGGCTGCTCATCCGCTTCTCCGGTACGGAGGCGCTGCTGCGCATTTACGTCGAGGCACGGTCCCCGGGGGACGTCGAGGCACTGCTCGACGAGGGACGTCGGGTGGCGGCCACCGGGAGCTCTCCGGGCCGATGACCGACGCACGCGACTTCTTCGGCTATCGGCACCCCGATGACGAGCCCGGGCGCCGCGAGGAGCCCGAGGGCGACGCGGACGAGCTGGCGCCTCCCCAGCTCGACGAGGCGATCACCCTGGACGACGCAGCGGTGATCGGACGGATCGATCGTTCCGACATGCTCGGGCGCGTCCGCGAGCTACCGCGGCAGCTGGCCCTCTCACGTCGCGTGGTGACCGCCACTGAGCTGCCTGCCGGGCTCGGAGAGGTGGACGCCATCTGTGTGCTGGCGATGGGCGGCTCAGCGATCGGCGCCGAGCTGGTGGCCGGCGTCGCCGGTAACCGGCTCAGGGTGCCGCTGGTCGTGCACCGGGATTACGGGCTGCCGGCGTGGGTCACCGAACGAACCCTGGTGATCGCCGCCAGCCACTCCGGCGAAACGGTGGAGACGGTTTCCGCCTTCACCGAGGCGCGGAGCCGCGGGCTGCGGCCGGTGCTGATCGGCACCGGGGGACGCCTCGGAGAGCTGGCCACTGCCGACGGCCTGCCCTGGCTCCGGTACCAGGCGCCCGGCCAGCCGCGCGCAGCGATCGGCTTCGGCATCGGCCTGGTGCACGAGCTGCTGGTGCGGATCGGCCTGTTTGTTGAACCCGACCCGCTGGGCCCGGCCGTCGAGGTGGTCGAGTCGCTGCTCGAGCGTAACGCGCCATCGGTCGAGACCGAGGCGAGCTCGGCCAAGCAGCTGGCCTGGTCGATCTTCGGCCGGATCCCGGTGATCTACGGGGCCGGAGCGATGGCCCCGGTGGCCCACCGTTGGAAGACGCAGCTCAACGAAAACGGCAAGGCCTGGGCCGCCTTTGAGCCGATGCCCGAGGCGAACCACAATGCCATCGAGGGGAGCCTCAATCCTCGCGAGCTGTCGGACGCGGTCTACGTGGTCGAGCTGCGCGACCCGCAGGAGGCCGCGGAGATCGCAGCCCGTTACGGCGTCGTCAACGAGCTGCTCGGCGAGCGCGCGACCAACCGCAGCGTAGTCTGGGCCGAGGGACCGTCGCCCCTGGCCCGGGTGCTCTCCAGCGTGGTGCTGGGCGACCTGGTGAGCGTCTATCTCGCGATCCTCTACCAGACCGACCCGACCCCGGTTACACTGCTTGCGATGTTGAAGGAGCGGCTCGCCAGGTCGACGGACTGACGGGCGCCGTAGTGCGGCGCCGGGTGCCGGCGCCGGGGAGGTACGCGACGTGCAATCGAGCATGATCGGCAAGGTCGAGAAGGCGATGCGCTATGCGCACGAGCCCGACCGCGTGAAGATCTCGCGGCTCACCGCCAGCTTCGCCGGGGACAACGGGACGCACACCATATCCCTCGACGCCGATAGCTGGCATTGTGAATGCCACCTCTTCGAGGCCGCGGGCGGATGCTCGCACACGCTCGCCATCCAGAAGATGCTCGATCCGATGCTCTCCGACGCCGCCAGGGAGACCCCGCTCTACGGCCGCGCCGAGGTGGGTGTCCCCGCCTAGAGGCCCGGCTCCACTCGCATTCGAGGCCCGCCCGACCCCGGTCGCCGGCGGGCCTTCTGCTACGATCGTCTGACTTACCAACCGAAGAACGCGTCGGGTGCCGTGGCCGCAAGGACCACGGTTGAATGGAGAAGCCGGTGAGATGCCGGCACAGTCGCGCTACTGTATCCGCGCCGCTTTTGCCGCCCTGGCGGCGAGCGCGGGAGTCAGGTCGCCAGCCCGCACGCGATGTCCAGCTTCCTCGCGTGAAAGGGAACGGCATCAACATGACTCCCCGTCTTCGCCTTCTCTCCCCGGTCCTGCTCCTGTGCCTCGCCCTGGCCGCCTGTACCACGTCGCCGGGCGGTAGCAGCGCCGCCAACCCGAGCGCCAGTCAACCGGCCTATCCGCTGGCCCTGACCGATGATGCCGGCCGGCAGGTGACCCTGCCGGCCGATCCGCAGCGGATCGTCAGCCTGGCGCCATCCAACACCGAGATCGCGTGCGTGCTGGATGCCTGCGACCAGCTGGTCGGCGTGACCGATTTCGACGATTACCCGCCCGTCACCGCCACCAAGCCGAAGGTGGTGATCGCCGCCCAGGTGGACGTCGAAATGGTGGTAGCCGCCGACCCGGACCTGATCCTGGCAGCCGGCAACGAGCTGACTCCGACCAGCGTCATCCAACAGCTCGCCGGGCTGGGCTACCCGGTCCTGGTGCTCTATCCGAAGGATCTGCACCAGGTGTACGCCGATATCGCCCTGGTCGGTCGCGCTCTTCACGCGGAGGACAAGGCGGCGGCCGTGGTCTCCGGGCTGACCGCCCGCGAGGAGGCCGTGGTGACCGCGGTGGCCGGCGCCGATCGCCCGCTCACCTTCTACGAGGTGGGGGTCTACCAGGGCCTCATCTACACCGCGGGCGCCGATTCGTTCCTGGCATCGCTGATCTCGATCGCCGGCGGCGAGCCGGTGACCGGCGACCCGCTCTCGACCGCGATTCAGCTGGAAGCGCTGGTAACCGTCGACCCGCAGCTGATCCTGCTCGGCGACGCCGCCTACGATCCCTCGATCACCCCCGCCAGCGTCGCCTCGCGGGCAGGCTGGTCCGGGATCGCCGCGGTCCGCGACGGCCGGATCGTGGTGATGCTCGATGACCAGCTGGTCACCCGTCCGGGCCCACGCATCATCGATGGGCTGGAGGCCCTGGCCAAAGCGATCCATCCCGAGCTGTTCGGCTAGGACGGTCGATGGCACGCGCGGCAACCGCGACCTCCCAAACCTTCGCCTCGGGTCCCTCGCTGACCCGAACCGGACTGGTGCTCGGCCTCGGCGCGCTGCTGCTGGCCGTCGCCCTGGGCGTCGCCGTGACGCTGGGCAGCGTCGGCGTGGGGATCGGGGAGACGGCCGCCATCCTGGGTCATCGGCTGCTGGGCCTGCCGCTGGCACATACCTGGACGCCCGCGGCCGAGACGATCATCTTCGAGCTGAGGCTGCCGCGGGTCCTGACCTCGATGCTGGTCGGTGGCGGCCTGGCGATGGCCGGCACCGTCTTCCAGGCGCTGCTGCGCAACCCGATGGCCGATCCATACATCATCGGGACGGCCGCCGGGGCTTCGCTGGGGGCGATCCTCGGGATTCTCGCCCCGCTCCTGCTGCCGGCCCTCGCGATCGGCGCTGGCAGCGTCTGGCTGGGTCTGGGCGCCGTGCAGGTGGCGGCCTTCGTCGGCGGACTGCTGACCGTGCTGCTGGTCTATCGGGTGGCGCGGGCGGGTGGTCGCGTGCCGGTGGTCACCCTGCTGTTAACCGGGTATGCGGTCTCATCGGTGCTGGCGGCGGGCGTGGCCCTGCTGATGTTCGTCTCCGGACGTGCGCTGGGGGCGATCTTCGGCTGGCTGATGGGCTCGCTGGCGGGCGCCTCGTGGCCGCAGCTCGCGTTCGCCGGACCGCTGGTGCTGATCAGTTTCGCCAGTCTGGTGGTGCGCTGGCGCGTCCTGAACCTGCTCCTGCTGGGCGACACGCAGGCGATGCACATGGGGATCGATGTCGAGCGCGAAAAGCTGCGGCTGACCCTGCTCGCCACCCTGGCCACCTCGGCTGCGGTGGCCGTCTCGGGGACCATCGGGTTCGTGGGCCTGGTCGTCCCGCATCTGCTGCGCCTGGCGACCGGTCCCGATCACCGGCTGCTGCTGCCGGCCAGCGTCCTATACGGCGCGGCGCTGCTGACCCTGGCCGACCTGGGCGCGCGGCTGGCCGGCGGGATTCCGGTAGGGATCGTCACCGCCCTGCTGGGCGCGCCGTTCTTCATCTGGCTGCTGCGCCGCTCGCAGACGATGGCTGCGATCTCGTGACATCGACTCGCAGCGCAACCGGGGAGCTGGCGGCGGCGATCGGCCTGGAGGCCGGGTACGCACTTCCGGGCGGCGGGCGGCGTGAGGTGCTGCATGGGGTGAACCTGGCGCTGGCCCATGGCGAGCTGGTTGCGTTGCTCGGCACCAACGGCAGCGGCAAGACGACCTTGCTGCGCTGCTTCGCCGGCACGCTGGTACCCACCGCCGGTGAGGTTCGCTTCGACGGCCTTCCGGTGGCGACCTGGCGCCGCGAGGCGCTTGCCCGACGGGTGGCAGTGCTGCCGCAACAGTTGGAGCTGCCGGGCGGCTTTCGGGTCGCCGAGTTGGTGGCGATGGGTCGCGCGCCGCACGCCCGGCGCCTCTTCGGCTCGACGGCCGAGGACGAGGCCGCGGTTGAGCGCGCCCTCAACGACGCCGATGCCGCCGAGCTGGCCGATCGCCCGGTGGAGGAGCTCTCCGGCGGCGAGCGCCAGCGGCTGCTGGTGGCGATGGCGCTTGCCCAGGAGCCGGAGCTGCTGCTGCTCGACGAGCCGACCCTGCACCTGGACCTGGCCCACCAGGTCGCCCTGCTGGGCGCGATCCGGCGCCTGCGCGATCAGCGCGGACTGACGGTCCTCGCCGTGCTGCACGACCTCAACCTGGCGGCCGCCTTCGCGCCCACGGGTGGCGGTGCTGGACGCGGGACGGGTGGTGGCCGATGGGCCACCGGTCGAGGTGCTCACGCCGGAGCTGGTGCGCCGCGTCTTCGGCGTGCCGGTCGACGAGGCGCGCACCGCCGCGGGCCGCCGCCACCTGGCGCTGCGCGAGATCTAGGAGTCCGGCTCCTCGTCGACCACGATCTCGACGTCGGACTCGCCGTCGGCCCGCAGCGTGCGATGGACGTGGATGTGGGGGTGGGTCTCGTCGGAGACCTGCGCCTTGGCGACCTTCACCATCGTGCCCTCGTCGACATCGGCCAGCTGCTCGTCCTCCGGCAGGGCGGCGTTGGGGATCTCGCTCCAGACGAACAGGTTGAGGAAGACGTTCATGCACCGCGATGACCGGGATGCCGAAGAGCGCTCCCCACACCCCGGCCACCTGGGCGCCGACCAGCAGGCCGACCAGCACGAGGATCGGGTGCATGCCCAGCGCCCCGCGCATCAGCCGTGGCTGCAGCCAATTGACGAGCACCGTCTGGACCACCACCAGGATGATCGTCGCCGGGATGAAGGCATCGGGTCGATAGATCCAGGTGGCCACGATCGGCGGGATGAGGGCCAGCGGCGGGCCGAAGAAGGGGATCAGCATGGCGAGCGCTGAAAGGGTGCCGACCAGGAACAGGTAGGGGACGTTGAACGCAGTGCCGACCACCGCGACCAGCACTGCCTGGATCACGGCCAGCACCAGCTGCGCGCGAAGGAAGCCGCCGAACGCCCGGGCGACGCTGCGCTCCAGGATCGACATCTCGTCGGAGTACTGCTTGGGCACCATCCGGTTGAGCTTGGCCAGGATCCGATCGCTGTCCATCAGCATGTAGAGCGACAGGATCAGGATCAGGAAGAGCGAGCCCAGCGTGGCCAGCGTGGCGCCGGCAATCCCCTGTGCCTCGCGGAAGACCGCTCCGGCGAGGTTGCCGACCTGCTCCTGGGCGCTGTGGAAGAGGCTCACCAGGTCGATCTGCCAGCGATCGAGGCCCAGCGCCGCCTGGTAGGACGACAACGTGGTCTCGATCTGGCGCGCGGTGTCGGGGAACTCGGCGGTCGCCTGGGTCACCTGCTGGGTGATTGCCGCACCTGTGGTGAACAGCGCGAAACCCAGCCCCAGCAGGGCGACCAGGTAGGCCAAGCCCACCGCGCCAGCCCACGAGACGGGAAGGCGCTCGTCGAGGTAGCGCGCCACCGGCGACATGACGAAGGCCAGCAGCCAGGCCAGAAAGATTACCAGGATGATCTGGCTGAAGCCGCCCAGGAAGCTGAGAGCGAGCTGGAGGAGGAGGACCGCGAAGTAGGCCGACCCGAGGACCAGGAAGACGAGCAGCCAGCGACGCTCGCGGGCGCTGATCCCGCCGAGCGGCCGCGGATCGATCATCAGTTGGCTCCCCGCAATGGCCCGATGCCGGCGGCGGCGCGCACCTCGGCCATGGTCGCCTCCGCGATCGGGCGGACCTTGGCCGCGCCCGGCGGCGAGCACCTGCTCGACGTAGTCGGGGCTCGCCGCCAGCCGCGTGCGCTCCTCGCGCATCGGCCGGAAGAGCTCGATGATCCGCTCGGCCAGCAGCCGCTTGGTGTCCACGCAGCCGGTTCGCGCGGTGCGCTCGCCGTCCTGGATCTGCAGGTAGTCGCCCCCGAAGTGACGATGCAGCTGGCACACGTTGCAGATCTCGGGCCGCCCAGGATCGGTGCGCTTGATCCGCTGCGGATCGGTCACCATGCTCATCACCAGGCGTCGGATCTCGTCGGGCTCGGCGAAGATCGGGATCGTGTTGCCGGCGCTCTTGCTCATCTTGCGGACCCCGTCGGTGCCGAGCACCACCGGCGCATCGGTGAAGACCGCCTGCGGCTCCGGGAAGATCGGCTCCGTAGCGGCGGTTGAAGGCGCGCACGATCTCGCGGCGACAGCTCGAGGTGCGCCGCCTGGTCCTTGCCGATCGGCACGCGCGCTGGCCTTGTAGATGACGATGTCGGCCGCCTGCAGGACCGGATAGTCGAGCAGCCCCATGCTGTTCTCGACCCCCTGGTCGCGCTTCTCCTTGTAGGTCGGCGTGCGCTCGACCCAGGAGACCGGGACGACCGTGTTGAGGATCCAGGCCAGCTCGGCGTGCTCGGGCATGTCCGATTGCCGGATCAGCGCGCAGCGTGCCGGATCGAGGCCGACCGCCAGCAGGTCGAGCACCATCCCGTGGGTCAGGCGGCGCATGGTGGCGCCGTCGTGCACGGTCGTCAGCGCGTGGTAGTCGACGATCGCGTAGATCGCCTCGTACGCGTCCTGGAGCGCAACGTAGTTCACCTGCGCCCCGAGGTAGTTGCCCAGGTGCGAGGCGCCAGAGGGCTGGATCCCGCTGAAGACGCGCTCGCGGGCGGCCGGCTCGTTCATCGGACGGCGAGTGTAGCGCAGGGCATATGGTTGGACCGATGACCACCTACCAGGTGTTCGCGGAGTCCGGCCCGCGCCATCGCAAGACGATGGTGCATGTCCCGGCGCTCCTGGGTTGCGTGGCGGTCGGGGCGACCACCGAAGAGGCGCTCGAGGCGACCCCCGGGGGGATCCGCGCCTACCTCTCCTTCCTGACGCGGCATGGGGTCAAGGCAGACCCCATCCAGCTGATCGAGCTGGACCTGCTCGACCATCTGACCGTCGGCGAGTTCCTGGGCAACGGCTCGCCCTCCCTGTTCATGCCGACCGATGCGGGCGTCATGACGCGCGAAGCTGGCGACGCTGCTGCAACGGGTCAGCTGGATGGCCCAGGAGCAGGCCGAGCTGCTGCGCGAGCTGGATGCTGCCGCGCTCGACGCCGAGTCCCGCGAGGGCCGGCCTTTGCGCCGGATCGTGCAGCACGTGATCGGGGCGCACGCCGCCTACCCCGCGACCTTGTTCGGGGCGGTGCCCGGCGCCTCGGCAGCGGTCACGGCCGTGGAGCGCAGCGGACGGGTCGGCGGCCGAGCTGCTCGCCGCGGCGGGTCGGGTGCGCCAGCTGATCGGTCAGCGGCTCGCCTCGCTGACTGACGCCGAGCTCGGAGCGGAGCGGGTCAGGAGCGGCACGCCGTACACGCTGCGCAAAGTGGCACGCCGCATCGCCGAGCACGAATGGGAGCACCTGGTCGAGCTGGCTCGACGTCGGGGCCGTCCCCTCTGAAGGCCGATCTGGACGCGCGGCGCGATAATGCTGCGATGACCGATCCAGCTGCCTGGTCGCTCGCCGCGGATCCCGCTCGCCGCCTTGGTCGAGCGGTCGAGTTCCACGCGGCAATTGGCTCGACCAACGACCGCGCACGGGCAGCCTTGCGCGAGCCCGGCGGCGAGGGGCTGGCGGTGGTCGCCGATCAGCAGCTCGCCGGCCGCGGTCGGCGGGGACGCAGCTGGACCTCGCCGCCCGGCATGAACCTGTTGGTCAGCGTCGCGCTGCGTCCGAGCGTGAACGGCCGGCTGGGGGGCCAGCTGGGGGCCGCGGCCGCGCTTGCCGCGCACCGTGCCTGCTCGGCGATCGCGCTAGGGGCCGAGCTGGCGATTCGTTGGCCGAACGACCTCGTCGACGACCAGGGGCGCAAGGTGGCCGGCCTGCTGGTCGAGACGGCGCTCGAGGACGGGCGGCTCGCCGAAGGGGTGATCGGGATCGGGATCAACGCCAACTGGCGGCGGGCAGACATGCCGGCCGAGATCGCCGAGCGGGCAACCTCGCTGGCCGAGCTGTGCGACGGCCCGGTCGACCGCGTCGCGCTGCTCAGCCAGCTGCTCAGCGCGCTCGATGACGAGGTGACCCAACTCGAGCAGGGCTTGTCACCGGTGCCGCGCCTGCGGATGCACTCATGGCTGGACGGGCGTCAGGTGGAGGTCGACCTGGGCGATCGGCTGCTGGCTGGCCGGGTGATCGGCCTCGATGACGACGGCGGCCTGCTCCTGGAGCACGACGGGCAGATCGCCGCGCTGACGGTCGGCGAGGTGGTGCGCGTCCTGGACGCGCTGCCGGCGACGGTGGCCCGGTGACTGCGGAGCGCCCGATCCCGGCTCGCTCCTCGGAGGACTCCCGAGGCGGCGATCCAGACCTGGCCGATGTGCGCGCCGCCCAGGCCGATCGCGCCGCCTTTGCGGTGCTGTACCGCCGGTACCTTGACCGCGTGTACGGGTACGCCTTCTACCAGCTGGGTGACCACCACGACGCCGAGGACGCCACGGAACGTACTTTCACGGCCGCTCTGCGCGCGCTGCCCGCCTTTCGCGACGAGGGGGCCAGTTTCCGGGCGTGGCTGTTCCGGATCGCCCATCACACCATTTCCAATGCGCGGCGCAGCCGCGCGCGGCGGCGCACCGAGCCGCTGCCCGCGACCTTCGACCGTCCGGCCCCGAACGCGGACCCGGCCGGCATCGTGGGCCGCGCAGATGAGCTGCGCGCCGTGCTGCGTGCGGTCAGCCAGCTTCCGGACGACCGGCGCCAGGTGGTCCTGCTCCGGTTCGTCGACGGCCTCAGCTCGAAGGAGATCGGCCAGGTGATGGACCGTTCCGAGGGAGCCGCGCGCGTCCTCTTGCACCGCGCGCTGCGCGACCTGGAGGCCCGCCTGGGCGGCTGAGCGACCGCGCTCGCTGAGCACGACATGTAACGCTCTAACCCTCCGCGGTGTTGGCTAGGATGGAGACGCGCCGCATCCTGCGCGCTCGCCAGCGTCACCAGGAGGTCCCGTGCCGACACGCACCCGCGCCGAACGCCTTGATCTGGCGCTCGACGACCTGCTCGCTGGCACCCGCCCGGGTGTGGAGGCGGACCTGCGTCCGCTGGTCGAGACCGCCTCACTGGTGCACGCGGCCCTCTCGCCGTTGCCGGCGGCGACCCGATTCGAGGAGCGGCTCGCGGCGCGCCTCGTTGAGCGGCCGGGCCTCGCCCACGCGATGGCCAGCCTCGGAACCCGCACGCGCCAGGAGCTGCGCCATCCGTCCCGGCTGCTACTCACCGGGGCCGTGTCGTCGGCGGCTGTGGGGGTGGGAGTGACCGCCCTGATGGTGTGGCGCGGCTCGCGTCGGCAGGCTCTCGCCCCTGGAGCGGAAGAGGCATAGGACCGCAGCATGCCGATCAAGTTCCCGTTCAGCCGGCGCGCCGCGCCGACCGATGCCTGGACCATGTGTCCGGACTGCCAGTCGCAGATCTTCAACCGTCAGCTCGAGCGGAACCTGCGGGTCTGCCCGACCTGCGGCCACCACTTCCGGATGAGCGTTGGGGAGCGGATCGACCTGCTGCTCGACGAGGGAAGCTTCGTCGAGCGGGACGCGGGCCTCGAGTCGGGCGACCCGCTCGGGTTCCATGACCAGAAGCCGTATCCCGATCGGCTCGAGGCGTCACAGGTCAAGACCGGCCTGCGCGACGCCGCGGTGTGGGGCACCGGTCGGCTCGACGGGCAGCTGGTGGCGATCGGCCTGTTCGACTTCCGCTTCATGGGCGGCAGCATGGGAAGCGTGGTCGGCGAGAAGGTGGCCCGTTGCTTCGAGGCCGCCCTCACCGAACGGATCCCCGCCATCGTGGTCAGCGCCTCGGGCGGGGCGCGGATGCAGGAGGGGACCCTCTCGCTCCTCCAGCTGGCCAAGACGACCGCCCCGCTGACCCGTCTCGACGCGGCGGGCGTGCCCTTCATCAGCGTGCTGACCGATCCGACCACCGGCGGCGTGCTGGCCAGCTTCGCCTCACTGGGAGACCTGATCATCGCCGAGCCGAAGGCCCTCATCGGCTTCGCCGGCGCGCGGGTCGCCAGTGGAACGGTGGGGGAGGAGCTGCCCGAAGGGTTCCAGACCGCCGAGTTCCTCCTTGAACACGGCTTTGTCGACCAGGTGGTGCCACGCTCAGAGCTGCGCGCCGTCCTCTCCCGCGCGCTGCGCCTGCTGCCGGTCGCTCCGGTCGAGGATGGCTGGCAGGGAGCGGCCGAGGCACGCGGTTGGGGGCCGATCGGGGTCCTGTCGGGGATCGCCGAGCGATTCGGCGGCGCGGTCAGCGGGACGATCGGAATCGAGGTCGAGCCGGCGCCGGGCCGCGGGCCGGACGCGGCCGACGAGGAGAGCCGGTGAGCGAGTCAGCCCTGCAGGGAATGGCCCCCCCGACGCCCGAGGCAGTCGAGGCGGCCTGGCGCCGGGTCCAGCTGGCGCGTCATCCGCAACGCCCCCGCACCCTGGACCTGATCCCGCGCATCTTCGACGACTTTCTCGAAATGCACGGCGACCGCTCGTTCCGCGACGATGCCGCCATCGTCGGCGGACCGGCCCTGCTCGAGGGGCGTGCGGTGATGGTGATCGGCCACCAGAAGGGCAACGACACCGAGTCGAACATCTTCCGCAACTTCGGCTCGCCCCACCCCGAGGGGTTCCGCAAGGCGCAGCGCCTGATGCGGCTGGCCGACAAGCTCGGGATGCCGCTCATCACCTTCCTGGACACCGCCGGGGCATTCCCCGGCCCCGCCGCCGAGGAACGTGGCCAGGCGGAGGCGATCGCCAGCAGCATCAAGCTGATGACCGGCCTGCAGGTGCCGATCGTGGTCGTCATCCTCGGCGAGGGAGGGTCGGGCGGCGCACTGGCAATCGGCGTCGGCGACGCCGTGCTGGCGCTGGAGAACGCGGTCTATGCGGTGATCTCGCCGGAGGGCTGCGCCGCCATCCTGTGGCGCTCCCCCGAAGCCGCGCCGGCCGCTGCCGCCGCGATGCGCATGACCGCTGCCGAGCAGCTCGAGCTGGGGGTGATCGACACCGTGATCGATGAGCCGGGAGAGGGAGCGCACGCCGACCACGCGGCCACTGCCACCTCCGTCAAGCAGGCGGTGCTGGCTGCCCTGGGACGCATCAGCCAGCTCGAGACGGAGGCCCTGCTCACGACCCGCTATGCTCGTCTGCGCGGGATCGGCCTGGTGCGCGAGTCGGAAGCGGCGCGCTGGACCCGGCCGGAACAGCCGTCGCTGCGTCGCCGCATCGGGCGCCTGCTGCGCCTGCCCGGTATCCCGCATCGGCCGCGCTGGAGCGAGATCTGGCCCAGCGGCGACGATAGCAGCGACAGGGACGAGGGAGGCGCATGACGGATTCCGAGACTCCGCTCCAGGACGTCCAACGCGCCGCCAACGACCTGATCCCCCGCCTGAGCGAGCGACTGGCGCGCTATGGCCTCGGCGAGCTCGAGGTGCGCGAGGGGTCGCTTCGCGTCCGGATGGCCCGGGCGCCGGCGCCGGTCGATCCGGTGGCCATGCCGCGTGCCACCGGCCTGCCGGTTGACCGCGTCGGGGTCGTGCCGACCGGACCGACGCACCACGGCATCGCCTCTCCGGCGGTCGGCTTCTTCGTCTACGCCGATGGACTGGGCCCCGGCCTCAAGGTCGACAAGGGCGACGAGCTCGGTCACGTGGAGATGCTCGGCGTGCGGCATGACGTGCGCGCCCCTCGCCGCGGTCTGGTGCGCAACCTCGTCACCGAGGCCGGCGAGGCGGTCGAGTATGGCCAGCTGCTGATCGAGTTGGAACCCGCCGAATGAGCCTGGCCCTCCTCTTCTCCCCGCAGGGCTCGCAGTCGGTCGGGATGGGGCGTGACCTGGCGCTCGCCTGGCCGAGCGCGGCAGCTTGCTTCGCTGCGGCCGATGCCGAACTGGGCTGGTCCGTGTCGGCGGTGTGCTGGGATGGGCCGGAGGAGGATCTCAGCGACACGCGGCAGACGCAACCATGCCTTTTCACGGCGTCGCTCGCCGGCCTCCGAGCCCTCGAGGAGGCGTTGCTCCAACGAGGAGAGCGGCTCGCCCCCGCCCTGGTGGCCGGTCATTCGGTTGGGGAATACGCGGCCCTGGTCGCCGCGGGGGTCCTGTCCTTCGGGGATGCGCTGCACCTGGTGGCAATGCGCGGAACCCTTATGGCGGATGCAGGCTTACCCGGCGGGATGGCCGCCGTCATCGGTCTCGAGCGCGAGGTCGTCGACGCCGTGGTGGCGGGGGCAGAGCTCGGCGACCAGCTGGTGGTCGCCAACGACAACGCCCCCGGCCAGGTGGTCCTCAGCGGCTCGAACGCCGCGCTGGAACTGATCAGCGCACCGCTGACCCGGGCCGGAGCACGCCGCACCATCCCGCTGAAGGTCTCCGGGCCGTTTCACTCACCGATGATGGCCGTGGTCGGCAAGCGCCTGGCGAGCGCCTTCGGCGAAGCGACCTGGCACGAGGCCGATCCGCCGATGGTGAGCAACGTGACCGCCGAGCCGGTCCGCGACCCCGCTCGGATTCGCTCACTGCTGGCACGCCAGGTGGAGCTCGCCGGTGGAGTGGGCACGGTCGGTGCGACGCATGCTGAACGAGGGCGTCGATAGCTTCATCGAATGTGGCCCGGGCGGCGCACTGAGCGGCATGGTTCGCCGCATCGCGCCCGAGGCGCGGACCCTGGACGTCTCTGACGCGGGCAGCCTCGAGACGACCCTCGAGGCGCTGTTGGGCGTGCCGGTCGGGGTCTTGGCCTGATGTTCAACAAGATCCTGATCGCCAACCGCGGCGAAATCGCGGTTCGCATCCTGCGAGCCTGCCGCGACCTGGGCGTCCCGGCGGTAGTCGCCTACAGCGAGGCCGATCGAGAGACCCTGGCGGTGCGGATGGCCGATGAGGCAATCTGCATCGGTCCTGCGGAGGCGCGCAAGAGCTACCTGAACCAGCCGGCGCTGGTGTCGGCGGCCCTGATCACCGGCTGCGATGCGGTCCATCCCGGCTACGGCTTCCTGTCCGAGGACGCAGGCTTCGCCGAGGTCTGCGCCGCGCACGAGCTGCACTTCATCGGTCCGCGCGCGGAGGTGCTCGAGCGCTTCGGCAGCAAGTACGCCGTGCGCCGCATGCTGGGCGCCAATGGCCTTCCCACCGTGCCCGGCAGCCGCGGCATCCTGGGCGACCTGCGGGACGCGCTGGACCAGGCTGCGGAGGCCGGCTACCCGGTCCTGCTCAAGCCCTCTGCCGGCGGCGGGGGACGTGGCATGCGCCTGGTCGCGCAGCCCGCGTGAGATGGAGACCAGTCTTCCTTTGAGCCGCTCGGAGGCGCAGGCCGCCTTCGGCGACGACAGCGTCTACTTCGAGAAGTGGATCGAGGAGAGCCGGCACGTCGAGGTCCAGGTGCTGGTCGACCGTCACGGCAACGGGATTCACCTGGGCGAGCGCGACTGCAGCGTCCAGCGGCGCCATCAGAAGATCATCGAGGAGGCGCCCTCGCCTGCGATGACCGATGCCGCCCGGCAGCGGTTGCGCGACCTCGCCATTCGCTCGGCGGTGGCCAGCGGCTACGAGAACGTCGGGCACCCTCGAGTTCCTGCTCGATGGCGACGGGCAACTTCTACTTCATCGAGATCAACTGCCGGATCCAGGTCGAGCATCCGGTCACCGAGATGTTGACCGGGGTCGACATCATCGGCGAGCAGATCCGTCTGGCGGCCGGCGAGAAGCTCTCCCTGACCCAGGATCAGGTCGAGATCCGCGGCCACGCCATCGAGTTCCGGATCAACGCAGAGGATCCCGGAGACAACTTCGCGCCGCAGACCGGCACGATCGACGAGCTGGTGCTGCCCGGCGGCCCGGGCGTGCGGGTCGACACGCACCTGTACGTCGGCTACGAGGTGCCGCCGTACTACGACTCGTTGCTCGCCAAGCTGATCGTGTGGGGTCAGACACGCGAGATCGCCCTGGCCCGGGCACGGCGCGCCCTGGGCGAGTTCCACGTCTCCGGAGTGAAGACCAATCTGCCGTTCCACCGCGGCATCATCGACAACGCCGCCTTCCTGGGCGGTCAGGTGAGCACTCATCTCCTCGACCGGGTCGGCCCGGCCGCGTTCGTGGCCGGTGGCAGCTGAGATCAGATGGAGTCCATGGAGCGACCGATGACCACCGATGCCGTCACCACGGCGGACCTGACCCTGCCGCTCGAGGCGGCCGACATCATGCGGATCATTCCGCACCGCTACCCGTTCCTGCTGATCGACCGGGTGCTGGAGCTCGAGCCGGGCAAGCGCGTGGTCGCGGTCAAGAACGTGACTGCCAACGAGCCACAGTTCACCGGCCACTTCCCCGAGCGCCCGATCATGCCCGGCGTGCTGATGGTCGAGGCACTGGCCCAGGCTGGGGCGGTGGCCGTCCTGTCGTTGCCGGAGTACCGCGGCAAGCTCGCCCTCTTCGCCGGTATCGACGGGTGCCGCTTCCGCCGCACCGTGCTGCCGGGCGACCAGCTGGTGCTCACCGTCGAGCTCGAGAAGCTGCGCGGCCAGTTCGGTCGGGCGCGGGCCGTGGCGAGCGTCGGCGGAGAGATCGCGGTCGAGGCGACGATCAGCTTCGTCATCCCCCGGGACCAGTCGATCGCCGGGGGACGCGCCGGTGGCTGACCGCCCGCGTCGGAAGAGCGCGGCCGAGCGCGGCGACCGACGGGTGGTCGTGACCGGTATGGGAGCGATCACCTCGATCGGCAATGACGTGCCCTCCTATTGGGCCGCCCTGATCGCCGGCCGAAGCGGGATCGACCACATCAGGTCGTTCGACCCATCGCGCCTCGACAGCCGCATCGCCGGCGAGGTGAAGGGCTTCGACGCCGACCAGGTGATGCCCCGCAAGGAAGTGCGGCGCAACGACCGCTACGTGCACTTCGCGTGGGCCGCCTCGGCCGAGGCGCTGCGCGACGCCGGGCTGCCCAACCCGATCGTCGACGAGTCCGAGGCGGAGCGCACCGGGGTGATCATCGGCTCGGGGATCGGCGGGATCAACACCATGATCCGCGACATCATCGAGGCGCACGACCTGGGGGTGGAGCGGATCGGTCCATTCCTGGTCACCGCGCTGATCCCAGACATGGGCGCCGGCTACGTGGCCATCTACACCCACGCTCGGGGCCCGAACTACGCCACGGTGAGCGCCTGCAGCAGCAGCAGCCACGCCATCGGCGATTCGCTGAACATCATCCGCCGCGGTGACGCCGACGTGATGATCGCCGGGGGCGCCGAGGCGGGGATCGGTGAAATCCCGGTGGCCGCCTTTGCGGCCATGCGCGCCCTGTCGACCAAGCGCAACGACGAGCCGCAGCGGGCCTCGCGCCCCTTCGATGCCGACCGCGACGGCTTCGTGATGGCCGATGGCGCCGGCATCCTGGTACTTGAGGCGCTCGAGCACGCCCAGGCGCGCGGCGCGCGGATCCACGCCGAGCTGGTGGGCTATGCCGCCACCGACGATGCGTCACACATCACCCTGCCGGCCCCCGGCGGCCGCGGCGCGGTGGGGAGCATGAGCCTGGCGCTGGCCGATGCCAGCATGACCACAGACCAGGTCGACTACATCAACGCCCACGGCACCAGCACCGTGCCGAACGACCGAGCCGAGACGGCCGCCATCAAGACGGTCTTTGGCGAGCGCGCCTACGCCATCCCGGTGAGCAGCACCAAGAGCATGACCGGGCACCTGCTGGGCGCCGGTGGTGGCGTTGAGGCGATCGCCTGCATTCGCGCCATCCAGGAGGGGACGCTGCCGCCGACCATCAACTACGAGAACCCCGACCCGGACTGCGACCTCGACTACGTGCCGAACGTGGCGCGCCGCGTGCCGATCGCTTCCGCGATGAGCAACTCGTTCGGCTTCGGCGGTCACAACGCCACGCTCATCCTGCGGCGGTACGACGCGTGAATCCCCCCGCCGACCAGGTGCTGGCAGCCATCGATCTGCTGGCACCCGCCTTCGAGGCCAGCGGGCTCGATGAGCTGGAGGTCGAGTCCGGGGACCTGCTTGTCCGCCTGGCGCGCCCGCGAGCCCTGGCTCCGGCCGCCTCAACCGCACCCCTTGCGGCCGCCTCCGCGATCACTCCGTTCGGTGAGCCGGCCCCCGGCATGCGCTTCGTTACCGCACCGCTGACCGGGGTCTGGTACGCCTCGCCGTCCCCCGGAGCGCGGACCTATGTCCAGGAGGGTGACGAGATCGGTGCGGGAGCGGTCGTCGGGCTGATCGAGGCCATGAAGCTGTTCAATGAGATCAAGTCCGACGTCGCCGGACGGGTGATGAGGATCCTGGTCGAGCGCGGCACGCTGGTGAAGCGCCAGCAGCCGCTGATCGAGATAGACCCGAGCTGACGATGCTCAAGACACGAGGAGAATCGACGCCAATGGCGACCAACGCACTGATCACCGGATGGGGGATGTACGCGCCGTCGCGGGTTATGACCAACGACGACCTGACGAAGCTGGTCGACACCACGGACGAGTGGATCGTGTCGCGCACCGGGATCCGCGAGCGTCGGATCGCCGCGGACGGCGAGACGACCACCTCGATGTCGGTCAACGCGGCGCGCGATGCGCTGGTCGTGGCGGGGGTCAATCCGTCCGAGGTCGACCTGGTGATCGTGGCGACCTGCTCCCCCGACTACCCGCTGCCGGCCACCGCGGTCACCGTGGCGACCGCCCTGGGAGCGACGCACGCGGCAGGCTTCGATCTGCAGGCGGCCTGCTCCGGGTTCCTGTACGGCCTCGCCACCGGCAGCAGCTTCATCGGCAGCGGCATGTACCGCAGCGTGCTGGTGATCGGGGTCGAGGTGCTGAGCCGCTTCATCGATTGGACCGACCGCAACACCTGCGTCATCTTTGGCGACGGGGCCGGCGCAGTGCTGCTGCAGGCATCGGACCAGCCCGGCGGTCTGCTCGGCTTCAACCTGTTCAGCGACGGAACCGGCTACGAGGGGATCATCGTGCCCGGTGGTGGCTCGGTCTGCCCCGCCTCGCCGACGAGCATCGCGGAGGGCAAGCACTTCATCAAGATGGCCGGCCGCGAGGTCTACAAGTACGCCACTCGGCAGCTCACTGACTCTGCCGTGGCGGCGCTGCGCGACGCCGGACTGACGGTCGACCAGGTCGATCAGTTCGTCTTCCACCAGGCCAACCTGCGGATCATCGAAAATGTGCAGCGCCAGCTCGAGATCCCTGACGAGAAGCTCTACGTGAACATTGAGAAGTACGGCAACACGAGTGCGGCATCAGTGCCGATGGCGCTCGTCGAGGCGGTCGCCGC
Source organism: uncultured Chloroflexia bacterium (assembly GCA_963750025.1). Lineage (GTDB taxonomy): Bacteria > Chloroflexota > Limnocylindria > QHBO01 > QHBO01 > CF-167. The sequence continues at coordinate 264,162 of CAVVPF010000018.1, forward strand.
GGGCCGCATCCAGCCCGGTGACAACGTGCTGATGGTCGCATTCGGCGCCGGCTACACCGCCGGTGCCGCGGTGGTCGAATGGACGGCCGACCCGACGCGCGCCTTCCGCGCGCCCGGCGAACAGACCCGGCTCGGCAAGCCGCGCTCCGTCGTCGCGGAGCCGGCCGTGGCCGGTTGAGCGTGACGTGATGTTCGATCTGAGCGGCAAGGTTGCCCTGGTCACCGGCGGGAGCCGGGGATTGGGCCGCGCCATCGCCCTCGCCCTGGCAGGCCAGGGATGCGACGTGGCGATCAACTACCGCGGCAACCAGGAAGCCGCCGATGAGGTTGTCGTCCTCATCCGCGCGATGGGACGCACCGCGCTCGCGGTGCAGGGCGACACCAGCGCCGGGCGCGAAGCGTGCAAAGCGATCGTGGAGGCCGCGCTCGACGCGTTCGGCAAGGTCGACATCCTCGTCAACAACGCGGGCATCACCCGCGACAACCTGCTGATGCGCATGAACGAGGAGGAGTGGAACTCGGTGCTGGCCACCAATCTCGCCGGCCCGTTCTGGATGACCCGCGCCATCGCCAGGCCGATGATGAAGGCGCGCTTCGGTCGCATCATCAACATGAGCAGCGCCGCCGGCCGGATGGGCAATCCCGGTCAGGCCAACTACGTGGCGGCGAAGGCCGGGCTGATCGGCCTCACCAAGACGACCGCCCGTGAGCTGGCCAGCCGCGGGATCACCTGTAACGCCATCGCACCGGGCCTGATCGAGACCGATCTGACCGCCGATCTGCCCGCCGCCGCCACCGACGCGATCAAGACGCTCACCCCGATGGGGCATACCGGGACAGTCGAGGATGTCGCCGCGGCCGCGGTCTACCTCGCCTCCGATGAGTCACGGTACGTGACCGGGCAGGTGATCGGGGTCGACGGCGGCATGGTGATGGGGAACTGACCCGCGACCGACGCGCTGGCAGCCGGCGAGTCCGACTGCGAGAATGTGGGATCACCACCGGGTATCAAGAGGAGAACCGCATGCTGTCTCTGGCCACCCTGCTGCGCCCCACGCGGCGCGTCCATGCCCATTGCGACGTCCCCTGCGGGATCTACGACCCCGAGCAGGCGCGCATCGAGGCGGAGTCGTGCTACCGGATCATCGAGAAATTCAACGCCAGCACCGATGAGCTCTTCCGGCAGCGCTGCGTCGTCGTCAAGGAAGCGCGCGCCGAGGAGACCAAGCATCACATCGACGTGATGTGGCACGACTACTTCAAGCCCGAGCACATCACCCAGTACCCCGACCTGCACGACGTCTGCTGGAAAGCGTCAAAGGCCGCATCGAAGGTGAAGCAGTCGACCGATCCCGAGGCGGCGCGGGAGCTCCTGGCGCTCATCGACAAGATCGACGAGATGTGGCAGGGGACCGGCGGGCTGGCGAAGACCCGCGTCAACGGGCGACCCTCCTGAGCGACCACCCCCTCCCGAGGCGTCGAGGGAGGGCGGCGGCCACCTGGCTGAGCGTGGCTGCGGGGATTGCCGCGGGGTCGGCGGCGCGTCGCTGGCTCGACGTGGTCGAAGTCCACGGCGGCTCGATGGCCCCGGCCCTGCTCCCCGGAGACCGGCTGCTGGTCGAATCGCGCACCTACACGCAGCGCGCCCCGCGGCCGGGGGAGGTGGTGCTGGCGGCTGACCCCCGAGAGCCGCAGCGCGAGCTGATCAAGCGCGTGTCCGCGGTGGATGCCGAGCTGCGGCAGGTGGAGCTGCTCGGCGACGCGCCCGCGGAGAGCACCGACTCGCGCGCCTTTGGCAGCGTCCCCCTCTCCGACATCCGTTGGCGAGCGGCCGTCCGCTACTGGCCGCCGAAGCGCGTCGGACGCATCTGAAGGCTCAGGCGACTCCCAGCAGGGCAGCCACAGCGGCGACGCATCCGTCGCGCTCGGCAGGCAGAAAGTCGACCGCCTCGCCCGCCTCGGCGCGCACAAGCCACTCGCTTGCGGTGGTGGGGCGCACCGCGATGCGCACCCCCGGCGCACGTTCGCGGAGGAACGCGACCACCGGGCCGAGGCCCGCGTCGCCGTACTCCTCATTGATCGCGCCGATGTCCACCACGGCGACATCGGGACGCCGCAGGACGGTCGCCTGGTGCAGGCGCGCCGCGTCGTTATAGAAGAAGGCCAGCGCGCCGCTCAGGCGCGCCTCGAGGGCATCGGCCAGCTCGCGGTCGCGCGTGAGGCAGTAGACCAGCAGATCGTGGTCGTCGCCTTCCATCCGCGCGAGGGTACCACTCGCCGGAAGCGCGGTGGGGCGGCGTTACAATGGCGGGCCGATGACCACCCGCACCGATCTGACCGCTGCTGGCCACCAGGCCCTGGGCGGCCTGTTGGGACGCGTCTGGGCGGTCGACCAGGTTGGCGTCGAGGAGCGCGCCGCCTCGCTGGCCAAGCGCAGCATCAAGCGCGAGTCGAAGCTCTGGGCGCTCGACCTGGCGATCCGCATGGTCGACCTCACCACGCTGGAGGGGAAGGACACGCCGGGCAAGATTCGCGCCCTGGCCGGCAAGGCGCGCCATCCCGACCCCACCGACCCCAGCATCCCGTCGGTGGCGGCGCTGTGCGTCTATCCCAACATGATCGCCAGCGCCAAGGCGGCACTCGCCGGGTCGACCGTCAAGGTGGCCTCGGTGGCCACCTATTTCCCATCGGGCCAGGCCCCGCTGTCGGTGAAGCTCGACGACGTGCGTGCCGCAGTGGCTCTCGGGGCTGACGAGATCGACATGGTGATCGACCGCGGCGCCTACCTGGCCGGCCACTATGCGCAGGTCTTCGACGAGATCGTGGCGGTCAGGGAGGCCTGCGGCCCGACGCATCTCAAGGTGATCCTCGAGACCGGTGAGCTGGAGACCTACGACAACGTGCGCCGCGCATCGGTGCTGGCCATGGCGGCGGGGGCCGACTTCATCAAGACGAGCACCGGCAAGGTGCAGCCGGCGGCGACCCTGCCGGTCACGCTGGTCATGCTCGAGGCGATCCGCGACTTCTACGCCCAGACCGGGCGGGCGGTGGGGATGAAGCCGGCCGGCGGGATCCGGACCGCCAAGGAGGCGATCGCCTACCTGACCGTCCTGTACGAGACCCTGGGACCCGACTGGATGACCCCCGATCGGTTCCGCTTCGGCGCCTCGACCCTGCTCAACGACCTCCTGATGCAGATTCGCAAGGAGCGCACGGGCCGCTACTCGGGCGGCGACTACTTCACGCTCGACTAGGCCGATGCTCGACGTCGCCCCTGGCACGATCGTGGTCTACAGCGACATCGGCTGCCCCTGGGCACACGTGGCGGTGTGGCGCCTGCACGATGCGCGGCGTCGCCTCGCGCTCGACCGGGCCGTCTCGTTCGACCACCGTGTCTTCCCGCTCGAGCTCTTCAACTCGCAGCCGACCCCCAAGGACGAGCTGGCCGTGGAGCTCGATGCCTGCGCCAGCCTCGCCCCGCGCGCCGGCTGGCAGCCGTGGAGCGCGCCGGAATGGACCTGGCCGGCCACCATGCTGCCGGCCATGGAGGCGGTGCAGGCCGCCAAGGAGCAGGGGCTGGCTGCCTCGGAGCAGCTCGACCGGGGGCTGCGCCGCGCTTTCTGGGGCGAGAGCCGCTGCGTCAGCCTGCGCCACGTCATCCTGGAGGTGGCCGCGGAGTGCGACGCGCTGGACATCGAGCCGCTGGCGGCTGCGATTGACTCCGGGCGGGCCCGCCACGCCATCTTCGAGCAGTACGAGGTGGCCAAGACCGACGCGGTGGACGGCTCGCCGCACCTCTTCCTGGCCGACGGGACGAATCTCCAGAACCCGGGGATCGAGGCCAGCTGGGAAGAGGGCGCCGACGGCTTCTGGCGTCCCAGCATCGAACGTGACGACCCCACCATCTACGACGACCTGCTTCGGCGCGCGGCCGCCGGCGCCTGACCTCACGTTCCGGTGTCAGTTCGCGTTTCACTCAGCGTGCACCTCCCTCCGTTCCAGCGCCTCGTCGACGACCACGCGGCGGAGCTCCATCGGTTCCTGGTCGCCTCGGTCGGACCGACCGAGGCCGAGGACTGTCTGCAGGAGACGTTCCTGTCCGCGCTGCGGGCGTACCCGCGGCTGCGGCACGGCGACAACCTGCGTGCCTGGCTCTACCTGATCGCCCAGCGCAAGGCGACCGATGTCATTCGTCGCTTGGGGCGCCGCCCGGTCACCGACCTCGACGGGGTGTCGCCGGAGCGGCTGGCGGTCGCGGCGGACGGGATCGGCGACGACGGCCTGTGGATGGCGGTTCGCCACCTGCCGGCCAAGCAGCGCGCGGCGGTGGTGCATCGGTTCGTCTTCGACCTTGCCTATCGGGATGTCGGGAATCGCATGGGGATCAGCGAAGAGGCCGCTCGTCAGAACGTCAGCGCCGGGCTGCGCCGGCTCCGCATGGAGGTGGAACGATGACCGATCTCGAGCGGCGCCTTGCCGGCTCGCCCGCCGCGACTCTCGATCGGGACGGCCTCAGCGCCACGCTTGGTCGCCGAGCGAGCGATGCCGGGCTGCTGGACGTCGCCTTCGCCGCGCTCGACTCGCCGCTGGGTGAGCTGATCGTCTTCGTCACGCCGCGCGGCGTGTTGCGGATTGCCTACCCCGATGAGCCGATCGTCGCGCTGCTCGACGACCTGGCCGCGCGCGTCTCGCCGCGCATCCTGCAAGCTCCAGCGCGCACGGATGCGGCCCGGCGCGAGCTGGAGGCGTACTTCGCCGGACAGCGCCACGCCTTTGACGTGCCGGTTGACTGGTCGCTGATCCACGGGTTCGCGACCGACGTGCTGCACGCCACGGCACAGATCCCGTACGGGCAGACCACCTCGTATGGCCAGGTGGCGAGCAGAGCCGGGTCGCCGCGGGCCGCGCGCGCCGCCGGCAACGCCCTTCGCTCCAACCCGATCCCGATCGTGGTGCCGTGCCATCGTGTGCTGCACGCCGACGGAGGGCTGGGAGGCTATTCCGGCGGTCTCGACCGCAAGCGCTTCCTGCTTCGACTCGAGGGTGCGCTGCCGGCGTAGCGCCACGATCCGGTCCAGGAGCGGAATGGCGTATCTCTCCCCAGCGGACGCTTATGGCAACCGGACCGCCGACACCGAGGCGTAAGTCTCACTGCCTGACGAGTTAGGTCGGTTCCAGACGCGATCGGGTCGGTCCATCCGTCGCAGGCATCATCAGCTGAGAGATACGTCGCGCATGACCATGGCGGTGGTGACGGCGCGATCGTGGCGGGTCGCCGAGACCGCCGAGGCGGCAACAGGTGCGATAATCGGCCGCGTGACGCTCGTCAAGAAGCCGGAGAGCCGACCGCCCGCCGCCTCGTGGGGCCTCTCCGCGCGCGGGATCCCCTGGGAGTACGCCCCTGCCCCGGAGTCGACCGATCATATCCAGATCCGCCCGCAGTACGGCCTGTTCATCGACAACCAGTTCTCTCCGAGCCGGCCGAAGGCCACCTTCGAGGTGATCAATCCGGCCACCGAGGAGCCGTTGGCGCGCGTGGCCAGGGCCTCGAAGGCCGATGTCAATCGGGCCGTCACCGCCGCCCGCCGTGCCTACGACACCGTCTGGTCGCGCCTCCCGGGCAGTGAGCGGGCGAAGTACCTGTACCGCATCGCGCGGATCATCCAGGAGCGCTCTCGCGAGTTCGCCGTGGTCGAGACGATGAACTCCGGCAAGCCGATCAAGGAGAGCCGCGACGTGGACGTGCCGCTCGCCGCGGCCCATTTCTTCTACTACGCCGGCTGGGCCGACAAGCTCGACTACGCCTTCCCCGGCCGTCGCCCGCGATCGCTCGGGGTCGCCGCGCAGATCATTCCCTGGAACTTCCCGCTGCTGATGCTGGCCTGGAAGATCGCACCAGCCCTGGCGGCCGGCAACACGGTGGTGCTCAAGCCGGCGTCGACCACTCCACTGACCGCGTATCTCTTCGCCGAGGTGGTGCGCCAGGCCGACTTGCCGCCGGGGGTGGTGAACATCATCACCGGGCCGGGCGAGGTCGGGATGGAGCTGGTGCGGCATCCGGACGTCAACAAGATCGCGTTCACCGGCTCGACCGCGGTCGGCAAGATGATCGCCCGGGCGGTGGCCGGCAGCCGCAAGAAGCTGACCCTGGAGCTCGGCGGCAAGGCGGCCAACATCGTTTTCGACGACGCGCCGCTCGACCAGGCGATCGAGGGGATCATCAACGGCATCTACTTCAACCAGGGCGAGGTGTGCTGCGCTGGATCGCGCCTCTTCGTCCAGGAGTCGGTCTACGAGCCGCTCCTCGACAAGCTGAAGGCCCGACTGTCGACGCTGCGCGTCGGCGACCCGCTCGACAAGAACACCGATGTCGGGGCCATCAACTCGGCCGGCCAGCTTGCCAAGATCGCGGAGTTGGTGCAGTCGGGGATCGAGCAGGGGGCCGAGATCTTCCAGCCCGACTGCGTCCTGCCGGATCGCGGCTTCTTCTTCCGGCCGACGCTCTTCACCGGAGTGAGCCAGAGCCATCGGATCGCCCAGGAGGAGATCTTCGGACCGGTGCTGTCGGTCCTGACCTTCCGCACGCCAGAGGAGGCGGTCGAGAAGGCCAACAACACGCCCTACGGGCTCTCCGCCGGGGTGTGGACCGAGAAGGGGAGCCGCATCTTCAAGATGGTGGCCGCCATGAAGGCCGGGGTGGTGTGGGCCAACACCTTCAACCGCTTCGACCCGACCTCCCCGTTCGGCGGTTACAAGGAATCCGGCTACGGCCGCGAGGGCGGGATCCACGGGCTCGGCGCCTACCTCGACCTGTCGGCCGACGGGGCGAACGGCCGATGAGCCCGCGCGCCCGCCCGGTCGCCACCAGGGCGCCCCTCAGCCGGCGCGCCGGCGTGCTCCAGGCGCGGGTCGCTCAGCCGCTGGCGACCACCGCCGATCCGCCCGGGGCCGATCGGCTTGGCGTCCGCAAGACCTACAAGCTGTACATCGGCGGTGAGTTCCCGCGCACCGAATCGGGTCGCGCCTACGAGGTCTTCGGCGCGCGCGGCGAGTCCCTGGCCAATGCCTGCCGTGGCACCCGCAAGGACATCCGTGACGCCGTCCGTGCCGCGCGCAAGGCGCTCCCGGACTGGGCGTCAAAGACCGCCTACAACCGCAGCCAGATCCTGTACCGGATCGCCGAGCTGATGGAGGGGCGCCGCGACCAGTTCATCGCCGAGGTGATGGCGTCCGAGGGGATCGGTCGCCAGCGCGCCACCCGGCTGGTGAACGCGGCCATCGATCGCTGGGTCTGGTACGCCGGCTGGGCCGACAAGTTCAGCCAGCTCGTCGGCACCGTCAATCCAGTCGCCGGGAGCTACTTCAACTTCAGCGTGCCGGAGCCGACCGGCGTGGTGGGCGTCATCGCGCCGGAGGGCTCGAGCCTGCTCGGGCTGGTGAGCCGCCTGGCCCCGGTCATCGTCTCGGGCAACTGCGCGGTGGTGCTCGCCTCGGAGTCGCGCCCGCTGCCGGCGGTCACGCTGACCGAGGTGCTCGCCACCTCGGATGTGCCCGGCGGGGTGGTCAACCTGATCACCGGACTGCGACGCGAGCTGGTCTCGCACCTGGCCGGGCACATGGATGTCAACGCGCTCGACGCGTTCGGCCTTGACCCGGCGCAGATCGCCGCCATCGAGGAGATCGCCACCGAGAACGTGAAGCGCGTGGCGCGCCCACCGGTGGCCGGCCTCGATGCGTTCGACTGGCTCTCGCCGTTGGCACAATCGCCCTACTTGATCGGCGAGTTCGTCGAGATCAAGACCGTCTGGCACCCGATCGGGGGGTAGCCGTCGAGACTCAGGCGCCGCGCGCCACCCGGTCAAGCGCCAGGCGGAACTGCCAGCGCAGGATGCGCGGCCCCAGCAGCACCATGAACGAACCGCGGAGCCTGCCGTTCAGACCGCGGAACCGCCGGTACCGCTCGCAGACGATATGCGCCCCGCCACCGTCCAGCGGCTTGACTTCGTAGCGGATCGTGCCGATCGGCTCGGCGATGTTGCCGGCGAGCTGGGTCAGCGTCACCACACCCGGTTGCGACCAGTCGTAGCGCTCGCGGCTCCAGGCGCCGCGAATCCCTCGGTCACCTCGGCCCAGCTGTCGCCGGCCGCGTGCACGCGGTAGACGGCAGGGTCGCAGGTCTCCTTCCAGATGACCCCCCGCCGCGGCGAAAAGTCAACCAGGGCATCGATCACGGCCTCGGGCGAGAGCGGCGTGTCGAGCTCCCAGTGGGTGCGTTCGGTAGGGCCCACCGGCCTACAACCAGCCGAGCCAGGTGGCGATCGTCGAGCCGAACAGCACCAGGGTGAGCAGGATGACCAGGCCGGTCAGCGACCAGGCCAGCACGTTCAGCCAGGTCGGGTTGGTGTGGATGCCCATGATCCGCGGGTTATTCACCAGGCGCAGCATGAAGACCAGGATGATCGGCAACAGGATGCCGTTGAGGTTCTGGCTGACCAGGATCACGCCGATCAGCGGCAGGCCGGGGACCAGGACCACGACGGCGCCGATCACGATCAGGGCGGTGTAGAGGCCCATGAAGACCGGCGCCTCGCGGAAGTTGCGCGACACCCCCGACTCCCAGCCGAACGACTCGCACACCGCATAGCTGGTGGTCAGCGGCATCACGGTGGCCGCCAGTACGGAGGCGCCGAAGAGGCCGATGGCGAACAGCCCCTTGGCGAGGCTCCCGGCCACCGGGGCCAGCGCGAGGGCCGCCTGGTCGGCACTGGTGATGACGATCCCGCGCGGGAAGATCGTCACGGCCGTCACCACCACGATGAACATGGCGATGGCATTGGTCCAGATGCCGCCAAGCACGGCGTCCGCCCGCTCGAGCGGCAGCTCCTCCGGCCCAAGTCCCTTGTCGGCGACCGATGACTGCAGGTAGAAGAACATGTACGGGGTGACGGTAGTGCCGACGGTGGCGATCATCAGCAGCAGGGCATGTGGCTCGAGCGGGACCGATGGGGTGATCAGCGCGCGCCCGACCTGCGCCCAGTCGGGACCGGCCACGAACGCGCTCACGACGTAGGCCACGAAGACCACCGCCACCGACAGAAAGACCCGCTCCACCACGCGGTAGCTGGCGAAGACCACCAGCGCCCAGATGCCCGCCGCCACGATCGGCACGGTGGCGTAGCGCGGGATGCCGAAGATCTCCAGGGCGGCCGCCGCCCCTGCGAACTCCGCGATGATGTTCGCGCCGTTGGCGATCAGCAGGACGACCATGGCGAACAGGGTCCAGCGGATCCCGAAGTCGTCGCGGATCAGGTCGCCCAGCCCCTGGCCTGAGACTGCTCCCATGCGGGCCGCCATCTCCAGCACGACCACCAGCATGACGGTGGTGATCGGCAGGATCCATAGCAGCGAAAGGCCGGTCTCCGAGCCGAGCACGCTGTAGGTGGCGATGCCGCCCGCGTCGTTGCCGGCCACCCCGGCGATCAGCCCCGGCCCCATCACCGCCAGGAAGGCGAGGAGCCCGGAGCGGTGGACCCGGAAGTTTGGCAGCCGGTCACGGAGCGAGCGCTGAGCACGTCGGATCGGGCGGGGGATGGCCAGGCGGGTCACGCCTCAGCGCTCCTCGGCCGGCTCATAGATCTCGGGCAGGCGCTTGCGCCATCCCTCCCCGAGCGCGCGCTCGTAGGCGTCGTCGACGGTCACGATCCCCTGCATGCGACCCTCCGCATCGACCACCGGCAAGGCGAGCAGGTTGTACCGGGCGATCGCCGCGCCGACCTGCTCGGCATCCACGTCGAGCGCCACGCTGATCGGGTCGGGGCGCATGAACTCGCCGACCGACGTCTCCGGACGAGCGACGATCAGGCCGCGCAGGGTGATGGTGCCGACCAGGGTCCCGTCCGGATCGGTCACGTAGAGGTAGTAGACCTGGTCGGCGTCGGGACGCAGCTCGCGGAGCATGTCGATCACCTGCTCGGCGGTCTGGTCGGGGGTGATGGTGATGAAATCGGTGGTCATCAGCCCACCAGCCGTCTCTTCGCCGTAGGCCAGCAGCTCCCGCACGTCGGAGGCCTCGTCGGGCTCCATCAGGTTGAGCAGCTCTTCCTGTCGCGCCTCGGACAGGTCAGCAACCAGGTCGGCCGCCTCGTCAGGCCCCATCTCCTCGAGGATGTCGGCCGCCTTCTCCGGCGAAAGCGCCTCAAGGATGTCGACCTGGTCGTCGGCGGCCAGCTCCTCGAGCACGTCCGCAGCCCGTTCGTCGTCCAGCGAGGCGAGGATGCCGGCGCGGTCGCGAGGGGCAAGCTGCTCGACGATATGGGCGACATCGGCCGGGTGCAGTGTGCCGAGCGCCTGGTGAGGAACGCGCAGCTTCAAGCTCGAGACGCTCGACTCGACCGGGTCGACGTCCTCCCACTCGATGTAGTTCTCGGCCTGGAGCCGCAGGGCCCGCGCCAGCCGCTCGCCGGGCCCCGACAGGCCGAGCCGACGGAGGATCCCCGCCAGCCCCACGTCGACCGCCACCAGCCGCAGGCGACCCTCGACCGGCGCCAGCTGGATGTCGTTGACGCGCACGATCTTGCGTCCCTCGACGTCGACGATCTGCTTGTCCTGGAGGTCGAGCCAGAGGCGGATCTCATCGGGACGCTGCCGGAAGGTGGTGATGTCAATGCTCGAGGTGTGCAGCCGCGCGCCCGAGGAGTCGACCTCCTCGACATCGGTCCACGGCAGGAAGATCTCGCGTCCGCCGGCTACCCGCAGCACGAGTCCGGTGACCGGGGGATAGTGCTCGCCGAGGGCCACGATCAGGTCGCGGACCTTGCCGAACGCTTCGCCGTTCCGGTCCCGCACCGGACGGCCGATGAGCTGGCTCAGGAAGAGCATGGAATGACCACCTCGCCTTCGCGTCGGAGGAGCTGTGACGCGTGCGGGTGGCCGATGGGTCGCGAACGGGGGGCGCCGAGCTTGGTGCTAGACGGTCGCCCTCCCGCCGGCCGATGGCCGCGGGCACGCGCAGATTCGACTACCGGAACCGGCGTCCACCTTGGATCGCGCTTCGCCTCGATGTGGATTTCGTCAGGCCGATTCGACGGCGGGCGCGCCGTCAGGCCGCGCTGATTCTAGACCGACGCGTGCCCGGTGTGAACCCCGGCGTCGGCCTTGCTGCGCGCGCGGTGGCGGGCCACCTTGGCCTGGTTCCCGCAGGTCCGCATGTCGCACCAGCGACGCCGGCCGGTCGGGGAGCGGTCGACGAAGATCCAGCGGCAGTTGTCGTTGGCGCAGACGCGCAGCCGCTGCGGCGCGTCATCGGCCAGGAACTGCGCGAAGGAGCTGGCAATGGTGGCGCGCGCCTGGTCGAGGCGGTCGCCAACCTGGGCAAAGGTGTAGCTGGTCGCCTCGGAGTCAAGGCGTAGTTGGTGGAAGTGCAGCCCGTGGCGGAGGATGTGGTTGAGGTCGCGAAGCTGGCCGGCCGTGGGACGGCCGTGCTCGGCCACCGCCTCTGCCATCTCGTGCAGCAGGCCACGCAGATGGACGAAGCGCTCCAGGCGCCGAGCCGCCTCCTCCGGGTCGCGGTGCAGTCGTCCGGCCTCGGCGGCGCGGGCGCGGTCACTGATCAGGCGGTAGCGTCGGAGCCAGCCGAGCAGGGCATCGACGTCGAGCAGGTGCTCGGTATCCCGGCCACGGCTGTGCTGAAGGGTGTTGGCGAAGGCGGCGAAGAGCTCATCGGCCTGGTCGGGCTCCGAGCGAATGGCGGGCTTGAGCGTCATGATGTAACCATTATATGCAGTTTGACAAGTTACAAAGCGGCCGCTAGAGTATCGACGGTAACCACTCAGAACGTCATCATAAGTTACATGTTCCGCGACCGGAGGCAGAAGATGGTTGGATTGGTGCTGATCGTGGCGGTGATGGTTGTCTTCGACCTCGCCGCCCTTCGCTGGGGAGTGGACAGCCGTTCGACCCACGCGGACGGGATCGTTTCGAAGATTTGACACAGAACGGATCGGGCCTGTCAGGCCCGATGCCGACGAACCACTGGAGGAATCCCATGAGCCGAGGCTTAACCTATCTCGGGCTACTCGCCGAGCTGAAGCAGGAAGAGATGCTGTACGAGGCGCGACGCCGGCAGCGTTCGACGGACGTGATCCGCCGACGCCGCGGCCGATCACTCGGCGCGACTTTGCTGCACATGCTGCGAGGCAAGCGCTAGCCGCGCGCCCAACATCGACACGGCCCGGACCCCGAGCGCGGACCGGGCCGTTTTCGTGTCCTGCGTAGAATGGCCCACATGCCCACTCCGCGCGCCGTCTCCCGCTCTGCCGACCCCGTCATCTCGAACGCGGAGCTGGCGCGCGTCTTTCGGGAGATCGGCGACATGCTCGAGATCCTGGGCGAGGTGGTGTACAAGGCGGTCGCTTACCGACGCGTGGCGGATGCGGTGGAGCGCTGGCCGGAGGATGTCGCGGCACTCTATCGGCGGGGGGCTCCGCCGAAGATCCCCGGTGCCGGCGACGCGCTGACCGGCAAGCTTCGAGAGCTGGCCGAGACGGGCCGGCTTGCCTATCACGAACGGTTGCGAGTCCAGGTGCCCGACGGCCTGCTTGAGCTCCTCCGGATTCCCGGGCTCGGCCCTCGCACGGTGAAGCTGCTGCACGGCGAGCTCGGGATCGACTCACTGGAGTCGCTGCAGGCCGCCGCGGAGGCGGGAGCACTCAGATCGCTGAAGGGGCTCTCGGCGCGCACGGAGCAGAACATCCTGGCGGGGATCGCCCGCCTGGCGACGCAGGGGAGCCGCCTGCTGCTGCACGACGCCGACGCCCTGGCCTCGGAGCTGGTCGCCCAGCTACGCCAGGTGGGCGGGCTCCGCCAGATCGTGCCGGCGGGTTCGCTGCGCCGGCGCTGCGCCACCATCGGTGATCTCGACCTGCTGGCGGCCACCGACGACCCGGCCGCCATCATCGCGGCGTTCGACAAGATGCCCCAGGTCGCCCGCATCCTGTCGGCGGGCATCGACAAGTCGAGCGTACTGCTGGAATCGGGTCGCCAGGTTGACCTGATGGTCTGCGCTCCGGTCGCGTGGGGGACGCATCTGGTCCATTTCACCGGCCGTCGCGAGCACAATGTTGCGCTCCGATCGCGGGCCCTGCAGCGCGGGCTGTCGCTCTCAGAGAAGGGCTTCAAGGTGGTCGATACCGGCGAGCTGGAGCTGGCTGCCACCGAAGAGGAGGTCTACGCCCGCCTGGACCTGCCCTGGATCGCACCCGAGTTGCGGGAGGACTCCGGCGAGATCCAGGCCGCGGTCGCCGGTCAGTTGCCCGACCTGATCCGCCTCGAGGACCTCCGTGGAGACACCCACCTGCACTCGGACTGGACCGATGGGGTCGACTCGATCGAGGCGATGGCCCGTGCCGCTCGCCAACGCGGCCACGACTGGATCGTGCTGACCGATCATTCGCCCTCGCTGGGGATCACCCGCGGCCTTTCGCCGGAACGCGTGTCCGAGCAGCGTGCGGAGGTGGGCCGCCTGAACACCGAGTTGGCGCCGTTTCGCATCCTGCACGGGACCGAGATGGAGATTCGGGCCGATGGCAGCCTCGACTACCCTGACGAGCTGCTGGCCGGTTTCGACCTGGTGATCGCCAGCGTCCACACCGCGCGCGGCCAATCCAGCGAGCAGCTCACCCGGCGGACCCTGGCTGCCATCGAGAATGAGCACGTGGACGCGGTGGCGCATCCGACCGGCAGGATCGTCAACCGCCGCGACCCGGTGGCGCTCGATTGGCCGCGCGTCTTCAAGGCCGCGGCCCGCACCGGCACTGCGCTGGAGCTCAACGGCAGTCCGCGCCTCGACCTCGACGACGGCCTCGCTCGCGCGGCCGGACGGGCCGGGGTGCGGCTGACGCTGGCCAGCGATGCGCATCGCACCGAGGAGCTTGACCAGCTGCGCTACGCCGTCGATATGGCTCGTCGAGCCTGGCTGACGGCCGCGCAGGTGATCGGCTCACGCTCGGCGGACGCCCTGTTGGAAATGGTCCGATGATGGCCGGGCGCCTGGGCTTCCTGCGTCGCGTCGAGCGCCCCGATGCGCTGTTGCTGGCGATCGGGCTGGCTGTGCTGGCGGCGGTCGGTTGGTTCGCCTCACCGTTCGGCGTGGCCGTGGTGATCGGGTCGCAGCTGGTCGTCGGGGGGATCGGCGGGGCCTGGCTGGTCGGCCCGATTCGTGCGCGCTTCGGGTTCGCCCGCTACGGGACGCCCGCGGCGGCGGCGGTGGCGGCCACCCTGGTCGGGCGGTCGCTCGGCGGTCCCCTCCAGTTGGCGGCGATGCCAATCGTGGCGGGCCTCCTGCTGGGGGTGATTTGGTCCGAGCTCCACCTGCCGGCGGGGCGCGTGCCGCGGCTGGCGATCGACCTCGCGTTGGTGGGCATCGTCTTCTCGGTCGCGGCCGGCATCGCCGTCGCCCTGCCACGCCTCTCCTGGCCCCCCTCGCTGGTGCTGGTCCTGGTGGCGACCGCCCTGCCGGCGCTGCGCGCCGCCGAGCTCCGCGGGCGTTTTGGCGTCGAGGCGGTTGGCCAGGCAGCGCTGCACCTGCTGGCCATGGCACAGCTTGGCGCGGCGCTGGCTCTGCTGCAGCTTCCCGGCGTGGTGGGGCCGGCCATCTTGGCGCTGGGATTCCATGCCTGGTCGGGGGCGGCAGAGTCACTCGACTCAGGCGCGCCGACGCGCGCCACCGCCATCGAGTTCGGCACACTCGCCCTGTTGGGGATCCTCGCCGCCATCCTGCTGAACGGTCGGTAGCGGCCTCTCGCCGCTCCGCGGCGGCTCGCGTTGACACCCCCGGCGACCGGTGCTACAACAAGGCACCTTTCGGCCGGGTAACCCCTTGGCCGAGGGTTTTTTATGGCTGGACACCGCCTGCACGTGGGGAAACGATGACGCTCGGAGAGACCGATACCACCGGCCGTCGGCGTCGCCATCTCTCGGAGCTGGCGATCATGCAGTCGACCCAGGGCGAATGGGAGGAGGCGGTCACCACCAACCGCCAGCTGCTCCAGCTGGGGGGTGACACCGACACGTACAACCGTCTTGGCAAGGCTCTGGCCGAGCTCGGCCGGCATGCGGAAGCGCTTGAGGCGTACGAGCAGGCGCTCGAGCGCGATGCCAGCAACCGGATCGCCGAGCGGAACGTTGCGCGCCTGCGCGTCATCGCGACCGGTGAAGCGGTCCCGGTCGGCGACGGCAAGCCCGAGAAGGCCAGCGCCGCACACTTCATCGAGGAGATGGGCAGGACCGGCCACGCTCGCCTGATCAACTCGCCGCCGGCCAAGCAGCTCGCCCCTCTCTCGCCCGGCGACGCGGTGGAGCTGAAACTCGACGGCGGTCTGCTCGGGGCGCGCGTTGGTGAGCTGGAGATCGGCCAGGTCGAACCGCGCGTGGGGACGCGGCTGGCCAAGTTGATCAAGGGTGGCAATCGGTACGAGGCGGCCATTACCACCGTCGATCGAGCCGAGGTGCGGATCATCATCCACGAGGTCTTCGCCGATCCGGAGAACGTCGGCAAGGTGTCGTTCCCGGGGAGCTCGGGTGTGCGGGCCGGTGACGTCAGGCCGTACATGAAGGGGACCGCGCTCCGCTACGATGACGACGAGGAGTCCGAGGAGGTCGACGAGGAGTCCGAGGAGGTCGAGGAACTCGACACCAGCCTCCCTGAGCTCTCCGCGGAGCCGGACCTCGAGGAAGAGCTGCTCGAAGAACCGTAGGAGCCGATGAACGAGGGCGAGCGGAAGCGACTGGATCACGTGGTCCTTCCCCGTCGCCTCCGGGGGCTCGCGCTGTTGGAGCGCTACTTTCCCTCGCCGGCCGATAACCAGCTCGATGCCGAGCTCACCTCGCTCGCGCGCCCCGGGGACATTGTCCTCGACCCGTGGGCCGGCACCGGCTGGACCGCTCGGCGCGCCATCGCACAGGGGATGCGGGTGGTCGCCGCCGACCCGAGCCCGTTCGCGCAGTTGGCCGCCCAGGCGTTCCTGCTGGCGCCCGAGCCGGCGGCGCTGGACGCCGCCTTCAACCAGCTCGCCTCGTCGCGCCGGGTCGACGTGCCGCTGCGCCAGCACATTGAAGAGCTGTACGCCACACGCTGCGCGGCCTGCCGGCGACCTGTGGTCGGTGAGCAGTTCATCTGGCCACGCGACGGGGACGCCCCCGGCCGCAAGATCTACCGATGCGCCCACTGCGACGCGGCCATCGGCGGGCCCGAGGAGCGCGTGGCTCCGGTCGACGACGGCGACCTGGCCAAGCTCGGCATCGACCGGCCCGCGGCAGCGGTGAGCGCCGCGTCCTCGGATCCGGGGGCTGACGCCGAGGAGGATCTGCCGCCGGCGCCGGTCGGACTGACCCGAGCACCCGAACCGGAGGACGATCCCGACGCGGCGCTGGGCGAGCGTGGAGGGCCACCACCGCCACCGTTGAGCGCCCCGGATCCTCCCAGCGGCGGGACGCGCGTGGGGCAAGCGCGCTTCGCCTCGACGGTGCATCCCGATCCGGCGCCCGCCCCCAGCACTGACATCCGCCAGAGCCTCCATTACCAGCAGCTGCGCGATCGCTTCCCGGTGCTCGACGGGCACGATGAGCTGGTTGATGAGCTGCTCGACCTGTACACCCCCAGGAACCTGTACGCGCTGCAGACGATCGCCACCAAGATCGACGCCGAGTTTCGCGACCCTCCGCTGGCCGCCATCTTCCGCCTGGCGCTGGCCGCCTGTCTGCTGCCCGGCAGCCGTCTGAACGGGTACCCGGGCCGCGTCGCATCACTGCGCATCAGCAGCGGGCACGTCCGCCAGCCGGCCTCCCGGCATCAGCGCGAGGTGAACGTCTGGCGCCTCTTCGAGTCCGCCGTGACCGACGTCCGGATTGCGCTGGCCGCCATCGGCCGGGATCGGCGCCAAGCCCGCTTCGCCGCCGACCTGGGCGAGCTGAGCGGCTCCGCTGCCGCCAATGTGCTGTGGATCCGCTGCCGGCCCGCCGTGGTGGGCCAGTACCTGCCGGCAGATGGGGTCGACCTGGTGCTCGGATCGGCCGCGCCCCCGGCCAGCGCCGATGAGTTGAGCTTCGAATACCTGGCGACCGCCTGGTTGCTCGGCCGCGAGGCGGCCGAGACGCTGCGCCTGGAGCCACTCTTCGGCGCGCCGCAGACGCGCGCCGAGGCAGCGGAGGCGACCGCCCTGCGTCACGCCATGGCCTCGGCGGCGGGCGTCCTGAAGCCCGGCGGCTGGTACAGCGTGCTGCTGGAGGGCTCCGACCCGGAGCGGATGCTGGCCGTGGCGGTGGCCGGCGTGGCGGCCGACCTCGACCTGGTGGATGTCATCCCCCGCGAGTCGCTGCGCTCCGGTGATGGTGTCACGTTGCATTTTCGCAAGCCATCCACGGTCGAGCAGGCGGCCGAGGACGAAAAGCCACCCCCATTGCGGCTCGGCGAGGAGGATGGCCGGCTGACCTACCCGGAGCTTGCCGATGCGATTGAACGGTCGGCCGTCGCCCTCCTCCGCGAGCGCGGTGAGCCAGCCGGCCTGCTCCGCATCGCCGCGGCGCTCCTCGTCGATCTGCAAAGCCATGGTCTCCTGCGCCGGGTGGCGACCGGGCGCGGCGCCGCCGCGGAGGACGTGGGTGAAGCCCCGGAGGAGAGCGCAGCAGAGGGCGAGCGTCGCGATCGGAGCGGCGCAGCACTCCTCTCAAGCCTGCTGCGCGAGGAACTGGAGCGCCACGATCATCCCTCCCTGCTGCGCGTCGGCGAGGGGGATCGGCCTACCTGGTGGCTGCGACAGCCCGAACTGGTGGAGTCGCCGCTCGCCGACCGTGTCGAATGGGCTGCGTTTTCGGTGCTCACGACAGCCGGTCGCCTCGACGAGTCGTCATTCTTCGAGCGCATCTACGCCCTCTTCCCTGGCATTGGATCGCCGGACGAGGAGCTGGTGCGCGCCTGCCTGGCAGCGTACGCGGTGGTCGGCGAACGCGGCCAGCTTCGGACTGAGGAGACCCTCACCGGGCGGCAGGAGGACCACGCGCGGGTGATCGGCACCCTGGTCGACTACGCCCATCGGCTGGGGCTGCGGGCCTGGGTGGCCCGTAACGAGCAGGATCGGCTCGACCGAGGCAGGCCACTTGGTGACCGGTTGCGCGAGGACGAACGCCGCGCCTACCTGCCGCTGGTGGTGCGCGCGCCGGCCGAGGTGCTGACCGCGGTCGACGTCATCTGGTACCTTCGCGGACGGCTCGCCTTCCTGTTCGAGGTGGAATGGACCGCGATGCTGGGTGAACCGATCCTGCGACGCGGCATGGGGATCGATCCGACCGAACAGCAGGCGCGATTCATCGTCGTTCCGGCCGAGCGCACCGAGCTGCTGCGGTTCAAGCTCGAGCGATCGCCGTGGCTCCGTGACGAGGTGGCCCGCCAGAACTGGCACTTCCTCAAGTGGCAGCATCTCGACACGCTTTCCGGTCGCGACGGGGCGAGCATCGACTGGCTCGAGCCGGTGCTCGGCCTCGACCCACTGATCGAGCGCGGCGGCGAGCAGCTCACCATATTCGGCGAGTGATCGTCTCGGGCCGTCGCACAGCTCATTGACCACGCGGCGTAGACTCGTCGAGGGAGTGCCGTGGCTCCCCCCTGCGGCACTCCCAATCGCCGCCTAGGGGCGGGCCGAGGCCTTCGATCGGCTTGCCATCGAGGTCCACCGACGTCTCCCGATCCGTAATTCTCACTCTCGGAGGCGAACGCCACAGGCGCAGCGGCCGGAGACCCTTCCGACAGCCTACCTCTCAGCCCGCGAGAAGTAGCCTGCGGCAAGCCACGGACGCGCTCACCCGTTTGCCCTAAACCCTCGCAGCTGAGAAATAAGGCCATGACCGCGATGGCCGGCACCCGGTGGCGCCCAGGTCTGCCTGGGTGGAACAGCCATCGAGGTCTCCCGACACCTCGTCGAGGTTCACCGAGATGGCAAGCAGCGGCGCACCCTATCGCTCGTCGACGTTCAACCGATGAGCGGCCGAGGCCTTCGATCGGCTCGCCCGTCGGCCGAGCGCTCGGCGCACCACCGACATCACCTCGCCCACGTACGGCTCGCCCTGCCCCGTCTCGATGGCCTGCGTCAGGCAGCCGTCGATGTGATCCTCGAGGAGGAGCAGCGCCACCTGGTCGGCGGCGGCGGTCATCGCCTCGACCTGCTGGAGGATCTCCAGGCAGTAGGCCTCCTCTTCGACCAGGCGCTGCACGCCGCGGGCCTGCCCCTCGATTCGCCGCAGCCGATTGAGCAGCTCGTGGCGGTCCTTGGTGTACGAGTGGCGGAAATGGGAGGGGTGCGGATCGGTGCTCATACTCGGGGGTAGTATGCCTGCGCTACCATGCCGCGAGCAATGCCCGAACTTGAGCGCCACGAACTGATCGCTCCGATTGAGCGCGTTTTGGTCATCTTCAGCCATCCGGATGACGCGGAGTTCAGCGCAGCGGCCACCATCGCCACCCTTGTCGCAGGCGGCGCCCGGGTTGACTACCTGGTGACCACCGATGGCGGCAAGGGGACCGAGGATGCGGCCGTCGACTCCGCGCAGCTGGCCGCTACCCGGGTCGCCGAGCAGCGCTCCGCCGCAGATCTGCTGGGCGTGTCGGAGATCGTCCATCTCGGCTACCCGGACGGCTACCTGACTCCGAGCCTCGAGCTGCGCCGCGACATCGTGCGCCAGATCCGCCGGTTGCGGCCGGACCTGGTGATCGCACAGAACCCGGTGCGACGGATGGACGGCAACCCCTTCATCGGGCATCCGGATCATCTCGCCACCGGGGAAGCCACCCTGGCCGCCGTGTACCCCGCTGCGCGAGATAGGCTGAACTTCCCCGAGCTGCTGGCCGAGGGACTGGAGCCCTGGAAGGTGCGCCAGGTGCTGGTCAGCGGGGTCGAGTGGGCGAACCTGTACGTGGACGTATCGAGCCAGTTCGAACGTGGGCTGCAGGCGTTGCTCCGCCATGCCAGCCAGATCGCCGATCCGGCCGCGGTAGAGGAGCGGGTCCGCCAGCGAGCCGCCGAGGCCGGTCAGCCGGCCGGACTGCCGCTGGCCAACGCCTTCCTCTCGATCCTGCTCACCTGATGGAGGTCCGCTCATGATGCGCGGCCACTGGGGAGCGGCTGAGGGACCGAACCTGCGCGCCCGTCCCGGCAGCGGGCCGGCCACCTTCCGACTCATCATCGGCTTCTTCCGTCCGTACCAGCGGCGGCTGGCCCTCATCGGGTGGCTGATCGTGCTGACCGTCAGCATCGGCGTCGTCAACCCGATCCTCCTCAAGCTGATCATCGACAACCTGACCGGTCCGCAGGACCTGAACCTGCTCTACCTGCAGTGCGGACTGATGATCGGCCTCCCGGTGGTCACCAGCCTGCTCGGGGTCTGGCAGAGCTACCTGTCGAACGTGGTCGGCCAGAACGTGATGAACGACCTGCGGGAGGCCCTCTACACGCACCTGCAGTGGATGCCGCTGCGCTTCTTCACCGAGACCAAGACCGGTGAGATCCAGAGTCGCATCGGCAACGACGTCAGCGGCGTGCAATCGGTCGTGACCGATACCGCCGCCTCGCTTCTGTCGAACTTCGCCACGGTGGCCACCACCGTCATCGCCATGCTGATCATCGACTGGCGGCTCACCGCCCTCAGCCTGGGGATGCTCCCGATCTTCGCCTACATCACCTATCGGGTCGGCAAGGTGCGGCGCCAGGTGAGTGGGCTGACCCAGAAGTCATTGGCCGAGGTGAGCGCGATCACCCAGGAGTCGCTCTCGGTGTCGGGGATCCTGCTGTCGAAGACCTTCGGCCAGCAGCAGGCCAGCATCGAGAAGTTCCGTCGCGAGTCCCGCCGCCTGGGCGGCCTGCAGATCCGGCAGCAGATGATCGGTCGCTGGTTCTTTGCGCTGATCGGCACCTTCTTCTCGATCGCGCCGGCCTTCGTTTACCTGCTGGCAGGGTCCCTCATCATCGGCGGCGACACGCACGTCAGCATTGGCACCATCGTCGCGTTCACCACCCTCCAGAGCCGCCTCTTCTTCCCGCTCGGGCAACTGCTGGGGGTGCAGGTCGAAATCCAGGGGGCGTTGGCCCTCTTCGACCGGATCTTCGAGTACCTGGAGATGCAGTCTGAGATCAGCGACGCGCCCGATGCGCTGACCCTCGACCCGGCCCAGCTGCGCGGACAGGTGCGCTTCCGGGAGGTGAGCTTCCAGTACGCCAACCCCCCGACACAGGCCCCTGAGACCGATGGAATGGCGGCTCCACCGCCAACCGCGGCGTTCGGCCTGACCGATGTCGACTTCGATGCCTCACCCGGGCAGCTGGTCGCGCTGGTCGGGCCCTCGGGCGCCGGCAAGACCACTACCACCTACCTGATCCCGCGGCTGTACGACGCGCTGCACGGCTCCGTCGAGATCGACGGCATCGACGTGCGGCGGATCCGCCTGGAGTCACTCGGCCAGCAGATCGGAGTGGTCACCCAGGAGACCTACCTGTTTCACGCCTCGGTGCTCGAGAACCTGCGCTACGCCAAGCCGGATGCGACGATGGAGCAGATCGAGGCTGCGGGACGCGCCGCTGCCATCCACGACCGCGTCATGCAGCTTCCCGAGGGGTACGACACGATCGTCGGCGAGCGCGGCTACAAGCTCTCCGGCGGCGAGAAGCAACGGGTCGCCATCGCGCGCGTCCTCCTCAAGGATCCGCGCATCCTGGTCCTCGACGAGGCGACCAGCGCGCTCGACACGGTGAGCGAGCGGCTCATCCAGGGTGCCCTTGCAGGGCTCATGGAGGGGCGCACCACGATTGCGATCGCGCATCGCCTGTCGACCATCCTGCGCGCCGATCTGATCCTGGTCTTCGATCGCGGGCGGATCGTCGAGCGTGGCACCCACGCCGAGCTGCTGCGCCACGAGGGCATCTACGCACGCCTCTACGCCGAGCAATTTGCGAGCGAGCGACCCGTCTGACGCCGATTGAGGCCCGGGCTTCAACGTTTCGGTGCCGCTTTGCGTCGGAAGGACATGATCACGAGCAACACCCTGGATCCACCCACGCGCGTGCTTCAGCAGTCCTCCCCCGAGACCGATCACTCCGCGCCAGCGTCGTCGGCCTGCAGGCGGACCGCGGCGGCGAGCTGTGGGGCCTTGCCCGCCACCTCGGCCTCTCCCCGGACGAGGCCGATGACGCCGTCCAGGAGACGCTGGTCCGCCTCTGGGCAGCGCTCCGCGACGGCGCCACCATCGAACGACTGGACGCGTGGGCGTTCCGCGCGCTCTACCGGTTGGCGATGGATCTTCATCGCTGGGGTCGCCGTGTGCGCCTCCTGGCCGATCGGCTCGGCGCGCAGCCGGAGCGGCGCTCGAGCGTCGATGCGGCTGATCGGATGGCCATCTGGGAGGCGGTTGAGGGCCTGCCAGAGCGGCAGCGTCTGGCGGTCTACCTGCGCTATCGAGCAGACCTGCCGTACGAGGAGATCGGCGCGATCCTGGGAATCGCCGCTCCATCGGCGCGCAGCCATGTGAGCCGCGCGCTCGACGCACTGCGCGTTGCGCTCGGCGAGGAGGCATCGTGATGAACGACAAGGACGAGAACCTGGAGCGGCAGCTGCGGTCGCAGCGCGGGCCGCGCGAAGACGGATACGGCGCAACGCGGCTGCCGGCGACATTGGACCCTGCTCGCCGGGGCGTGTCCGGGCCCCCCCCGGCTCCTGCGCGCTGGGATGCTCGTCGGCGTCGCCGTGGCAGGGGCGCTCGCAGTTGCCGTCGTCGGCGCCATCCTTTCCGGGTCGAACCCAGGTATCGGCGGCACGACCTCTGCCTCACCCTCGGCCAGCGCATCACCGGCGCCATCCCCGGGTGATGGCATGTGCGACAGCTCGGACGTGACGTTCATCTCGGAGCCGTGGGGCGGCGCCGCCGGCTCTCGCGGCACCACGGTAACGATCGCGTTGGCCGCCGGTCGATCGGCCTGCAGGCTCCCAAACGCGGTGACGGCCCAAATCGAGGACGCGAACGGAACGGTGCTGGTCAGCCACGAATGGACTGGTGCGGGTGGATCGGTCGTGCTCGAACCCGGCGGGGCCTTCGACATTGGAATCGAGTGGAGCAATTGGTGCGGGAGCGATCCGGGATCGCCGCTGACGCTCTCGCTGAAGCTCGACGGCTGGCCCGCATGGGTCCCCGTGACTCCGCCCGCGGGCGGTGCGAACCCGGTTCCACCCTGCCTGGGCGACGCGCCCAGCACGCTCAGTCTGAGCGGGCTGCAGCCGCGGCCGTAGCCGGAGGGGCGTCGGGCTCGTCGAGGTGACACACTTGGTTGGCCATGACCAACCGACTGGCCGCTGAGACGAGCCCCTACCTGCTGCAGCATGCCCACAACCCAGTCGACTGGTATCCGTGGGGACCGGAGGCGCTCGAACGCGCTCGTGCGGAGGATCGGCCGATCTTCCTGTCGATCGGCTACTCGGCATGCCATTGGTGCCACGTCATGGAGCGCGAGTCGTTCGAGAACGAGGCGATCGCCGAGCAGCTCAACCGCGACTTCGTGGCGATCAAGGTCGACCGCGAGGAGCGCCCGGACCTGGACGACGTGTACATGGCTGCCGTGCAGGCCATGACCGGCGGCGGCGGTTGGCCGATGAGTGTCTTCCTGACTCCCGATCTCGAGCCGTTCTTCGGCGGCACCTACTTCCCGCCTGAGGACCGGCACGGGCTGCCGGGCTTCCCGCGCGTCCTGACCGGCATCGCCGATGCCTATCGGACGCGGCGCGACGAGGTGACGGCGCAGGGCCGCCAGCTGGCATCGCACCTGCGCGAGCAGCTCGACCTGGCGGCGGGCACCCACGACCCGGATCGCCACCAGCTGGACCTTGCGGTCACTCGCCTGGCACAGTCCTTCGATCCGGTCCACGGCGGATTCGGTGGCGCTCCGAAATTCCCCGCGCCGATGACCCTGGAGTTCCTGTTGCGCGCGTGGCGCCACGGTCGCGACCCCGAGACGCTACGGATGGTCACCATCACGCTTGATCGGATGGCCGATGGCGGCATTCACGACCAGGTCGGCGGCGGCTTCGCGCGGTACGCCACCGACACAGCCTGGCTCGTACCGCATTTCGAGAAGATGCTGTATGACAACGCCCTGCTGGCCCATTGCTACCTCGAGGCTTTCCGGGCCACCGGCGGCTCGCGCTACGCCGCGGTGGCGCGCGACACGCTCGACTTCATGCTCCGAGAGCTGGGCACCTCCGACGGGGGATTCGCCTCGGCGCTGGATGCGGACAGCGAGGGCGAGGAGGGGCGCTTCTACGTCTGGACTGATGACGCCTTCGGGGCTGTTCTTGCGGAGGCCGGTCTCACGCCCGATGAGATCACCGAAATGGCGCGCCACTGGGACGTCGCCCCGCGAGGCAACTGGGAGGGCCGCTCGATCCTGCACCTGGCCGCTGACGCCGAGCCGCCCGCGGCCCTCGAACGCGCCCGCACCGCGCTGTTGGCCGCTCGCGAGCGGCGGGTGCGGCCGGGCCAGGATGCCAAGCAGCTCGCCGCCTGGAATGGGCTGGCGCTGCGCGCGCTGTCGGCCGGATCGCTGGTGCTCGGCGACGACCGCTACGCAGAGGCCGCGCGACGGCTGGTGGCGTTCGTGCGGCAGCAGCTTCTCCGTGATGGAGATCGGCTCTGGCGCACGGCCCGTGATGGCACAGCCCACACCCCTGCCTTTGCCGAGGACTACGCCTGCCTCGCTGACGGGCTGCTGGTCGCTTACGCGGCCAATGGCGACCCTGACGACCTGCGCCTTACCGAATCGCTGATGGCTCGTGCCATTGCCGACTTCTGGGATCCCGACAGCGGAACCCTGTTCGACACCGGGCCAGAGCACCAGCGCGTGGTGGCGCGCCCACGATCCGTGCTCGACGGGGCGACTCCCGGCGCCAACTCGGCGGCGGCCGACGTGCTGCTGCGCCTGGCGCTGCTCACCGGAGATGTTGACGGCGACCGGCGTGCGCGCAGCATCCTGCGAGCCGCGGGACCGGCCCTCGACCGCCAGCCAACCGCCTTCGGGCGGATGCTGGCAGCGGCGGATCGGGCCCTGGGCCAGCCGCTCGATGCGGTGATCGCCGGTGAGCCGAACGACCCGCGGGCAGTGACTCTCCGGCGATCGGCGGCGACCCCGTACGCCCCAGACCTGGTCATCGCACCGCTGCCGCCGGGGAGCCAGCTGGCCGAGCTGCCGCTGTTCGCCGGAAAGACGGCTCAGGCTGGTGAACCGACCGCGTACCTGTGCCGTGGCTACGCCTGTGACGAGCCCACCACCGAGCCCGAATGGCTCATTGCCCAGGTGATCGCCTCGGCGGGCTGAGGTACGCGTCGCCACGCAGCCCTATCATCCACCGCGATGATCCATCGTTCCCGGGCCGTGCTGGTCGTCAGTCTCGGCGCGCTCCTCCTCTCAGCGTGCGCGAATGCCACGCCATCGCCCACGGTCGAGCCGACGCCGACACCCTCTCCCGTGGTCACGACGGAGCCGACCGCCACACCGCGCCCGACGCCGGCACCGATTCCGGTCGACCCGGCGCTGCTCGACCACCGCTTGACCGTGTTGGTGATTGGTTCGGACAGCAGCCAGGCACGGCGCAACGGTGGCCTGATCACCTGGCGCACCGACTCTCTGATGGTCGTCAGCGTGAATGGCGACCATTCACAGATCTCGATGCTCTCGTTGCCGCGGGACACCGTCGACGTGCCGTTGGGAGACGGGCGCATCTACCGAGGAAAGGTGAATGAAATTGCCGAGCTCTTCGGCATCGACCGTCTGCGCAAGGCGATGTCGGCGCTGCTCGGCGTGCCGATTGACCGCTACCTGATGATCGACATGGACGACTTCGGCTGGATCGTCGACGCGGTGGGGGGGATCGACGTCGAGGTGAAGACCCGGATCTCAGATCCGAAGGTGCACCTGCGCCTCGACCCGGGGCTCGTCCACCTCGACGGCGCCAAAGCGCTGGCCTTCTCGCGCAGCCGGGCCGATTCGGACTACGCGCGCGCCGCGCGGCAGCAGCAGGTCGTACTGGCCCTGCTGCGGAGTTGGGTCGACCCGAGCACCGGCGGCGCGCTGGTCGGAGGGCTGCGCCTGCTCGGGTCGCTGGAGACCAACATCGCCCTTACCGAGCTACCGACCCTGATCGAGATCGGTCGCCGCTCGCTGACTGCCAAGGTGGTGGCTGCCGTCCTCGCGCCACCGCGTTTTTCCTACTTCGTGGGGGTCGAACCGGCCACCAACCGCGGCTGGGTGATGATCCCGAACGTGGCCGCCATGCGCTCCTATGCGCGCTCGCTGATGGGCGACTGACTGGTCAGCGCGGCGCGACGGCGATCGTGGTATCGCGGGTCCCGCAGCGGTAGCAGGCATCATCCGCCGCGCGAATCGTGGCGGCGCAGTTGGCACACGAGACCATCAGATCCGATTCGCAGGCCGGACAGAAGCGTGCCCCGGCGGGATACTGGAGCCCATCAACCGGGCAGTAGGGCGCGCCACGCGGCGCCTCGATCGCACCGTCCGGCGCACGCGGCAGGCGCACTGCGGGAGCCGCCGCCGAGGCGATGCCGACCTGCGACACGCGCAGGTAGCCGAGCACCAGCCACAGCAGGTAGATGCCCATCAGCCCGACCATGGCAAACGGAAAGAGGGTGGCGCCCAATCCGCCGATCGATGTGCTGATCCATTCGATGAGCTGTCGGATCTCGTCCATGGCGCGGCGATTCTAGCATCGGGGCTGCGCTACACTCGGCGCAATCGCCGCGCTCCGAGGACCATGCCCCGCCCGCGTCTGGACCCCCGCACGCCGCTCACCGAACTGCATGTGCACCTCGGGGCGGCGGTTGCGCCGGCAGTCATGTGGGGGATCGCCCACGCGCAGGGGATCCGCCTCCCCACCAAGGACTACTGGGCCTTCCATGACCTGATCACCGAGGGGAGGCGGCGGCGCCACTCGTTCCAGGGCTACCTGGACCTGTTCCACTGGACCGAGCTGATCCAGTCGAGCCCGATCGCGGTCGAGCGCAGCGTCTACGAGGTGATCGGCGGCGCCTACCGCAAGAGCAACATCACCCGCATCGAGCTGCGCTTCAACCCGATGAAGCGCAACCGGGGTGGCGAGCAGGACCTCGACCACATCATCGCCGCCGCGGTGCGCGGGATGGACCGGGCCGTGCTCGAGTATCCGCAGGTGAGCGCCGGATTGATCCTGTGCCTCGACCGCGGCTTCAGTCGCCAGCTGAACGAGATCATTGCCGTCAAGGCGATCGCCTGGCGCAACCGAGGCGTCGTGGCGATCGACATTGCCGGCCCGGTCGAGCCGACCTTCCGCTTCGCGGACTATGCCGCGCTCTCCGCCGAGGTCCGCCGAGCGGGGCTCGGGGTGACCGTCCATGCCGGCGAGACCGGCGGACCGGAGGAAGTGCGCGAGGCGGTCGAGGCACTGGAACCGACCCGCATCGGTCACGGCGTCAACAGCGCCTACAGCCCCTCGGTGATGGCGCTGCTGCGAGAGCGCCAGGTGGTGCTCGAGGTGTGCCCCACCTCCAACCTCAACACGCGAGTGGTCCGCGACATCCCCGAGCTGCGCACGATCCTGCGCAGATTTGTCGAGCACGAGGTGCCGTTCACCCTGTCGACCGATGGGCCGGAGATGCTGCGCTCTCATCTCCGGGACGAGATCGCGCTGCTGCTGCGCCACGAGATCATGAGCCTCGACGAGATCCAGCAGGCCATCGAGACGGCCCATCGGGCCAGCTTCGTCGGCGGCGCCGCAGTCCCCATCGGCCCTGCGCCGATCAGCCTCAAGGTCGAGGTCTAGGCTGATAGACTGCCGGCCGTGTCCTCGATCTGGCGGCCGGTGCGCGAGCGGAACCCCGTCCGCAGCCTGATGGTCGTCGTCGCTCACCCCGGCGACGAAGCGTTCGGATTCGGAGGAGCGATCGCCCAGGCCGCGGCATCGGGAGCCTATGTCGCGGTGGTGTGCGCCACTCGCGGCCATTTCGATCGGCGCCTCCTCGACCGGGCGCCGGCCCCGGGAGGGCGCAACCGTTCCTACGATCGTCCGGCCGTCTGGCGCAACCTGGACACCGAGCGCGAGGACGAGATGCGTCGCTCGGTGGGGATGCTCGGAGTGCGCGTGCTGCGCATGCTCGACTACGCGGAGGAGGGCCTCTCGGACGTCGAACCCGATGAGCTTGTCGGGCGCATCGTCGAGACGATCCGGATGCATCGACCCGAGGTGCTGCTCACCTTCGGACCCGAGGGGATCAGCGGTGACGCGGATCACGTCGCCGTTGGCCGCGCCACCGAGGCCGCCTTCGAGCGGGCCGGCGAGCCCCTCGCCTACGAGGATGACCTGGATGAGGACCAGGTGGCCTGGCGCGCTGCCAAGCTCTATCACCTCGTCGTCTCGAGCGAAGACCTCTCCGCGCTGGGGAGCGCGGCTCCGACCGCCTATGGCTCGCCGGGCGGCAGTGAGAGCCTGACCCTCGAGCTGGGCGAGCTCGAGCAGCTCAAGCTGGCGGCGATCGCTTGCCATGTGTCACAGATCGGGTCGGATGGTCCGTTCCATGACTGGTCGGTAGAGGTGCGCGATCGGTTCCTGGGTGTCGAGCGCTACCGCCTGGCGCGCTCGAACCTGCCGGTCGCCGCCGGCAGCGCGCCGGGGAACGGCGAGTCCTCGCTCTGGGACGGCCTCGCCTAGCGACGCCGGCCTGGCGACTCCGGCCCGGGGTCCCCGGAGTGCAACATAGGTAGCATTGGAGACCGTCTCCGCTCTGCTACCCTCGGGGCGCCCGACATCGGTCAATCGAAAGGAAGCCCATCGCACATGTCCGACCTGCTCACCGACGAGAAGATCATGGCTGCCCTCTCACTGGTCAAGGACCCGGAGATCGGGCGGGACCTGGTCAGCCTGGGAATGATCAAGTCGATCGAGATCACCGGCAGCGTGGTCGACCTGACCGTTGAGCTGACCACCCCGGCCTGTCCGTTGAAGGCCAAGATCGAATCGGACATCGTGGATGGTCTCCAGGCACTCGGCGCGACCGCCGTGCGGGTCGACTGGGCGAGCAACGTTAAGCGCTCCTTCTCAGGGCCCGCCGCCGACCTGATCCCCGGCGTGAAAAACACGATTGCGGTGGCGTCCGGCAAGGGTGGCGTGGGCAAGACCACGGTGGCGGTCAACCTGGCGGTCAGCCTGGCACGTGACGGAGCACGGGTCGGCCTGCTCGACGCCGATATCACCGGGCCGAACGTGCCCCTCATGATGGGGACCACCGGTTCGCATGTCACCGGCGTCGGCGGGCGGGTCAATCCCGTGGTGGCTCACGGCGTCAAGATGATGAGCATCCAGTACTTCTTGACCGGCGATGCGCCGGTCATCTGGCGCGGGCCGCTGATCCACTCCGCGATCCAGCAGTTCCTGCGGGACGTGGAATGGGGCGACCTGGACTACCTGGT
Source organism: uncultured Chloroflexia bacterium (assembly GCA_963750025.1). Taxonomy (GTDB): domain Bacteria; phylum Chloroflexota; class Limnocylindria; order QHBO01; family QHBO01; genus CF-167. Next base: position 293,699 of record CAVVPF010000018.1, read on the forward strand.
GGTCGATCTCCCGCCGGGGACCGGCGATGCGGTGCTCAGCCTCAGCCAGCTGATTCCGCTGTCGGGCGCGGTGATCGTCACCACCCCGCAGGAGGTGAGCCTGGTCGACGCCCGCAAGGCGATCGGCATGTTCAACAAGGTCAACGTGCGGACGCTGGGCGTGGTCGAGAACATGAGCGGCTTCATCTGCCCCGACTGCGGTGCCGAGCACGACATCTTCGGCACCGGGGGAGCCGCGTCACTGGCCCGCGAGCTGGGGCTGGAGGTCCTGGCGCGGATCCCGCTCGAGCCCGGCGTGCGCAGTGGAGGCGATGCGGGTGCGCCGATCACCTCTTCCCAGCACCCCGGCAGCGACGACTCGCCAGCGGCGGCCGCCCTGCGTGAGCTGGCTCGAACGGTCGCTGGCCGGATCAGCGTGATCGCCGCCCCGTTCGCGGGTGCAGGTGCCGCGGTCCGTCCGAACTGAAGTCCTGCCCGGGGGTGATTCCCCCCCGGGCAGGACCGCTCGAGAATCGCGCCCATGCGAGCTGCCCTGCTGGCCGACATCCATGCCAACCTGCCCGCACTGCGCGCCGTGCTCGACGACGCCGTGTCACTGGGCTGCGACACGGTCTGGTGCCTCGGCGACGTGGTCGGTCGCGGCCCGCATCCGGACGAGGTGGTGACCGAGCTGCGTGCGCTCGGGGTCCCGACGGTGCAGGGGAACTGGGACGAAGCGGTCGGCATGAACCGGGAGCAGCCGGGCTCGATCTGGGCCACGCCTGAGGCGGAGGCGCAGGGGATCGCCTCGCTGCGGTGGACGATCGCGAACGTCAGCGATGACAATCGAAGCTGGTTGCGGCAGCTGCTGCCAACCCTGCGTTTGGAGTTGGGGGAACGGTCGGCCCTTCTGTTCCATGGCTCGCCGCTGCGACAGAACGAGTATCTGTGGAGCGATCGGCCGAGCCGGACGTTGACCCGCATCGCCGCCGACGAGGGCGATGACCTGTTCTGCTTCGGCCACACCCACGAGACCTTCCATCGGGTTGTCGGGGCCGGCCAGTTCGTGGCCGCCGGTTCGGTCGGTTGCGGCTTCGATGGCGACCCGCGCGCCCAGTACGCGATCGTCGAAACCGCGGGCGCCGACCTGAAGGTACGGTTCCGCTCGGTGCAGTACGACCGCGGGCCGGTTGAACGCGCGCTGGAGGCGGCCGGACTGGCGGTTGACCTGCTCCGGGCCGGCCCGGTGTCGCACCCGCTGGTCGACGCCGGGGTCGGTCGGCTGGTGGAGGCCTAGCCGCGCGGCGCCGCGCTCGAGTAGCTCGCCAGCGCGCCGATCATCAGATCCCAGAACCGATCGGCATCGAGGTCGGTGGCCACATCGGCATTCGGCGACCGGCCGGTGATGCCGTGGACGTCGCACACGGTGCGGCCGTAGGTGAACTCGCCGCGTGTCTCGATGTCGACTCGCATGCGCCTGGTGGGCGCCAGGGTGGCATCGATCAGCCAGGCGACCGCACATGCGTCATGCACCGGGGGCGATTCGAAGCCGAACACTCGCCGATACGTCTCCCCGAAGAAACCGAGCAGCTCAACCGCGATCTCGGCCAGCGGCGAGCCGAGCGCGCCGATGCGCGCCATCACCTCCGGCGTCGCCAGCGCGCGATGGGTGGCCTCCAACGGGATCATGGTGATCGGAATCCCGCTGCCAAGGACCGCTCGGGCGGCCTCCGCATCGGCTTCGATGTTGAACTCCGCCGCCGGTGTCGTATTGCCGAGGCCGATGGCGCCGCCCATCATCACCACCCTGCGCAGACGACCAGCCAGGCCAGGGTCGCGGGCAAGGGCGGTCGCCACGTTGGTGAGCGGGCCGGTGCTCACCACCACCAGCCCATCGACCGCGTGAGACAGCTCGACGATCAGGTCGGCGCCGTGGCGTGGATCGAGCGCCACACTGGGCTCGCCGAAAGCCGGACCGTCGAGCCCTGACTCGCCGTGGATCTCCGACGAGATGATCGGCGCCCGCACCAGTGGCCGGTCGCAGCCGGCCGCCACCGGCACTCGATGGATGCCCGCCACGCTGCAGATGCGCCGGGCGTTGAGCGAGGTCTTGGCCAGCGTCTGGTTGCCGGCAACCGTCGTGATGGCCAGCAGCTCGAGCCGTGGATCAGCGGCCGCCAACAGGATCGCCAAGGCGTCGTCGTGACCGGGGTCGCAGTCGAGCACGATCGGCTGTCGCAGCCCGCGGCCGGAGGTCATTCCTTCTTGTACGGACGCCCGTCGGCGGCAGGGGCGCGCACGCGACCCACCAGCCCGGCGACCACGACGATGGTCACCAGGTAGGGGACCATCTGCATGAACTGTGGGGCGATGCCGATATTGAGGATCGACAGCCGCGACTGAAGGGCATCCGCGAAGCCGAAGACGATCCCGGCCATGAAGGCGCCAAATGGCGCCCAGCCGCCGAAGATCATGGCCGCCAGGCCGATGTAGCCTCGGCCGGCAGTCATCTGCTGCTCGAAGCCGCCGGTCGAGCCGAGGGTGAAGTAGGCGCCGCCCAGTCCGGCCAGCATGCCTCCCATGATCACGTTCCGGTAACGCACGTAGAAGACGTTGATGCCGACCGTGTCGGCTGCTCTGGGGTGCTCGCCCACCGCCCGAACCCGCAATCCCCACCTCGTCGAGAAGAGCATGAAGTGCAGGATCACGATCGCGGCGACGCACAGGTAGATGAACACGTTCTGTCGGAACAGGATCCCGCCGACGAACGGCAGGTCGCTCAGGAAGGGGATCTCGATCGGCCCGAAGCGCTCGGGCATGTTGAGCTTGGGGAACGGGGTGAGCACACGGGTCGACAGGAACGACGTGATCCCGATGGCGAAGATGTTGATCACCACGCCGGCGATGATCTGGTCGACCAGGAAGCGAATGGCGAGCACCGCCAGCAGCGCAGCCAGCAGGCCGCCGATGATGATGGCTCCCACGATGCCGATCCAGTGGTTGCTGGTCACGCTGGCGGCCACCGCCGAGACGAAGGCGCCCGACAGCAGCATCCCCTCGATCGCGATGTTCACCACGCCGGCGCGTTCGCACAGGATCCCCGACATCGCCCCGAAGGTGATCGGCACGCTGCGTTGCAGAGTGGTTTGGAGGATCCCGGCCAGGCTCATGCCCCCCCCGGAGCCGGCCCAGGTCAGGAAGGCGAAGGCGAAGATGCTGATCACCAGCGCCAGGACCAGGGCCCAGCGCGCGCCGAAGCCGCGGGTCAGCTGAATGGCGCCTGCCATGGCCGCGATGGCGGCCAGGAGATAGACCGTCCCGGCCGAGGGGATCACCAGGTCGGGCACCGGCGTCCCCTTGCCGACGTTCATGCCAAAGGTGGTCTGCGCCCCAGGCTCGACCCCGCCCAGAACGAGCAGCATGACGGCGGCCAACACCAGGTAGAAGATGCCGTACCCCTGCTGGCGCCGGACGCTGATGCCGCCGCGGGCGACGTTGGCCACCAGCGCGCTCACGCCCCCCACCCCTTGCTGAAGATCTCCCCGCCGCCAGCCGCGCCGCCCTTGATGCGGTAGATGCTGCGGATGAGCGCAGGAGCGGCGATGAACATGATCACCAGCGCCTGGATCACCACCACCAGGTCGATCGGGATCCCGGTGGCGGCCTGCATCGGCGTGGCGCCGGCCCGCAGCGCACCGAAGATCAGCGCCGCGCCGACCACACCGATCGGCCGCGACCCTCCGAGCAGCGCCAGCGCGATGGCGTCGAACCCCCAGCCGGGCGAGAAGCCGGGGGCAAGCCGATGGTTGGTGCCGAGGATTTCGGAGGCACCCGCCAGGCCGGCCAGCGCGCCGGAGACCATCATTGCCAGGACGATGGTGCGGCTGATGCTCATCCCGGCGTAGCGAGCGGCCGACGGGTTGAGCCCCACGGCGCGGAACTCGAAGCCCTTCGTCGAGCGGAAGAGAAGCCACGAGATGACCCCCGCCGCCAGCAGCGCGATGGCAAGGCCCCAATGCACCCGCAGGTCTGGAATGATCTGCGGAAGGGCGGCGGAATCCAGGATGAACTTGCTCACCGGGTCGCTGCGGTCGGGGCGCTGGTAGAGCGGCTGCCTCAGGGCAAAGTCCACCACCCGGTACGCAACGTAGTTGAGCATGATGGTGGTGATCACCTCATGGGCCCCGGTGCGGGCCTTCAGGATCCCCGGGATGAAGGCCCACAGCGCGCCACCGAGGGCGCCGGCAAGGATCGCCAACGGCAGGTGCACGAAGAACGGCAGACCCTCGAACGAGATTCCGACATAGGTGGCAAACAGCGCGCCGATGTAGATCTGGCCCTCGACTCCGATATTGAACAGCCCGGCACGGAAACCGAGCGCCACCGCCAGGCCGGCAAGGATCAGCGGGGTCGCCCGCAGCAGCGTTTCGCTGATCGCGTTCGGGCTGCCGACCGCTCCCCGCAACAGGCCGGAATAGGCGGCGCCCACCGACGCGAAGCCGTCCGCGAATGCCGCGCCGGCATTGGTGCCGATCTGGCTCAGGAACTTGGGGTCTGAGAGCACGATAACCACCGCGCCCAGCGCCAGTGCCGTGATCACCGCCAGGATCGGCACCACCAGCTGCCGCGCACCGGCCAGCAGCGCCCCCCGCAACCGGCCGCCGGATGGAGGCGTGGCGTTCTCCGTCATGCTTGCGCCTCCGGGGCGGCGCCACTCGCGACCGCCACCACGCCGTCCTCCGGATGAGCGCCACCCATCAGCAGGCCCAGCCGCTCCGGCGTCGCCTCGCTCGGATCAAGGATATCCACGATCTTGCCCTGGAACATGACAGCGATCCGATCGCCCAGGGACAGGACCTCCTCCAACTCGGTCGACACGATGAGCACGGCGGTCCCCTCGTCGCGCTTCTCGACGATTCGCTTGTGGATGTACTCGATCGAGCCGACGTCCAGGCCCCGGGTCGGCTGGGCCCCTACCAGCAGCTTGAGCGGGCGGCTGAACTCGCGGGCCACGATCACCTTCTGCTGGTTGCCGCCCGACAGGTTGCCCACGTCGGCCTGCACCGAGGTGGTGCGCACGTCGAACTGGGCGGTGAGCTCCTGCGCCGTGGCGAGGATCGCATCGCGCTGCATCGACAAGCCATTCGAGAACGGCTTCAGATAGTAGGTGTTGAGGATCAGGTTCTCGGCCACCGTGAAGCCCGGAACCAGGCCCTCCTCGAGCCGATCCTCCGGCACATGACCGACGCCGGCGGCGAAGATGCGACGCGGGTCGGGACGAATCCGCTCTCCGGAGATCTCGATCTCGCCGCGCTCGAGGTGTCGAAGCCCGGTGATCGCATCGACCAGTTCGGTCTGTCCGTTGCCCTGCACCCCGGCGATGGCCACGATCTCGCCTGCGTGCACGGTCAGGTCGACGCCATCGACCGCCAGGTGATTGCGATCGTCGAGCACCGCCGCGCCGCTGATGCGCAGCACCTCCTCGCCGATGGTGGGCGGTCCCTTGGTGACCTCGAACTGCACCGGTCGCCCGACCATCATGCGGGCCAGGGCGGCCTCGTCGGTGGCATCGGGTGTGGTTGTGCCGACCACCCGGCCCCGCCGCAAAACGGTGATTCGATCGGCGATCTCCAGCACCTCGTTGAGCTTGTGGGTGATGAAGATGATCGAGGTGCCGGCCCGCGTCAGCGAGCGCATCACCTCGAACAGATCGGTGATCTCGAGCGGGGTGAGGACCGCGGTCGGCTCGTCGAGGACGAGCAGGTTGGAGCGGCGGTACAGCGTCTTGAGGATCTCGACCCGTTGTCGTACCCCCACCGGCAGGTCTTCGATGGTTGCGTCCGGATCGACCCGCAGGCCGTGCAGATCGGACAGCTCCACGATGCGCTTGCGGGCCCGGCCACGGTCCAGGATGCGGAGCGGCCCGCTGGTGGCCTCGATGCCGAGCATGATGTTCTCGGTGACGCTGAAGACCGGGATCAGCATGAAGTGCTGGTGCACCATGCCGATGCCGGCGGCAATCGCATCACCGGGGCCGTTGAAATGGACGGGCTGGCCGTCGATCAGGACCTCGCCCTCGTCCGGCCGGTAGAGGCCGTACAGGACATTCATCAGGGTCGACTTGCCGGCCCCATTTTCGCCGAGCAGGGCATGGATCTCGCCGGGCGCCACGCTGAGGTCGATCCCCTCGTTGGCCACGATCCCGGGAAAGCGCTTGGTGATCCCCTTCAGCTCAAGCTGCACCGGCCTGCTCCGTGAGAATCCGTTCAGATAGTGACAGGCGGCCTTCGCCGGAGCGAAGGCCGCCTGCTGTTCGTTACCAGCGGCGATCGGCTACTTGTAGTCGTCCGCCTTGACGCTGCCGTCAATGAGGGCTGCCTTCAGCGCGTCGATCTCGCCCTTGAGCGCCGCTGGCACCTTGGAATCGAGATCGTGATACGGCGCCATCCCGACCCCGTCGTTGCCCAGCAGGCCGACGTACAGGTTCGAAGTGAAGGCACCGGCCATGGCGGCCTCGACGGCGGCAAAGACTGCGTTGTCCATCCGCTTGAGCTCGCTCGACAGCATGATGCTCTCGTAGCCCGGCACCGAGATGTACTGGTCGACGTCGACGCCGATGAAGTACGCGTTGCCCGCGTCCAGGACCGCGGCCATGGCCCCCTGGCCGACCGGGCCGGCGACGGCGAAGATGACGTCGGCGCCTTCCTGCAACTCGCCCTCAGCGGTCGCGCGGCCCTTGTCGAGGTCGCTGAAGTCACCGGTGAATGCGCCGGTGGCGGCCGCCGGATCCCAGCCGAGGACCTTGACCGCGGTGCTGTGCTGCTTGTTGTAGTAGTTGGCTCCGGCCACGTAGCCGTCCATGAAGTCGGTCACCGGGCCGATCTGGATCCCACCGAAGGTCCCGATCTTGCCCGTGGTGCTCATCCCTGCCGCCAGGTAGCCCTGGAGCATGGAAGCCGACTTGGTGTCGAAGACCAGGCCGAGCACGTTCGGGATGGCGGGGTCGTAGGCGTAGTCGACGATCGCGAACTGCTGCGTCGGATTCGCCTCGGCCGCTTTCTGGGTGGCGTCCCCGAGCAGGAAGCCGACGGTCACGATCAGGTCGCAGCCCTGGTCGATGAAGGTCTGGATGTTCGGCGCATAGTCGGCATCGGCGGTCGACTCGAGGAACTTGATCTGCACGCCCAGCTCATCGTGCGTGCGCTTGAGGCCGTCATACGCGTTCTGGTTGAAGCCCTTGTCGTCGATGCCACCCGTGTCGCTGACCTCGCAGGCCAAGAAGTCGACCGAGGGTGCTGCCGACGGACTCTGGGCGATCGACGTTACCGTCGAGGCCGACGGAGAGGTGCCGGCCTGGCAGGCTGCCAGGACCACCATCAATGAGACGAGGGCGGCGCTCATGCCGACCCACCGTTGCTTACGCATGGATTCTCCTTCTCCCTCAAACAGCAATTGCCGATGCCGCGAAGCCCGCGGCATTTCCATCGCGCCATGAGCCCGAGGGCAGAGCCGGCGCGCATCGCGCCGATGATACCCGCGTAACCCGCCCGGCTCAAGCGATTTGCGCGTTCCGGGCGCACCGCGTCGAACTCCTCGGCGCGCCCCTATCATCGGTCCCGTGGAACGCCTGGTGATCTTCGACCTCGACGGCGTCGTCTACCGAGGCGACCAGCCGGTGCCCGGCGCGGCCGAGCTGATCGCCGCTCTGCATCGCCGTGGGACGCTGGTGCGATTCGCCACCAACAACTCGATGGCCACCCGTCAAGCCTACGTGGCGCGCCTGGCCGACATGGGGATTCCGACTGACGCAGAAGAGATCGTGACGTCGACATCGGCCACCATCGACCATCTGCGGCTGCACCTGCCGGAGCTGAACCGAATCCTGGCGGTCGGTGCCGACGGCATGTTCGTCGAGCTGCGCGCCGCCGGCTTCGAGGTCACCCCGGCCGCGACCGCGGTGCCGCCCGGCTATGACGGTGGCCCCCTGGCGAGCGTGCCTGACGCGGTGATCGCCGGACTCGACCCACAGTTCGACTACCGCCGGCTCGCGGCGGCGGCCAGCGCGGTGCGGGCGGGCGCCCGCTTCATCGCCACCAACGCGGATACGCGCTACCCGACGCCGAATGGCTTCCTGCCCGGCGCGGGATCGATCGTCGCCGCCATTCGCGCGGCCAGCGGCACCGATCCGCTGCTGATCGGCAAACCCGAGCCGGCCATCTTCGAGGCGATCATGGAGCGCGCCGGGGTGACTGCCGGGGAGACGGTCGCGGTCGGGGACAACCCCGATGCCGACATCGTCGCGGCGCGCCGCGCGGGGATCCGGTCGATCCTGGTGCTGACCGGGGTGGCAGACGCGGGCGTCGCCGATCGGCTCAGCGGCGAGCGGCTTCCGGACGCGGTGGCGCATGGCCCGGCCGAGGTCGCAGCGCTGCTCGGCCTCGCGCTCAGCTGATGGCCGGATCTCTCGCAGCCCAGGTGCCCCAGGCCTGTTCCGCCGAGGCCGTCATGGCTCGCAGCAGCTCCGGCGGTCCGAAGCCGCGTCGGAAGCCGTTGGTGGCGATGGCGGCAAGCTCCCGGCGGGTCGTGCCCTGCGCGGCCGCTGTGCGAGCCATCTCATCGGTCAGGGTGGTGGCCGACACGGTTCGGTCGTCGGTCGAGATGGTGACGCTGACGCCGGCCCGATGCAGCTCGGTCAGCGGGTGGCTGGCGAGGTCGGCCACGATCCCGGTTTGCACGTTGCTGGTAGGACAAAGATCGAGGGTGATCTCCCGTTCACGCAGCAGGGCGATCAGGTCGGGGTTGCCGGCCGCCGTCACCCCGTGGCCGATGCGTTGCACGCCGAGATCGATCGCCTCGCGGATGCGCTCCGGCCCGGGCACCTCGCCGGCATGTGCGGTGAGCGCCAGCCCACCGGCCTCGGCCGCCCGGAACGCGGCCGCATGTGGCGGGGCAGGGTATGTCGCCTCGGGCCCCGCCAGGTCGAAGCCGAGGACCGGCGGACCAAAGGCAGCGGCGGCCCGCGCCAGCTCGACATTGGCACCCGGCGGATGGGAGCGCATGGCGGTGACGATCAGGCCGATGAACGGTGCGCCCGAACCCAGCCGCCCGCGCGCATCGGCGACGCCATCAGCCACCGCCGCGATCACGTCGGCCACCGGCAGGCCACCGTCGAGGTGGAGGCGCGGCGCCCAGCGGATCTCCGCATATCGGACCCCGTCCTCGGCCATCGTGTCGACGAGTTCCGCTGCCACGCGCCGCAGGGCAGGGGCGGTCTGCAGCAGCCGAATCGGCAGGTCGAAGTAGGTGAGCAGCTCGGCCTGGTCCCGGCAGCGCGGCGGCCCAATGAGCCGTTGTCGCGCCTCGGCGAACGACAGCGCCAGGCCGATCTCGGCGGCCAGCTCGACGGCGGTCTCGGGGCGGACAGCTCCGTCGAGGTGCTGGTGCAGCTCGGCCTTGGGCAGCGAGCGCAGCTCGTCAGGGATCACGCGGCCATGATAGGCGGCCGCTCGCGGTGGGCCCTCCTCTCGCTCGGGCTGGCGGTGGGCGCCAGTGGCCTCTGCTTTGGCCTGCGCGCGGCCAGTCCGGCCGCTGCCGATCCTCCTGCCGCTGCGGCGCGAGCGGCGCGACTCATGAGCGCGGCGGGCGCCGCCGACGCTGCCGTCGCCGGGCTGGCGCGCCTGCTCGAATCGGCGGTCGAGGATGCGCGGCAGGGAGCGGCGCTCGCGGTGGCGGGCAACGATCCACCGGCCCCCCCGCTGCAGGCCGCGGCTGACCGGCTGGACCATGGGCTGGCCAGCGTCGACGCGGCCCAGCGAGCGATGGCCACCCTCGAGGGGGTGGCGGCGGCGATCGACCCGGCGCTATTTTTCCCGGACCTGGCGGCCGATCGTTTCGTACTCACCAGCATCGTGTCCCAGCTGCGCGCGGCGGCCGACGCGGCGACCCAGTTCGTGGAGCGGCGCCACGCCGCGGAGGCGGTATTGCGCGCCCTGCGCGACGGCGTCGTCGCGCTCGAACGCAACGATCCACGTGCCACCCTGGATCGAGTCGACGAGGCGCGCGCCGCTTTGAAGGTGTTGGCAAGCTGGCAGCCGCCGCCACCTGCCCTGGTCGTCTGGCTGGGCACCACCGGCGAGCTGCTTGACACCACCGCGGCGATCGCGGCGGCCACCATTTCGGGGAACCGGCAGGCCCTCGACGCCGCCGGTCGTCGCTACGCCGATGCCTCCGCGGCCGCCCGGCAGGCCGACTCGGCATTGGCCATCGCCATGGCCGAGGGCGGCTCGGCCACGACCTCCGTGCCGTTGCGGCGCATGGCCGAGCTGCTCGCCTCCGCAGCGGACCTGCGCGCCTCGCTTGCCGGCATGCTGGCCCACGGCTGAGGTGCCGGATCGGCTGTCTATACTGGCTTGACCGATGGTCCACCACCGCGGCCCCCCTACTGAGGAGAGAGACGGATGCGCGTCCGCGCTGAATCGACCAACCCCGCCGACGTGCTGGCCGACGTGCTGGCCGTTCCCATATACCGCGACGATAGAGACTGGCCGGCCGACCTCGCTGCCCTGGACGCGGCGTGCGCGGGCGCGATTGGGCGTGCCCTCTCCTGGGGCGAGTTCGCCCCGGTCGAGGACGAGACCGGCCTGATCGAAGTGGATGGCATCGGCGTCGGACGAATCCTGCTGGTGGCCTCCGGCCGGCGTGGGCGCGGACCGTGGCGGGCACGGCGGACCGCCTCCAAGGCCACCCGAAGGCTGCAGGGACGCGGCGCGACCCGCATGGCGTTCTGGCTGCGCGACGGGGAGGGCGCGGACGCCTTCGCTGCAGCCGCCATCGGTGCCAGCCAGGGCACCTTCCGTCCCTACGCGTACTACGGCAGGGTGCGGGACACCGCCGCCATGTTGCGCAGCGTCGAAGAGCTGGTGCTGATCGGCGACGGAGCTCCGTCGGAGGCCGTCCTCCAGGTCGCCGAGGCGATCGCCGATGGCGTCGAGTGGGCGCGCACCCTGTCGAATCGATCGGCCAATGATCTGAACCCCGAGGAGATGGCCAGGCTGGCCCGGGAGCTCGAGGCCGATGGCTGCACGGTCGAGGTCCTCGGACCGGCCGAGATGGCCTCGCTGGGGATGGGGGCACTGCTCGGTGTTGGGCAGGGGGCGGCTCACGAACCGCGGCTGATCGCCATCAAGCTGCCCGGCTGGCAGAGCGGAGGCGATCGTCGCCTGGCCATCGTCGGCAAGGGGGTCTGCTTCGACTCAGGCGGGATCAGTCTCAAGTCGCCGGAGCGGATGGAGGAGATGAAGCACGACAAGGCCGGCGCGGCGGCGGTCATCGCGGCTGCCCGAACCGTCGCCCGGCTGGCGCCGCAGACCCCGCTGATGGCGGTCGCTCCGATGGTCGAGAATATGCCCGGCGGCAACGCGCAACGCCCCGGCGACGTGGTCAAGGCCATGAACGGCATGACGATCGAGGTGATCAACACCGACGCGGAGGGTCGCCTGATCCTGGCCGACGCCCTGCACTGGGCGGAGACCCAGGGCGCCACCCACGTGGTCGATGTGGCGACCCTGACCGGGGCCGCGGCGGTCGCCTTTGGCGACCTGATCAGCGCCTACTTCGCCCGTCCACGGGAATGGGGAGACGCGGTCCAGGCCGCAGCGGATGCGACCGGCGAGTGGTTCTGGGAGATGCCGCTGGCGACCCAGTACCGCGACAGCCTCGACTCGGCGCACGCCGACATCGTCAACTCCGCGTCCCGCGAGGGCTCGCTGATCAAGAGCGCGGTCTTCCTCTCCGAGTTCGTGACCGTGCCATGGGTGCACGTCGACATCGGCGGGTCGGCCTACCTCATGCGTGACAAGGCGCACAACCCGAAGGGATCGCTGGGCACCACCGTCTCGACGCTCGTGCGCCTGGCGCTTGACTTCACCGCGAGCCCGCGCAGCTGAGCGTGCCGGAGCGGCGCAAGGTGCCCGCATGACGCCATTCGTCTGGGCGGCGGGGATCGCGTTCGCCGTGCTCGGCGTGGCCGCGGAGCGGCTGGCCAGCGTGTGGCCCGCGGACGAAGCTTCGCGGCGCTCGCCCGGCCTGCGCACGGTGCTGCTGGCTGCGGCGGCGGGGAGCGCCGGCGGGGCGCTGGCCTGGCGGTCCAGCCTGCCGCCGTGGGCGACCGCCGTCCATCTGCTCGTTCTCGCCATCCTGGTCCTGCTCACCGCCACCGACCTGGAGCAGCGGCGCCTGCCGCACCTCCTCCTCGACCCGCTGATCGTGGCGGCGGTCCTGTTCGTGCCGCTCAACCCCACCGTGACTCCGCTCGAGGCCCTCATCGGCGGCGCAGCAGCGGTCGGCTTCCTGGGCGTGCTCGGCCTGGTCATCCGCGCCGGCGTGGCGCTGGGAGACCTCTACCTGGTGGCGCCGCTCGGCCTGCTCCTCGGCTGGCCGGCCATCTTCGTGGCCATCTTCATGGCCGCCCTGCTGTCGGCCGTCGCGGCGATCGCCCTGCTGGTCACACGGCGCGTTGGCATGAAAAGCTACATCCCATTCGGACCGTTCCTGGTGGCTGGGGCGGTGATCACGCTCCTTCGGGAACCTGCCCTGCTGGGTCAGCTGGCGGCCGCAGCTGGCGCGCTGATCGGGCGCTGAGGGGGATCGTTCGGCTGCTGCCAGCCCGTCGGAAAGGACTGGCGCGCCGCGGCACCGGTCGGCTATCCTGTAGCCCCTTCCCTCCGCCAATAACGGGGGACGCTCTGTTCGCCGTCCTGACCCGCCCCGGGTCCGGCAGTCAGGGCAGCGTTCGGTCCTGTCATGCACGGAGCCATGTCGATCGCCCGTCGTTCACCCGCGCCATGGGTCGCCGCTCTGCTCCTCGTGATGGCCCTCGTCGGGCCGGCGAGGTGGCAGCCGGTGGTGCGCGCCACGGATCCGACCGTCACCGACGCCATCCGCCTGCAGCAGCAGATCTCCGATGAGCTGACCCGGCAGCGGGCACAGCTCGCCGATCTGCAGCGGGAGCAGGCCGACCTGGCCGCCAGCCTGCGCGGCATCGCGACCGACATCCAGTCGGTGGGGCTTCAGATCGACCTGGCCGCCAAGCAGCTCGAAAAGCTGACCCGTGAGCTGGTGGCGGCGCGAGGCGAACTCAGGCTTTACCAGATCGACATCACCGACCTGGCGGGCAACTTGCAGAACGTGTCTGCCGAGATCGACACCTCGAAGATCGAACTGTCGAGTCGCGAGGCGCTGCTCCAGGACCACCTGCGCACCGCCTACGAGCAGAGCCAGACCTCGATCCTCGAGGTGCTGCTGTCGACCGACTCCTTCACCAAGGCAACCAGCCAGCTTTCGTACATGCTGAGCCTGACCGATGAGGACCGGCGCCTGGCCGCCGAGATCCAAGACCGTCGCCAGGCGCTGGAGAAGCGGCGCGAGACACTGAGCCTCGGCCGCGAGGCGCTCTCCGCGCTGCGGGATGCGGCGGCGGCACGAACCGCCGCGCTCGACCTGGAGCAGCAGCAGCTGGACGCGGCGCGTGTCGCGCTCGAGGAGAAGCAGCGGCAGCTCGCCGAGCTGCAGGGCGCGCATGGGCGAGACCTCCAGGCCACCTCGCTCTCCGCTGACCAGCAGCGTCAGCTGGTGGCTGCCCAGGAGCTGCTGCTGGCCGGGCAGCAGGCGCTGGTCGATCGGCTCAAGGCGGAAGCCGACGCCCTCGATATCGCCTATCGCGGTCGCTTCGAGTGGCCCGAGCACGGCAGCTTCCTGATCACCCAGGAGTTCGGCTCCACCACGTTCGAGTCGTTCCACACCGGGCTCGACATGGCCTACTACACGCCTCATTGCGGCGGCCCGATCTACGCCGCCGGCGACGGCGTGGTCCTCGAGGACGGTCGCCCGCTGGCCCAGTACGGGGACACCGCGATCGGCGTGGTGATCGGTCATTCGCAGCGCCTGGCGACCTGGTACTGGCATCTGTCGAATGAGATCGTCACGGTGGGGCAGCAGATTCACACCGGCGACGTGGTCGGCTACGAGGGGATGACCGGCATGGCGACCGGTTGCCACGTGCACTTTCAGGTCGTGTTCGACGGCTCGCCGATCAACCCGAGGCTGTACCTGCCCTGAGTAATGACCCGGTCCGCCGATTCGACCGCCGCAGCCGCATGCGCTACCGTTCTCACTGATGCACCCCGCCATGCAGCGACGCCGTCATCGGCTGATGATCCGTCGCACTACCCGCAGACGCACGCCGCGGCGTGGCCTGACCACCTTCCTCGCCGTCATGCTGGGGCTCTTCGTGCTGTTCGTCGGGGCGACGACGGCCGGGACGGCGGGAGGCCTGCTGGCGGCCTATCAGTACTTCTCAGTGGGCCTCCCTGACCCGCACATCCTGGACGGGATCGAGCTGCCCGCCTCGACCTATGTCTACGACCGGACCGGCATGGAGCTGCTGGCTCGCTTCGAATGCGAGAACCGCGAACAGGTGGTCTTTGACGAGCTGCCCGACGCCGTGGTCAATGCGACCGTGGCCGGCGAGGACCGGACCTTCTGGACCAACGACGGAATCGACTACACCGCCGTGGCCCGCGCCGCCCTGGCCAACCTGCGCGCCGGCTCCGTCGTCCAGGGCGCGAGCACCATTACCCAGCAGGTGATCAAGTACGCCGGCTCGATCAAGGAGGCAGAGGCCGCGAAGCAGCCTTCCTCAGCGGCGCCATCTCTTGAACTTGATCCCGGCAGTGCGCCCGCCGAGCAGGATCCGTGCGAAGAGCCGAAGCTGACCTTCCTGGAGGGGCGCGGCTTCGCTGACAAGATCCGCGAGCAGATCCTGGCGCGCGAGGTCACCGCCGCCTACCCGGGGCGTGCCGGCAAGGAGAAGATTCTCGAGAACTACCTCAACCTGATCTTCTACGGCAATCGCTCGTACGGGATCAAGGCCGCGGCGGCGAACTTCTTCGGCGTCACCGACCTGCAGCAGCTGACCCTCTCCCAATCGGCCTTGCTGGCGGGCCTCCCCCAGCTGCCGAGCTTCTACGACCCGTTCCAGCCGGTCGTTGCCCCGCGCGGTCCCGAGCGGGCCATGGCCCGACGCGACGACGTGCTGGCCGCCATGCTGCGCGACCACTACATCACACAGCACGAGTACCAGCAGGCCAAGGCGACCGCCTGGGAGGAGATGAACCCGAGCAAGGTCACCTCGGTCCTGCAGGAGCCCCACTTCAGCTTCCGCGCGGAGCGCGAAGCGGAACGCATCCTGGCCGCCATGGGGGTCGCCAACCCGGCGCAGGCGGTGCGCACCGGTGGCTACCGCATCATCACCACCCTCGACTACGGTTTGCAGCAGGCGGCCAAGGTCCAGGTCGTCAAGTGGGTGACCGCCCTGAAGAACAAGAACGTGCATAACGCCGCGCTGGTGGCCATCGACTCGGCGAACGGCGAGATCGTGGCCTACGTCGGCAGCGTTGACTACTACAACCGCACCGATCCCCGCGTCCAGGGCCAGTTCGATGTCGCTGGATTGGGGAGGCGGCAGCCCGGGTCCGCCTTCAAGCCGATCACCTATACCTCTGCCTTCCGCGCGCGGCAGGCAACCCCGGCCACCTTCTTCGTGGACGCCACCACCCGGTTCGGGAACTACATCCCGCTCGATGCCACGGTCCGCTCCTACGGCCCGCTGCTGGCCATGGACGCGCTCCGCTACTCGCTCAACGTCCCGTCAGTGATGATGCAGTCCCTGGTCGGGGTGAACACCACCGCCGAGTTCGCTGAGTCGCTGGGCGTGGCGAGCAAGGAGTACATCACCGACCTGGATCCGGGCCTCACCCTGACCCTCGGCTCGGTGCCCGTCAACCTGGCCAACATGACGCAGGCCTACAGTGCCTTCGCCGATCAGGGGACCCTGCATCCGGCGACCACCATCCTCGAGATCCGGGACCGCACCGACAAGGTCATCTACACGCTTGCCGACAACGGTCCCAAGGCGACCCAGCCGATGACCCCGGCCGAGGCCTACCTGACCCACTGGATCATCCAGGGCAACACCGATCCGCGCCTGAACCTGTGGTGGGGCAAGCGCGCCATGATCAAGGACCCCAACGGTGTGCGACGCGATGCCGCCGCCAAGACGGGGACGACCAACGACTTCAAGGACGTGAGCGCCTTCGGCTACGTGGCCGGCAGCCTCACCACGGGCGTCTGGATGGGGAACAACAACCAGCAGCCGATCGCCCACGACTTCTACAGCGCCGATGGTCCGCTCTTCCTGTGGCACGACTTCATGGCCGTGGCGGTGAACAAGCCGTGGGACTGGAACGGCCAGCAACCGGTGCCCAACACCAGGTTCAAGCAGCCCGCTGGCATCGTGACAGCCAAGGTGTGCAAGTTCAGCGGGATGGCGGCCACCTCGGCGTGCGGGGCGACTATCGAGGTGCCGTTCCTGGAAGGAACGGTCCCTCCGCCCGACAACGTGCACGTTAGGAAGGTCGGCGGTGGGGGGCCGATCCCAACCCCGGGGGCCGGCGGCGAGGTCACGGTCCCGCTCAGCGGGTCGTGCTTCGACATCGTGGCGGAGATCCGGCAGGATCCGCGCCGGCCCGAAGCGTGGGCGCAGTCGGCCAAGCAGTGGGCCGACCGCTTCGTCAATGGCCAGCTGGGCGCCAAAGGGAATCCGAACCTGCTGTCCAGATACGGCCCCGAGAAGATCTGGGTCGGCATCTCGCCGGTCCCGGGCAAGGGCGGTTACGGGGCGCCGATCTGCGGCAACCTGAGGATCACTCCGAGCCCCAGCCCCAGCCCAACGCCGACGGGCGGAGGCCCCGGCTGTCCGCCTGGCCCGCCCGGCAAGTGCACTCCCGGGCCCACCCCGGTTGCCGCGAACAGCGGCGGGTCACCAAATGCCGCCGCGCTGATCCCGATCTTCGGCATCCCGATGCTGGGCGGGCTGGTGCCACTGGCCGGCCGCGCCGCCGGCTGGTCGCGACGCAGGCTGAGGAAACGCTGAGCTTCTGCGAGTCGCGCTGCGGCGGCCGTGCGAGAATCGTCGCGTGTCACAATCGACCCTGACCCTTGTCCTCGCCGGTGGCGAGGGTGAGCGGCTCTCGATCCTGTCGCAGGTGCGCGCCAAGCCGGGCGTCCCGTTCGGCGGCAAGTACCGGATCATCGATTTTGCCCTGTCGAACGCGGTCAACTCGGGTCTCACCGACGTGGCGGTGCTCACCCAGTACGCCCCGCGGTCGCTGATTGACCATATCGGTGTCGGCCGGCCCTGGGACCTCGATCGCAGCCGCGGCGGGGTCACCCTGCTGCAGCCCTACCTGGGGCGCGGTCGCACCCGGGACTGGTACCGCGGGACCGCCGATGCCGTCCGCCAGAACCTCGACTTCGTCGCCGATCGCCACCCGGAGCTGGTGCTGATCCTGGCGGGAGACCATATCTACAAGATGGACTATCGCCCCTTCATCGAGCTGCACCGCTCCAGCGGGGCGGAGATCACCTGCGCGGTGCGCCGGGTTCCCATCTCGGAGGCGCATCGGTTCGGCATCCTGGAGACCGATGCCACAGGCCGGGTGACCGCCTTCGTCGAGAAGCCTCCCCAGCCGACCGGCAACCTGGTCAGCATGGGGGTCTACGTGTTTTCGTGGCCGGGCCTGCGCGACCTGCTCTCCGCGGACCGGGTTGACTTCGGGCGCGACGTGCTGCCCCACATGGTCGCGTTGGGACGGCGGGTCTACGCCTACGAGTTCGACGGCTACTGGCAGGACGTCGGCACCGTCGAGGCCTACTGGCGAGCGAGCCTCGATCTCCTCTCCGACCAGCCGGGGATCGACCTCTACGACCGGTCATGGCTGATCTACACGCGCAGCGAGGAACGTGCACCGGCCCTGGTGGGCGCCGATGCGGTCATCCGGCGGTCCATGATCAGCCACGGATGCGTGATCGAAGGCACGGTCGAGCACAGCATCCTGAGCCCCGGGGTGCGCGTTGGTCGCGGCGCTATCGTCCGCGACTCGATCGTGATGTTCGACACGGTGATCGGCGAGGGGGCGGTGGTCGATCGCACCATCATCGACAAGGATTGCCAGGTCGGGCCGAGCGCCCAGGTCGGGGTGGGGGAAGACCTGCGTCCCAACCGAGTAGAGCCCGAGCGCCTGTACGCGGGGATCACCATCATCGGCAAACGGGCCGAGATCCCCGGGCGGATGACCATCGGGCGGAATTGCAGGATCGACCCGAGCGTGGTCAAGGCCGATTTCGGCGGCCGGCGCACTGTGCGCTCCGGCGAGACGGTGGTCCACCCTGGCTGACCCTGGACCGCCGCTTGACGACTGGCTCGCGGAGCTTGGCCTGGAGGTGATCGCCGCGGCCGGCCAGGCCGGTGAGTCGGCCTACACCCGCGACGTCATGCTCGACGGCGAGCGTCGCTTCGACCTGCGCACCACGGTCGCCTGGGTCGAGGGGGTCGGCCTCTCGGTGTGGGCTTACTACGGCCTCGAGGCGATGGAGATGCCCAAGCGTGTCTTCCACCGGATGCTGCGCGCGAACTACGAGTACCCGTTCGTCAAATTCGCGCTGACCGACGATGACCGGCCGATGCTGGTCGCCGAGCTGCCCGGCGCGGGGCTCGACCGCGACGCCCTGGGTCGCGCGCTGACGGCCATCACGGTGGTCGCCGATCAGCTGCTGGAAGAGACCGCGTCGGCGGTCGCCGATCGCGGCGAGCTGCCGGACTGGACGGGCAGGATGGCTCGTAACGCCGAGCTGCTGCGGACCTATCGGGCCGAGGTGGAATCGGTGATGCCCGCCTTTGAGCCGCCAGCGCCGCGGCCGCCGCGCCGCTCACGCCTGGCTCGCCTGTTGGACAGGTACCGGTGAGGCGGCTCCTCGGACTGCTGCTGGCAGGTCTGCTGACCAGCGCCGCGTGGGCTGCTCCACTGGCAGCCGCCAGTGGCTACACGATGCAGACCACCGCCCGGTACGTGGTGGATCCTGCCGCCGGGCGCATCAGCGTCACGGTCCAGGTGGATTTCTCGAACACGACCCCTGACCCGGCGGGTCGCCTCAGCGCCTTCGACCGGATCGAGCTGCCGGTGCAGCAGGGCGCGTC
Organism: uncultured Chloroflexia bacterium; assembly: GCA_963750025.1. Classification (GTDB taxonomy): domain Bacteria; phylum Chloroflexota; class Limnocylindria; order QHBO01; family QHBO01; genus CF-167. The sequence continues at coordinate 312,771 of CAVVPF010000018.1, forward strand.
GGGGGCCAGTGCCGCGGACGACAAGGGCGCTCTCGCGATTGCGCTTGCCGTCCGCGATGGCGTTACGGTCGCCTCGGTCACGCCGCGTACCCGCGTCCGATTCGGGCAGGAGGCTCGCTTCACGCTGAGTTTCGAGCTGAACGATCGCGCGGCCCCCGACCTGCACATTCGGCCCGAGGTGGTGGAATTCGCGGCCTGGGGCTTCGGCACCGCCAGCGAGGTGACGATCGACCTGCCGCCGAACCTGGAGGTCCGTTCGTACGGAGATACCCTGACCGCGGATGCCGGACCCGAGCGGATCCGGCTGAGCAGTGGGCCAGTCGCGGACCCGACCCGCTGGCTGGTCCGGGTGACCGCCATCGGGCAGACGACCTTCACCACCCTCACGCGGCGGGTGACCCTGGCCAGCGCGACGGTGGAGCTCCAGGTCCGCGCCTGGTCCACCGACCGGGCATGGGGCGACCGGGTGGCCGCGACCGTCTCCCAGGCCCTGCTACTCCTCGAGGCTGAGGCCGGCCTGCCGTACCCACGCGTTGGACCCCTGGTGGTGGTCGAATCGGTAGCCGCAGGCGAGGCGACCGAGGGGAGCGCAACTTCAACCTCCGAGCTCCAGGTCGCTTTCTCGGCATCGGACTTCACCGTGATCCACCAGCTGGCGCACGTGTGGGCCAGCCCGCAGGCGGCCGCTGAGCGCTGGTTGCGGGAGGGGCTGGCCTCGCACCTCGCCGAACGGGTCGCGGTCGCCCTCGCGATTGACCCTCCGTACGCGCCGGCGACGCGGACCACGGAGCTGGCGGCCGATGCCTTCCCCCTGGAGCAATGGGGTGCCGCGTCAGACGGTGTCGCAGCCGAAGCGTACGGCTACGCCGCCTCGTGGGCACTCATCGACCAGGTCGCCGCGGTGCTGGGGGAGGCCAGGCTGCGGTTGGCCCTGGCCCGTGGCGCCGCGGGCCTGTCCGCCTACGATCCGGCCGCCCCGAGCGGGGCCGCCGCCGGACCGCCGCCGCCCCCGATCGACTCGAGGCGCATGCTCGACCAGCTGACCGAGGTGAGTGGCATCGACCTGGGCGACCTGTTTGGCGCGCAGGTCTTCGGGCCTGAGGCCGCTCCCGAGCTCCATCTACGGGCGGTTGCCCGGCTCGCTTACGGATCGTTGCTCGAAGACGCGGGGGACTGGGGAGCGCCTGACCCGATCCGCGCCGCCATGACCGTGTGGAGATTCGATGACGCGATCCGGCAGCTGGGCGACGCGAGACGATGGCTCGGCGAGCGACACCGATTCCTGCTGGCGCTCGATGAGGCCGGCCTGGCGCCACCTGATCGCCTGCGGGAGCGGTATCGCGCTGATGGAGGCGGTCCCGGCGCTCACGCGGAGCTGGACGCCGAACGCGCGGTGGTCGAGGCGATGGCCGCCGCCAAGGAGCGCGTTGCGGAGGCGCGTGGGATCCTCGAGCAGATCGGCCTGTTCGCGACTGACGGTGGCGCTCAGATGCTGGCCGATGCCGGCGTCAGCTTCCGGGACGGCGACCTGCGCACCGCCTCACAGCTGATTGCCGACGCCGAGCACCGCCTCGACGGCGCGTTGGTTGACGGTCTCCTGCGCATCGGGGCCGCGGCGCTGTTGCTGCTCGTCGCGTCGGCGGTGCTGGCGGTACGCGCCAGACGGGGGCGCGGCACCCACTACACTGCGGCCCAATGACTCGCACGCCGCCGCACTTTCGCCCGGACGCTGATGTCCTGGCTGGCGATACCGCCGACGTCTATTTCGACCGTGCGCACCGAATCCTGGCCGCCGAGCGGCTCGATCCGGTCGTCACCATGGAGCTCTTCGCGCGCGAGGACGCAGTCCTGTGCGGGGCGGCAGAGGCGCTCGCGTACCTGCGCCGGATCCTGGGCCCCGCCCTCGGGCACGACCCGCAGCCGGTCGTCGAGTCGCTGGCCGACGGCGACCTGATCGGCCCCAAGGAGGTGGTGATGCGCATCACCGCGCGCTACTCCGCCTTCGGCCTGTACGAGACCGCGCTGCTCGGGATCCTCTCGCAGAGCACCGGCTGGGCAACCGCGGCGCGACGAATCGTCGAGGTGGCCGACCCGATCCCGGTGATCGGCTTCGGGGCGCGTCACGTTCACCCCAGTGTGGCCGACCAGATGGACTACGCCAGCGTGGTGGGTGGCTGCGTGGGCGCATCCACGCCGGCCGGGGCACGGCTGGCCGGCCTCGCGCCGACCGGCACCATGCCGCACGCGCTGATCCTCATCTTCGGCGACACGGTGCGTGCCGCGGAGGCGTTCGATCGGCACATCGATCCTGACGTACCGCGCATCGTGCTGGTCGACACGTTCAAGGACGAGGCGGAGGAGTCGCTGCGCGTGGCCGATGCCCTGGGCGATCGGCTGTGGGGGGTGCGCCTCGACACGCCGTCGGAGCGTGGCCGGGTCACCGCCGACCTGGTCAAGGAGGTTCGCGCAAGGCTCGACCTGGCCGGGCATGGGCAGGTGAAGATCGTGGTGTCGGGCGGCGTCGATCCCGAGCGGATCACTTACTTCAAGGCCGCCGGCGCCCCGGTCGACTCGTTTGCGGTCGGATCGGCCATCTCGGACGCCAGCCCGATCGACTTCACCGGCGACCTCAAGGAGATCGACGGTCGGCCGATCGCCAAGCGCGGCCGAATCCCGGGACGCACAGAGAACCCCCGACTGCAGCTGGTCGACCTGTCCGCCTAGCTCTGCTGACCGGTGAGCCTTCGCGCTAACCAGTAGATGCCGACCAGCGATTTGGCGTCGACGATGCGCCCGGCATCGGCCGCCGCCAGGAGCTCCGGCAGCGCAACCCATGAGCGCTCCAGGGCCTCGTCGTCGGGAGGCTCGACCGCGACCGGCGTCAGCTCTGTGGCCAGGAAGAGGGTCAACCGCTCGGTCGAGAAGCCGGGCGCAGTGAAGATAGTCGGCCCTTCCTCCCAGCGTCCGGCAGCAAGGCCACATTCCTCCGCCAGCTCGCGCTCGGCGGCGGCCCGCGGCTGCTCGTCAGCGTCCAGCGTGCCGGCGGGGATCTTCGAGCAGCTCGTCCTCGGCCGCCTGGCGCCACTGGCGGACCATCGCCAGGCGCTCGCCGTCCCAAGCGCAGATGGCCACTGCGCCGCGATGCTCGACGATCTCACGATTCGCGTGGCGCCCCGATTCGAGCTCGACCTCGTCGACACGCAGGTTAAGGAGGCGCCCGACGAAAACGTGCTTGCTGTTCACAGTGCGCTCCGGCATGTCGGGATGGTAGTCGCCCACGCGATGTCGTTGGGGGAGCGCCCAACAGCCATTCGGTAGCCGAGGTGATTGCGCTGGGCCACATTCCGGCCTGCGGGATTGCTCGATGGCCTCGGCAGCGTCACATTCGGCCACTGCCTGGCTGTTGGGTCCTCCCTGCGCGGCAAGGGCTCGCCGGCGCGCGCGCCGACCGTTAGAGGATCACCAGCCCGTTCGCCCCCGGATCGCGCCCGGCGCCAAGCGCCCACAGCGTTTCGCGGGTGTCGAGCGGCATTGACTGTCGGAGCGTCGCGATCGCCCCTGTCATCGCCTCGCGGTTGTGATGGGTGCTCGCCACGAGCAGGACGACGCGGTCGACACCGCTGTCGCGTTGTTTCAGTGCGACCCGCCGCTGCAGCTGCTGAAGATCGGAAAGCCTCGTCTCGGCCTCGACTCCGATGGAGACGGGGCCGTCCAGCCGTGCATCCCATGCTCGAAGATCACCGGCGATCGGCATGGGAGCCTCGGCGGTCCAGCGGAACGCGGGATGCACGCGGCCGCGCATTCGGTCGAGCAGTCGGAGTTGGCCCGCGTCGCGGATCGGTTCCCCGATGGGGTAACCCTTGACCGACAGCTGGTGGCCGAGCACCGCGTAGAGCACCGACACCGTCCGCATCGTGACATCTCGCGAGCGCCCGATTTCAAGCCGGCACAGGAGTGAGCGCGAAATACCTGCCGCGCTCGCCACCTCGCGTTGCGTCAGGCCGGCTGCCTGGCGCCAGGCCCGCAGGTCAAGACCGATCGAGCGCACGACCCGGTCAGCACGCAGCAATCCCCTGGTGCGCTGGCTCTCTCGGGAAGACACAGTGCAATGCTGCCGCCAAGGGGCTTACGCGCCGATTACCGCCGCCTTAGCCTTGCGGGCGCACGCTAACTCCATGAACAACGTCGCGCATGCGACACCCATCGGCCGGTCTTTCGCCAGTCGGTCGCCGGTAGAGGTCATTCGGCCCATCGACCCTGCCGTGAAGGCGCTGTGGCCCGACATTCGGCCGGTGAGTTGCCGTTCGGTCCTCCTCAGGCGACGCCGAGGTGGCGTCGATCGGTCCAGCCGCAGGCGACGCCGAGGTGGCGTCGATCGGTCCAGCCGGAGGTACTGCAGCCCCTTAATGCATGAGCCGCTAGGATCTGCAGCGTGATCGTGGTTGATGGGCTGCGCAAGGACTTTCGCCGGCTCACCGCCGTGCATGACATGAGCTTCACGGTGGGGGACGGCGAGATCTTCGGGCTGCTCGGGCCCAACGGCGCCGGCAAGACCACCACGGTGCGCATGCTTGCGGGCCTGATCGCGCCGACCGCGGGCAGGGCCACCGTCAACGGCCACTTGCTGGGGGACGGCTCTCAGCGCATTCGGGCCATCACTGGCATCCTGACCGAGAGCCCGGGCCTCCACGAGAAGCTCACCGCGCGGCAGAACCTCGCGTACTACGGGCGCCTCTATGGCATGCGCGGCACGCAGCTGCACGCCGCGGTGGAACGCTACCTGGGCGTCGTCGAAATGCTCGAACATGCCGACCACCGGGTCGCGGGCTTCAGCAAGGGGATGCGCCAGAAGGTCGCCATCGCACGCGCCCTGCTCCACGAGCCGGAGGTGATCTACCTCGACGAGCCGACCAGCGGGCTCGACCCGTCGGCCGCCAAGACGGTGCGCGACTTCGTCGACACGCTGCGCAGCCTCGGCCGCTCGATCGTGATCTGCACCCACAACCTGGACGAGGCTGAGCGGCTCTGCGACCGAATCGGGATCATGCGGGGCACGCTGCTGCGCGTCGATACGCCGGCCGGGCTGCGTCGCCACGGACGGGCCGCCACGGTGCGGGTCGAGCTCAACGGAGCCCGCGGCCCCGAGTCCTTCGTCGACCTGATGGCCAGCCTGCCGTTCGTGACCGGCGCGCGGGCTCAGCCGAACGCGCTGTTGCTCGAGCTGGCCGACCCGGCGCACGAGACTCCGGACCTGATCAACAGCCTGGTGGGGGCCGGCGCGCGCATCACATCGGTCCGGGAGGAATCGGCGACCCTCGAAGAGGTTTATCTGCAGCTCGTCGGCGAGATCGGCGAGCGGGACGCCGACCGATGAGGCTCGGCTACGTCATGGCCGTCTTCCGCAAGGAGTGGCGCGACCTGCTGAGCAACCGGCTGCTGCTCGGAGCGGTGGCCTTCCCGGCGCTCGTCTTCGCGGCGATCCCTACCGGCCTCGTGGCCTTCATCCAGGCCCACGACCTCGACCCCAACCAGATGGGACAGATCCAGCAGTACATCGCCAACTTCCCGAACATCCCGGCCAAGCTGGCGGCCCAGGGGTTCATCGTCACCAACTTCATGGCCTATTTCCTGCTGATTCCGGCCATGGTGCCGATGGCGATCGCCACCCAATCGGTGATCGGCGAGAAGGTGGCCCGCTCGCTGGAGCCGCAGCTGGCCACCCCGCTCGAGGTGCCCGAGCTGCTGGCCGGCAAGACGATCGCCGCCGCGCTGCCGGCGGTGACCGCCACCTGGGGGGTCTTCATCGCCTATGGGCTGATCAACGGTGCCATCGCTGATCCGCGCCTGACTCGGTTCGTCTTCAGCGAGGTGTGGCTGACCGCCATGGCGACCCTGGTGCCGCTCGATCTGCCTGTTGAGCGTGCTGCTTGGAATCGTGGTCAGCAGCCGCGTGAGCGACCCGCGCACCGCCCAGCAGATCGGCGGCTTCGTGGTGCTGCCGATCATCGCCGTGGCGGTCGCGCAGTTCTTCGGCGGGCAAGCCACCTTCTCGATGCAGCAGGTGCTGATCGGTGACCTGCTGGTGGCCGGGCTGATCGGGCTGACCATGCTGATCGGTTCATGGGCGTTCGATCGCGAGTCGATCCTGACCCGCCTGGCGTAGGATTCGGCGTATGCCTTCCGGACTCAACCCGATCGCCTGGATCGTCATCGGCTTCCTGGCCGGCGTGATTGCCGGCTGGTTCGTGCCGGGGCGTGAACGCAGCGGCTGCATCGGCACCACCGCCCTTGGCATGGTGGGAGGCCTGATTGGCGGCTGGTTCTGGACGAGCGTCCTGCATCAGAACCAGGCCGGCGGCTTCCTTGGCGCGCTGCTGATCGCCAGCCTGGGCGCGGCCGTGGTCCTCGCCCTGGTGCGCGGCATGACCCGCCACTGACCCGGCACGAGCCGCGAGGTTTGACGCCTTTCTCGAGGGCGTGGGAGAATCCGGCCGCCCCGCGCTGAACGTCTCCGCCCGGCGCCGTGGTGGCCTTAGCTCAACTGGCAGAGCATCGGATTGTGGATCCGAAGGTTATGGGTTCGACTCCCATAGGCCACCCCATCTGACCGCACGACCTACCAGAAGCGCCCGACCCGCGAAGGGCCGGGCGCTTCCGCTTCCAAGGGTCAGATCGGTCGCGCATGGTGCGTGTACGAGCCACCGGTCACGGTGCGGACGAAGACATCCGCCACGCCGCCGACCAGCACTGCGCCGATCAGCGCGGGCAGCAGGTACAGGCTCTCCACCACCGGGCCCCAGGTGCTGGCGGTTCCAAACGCCTCGCTGCCCAGGTAGCCACCCAGCAGCGCCCCAATCCCGGCGACGAGCCACTCCCATCCGGTGCGGGTCTCGCCGACCACCTGGGCGATGAGGCCGATGACGACCACGCCACCCAGCAGCAGGACAGCCGCCAGGCCGCCCATCCCGATATTCCAGCCGAAGATCTCAGAGCATGACACTCACCTCCTACAAGGTTCCTGCCAATTGGAACGCGAGAAGGCGACCACGTGCTAGGGCCGGCGGATGCGAAGGATGGGACAGATGTCACGAACGCCCCGCACCGCACCAATCCGCCCATGGTCCTGTTGGCTCTAGGACCGATGCGCTACTGACCGCTGCCACCCGCCACCGTAAGGTCGGTGCATGTCCATCGAGACCACTCGCCGCCGACATCCCCGTGTCATTGCCCGAGCCCTGGCCCTGTCCGGCACCGCTCTGCTGGCCGCGGCACTGCTCGCCTGGTCGCCTCAGTCGGCCACCGGCTTCGACTCCTCGACCGCGGAGGCCACGCTGTGGCAGCTGCTCAACGGCGCCCGGGTGAACAACGGCGTGCGAGCGCTGCAGAAGCATTCCACGTTGGTGAGCCTGGCCCGCTGGCGCAGCAAGGACATGGTCGTCCGCGACTACTTCAATCACACCATCCTGGGCACCAACTATCAGGTCTACCACTGGTACGACACCAACGGCCTCAAGTACGTGTGGGGGGGCGAGAACATCGGCTGGAACAACGGCTACTCCGATGCAAACAGCCCGGTCAAGATCCACGAAGGGTTCATGACGTCCGCCGGACACTACAAGAACATGATGGAGCCGAGCTGGACCCATGGCGGAGTGGGCGCCTACGGCGCGGACAACATCATGTGGGGCGGCAAGATGCGCAGTCCGCGCCTCTACACCGAGCTCTTCATGCAGGCCAAGTCGACCGCACCCGCGCCGACCCCAAAGCCGACCCCAAAGCCGACCCCAAAGCCGACCCCAAAGCCCACCGCGCCGCCCAGCTCGCCAGCCACCCCCAAGCCGACCGCGCCGCCGGCCCCGGATCCAACGTTGCAGCAGACCGATACGAGCGAGCCATCGCCGAGCGCCTCGCCCGACGGATCAGCGCTGCTGGTCGGCAAGGTCATGCGGCCGAGCAGCGCCGCGGTCCGCGCCATGGAGTTCGCCGATCCGTTCGACCGACCGTCGATTGCGCCGCTGGTGGCGGACATCAGCACCTACCGGGTCCAGACGGCCAGCGCCGCCGACCAGGGGATCTTCGAGACCATGCTGGGAGCACTGCTCGGGTTCTTCTTCGGTTAGTGCGCCCGGGGCTCGGCGCACCGCCGAGCACGATCGGTCCATCATGAGCGGGCTAGACTGGGGGAGTATGCCGGTGATCCTCGAAGCACACGACCTGGTCAAGCGCTATCCCCTGGGCGAGGGTTCGGTGGAGGCCCTGCGGGGCGCCTCGCTGGCGGTGGCCAAGGGCGAGTTCGTGGCGATCATGGGCAGCTCCGGCTCCGGAAAGTCGACCATGCTTCACCTCCTCGGCGGCCTCGACCGACCGACCAGCGGCCAGGTGATGATCGACGGCGTGAACATCAGCCAGCTCGACGACGAGCAGGCGACCCTGACCCGGCGTGCCAAGACCGGCTTCGTCTTCCAGTTCTTCAACCTGATCTCGACCTTGAACGTGACCGAAAACGTCGCGCTGCCGTTCCTGATCGCCGGCGATTCGGTCAATCAGCATCGCGTGCGGGTCGAGGAGCTGCTGCACCTGGTCGGTCTCTCCGACAAGGCAGCCCATCGGCCCGACCAGCTCTCGGCCGGCGAGCAGCAGCGGGTCGCCCTGGCGCGCGCCCTGGCCACCGAGCCCGCCATCCTGCTGGCCGATGAGCCGACCGGCAATCTCGACTACACGACCGGTGCCGAGATCCTGGACCTGCTGTGGGACTCCTGCGACCGACTCGGCCAGACGATCGTGCTGGTCACCCACGACGCACACGCCGCGGCATATGCCGATCGCGTGCTGGTCGTGCGCGACGGCGTCATCCGCGACGAGATCGTGCTGGGGCGTCGAGCTGACCACGAGGCGCGGCCGCTGATCGTTCGCCTGGCCGCCCTGGGGCTGTAGTCCGATGCGCCTGGCGGCCCTGGCCTGGCGCGGCCTCGCCGCGCGGCGCCTCCGCACGACCCTGACCATCCTGGGCGTGGCGCTGGGCGTGGCGCTGGTTACGGGCACCCTGATCGCCAACCAGGCCGCCAGCGAGACGGTGCGCCGCGCCGCCACCGAGCTGTTCGGCAAGGCGGAGCTGCGGGTACGGGCCTTCGACCCGGCGGGCTTCACGCCGCGCGCCATCACCACGCTGCGACGGCTCCCCGGCGTCACGGCCGCGGCCCCGGTGGGAGAGCGCCACCTCACCATCTCCACCCTCCCCGGGCCGAACGAGGACGTCTTCAACCTGCTGGTGCTCGGGGTTGACCCGGCGGATAAGGCCCAGGTCCGCACCTATGCGCTCGAGGCCGGCGCCATGCTGTCGGCCAGCAGCCCACGGGACGCCCTGGTCGGTGCGGTCTGGGCTCGGCAGCACGGATTGGGAGTCGGCGACCAGCTGATCCTGACCGGCCACCGACCCGAGGTGAACCCACTGCGCATCGTCGGCCTGCTGGACGGCTTCGGTTTCGGGTCGCTGGCGCAGGGCAGCGTGCTGGTCATGAATCGCGATGCGCTGGATGCGGCGTTCCAGGTCCCCTCGCCGGTGACTGCGGTCGACCTGGTGGTCGCGCCCGGCCACGCGGACGACGTGCAGGCCGCCCTCGACAAGGAGATGGGCGAGCCGTTCCTCGTCGAGGAAGTGGCCGATGCAGAGCTGCAGCTGAGCCGCGCCCAGGCCGGCTTTGCCGGGATCGCCTTCCTGTTCGCCCTGGTCGCCCTGATGGTGGGTGCCTTCCTGGTGGCCAATGCCCAGGCGATGACCCTTGGCGAGCGCACCAGGGAGATCGGCCTGCTGCGTGCAGCGGGTGCCACGCGCCGCCAGGTGCTCGCGCTCTTCCTGCGCCGGGGATGGACCATCGGCCTCATCGGTTCGGCGCTCGGCGTGGCTGGCGGAATCGGGATCGCGGCACTGATGATCGGCTTCCTGCGCTCCACGCGCGCCGTGCTGGTGGCGGGCCTTCCGCTGAACCCGCTGTCGCTGGCATTGGCCTTCGGCATCGGCCTTTTGGTCACCCTGGCCGCAGCGGCATTGCCTTCGGTGGCGGCTTTGCCCGCGTGTCGCCGCTCGACGCCCTGCGGCCATCCCGCCAGCCGGGCCGCTCGCTGTGGCAGCGACTGCGCTGGCTGCTCGTCATCGAGCTGCTGGTGCTGATGGTCGGGCACGACCATCAGCACCCGCAGCTCGATGACGAGCAGCCAGCGCAGTCGCTGGCCGCGAGCGGCCGGCTGGCGGGATGGCCGGCGGCCGTCGACGGGGCGGAGCGCGCGGGCAGCCGCCACCGAAGGCAATGCCGCTGCACCCGCAGGTAACCGAAAGGCCGCCCCCGAAGGCCAATCCCACAGGGAAGGCCCGCCACCAGCACGGCGCGCGTGGAGCGCAGGAAGCCGATCATCGTCCGGGAAACGATTCCGCCAGCCACGCCCAAACGCGACCCGAATGAGGACATCCATCCCTGGCGCAGGAAGAGCGCGAGGAGCTGGCGGCGCGTGGCACCCGCTGCACGCGGGCGGGCCGGGCCCCTGGTGCGCTCGCCAAGGGTCATCGCCTGGGCATTGGCCACCAGGAAGGCACCCCACCGTGGGGGCGAGCAGAGCGAACGGGAGGCGATCCCGGCAAAGCCGGCCTGGGCGCGGCTCAGCTGGAGCTCTGCATCGGCCACTTCCTCGACGAGGAACGGCTCGCCCATCTCCTTGTCGAGGGCGGCCTGCACGTCGTCCGCGTGGCCGGGCGCGACCACCAGGTCAACCGCCGTCACCGGCGAGGGGACCTGGAACCCCGCGTCCAGCGCGTCGCGATTCATGACCAGCACGCTGCCCTGCGCCGCGACCGGGGGGGGGGTCCAGCAGGCCGACGATGCGCAGTGGGTTCACCCTCGGGTCGGTGGCCCGTGGGAGCTGGTCGCCGACTCCCGATCAGTACTCCCGAGCCCAGACCGCACCGACCAGGGCATCCCGTGGGCTGCTCGCCGAAGCAGCATGGCGCCGGCCTCGAAGCGCATTGGTCCCGGAGCCTGGCCTGTCCGCCGGGTCAACCCCGAGCACCAGCAGGTTGAAGACGTCCTAAACGGGGAGGGTGGAGATGGTGAGGTGGCGCTCTCCCACCGGGGCCCGCGGCAGGTGACGCCGGGAGCGTCGCAGCGTGGTGATGGCGCGCGGCGTGAAGCCCGCCGGGTCGGAGGGCCGCACCCGCAGCTCCGCCTTGCCGAAACAGCTCGGTGGCGGCGCGGCGCCGCGTCTCGCTGGCGGACCTGGTTGGCGATGCGGGTGCCCGTAACCACAGCCACGCCCCAGCGCCACGCCCGGTCAGGGTCGTGCGGAGGGCGCCGCGCGAAGCAGCGCCGGCCGCCAGGCGCATCGGACTACAGCCCCAGGGCGGCCAGGCGAGCGATCAGCGGCCGCGCCGCGTGGTCCGCGCATCGGCCGAGCGCGATCTCGTCGCGGATGCCGCCGTCGCGATGACGAGGACGCGGATGGCATAGGCGGCGGCCTTCGCGTCGTGGGTGACCAGCACGATCGGCTGGCCGGAGCGGTCGCAGAGCCGCCGCAGCAGCGTCCAGGATGTCGCGCAGCCGGTCGTGAGTCGAGGTTGCCGGTGGGCTCGTCGGCCAGCAGGAGGGCGGGCTCGGTGACCAGCGCGCGCGCCATCGCGACCCGCTGCTGCTCGCCCGCCGAGAGCTGGTCGGGCCGGTGGCGATCCTTCGAGAGACCGACCAGGTGCGAGCAGATCCTCGACCGCGCGGCCGATCGCTGGTCGCCGGATCGCCGGCGATCAGTGGACGGCAGCGGCAACGTTCTCCTGGGCGTCAGGGTGCGGGAGCAGGTTGAAGAACTGGAAGACGAAGCCGGTCTTGGCTCGACGGGTCAGGGTGGCGGGCTCGTCGTCGAGCTGGCTGATGTTCACGCCGTCGATCATCACCTGGCCGCTGGTGGTCAGTGAGAGGCCGCCGAGGAGGTGAAGCAAGAGCAATATT